>CAKSQK010000003.1 GCA_934486785.1 uncultured Niabella sp. | reverse complement strand
CCAGGATCAAACTCTCCGTTGTAAATGAGTTTTGATACTGACATTTAAAATTCTCAAGAGAAAATTAACGTGTCAAAATCGAATTATTATTTTCGCTTTGACTTACCTTTCGTTTTTCCGCCGAAGCGGAAAAGAATTGTGCTATTGTTTCCAAACTTTCAAAGAACTTTTCAGACACAATGATAAATTATCAATTTGCTGAAGTTGTTGATACTTACGGATTTGAACCGCCTGGTGCGCCTTGAACGCGATATCATTTTTAATTACTTTCCGAAGAACTGTGAGGCTTTAGTGTTTCCTCTGTTTGTTTTGGGATTGCAAAGGTAAACCCTTTTTTCAAACCACCAAATTTTTTTTAAGATTTTTCTAAATCTTTTTTAAGAACTGTCTTTAAAAACGGACAGCGAAGATACAACTAAATTTCTGAATTCAGCTAAATGTATTGGAAATTATTTTTGGATAATTGCTGAATTATTTGAGTGGGAATAAGCGGAATACAACGTGTAATTGTATTCATTATTTCAGTTTGCAGATGTAAGAGGCAATCAACTGTAAAAGGGTTGCATTACTATTTAAATTTCTGCTTTCTTCAATTTTAATCAGAGAACTAAAAACCGTTTTTCGCAAACGGAGTGCAAAGGTAAAAAGTTTTTTGACATCACCAAATTTATTTGCACTTTTTTTATAAAAAAGTATAACTCATTTTAGGTTATGGTTATATCAACTTTTCAGAGAACAACTGCTTATTTTCAAAACAGGAGTGCAAAGATAAAAGGAAAAATCAAACTGCAAAATCTTTTTCAAAAAAACTTTTACTAAGGGTACTTTACTTCCATCAAAAATAAGCCGTGCGCCGGAGTATCAAACCAGGCTTTTGTGCAATCCCCGGCTTCAATAATAGCTTTGAATTCATTCACAGATATTTTACCCCTGCCTACCTTCAACATCGTAGCTGTAAGCGCGCGTACCATGCCACGTAAAAAACGGTTGGCCTGTACTTCATATATAAGTAATGCATCTTGCTTAAACCAGCGGCTTTGAAGTATTTGACAATTAAAGTTTTTTACCTGTGTATTGCGTTTTGAAAAACTGGTAAAATCAGTATAAGCTTTTAACAGTGCTGCAGCTTCGTTTAGCTTAGACATATCCAGCGGGTAAGGGAAAAAATAACCGGTTTCTTTTAAGAAGGGATTTTTTTGACTGTAAATTCTATAATGATATAACCTGCTTACCGCATCAAAACGTGCATGAGCGTCATCTGCAACTTCGGTTACAGATTTTATCACAATATCATCCGGTAAAATGGCATTGAGATTATAAATATGATGCTGGTTGAAAGCTTCGTGCCAGTCAAAGTGAAAATAGTTTTGCAAAGCATGCACACCGGCATCTGTTCTTGAAGAGCCTGTTAGCAACATACCCCTGCTGCTGGCTTTAGAAGAATGAAAAAGAGTTTCAAAAGCATTTTCTATTTTGCCCTGAATGGTAACCGCATTGTGCTGCGCCTGAAAACCGGCATACCGCGTGCCTTTGTAACTGACCTCTAAAAAATAACGGGGCAAGAAATTTATTTAATAGTGTTATTATAAATTGAACTGTTATAAGTACAGATTTGCAGTACAATTGAACGGAGCGTCGCAATTTCGATGAATGATATTCTGCAGCTGGCACCATATTACTGGCCTGCAAGCGCGTCAAACTTACCCAGGTAATAATCATCTTTAATTTCTGAGCGAAGCGTTACAAAGTTTTCAGGATCGGCCACAAATGGCCTGGCCGCTTCGTAAAAATTGTACTTACCAGCGTTTGATAAAAACATACTGCTCAAGTATTTTACCTGGGCGGTTGTATAGCATTTTGATTTAAAAGCTGTTTTGGCCTGGCTGATCATACCTTCATCATTATCTTTCTGCGACATTTGCCTGCGCAGCTTTAAAAAATCATCTTCATTTGCCATGCGTTTGCAATTACTGCTTGTTTTTATCGCATCTGCGGGCTCTGGTTGCTTTTTCTCCACAGAAACAGCCGTTACCGTTACTTTTTCTTCTTCAGGTGTAGCGGTAACAATCTCCTGCTCTTTTTGCTCTTCCACAGGTTCCTGTGGTATTACCGGCGTTGTTTCTACAGGCGCAGAACTCACTTCCGGCTCAGGCTTCTTTTCAACTACCTGAGGCGCATTTTTTGGCTCGGCTATAAAAATGGTAACAGGTTCCGGCACACCGGCTTCATTTCTATTTTCATAAACCAGCATAACGCCGCTTTGCCCTGTGGGCGCATTATTTACTGAAGTATTTTGCTGAGCAGACGGCGAAGCAGGTTGTGTAATTACCTGTTGGGCCTGCTCCACAGGCTTTTCGGTTACCTGTGGGGTTGCCGCAACCGTGGCCGCTTCTTCTTTTTGAACCGGCTGTGGCTTAGGCTCCTCTGCCACCACTACTTCTTTCTTTTCTTCCACAACAGGTTCGGGCACTGCCGGTTTTTCTAAAAGCCCCGGGTCGTTGGCCGCTTTTGAAAGTACTTTGGTAAAATCAGATACATCTTCTTTTAATACAGGAGCCGGCTGTGCTGTGGGCGCAGGCTTTTGAGCAGGTGCATTACTGGCAATGGCCTTTACTTCACTGGCGCTTAATGGCTTTTGAATGGCCATGGTTTGCAGATCAAAAAGGCCCCAGCCTTCTGCACCAAAATCTTTAATTAAATAGCCTTTGTCTTTACTGTCAATAGTAAAATTATAGGTTTGCTGCGCATATTTTTCCTGCGGAAAACCTACCACCAGTTTATAATCCCCATCTTTTAATTGTGGTAAAATTAAATACCCGGATGCATTTGCACTGAGCTGCTGCCCGTTGATCCTGATATAAAAAGGTTGTGCCGGCTCTGTTTGAAGGTAAACAAAGTATTTGGAACTTACAGTATACTGAGCCTGAGAAACAAAGCCTGCTGTTAAAAAGAAAACGATCGCCAATAAATAATGCCTCATCATATTAATAGAATTATAGCCTTTTACAAAAGTAATTTAAATTACCCTATTAAAAGCGGCGATATTTAAGCTGCTATATTTCTTTAAGAAAACTTTCTGATAAATTCTCGATTAATCACAACCTAAATTTTTACTTATCCTCAGCACCGGTCTAGTCATATATTTTATCATCCGAAATCATTGCATTTCCACTAACTGTATTATGCATCACAATATTGAAGGCGGAACGGCAGTTTCTGGCGTTATTCCCGAGTTTGAAGGGAACTGCCTTGCAGACCTCAGGGCCAACGGTGGAAAATAATCGAGAATACCCTTTTAATATGTATTCAGGTTAAAGGTGATGATGTTTGCTGATCTATATTCCTTAAGAATATTTTTGATAAATTTATAATACAAAAATATCCGAAAAGATGTTGCACGTTCACTATTTGCATATTAATCCAAAGCTGAAGGACCTTATCAGTTGCATCATATTCACAACCTCCCGTGAAAGCACCTCTAATGAGAAGGCCATATGCCTGCATCCTGCAACACCACAAACCGGACTGTGTTTTCATCTTGATGATGGTATATCTCTAAGAAGGAAAGAAGATAACAAATTCGTAAAACAACCTACTTCAATTATAGTAGGCCAACAAGTTTCGCCAGTATCTATTGAAGTTGGAAAAAAGTTCAGGAGTGTGCGAGTTGGCTTTCAACCAGGTGGCTTGCAATTACTGCTTGGCATATCCCTAAGTGAAATCACAGATAAAAGCCTGAACGCAGAGGACGTATGGGGAAATGAAATAAAAAATCTCAATTATCAGTTGCAGGAAACATCCTCTGTTACTGGAGTTAATCAATTAATCAATAATTTTTTTCTAAAAAAATATCAATTTACAAGAATTAATAATGCCTGTGACTACGCTATTAAACATTTAATTAATAGTGGCGGAAATATCTCAGTATCGCATTCATCTGCCTTAGCCAACCTAAGCACTCGTCAATTTGAGCGGCTGTGTTTTGAAAGAACTGGAGTAACTGCAAAAACCTTAGCCAGAATCGCAAGATTTTCTAAAGCATACAGATTAAAAGAAAAGCACGTTGAAATGTCATGGACTAATATTGCACATGAGTGCCACTACTATGACCAATCGCATCTTATTAAAGATTTTAACAGCTTCGCAGGATATTCTCCCAAAGTCATTGAAAAACATTTGCTTCAATCGCCTGTAAAACTTCAGGCCCATCTAAAGTTCTAGCATTTGTGCTATCCCCTATTTAGGCTATTAAAATGTCAGATTTTTACAATTTCATAGCTTGTAGAAAATTTATTTTGCATTTGGTTGTTTTACAACCAAACACATAAATATTCAATATTTTCAAAAACAAACATAAAATAGCCACAAGTAAAATCTCAAACAATCAGTTATGATTTATAGCATGCTTACCTATTACCATTAAAAACATAAAAAAATATACACATGAAGAAAACAATGTATTTGCTCCTTATAGCATGTCTACCAAATATTGCATTTTCCCAAGCACTGGATTGGGTGATACAACTAGATCCTAAAATAAGTATTACAGAAAATGCTGAAGATAAAATCCCTCGTGGCCATAGCATTACTGATGCTGACGGTAATATATATGTTACGGGCCACTTTTCAGGAACTGCTGACTTTGACCCTGGAGCGGGCACCTTTAATCTCACTTCCAAAGGAGGTGAAGATATGTTTTTGTGTAAATTTAAAAATGACCGCACTTTGTTATGGGCGATTGGAATTGGAGATACTGAAAATGATGCCGGCGGTCATCTTGCCTTTGACCCACTTGAAAAGAACATATACATTACCGGAGGCTTTAGGGGAAAAGTTGATTTTGACCCATCGGCAGCTAATACTACGCTCTCCTCAACCGGAGGCAGTGATATTTTTGTATGTAAATACACTGCTGATGGCAACTTCGTATTTGGAAAAAGTTTAGGAGGGGATAATACTGATTTAGGGCAATGGATCGGGATAGACCAGTCAGAGAATATATATCTATCTGGGTATTTTGAAGGTACAGCGGATTTTGATCCTGCCGTTACAGCTTCCAATTTAACATCAGTCGGCACTTCAGACCTTTTTGTTTCCTCACTAAAAGCCAACGGTGATTTCAACTGGGCAGTTCGGTTCAATGGAGGAATAACTGATCCGGGTTATATCGCCATCAATGATATCGCCTTAAGTACTGTGGGAGAATTATTCTTAACGGGATCTTTGACAAACACGGTTGACCTCAATCCCGGAGCTGGTTCGAATAATTTCAACTCGGCAGGGGAATCAGACATTTTCATATTAAAGTTAAATAGCTCCGGTACATACGAATGGGCGCGTGTTATAGGAGGTGAAAGCTTCGATTTTGCGAGCCATATCAGCACAGTACCATCAGGAGAGTTGCTTATTACCGGAACATTTCTCGGAACAACAACTTTCGACCCTCCTAATAATATTATCCTTACCTCTACCAGTGGCGGCTACAGCGCGTTTGTTTGGAAAATAGATAAAACGGGCAAAACAATTTGGGCAAAAGCTCTCGATACTAAAGGTTCAGGAAATTCCACATACGGGTTGGACATTCTACCAGATCCAAAGGGAAATGTTTTCAGTTCAGGGATTTTTAATAATAATATTTTTTTAAATCCTGATGCGCACGAAGATAGCGACTTGACTCTGGGCGAAGGCGGCTATATTTCTATACTTAACCCCAACGGAAATTATTTATGGGGAGGTGTTTTAAAGCGGCTTGAATTTTCTACTACACCTACTTCTATCTCTAATTTAGGTATGGATAATAAAAGTAATTTATACACTATAGGCTCTTTTGGTTCAAAAGTAGATTTTGACCCTGATCCTGCTAAAGAAATAACGCTGCTCTCAGCAAGCTCAAGAGATATCTTCATTGCCAGGTTTAGTATACCTCAAGCTCTGCCTGTAACTTTTGGCCCTATAACAAGCACCTGGACAGAACATGGGCTCAGTATAAACTGGGTAACTGAAAGTGAAACAAATAACAGTCATTTTTATGTTGAGATTTCGAAGGACGGTAAAAAGTTTGTGAAAGCAGCCACGGTAAAAAGCAAACATGAAGACGGATATTCTGCATCAGCAGCCAGCTACTCAGTAATTATTCATAATGATTCTATCCTTGCATTATCAGGAGTATCACTCCTTATTATACTTATCCTAATTAGCTTGACCTTCAAACATCCGACAAGGAAATCACTATTAGCCGCATCTGTATCCTTATTTGCGGTCTGCTGTATTACGTTTATTTCCTGTAAAAAAAGCCATGAAGATATATTAACGAAAAAAAACAATACTGTTTTCATTAGGATAGCACAGGTAGACAAAGACGGCACAACTGCGTACGGCAGAGTGATAAAAGTAGTAAAAGATTAAAGAGATGTCTATTCTAAATATCTCAAGATTCGCATAAATTTTTATTAAATTTATAAAGCAAACACTACAAGAAAGCCACGAAAAATTATTGTTAATTTATTAAATCAAAAACACAATGAAAACAGCAACTGACCTTGTAAAAGAAGCAAAGGCTTCGATTGAAAATCTTTCTCCATCAGAAGTGAAATCAGAAATAGAAAATGGGGCCACACTTATTGACATAAGGGAACCTGATGAGCAGGAAAAGAATGGCA
This sequence comes from uncultured Niabella sp., assembly GCA_934486785.1. GTDB lineage: Bacteria > Bacteroidota > Bacteroidia > Chitinophagales > Chitinophagaceae > Niabella. The sequence goes on along the minus strand of CAKSQK010000003.1, from coordinate 218,231 downwards.
AAATACGTGGATCAATATTAGCACCTAGAGGTATGCTTGAATTTTATGCAGACGAAACCTTACCATACTACAAACCGGAATTTAATAAAAATAACCGCATCATTTTGCATTGTGCCTCCGGCGGAAGATCGGCTCTAGCAACAAAAACGCTTAAAGAAATGGGATATACAAATATTGCTCATCTTGATGGAGGGATAAAAGGCTGGAAAGATGCCGGTTTTGAGGTTGAATAACTGCCCCGGAAAGTATCACACATGAAATCATCATTATCGCCGATACAACCAACTACTGCAGATGAGCGAGCCGATATTCTTGATATTCTGCGAGGCATAGCTTTGCTCGGCATTATCGTGGCCAACTACGCCATGTTCTCCCTTTATATTTTTCAGCCAATTGAAAAAGCCAGGGCAATGCCCACTGCAACCATTGACTATTGGATTGGGTGGATTCATTTTATTTTCATCGACGGAAAATTTTATAGCATATTCAGTTTGTTATTTGGAATAGGATTTTCCATCATTCTAAAAAACGCTGCGCAAAAGGGGAAAAAAGGGTTGACATTCTTTTACAGGAGGATATTTGTACTGATGCTCATCGGCCTTGCACATTTGTTATTGCTTTGGGAAGGTGATATTGTAATGCTGTATGCGCTCATTGGGCTATTACTGCCTTTGTTCCGAAATTTTAGTAACCGAGCTTTGATTATAACTGCAGTTGGCTTGCTGCTTTTGCCAATAGCTATCGACTTGGTAAAAATATTAACAGATAATCGCATAAACATGAGCCATTGGTTCACAACTATTGGCCGGTCAATGGATAAAGAAATTGGTGTTACCGAAAAGAACTTTTCTACTTGGCTGGTTGACCATAAAAATTATTCTGATTTACTGGCTTATAACCGTGTCGGAGTTGTTTATCGCTATCAGATGCTTCTCGAAAACAATCGTGTTTTTAAAGTTCTGGCTATGTTTTTAATTGGATTGTACGTTGGTCGTAATTTGATCTATGCAAAGCTGCAGGAAAATAAAACATTGTTCAAAAAATTGCAGGGCTGGGGTTTCGTTGTCGGCTTACCGATTTCTGTTTTTCATGCTTGGCTGGAAATGAATGGAAAGCGATTGCCAGCCATAGAAGGATGGTACAACACAATATCATATGCATTTAGTGTGGTGCCGCTTAGCCTAGCTTATACCGCAACCATTTGCTTGTGGTACCTGAACAACCCTCATGATAAAATAATGAGAGTTTTTGCAAAACCAGGCCGCATGGCATTAACGAATTATATTTCACAAACTATTTTTGGCATTGCTATTTTTTATGGCATAGGGCTTGGTCTGGGCGCTAAAACTGGTGTCCTCTATGTATGGCTGATAGCTATCGCTATCTATTTATTATTAATGTTTTTGAGCCAAATATGGCTTAAATATTTCAACTATGGTCCGCTGGAATGGGTCTGGCGTATGATCACCTATGGAAAATGGCTAACTATTGCAAAAAACAAACTCCCACGAGGGGATAAACTGATTACACCAAATTAATTGCGAGTGCATAACCATGAATTAAATTTAAATAAGAGCACCATGTTTCTATTAAAATATATATTATCAGCTCTCTCGTTTTTGATGTTGATGAATCAGAGTTTTGCACAAAGCAAATCAGAAAAAATTCAGCAGTTAGTTAATGATTACAAGAATCAAAATCTATTTAACGGTTCCATCCTGGTAGCCGCAAAGGGTGAAGTGGTTTACAAAAATGGAGTAGGCATGGCCAATATAGAATGGAGTATTCCCAATACGTCGCAAACAAAATTCAGGGTGGGTTCAATCACCAAACAATTTACTTCTATGCTCATCATGCAATTGGTAAACGAGGGAAAAATTGATTTGCAAAAACCCATTACTGCCTACCTCACAAATTACCGCAGGGAAACCGGCGACAGCATCACAATTCATCACTTGCTCACTCACAGCTCTGGTATTCCTAATTATACAGATAATACTGCATTTGCTAAAATCAGTAAACTTCATTTTGCTTTAGATGATTTCATTCGTATGTATTGCAGTGGCGATCCTGAGTTTAAACCGGGCTCCCGTTTTAGTTACAGCAACAGCGGCTACTTTATACTTGGGGCGATCATTGAAGCAGTTACAAAAAAGGCATACAATGATGTTTTACAGGAACGCATATTGGATGTGGTAGGCATGAGGAATACCGGCTATGACTTCTCTCAAAAAATCATCACTAACCGGGCCTCTGGTTATGAAAAAATGATGAATGGCTATATCAATGCTGAATATCTGGACATGGGCTTGCCTTATGCAGCAGGTTCCCTTTACTCCACTGTGGAAGATCTTTTTCTTTGGAACAATGCACTGTATAAAAAAGAACTTTTGTCGGATTCATTGAAGAAAATAATGTTTTCACCCACCATCGATGCCTGGGGTGCAGCAGTGGCCTACGGATGGTTTGTACGAAATATTCCGACTAAAGATTCTGCAAAAAAAATTGAAATGATTTGGCATAGTGGTGGAATAAACGGGTTCTTATCTGAACTGGCACGTTTCCCCAATGAACAGAATTTTATTGCCATACTGGATAACGCTGGTGGTGCCACCAGCAGTTTGTTACAGGATGTCATCAATATATTGTATGAACTGCCTGCTGAAAATTTAAAACCATCTTTTATTTCGGCTTTAAGCAAAAAGATAATTGAGGGCTCAGTAAACGTTGCCTGGCAGTATTATCGCTCACTGGGTAAGGAGGAAAAAGAAAAGTTTGATTTTCGGGGTGCCGAAAAGCAGATAAATACATGGGGATATCAATTATTAAATGATAAAAAAAATGTGGGTGATGCTTTAAAAATGTTTGAAATAAATGTATTACAGTTTCCCAATTCTTCGAATGTTTATGATAGTTATGCGGAAGCACTGATGAATGCAGGCAATTTCCCGATGGCTATTGAAAATTATAAAAAATCGCTTCAACTTGATTCCGCAAATAACAATGCAAATTTTGCAAAGGCCATGATCAGTGGAATGCAGGCAAAGCCAGATACTTTACGTATAATGGTAGATGGGCATGAAATGGTATTATATAAGACAGGCAACAAAGGGCCGGTGGTTGTTTTGGAGGCGGGTGGCAATAGTGATCACCGCAGCTGGAACAGCATTGTACCCGAACTGTCAAAAACGATGACCGTGATTACCTACGACCGGCCGGGTTATCTCTCTTCTCAATCCTGTGCATATCCCCGCACAGCCAACCGGGTGGCTACAGAATTAAAAGAAGCATTGATCAAAGCGGGTATCAAAGGACCTTATGTTGTCGGTGGCTGGAGTTGGGGCGGAGCTTTCGCACGTGCTTTTGCGGCTAAATTTCCAGGGGACACAAAAGGGGTGTTGCTCGTTGATCCTGCATTTGGAGAAGTGTATCAACAAATGGCTACTCAGTATCCTGATGCGTTTACCCGGTCTTTTTCTGAAAGAATTGGTAACAACCAGGCAGCCGAAGACGAGTTTGATGCAATGATGCCTACGATGGTACAGGCTGATAAGAGTGATGAGATGTACCATGGTAAAACTGAATTACTGATCGCCGGGAGTTATAGAGGCTGGGAGAACGACAAACCATCAAAAAAAATCTGGATCGATGAACTGGTGAATTGGTCCAAGGCAAACCCAAATGTGCGTCACCAGGTAGTTGATGCCGGGCATGCCATCCAGTTTGAAAAACCGGAGGTAGTGATTGAGGCTATTAAAAGATTGGCGAATTAAATCCCAACTGGGCTTTGTTGGGAATAACTGCTATTGCTGCATTTGGGGTTACGTGTTTAAGTAAATAATAATGATGCTTCGGATTTGGTAAAAAAGATTCCTGTTGGCATTTTGAATTTTTGTTTATTAGCGGAGCGTAAAAAATTAATAGTTATGATTTTCATTTATGCAATGCTTTAACCCCGTAAAGAAATTGTAGCTAACTTTTATATTAATTAGAACCTGATATGAAATCTATAACTCTTTTTCTCTTTCTGAGCCTATCCTTTTTGAAAGTTTTTACACAAAACAGGGCGGCAAAATTCGACAGCCTTTTTATCAATCTTCATAAAGAAAATAAGTTCTCTGGCAATGTCCTCATTGCAGAAAACGGAAAGCCCATTTTTCATAAAAGCTATGGACTTGCATTCCGGGAAAAAGGCGAAGCACTGAACAGTGAATCAATTTTTGAACTGGCATCTCTGGGTAAGCAATTTACAGCTATGGCTATCATGATCTTAAAAAAGCAAGGTAAACTTAGTTATGCAGACAGTCTTCGGAAATTTTTTCCTGAATTACCTTATCAAAGCATTACTATCAGGCATATTTTAAATCATACTTCAGGGCTTCCCGATTATATGGATTTGGCTGAGCAATATTGGGACAGTTCAAAGATCATGACCAATAAGGACATGATTCAACTGCTGGCAGATAAAAAACCAACCAAACTGTTTGCACCCGGTGAAAAATGGGAATACAGTAATACTGGATACGCTTTATTGGGTAGTATTATTGAAAAGGTTTCCGGGCAATCTTTTAAAGATTTTATGGCTCAAAATATTTACCAGCCATTGGGTATGAACAGGACCCTGGTTTATCATAAGCGATTAGAAAATCGAAGTATTGATAATTATGCATACGGATATGTTAAAGATGATAGCCTGGGATATATCATGGCCGATAGTTCATTAGCAGTAAAAAACATGGTGTATTCTCTCGATGGAATTTATGGCGATGGCATTACCAATTCCACTACTACCGATTTGCTAAAATGGGACCAAGCTTTACATACTGAAAAATTGGTTTCTAAAGAAATGATGGAAGAAGCTTTTTCGCCTGGGATATTAAGAAATGGAACCCAAACTGAATACGGCTTTGGTTGGTTTATAAAAAATGATAAGGATTTTGGTAAGAGCTATTTTCATTCAGGCGGATGGCCGGGTTATACAACCTGGATTGAAAGATATCCCAACAGCAACAAAACCATTATCATCCTTGCTAACGCGGGTAGCGGACTCAGCAAAATAAAATCAATTCGACATATTTTATTCAACCGCGAAGAAAAAGAACCGGTGGTTATTCCATTGCATGAAAAAATTTTACAACAATATGCAGGCTATTATAAACTCTCTGAAAAGGATACAATTATTGTAAAATTTGAGGAAGGCAAATTGTTTGCCGAAGGAGCAGGCCAGGCAAAGCACCAGCTATTTGCCGAAACCAGGGATATTTTTTTCAGAAAAAATAGCAGCACTAAAATACAGTTTGTATGCGATGCAAGTGGCAGGGTTAAGTATTTGAAAATTTTGCGTGAGACCGGCCCTGCGAGTGAAGTACCAAAATTAAAATGAGCATGAAACGTAGCGATAGAGTTGAAACAAATGAAAACAAAACAGCAATCATGTGAAAATGTCAAACGTTTAATATGATCATTCTGCAACATACGCCACACCCGGCTTTAAGGTCAATGATCGATTTCTTTTACCTGATGCACATACAGCAGGAAAAAGGAAGCCCGCCTGTAGTTTCACCTTTTCCGCCAACACCATTGCAGTTTATAGTCTTTTACCTTGATGACCAGGTGGTGACGAACAAAGAAGGGGAAACAGTTCAAAAAACGCGCAGTCGCTGTATGGTAGTAGGGCCGCAGGCCACTAAAATGAATGTAATTGTGCACGAAAGCCATCGGTGTTTCGTAATTGGTTTTCAACCAGGAGGGTTGCACCGTTTTTTACGTATTCCTATGACAGAGTTGTACGATGATGGCTTTGACGGACGGCAGCTTATGGGCAAACAAATGGAAACTCTTACTGCCCAATTAATGGAAGCGCCCGACTTTAATCAAATGGTGGTTATTGCAGAAAAGTATTTTCTCAATTGCATTAACATGGTCAAAGAGCAACTACCGATAGACCTGGCAATGGCGGTGTTGGCTAATCAAAAAGGCCTGGTTGCTATTGATAAAGTTGCATCCCTGGCGTGCCTGAGTGTAAGGCAGTTTGAGCGAAAATGCCTTGAAAGGATTGGCTATTCTCCCAAATTTTATGCACGACTGGCGCGATTCTCAAAAGCTTATCGCCTGCGCGAGGCAATGCCGCATTTGTCATGGACAGCAATTGCGTATGAAGCCGGGTATTTTGATCAGGCACATCTCATTCGCGACTTCAGGCAGTTTACTGGAATATCTCCCCGTATACTTGACAAGCAGATCAACAATAATCCTTTTCCTATGCAGGGGTTCTTAGAGAACCTATAGATGTCGTTTTTATACAATGTTCTCGTCATATGGCGGTATAACTTTGATTATGAACAACCATTAATCAAATCAGACATAAATGAAAAAGGCATCATCAGCAATAATATTTATTATAGCAGCGCAGTTTGTAATGGCTCAAAACAAAAATTATGAAGAACTTTTGCAACTGCCTCGTTACACATCGGAGTTTTATTACAGTCCCGGAAAAGAAAAAATAGCAAAAGACATCGCCATCTCAATAGAATCTGCGACAAAATATTTCAAAGAGGAACTTGATTTTATTCCCAAAACAAAAATCTTTGTACTGGGACCTGAGCATTGGAAGAAATATGCTGCCTTCCCCGTGTATGGCATGCCGCATAATATTGATATGGTAAGGCTCGCAGTTGCATCAGATGAAAACGATTTCTGGCAAAGTTTTTTGCCGCCACTCGATAAACTTCCTGCTGTTTTAGTTGAAAGAATTAAAACAGCATACCGCAATGCAGATAAAAGCTACAGTATGCGGCCTTTTTTTAACCTGCTCGCCATACATGAACTGGGGCACAGTTACCACGGTCAGAAAAAAATAAATATGCAGCGCAAATGGATGCAGGAATTGTTTGTGAACATAATGTTACATACGTATGTTGCAGAAAAGCGTCAGGACCTTTTACCTGCGCTTACTACCTTTCCTGAAATGGTTGTGAGCGCAGGGTCTGCTGAATTCCGTTATACCTCACTTTCAGATTTTGAAGAAAAATATGATGATGCAGGCGCTGGCATGACAGCTAAGAATTATGGATGGTATCAATGTAACTTTCACCATGCTGCAAAACATATTTATGATGCAGGCGGAAAAAAAGTGTTGAATAAATTATGGACAGCTCTACAAGAGCATCCGGAAAAATTAAATGATATAGCGCTTGTACAGATGCTGAACGATAAAGTCCATTCGTCTGTGGCTGATGTTTATAGAAAATGGAATCAATAACTTTTAATGCATAACCGGCATTGGTACAGTGACATCTTTTAGCGGGATATTTAAATTAGCGCTGAATTTGAGAGAATAGATATGTATGAAAGTAATTTAACTACCAGCTACCGCCAGCGCCCCCCCCACCAAAACTTCCGCCGCCAAAGCCGCCAAAGCCGCCTCCACCACCGCCAGACCAGCCACCGCCTCTGCCGCCGCCCCATCCGCCACCGGGAATGATCCACGGCATACCGCCCCGGCCCCAATCATCGGTATAACCCCGGCGCGATACATAACCGCCGCCGCCATTATTTTTACTAATGATGGCTAATACAATAAGCACAACTATTATAATTATAATAATAGTAAACATGCTCATGCCACTCTTACGGCCTCTATTGCTGTATCCATCCGGAGCCGTGTATCTCCCTTCTGCGGCTGCAATAATATTATCAATGGCTTCATCAAGCCCACGGTAGTTGCTGCCAGCCCTGAAGTTGGGCAATAAGTTATTGTGTACAATTTCACTCGCTACCAAATCTGTTACAGCGCCTTCCATGCCATAACCAGTTGCAATAAACACACCCCGTTGCCCACCTTTTTTTGCGGTATTGATTAATATTACCACGCCATTGCTGAACTGCGCCTGCCCCCCAACGCCCCATTTTCTGCCAAGCGCCACGGCATATTCATCAATTGTATAGCCGCCCAACTCATCTACAATTACTATGGCTATTTGGTTAGATGTGCTGTCATCATAAGCTACCAGTTTGTTTTCGAGCGCCTGAATTTCTTCGCTGCTTAAAAACCCCGGGCCACCAGAAGGATCGCTGAGATTATTGACCAGCCTTGGCGGTTGTGGCGGAGCCGGAATGACAGATTCTATCTGGGCAAGAGCAATGGTGCTGCAAAACATTGCAGCAAGCAAAGCCAATACCGCCATGCTGTGCGCATAAAATGTTTTTATGGATGTGAGATTATTGATATGAACTGATTTAAGAGTTAATAGCCGCTATTTTTTAATACAATCACCAAACACAATTTCATCAGGCAGTTCATTTTGATCGGTAACCCGGTCGTAAGGAAAATGAAATTGAAGCGCTTCGCCAATTTCATGTACATAGGTGCTTACTCCCGCGGCAAAATTTTCTTTATCAAAATGCTGCAAAATGTGGCTTACGGCTTCTTCCCAATATTTTTTACCGGTTTTTTTATAAATGCCTTCATCAGCATAAATGGCTAGAAGATGGTCTTTTACTGCAATGTACAACAGCACCCCGTTGCGGTCGGTAGTTTTATCCATGCCCAGTTGAAAAAAAATTTCAGCGGCACGCTCTACGGGGTCAACATATGGGCATCTGTTTTCCATATATACCCGTATTTCGCCACTGGTACGGATTTCGGCAAGCCGTATCGCCTTTACTATGCGCTCCTTCTCAGCATCTGTAAGAAGATCGAACGGTTTTTTATTGAATAATGAAAATCCCATTAAAATTGAATTTCAACATTTTGATCTGCACCGGCATCTGCCGTAAATCCTGATTTTTCTTTAAATCCAAACAGTTTTGCAACCAGGTTTTTAGGAACAGTAAGCACGGCATCATTATAATCTTTTACAGCTGCATTAAAATCGTTTCGTGCCACTTTTATCCTGCGTTCATTTCCTTCAAGCTGCGTTTGCAAACCCCTGTAAGCCGATGTTCCTTTAAGCTGCGGATATTTTTCTACAACTATAATCAATCTGTTGCTGGCGGCGCTTAAACTGTTTTGCGCAGCATTTTGAGCATTGTAATTTTCTGCTGTAGGCGCCCCGCCTGTAACGGCGGCCGCTTTTCCGCGGGCTTCGGCTATTTGAGTCAGGGTGCTTTGTTCAAAATCAGAAACGCCTTTTACCACATTTACCAGGTTTTGCGTAAGATCAAGCCTGCGCTGGTAAGTACTTTGTACTTCGGTCCAGGTTTTATTTACCGCGTTTTCTTTTTTTACGAGCGAATTGTAAGCCACAATGATGTATAGCACTATCAGCACAACCGCCGCACCAGCCAGGTAGCCTGAAAATCTTTTTTGATTCATTCAGAATAGATAAGATGTACGATTTAGTGATATACTACAAGGCAACAGCATTAATCAAAATTTACCTGTGGAGCTTTTTCAGCACCGGGGTCTGCCTGAAAACCTTCTTTGGCTTTAAACCCAAACATACCGGCAAGAAGGTTCATCGGGAACTGGCGTACCCTGTCATTATAACCCTGAACTGCTGTATTAAAAGTTTGCCTTGAAGCGCGGATGTCGTTTTCAATCCCTTCGAGCTGACCCTGCAATTGCAAATAATTCTGGTTGGCTTTCAGGTCAGGATAACTTTCCACAACCGCCAGCAGGCGGCTTAAAGCGCTGCTTACCTGGCCCTGCGCAGCCTGAAACCTGCTTATGGCTTCGGGTGTAAGGTTTTCCGCATCCACGTTTACTGATGTGGCCCTGCTTCTTGCTTCAATTACCTGTGTAAGGGTTTCCTGCTCAAATTTTGCTGCGCCTTTTACGGTGTTCACAAGATTGCCTACCAGGTCATTCCGCCTCTGGTATTCACTTTGAACATTATCCCATGCTTTTTTTACATTATTATCCAGTTTAACTACAGAGTTATAGCCGTTGCAACCCATAAAACCGATTACAACCAGCGCGATAATAAGAATGAGTCCGATTCCTTTCATTGTTTTATTATTTTATGTTGAAAAACAAATTTAAATTTTTTACAGGTAATTATTTATCAAAATATAGCGCTGTTAGTTTCCTTTCGGTAAACGAGGAGAAAACGTCGGTCAATTTTTTCTCAACTCTCTCATTGTTGTTGTTGCACCTCCATTCAAGGTAAGATCAACAGGTGTGTTGGTTTTCCAATTTCCTTTAGTAAAGTCAGGAATTTCAACCGGAGCTGATTTTTTTGCAACTGATCTTTCGCTCATCATTCCCACAGCAGACCATGCTGCAGCATCATAAACATCCTGATCAAGAGGCAATCCATTGCGCAAACAATCAATCAGCCTCCAGTCCATCATAAAATCCATACCACCATGGCCGCCCACTTTCTTTGCCATTTCTCCAATATGTTTTACAATCTCAGGCTTGTATTTTTCCATCATTTCAGCCTGCTCCGTTGGTGTTATCCACTGATGGCCGAAAGATATTTTTCCAGGTTCGGGATATTTACACGCAATGCCTTTGGTGCCGCTTATTAAATGAATTCTGGAATAGGGCCTGGGAGAAGTAACATCATGCTGCAGCATTATCGTTTTACCTTTTTGCGTTTTTATCACAGATGTATTCATATTGCCCCTGAAATATTTTTTTGTATATGGCTGATAGAACGAATCGGTCTTTGCCAGTTCAACAGCTTTATCGTGCATCATAAAATCGTTTGAACTCATTGAAACAAGCGTTCCCATTTTATCGCCGCGGTTAATGTTGAGGCACTGTGCCACTGGCCCCAGGCCATGTGTTGGATACAGGTTGCCATTCCTGTTTGCGTTTTCAACCAAACGCCATTTTTTATCATATGCCCGAAAATTAGACTCCAGCAAATCATGAATGTATGCTCCTTCGGCATGAATGAGTTCCCCGAAAACTCCCGCGCGCGCCATGTTCAGAGTAACAAGTTCAAAGAAATCATAGCAGCAATTTTCAAGCATCATGCAATGCTTGCGCGTGCGTTCAGAAGTTTCCACCAATTTCCAGCACTCGTCAAGTGTTACTGCGGCAGGCACTTCAACGGCTGCATGTTTACCTGAATTCATTGCCAAAACAGCCATAGGTGTATGAAGGCTCCAGGGTGTGCAAATGTATATTAAGTCAAGGTCGTTCCTTTCACACATTTTTTTCCATGCATCATCGCCAACATATTCGTCTGCTTTAGGAAGCCCGGCTGCAGAAAGAATTTTTTGTGACTTATCCACATTCTCCTGATGCCTGTCACACAAGCATTTTATCTCCACTTCTTTAATAAACCTGTACCGGTTGATGGCTCCCGTGCCCCGTTTTCCCAACCCGATAAAGCCTATACGCACTACATCCATTTTAGGCGCGGCATAACCAGACATATTAAATCCGCGAACAGACTGCGATTTTGCAGAACGTTCTATTTCCTCATCAGTAGCCGCAAATGCAGGAAGATCAAGCGCCAGCAATCCGGCGCCCAAACCAAGATTTTTAATAAATTTTCTTCTGTTACTTTCCATAATACTTATATTAAATTATTGTTGATTCCATTTGAGAAAAATTTTTCGGTCAGAAAACCAAAGTTGAGCCTGCCTTCCGGTGCCTAAAAAAATATCAGGATTACCTTTATATTCCACCTTACTGAAACTCAGTTCGCGTCTCAAACTTTCAGTCAGCCAGGGAAAATCGAAATCTTCCTTTTTCAGGTTTGATTTGGGAAAATCCGCTTCCATGTATTTTTCCAGAATAGCACTATAAACATGCTCTTCATAAAAAAGAACTGCTTCAAGATTAAAACCCTGTTTTGTAGTATCATCGCTATTTAAGTGAAAAATAACAGAGTCGGGCTTAAATGTATGCAAGTCTAATACACGCGACAATTTTGAGGTATCATTCGAAAGATGAGCTGACAAATCAATTGAAGTCGTTGTGAGTGAATCCGGGCTTTCGGTTTCTGTTGATCTTGGTTCGCCACTACCGCATGAAACAACCAAAAAGATAAGTAACAGGCTGCTTAAATATTTTTCTAAAATAATCATTACTAATCGTTTACAGCGAATTTCGCAAAATATTGAATTCCACCTGTTTTTAATGAGGAACAATTGAATATTTTCCACCGGAAGATTTGAACATCGTTGTGTTTTTACCTTCATGGATTGTTTTCCTTATAATATTTTTACCGGTTTGAATCACCCAGTTACCTGATTTTAAACCCGTAAGTATTACATCCTGGCTCTTCCCGCTCGGCACTGAAATAGATAATGGCTGATCTATCAATTCTTTACCCCTGGGCATAACCACAATCTTATTATCAATCATCAGCGTATAACAATCCGGACCCTCAGAATATTTTACCGGAAGAGGCTTTGTATCCCCATCTGCAAATTGGAAAACAGTAACAAACCTATCGTAAGAAGCAGGTGATTTAGGAGAGATCATAATCCGGTTAGCATTACTTTCAGGTAAACTTTTAGAAGGCGGAGTGTACTTGAAATTAAATACACTGTTCGCATCATCCCCGCTTAATGCATTAATTTCAACATCATTGAAGGATGGTTGAAACATGGAAATGTGTGTTTTGCCGGTAAGTGAATCAGCTTTGTTCTGAAGTACAATACTGTTGGACAATATTCGTGGCGGATTATGTGTATTGATCTGCAGGTATTTTTTAAAAGTGGGGTCTGAAGTCGTTATATCATCTGTAAGAATAATAACAGCCGGAATATCTTTTCGTTTCAGATTCAAAAAACAAAAGCTACGGATATAAGATCTTATTTTTTGGGAGTATGCACCGGTAAGGTCAACGGAGAAATAGCTGTAAGAAGGGTCTGGTTTGTTTTGCTCAAAATCCGCAGATATCACCTTACCATTATAAAACAAAGAATCTGAAACTAATTGCTGCACGCTTAAAGGAGTTCTGCGTACAAATTTAGTTCCACCGTCATTAGCCTGCGTTCCGGAAAATTTTTCCAATGGGTCCACTACCAGCATCATACTATGAGCCACCGACCTTTTATTAAAACTGTTATCATACGGTGTTCCATAAAACCCGTAAGTACCTATATCTGCAACCTGAAATCCCCGGTAATAAAACTGAACAGCGCCTGCATCGCTGTGCTGATGATTGCCAAAATGGTACCCGCCACCCTTAATCTCAGCAACCACGTCACTACTGTTCTGGCCAATGTTCCAGCCGGTGCGTGCAATCATTGACCCTAATACTGGCCCAAAATCTATTGTGAGCGGCAATTTATGTAAACCGGTATCAGCTTTTAAAGCAGGATCATTTAAAAGCAGGAAAAGTACAGGATTTTCCTTCATGCCACCCTGTCGTAAAAATTCGCCCTTTAATATTGGGTCTGAAGAATAAGTATAACACAAGAACATGGTTTGAGGTGATTTCCAGTAGTACCGTCTACCTGGCGCTGGCGATCCAAAACCGTCTCCATCCCGAAGCATTTGGCCATCAGGCGTACGCATATAAAGGAAGTACAATGGAACATTTTTAATATTATCGTCAAAAACCCGGTGGCCACTCATGCGATAAAAAAGCCACGCATTGTGCATCTCCCAATTAAACCTGTAAGAAGCATAGTTTACACCCTGATTGTGGCGCGGCGACTGGTATTCAAATTTTCTCATTGGCACTAATTCTTCCAAAGTCACAAAAGAAGTGTACTTGTATGGCAGGGGGTCTTCATTATAAACCGCAATGCTCATTGCCAGCAAGTCCCGGTTCACCTGGGCTTCAGCGCCGTGGCCGTTAATGATTTTTGTTTTGAAGGGAGGCCAGCCAATTTCCATATCTTCTGCAAGCCTCATAAGACTGGTGTATAAAACTTTTTTTTCGTCTTCGGTAAGAAGGTCATAACACCAGTCATAAACTTCTGAAGTATGATAAATAGCCCTGCCTATTTCCCTTGTTATGTCCAGTATATTTCCAAAATCGATTTTAGAAATATAATCAACTGTTAACTGAATGGCCTCCTTTCCAATTTTTTGGTCGCCAGTCATCAGGTAATAAAATGCTTTTGCTTGTACAGCCTTTTCAAGGTTATTATTAAATTGTATTTCAGCATTGGGGTCAAACGTAAAATTAAAAGGCGCTAAGGCCATCTTTTTTACTAATTCCCAGGCATCTTTATGCTCTTCAGCTACTAAAGCCGTTTTTATCTTTTGTAGGCTTTGACTGTTTACCCACAAACGCGGATGTGCGGATGGAGGCGTAACCTTTGGAGTATAGTTTTGAACTTCTTCAGGAACTACAGGAGCTTTATAGGGAGTGAATGTAACACTGGCCAGCCTTACTCCTTTGGGAAGCCATATTTTTAAATGCTGTGGGCTGCTTTTTAAGTCAAATTTACCTGTAACCTGGGTTGTGGCATTCCATGGTACATACACAACGCGCTTTTTAGCGTCGGCTTCATCAAACTGAAGTCTTAAAAACAAAGATTCATACTTTGTTTTTGCTTTGGCCATTGCTTCAGCCCCCTCCTCATCAACCACAGCCATTGTGCTCATGACGTATTTACCAGCCGGCGCTTTAATGATAAAAACCAGGTCAGGCTCATTCCTTTCACCATTTATTGCCTGCTGCACCCCATTTTTTAAAGCTATGGTATTTTTATTTCTGACGCGATCGTCCTGTACAAGTTCTGATGTTTCAGCATTCACACTTGCTGATTCAGGCGTTAAAACAAATGTTTCGGGTTGCTGCAAAACAACTTGAGATTGAATATTGGTAGTTGAATTTAGTAAAGCACAGCCAAAGAAAAGAAATGGCAGCCAGCGGGCAGATAGTAAAAGCATCCTTAGTTTTTAATTTAATAGCATCAATTTAGGTAAAAAAATGATTATACCAATAACAATAGAGGTAATGGCCGCAAGCAGCACTGCTGCCGCACTAATATCTTTTATAATTTTTATTTTTTCACTGTAACCCGGATGTACAAGGTTGGCCAGTTTTTCTATAGCTGTATTCATCATTTCAAAACCAGCTACAAGCGCAATGCATATAATCACGATGCAAAATTCAATAGTGGTGACTTGTAAAACGATGCATAGAAGCAAGGCTGCTACTGCTGCAACAATATGAATGATGAAGTTTCTTTCCGTGAACATACGGGTGAAACCATTAACGGCACAAGCAATACTTTTCAAAAATTGACGCATATCATATTCAAAACTACAACTATTGTAAATTTGATGCAACAATTACATCGTAACTTTACGTCCATACTAAAACACGCTTTTTATGAAAAAAAACATTAGTCGGAAATCGTTCATTAAAAATTCAGCTTTTGGCCTTGCAGGGCTTGCCATGACAGATTTTTCTGGGATCAATATTTTACGATCAACCAAAAGTGTAGTAAATGTAGCATTTATAGGAACCGGTAATCGGGGCCAGGGAGTTATCTATACAATAAAAAAGAATAATCTTACACAATTAAACGTTACTGCCTGCTGTGATATGATGCCTGAAAATTTGAAAAAGGGTATTGCAAGAGCCAGCGGCGCAAACGTGAAAGCTTATACTGATTACAGGCGTGTGCTTGATGATAAAAATGTGGATGCAGTATTTATCACCACGCCCATTTTTGAACATTTTCCCATGGCAATGGATGCCATTAGCGCAGGCAAACATATTTACCTTGAAAAAACCATGACCACCGATATTGCACAAGCACTTGAACTGGCGCGCCAGATGAAAAAGCAAAAAAATCTCGTATTGCAAGTGGGGCATCAATACCGGTATTATGATATGTACCCTCAGCTAAAAAGCTACCTGGCGGAAAATCTGATTGGCAAACTAACCAGAATAGAATGCCAGTACAACCGTAATTCTGACTGGGAAAATGGCTACGCAAAAGATCCTAAAACCGGCAAAATAGTAAACTGGAGGTTATACCAACATCTTTCCGGCGGTTTGCTAGGCGAACTTTCATCTCATCAAATAGATGTGGCCAATTGGCTGCTAGACAGTACGCCCGACAAAGTGGTGGCCATGGGCGACATGAACTTTTTTAAGGATGACCGCACTTGTTGGGACAATGTACACGCTGTGTACAGCTACCCTAATGGAGTAAAAATGAATGTGATCTCCATCCTTAGCAACGAGTTTGACGGTTACAGAATGCGTTTGTTTGGAAATGAAGGCACCATTGAGATTGGTCGCAATAAATCAACTTTATTTCTGGAAAGAAAGAAAAAAGAAAAAATAATTTTAGACGGTGTGACGGGTGCTACCAAAGAAGCTCTAGACAATGGGAAGGGCCTGGAAATTTATACTGATAAGGCTGGCAAAGATCAAACCGTTTATGCGCTTGAGTCTTTTGCCGATTGCATTTTGAATCATAAAAAGCCTTTCTGCGATGTAGTAAAAGGCATGCAAACAGCTATTTCCGTACATATGGCCAACAATGCAGTGAACAGTGGAGCCACTGAGTACTGGAAGAAAGAATATAATCTGTAATCAACTTTGCTCCTTTATAATATAAATAACCTCACAGGTATAAAATCTGTGAGGTTATTTATAATTGTAGTCTTTTGAATTATTCCTGTACGGCTGCAATACCGGGCAAGGTTTTACCTTCAAAAAATTCAAGCATAGCACCACCGCCGGTTGAAACGTAACTCACTTTATCTTTATAACCAAACTTGTTTACGGCAGAAACACTATCGCCACCACCTACCAGTGAGAAAGCTCCGTTTTGTGTGGCTTCTGCCACGGCCTCTGCAATAGCTTTGGTCCCGGCCTGAAATTTTTCCATTTCAAAAACGCCCATAGGGCCGTTCCATAAAATGGTTTTTGATGCTTTGATCACATCTGAAAATTGTTTGCGTGCTTCATCAGCTATATCCAATCCCATCCAGCCTTCTTCAATAGCATTGCTTGGAGTGGTTTTAGTATTTGCTTCGGCATCAAACTTATCAGCTACCACACTGTCAACAGGCAGGTGGATTCGCACGCCTTTGGCTTCGGCTTTTTGTAAAATATCTTTAGCTGTTTCCAACCTGTCTTCTTCTACCAGCGAATTGCCAATAGTGCCACCCTGTGCTTTAAAGAAGGTATAAGCCATACCGCCACCAATGATGATATCAGTTGCCTTTTCCATCAGGTTTTCAATAATGAGTATTTTATCTGACACCTTGGCGCCGCCTAATATGGCGGTAAAAGGTTTTTCACTTTCGCTTAAAACTTTTTGCGCGCTTTTCACCTCACCTTCCATTAGCAGGCCAAACATTCTTTTTTCCTGCGGAAAGAATTTTGCAATGATGGCGGTTGAAGCGTGCGCACGATGCGCGGTACCAAATGCATCATTTACATACACATCACCCAGCTTGCTAAGTTTTTCTGCAAAGCTTTCATCGCCTTTGGTTTCTTCTTTATAAAAGCGAAGGTTTTCCAGTATCAGCACTTCGCCGGGCAGTAGTGCTGCGGCTGCACTTTCAGCTTTTTCGCCAATACAGTCATCTACAAAATTTACTTTTACACCACCCAGCAAATTGCTGAGATGGCTTACCAGGTGCTTTAATGAGAATTTATCTTCAGGGCCTTCTTTTGGGCGGCCAAGATGGCTCATTAAAATTACGCTGCCACCGTCTGCCAATATTTTTTGAATTGTAGGTATTGCCGCTTTCATGCGCGCATCAGAAGTGATCTCAAGGTTTTCATTGAGGGGAACGTTAAAATCTACACGAATCAAAGCTTTCTGATCTTTGAAGTTGTAGTTTGAAAATTCTGACATAGACTTTATGAATTATGAATGAACAATTATAAATTATGAATTGACCATCAACTTACATCATAAAAACTAAAAAGCGGAACGTAATGCTCCGCTTTTATTAAGTTGAATGATTTTATTTATTGATCAACTGCGCAAAATGCTTCACTGTGCGAACGAGCTGCATGGTGTAGCTCATTTCATTGTCGTACCAACTAACAGTTTTCACTAATTGTTTATCGCCAACTGTCATCACTTTTGTTTGAGTAGCGTCAAATAAAGAACCAAAAGAAGTTCCGATGATATCGGTGCTAACGATCTGGTCTTCGGTATAACCAAAGCTTTCGTTGGCAGATTCTTTCATGGCGGTATTGATCTCTTCAGGAGTAACCTGCTTGTTTAAAATAACAGTAAGCTCAGTTAAGGAACCGGTAATGGTTGGAACACGCTGAGCAGCGCCATCCAGTTTACCTTTAAGGTTGGGCAATACCAGGCCAATTGCTTTTGCAGCGCCGGTGCTGTTGGGAACGATATTGGCAGCGGCAGCGCGGGCCCTTCTCAAATCGCCTTTTGCATGAGGAGAGTCTAATGTATTCTGATCATTTGTATAAGCGTGGATGGTTGTCATGATACCCAGCTCAATACCGAATTTTTCATCCAGTACTTTTGCCATTGGCGCCAGGCAGTTGGTGGTACAGGATGCTGCGCTGATCACAGTTTCGCTACCATCTAAAATATCATGGTTTACGTTAAACACAACTGTTTTCAAATCACCTGTGGCTGGTGCAGAAATAACAACTCTTTTAGCGCCTGCGGCAAGGTGCGCTTCGGCTTTTGCTTTATCTGTAAAGAAACCGGTGCACTCCAGTACTACATCCACATCATGGTCCTTCCAGGGAATTTGAGAAGGATCTTTTTGTGCGTATACGGCTAATTCATCACCATCAACGGTTATGGAGTTATCGGTATAAGTAATATCTTTTTCGAAACGGCCCTGGGCAGAATCATATTTTAATAAATGTGCTAATACTTTGGGGCTGGTTAAATCATTGATTGCAACTACATCAATACCTTCCTGATCGTAGATCTTGCGGTATGCCAAACGTCCGATCCTGCCGAAACCGTTAATGGCAACTTTTACTTTGCTCATAGTTTTTTGTATAATTTAGTTAAGTAAGAACTTTATTGGAGGCGTAAAGTTAGCGATTTTGATATAAACACCCGGCAACATATCTTATGATTTTAATCACATGCAATTGTTCAATAACTATTTGGTATATTTTTTTGGCTGTAAAAAACTGTCCCCCTATCTTTGCACTCCCAAAAACGGGTATATGCCGCGTTGGTCAAGGGGTTAAGACGCATCCCTTTCACGGATGAATCACGGGTTCGATTCCCGTACGCGGTACACAACCACCTGAAAAGGTGGTTTTTTTATGCCCTGAAACGTAGTGTTTACGCGGGTTTTCGTCTTTCGTTATCTTTTACCAATACTTTATTTTCTCAATTTTTGTACCTCCTGTGTACCTCGAGGTACATTTGTTTAAAAATTTTTCATACCTTGTGGATAACAATATCAAACCAAAGGCTTGTAAACGATAAAAAACTATGTCGGTAATTTTAAGAAAACGGGAAAATATAGACGGCACAACTTCACTACGTTTGTACATTTGGCACAATGGTAGATACACCGTAGAAACCCTGAAACATTTACAGCTTGCAAAACCATCAAATACACAAGATCGGGAGGCTAATAAGGACAAATTAAATCAGGCAAAAAAAATAGTCATTGCCAGAGCTGCAGAACTCGAGGCGAATAACTATAACATAACGTCAGATTTAGGAAAAAAGACTATTGTTTTAGACTGGATGCAAGCCTATGTAAACGGATATAAGAAAAAAGACATTAGGGCCGTTGCCGGGGCCTTAAACAGGTTCAGAGACTTTTTAACCATCGAAGAAAATAAACCCCGGTTAACATTCAACCAAATTAACGCCCTATTGATTGAAGATTTTATTGAATACCTGGAAAGCAAAAGCAAAGGCGAGGGCGCCGCCTCCTACTATGCAAGGTTTAAAAAAATGATACGCCAGGCATACCGCAAAAAATACATGAAAGAAAATGTTTTGGATTATGTGGAACGATCACCAAGCGGTAAAGCCGCAAAAAAGGACTTTTTAACAACTGATGAAATAAAGGAACTGGTAAAAACTCCAACTGAAAGCGATCAGGTACGCCGGGCCGCAATATTTTGCCTTATGACTGGTTTGCGCTGGGTTGACGTTAGCGGCCTGAAATGGAAAAATATAAACCTGAAAGAAAAAGTATTAAACCTTGCTCAATCAAAAACGGGCGAAGCGTTGCAGAACCCCTTGAATGATGCAGCAATCAAAATTTTGCCTGAACCAGGCGCACCGGCTGAATTAGTTTTCAACCTGCCAACAGCCAACGGTGCAAATAAAACCCTTAAAGCATGGGTGAAGCGGGCCGGGATAACCAAAAAAATAACATGGCATAATTTAAGGCATAGCGCCGGTACAAATATGGCTTTAAATGAAGTGGATTTGCTGACCATTAGCAAGGTTTTGGGCCATAACACAGTAAAGTATACACAACGCTACGTAAACACCGCAAATGAGCTGAAACAAGCCGCAACCAACAAACTAAATATTGAGCTATGAAAGCACCAAACCAAATAGATCTTACTTTACCAGCCAACCAAAAACAGTATTTTGAGTTGTTAAATGTGCTATGCTATAACTTCCTAAAGAAAATTAATACAAAACAAAAACTGGTTTCCAACAAATATTGGAAAAATGCCAACAAAATAAGAGCCCTCATTGCATATTTGGAACTTGAAAGAGGTGAAATAAATTCTCTTTCACGTGGTATGATAAATATAAAAACAACGGCAACAAACAAAGAAATGAAAAATAAAACTGAAAGCAATATATCAGAGCTTTTAGAACATATTGAATTCTTTATAAATCATTACGATCGCCGTTTAAAAGAAATTTTTATTGATAAGGAATTGATTAATCCACCTGCAACAGCATTTGAAAAACTATTTTTTGACTACAAAGCGCAAGATGTTTGTTTGAAGATATTTGAAGAAATGGAAATAACGGTAAATGGTAAAAACAAATTAAAAAAAAGAGGCCCCAACTCACTATCAAAACTTAGGGGCGTAGTTGAAGCAATGCAGCACACCTATAATTTTTTGTCACCCGTTCCCCGTTCTTATCATGAATTAATGGAAATTATCACCAACCATTTATCTTTTACTGTTTCTGAAAAATCTATACATAATAGTAAAAATTCAAACAGCTTTACAGATGCAAAAAATGATGCTAAAGCCATTTTAAAAACATACGGCTATACGTTTGCAAATAAAATATGATAAATACCCCACCATGTAAAGGAACGTAGTAACCCGTTCTACACCCGTTCTACGCCCGTTCCATTTCCCTGCATTGCCTTTGATGGTTTTTATTTTCGTTTTTTAAATTTTTAAAAATGAACGGAAAAAAAACCACCCCAACAATCAGCCAGACCTTCGCGCGCTCGCTGTCAGAATTAGCAACTAAAAAAGCGCTTACCATTGATGAGGCCGCAACATACACCGGGCATAAACGCAGCTATCTCTACAAAATAAAAAACAAGATTGGCTATTCCAAGCCCAATGGCGGCAAACTCTACTTTGATTTAGATAGATTAAACGCATGGCTATTAGGCAACCCCATCAGGCCGGATGCCGAGCAAGAGCAGGACGCCGCCACCTACGTTGCCATTAATAGCTAACACCCCAACCGCATGGCAACTAAAAAATTATACGTATTGGACGCCGCCGATCTAAAGGCCCTGTTTGCAGACCTGCGCGCCGATATAGTGGCTGATTTGCGGGCCCTGACCGGCCCCGCCGCCGGTGATCGCTACCTCAGCAGGCGCCAAGTATGCGACCTTTTGGGCATTGGCTTGACGGCCCTAAATAGCCGCATACAGGATGGCACATTGCAACCCCACAGAGTGGGCAAACTGGTAAAATTTAAAGCGTCAGAAATTCAAAATTTAAAACCAAAAAATGACAAATAAGTATACATACACCCAGCGGGTGGCGCTGCAAAAGGCAAGGCAAATCATTAATGAGATTAACCCATTTAGCAGCCAATTTGAAGCCGAAGAAGCCCTAAATAAAGCCCTTACGACCATCACCAACGAATGGCCCACCATTAGCCAGATGGCCCGCCGGGTTAAATGGCTATCCCCACCAGAAAAAAAAGTGGTAAAAATATACGGGTTATTGTGTTTCCTGCAGGAGGGCCAAGCGCCCAAAAATACACTATCAGCAATCAAAACACTTTTGACAAAATGAGCCACGAAAATAAATACAATGATGTTCAAACATTCGTGAACGAAAAAGGCATGATCTGCAAACGTTTTCTACTTGACGGTGTAACAGTTGAGGTTACCCCGGCCACATTAGGGAAAATAATTAATGCAAAAAAATTTTGCAGAACAGAACACGATTTTTTATTAACACTATTAAATCAGTGCACACGGTTTGACGGCAAAAAAAGACTTAAGAAAGAAATTGAAGCATTGCCTCTACCACATTTTTTTAAAATTCAAACTGTTTTTACT
The DNA here is from genome assembly GCA_934486785.1 of uncultured Niabella sp. Taxonomy (GTDB): domain Bacteria; phylum Bacteroidota; class Bacteroidia; order Chitinophagales; family Chitinophagaceae; genus Niabella. The sequence continues at coordinate 195,913 of CAKSQK010000003.1, read as the reverse complement.
TCAATCACTTTCAAATAATAAAAAATGGCAAACCCCACCAAAATAGCCGTCGTTTTAACAGCAATTGATAAAATGAGCGCCATTGTTGATAATGCTACAAATAACGCTCAAAAGAAACTAAAGGAACTATCCCAAAAAAAATTTATTGAAGGAGCTGGTTTAATGGGTTCAGGCGGGGCAATTCTTGCCAGTTTACGGGGCCCAATGCAGGCTTTTGAGCAGTTGCAAACAGCCAACACCAGCTTAATGGTAAGTATGATGGATAGTACCGGCCAGGTAGATAAAAATTTTCAGCGCGTTACCACGCTTGCAGAACAATTAGGAAATAAACTTCCGGGCAGTACATCGGACTTTAATATTTTGTTTCAAACGATGCTTCAAAACGGTATGCAAACCGAAAACATTTTAAACGGCGTAGGTAAGGCAGCGGCCTATTTGGCCGTAGATATGAAAATGCCAATGGAAGCAGCAGGAGAATTTGCAGCCCGCATGAAATTAGCAACGGGAGTTGCCGACAAAGACATGATGAAACTGCTTGATACAATTTCAAGGTTAAAAACAACAGGTGTGGGAGCCGATGAAATGAGTTACGCGTTCAGTAAAGCTACTGGTACTCTGAAAGTGTTAGGATTACAGGGCATTGAAGCTACAAACAACATTGCCCCGCTGTTAGGAATATTAGTGAAAGAAATGAAAGGCGGTGAAATTGCCGGTACTTCTTTAAAAAATGTGCTAAACGCAATGCTTGACACCGGCAAAATGGAAAAGATGAATGCCGCAGCAAACAAGCTGGGTATTACTTTTAATTTCTTTAATAAGAAAGGGCAATTTGTTGGCGTAGATAATATGATGTCGCAGCTCAACAAACTAAACGGACTTTCGCCCCAAAAAATAAAGTCTGTAACTGATGCCTTAACAGGCGGCGGCGGTGATAGCGAAGCATTAAATATAATGATTACCAAAGGCCTAAACGGGTATCATAAAGCGGTCAAAGAAATAAATTCAAAGGCTTCACTTGATCAAAAAATTGGGGCGCAATTGGGAACTATTGCCGCGTTAAAAGAAAGTGCAAGCGGAACATTTGAAAATTTACAAGCAACTATAGGACAGGGCCTATCACCAGCATTGGAACAAATGTTGGAAACCTTGAATAAGATTACAGAAGCCCTGCAAAAATTCATGAAAAACAATCCGGAAATGACCAAAATGGTTAGCATGGCCGTTGCACTTACCGGAGCGTTTTTTATGCTGGGCGGGGCCATTCGCATTCTTCAAGGAATAACAGTAGCAATGAAATTATTAAATATCACCATGAATGCAAATGTATTTATGCTCATAGCTACTGCAGCTATTTTAGCCATAAGTTACATATATGCCCATTGGGATCAGATTAGCAAATACTTTTCTGATTTGTGGAACAACATCAAGCAATCTTTTAATGATGCTTGGGATAGCATTGTTAAAGCATGGGATGGAGCCGTAAATTTTTTTAAAACTATTTGGGAAAACATAAAAACAGAGGTTAACACCAAAATTGACAACATCAAAAAAGTGCTGGAAAAATTCGATCCAAAACAATGGTTAATGGATAAATGGGCAAAATTACAAACGTGGTTTAGCGACACATGGCAAAAGGTAAAAGATTCATTTTCTACAGGTGTAGGCCAGGTAATTAAAACGCTTTTCGGCTTTACCCCAATAGGATTGATTTACAACAATTGGGCAAGTATAACAGACTTTTTTACCAAGATTTGGGACAATGTAAAAAATGTATTCAACAATGTGTGGGATTGGCTCAAAGGTTTGGGAGGTAAATTTTATGATGCCGGTTCAAATATTATAAATCAGATTTGGAACGGCATAAAAGCAATGGTTAACAAACCAATAGAAGCCATAAAGGACATGGCAGCAAAAATTTTAGGGCATTTTCCACAATCACCGGCAAAGTTTGGCCCGCTTCGGTATATCCACCGCATTAAAGTTATGGAGAACATCGCCGACACAATTAAGCATCAGCCATTGACCAATAAAATGAAAGATGTTGCCCGCCAGGCAATGCTGCCATTACAGTTAACAGCGGAAAGTATAAACCCTGCTACAATAGCGCAGAAAATGCACACGGTAGCAAATTTGGACTTAAAACCATTTATTGGCATTGGGCCTTCATTTGGCGCTATGCCTCAAATTTCGCCCGTAAATGCGCTACAATCAGGCAAAGCAAATACAGGCGGCAATCAGGGCCCAGCCATAACGAACCATTTCCATATTAACCTATCAGGATCAGCCACTAAAGAAGACGGTAAAATGATTGCATCAGAATTAGAAAGACGTTTTAAAAAATTAATGGACAACTACAATAGCCATCGCACCCGCGTTAGCTTCTGATTTTTTACACCCGCCCCTCGGGTAAATGAATTGTGTGGATTGATTTTTAAAGGCCGGGCCAAATGATTGACGGAATATTTTTAAAATATTATACAAGTAACGAAGACACCCATTTATTAAGGATGCCTAACGGAATAATAAAAGTATATACCCGCGATCATTCCCCTGTAGATGGCATTGTAACTGATAAAATACAAGGGTTAGGGCTGACTTTAGCACCGGCGGTAAATGGAGGATATAGTTTTTTTATTCGCGGATCGATTCACAAGTTTTTTAATAACGGCATTACAAATGCCGATCAATTTACATTTAGCAACTTAAAAATTTCTGTCAATAAAATATCAGATCTGTTTCAGATTGAGCCGGAAATGTTCAATATCCATTCCATTGAATTTGGCGTTAATCTGCATTTGGAAGTACCACCGGAAAAAATAATAAAGAACATTGTTTCTTATAAATTTAAGCCGTTCAGCCTCTTAAACGTGGAACGTCATAAAGTAGGTTTGATTTGCAAGCTGGATGACCACGCTTTAAAAATATACGATAAGGCGAAACAGGAAAATATAAAACCCTCACCACAATCGGAGCGGGTAAATATACTACGGGTTGAGGCGCGAATATCAAAGATGCGGGCGCTTTCAGAGTATGACATAAATTGTCTTTCCGACCTCACGGATCAATCAAAAGTTTATCCATTGATCTATAAACTGAATGCGATGTTAGATAACGTGATTTGGACGGATCGAAATATTAATTTGAAGAAATTAACGGCCCGCGAACAAAAACAATATCTATTTTTCTCAAACCCCAACAATTGGCGTTTTGCCTCAAAACATCAGCGACATAAAGCCAAAAAGACATGGGGCCGATTTATGGGTAAACATGCCAGTTTGCCGGACATAAAAAGTATGGTTTTAGAGGCATGGAAAAAACTGTTTTTAAACAACGGTGAAGCGGATATTGGGCGACTTTTACACAAAGTTTCTAATGAATGTACAAAGATGCAATTGGCGACTTTTACACCCTTATATGTAGGCGGGAAAGGTCACCATTTTATACCCAAAAATGATAACCCCAAAAAATTGGCAAAACGCATAAATGTTTTTTGCAATATGTACCCATTTACCGGGCCTGAAAAGTTGCAAAAAACATCGTCATTACGTCGTGACGATTTACCCCCGAAAACTTGCCTTTCATGTGGCAGGGATATAAGCGCCCAAAGAAGAAACAGCCGGTTTTGTAGTGAGGCAATACACGGTAAAGCAGGCAAGGCCTGCAGGAATAAACGGAGCAACATAAACCGAACGTGTAAAAGAGTTTTGAACCATGCCAGGGAGTGCGGCAAATACATCATTGTTACTTATCGGGTCAATGGATCCTCTTATAGCGACAAATTACACCCTGATGAAATCACATTGACCAATGATTGGTTTTATTCAGTCCAAAAAATGAAAGTTTTAAATTAAAAATTCATGCTCAAAATTTCACAAAGCAGATACGCGGCATTAATTGGAGTAAGCCGCAACGCCGTCAACAAAGCCGTAAAGGCCGGGCACATCAGCGCCGGGATTGATCCTGAAACAAAGAAAATCATTGTTGAAACGGCAAATGCAGAATGGGGCAACGCGGCCCGCGAAAAGCATTTAAAAGACATTGAGGGCGCAAGCATCACACCCAGCGTTGAATTTATAGAACTATCCAAAACACCGTTAAGCGAGGGCCTTAGCTTTCAGGAAGCCCGCCGCCGCGAACAAATATACCGGGCTGAAATGGCCCGCATACAGGCGCTGAAAGAAGGTGGCAAATATGTTTCCCTGGATGCCGTTAACACGCAGTTGTTTGAGATGGGTAAGCATATTAGGAAACGTTTTGAAAGCTTACCTGATAGGCTTATTGATGACATATTAGCGGCAAAGGATAGGCACACAGCACACAATGTTTTTAAAAATGCAATCCATACCGAACTAACCGACATAGCAAATATGGGTTTGGAGCCGGGACAATTTAAAAGCAATAATGATTTAAGTTAATATTTTTAGATATAATATTGATAATCATCATATTATAATACCGCCCAGCACTATTGCGGGTCCTTCCGGGGCCTTTTGTGTTGCGGCTACCTGAGCCGCAAAAAATCGGTAGTGTTAGGAAATTTTAAGGTTGACAAATACAATGGAACAAAAGCAACCAACATGGCAAAAATTGTATAGTGTGTTGTTATACTTTATGGATTGTTTGTGTAACAAAAAAAGCAAAAAAAATTGTGTTTTCTAAAATGATTAGAATAGTTGTTTGCCTTTATGTCTTATGATATTGGCCCTGGTTCAAAAAAAGTTGACACTAAATTGAAAAATCATGTATTTTTATATCCTCAACTACATTTAGTAGCAATACTAAATACTTTTTATTAAAATAAGGCCGCGCTGCAGGTGAAAGCCCTGTACCTCACTTTTACTAAGTGTAGTTGAGACGAGCGGCCGTGTATAAATTATTTTGTTATGACACAAGAATTAACCCCCCAACAAGAATTGAACGAATTTAAGGCGCGTCTTATCTCCCAGGTTCAAATGCTGAATGTAGACGATTTGCCAGCAAAACATTATAAATACGGTGATCGCTTTCATTTGCGGGCTGCATTAAGACTATTCAAAGCGGCCAGCAATATTTTTGATGAATGCGGTTCAAAACAAATACACGAATTATTGAACCAGGGAATTATCAATGTGATTGAAGTGGACAACGATATTACAGGCGAAGATGCAAAACGTAGGCTTTACGGCCCAATTAATAGCGATGTATTTTGTTTAACCCGAATTTCCAACCTGATTGCAACGGCTAATGAGTGTACAAGAAAGTAAAATTTGTACCTGTATTTTAAGAGGGAAAAAGGGCCTAAAAGTAGCAAATATTACAATTTATGTACCTTAATTGTACCTTGAAAAATACCAACCTTCACTATCTATTGATATACAATATATTATAGAGAAAGTATTGTACCCGTACGCGGTACACAACCACTCGAAAGAGTGGTTTTTTTATGCTCTGAGCTTACCGGAATATTCATCTACACAAACAAAAAACCGGATCTAACTGACCCGGCCTTGTTCTATTCTTAAAAAAAAAATTATGCTGCGTGGTGATGGTGATGATGAGGCACCGTCAATTCTTTTAAATACGCCACATGAGATTTGAATGCGCTACGCACCCTGGGGTATTCAATATAATCCACTTTGAACTCTTCACAGGTAGCTTTGATGATCTGGTTGATCTTAGGATAATGGATGTGGGATATTTTGGGAAAAAGATGATGCTCTACCTGAAAGTTCAGCCCACCCATAAACCATGTGGCCAGCCTGTTTTTAGTAGCAAAATTAGCTGTAGTTTTTAACTGGTGAATGGCCCATTCATCTTCAAGCTTATTGGTATCAGGGTTCACTATCGGGAAATGTGTATGCTCAACAGTATGCGCCATTTGGAACACAACGCTTAATACAAATCCGGCCACAAGCGCATACACCACAAAACCAATCACCCACCAGTTAAAGCCTACCATATAAATGGGCAATGCCACAAACATAAAAATATGAAACAGCTTAAAGCCCCAAAACGTCACATGGTCGGATAAGTGCATTTTTTTCAACGGGATATCGCCCACTTTGCCTGAGAAATATTTTTTATAATCTGAAAAGAAAATCCAGAAAAGATACAAAAGCGAATAAGCGATCCAGAAGTAAAAATGCTGGTATTTATGAAACTTATAAAACTTTTGTGTTTCGCACAATCTTAAAAAAGGTTTGGCATCCAGGTCATCGTCCACTCCATCAATATTTGTATAAGCGTGATGGATCACGTTGTGCTTCATCTTCCACATAAATGTATTGGCACCTAAAAAATTAAACGCCGATGCTGCCAGTGTGTTGACCCACTGCTTGCTGCTAAAGCTGCCATGCGCGCCATCATGCATAATATTAAAACCAATAGCAGCCGTAAAAAGGCTCAGGAGAATTACTTCAAAAATAGCCAGCCACGCGCCTGGTGTAAAAAATACCAGGTGAACGTACAGCCCTAAAAAGCCTGCTACTAAAAACAAAGCCTTTGAGTACAAACGCATATTTCCGGTACTGCGTATGCCTTGTTTTTCAAAATACCCGTAAATTCTATTTTTTAAAACTGTGTGAAAAGAAGGAGGAGGTGGTGCTGCAAACTTGGGAAACGACGACATTATGAAATTTTGTTTTATTGGTGCGCAAAAGTAACTAAAATTATCCGTTTGGCTCTTATATTACATAAATGATTTCACAAACAACTGTTAAGTTTCATTCAGTATCAAAGCATTAAAATTTTTAAGCCCAATTTGTTTATCGCTCATAAAACCTTCGGCATGCTTTACGCCAATTCTTTTACCAAGCATGCGCGAACGTGCCGTGATGCTTTCCATGAATTCAGGCGTGGAAATATAGGTTACCGGGCCATCTTCTTCATTGCTTTCTGCCGTATAAAACTGGGTTGTATAAGCTTCAATGGCCTTTAATTTAACATCCATCACATCGCTGATGTCAATCAGCAGATCAGGTTCGTGGTACCAGTCCTGCATGTATTGAAAAAAATACCGTGGCCGCCATTTTTCCTGCTGATTGCCATCATCATCAAAGGTTATTACTTTCGCCAGCCCCGATAAAAAACAGGCGTCCTTAATCAGTTTGCCCGCTCTGCCATGATCTGGATGACGGTCTTCAAGCACATTGCCCAGCACAATCTCCGGCCGGTATTTACGAAGCACCCGTATCAGCTTCAGCTGGTGTTCTTCATCATTTTTAAAAAAGCCATCACGCATTTTTAAATTTTCGCGCACTAAAACACCCATGATGCGTGCCGCCTCTGCAGCTTCTGCATAACGTGTTTCTGCAGTACCTCGGGTACCCAGTTCGCCCTGCGTTAAATCAACAATACCTGCTTTTTTGCCTGATTGAATTTCCTTGATCAGGGCGCCTGCGCAACAAAGCTCTATATCATCAGGATGCACGCCAATGGCTAATATATCTAATTTCATGCGTGCAATATAACAAATCAGCGCAAACATTGGCTTACAAAACTGCCCTGAATGATGGTATGGTTTTTGGAATTTTAGCCTGTATTACAAATTTAAAATCATGCACATATGGCAAAAGCTACCTCAAAAAAAACAGTTGCAGATACAGCAAAAAAAGCTGAGGCCGCAACTACTAAAAAAAGAAGCAGGGTGATCAAACTGGTAACCGAACACCAGGATGCATCTGAACTGAACTCAACAGCGGCTAAAGCTGCCAACAGAAAAAGCAGCGCAGTAAAAAGGCCGCCGGCTAAGAAGAAAAAAGCGCCGCTGAAAAAAAGCAAAAAAGCCACATCTCAAAACAAGGAAACAAAATCCGGCAGCCTCATTAAAAAAGTGAAAGGAAAAATTGCATCTGCCGGCCATGCACTGGCAGAGAAGATCAGGAGCAGTAAAGAATCTGAAAGCTGATATTGCTGTTCAAAACGATTTGCAAAAAATCAAACAGGCGTTAGTGCTTTTAGAAAAAAATTAAATGAATTGCCTCTTTGTTTATTAAGTTTTTATATATTTGACACCACAAATGAGATCAACAATATTTTATACCTGGTTTTATTTTACTTTTTTTTATTTTAAAAAGAAGCCGGGACTTCTGTTGTTGAAACCATTCAAGGTAAAATAGAATAGAACAACATAGTGGATCCCGGCCAGAAAGTGGCCGGGATTTTTTTTAATAAAAATTTGATGAACAAAGCTAAAAACGATACAGGGGTACACATGGCCATCCAGGGCTATGAAGGGAGCTTTCACCAGCAGGCGGCCGAAATATTTTTTGGAAAAAACGTTACGGTTGAATGCTGCGATACCTTTCGCGACCTGATCGTTGCGGCAAAAGACCCACACAGAACCAATGGCGCTGTAATGGCAATTGAAAATTCAATTGCAGGAAGCATTTTACCAAACTACAAATTGCTGCAGGGCAGCAACCTTACTATTGTGGGTGAAGTGTATCTGCAAATTCATCAAAACCTGCTTGTAAACCCGGGTGTGGAACTGGAAGACATTAAAGAAGTGCACTCGCATACCATGGCGCTCCAACAATGTTATGAATACCTTGATCAATACAAATGGAAACTGGTGGAAAGCGAGGATACCGCTTTAAGCGCCAAACATATTGCAAAGCACAAAAGCAAATCCATAGCTGCTATTGCAAGCAGTAAAGCGGCGGAAATTTACGGCCTTAAAATACTGGCGCCAAAAATTCAAACGCTGAAAAAAAACTATACAAGGTTCCTGGTTTTAAAAAGGCCGCATGATGTTTCAGAAGAACAAACCGGCAACAAAGCCTCTATTAATTTTCAAACCGTGCATAAGGAGGGCAGCCTGGCGCGCGTGTTGGGTGTAATTGCCATTCACGGCATGAACCTTACCAAGCTGCAAAGCTTTCCCATACCGGGTTCACAATTCAAATACCAGTTTCATGCAGATATGGAATTTGACAGTATGAAGAAATTTCAAAGAGTGATTGAAAAGATCAGGCATTTAACTGAAGAAATAAAAATTTACGGAGTTTACAATAAAGGCATATGGAAGTAGCAAAAAGATTACAGAACGTGGGCGAATATTATTTCTCAACAAAACTGAGAGAAATAGATGAGCTGAACAGGCAGGGCAAAAATATCATCAACCTGGGCATTGGCAGCCCTGACCTGCCGCCACACCCCGATGTAGTAAAAGTTTTGTACAATGAAGCGCAAAAGCCGGGCACACACGGCTATCAAAATTATAAAGGCAGCCCGGTGCTGCGCCAGGCATTTGCAGACTGGTATCAAAACTGGTATGGTGTGACCCTTGACCCTAATACAGAAATTTTACCGCTCATCGGCAGCAAAGAAGGTATCATGCATATTTGTATGACGTACCTGAATGAAGGTGATATGGCGCTGGTGCCAAATCCCGGCTACCCCACTTACAGGAGCAATGTAACCATTACCGGTGGTGTGTGTATGGATTATGACCTGAAAGAAGAAAACAATTACCAGCCCGATTTTGCAGCGATTGAACAAAATGACCTGAGCCGTGTAAAACTGTTTTTTGTCAACTACCCGCAAATGCCCACAGGCCAGAAACCTGATACAAAGGTTTTTGAACAACTTGTTGCCTTTGCCAGAAAACATCAGCTATTAATTGTGCACGACAATCCTTACAGCTTTATTTTAAATGATGAGCCTGTAAGCTTATTAAAAACAGAAGGCGCTAAAGACGTGGCTATAGAGTTGAACTCGCTCAGTAAGTCTCACAACATGGCGGGCTGGCGTGTAGGTGTTCTTTGCGGCGCTGCCGAAAGGATTAATGAAGTGCTGCGCTTTAAAAGCAATATGGACAGCGGCATGTTTTTACCCCTGCAACTTGCAGCAGCAAAAGCATTAACGCTGGGAAAAGAATGGCATGATGAAGTGAACGCCATTTACAGCCAACGCAGGAAAAAAGTTTTTGAAATGTTAGACCTGCTTCACTGCCAGTATTCATCCGGCCAGGTAGGCATGTTTGTATGGGCAAAAATCCCGAAGCAATACAAAGACTGTTACGAAATAGCAGATGAGGTATTGTACACATCAAATGTATTTATTACGCCAGGCGGCATTTTTGGCAGCGCCGGCAACCAGTATATCCGCATCAGCCTTTGCGGCTCCTTACAAAAATTTGAAGAAGCTATCAATAGAATAAAATCAGTTTAAAACCAACCCCCCTCTACGCCCGGTATGGCGGCATACACATGAATAACAGAAAAAAAATAGCAATTGTAGGTGTGGGCCTTATTGGCGGCTCACTGGCTTTGCAATTACATGAAAAGAAACTTTCCTGCAAACTAATTGGAGTGGAAACAAGTGCAGAACATGCACATGAAGCGCTCGAAAATGAACTGGTAGATGAAATCTTACCTTTAGAGGAAGCCATTCATCAGGCAGACGTGATCATACTGGCTACTCCTGTAAACACGCTTAGCAAACTGGTTCCGGAAATACTTGATCAAATAGACCATCAGATCGTGATAGACCTGGGCTCTACTAAATCAGATATCATAAAAGCCGTAAATGGGCATCCCAAACGCGGGCGCTATGTAGCCACGCATCCCATGTGGGGAACAGAATTCAGCGGGCCCCAGGCTGCCGTGCGCGGCGCTTTTGAAGGCAAAGCCGTGATCATTTGCAACCGTGCAGACAGCGATGCCGACGCCGTACAATGGGTTGAAAAAATGTATCACAAAATTGGTATGCGCATTATTGATATGGATGCAAAAGGGCATGATTTGCATGTAGCATATGTAAGCCACATTTCGCACATTACATCATTCGCATTAGCAAATACAGTATTGGAAAAAGAAAAAGTGGACAGTGCCATTTTTAATATTGCATCAGCAGGCTTTGAAAGTACCGTAAGGCTGGCCAAAAGTAATTCCAGCATGTGGGTTCCCATTTTCATGCAAAACAGGGAAAACATACTGGATGTTTTAAATGAGCATATCGCTCAATTATCAAAATTTAAAGAATATATCGAAAAAGAAGATGCGCACAATTTAAAAGCGCTCATCATTGACGCCAATAAAATAAAAAGAATTTTAAAATAACGTTTATGCCTTACCCGTTAAGGCGTTCATCACACAAAACATTAAATTTGCAACAATGGTAATTGAAAGAACAACTAAGGAAAAACTAAATGCTGTTTGGAACAAAAGGCCTATCATTATTAGCGGGCCCTGCAGCGCTGAAAGCGAAACGCAGGTAGTGGAAACAGCAAAACAACTGGCGGCAACCGGCAAAGTAGATGTACTTCGCGCAGGTATATGGAAACCGCGTACCAAGCCCGGAGGCTTTGAAGGTATTGGCGCTAAGGGGCTGCCCTGGCTGCAAAAAGCCGAGCAGGAAACCGGCCTGCTAACCGCCTGTGAAGTAGCCACCGCCAAGCAGGTGCAGGATGCGCTTACATTTGATGTAGACATTCTGTGGGTGGGCGCACGTACTACCGTAAACCCCTTCAGCATGCAGGAAGTAGCCGATGCCCTGCGTGGTGTAGATGTACCCGTACTGATTAAAAATCCGGTAAACCCTGACATTGAATTATGGAGCGGCGCCGTGGAAAGAATTGCAAGATCGGGCATCAAACAGATTGGGCTGATCCATCGCGGGTTTTCATCTTACGGCAACACCCAGTACCGCAATGCCCCAATGTGGCACCTGGCTATTGATATGAAGCTGCGTTACCCCGGCATGCCAATGATCACTGACCCATCACACATTTGTGGCAACAGACAGGATATTCAGGAAATGTGCCAAAGAGCTATAGACGTTGATTTTGACGGCCTTATTATTGAAAGCCATATTGACCCCGACAATGCATGGAGCGACGCCAAACAGCAGGTAACGCCCGAAAGGCTGGGTGAGATATTGAACAACCTGATCTGGAGAAAAGAAGATAGCACTAACGTGGAGTTTCAAAAAGCGCTTGAAAAGTTACGCCAGCAGATCAACAACCTTGATGATGAATTGCTGCAGATATTAGGCCAGCGCATGAAAATTGCAGATCAGATAGGACAGTATAAAAAAGATAACAACATCACGATCTTACAACCCAGCAGGTGGCACGAGATTGTAGAAATGACTGTTGCAAAAGGTGAAAGAATGGGCCTCAGCCGCGATTTCATCAATAAATACCTTGACGCGGTACACATAGAAAGCATCAACCACCAGAAGAAAATAATGGATGCTTAGGAGTTGCTCTATTTTATTGCATATTCTTTTTTAAACAGCTTCGTTGCTTCTGTAATCTTCGTTTCAAGATGGCGACCGAAGCTGCAAACATGCGTCAGCAATGGCTTTCAAAATGATTAGCCGGCCGCATCAATCAGACTACCATGGTTCAAAATTTTAAGTTTTCCAACGCATCAACTGATTTTTATTTTAACAGTTCTTTCAACCAGTTAAAAAATATTGTTGATAAAAGATCAGCCATCATTATTACTGACGACAATGTTTTTAACGCCCACAAAAATAAATTCAGGGGTTATAACTGTATTGTATTAAAACCAGGCGAAGCGTATAAAATTCAGGCAACTGTTGACAGCATTATTGAAACGCTGATTGAAATGCAGGCAGACCGCAAGTCTGTTTTAATAGGTGTTGGCGGCGGCGTAATTACTGATCTTACGGGCTACGTGGCATCAGTGTACATGCGTGGCATCAGCTTTGGATTTATACCTTCGAGCATTCTCGCGCTGGTTGATGCATCCATTGGCGGTAAGAACGGGATTGATGTGGGCCTTTACAAAAACCTGGTCGGCATCATCAGGCAACCTTCTTTTATATTACATGATGTATCCCTGTTGCAATCGCTACCACAAAGCGAGTGGGAGAACGGCTTTGCCGAGATCATCAAACACGCGTGTATAAAAGATGCAGCCATGTTTAAGCAACTGCAAAAAGCTTCGCTGAAAGAGTACATGAAAAACAAGGCATTACTTACAGAGCTCATCCAACGCAATGCGCTGATCAAAATAAAAGTGGTTCAAAAAGATGAGTTTGAAAAAGACCAGAGGCGCCTGCTGAACTTTGGCCACACGCTGGGCCACGCTATTGAAACGCAATACGAATTAATGCACGGGCAGGCTATCTCCATTGGCATGACTTATGCCTGTCATCTGTCAGAACAACTGGCCGGCTTTACACAAACCGAACAGGTTGTAAATTTGCTGGGACAGTATCATTTACCAACATACGCGGCATTTGATAAAAAGAAAGTATTTGAAGTGCTGAAGATGGATAAAAAGCGCGTAAAAAAAGAAATGAATTTTGTGCTGCTGGAAAGAACAGGCAAAGCCATCGTGCAGGCTGTTGAGTTAAAAAAGCTGGAAAAGTTGGTTTACAGTTTAAATGCATGATCTTTACCCGTATCATCTGAGCCTGTACTAATAACTTAAAATTTATATTTTGAAAATAACGATACATCCTTCAGCTCTTAACGGAAGCATTACGGCGCCTGCGTCAAAAAGCTCTATGCAGCGGGCTTGTGCAGCGGCCTTATTGTCAACAAAAAAAAGCTTTATTAAAAATGCTGGCCAAAGCAATGACGATAAAGCCGCTCTTGACATTATCAAAAGATTAGGCGCAACTGTAAGCCAGGTTGATAGTGACACTATTTCCATACAAAGTAATTTTTTATCAAAGGCGGGCGGCATTACTTCTAAAGAAGATAAGATCCACTGCGGCGAAAGCGGTCTTAGCATTCGTATGTTTACACCGATTGCTGCGCTTTGCAAAAACGAAATAACCATTACCGGTGAAGGCAGCCTTGCCACGCGCCCGCTTGATTTTTTTGACAGCATTTTTCCCCAACTGGGTGTTGCCATCGAATCAAATAACGGGCTATTGCCGCTAACCATACAGGGTCCGCTCAACCCCAAGGATATTGAAATTGACGGTTCCTTAAGTTCTCAATTTTTAACAGGGCTGTTATTTGCCTATGCCGTGGCGCCTCACCAGTTTGTAACGGGCAATAATACTTATATAAAAGTAAACAGCCTCAAAAGCAAGCCTTACATTGATCTTACGCTGGATGTAATGAAACAATTTGGCCTGCCTGTACCAGAGAATAAAAATTACCGGGAATTTGTTTTTGATAAGAACGTATTGCAAGCTCACCAGCAAAATACCGAAACAAAAGAAGTTGCTTATACTGTGGAGGGCGACTGGAGTGGCGGCGCCTTTTTATTAGTGGCAGGCGCTATTGCCGGCCCCATAACGGTTACAGGCCTTAACCTTACCAGCACACAGGCGGATAAGAAAATTGTTGATGCGTTGATGGATGCCAATGCAGGTATTGCCATGGATGCCAAAGGCATTAAAGTGCACCCGGCTGCCATGGCAGCTTTTGAATTTGATGCTACTGATTGTCCTGACCTTTTCCCGCCCATTGTGGTGCTTGCCGCCTATTGCCAGGGCACATCAAAAATTAAAGGCGTAAGCAGGTTGGCGCATAAAGAAAGCAACCGAGGATTGACCCTGCAGGAAGAATTTGGCAAAATGGGCGTACAGGTAGAACTGGAAGATGATGTGATGCTGGTGCATGGCGGCAAAGGTGTAAAAGGCGCCAAAGTGCATTCAAGGCACGACCACAGAATAGCCATGGCCTGCGCTATAGCTGCATTGAAAGCTGACGGTAATACCACGATTGAAGAAGCCGGAGCCATCAATAAATCGTACCCGGATTTTTATGACCATCTTCAAAGTTTGGGAGCCGATGTAGCCGGGCTGATTGACATCAAAACGATGAAGCAAATTTTTAAAGACACGAAATAATTACAGCAAATCATGAATTCATTTGGTAAAATTTTCAGGGTACAGGTTTTTGGAGAATCGCACGGCGCCTGTGTGGGTGTGGTAATTGACGGATGTCCGGCAGGCCTTGACGTACCTGTTGAAGATTTTTTGACCGATATGGAACGCCGTAAAGGAGGTACTCAAAAAGGCGCCACGCCGCGGCAGGAAGAAGACATACCGGCATTGAAAAGCGGCGTGTTCAATGGCAAAACAACCGGTTTTCCCATCATGATTTACATTGAAAACAAAAATACCCGCAGCGCCGATTATGATAAACTCAGAAGTATTCCACGGCCAGGCCATGCAGACTTTGTAGCGCATAAAAAGTTTGGAGGTTTTGAAGATTACCGTGGTGGCGGGCATTTTAGCGCCAGGCTTACTGCCGGGCTTGTAGCGGCAGGTGTAATTGCAAAAAAGCTATTGAAAAACATTTCGGTTGAAGCTACGATTATTGAAGTGGGCGGCGAGCCGGGCATTGAAGCCGGTTTGCAAAAAGCCATTGATGCCAAAGACTCTGTTGGCGGCATTATTGAGTGCCGCGTAAAAGGCCTGCCCATTGGCCTTGGAGAACCTCATTTCAATTCGGTTGAGTCGTTAATTGCTCATGCCATGTTCAGCATACCTGCGGTAAAAGGTGTTGAGTTTGGAGCCGGATTTCAGGCAGCCAAAATGTTTGGCTCTGACCACAACGATGCCATTCAAAATATGGATGGCCTTACCAAAACCAATCATGCCGGCGGCATTGTGGGCGGTATTACAAATGGCAACGAACTTGTGTTTCGCATTGCGGTAAAACCTACAGCATCAACTCCCAAACAGCAGGAAAGCCTGAACTGGCAAACAAATGAAATAGAAACATTTTCTGTAAAAGGCCGCCATGATTTGTGCGTGGCTTTGCGCGCGCCAGTTATTGTTGAGGCATACACGGCCATTGTACTGGCAGACCTTATGCTGCAGGCCCAACACATCGGCAATATTGCTTAATATTCAAACTGTTCATTCACAATAAATTATTGTGCATAAGTTTTTTGCCTGAATTTCCCATTCTTGCTTTTTGGCATGTTTTTTATGTTATTTTAGGGTAGCCGATTATTTAACCCTAAAATAAAAATCAAACTATGGGAGCAATTTTATCATGGATTTTATTCGGCCTCATTGCAGGCGCGATTGCAAAAGCCTTACACCCCGGTAAAGACCCCGGTGGATGGATTGTTACAATTCTTATCGGTATTGCCGGTGCACTTGTTGGAGGCTGGATCGGGGGTGCCATCTTAGGTGAACCTACCAGCAACTGGACCTTTAAAGGTTTTATTTTTGCAGTAGGTGGCGCAGTTCTTTTACTGTGGATCTATAGTATGTTGACCCGGAACCGCAGGGCTTAAAAATTTTTCATTTAAATAAAAGGCTGTTCATATTAAGGACAGCTTTTTTATTGCCCCTGCAGGTATACAAAAGCTACAATTTTAATGTTAAATAAAATCCAGCACCAATGACCACGGATAAAAAGGCCTATACAGAAAAGGTATGGACTACAACCGGCATTACCGGCTTAAGCCTGCTGATACTGGGTGTTTTTATTTATACTTTTAATGTGAGCCTGCTATTAATAGCCGGCATCGTATTGGCTGTTTATTTACGGCTCATTACTGATAAAATTAAAAAATGGACTGGCTGGAAAGACCTGCCCTGCTATATACTTTCTATTTTTATAAGCCTAATATTTGCAACTGCCCTTTTTTGGCTAACAGGTGCAAAAATTGAGGACCAGGCGCAGGACTTTCAAAAAAAGCTACCTGAAATGAAGCAGAAAGTTGGAAGTGTTGTTACAACAACTCCCCTGCTGAACAGGTTTGCAGGCAAATACTTTACAACTGATACAGCAACAAACGCAACTTCCCAATCACTACAAACTGCAAATGATTCCACAGCATTTGCTGATACCGCGGCAACAAAAAGTAATGCTGCTGCAAGCGCATCAGGCAACACGGACCCGAAAGCAAACCAACAGAGCGGAGCTAACGGTGATATGGGAAGCATGTTTAAAAAATTCTTTACCAGCACATTTGGTTTTTTAGGCGACCTGTATACGGTATTTTTCCTTGGGCTTTTTTTAGCAGCAACTCCCAAAGAATATGTGAAAGGAATTGTATCTCTTGTTCCGCGCAAAGGGCGTTCTAAAGCGAATGATGTTTTACAAAGAATGGGGCTGAATTTGCGCAGTTGGTTTAAAGGAATGACTTACAGTGTACTCATCACATTTGCCTTAACAGCCGGGGGTTTACTTGCACTGGGAGTTGATCAGTGGCTGATACTTTCGATATTGGCAGGACTGCTCACGTTCATTCCTAATTTCGGCCCTATCATTTCACTCATCCCAGCCGTATTGGTAGGATTTTTAGA
Source organism: uncultured Niabella sp. (assembly GCA_934486785.1). Lineage (GTDB taxonomy): Bacteria > Bacteroidota > Bacteroidia > Chitinophagales > Chitinophagaceae > Niabella. Next base: position 178,726 of record CAKSQK010000003.1, on the reverse strand, counting down.
CAGTCCACAGCAGGCCTTGTACATCGGCATTTTATATTTTTTTATACAACTGATTGAAAGCAATCTCATCACTCCGTATATTCAAAATAAAATGCTGAGCATTCCTGCCGCTTTGCTTTTATTCTTTCAGATGCTGATGGGTGTATTGGGTGGCGCCTGGGGAGTGGTAATGGCAACACCATTCTTAGTAGTGATTATGACACTTGTACAGGAATTGTATTCAGGCAGGCCGGTTGAAAAGCAGCAGTAGGTTATATTATAGTTTCCAACCTACAAATCCTTTTTATTAAACTTACGTAAAGAAATCCAGAAAGGTATAGCGATCCACAAAACAAGCAAAAGCAGGGCAATAATAAATCCGGCAGCATTGCCAAAGAAATTTTTAAAAATAGCGCCGGTGTACCCCATCATTGCCGATACATCCATGTGCAACTGCATCATAATCCTTGACAGATCAACAGGACTTAAAGAAGCCAGCGCGATCATGGGTTTTTCAATAGGATAATCTGCAAACTGAAACAATAAAAACAGCAGCAGCCCGTCAAACAGCAGCGCAAAGAATAACCAAATTAAAATAGCAATGCCAATGCCCCTGGCCTTGTCACGCGTGAGCATGGCGCAAAGGCTTGCGATGGCCACAAAAATTACTGTAATAAGGCTTCCGATCAGGATCATTATCAGCGCCAGATTTAACGGAGCATAAAGCAGTAATGGTATGCCCGCACTTACAAGGAATGCGGTGAGGAGCGAAAGAGATAAACCGGTGAATAAACTGATCCATATTTTTCTTCTTTGCACCGGCTGGCTCAGCAGCAACTCAATAAACTCGTTGCTGTTATACAGATAAATGGTTGAAAAAATAATGCTCACCAGCGGAACGGTAAGCAGGATGATGCTTTGCACCGTTAGTACACCCTTAGTGCTGTTATCTTCCAGGTTAAAAGCACTGAAGCATAAAATGGCCAACAGCACCGCGTACGCAATGACCATTTTACTTTTCACTATGTCTAATATGACGTATTTAATTATCCTGTTCAAATCACTTCCTTTTTTAAAACGCTTGCAATGGCTTTGGCAATTCTTTGTTCGCCTGTATGCTGCATCAACTGAGAAACAGTTTTATGAAACTGCAAGTTGCCTTCCTGCATAAAAATAATTTCTGTAACCAGGTCATCCAGCTCGCTAAGCAAATGAGATGTAATCAATATCAGCTTTCCTTTTTCTTTTTCTTTTATGATCTTCTCTTTTAAAATATCTGATGCCAGTGGATCGAGGCCTGCAGTGGGTTCGTCCAAGATCAAAACATCGGGATTGAAAAGAAAAGCAAGTGTGGCGCTTACCTTTTGCGTAGTACCGCCCGAAAGCGTTCTCATCCGTTTCTCGTATAAAGATGGAAGGTTAAAGGCGTGCAAAAGGTCTTCATCCAATGGCTGGCCGGAACTGCGGATCTGCCTGATCATTTCAATAATATGGCCAATGGTCATATTATCAGGATAACGGCCTATTTGCGGCATGTAACCAATCTGGTTACGGTACAGGTAATCATTTTTAATATTCCGTCCGTTAAAAAAAATATCGCCCGATGCAGGAACCACCATTCCCAGAATGGATTTGATTAAAGTAGTTTTACCGCAGCCGTTGGGGCCGATCAGCGCAATGCATTCTCCCTTATTGCAGGTGAGGTTGATATTTTTTAAAACATGCAATTTGCCAAAATGCTTCGATATGTTCTTTATCTCTATCATAAACCCAGGGGCCTCATTAAAGGGGCTTTGTCAACAAAGTTATCAGGCGTAAGGCTGGGTATCAGCTTTTCGCTTCTGTCTAAAAGATTTACCATAAAACTCCTGAACAGGATCATTGCCGGCGGATTTTTTTCCACTATTACTGAAAACAGGCTAAGCGGATGATAATGCACATCACCAAAGCCATCCCTGTTCAAATCATAACCTTCGTATTTATCCCAATAATTATTCTCAAAGGTGTTTAACACCAGGCTGCCGTTGGTACTCACATCAAAAGTATTGGCCGAGAAGTTGTTTTTAGTGATCACATTGTCCATACAGCTTGCCTGTATCTTCATACCCCAGCCGTTGCCGTTAAAGATATTTTTTTCGACGATCATGCGGCTGGCGCCTTCCATATAAATACCGGAAGTATTGTTTAAAAATTTATTGCCGCTGATATAACCATCCGAAATTTCTTTTAGCATAAGGCCATAAGCCGCATCGCCCCAATTTTCAATAAACGTATTATTGAACATTGACACATGCTTGGAAAACATTACCGCCACGCCTGCACCATTGTTTTGAAAGGTGTTGTTCAAATACATATCATTATTTGAAAACATAAAGTGCAGCCCGTACCTGATGTTGTTCCGGGCAGTGTTGTTCCAGATAACGCTGCCGCTTACAAATTCAAAATAAATCCCGTCGCGATGGCCCTGTATCGTGTTTCGGGATATTTGCAAAGTGTCGCTTCTGAAACAATGAATGCCGTTGCCGATTTCCTGTTCCATTCTGCCATAAGCCTGTATGCGGTTGCTCTTTACAACACAATGCTTGCTGTATTGCAGGTAGATGCCGAAAAAATTATCATCAAGAATGTTGTTGATGATCTGTACACGCTCGCGGTTGTACACTTTTATCCCGCAAGGATCTTCCAACGTGGCATAACCCGAACGGACTACCTTCAACCCGTTAATTTCCACATCTGATGCATGAATAGAAATAACCTCAACTTTTTTTTCCCCATCAATGACGGGGTAATTGATGCCGATGAGGCTTACCGGTTTTGAAATGTGAATATTCCCTTCTTTGTAATGGCCCGCGTGAATATAAATTGTATCAAGCGGAGCAGCGGCAATTAACGCCTGCTTTATAGAAGTGTATTGCTTTGACGGGCCAACATGTATAATTTTGGCTTTTACTAAAGCGGGAGCAATGAGCAATATGATGAAAAAAAGTACCTTCCTCATGCCTTATTGATTCACCTGCTCCCAATCAGCCACGGTTGCCTGTTTTTCCTGAGCAAATTTTTCAGCATCGGCTTTTTGTGAAAAGGCTGCCACGTTTCCATTCATAGGGCTTTGTACCTTTTCGCCTGTAACAAAGACGGCGTTCACAGCTTTTATTAAATTTTCGGGCTTGTTGTAATCTGATACAAAATACGTGGCATTTGAAAGTGAGTTTTCAGTTCTGTAAGACACCATGCATTTCAAATCGTCAAACTTATACACCCTTCCTTTTTCGGTTATCAGTTCGGATGCAAAACGAAGATCGGCAATGGTCATTTTACAATACTCGCAGTTATCTATGTTTAGTTTTACGGGCTCTGGCTCAGTGGTGGCGCAGGCACCCAACATAACTGCTAAGGCAATACTTAAAAACAGTGTGTAATTTTTCATGATAAACTATCAACTTTTGGTTTAACTTTTTTAGCTCTTTTCCACTCGTGTATTACTGCAATCAGCATTAAAAGCCCTGCTCCTATAAACAGCCATCCTCCCACATCAGGAAAAGAATAAGCGCCGAAATTGAGTAATTGCTTAAACCCTATCAATGGTGGCTGGTAAGCCATTCCCGGCACTTGAATAGCTGCCGTGGGATCTAGGTTGTGGCCATAATCATATTCCCATTTCCAAAAATCATACATTGCCACAATTCCAAATACTACAAACAATCCTAAAAGAACATATAGAAATTTCCTGTTTCCAATTAGAGCAACGATCAAACTCAATACAGCAAAAAATCCTATTATATAGGGTAACACTTTAAATTCAATAAAGTTTTCTTCATGCAGGGTTTGCATGCCTATATAATGGTTTAGCCCGTTAATGATGTCTACATCACCAGCGAGTTTATCAGGGTAGATCTGCAGTTTCAATCCTTCGGGATACTGTGGCGCATCAAGATCAATATACCACAGCGGTACAAAAATTGAAATGGCCAGTAAAATTGCTGCTACAACAAGCATTACTCTTGAAAGTATGCTTATTTTATTTGTATGATTTTTCATTGTAAAAGTTTATTAACCGCTAAAAAACAAGGGGGCAGGTACTACTGTGCCGCCCCCTTAACCAAACATTTATACAATCAAACTATTTTTTTACTGTATCAGCTTTAGTTACAGCGCCGCTATCAGCATTACTACCTGCAGCAGGCGTAGGTGATTTGCCGGTATGGAACTTTAAAGGAACATTACTGCCGGCTGGAGATACTCTTACATAGCCTGACATTTCCTGGTGGAGCGCACTACAGAAGTCAGTACAATAAAATGGGAAGATGCCTGTTCTGTTGGGCAGCCATTTTAAGGTGAGGGTTTCACCAGGCATAATGAGCAGCTCACCATTATCAGCGCCTTTTATTGCAAAGCCATGCGGCACATCCCAATCCTGTTCAAGGTTGGTTACATGAAAGTAAACCTCATCGCCTACTTTAATGCCTTCAATATTGTCCGGAGCAAAGTGCGAGCGAATGGCCGTCATGTACACATGCACTTTATTTCCTTCTCTCACCACTTTAGATTCACCTTCGCCTTTTGTAATATAAGGATGCATGTTTTCACCTATCGGGAAGAACTTGACTGAATTTTTACTGATCAATTCAGCCGGTGCGGCCTGCGCATAGTGCGGCTCGCCAATAGTGGGAAAATCAAGTATCAGTTGCATTTTATCTCCGCTAATGTCAAAGATCTGCGCACTTTGTGAAAGTTCGGGGCCTGTTGGCAGATAACGGTCTTTAGTGATCTTGTTATAAGCAACGAGGTATTTGCCATAAGGCTTTTTAGAATCTCCGCCCGGGATCATTAAGTGGCCAATTGAATAATAAGTTGGAACACGATCCAATACTTTCAGATCTTTAATACTCCATTTTACTACTTCTGAAGAAACAAAGAAAGAAGTGTAAGCGTTGCCATTGGCATCAAATTCTGTATGCAAAGGGCCAAGGCCTGGCTTCTGAACTTCACCATGTAATGCTGCCTCGTATTTTACAACAGGAATGCCTTCGTATTCGCCATCAAATGCTTTATCGGCAATGGCTTTTTGAAGTTTATCAAAACTGAATACAGGAATTAAAGCAGCCAGTTTACCACTGCCTACAATGTATTCACCGGTTGGGTCTACATCGCAACCGTGTGGAGATTTAGGGCATGGAATAAGGTAAACAATATCTTTCAACTCTGACACATCCAAAACGGTAACTTCTGTTTTAATTTCAGATTTCGCAGTATGGGTCTTTTCATCAAAAGTATTGTGGGCATACCTTACTGATTGTTTTTTTCCTTTACCGGCTTTCAGGTATTCTTCAGCTTTTTTCCAGTTTACAGCCATAATAAAATCCTTATCTTTTTGAGAAGCATTTACTTCTAAAAGCGTATTGGCCTGCTCTGTATTGTAGCATGAAAAGAAGAACCAGCCATGAGACTTTCCTTTACCAGCATGGCTTAGGTCAAAGTTTACGCCAGGGCAGCGAAGCTGGAAAGCAATGTCCATTTTACCATCTTCCTTATCAACGCTGATAAAACTGATGTAAGCTTTAAAATTCTCTTTATAAGAATCTATTGACACATCGCCTTCTGCATAGTCGGGAGGAACGCTAAACCTGGTACCCGCTACAACATACTCTGTATTTTCAGTAATAAATGGCGAGGAGTGGTTACCGGCGCTATTAGGAAGCTCAATAATTTCCGCGGTGCGGAAGGTTTTTAAATCAACCCTTGAAACACGCGGGGTATTGTTGGCATTACCAAATACCCAGCGCCCGTCAATTTCGCCATTGGTCTGGCTGATCTGCACGTGGTGATAGTCATCCCAGGGCACAAAGCCATGCGAAGTATTGAGCATGGGTTTGGTTTCTTCGCTGTAACCATAACCTTTTTCAGGGTCAACTGAAAAAACCGGGATAACGCGCAGCAGCCTGCCGCTTGGCAAACCGTATACGCTTAGCTGGCCGCTAAAGCCGCCTGATACGAAGTTGTAAAACTCATCATATTTGCCCGGGGCAACATATGTTTTAGAAGCTGCATCGGAGCTAACCGCGCTACCGGCATTTTTAGGTTTACAGGAATGAAAAATAAAAGGCACAGTAGCAGCCAGTGCCGCTACAAGTGCAATGTTGAAAATTTTTCTCATATATTTAATTATTATAGTTCAGGTTATTGTACGCCGTCGTTTTGCCTCATAAATTCAAGCAATTTTCGGGCTTCATCATCTGTAAGATTTTGATTTGGCATGCGCACCAGGCAAATTTCCAACTGAGCCTGAAGCTCGGGATCCTTGTCAATCATAGGATCAGGATTGGTAATAAAATTTAAAAGCCATGGCGCGGTTTGTCTTTGGGTAACGCCTTTCCAGCCCGGGCCTACCAGTCTTTCATCGTTAAGTTTGTGGCAGGATGCGCATTTTACTTCATACACTTTTTTACCTTCGGCAGCCAGTGCCGCATCTACATTCTCTCCTATTTTCACATTAGTATGATCCCACTTTCCTTCACCTCTTTTAGGGTCGTAATCACTGGTGTTTACCATGCTTTTTGGAGTTTCGCTGCCGGATGCAGCAGAGTCCGCTGGTTTGCTATCGCCACCTCCGCAGGCGATTAAAAGGCTCAAGGCAATGGCCGAGCAAAAGATTGTAATTTTTTTCATGTTTGACTGTATTTATGTGTACAAAGTTTGGGAATAATGGCTAAGGTCTTTATGACCCCAGTCATAACTTTATTATGATTTTTGTCAAAAAACTACGAGAAACTTATATAATCTATTTGTTTACTACAACAATCAGGCCGGGCAATGCACACATCATATCAGCCGGATTTAAAGGCTTTATGCAACGGCATCTCTTTGAGTTTGAGCAGAAGCAATCATTTTTATTCTGCATCGTTATACAACTTACTGCGGAAACTTAAAGCAATTATTAAAAAGAAATCATTCCTTTCCATAATTGTAAAAGTTGACTGGCATAAAGTTACAAAAATCGCTGATACCAATTAAGTGATATTGCTCATTTTTTCAGAGGTTAATTTTCAAACACTACTGTTTTATTATTGTAAACCATTACGCGGTCTTCAAACACCAGCTGCAACGCTTTGGCCAGCACTGATTTTTCAATTTCTTTTCCCAGCCGCACCATATCGCCCACGGTGTGGGCATGGTTTACCGGTATGATCTGCTGCGAAATGATGGGGCCATCATCTAGATCGTTGGTAACAAAATGTGCCGTGGCGCCAATTAATTTTACGCCGCGCTCATATGCCTGCCTGTATGGGTTAGCGCCAATAAAAGCAGGAAGAAAGGAATGGTGAATGTTGATGATACGCATGTTGAACCTGGCAACAAACTCCGGAGACAATATTCTCATAAATTTTGCCAGAACAATATAGTCCAATTCATATTCGTTCACAATATTTAAAAGCTCATCCTCGAAGGCTTCTTTTGTTTTTCCTTCATGAGAAACATGATGAAACGGCAACCCGAATTTCTCCGTAATGCCGCGCAATTTTTCATGATTGCCTACCACCACTTCAACAGAAGCATGCAGCGTATTAAAATAATTGCGAAGCAAAATATCGCCCAGGCAGTGGTACTCTTTGGTTACAAATACAGCGATCTTTTTTTGCGGCTTGGGATTGATGAGTATCTCAGTATCATCCGGCAAATTTTGTAAAACACGATTTGTAATAGCCTCGCTAAGCGTTAGGGTATCTATTTCAAGCCTTATAAAAAAACGGTCATCTTTTACATTTACAAATTCCCTCATGGAGAGAATGTTCAGCCCCGCATCAGCCATAATTTTTGCTATATCAGCCACCAGGCCAACACGGTCGGTACATTGAAGCAGTATTGTCATAATTTAAATATAAAACTATTCCGGTTTCAAAATGTTATAGTATTTTCATTGAATATTAAGCGATTATTCATGGCTTTTGTACCAACAAAAATTCCGTATACGCAAACCGGGTTTTATTCAAAAATAGTCATTGACTATTTAAACAACGAAGCTAATTTACATTCCTTTTTTTTACATCCTGCAAACAAGGCCGGTTTAGAACAGGCTATCGTTTCAAGGCAGCATTTTAATACAAACCGCAAGGAACTGGCCAAAGCTTTAGAGCATCAGTATACTGGTATTTCAACCAATGATGCAGTTTATACTAACATGAACCTGCTGCAAAAAGAAACGACTTTTACCATTACCACTGCGCACCAGCCTAATATTTTTACAGGCCCATTGTATTTTTTATATAAAATTTTACACGCGGTAAAACTGGCAGCATACAGCAAACAACAATTTCCCCAATACGATTTTGTGCCTGTTTTTTACATGGGCAGCGAAGACGCTGACCTTGACGAACTAGGGCATGTGTACATCAATGGGCGCAAAAAAATCTGGAACACTGCACAAACCGGCGCTGTTGGCCGAATGAAGGTTGACAAAGAACTATTAAAACTAATTGAAGAAATTGCAAATGAAGTGGGCGTGCTGCCGGAAGGCCAGGCCATTATAGCCCTGCTGAAAAAAAATTATGCCGAAGGTGAAACCATTCAGCAGGCAACATTTAAATTGGTAAACGAATTGTTTGGCAAATACGGCGTATTGGTAGTGATACCAGACAATGCAGCGCTAAAAAAACTGGCCCATCCTGTTTTTATGGAAGAACTGCTGCACAGCCCTTCTTCAAAAATTACAACTACTACGGGTGAGCGGCTACGTGCCGCCGGCTATACGGCACAGGCGCACAGCCGGGAAATCAACTTCTTTTACCTCATTGATGACAAGCGAGAACGTATTGAGAAAGATGCACACCTGTGGCGCGTTGTAAATACTGAAATCGTTTTTACGGAAATACAGTTGCTGGAAGAATTGTCCAGCCACCCGGAGAGGTTTAGCCCGAACGTAATTTTACGTGGCATTTTTCAGGAAATCATATTACCCAACATTGCTTTTATTGGCGGTGGCGGCGAACTGGCGTACTGGCTGCAATTGAAAGATCTGTTTGCGCATTATAAAGTGCCTTACCCTGTGCTGGTGCTGCGCAATTCCTATTTAATTGTTGATGAACGATCGGTACAATTAAAGAATAAGCTGGGTTTTTCTTATGCTGATTTTTTTCAACCTGTACAAAAATTACAAAGCCAATGGGTACAGAAAAACTCCAACAAAAACCTAAGTGTAGATGAAGCTATTGAAAATGTAAACGCATTATATAAATCACTGGGGCAACAAGCCGCGGCCATTGACGGCACACTTATAAAACATGTTGAAGCGCTGAAAGTGCAGGCAGCCAAACGAATTGAAGTATTAGGCAAGAAAATGCTGCGCGCAGAAAAGAGAACGCACCAGGCATCCATGCATCAAATAGAAAAATTGAAACAACAATTATTTCCCGGTGAGCAGTTACAGGAGCGTGTAGAAAATTTTATTACCTATTACGCAAAATATGGCGCTGCCTTTATTGATGAACTTTACACAAATGCCCTTGCCCTGGAGCAGGAGTTTGTAGTGCTGGAAGAAAAGTAATACAACAGCAACCTGAAGCTCAAATGAAATGCATTAAAAAAGCCTGCACAAGTGCAGGCTTAAATTTTTTTATAAAAACCCCTTATCCCCAAAGGTTTTGAGGATACTCGCCGGCATCTATAAGGCTGTTCAGGCTTTTTTGAACGGCAGGGGCATCTTCTTTATACGTTACTCCAAACCATTGCGCTGTTGTGGGAATTACTTTTACCACGCCGCCATTTTTAATAAAATTATCTACCACTTCCGGTATTAAAAACTCGGCTTTAGGCACTGCAATATTTTTACTGATGAATGCTTTAAAATCTTTCTCATACAGATCATACACTGAAGGATGAAAACACCAGAAATTCATGGATACCACATCGCTGCGCTTTAATTCTTTTGGCTCCAGTCCATCTTCTACCATTACTTTATCCTCTTTCAGGCCTATGCCAATGCGCTCAACCACTCCTGCCAGGTTGCCTTTTTCATCTAAAGTGCAAACGCCGCGGTTTACAGTACCATGCTCGCTCAACGTCTTCATCAGGTCGTAACCAATTACAGCGTAAGTTTTTTCATCGCATTCATTAATCAAAAAATCGGCTGCTTTTTTAAAAGCATCAAAGCCATAAAAATCGTCTGCATTGATCACGGCAAAAGGCTCACTTACCCTGTTACGGCTGCAAAGAACGGCATGGCCTGTGCCCCAGGGCTTTGTTCTTTCTTCGGGTATTTGTGCGCCATCCAGGTACATATCCAGTTCCTGAAAAGCAAACTCGTAATGCACTTTTCCATCCAGCTTGTTGGCAAATTTATTTCTGAAATTTTCCTCAAACTGTTCCCTTATTAAAAAAACAATTTTACCAAAGCCCGCCTTCACAGCGTCAGCAATGGAGTAATCCATAATGGTTTCGCCGCTGGGCCCAAACCCTTCTACCTGTTTCATACTGCCATACCTGGAGGCCATTCCCGCGGCCAATATCACTAATGTAGGTTTCATACTTTTGATTTTTTATAACGAATTTGTTGTTCACATTCGCTCAAAAATAAACTAAATTAGCCAACTTCAAAATGTATGCTGTTAATTAATGAAGATTTGATCACTACTGATAGAATTGATTTTCTATGCCGTAATAATATCAATGTTTATGCGTTGCGAACAGATAAAATTCATCCCATAGCCAGTGGCAATAAATGGTTTAAATTAAAATTTTATTTGAAAGAAGCGCTGGCACAAAACGCGAATGCGGTTGTTACTTTTGGCGGCGCTTATTCCAATCATATTGTGGCAACGGCTTTTGCGTGTAGGCAGCATGGCTTAAAAAGTATTGGTATCATCCGCGGGGAAGAACCGCGGCAACGCAGCCAGACTTTAGAAGATGCAGTGAACTACGGCATGCAGTTGCATTTCGTTTCCCGGCAGGATTATAAAGAAAAAAAACTTTCCCGGCATTTGAATGCTTCCGGCTATTATGTTATACCAGAAGGTGGTTACGGTCCGCTGGGTGCAGCGGGAATGGCTACGCTGCAATATGATAAAAATAAATTCAGTACTATTTGCTGCGCCGTGGGCTCGGGCACTATGATGGCAGGAATAATAAACAGCAGCAACGAAAGCGCCGAAGTAATTGGCGTCAGCGTTTTAAAAAATAATAATGCGCTTGAGCAGCAAGTGCAGCAACTGCTGCTGAATAAAAGCCAGCCGGTGAATATTGTTCATGACTATCATTTTGGAGGCTATGCAAAATATAATGAACACCTGATTGGTTTTATGAACACGCTTTATGATAACGCCGGCGTGCCTACTGATTTTGTGTACTCAGCAAAATTGTTTTATGCTGTACATGAACTGACAGGAAAAAAATTATTAAGTGCCGGAAGTAATGTTCTCATCATACATTGTGGCGGGCTTCAGGGCAACCATTCTCTGCCAAAAGGAACGTTAATATTTTAACAGATAAGCGGCACTCCCCTATCTTTGTCAAACACAGGTAAGCATTTTTATGAAACAGGCTTTATTACTTTTCGCTGGAATTTTTATCTCATTGATTTCTTATTCACAGGAAGAATTGCCTGACTTTTCAGTGTATAAAGTTGGAGGTGGGCGTGTGGTTATTTCATGGACGCATAATTTAAAAGATATTAAGCAGATGAGCATCCAACGCTCTCACGACAAGAACAACTTCTTTAAAACCATAGCCACCATGCCAGATCCTACCATTATGCAAAATGGTGTTTCTGACACACAGGCGCCACATGACAGTATGTATTACCGCATATTTGTAATGCAGGAAGGTGGTAAGTTTTTTACAACGCCTGTAAAACAACCGGCTGTAGACAGCCTTGGCCTGGCAGGTGCATATTCAAGTAATAGCCAGCCAGCAACTACTGCAGCTAACATAAGTATTAATTTCCTGCCAGCAGGGTTTATTCCTTCAAAATATATTTTTACATCGCCAGACCGTTATGTGCGTGTGGAATTGCCATTTGATAACCGCACCTACCACATTAAATTTGTTACAGAATACAACCAGCTTTTATTTGAAATGAAAGACCTGAAGGAAAAAAGGTTTAAGTTAGACAGGTCGTATTTCGGATCGGCAGGATATGTAAACTTTGAGCTGTATGCAAATGGTAAGATCATAGAAAAGCACAAGCTTTATCTGCCTAAAGAGTTTTAAGCGCTGTGAAGCCGGATGTGAAAGACTTTTTCAAAATTTCTTTTTAGTTTCTCTTTTACTTCTTCCATGTCAACCTGCCTGCCCAGCTCTTTCTGTAATGAGGTAACCTGTTTATTTTGTATGCCGCAGGGTATAATAAAATTAAAATAATCCAGATCTGTATTTACGTTTAATGCAAAGCCATGCATGGTTACCCACCTGCTGGTGCGCACACCTATCGCACAAATTTTTCTTTCACGGCCGGGCGTATCAGGGTTCAGCCAAACACCGGTTTCGCCTGTTGAGCGCTCCCCTTTAAGGCCATATTCTGCAAGCGTAAGGATGACCACTTCTTCAATATTGCGAAGGTATTTTCCAATATCGGTGTAAAATTTTTCCAGGTCAAATATGGGGTATCCCACAATTTGGCCGGGTCCGTGGTAGGTGATGTCTCCGCCCCTGTTAATACGAAAAAAATCAATCCCTCTTTTTGCAAGATTTTCTTCACTTAATAAAACGTTGATGATGTTGCCGCTTTTACCCAAAGTATAGACATGCGGATGCTGAACAAACAACAGGTAATGGCTGGTTTGCGGCAACTGCGCTGCATCCTGATGAAGCTGTACAGCTTCCCTGATGGCAGCTTTTATGGAAACAGTTTTTTGCAGCATGTCTTCCTGGTAATCCCAGGCCTTTTTATAACGCATAATGCCTAAATCCCTAAAAATAACTTTCTGATCCATCACAGGCAAAAGTAAACATCCCGAAGCAAACAAAACAGCAATTCACAAAAGCCAAATACAAATACATTTGCATTAAATTACAGGCTATGATGGATAATGAAGAAATAGATGATTTGCAGAGCGAGCAGAGTGAGGAATTGTACGAAAAATTTGTTTATAAAACAGATAAAGGCCAGGAGCCCTACCGTATTGACAAATACCTGATGAACAGGATTGAGGGCGCTACGCGGAATAAAATTCAGCAGGCCATACACAACAATATGGTGCTGGTTGATGGAAAGGCCGTAAAACCCAATTATAAGGTGAAGGGTGTGCAGGAAATAGTAGTTTTTACTGATACCACACCTGATGAAAGTGATGTGGTTGCTGAAAACATCCCGCTGGATATTGTTCATGAAGATGAGGAGATCATTATCATCAACAAGCCTGCGGGGCTTGTGGTACACCCGGGGAGCGGCAATTATTCAGGCACATTGCTTAATGGCGTTGCTTATTACCTGCAACAGCAAAATGCAGCTATAAATGAAGAAACGCTGCCGCGCTTTGGCCTGGTACATCGTATTGATAAAAACACCAGCGGTTTATTGGTTTTAGCCAAAACGCCTGCAGCCATGCGGCATTTGGCTAAACAATTTTTCGACCATACAGTACAACGCCAATATGTGGCCCTTGCCTGGGGAGATATGGAACAGGATGAGGGAACAATAATAGCGCATGTGGGCCGCAACCTTCGCTATCGTAAATTATTTGAAGCTTATCCTGAAGGCGATCATGGGAAAGATGCCATTACTCATTATAAAGTTTTGGAGCGGTTTGGATATGTTACACTTGTAGCGTGTGTACTGGAAACAGGGCGCACACATCAGATTCGTGTTCATATGAAGCACATTGGCCACCCTTTATTTAATGACGATTTTTATGGTGGCGATAAAATTGTAAAAGGTACTGTATATGCTAAGTACAAGCAATTTGTGGAAAATTGTTTTGCATTATGTCCCAGACAGGCGCTGCATGCCAAAACATTGGGCTTTATTCATCCTGGTACGGGAAAACAGATATTTTTTGAGACTGCATTACCTGTTGATATAGAGCAGGTGATTGAAAAGTGGAGAAGATATACAAAGGCAGGAAAATAGATGTAATAATTCTGTGTTGGAAAAAGCTTTAATGAAAAAACCCTTCCCAAATGGGAAGGGTTTGTATTGTTATAGCAAAAAGTTTAATTATCTTTTGCGAAGGTTGGGGTGAGGAGGAGCTACTGTGTTTGGTCCGTCTTCACCAGGTGCAGCAGCACGTAAATCTACAGTGTTGCAATCACCACCTTCCTGGCCGGAAGAGAATATAAATCTGTCACCGCTGATACCTTCTCTTTCTACTAAGTGAGTGATCACTTTGTTTACATGATCCCAGCTTAATTGCTGTTGTCTCTTAGTGGCAGAGCAGTAACCAACTACAACAACTTTACAAGTTGGGTTTGCCCTCATTCTTGCAGCTACAGAAGCCAAAGCAGCTTGTGCATCAGAAGAAAGATTGTTTGAATTAGGTGCGAAAGATACGCTTGGTAATGCACCCAGAGCAGTAGAACATTCGCTCGCTACAGGTCCGCAACCTTCTGGGCAAGGACATTTACCTACGCCATCAGCATCAACAGGCTGGCAATAAGTAGGAGTAATCAGTTCTTTATCGCGGCAATCAGGAACACCGTCACCGTCAGTATCGCGGCTTACACCATGAGTATCAACCGGGCAACCTGCAGGAGTTTGCTCTTGGTCAAATTGATCAGTTACACCATCACCATCAGCATCCGGAAGGATGATTTCTGGTACACGGCGCAGCTCGCTGTAAGCGTAGTTTAATGGATTCAGCCAGTATAAAGGCTCAACTCTTTTGGCTTTGCTTCCTAAGTTAAAGTTTAGGCCTAAAGTAGCGTAGTTAAACCAGTCTTTACCCTGGTTGCCATAGTAAGGTGGGAGAACGCCGTCAACCCAGTCATTAGCTACAAATATAGCCCTGTCTTCCAACGCTAAGTTCACCCTGTCGCTCAGCCTGAAGGCAACACCAGCGCCTAAAGAAATTGAAGGCTTAATATAACCGGCAAAAACTGTAGACCATGAAGCAATACTTCTGTCGTCAATTCGGCTTGAATAATCAGATCCTTTCAGTGCATCTCTGTAGTTTTTAAGAACGTCAGATCTGTTATCACCATTGTATGCTACTGAAGGCTGTGCCTGCAAATCAACTCTTGGGCTAAAAGTGTTCACACCAAAACCTGCCAGTGTATAGAACGTCATAGCAGTTTGTGATTTGTAGAACCTGATGTTATGAATGTTGAATAAAGCCTGTAAAGAAAGATCCTGAGATTTGGTTTTGTAGTTAGGATACCAGTTTGTTGGCCTGTTAACCATCCATTGATCAGGAACGTTATCCACGGCTCTGTAACCTTCACCGGTAGCAACGCCGTAAACATATTCTAACCTTAAAGACATTACATGCCCTAAAGCTTTACGAATGTGCGCACCAAAACCCCATGAGCGAAGCGGATTGGACGGAACATCACCCACTACAACGAAGGATCCGCCTTTAATACCAAATTCCCACATGTCTCTTGGTTTTGCCGGGTAGTCGTAGTTGCCAATTAAAAATTCGTTGTGTTGAGCCAGTTGCTTGTTGTTGTAATAAGCCTGGTCAGTTACAGTGTAGGTACCATATAACGGATGCACAGCCGTATATGGGTGCGTAGGGCTTACTTGTGCGAAGCCTGTTGACGCAAATAAGCAAGTTAAACCTGCCAGTAATGTGTACTTTTTGCTTGTCATAACTAAGGATTAAGATTTAAAAACGATTTTTCTATCTACCAGCAAAAGTAGTACCATTTTTTAAATAACCAAATTTTAACCAAAAAAAATACTAACTTTTTTTGCAGCAAATAGCTGTTAGTGAACACTTAAAATTAATTAGAAATATAAATATTTAACTTTATTTTGCTGATCTTATTATGGATGTCCCCTTATCATTAATTAAACAGGAATTAGAAAGCTTTGAAGCGCGTTTTAAAAATGCAGTAAAAAGCAATACGCCTTTACTGGATCGTATTATGCGGTATATTGTTAAAAGGAAGGGTAAACAAATCCGGCCCATGTTTGTATTCCTGTCAGCCAAACTTTTTGGAGAAACGACAGAAGCCACCTACAGAGCCGCCTCGCTTGTTGAAATTTTACATACCGCTACTCTTGTACATGATGATGTGGTAGATGATGCGCTGGAAAGAAGGGGTTTTTTTTCAACCTATGCGCTATGGAAAAATAAAGCCTCCGTGCTTGTGGGCGATTATCTGCTGGCGAAAGGCCTCATCCTTTCTCTCAGCCATAATGATTACAGAATTTTACACATACTTACTGATGCAGTGCAAAAAATGAGCGAAGGTGAATTACTGCAGCTTGAAAAGGCCAGAACGCTGAATTTAAAAGAAGATATTTATTACGAGATCATCAGCAGCAAAACAGCATCACTCCTGGCATCGGCCTGCAGCGCTGGGGCCTGGAGCGTAACACAGGACGATGAGATTGCCGAAAAAATGAGGCAGTTTGGCGAAAAAACCGGCATTGCTTTTCAAATTAAAGATGACCTTTTTGATTATGCCAGTGAAGATGTGGGCAAACCTACTGGCAACGACATTAAGGAAAAGAAAATGACCCTGCCGCTGATTTATACCTTAAATAATACAGATAAAAAGACGAAACAAAAAGTGATCAACATTGTAAAAAACAATAATAACGACACTAAAAAAGTTAACTGGATTTTGGATGTGGTGAAAGACACAGGTGGAATTACTTATGCTACACAAAAAATGAACGCTTATAAGCAGGAAGCGCTGGATACCTTGCAGCAATTTCCTGACAATGATTACCGCAAAGGCCTGATTGACCTTGTGAACTATGTAACCGACAGAAAATATTAAGAAGCACTTTACTCATTTATCAAATTATATAAACACCTTACAACCCCTGACTTGACTAAGCGCTGGAACATATTACAAGCCAATGATGCGGATGTTACAGAATTGCAGAACGCTCTCAAAATCAATCGAACGCTGTGCAAAATTTTGGTTCAGCGCGGCATTACCACTTTTGATGAAGCCAAAGATTTTTTCCGGCCGGCATTAAGCCAACTGCACAGTCCCTGGCTGATGAAGGAGATGCACAAAGCTGTTGACCGCATTTTGTATGCGTTCAGTCAGAATGAAAAAATACTGGTTTTTGGAGATTATGATGTAGATGGCACCACCGCAGTGGCTTCTATGTATAAATTTTTGAGAACGCAAACACAAGATGTAGATTTCTATATTCCCAACCGATATAAAGAAGGCTACGGCGTTAGCAGGGCAGGAATTGATTTTGCAAAAGAAAACCAGTTCTCACTTATCATCGCACTCGACTGCGGCATTAAATCGGCTGGCCTGGTGGACTATGCCAACACCCTTGATATTGATTTTATCATTTGCGACCATCACCTGCCCGACGAAATAATACCTGATGCAGTTGCCGTTTTAAATGCCAAACAAACAGACTGCCCGTACCCTTACAAAGAACTTTGCGGCTGCGGTGTTGGCTTCAAGCTTATTAGCGCGTTGTGCGAAAAACTGGGTTTACCTGCAAGTGCCGCATATGAATATTTAGACCTTGTGGCAACTGCAATAGCTGCTGATATAGTTCCTGTAACCGGAGAAAACCGCATACTTGCTTTTCATGGTTTAAAAAAAGCCAATGAAAACCCTAACGTGGGTATAAAAGCGCTGGCTACTTTAAGCAATATCAAACTGCCCATGCACATACACAACCTGGTGTTTATGATTGCGCCGCGGGTAAATGCCGCAGGCCGTATGGATGATGCCCGTAAAGCCGTGCAAATGTTTATTGCAGATAATGAAACCGAAGCCATGCGCTACGCGGAAATGTTGCACAGCGATAATACCGACCGTAAAGAAGCTGACAGCACCATTACCCGCGAAGCCCTGATGATGATAGAACAAAACACGCAATGGGTGGCAAGAAAATCTACTGTGGTGTACCAGCCGCACTGGCACAAAGGCGTGGTAGGCATTGTAGCTTCCAGGGTTATTGAAACATATTACCGCCCAACCGTGGTGCTTACACAAAGCGGCGATTACGTAGCAGGCAGCGCACGAAGCGTTCCGGGTTTCAATCTTTATGAAGCCATACATGCCTGCAGGGAATTTTTATTGGGCTACGGCGGTCATTTTGCAGCCGCCGGCCTTACGCTTGAGCCGCAAAACGTTGACGCCTTTCGGGAAAAATTTGAGGAGATCGTAGCAGCAACCATTCAGGATGAACTGCTGGTACCTGAAATTATTATTGATGCAGAAATCCAACTGAAAGAGATCACTCCCTCATTCCACAACATCATCAGCCAAATGGAGCCTTTTGGCCCTGAAAATATGACGCCGGTTTTTGTGGCAAGGAATGTTCGCGATACAGGCTTTTGTTGCGTGGTGAAAGAAGATCATTTGCGGCTGGTGATACAACAGGGCAGCGCGATTTTTACCGGCATCGGTTTTAACCTGGCACATAAATTTTCAATAGTTGAAAAAAAGTCTTTTGACGTGGTTTTTAAGATTGATGAAAACGAATGGAACGGAAATAAAAGTTTGCAATTACGGGTGGAAGATGTGAGGGCAGTTACAAAATAAATTTTACACATGAAAAAATTTCGCTGGAGTAAAGTTGCGATCACATTTTTAATATTTTTTGTGATCAGCCTGTCGATGGATTATTTGATCTATTCTCAACTCACTTTTTTGAAAAGCCTGACATTTGCAATTGTATTAAGCGTGGTACTTGAAGCTTTTGAAATGAGATTCAGCAAATAGTAAAAAAAATTGCCAACCGACAGCGATTGGCAATTAAAAATTATAATAAAACTTACGAAATTAATACCCGCCCGTCCCAACTCCAACACCGGTTCTGGCACGCATTTGCTGGTCAGCATAACCAAAAACTCTTTTCAGCAAATCTGTTTTACGGTACTCAATTTTTTCCCTGATATTTTGTTCTTCGCTGGCCACATAAATAAACATGGCATCAATAGCACGGGCCGCAATAAAATCATTCAGGTTGGTTTCAAGTTTCTTATCAAGAAAAGGAATGGCGTTATATGTTTTGGCGATGGTTGCATACTCGTTTCCGGCGCCCGTTACACGAACGGTACTGTCCACAATGGGCCTGAAGGCCGTCATCAGTTGCGGGCTCATTGCCGCTTTAAAATATTCTGTTGCCGCTCGCGGATTATTGCTCAGCAATATACCGGCCGCATCTCTTATACTCATTTGTTTTACCGAATTGATAAAAACCGGCTTGGCTTCACGCACGGCCAGCGACATGGCGTTGGTAAACTTTGCCGTAACTGAATTTACAAGAGATGTCAGGCCAAGGTCTTTCAGCGTTCTTTCAATTTTTGCAGCCTCGCCGGGAAAGGCAAACCTTAGTAAGGCATTGCCTTCATTAGGATTGGCAAACGCGTCAAACCCCCTGAACAATCCCTGCGTTAAAGCTTCTTTCAATCCCTGCGCCATCTCCCACTGGGAAAGCGTTCCGGCAATATTCGAAAGGGAATCGCAGCCGGAAAACGTGACACTAATGCTTAAAACGATGGCAACATATAATCTTTTCATAACGATTTAAATTTTCTCAGGTTCATCAACAATTACTGTGCTAATTAATTCATCCGGGGATCCAGCGGTGCATTTACAATAAGTTTATAATCGCCGCCCAGGTGGTTGAGCACTTCTTTCCACAATTCTTTATCGCTGGTATCAAATAAAAATTTTTTCAACCCTTCTGCCACAATCCAGCTTTTTTCTTCCATCTCAAAATCAAGCTGCCCCTCGCTCCAGCCGCTATAGCCTAAAAAGAAACGGATTTTTGAAACATCTATCGTGCGGGAGTTGATAAGTTCAACCAGCTTTTCAAAGCTGCCTCCCCAGTACACGCCTTCAATCACTTTTTTACTATCCTCTATTTCATCAGGATATTGATGCAAAAAATGCAGGGTATTCATTTCTACCGGGCCGCCTTCGTACACCGGCAACTTAAAATCTCCCAGTTGAGGTACCAATTCATCCAGCGTGTACTCAAGCTTTCGGTTTAAAACAAAACCAAAAGTCCCTTCGGCGTTATGCTCGCACAGAAACACAACGGTCCGCAAAAAATTAGGATCATTCAGGTGTGGGTTGGCTATTAAAATGGAGCCGCTTTCCGGATTTTTCATACAGCCAAGGTAGCGTTTTTTTTATTTCGGCCAATCAATCAAAGTTTACACAATTCATTCGCGGTGCCAGTGCATACAAAAGCAAGTTAAAATATTGCCCGGCTACATGCTGTACAAAAATAATTTTATTGTATCTGCTATATTTGCCTGAATTATATTACCGTGAGGAAACTGTTTTCTTTAATTACCATTTTAACAACGCTGTCGCTGGTGGGCATTATCGTCCTCCAGGTATCGTGGCTTAAAAATATGATCAAGCTGCGCGAAGACCAGGTGAAGGAAAAAATTGATGGCGTTTTGCGCACAGTGGGTATTGAGCTGGCACAGTTTAAAGAGCAGTACATTTTAAGGGAAATTAATAACCCCGCCAATATTTTTCAAAGGCGCATTGGCCATGATATTTTTAGGAACAACACTATTTCCAACTGGCTTTCGGGCGACCAGATCAGTCAAAAGCTAAGAGCCGGTTTTGACAAGGCCGGCCTGGAAGAGCTGAATTTTGAATACGCCCTCATTTCCGGCCCGCTGAGTATATTCCCTATTGTGGAAACACAATCGCCCAATTTTGCGCAGGCCAACCTTGACACGGCTTCCAACTACATTCCAAAAGGCTATACCATTACCTCGCAAAGCGGCACACCATCAGAAAACCTGACAACTGATGAAGCATTATTGGTAGTGGCGCTCGACTGGAAAAAAGTAGTTCTCAGAAAATTATCATGGAACATTTTACTGGCCGTACTCTTTACGTTTGTAATACTTGCAGCATTTTATGTAACCATTTACACCATGCTGCGCCAGAAAAAACTGAGCGATATTAAGAACGACTTTATTAATAATATGACGCATGAATTTAAAACGCCCATTGCCACCATTTCTCTTGCTGTGGACGCTTTAAAAAATGACAAGGTGCTGAGGGATAAAGACAAGATGAATTACTTCAGCGGCATTATTAAAGAAGAAAACCAGCGGATGAACAAGCAGGTTGAAACCATTTTAAAAGCTTCGCAATTTGATAAGCAGGATTCCGATATTGAGATGGGCATGCTGCGCGTGCATGGCATTATTGAAAGCGTGGTTGACAACTTTGCATTACAGCTTCATGAAAAAGGTGGCGAGGCCAAGCTGAACCTTGCAGCTACTAAAGACACAATTGCAGGCGATGAAGTGCATTTTACCAACCTTGTAAACAACCTGATTGATAATGCTGTAAAATATTCAAAAGAACACGTGCCAATACAACTTAAAATTTCTACTGCAAATAACAATGGCCGCATCTTCATCAGGGTGGAAGACAATGGCATTGGCATGAGCAAGGAAACACAAAAACGTGTTTTTGAAAAATTTTACCGCGCACATACCGGCAACCTGCATAATGTAAAAGGCTTTGGCCTGGGATTGAGCTATGTAAAATCAGTTACGCATTCTCACAACGGTAATGTAAAACTGGAAAGCACGCTTGGCAAAGGCACCGCATTTACGGTTGACTTTCCGGTGATTGAAGAAGAGGCATAATATTATTCACCGTTCAGGTTAGCCCTCCATAGCAAATTGCCATCGCCATAGCTTAAAAATCTAAAATCATTTTCAAGCGCATAGTTATAAATTTTTCTCCAGCCGGGGCCGGCAAAGGCTGCTACCAGCAACAGCAGCGTGGAAGACGGCTGATGAAAATTGGTAACAAGTGCATCAGCAATTTTAAACGGATAACCTGGCGCTATCATAATTTGTGTTTTAGCCAGCAGGCTCCCCTTCCCTGTTCTTTCAACATACGCCAAAAGCGCTTCAAGCGCATCTTTAGGCGGATATGCATGCGCCTGCAATTCATAGGCTTCCCATTGCGATAAGAACAGTGGCTCTTTATCAAAAACCAATGCATCCTGCAATAACTTACAACCCAGCCAGTATAGTGATTCCACGGTACGAAGCGATGTGGTACCAACCACGATGACTTTTTCATCAATGTTCGCAATTAAATTTTTTATAAAAGCTCTTTCAACTTCTATAAACTCACTGTGCATTTGGTGGTGCTGCATTGTTGCTGCCTTCACCGGTTTGAAGGTTCCAGCGCCCACGTGTAGCGTTACAAAACCGGTTTCCACATGCCGGGCTTTGAGGTCGTTTAAAATTCTTTCAGTAAAATGCAGGCCCGCGGTAGGCGCGGCCACAGAGCCGTCAAAGCTTGCATAAACGGTTTGATAACGTTCTGCATCGGCTTGTTCCACATCTCTTTTAATGTAAGGAGGCAAAGGCACTTTTCCTGCATGGTGCAATATTTCGGCAAAACTTATCTTATCATCATCCCACTGTAATTGTATGACAAAACTGTCAGTTCTTTTTTCAATATAATGAGCTGATAAGGTTACTACATTACCTTTCACTTGCATTGTTTTTTGCAGCACCAATCCTCTCTTCCATTTAGATGCCCCACCTACAAGGCACAACCAAAGCACTTTACCTGTTTGCGCCATAGCGGTCGTAATATCAACATATTGCTCATGAGGTTCCAGGCAAAATATTTCTATTACGCCACCTGAATCTTTTTGAAACAGCAACCTGGCTTCCACAACCCTGGTATTGTTAAAAACTATAAATGATTTTGGAGGAATGAACCTGGAGATATTGCTGTAAACGGTTTCTGAGATTTGCCTATGGCGGTACACCAGCAACCGGGAGCTGTCTCTTTCTGGCAGTGGGTGTGCAGCTATCTTATCCTCAGGAAGATGGTAAGTATAATCTGCTATGGAAATATTTTTAGGATGCATAAACAAGGGCGGCAAATTAAAGATATTTTATGAACACCGCCTGCCCTACGTTCCAAGCCTTTATTTTTGCAGGCAATGGCAAAACAAATGTCGGTACAGATTAGATTTTACATAAAGCTGTTGTTGCTGGTATCGGTTTTCTGTTCTCAGGGAGTGCTTGCCCAAAATTCTGCAAACGATACAGCAATAGAACAACCTGTACAGGCTGATACGGCAGCTATTATTAAAAAAGATTCTACTGCCTTTCAGAATTTTCTTTTTACACGGCAGATCCTGCAAAAACATCCTTATTTTAATTTTCAACAGCAGGCACAGCCGTTGCTGTTTATTTTCAAGAAAAAAACGCCGGGAAAAGAGATTTATTTTTATATAATTGTAGGCCTGCTATTGATGTTTGCTGTGTTCAGAACAGCCTTTACAAAATATTTCAGTGACCTGATGACGCTTTTTTTCAGGCGCAGCCTGAAACAACGCCAATTGAAACAGCAGGTTAGCCAAAACTCGTTACCTTCTTTATTATTCAATATTTTATATGTACTGGTAGCCGGGTTTTACATTGCTTTGCTTGTAAGCGAACTGTTACAGGCTGATGATTCTTTTTGGAAAATACTTGCCTATAGCCTTGCAGCAGTTGCGGGAACGTACGTGGTAAAATTTCTTGTGCTAAAACTAATGGGCTGGATGTTTCGCCTGCAAAACCTTATTGATTCATATATCTTCATTGTTTTCCTGGTTAATAAAATTATAGGGATTGTTTTATTACCGGTGATCGTAATGGTAGCACTGGGCAACGTGGAGCTAAGAACTATTGTATTAACCCTTAGCTGGATCGGCATTGCAGGGCTGTACACATACCGTTATGTTCAGGCATTTGGACTTCTGCGCAAGGAAAAATCCATCAGCATGTTCCATTTTATCCTTTACCTTTTGGCTTTTGAAATACTTCCCATACTTGTAATTTATAAAGCAGCAAGTAGTTATTTACAAATTTGATGTACATTTGCACTGAATATTTAGCAGCAGGTAATGGTGAATAACGATGTAAAAAAATCCGCGCCTAAGTCAAAAACAGGACCAATTGAAAACGTTCTAATCACACAACCTCGCCCGCAAAGCGAGAAATCTCCTTTTTTTGATCTTGAGCGAAAACATAATATTAAGCTTGACTTTCAACCGCTTATCAGTATTGTTCCTATCTCTGGCCGGGATTTCAGGATGCAAAAAGTAAACCTTGCTTCTTTTACCGGAGTGATTTTTACCAGCCGCCACGCCATTGATCATTTCTTCCGTATTTGTGATGAGAGCAAGGTTCAGGTTTCGCAAGACACAAAATACTTTTGTGTTACCGAAGCCGTGGCATTATACCTTCAAAAGTTTATTCTGTATCGCAAACGGAAAGTTTTTTATGGCGCTGATGGCACCAATAAAAGCATGTTTGACGTAATAAACAAACACAAAGAAAACATCAACTTTTTATATGTATGCTCGGAAAACCAGCAAGACAGCGAAATAGAAAACTGGTTGAAAGATCATAATTGTAATTACCAACTTGCTTTTATGTACCGCACGCAAAGTACCGATGTAAAAAGCACCATTGAAAATAAAAGCTACGATATCGTTTGCTTTTTCACACCTTCAGGCGTAAGAAGCTGGTTTGATAATTTTCCAAAATTCAAACAAAACGGGCTGATTGTTGGCACATTTGGCGCCAACACCCGCAGCGCGGCTGAAAAAGCAGGGCTGAAACCGCAGATTGTGGCGCCGCTGCCCAAATCTCCCAGCATGATCACCGCGCTGGACCAATACCTCAGCAACGCGAAGAAAACCGATAGCGACAAATAGTTTATGCTTTTACCATTGTAAGCATCATTTTAAACCTGTTTTTGGCTTTTACGGCATGTGGAATGTTGGCCGGTAAAATAATGCTCTGGTTGTTTGAAACCGTATGCAACTCACCGCCTACCGTAATTTCGGCTTCGCCGTCAAAAACCTGTATCAATGCATCATAAGCCGCAGTATGCTCACTAAGCTCCTCCCCCTCATCAAAAGCAAAAAGCGTTACGGTTCCCGTTGGTTTTTTAATGATCGTTTTACTTACAATAGCGCCCGCCGCATAATTCACAGCGCTTTCTATACTAAAAGGTTTTTTAAAATCTTCCATAATAAATAATTTTTAGCAAAAGTAACTTCAATCTGCAGGTTTCAGGCCACAATACGGTAAAACCTTGGGTAAAAAAACGGCTGCCATTGCTGTGTGTAACTATTATATATTTGCTGCCAGTAAAATCATACTATGTTAGCTTTTCTTTTGTGGCTGGTGGTTTTTTGTATTTCCAACACCATTTCTATCACTTTGGTGGGAGAAAGAGCGTTAATATCTGGCAACCTGCTGAATGTTTATAATCTTTTTAAGCTTGTCACCCATTGGAAGTTTATTGTAGCCATGCTGTTTGCCCTTTTTTCGCGGCTCAGTTTTATTATGATCAATAACTCTTTGCTGAAGATACCAAAACTTACGGCAGCTTCTACAACCATCACTACGTTTGCCACGCTTATATCGCTGGTTTTTGTGCTCATTGCCAATTATTATTACCTGGGCGAGCGTTTCAGCTTTCAACAACTGGCAGGCGCAGGCGTTATTGTAATTGGTGTGATATTAATGGTAAAATAATGCAGGAACACGTTTTTGTTATACCAGCTTATAAAGATTCACCGTATTTAGAAGAATGCATTTTGAGCCTGAAAAACCAGCAGGTTTCATCCAACATCATTCTCACTACGGCCACGCCTTCAGCTTATATTAAAAATATGGCTGAAAAATATGGACTGCCGTATTTTATTAATGAAGAGCCGCCTTCCATTTCCGGCGATTGGAATTTTGCCTTGCGTAAAGCCAATGCAAAATTTGTAACCCTCGCGCACCAAGATGACATTTACGATAAAAAATTTTTAGCCACCATGGTAGCCGCCATGAACCGCAACAGCGATTCACTGCTTGGCTTTACCGATTATTATGAAATAGCAGGCGATGCCGTAACAGGCAATTCCCTTAATCTGATCGTAAAAAGATTATTGTTGCTGCCTTTTTACATTTCTCAAAATATTCGCAACCGATTTTTAAAAAGATCTGTATTAAGTATTGGCAATCCCATATGCTGCCCTTCTGTTACGATCAATACACAGTTGCTGCCGGGCTTTCAATTTTCAGGCCGGTATGCTTGCGCGCTCGACTGGCAGGCCTGGCTGGAGGCTGCGGAAAAAAAAGGAAGTTTTGTGTTTATCAACCAAAAGCTTCTGACGCACCGTATTCATAAAGCCTCTGAAACCACTCATCAAATTGTAAACGGCAGGCGCTTGCAGGAAGAAAAGGAAATCCTGCAACGCATTTGGGGAAAACCAGTAGGCAGCTTTATTTCCGGTATTTATAAACTGGCGCAAAAAGGTAATGTTACAAAAGCTTAGGCCTATGGTTTGTTCTTAATCACCCAGTCAAGGTTGCCCTGGGCCAACTTATGACCTGCATTAAGGCTCAGCGCGCGTTTGCATGCTTCTTCAGCTTTGTCCCATTGTTGCAAACCAATATATGCCGCGCAAATGTTATTGTAAGCATCAGCCGAGTTGGGCTGCAGCTCCAGCACTTTTTGGCAGGCCTCAATACACTCCTGGTATTTACCGGTATTGTAATAAGCCAGGCTCAGGTTCAAATAATCATCTGCTGTTTTAGGTGTGGTTGTAATCAGGGCTTTTGTAGTATCGCCCGGAACCCTGTTTTTAGCAACAGATGCATAATCCAAAGCCACGGGATCATTAGGGTAAGCCGCCAGTTTTTGCTGTGCAATTGCTGCAAGAGCATCCCACCGCTCCAGGGTTTGCAATGCCTTCAATTTAGCATTCAGCGCAATCTCTTCGTTTGGGTAAAAAGACAATGCTTTGTCGGCCATCACAATGGCTTCTTCTGCCCTGCCCACATCAGCCAGAAACCTGCTGTAGTAAGAATAAGAGGCCGGCTCATTAGGAGCAAGCTGCATAGCTGTTTTAAAATGTGCGTCCGCTTCGGCATGTTTGGCTAACGCAGCCCAGGCAACGCCCAGGTTTACATATACAAGATTATAGGTAGGCAGCAGTTGCCGTGCACGTTCAAAATAATGAATAGCTTCTGTCATGTTCCCTTTCGCCATCAGCGCAAGGCCGTAATTCATCAGGCCGCGGCCATTGCCGGGGCTTTTTATTGTTACATCATGCCACAGCGATTCTTCTGTACGCCATACTTTATTTCTTTCAAAAACACCATACGCGTTTAAAATAATTACCAAAAACGCCGTGATGAACAATAACTTTTTCTGTCCGCCGGTAATCTTTGGCACGTTCCATTTACGGGTTAAAATTGCTGCAAATGCTGTAACTACAGCCAGCGACAAACCGGTGAATGCAAAATACATCCTGTGGTCATTCATTACCTCGGCAAATGGCGCCACCGATGTAGGCAACAGCGAAGCTGCAAACCATAAAATACCAAATGCCACGGGCCGGGTAGTTTTATGTACTGATGTTTTAAACACGATCACTAAAAGAAGCGCCACGAAGATGATACCCGTGAAAATTCGCCTGTCCCATATCGTAGTAATTACATTCAGGTCTGTATCGGCACTTAAATGTAACGGTAAAAAGAAAGATTTAAAATATAAAAACCAGACATAGGTTTGCGTAAGCCAGTAATAGCCATAGGGATTTGACATACCATAAGATACCGACTGTCCCATCATTTTTGAAAGCGTATAGATCTGAACAATGAGTATGGCGATGAATATGGGCAGCAGCCTGCCAATAACACGTAAAACTTTTTTAAAATTGGCTTTCCTGAAAATATCCCCAATGGATAGCTGTTCTTCAAATAATATCTCATAAAAAAACAGTAGGATGACAAGTACCAAAACTGTTTCTTTGGCAAAAACCCCAATTACTGCCGGGATGATGTACCAATAAGATTTTCGTTTATGGGGATATGCAACATACATGTATAAAGAAAGAACAATAAAAAATGTGGAAAGCACATCCGACCTTGAAATAATGTAATTGATGGTTTCGGCCCCGGCTGTATGAATGCCGAACCAGGCAGCGCCAAACAATGCCGCGTATTTTACCAGGTTGGAGTGAAAGCGATCCTGCAACAGGCGCCTGTACAATAAAAATAAAATGACGCACAGGCCAATATGCCATAAAAATGTAGACAAATGAAACCAGAAAGGTTTCAGCCCACCGCCCAGCGCATAGTCAATGGCAAGCGTAATAGATACCAGTGGCCTTATACCCTGGTGGTTTACGCTGGAACTCCACAAAGTAGGATCAACAAAAAAACCGGGAATATTGCTAAGCTTTCTAATGGCAACGTTGTTTACGATGGTATGAAAATCATCAAAATGAAAAGTGTTCCCAAAATGATTGAGATAGGCTGCAACTAAAATTAAAAACAGCAACAGTGCCACTCTTAAAAATGTTTTATCCTTTGCCATGCTTTGGTAATTAATTTTTTGTTTGGCGCAAAATTACCGCGAACCACAATTAAGCGCACATCATGTTATAAGTTAAGGTTTGCTTTCCGCATGATCGTTACCGGTTTTTTCTGTTGTTAACCGGCTGGCCTGCTCTACCTGCTCTTTAAGCATTGCCAGCTCCTGCGTAAGCTTTGTTACATTTCTTTGCAGCTTGGAGTTTACCAGCGATATATGCAGTAAATAGATCAATATTAAAAAAATAAGGCCGCCAAAAATAAGGTTGGCAGGCAGCGTTACCCCTAAAAAATTGGTTACTGCAAGCTGGCCTTTTGTCCACATGGAAAAAATAAGCAAAAATCCCGCGCTGATCCACCAGATGAATGCATACTCCTCCCGTAGCTTTCCTTTTACGATCAGCCGTGAGATGTACAATAAAAACAACAGGTTTATAACAGCAATCAATATCTGGATGCGGCTCATAAGAAATAAAATTA
The DNA here is from genome assembly GCA_934486785.1 of uncultured Niabella sp. Lineage (GTDB taxonomy): Bacteria > Bacteroidota > Bacteroidia > Chitinophagales > Chitinophagaceae > Niabella. The sequence goes on along the minus strand of CAKSQK010000003.1, from coordinate 149,792 downwards.
TTGTTTGCGAATATAGGAATACAGCATGGCTGCCGTTACTTTCACCCAATAATACACAGATGCCAGTGCGCCGATGGAAGATTTTCCGCCCTGGCGCTCGTTCATGATCACGGGCACTTCCACTATTTTCAAACCTGCGCGGGCATACACCACCAGCGATTCCGGCTCAGGATAATCATCTGGATAATAAGATGCCGCAATGGCAATTGCTTTTTTTCCCAGCAGCCGGTAACCTGAAGTAATATCATAAACACGCCTACCGGTAAGCAATTTGTTTAAGAAATGAAAATACTTAATGCCCATGCGGCGGATGTAGGTAGACTGAAAACCCTCGCCTGTTAAAAACCGTGAGCCGATCACCACATCGGCCTGCGTTTCAATAGCGGTATTGATGAGTTTGGCTAATTCGGAAGGCGGATGCTGGCCGTCGCCATCCATTTGTATGCTGTAATCATAGCCATTGTATAGCGCGTATTTAATGCCTGTTTGCACCGCGCCGCCAATTCCCAGGTTGTTAGGTAAATCCAGTACCGTTACGCCCAGGCTTTTTGCTACCACCGCGGTACCGTCTTTTGAGCAGTCGTTGATCACCACGGGCTTAATGTCATATTCTGATTTACTGATGTATTGCTTTAAACTGCCCAGCAATTTTGGAAGGGATTGTTCCTCATTAAAACACGGAATAACAATTAGTACTTTTGGATGCATATAAGCTGGGCAATATAAGGGCGTAAAGATAGCAATTTTACAGCCAGGGCGAAAAGCTTTCGAATATCTTTATAAGCAGTTGTTATTCAAACCTTCATATATTAAAATTCAAACCTGGCAACTTTATAAAAAGCTTAACGGCGCCATAAAGCATAAATTGCATAAAAAGCACAACATTTGCGCGATAAACATTAACTTTGCACACTTTATGAGGTTTTTCTTAGTCATTTTGTCAGCAGTTTTACTGGTTTCATGCGGCCCCGGTATTAATAAAATACTGAAGAGTAAAGACCCTGCCTATAAGTTAAAAATGGCAGACGAGTTTTACGCCAATAAGAAATACAGCAAGGCAATGCAGGTTTATGAGGACATCATCCCTTTTTATAAAACACAGCCGCAGTTCCAGGATCTTTATTATAAATACGCTTATTCTGCATATTATTTGAAAGATTATACAAATGCTGAAAACCTTTTTAAAACGTTCTTAGAAAGTTTTCCAAATAGTACGCGTGCCGAGGAGATCGAATTTATGCGGGCTTACACTTTTTATAAGCAGGCGCCTAAGCCGGAACTTGATCCGTCCAACACGTTTAAAGCCATTGGTGCGTTTCAAACGTTCATCAACACAAGGCCGGGGTCGGTACGCATTCCCGAGGCCAACAGGCTGATTGATGAACTGAGAAACAGGCTTGAGGTTAAGGAATACAAATCTGCCAGGTTGTATTATGATATTGGCGAGTTCAGGGCGGCAGGCGTAACTTTTGCAACACTTTTAGAAAATTTTCCTGAGTCAGGTCAGGCAGAAGATTATAAGCTATGGGTCATCAAATCATATTTTAAATATGCCGAGATGAGCATTGCAGAAAAAAAGGTAGAACGCTACAGCCAGGTCATTACCGAAAGCAATGATTTTATTGACCGTTTTCCCGAAAGCAGTTTGCGTTCAGAAGTAGACAAATTCATCAGTTTATCTAACACAGAAATTAAAAAATTTAGTAATAATGAGCAAGTTAAGACGACAACTTAGTGCCGGCATCAACAACAACCTGGAAACCAAAGACCTGGGCGAGATTAAAGAAAAAACCGGTAATATTTACGAGTCTATCGCTATTATAGCAAAAAGGGCCAACCAGATCAACATTTCTATTAAAGAAGAGCTGCACACCAAGCTGGACGAATTTGCCAGCCATACCGACAGCCTTGAAGAAATTCATGAGAACAAAGAGCAAATAGAAATATCGAGGGCGTACGAAAGAATGCCCAACCCGGCATTGCTGGCTACGCAGGAGTTTATGGAAGATAAAGTTTACTTCCGCAAAGCTGAAGACGAGCTGTTCAGCTAATCTTTCTTTTTTAAGTAATTTAAACCACAGCGCTGCAATGCTGTGGTTTTTGTTTTGATGAAAGGTTTACTGTTTTAAAACATCGTTCTTATAAAGCCGGGCAACACTACATTTATTTTTAAATAAGTTTTTAATTTTCAGGCTGTACTTTTGACAAATATGTTACAGGGCAAAAAAATTTTATTTGGTATTTCGGGCAGCATCGCAGCTTACAAAAGCGTGCAATTGGTGCGCTTGCTTGTAAAAAACGGCGCCGAAGTAAAAGTGGTGATGACGCCTGCCGCAAAAGATTTTGTATCGCCATTGGTGCTGTCTACACTAAGTAAAAATGAGGTGCTGGTTGACATGTTTGCTGAAAATACCTGGGCCAATCACGTGCAACTGGGCCGCTGGGCCGATGTGATGGTAATTGCCCCGCTGAGCTGCAACATGCTGGCAAAAATGGCCAATGGCCTTTGCGACAATCTATTACTCTCGGTTTATCTTTCGGCTACCTGCCCGGTAATGGTAGCGCCGGCAATGGACGAGGATATGTGGCATCATCCATCTGCCAAAAAAAATATTGAAGCGCTGAAGAGCTTTGGCAACCATATTATTTTTCCTCAAAAAGGCGAGCTGGCAAGCGGCCTGTATGGAGATGGCAGAATGGAAGAGCCTGAAGAAATCTTGGCGATCATTGCTTCATTTTTAAGCAATAAATCGCATAAGGACCTGGCAGGTAAAAAAGTACTCATTACCGCAGGCCCCACCCACGAAGCCATTGACCCTGTGCGTTTCATCGGCAATCACTCATCGGGTAAAATGGGTATAGCCCTCGCAAAAGAGTGCCGCGAACGTGGCGCAAATGTGGTGCTGATACTGGGGCCCGCAACCATTAAAGATAATCTTACAGGCATGACGGTCATCAGGGTTCGCTCCGCTGATGAGATGTACGCCGCCTGCCATGATCATTTTGAAACAACAGATATTGCACTGATGGCAGCAGCAGTGGCTGATTATAAACCAGAGGTGATCAGTGAGCAAAAAATTAAAAAAGAGAATGGTTTTGTGCCAGACCTGAAGCTCGTAAAAACAAAAGACATTTTAAAAAGCCTGGGTGATATAAAAACTGATGGGCAGGTATTGCTTGGGTTTGCACTGGAAACCAACAATGAAAAACAGAATGCCCTAGAAAAATTGCATAAAAAAAATGCTGATTTCATTGTGCTTAACTCGCTGAAAGATGGCGCAGCATTTGGCTCTGACACCAATAAAATAACCATTTACACGCGCAGTGGCGATGAGATAACATTCGCTTCAAAAGATAAAACGGAAGTAGCCGAAGACATTATTGACACTGTTTTAAAATATACAAAGTTTGAAACTGTTTAACATCATCCAAAAAAGTTTGCTTTTAGCAATGGTATTATTGGCCATGGCATGCAGCAGCAAGCCACGCGGCGTGTTGCCCGAAGAAAAAATGAAAGCTGTATTATGGGATCTGGCATTGGCTGGTGAGTATATCAACGGCTTTGTTTATTACAAAGCGCCGTCTGCCAACAGGGCAGTGCTTAACAATGAATTGTTGAAAGAAATTTATAAAGTGCATGATATTACAAAAGCACAGTTTGATAAAAGCTTGGACTATTATAAAGAACATCCAAAAACTTTAATGTCAATGCTTGACTCAATAGTAGCCGAGCATGGCAACACGCCTGCCACCGAAAATCTTCCATCGTCAATCACCTCGCCAACTATGGTGCGTTGATAAGACAGTTATAAATAAAAAGGATTGAGTAAGATTTGTTTCAACGGGGAAATGATTGATGTTAGCCAGCCGGTCTTTAAGGCTGCAAACAGAGGTTACCGCTATGGCGATGGCTTTTTTGAAACCATCCGTATAGTAAATGGCAAAATCCCTCTTGCCGGCTTACATAAAAGCCGCGTTGAAAACAGTATTTCGTTGCTAAACTATGTACAACCCGCCACACAGCTCAGCGCTATTTTTACCCAGGCGATTGAATTAAGCATCCTGAATGGCTGCGATAAAAACGCAAGGATACGGCTATCATTTTTTAACGGCAATGGCAGCGTATATGACGGCAATCAACCACTTGAATACCTGATTGAAGCCACGCCGCTAACTGAGAATTTTAACGCCTTAAATGAGGCCGGCTTGAGCATTGGCATATGTTCATCTGTGCTGAAAAGTTGTGACAGCTTCTCAAACATCAAATCGGCCAACTATCTTTTCAGCCGCGTGGCTGTTGAGTTTGCAAAAAAAAATGAGTGGCATGACGCATTGATCCTGAATCAGTACAATCGCATTTGCGAGTCAGCTATTGCCAATATTTTTTGGATAAAGGAAAACCTTATTTACACGCCACCGCTTACCGAGGGCTGTGTGAATGGTGTGATGCGAAAATACCTGATGAGCCGGGTTTTAATAACTGAAAAAAATTGCCAACCAGCAGACCTGCAGCAGGCAGATGAAATATTTTTTACGAATGCCGTAAGCGGCATCAGGTGGGTAGCTGCGTTTGAAGGAAAAGCGTTTTCCAATAAGATGTCAAAGAAATTATACCAAGATCATATTTTCCCGCTCTGGTTTTCATAAACTTTTTGCAGGGTTGCAATGGCATCAAAGCCCACAGGCCCCAGGTTAAGGCTGTAATCATTTACATACAAATCAATGTGGCTGCGCATCACCTCTTCGCTCAGGGCCTGCGCGTGGCACTTCACATATTCCGAAACCGCCGGATAATTTTCAAAAGCATGCTCCAGGCTTTTTTTAATAAGCCTGTCAACTTTGTTATACAGATCAGCGCCCAGATCTTTTTTTATAACAATACCGCCCAGCGGTATGGGCACTTTTAGTTGCGCCTCCCAGTATTCACCCAGGTCCTGCACTTTAAACAGGCCTTTGTCCTGGTAAGTAAACCTGTTCTCGTGAATGATCACACCTAACTCTGCCTCGGCATCGGCCAGCATATCTTCTATCTGGTGAAAGACAACAAACTTTTTTTTCTTTGCCTCGGGATAAGCAAAACTGAAAAGCATGTTGGCAGTGGTATTTTCCCCTGGCAGCAAAACAGTGGTATTGTTTACCTCATCGGCAGTAAAAGTTTTATTGCTTCCGGAGATCAGCAATGGCCCCACCCCATTGCCCAGCGCGCTGCCTGCATTTAATAATTGGTACGTTCCGGCAGCTTTAAAATATGCCGGAAAGCTGAGCTTTGTCACATCCAGCCTGCCCTGCAACGCCCAGCGGTTGAGCGCTTCCACATCTTCCAGTACGGCTTCAAACTGCAAGCCTTCTGTATCAATCTTTCCGTTTACCAATGCGTCAAAAATAAAGGTATCATTGGGGCAGGGAGAAAAACCTAATGTCAGCTTCATTGTTCATTATTATTTTTACCGGGCTCAATTGCTTCGATAAGTTTTAAAACTTCGTTGTTTAAATTATTAATGGCTGGCTGCAACTGCCATTTTTGTTTATCGCGCTCTCCCACATAGTTTGATATGCTTCTGATCTGCAAAAACGCGATCTGCTCCATCAGGGCCACATAATGAAACGCTGCGCCCTCCATGGTTTCAATGGCAGCATTTAAATCATTCTTATAATGGCGAATGTCTGCATTAGCTGTTGTTACTTCATTCACTGTTACCGCGTTCACAACAGGAAGCGCCGCCGCCTGTAGCAACTTTGTATGAGGATTGTACAACCTTCCATCTGTAAAAGGTTTTTGATTGCTTTGCAAAAGGTTCATATCAAAAACTGATCTGCGCTTTTTGTTTTCTACCACGCCCAAATCTCCAAAGCATTCACTGCCTGCAATTACCACACTTTTCAACGCAAGCTGCCTGTCAAAACTGCCCGCGATGCCCGCCTGTATCATTATTTGCGGCCTGTACTGCGTTATTGCTTTCATTACTGCATAAGCCGTTGCCACGCCTCCAATACCGGTGATCACAGGTTGCCAGTGGCTGCTGTTTTTGATGGCCCTGATGCATGTATTGATCTCAAATTCTGTTGCTGCTATAATAAGTCCCTTCATAAAAATTCATCGCGGCAAAGGTCGGTAATAAAATATTAACTTTGCACCTGTTCAACACATGGTATATCTTACACGCATAGAGCATTTTAATGCAGCGCACAAGCTGTTCAATCCAAACTGGAGCGAAGCCAGGAATGATGAGGTTTTTGGCAAGTGCGCCAATGATAACTGGCATGGCCACAATTATGAATTATACGTTACGGTAAAAGGAGAACCCCATCCCGACACCGGATTTGTATTTGACGTGAAAAAACTGGGCGAGATCATCCGCGATAAAGTGCTTGAAAAAATTGATCACCGCAATCTGAATGAAGACGTGGATTTTATGAAAGGCATCATGTGCAGCACAGAAAACCTGGCCATAGGCATATGGAATGAATTAAAAAAAAACCTGCCCGAAACCGTACAGCTTCACAGCATAAAGCTGTACGAAACACCTAAAATATATGTTGAATATTATGGCTAAGCCAACACATGGTGCAGCTTTTACGTTAACCATTAAGCATGAAGGTATCAGTATTCAGAAAAGAAAACTTTAACGCCGCACACAGGCTTTACAATGCTGCTTGGAGTGATGATGTAAACGCAAATATATTTGGCAAATGCGCACTGCCAAATTATCATGGCCATAACTACGAGCTGCAGGTGAAAGTAACGGGTAAAATTGATGAAGCCACTGGTTATGTAATGGATATGAAAGCGCTGAGCGATATCATTCAAAAAGAAGTGATAGAACGCTTCGATCATAAAAACCTGAACCTTGATACAAAAGAATTTAAAACCCTGAACCCTACTGCAGAAAATATTGCCGTGGTTATTTACCAGTTATTAAGGCCGCAAATTGATGCAGCGCTGGATTTACAGATAAGGCTTTATGAAACCCCAAGGAATTTTGTGGAATACCCGGTTTAGGCGCTGAGATCATCAAAAAGTTTTTCTTTACTTTACACATTCAAACATATAAGATGGCATATAATAAAACCGAAAACTACGATGAACAGGCAACACAGGAGCTGATGCGCCACTATAAAGGCGTTCTAAGTCTTGTGGGTGAGGATGCAGAGCGGGAAGGCCTGGTAAAAACGCCCGAGCGGCTGGCCAAAGCCATGCAATACCTTACACAAGGCTACCAAATGGATGCCCATGCCATCATCAACTCGGCAAAGTTTCATGAAAACGTGAGTGAAATGGTGATTGTGAAAGACATTGAACTGTACAGCATGTGCGAGCATCATATACTTCCCTTTTTCGGCAAAGCGCACATAGCTTACATTCCTAATGGATGGATCACCGGCCTGAGCAAAATTGCAAGAGTGGTAGATGTTTACTCCCGCCGGTTACAGGTGCAGGAAAGGCTCACCGTGCAAATCATGAATGCCATTAAAGAAACGCTGAACCCGCTGGGTGTGGCGGTAGTAATTGAAGCCAAACACCTTTGCATGATGATGCGCGGTGTGCAAAAGCAAAACTCCGTAACCACTACTTCTGCTTTTGATGGCGAGTTTCAAAAAAACTCAACCAGGAGTGAATTTATGAAACTGATCAGTGCAGACCTGCATTAATAAAATCCTAATAAACTAACATAAAATGAGCCATAAGATCTTCGAGGTGAGTGAAACCCCCAATGAATTTTTATGGAAAAATAACATGCGGCAATTAAAACAATAAAAAAATTCTCACATGAAACAAGCTTACGTATTTCCCGGGCAAGGCTCGCAATTCAGCGGCATGGGAAAAGAGCATTATGACAATAATGCATTTGCCAAAAAATTAATGGAACAGGCCAATGATATATTGGGCTTCCGCTTGTCAGATGTAATGTTTACATGCACTGACGAAGAATTAAAACAAACAAACGTAACGCAACCTGCTGTTTTTTTACACGCGGTAGCTGCATTTAAAAGCATTGAACATGCCAGGCCTGATATGGTGGCCGGCCACTCGCTGGGCGAGTTTACGGCACTTGTAGCCAATCAAACCCTAAGCTTTGAAGATGCTTTGAAGCTTGTATCAATACGGGCTGCCGCCATGCAAAAAGCCTGCGTGGCCAACCCCTCCACCATGGCTGCCGTGCTAAACCTGGCTGATGAAAAAGTAGAAGAAATTTGTGCGCAGGTACAAAACGAAACCGGCGAAGTGGTGGTGCCTGCCAATTACAACTGCCCCGGCCAGCTGGTGATCAGCGGCAGCATTAAAGGCATTGAAATTGCCTGTGAGCGAATGAAAGAAGCCGGAGCCAAACGCGCTTTGATATTGCCTGTTGGCGGCGCTTTTCACTCGCCCCTGATGGAGCCGGCACGCCGCGAGCTTCAGGAAGCCATTGAAGCCACAAATTTTCATCAGCCCGTTTGCCCTATTTACCAAAACGCCGTGGCCAAAGCAGTTATGGATAAGGAAGAGATCAAACAAAATTTAATTGCACAATTAACAGCACCAGTGCGCTGGACGCAAAGTATTCAGGCTATGATAGCCGATGGCGCTACAAAATTTATCGAATGCGGCCCCGGAAAAGTATTGCAGGGACTGATCTTAAAGATCAATAAAGACGTTGAAGCAAGCAGCGTAAATTAATTGCTAAAAAATATCCTGTAAGTGTTAGGCGCGGAAATCAATTCGCGCCTAATATTTCTTCCAGCTTAGCGTCAAGGTCATCGCCACGCAGGTCTTTGGCAATAATTTTTCCATCCGGCGCCAATAACAAGTTGCGGGGTATTTCAGTAATGCGGTATTTCAGTGCTACCTCATTCTCCCAGCCTTTCAGGTCGCTAACCTGTGTCCATTTCAGCTCATCTTTTTTAATGGCAGCAAGCCATTTGTCTTTGTCTTCATCAAGCGATACACCAAGCACGGTGAAATTTTTATTCTTAAACCTGTCAAATGTTTTCACCAGGTTGTGGTTCTCTCTGCGGCAGGGTCCACACCAGCTTGCCCAAAAATCAACCAGCACATATTTACCGCGAAACTCAGAAAGCGATACAGGCTTGCCAAGAGTATCTGCCTGGGAAAAATCGAGCGCCATACTGCCTACGCTTAAAAATTTAGCATCCACAATGGCTTGTTTCAAATGGCCGCCCAGCGCGCTGTTCATAGCAGCAGGTTGTAAAAGTGCAGCCCTTTTTTCTACGGTGCTTACATCTTCTGTAATGCTGATGGTAGATAAAATAGCCATGGCGCTTACCGGCGATGCAGGATATTTTGCAATAAAATCATCCACGCTTTTTTGCAAACTGTTCACCGTTGTTTCCAGCGCCTGCCTCAGGCTATCGCCACCCAGGCCAATTTGCAGGTACTGTGCAATTTGGCTGAGCGTTTGAAACTGCGGCGTGAATATTTTTTGAAAAGCAGTGAACTGGTTTTGCAGTGCAGAACCGGTAAAGTTCCATGCATCAATATCTGTGTCAATACTGCCTTCCACTTTCACCTGGTCATTACCAAAAAACACCGCTGTTCTGATGCTGTCGCCAATCAGCAGCCCTAAAATTGCAGGTTCTTCTAGCTTTGAGCTCAATACAAAGCCACCGCCCTTAGCTTTCGTTTCAGCTAAAAAGGAGCCGTCATTATTTTGCAGATTGGCCAGTCGGACGGGCGTGTCATCTATCAGTCCTTTTATTTCACCTGTAATGGTAAGCTTTTGTGCCATAGCAAACAATGGCAACAATAGAACGATGAGTAATATATGCTTCTTCATTTATTTTTTATTTGATGCAGATGCGAAGGCATCCGTATTAGCTGATGATGTTTTTTACAAAGCTTTTGGTTGCCTCGGTTTCACTGGTTGAACTTTGCAAGGCTTTTATAAATGCCGAGCCAATAATGGCGCCATTGGAATACTGGCAGGCATTGGTAAATGTTTCTTTGTCTTTAATACCAAAACCAACAAGTACGGGGTTTTTTAGCTGGTACGACCGAAGCCTTTGCAGGTATTGCTCAACCAGAGAAAAATCTTTTTCATGCCCGGTGGTAGAAGACGATGAAACCGCGTACAAAAAACCTGTGCTGAGCGCATCCAGTTTTCTTACACGGTGCTCAGGCGTTTCCGGTGTAACCAAAAAAATAAAATTAAGATGATATTTTTCTATGATGGCCTGGTAAGTGTTTTGAAATTCGTGAACAGGCAGATCAGGTAATATCAACCCGTCAATACCCACCCTGTTGGCATCTGCACAAAAATTTTCAAATCCATATTGCAAAATGGGATTCATATACCCCATAAGCACAACCGGTATGGTAAGTTCTTTTCTAAAATCTTTTAGCTGTTCAAAAAGTTTTCTCAGGTTCATCCCGTTCGCAAGGGCTGCTGCACTGCTGTTTTGTATGGTTTCGCCATCTGCCAGCGGATCGCTGTAAGGCATGCCAAGTTCAATAATATCAGCGCCACTTTCCTGCAAAGCTTTCATGATAGGCACGGTGCTTTGCAGCCTGGGATAGCCTGCCGTGCAGTATATGTTTAATACGTTGTCCGGTTTTTCTTCAAATAAACTGCTCAGTCGGTTCATAGTTCATCGTTCCTGTTCATCATTTTAAAATACTGATGAATATTTTATGTAATTGTGTATTGACATGATGGGTTGCTGAGTTTGAGATCAGGCATCTTTTTTCAACGCTTTCATAAACGTATCCATATCTTTATCTCCTCTGCCGCTTAAACAAATTACCACATTATCAGTTTGGCCAAACGGCACTTTATTTAGTGCCACAAGCGCGTGTGCGCTTTCCAGCGCAGGAATAATGCCTTCAAGCTTTGCCAGTTGAAAGGAGGCTTCCAGCGCTTCTGCATCGGTTGCATTTAAAAATGTACCGCGGCCCGATGCAAATAAATTTGCGTGCATGGGGCCAATGCCGGGATAATCCAACCCTGCAGAAATACTGTGTGGCTCTACCACCTGTCCATCTTCTGTTTGCATTACAAAGCTTTTGCTGCCATGTAAAATACCACGTGTGCCCAATTGCGTGGTAGCTGCACTCATACCACTGTTCACACCACACCCGGCTGCCTCCACGGCAATTAAATCTACCTGCGGTTCATCAGCAAAATGATAAAATGCACCAGCCGCGTTGCTGCCGCCACCTACACAGGCTATTACGGCTTTAGGCAACCCGGTACCTGTTTTTTGTTGTAATTGCCACTTTATTTCTTCGCTGATCACGCTTTGAAAACGCGCCACCATATCCGGGTAAGGATGCGGACCCACCACGCTGCCAATTATGTAAAATGTATTTTCAGGATGATTGATCCAGTCGCGAATGGCCTCGTTAGTAGCGTCTTTTAAAGTTTTGCTGCCGCTGGTGGCAGGCCTCACTTCTGCGCCAAGCATTTTCATGCGGGCCACGTTGGGCGCCTGGCGTTCAATATCTTTTTCACCCATGTACACAATGCACTCAAGCCCCTTTAAGGCGCAAACAGTAGCGGTAGCTACGCCGTGCTGGCCTGCGCCGGTTTCAGCAATAATGCGTTTTTTGCCCAACCTCTCTGCTACAAGAATTTGCCCGATGGTATTATTGACCTTGTGAGCGCCAGTATGGCAAAGGTCTTCACGCTTCAGGTACACATTAGTGCCATATTTTTCGCTTAGGCGCCTGGCGTGATAAAGTGGCGTGGAGCGTCCGGCATAATCAGTTAAAAGGTATTTGTATTCCTGCTGAAATGATTCGCTGGTAATAATTTTTAAATAGTTTTCCCTTAGTTCTTCTACATTCCGGTATAACATTTCAGGAATAAAGGCGCCACCAAATTCACCGTAATAACCCAACTCATCGGGTTGCTTATATGATTGCTGCATTTGCTTTGTCAGAAGTTTTTAGATAGAGAGTAAAGATAGCAAAGTTAGGCTAAAAGATTGCTGTTATTGAGGCATGAGTAAGGATTTTACAATTCTAAAAGCACGCTCTATACTCAGAAAATAAATAACATTCATGCAACTTTAATTTAACATTATCCTTCATGTGTTTATCTAACCGTATTCTAAATTGCATTGAAACAATTGACAACCTACTATGAAACTGAAAGGGACAATAGCTGAGAAATTTGGACTAAGATGTGTGGATGAAGAGGAAGGGCTTTTTCATTTACCGATCCAATCGGGAAACGATGCGGAAGATACCTTAGATCAAATGACCGAACTGGAAAACAATGGCTTCAGATACCAGGGAATTGAAAATATTGTTGGCCGCCCCGCTGTGATGGTATTTAAATACAAACAACCCGTATATACATAATCCTTTACCGTGTAAGCTTATTATAAAAATGCCCCGCGTTTGCGGGGCATATCCATATTCCAGAAAATATAATTTTTATCTTCCTGCTTTCAGCTCGTCTTGTAAAGCCTGCAGCTCATCCCATTTGCCTTCGGCAGCCAGCGCAGCCTGTTGGGGCCAGCTTTCGGTAGCCAGGTGCGAAAGGTTTTCAGCGCCTTCTAAAACAGCTTTAATTTCTTCAGGTGTTTTAGCAGCCAGTTCATTAAAAGACTGGATACCTGCGGCATTCAATGCTTCGGCGGCTTTAGGCCCTATCCCTTCAATTTTAGCTAAATCATCAGCAGCTATTGCAGCGGTTGTTGCAGCTTCGCTTTGTGCAGTTGTACCTGCTTCTTCAGCTTTTTTCTTACTGCTTCCACCACGGCGGCGTGTACGCTTAGCTGTAGCTTTTTCTTCGCCAACTCCTTTGCCGTAAATCTCGTTAAAGTCAACCAGCTCAATCATGGCTTTTTCAGCAGCATCACCGGGGCGGATGCCCAGCTTGATGATACGGGTGTAACCACCGGGGCGGCCCGCAATTTTAGCTGAAATATTGTTGAACAGCTCGGTTACAGCTTCTTTATCCTGCAGGTAGCTAAACACGATACGACGCTGGTGCGTGGTATTGTCTTTACTTTTAGTGATCAACGGCTCCACGTATACGCGCAAAGCTTTTGCTTTTGCAACTGTTGTTACAATACGTTTGTGCCTGATAAGCTGGCATGAAAGGTTGGCCAGTAAAGCATCTCTGTGCGCTTTGGTGCGGCTTAAGTTTTTGATTTTGTCTCCGTGACGCATGACTTGTTAATTTGTAAATATGGAATGTGAAAAATGCTTCACTTATTCCAATTCTTGTTAAAAATATTCGGTTGCACCGTAGTCAGGGAATTACAACCTACTTTGTATTAAGAAAATGTGAGAGTGTGAATTCTCTCACATTTTCGCATTAGTTAATAATCATCTTTATCAATACCCAGTTTTTGCAAATCCATGCCAAAACCAAGTCCTCTTTCGTTCAACACCTGCTCAATTTCTGAAAGAGATTTCTGACCAAAGTTTCTGAACTTCATCAGGTCTTCCTGCTCGTATTGCACCAGCTCGCTTAAAGAGTTGATCTTAGCAGCTTTCAGGCAGTTGAACGCGCGCACTGAAAGATCCAGATCTTCTAAAGGAGTTTTTAGCATTTTGCGCAACTGCAATGTTTGCTCGTCTACAATATCTTCTTTCTTCTCTTCCTTATTGTCAAAAGTGATGTTTTCATCAGTGATGATCATAAGGTGCTGAATTAAGATGCGGCTTGCCTGTTTTACAGCTTCTTCGGGGTGAATGGTACCATCTGTAACAACGTCCATAATCAGTTTTTCATAGTCTGTACGTTGTTCCACCCGCGTATTTTCCACGCTGTATTTTACATTTTTAATGGGCGTGTAAATAGAGTCAATGGGAATATAGCCCAAAGGTGCATCTTTTACTTTGTTTTCTTCTGCAGGCACATAACCACGGCCTTTGCCAATGGTGAGTTCAATATCCAGTTTAGCAGAAGAATCGAGCGTGCAAATTACCAGTTCCGGGTTCATGATCTGGAAAGACTGTGTACCGTCTGCAATCATACCGGCAGTAAATTCGGTTTGATTTTTAATAGTCAATGAAATTTTTTCATTGCTTACATCATGCTCAACAATCTTTTTAAAACGAACCTGTTTGAGGTTCAAAATAATTTCAACCACATCTTCGCTGATGCCTTTAATGGTAGCAAATTCGTGGTCAACTCCTTCTATTTTAATGCCGACAATAGCATGGCCTTCGAGCGAGTTTAACAATACGCGGCGAAGTGCGTTGCCGATCGTTACTGCATAGCCGGGCTCCAACGGGCGAAACTCGAACTGCGCTTCAAAATCAGAAGCTTTCTGCAGAATAATTTTGTCGGGCTGCTGAAAATTTAAAATTGCCATATTTTAGATTTGTTACTGGTTACAGGGCTGCAGGTTACCGTTTAACCAGTAACCTGTAACCCCAAAAAATTACTTGTTGTACAATTCCACTATCAAAGATTCCTTGATGTTTTCAGGAACATTTTCCCTTTCAGGGTAAGTAATGAAAGTACCTTTGAATTCGGTTTCGTTAAAATCAATCCATCCGAATTTTGGATTTTTTGCACGCACCTGGCTGGTAACAGATGTGTTGGATTTGCTTTTTTCTTTCAAAGTAATCACATCACCTGCTTTTAACTGGTACGATGGAATGTTTACCACCTCGCCGTTGACCTCAATATGCTTGTGGCTTACCAACTGGCGTGCAGCGGGGCGGCTGGGTGCAAAACCCATACGGAAAACTGTGTTGTCTAAACGGGATTCAAGTAATTGAATAAGGTTTTCACCGGTAACACCTTTGCGGCGGTTGGCTTCTTCAAAGGTTTTGCGAAACTGTTTTTCCAAAATACCGTAGGTGTATTTGGCTTTTTGTTTTTCGCGAAGCTGTAAGGCATACTCTCCAAGAGTTTTGCGCTTGCGCTTTTCGCCGTGCATACCGGGCGGGTTGCTGTTTTTACCCAACCATTTACCATTGCCTAAAATAGGCTCTCCAAAAATACGGGAGATCTTGGTCTTAGGACCATTGTAACGTGCCATAATTATACTTTCATTTAAGCTTTTTTAAACACCGGTACGCCAATCGTTAAAAAGCTTTGGAAAAAATAAATTGGGTACCCTTTAATTAAAATGAAAACGACGGCCTTTCCAGCGCCCCTCTAAAGAAGGAGCTTTAAAAGCCTCTTTCAATTTGGCTGCACTGCTCAAACAAATTTGAACAATGCTATAAAAAGAACTATTTTAATTTTTTATGTAGCAAACTGTTGTGCTACTATTGGGCTTTACTTGCCACGCTCGCTTGTACTTTAGAATAAACATCAACAAGTAAGGCCCGCCTCCTTCTTATACTCTTCTTTTCTTAGGAGGGCGGCAACCGTTGTGAGGCAACGGGGTAACATCTTTAATGGTTACCACTTCAATACCGCTTTGAGAAATAGAGCGAATAGCGCCTTCGCGGCCACTGCCAGGGCCTTTTACATATACATCCACTCTTTTCAAACCGGCATCAAATGCTACTTTAGAAGCATCTGCTGCGGCCATTTGCGCGGCATAAGGCGTATTTTTTTTGCTACCGCGAAAACCCATTTTACCAGCGCTGCTCCAGCTTATAACCTGGCCGCTTTTGTTGGTAAGGCTGATGATAATGTTGTTAAAAGTTGCTGAGATGTGCGCATCGCCGTAGGCATCTACCTTTACGTTTCTTTTTTTGGCGGCCTGTTTTGCGCTTAATTGTGATTTTGCCATTGTTAAATCAGGTAATCTTATTGTTTAAAATAAAATCCCGCTTTAGCGAGACCCTGAACTAACCCTCCGCCTGCACCGGGGGCATCCGTAATCAGTTCAGTAAAAATGGTGCAATGCAAAAAAGCCTTAAGCTTTACACTTCAGGCTTTTAGCAATTATTTCTTAGCGGCCTTTTTCTTACCGGCAACTGTTTTACGCTTTCCTTTACGGGTGCGGCTGTTGGTTTTAGTACGCTGTCCGCGAACAGGTAAGCCTTTCCTGTGGCGAAGGCCACGGTAGCAGGCAATATCCAGCAGGCGCTTAATGTTCATCTGAACTTCAGAACGCAACTGGCCTTCCACTTTCAACTCTTCAGTAATTGTGTGACGAATAGCGTTCAGGTCTTCATCATCCCATTCGTGAACTTTCTTACTGCGGTCAATATTATTCTTATCCAGAATGTATTTAGCAGTAGAAGGGCCAATACCGTAAATATAGGTAAGGCCTATTTCGCCTCTTTTATTTTTTGGTAAATCAACACCGGCAATACGAGCCATATTATTTATTAATTTTTAATGATTAATTTTCAGTTCAGACTATCCTTGTCTTTGCTTGTAACGGGGATTTTTTTTGTTAATCACATAAAGCTTTCCCTTACGACGTACAATTTTGCAGTCGGCGCTACGCTTTTTAATTGATGCTCTTACTCTCATTTGTTTATTATTTAAGATTTCAGCTTAATTTTTATAGCGGAAATTGATCCTTCCCCTTGTCAAATCGTAAGGGCTCATTTCCAGGCCCACCCTGTCTCCGGGTAAAATTCTAATATAGTGCATCCGCATTTTGCCTGAAATGGTTGCCAAAATTTCATGCCCATTCTCTAATTTTACCCTGAACATCGCATTGGACAAGGCTTCGAGGATCACTCCATCTTGTTTTATTAAAGGTTGTTTAGCCATAAAAAATTTGGGCTGCAAAGATAGGGAGAAAATGTGAAAAAAAATAGCTTCCGGCTAAAATAGTCGGAAGCCAGAATATGCAAACAAAAATACCAAAAATCTTTTATTGAGAACGAACCGGCTAATTGTTTGATTTTTACCTGCTAAAAAGACGCTTACCTGTTTAAGGCTCCAAAGGCATTTTGGTCATTTGCAGGAATGAATTTTGCAGTTCATGCACCATCAGCGGATGGTCAAACTGGCGGCGGTCTTCTCTGTACCACATTTCTACGCGCGAGAAATCATCTGCAGCCGGCACCTTTAGCCGAAACGCTCCTTTGCCATATTTAGCGCCTTCATCCGTTTCTTTTCTTTCAAAACCGAGGCGCATTAACTGTTCTTCATTTAGCGGAACACCGTATACATGGTCGAGGCTATACCAAAACTCCTGAATGCCATTGTAAATGTTAACCTCATTTTCCTCGTAACTGACGCGTACAACAGTACCCTCCCTGCTAACGCCTTCGTCATCAATTCTTACCCAGTCTCCGGGTTTCAATTCTGCAAGCTTCATAGTAATATCATTTGGTTGAATTAAAGTTACAAAAACCACGCTTACAATAAGAATTTTATTTTACGCCTGTAAAACAGACTTTTGCGCTGTAAACTTTTAATGTGAAAAGAATTGGTCTTTTATCAGACACGCACGGATTTTTAGACGATGCCGTTTTCAGGCATTTTGAACAATGCGATGAAATATGGCACGCCGGCGATTTTGGCAATGCAGGGGTTGCGGATACCCTTCTGCAATTCAAACCATTACGCGGCGTTTATGGCAATATAGACGGGCAGGATGTAAGGGTTTTATATCCTGAAATCAATACTTTTATGTGCGAAGACGTAAAGGTGATGATAAAGCATATTGGCGGCTACCCGCCAAAATATAATCCTGAAACTAAAAAGCAGATCATAGCGGAAAAACCTCTGCTTTTTATCAGCGGGCATTCACATATTTTAAAGATCATGTATGATGACAAGCTGCAATGCCTGCATATAAACCCGGGCGCGGCCGGCAGGCAGGGCTGGCACCAGCTAAAAACGCTGGTTCGGTTTGTAATTGATAAAAAAGATATTAAACAGTGTGAAGTAATAGAAATAGGGCCGAAATAACCGGCCCTAAATAATAAATTGAACTATCAAATGGAGTTAGATCCAACCTCTGCCCATACCCGCTTCTCTAAACGGCCAGGGAATAGCGGCCAGCATGACCAATAAAGCAAGTATGTAAAACAGCGATGTTTTTGTGTGCTTTTTGGCATCAGAAATATTCTTTTTGCTGAAAGAATAGCCCACGTGCACTAAAATAATTGCAATGAGCATCATAAGCAGGTGCTCTATGGCAAAAAAGCGCATCACACCATCTTTCATTACGCCGCCCATACCATTGCTTTGAATAGCTTTTAAACCATACCCCCCTGTAAACCATTGTACTAAACCTAATAAAAGCATGATGTCGCTGGCAATCATTAAAAACAGTCCGTTTTTTCTATGGCTTTCGGTAAAAGGCTTGTTGCCTGCTCCAAAACTTCTGTAAATAGCTACAATGATGAGGATTAGAATAATCCAACGCAGTATGCTATGAATTTGCACTAAAATTGAATCCATATTGCTTATTTTTATATTGCTGCGAAAATAGGGGTTTGGAGCAAGGTTAACAAGTTGAAAAAATAATAACAGTAGAAAGCCTGCTGCATACTATTAAGGAACTTCTACCCAGTCAGCAATAAAAATATTGGTATCCCTTGTACCACCATTGTTTCGGTTACTGCTAAAAATTATTTTTTTCCCATCTGGCGAAAACATGGGAAAAGCATCAAAGCCATTATCCCTGCTTACTTTTTGTAAACCGCTGCCATCTTCATTTATGATATACATGTTAAACGGGAAGCCTCTTTTATACTCGTGGTTAGAGGCGAAAATAATACGCCTGCTATCGGGCATAAAATTTGGGGCCCAGTTAGCCTGACCCAGATTGGTTACCTGGCGTGCATTTTTACCATTGGCCCTGGCCACCCACACTTCCATTTTAGTGGGCGCCACAAGGTTTTCCGCAAGTAAATCTTTATACTCTTTAATATCTGATTCGGTATTAGGCCTGGAAGCGCGCCAGATGATCTTTTTACCATTTGGACTAAACCACGCTCCACCATCATAACCCGGGGTGTTTGTAATACGCTTTTCTTTACCGGTTTTCAGGTTCATGATGTAAAGTTCAATATCGCCGTCTTTAGTGCTGGTATAGATCATCTTTTTACCATCGGGTGAAAGAGTGGCTTCCGCATCATAAGCCGGAGAAGTGGTAAGTTGTTTTACAATGTTGCCATCCAGGTCGGCCATAAAAATATCGTAGCTGGCATACATGGGCCAGATGTATTTATTACCGTACTTAGACCGATCCGGTACAGGCGGGCACTGCTCACTGCCCAGGTGTGTGGAAGCATAAATAATATGCCTGCCATCTTTTGTAAAAAAAGCACAGGTGGTGCGGCCCTTGCCGGTGCTTACCAGCTTATATTCAAATTTTTTGCCTGGCTCGGGCACCTTTCCCACAAATATCTGGTCGCAGGGTACGCCGTCTTTTACACTTGTGCGTTGAAACACGATGTATTTGCCGTCATAACTCCAGTATGCCTCGGCATTATCTCCGCCAAAAGTTAATTGCTGAACATTTTTAAAATGCTTTTCGTCAGGATACAAAATGGTATCTTGCTGAACAACAGCAAAACCGGTAACTGCTGCCATGCAAAAGATTGCAAGCAATAAAATTTTCTTCATATCAATTGTGTTATTCTTTCAAATGTATTTAAGAGGCGCGAAACTATTGTAATAGATTTGTCAGGTATCTTTACTGAAAGCTATACGGCTAAGCTTAAACGCTTTACCTTTGCAAATAATAAAATTGAACAATGGCTATTGTTGCTCCTTCTTTACTGGCTGCCGATTTTTTAAAATTGCAGGATGAATGTACCCTGGTAAATAACAGCGCGGCAGAGTGGCTGCACCTTGATGTGATGGACGGGCGTTTTGTGCCCAACATCAGTTACGGGCCCATGGTAATTGAATTTGTGAAAAAAGCATGTACCAAAGTTTTAGATGTGCACCTGATGATTGTAGAACCAGACAAGTATGTGGAAGCGTTTAAAAAAGCCGGCGCCGAACACATTACCGTTCATATTGAAACCTGCACCCACCTGCACAGGAACATTCAGCAAATAAAAGGCCTGGGCATGAAAGCCGGCGTGGCGCTCAATCCTCATACGCCCGTATCACTGCTTGAAAACATTATTACCGATGTTGACATTTTATTGCTGATGAGTGTGAATCCCGGTTTTGGCGGGCAAACATTCATACCGGAAACCTTACAAAAAATTAAACAGGCAAAAAAACTGATCACAGATAAGAACGCTCCTACACTGATTGAAATTGATGGCGGCGTTACGCTTGAAAATGCCAAAGCTATTGTGGAGGCCGGCGCTGATGTGCTTGTGGCCGGCAGCACCGTCTTTAAATCGGCAAGCCCATTGGACACAATTGAGGCACTGCACAAAATCTCATAAAAAAATTTGCAGGCACCGCAACTAATTTAGCCTTTACAACATCTTTGTAAGGATTAAATGTGAACTGACCATGAATTGCACAGCACTTTAAATCCACATCTGTGAATAAAATATATATTTCATTCAGGCTTTTTAAAAATATATTTGGAAAAGAAGGGCAGGCATTTGTAACATACTAACAGATGACGGCTATATTCCGGTTTAGCCCTTTGCCGGGTTTGTAAACAACAAATATCGTATCAACATTGACAGAAACTATTATTAACCTTGAAACAGTAAACCCAATTGAATTCTTTGGAGTTAACAACGGTAAACTCGACATTCTGAAGAAAAAATTTCCGCTGCTTAAAATACTATCAAGGGGTAAACAAATAAAATTAAGCGGCTCGCCCGAACAGATACAGTCGGCAAAAGAAAAGATCAACCTGGTGATCTCCTACATTGAACGCAATGGCCACATGAGCGAAAATTATTTTGACCAGATCATTGGCGGCGATGATGTGGAAACCGTTGATCATTTTGTAGAAAGGCATCCCAATGAAGTGCTCGTTTTTGGGCCTAACGGCAAATCCGTTCGCGCCCGCACAGCCAACCAGAAAAAGCTGGTTAGCGAGGCTGAAAAAAATGACATTCTTTTTGCTATTGGCCCTGCCGGTACGGGTAAAACCTATACCGCAGTAGCGCTGGCTGTACGCGCGCTTAAAAACAAACAGGTAAAGAAAATTATTTTAACACGCCCCGCGGTTGAAGCCGGCGAAAGCCTCGGTTTTCTTCCGGGCGATCTTAAAGAAAAAATTGACCCATACCTGCGGCCATTGTATGACGCGTTGGATGATATGATCCCGGCTGATAAGCTTGGCTATTATATGAGCACCCGTACTATTGAAATTGCACCGCTGGCTTACATGCGCGGCCGTACGCTTGATCATGCATTCATTATTTTGGATGAGGCTCAAAATGCCACAGACCTTCAGTTGAAAATGTTCCTTACGCGTATTGGCGCTAATGCAAAAGCCATCATTACCGGTGATATGACACAGGTGGATTTACCCAGGAACCAAAAAAGCGGCCTGCAAACAGCCGTGCGCATTTTACAAAATATTCCGGGCATCAGCCATATTGAGCTGGATGAAGAAGATGTGGTACGCCACAGGCTGGTTAAGGCTATTATTAAAGCCTATCATAAGGAGCACGATAGAAATACAGAAAGGCAAGAACATTAAAATGAATACAAAGAATTAAAAAAAAAGGGGTGGCAAATGCCACCTCTTTTGTGTATTATAAATGTTTTAAAATTTCCATCGTAAACAACCAGCTCTTTTAGCCCGCTGTTATTATGGTGTTCCTGCGGTTTCCGCGTTGTAATTGACCATCCACAAATTGCCAAAACGATCTTTCAGGCTTCCGTAGTAATCTCCCCAAAACTGGTCTGCCATGGGCATTTCAATTTCGCCGCCTTCCGCTAATTCATTAAAAATCCGGTCTGCTTCTTCACGTGAATCAGGGTGGATGCTGATATAGCTGTTATCCCCTTTTTGAAAAGGCCTGTCAGCAAATCCCGGCATTATGTCTGAACCCATTAATATGTCATTACCAATATTGATGGAAACATGCATCACGCGGTTTTTCACGTCATCAGTAAATGGCGGTATTCCTTCCTGCGCCGGAATATCGCCAAATCTCATTATACCATGCCCGGAAAATTCTGCCTTAAAAACTTTTTTGTAAAAGTTAAAAGCTTCTTCGCACTGGCCATCGAAGTTTAAATAAGGATTAAGTTTCATATATTTCTTTTTTTAGTATACCGCTTCGGGGTTGTGATGTATCACCTGTAGTGCGTCCATTTCACCGGCTCTTTCCTGTGCGCTATTTTTTTGTTTTGATGATTACGTGATTATTTCAAATTTAAACCACCACATTTACAGCACGGTTGCCCTATGACAAGAAAACCTCTTTCGGTTTGGTTTATTTTACCTAAGTGTAATCACCACGTTACCCTTTTTTCTGCCTGTATCAACATAGCGATGGGCTTCTATGATTTCATCTAAACTATAGCTTCTGTCAATATGCGCATGAATTTCACCGTTTTCATAAAGTTGCTGTAACTGTGTCAGTTGCTCCTTCGTTTCTTTTGCCACGTCAAGCCCGCCAACTGTTACAAACTTTCCGTTTTTAGCAATTAGTTTCCGGCTTTGCTTTTTACTTATTTTGCCAACCGCGTCAAATACAATATCAAATTGCTGATCCAGTTTGGTAAAGTCTTGCACGGTATACACAACAATAGCATCAGCACCGAGTTCTTTTGTTAAATTTACGCCATGCGGGCCGCAAACAGCCGTCACATGCGCTTTATAATAACGTGCTATTTCAACAGCTGCCGCTCCTACCGAGCCCGTGGCGCCATATATCAAAACTCTTTTCCCAGGTTTGGATGCAATACGAGCTTTTTCCAAAAAGTAAATGGCGCTCATTCCTCCAAAAATAATGGCGGCCGCATCTTCATAAGATGCATTTTTGGGCTTTTGAACAACCAGAGCGTTTTCGTGCAGCGCAATATATTGAGCATGGCAGCCAAATTTCATTCCCGTGCTAGCTATAACCTCATCGCCAGGCTGAAAATTTGTTACCTTTTCACCTATCTGCTCCACCACACCTGACAATACAATGCCTAATACAGGCTTGCGGGGCTTGTTGAATCCAAGCACAACACGCATCACCAGTTTTAAAACACCTTTTACGGCCAGACCCCGGGTTCTTACATCCCCAGAGTTGACGGTGGTTGCCATAATCTTTATTAAAACCTCATTAGGGCGCGGAACGGGTTTGGGTAGTTCTGTTATTTTTAACACTTCCGGCGGGCCGTAAGCGGTGCACACAGCAGCTTTCATTGTTTGTTGATTCACAGCAATAGCTTTTAGTTACCGTAAAGATAACCGGTTACTATGTAACCGTAATAGATTGGGTAATAAGAAAAGGTTAAGTATGAATTTGCCAGATCCGATTTAAAATGCTTAAAAGTAAAATCTTCTGTATTCAACTTTGAAGCTTAAGCGTCTTCGATTAAGCCAGCACGAGGAAGGTACTTTATAAGATTTAGAAAAGATAGAATCTACTTTCTGAAATTATTTTTTAAATTCTATTCATTTTCTGTTTTAACTCTTCGATTGTCAATGGAATAAAAGTTTTATGAATCATACTATGGCAATTAGGGCATATGGGTTTTAAATCTGTTATTGGGTTTATTTCATATTCATGCTTGATCGTCGATATTGGTGTTGTGTGGTGTACGTGTATGTATTTTTTGCCATATTCACCATAAGCTTTTTCAAAATTGAAACCGCATACGGCGCAGCTGTATCCCCAATGTTTAAGACACGTTTGCCTTGCGTTATTATTTCGCTCGTAAATAGTTAGTAGAGTTGTTGAAGCTGAACCTTCTCTATAAATTTTATCTTCAATTTCTGCAGAATTTAAATTAATCGAATCATGATCTTTATGAGTTGAAGAATTAACTTCCTCAGAAAAATTAGTAATACAATGGTAAAGGGCATCGAAATATTTTTTTGCCCTTTTATTATTCCTTATACTAATTGAAGTCCATTTGCTTTTTGATAATTTTTCTTCTTCGACTTGTTTTTTATCGAATCGAATTAATTCATCAGTAAAGTATCTAAAAAAATTTATTGAAAAGTCTATTGTTCCTTTTCTAAGAGTCCCATTAGGTTTTCCTCTAACTACGATTTCGTCATCGTAAAACATGAAATAAGCCAGGAAGCGGTTTTCATTAAACAATCGAATAGCATGATCTGCAACAATATAAATTCCGTAATTTTCTAGCTTCTCTATTTTATCAAAGAATTCAAAAGCGTCATAAAACGTATGTTTTAGGTGATCTTTCGTAGTCCAATAAGGTTTTTGTAATAAGCTAGAATTTTTCATATTTAAGACATTTAAGATATCATTTACCTCAGCTAGCCCAAGAGTTCCCATTTTGCCTGTTCTTAACCTTAAACAAATAATCAACCCTTCCCCGCCTTCACCATTTCAATAAAATTATCAAATAAATATCTTGAATCGTGAGGGCCGGGTGTGGCTTCAGGATGGTATTGTACAGAAAAGGCTGGTTTATTTTTGATTCTGATCCCTTCAATAGATTGATCGTTCAGGTTGACATGAGTGATTTCAATCGTTTCAGAGTTTTTAACGGATTCCGGGTCCACGCCAAAGCCGTGGTTTTGCGTGGTAATCTCCGATCTGCCTGTCACAACATTTTTTACCGGGTGATTCAATCCCCTATGGCCATGGTGCATTTTAAAAGTGCTGATGCCATTGGCAAGCGCCAGCAATTGGTGTCCCAAACAAATGCCAAATACGGGTTTATCCTCTTTGAGGATTTCTTTTACCGTATCAATGGCGTAATCCATCGCGGCCGGGTCGCCCGGGCCGTTGGATATAAAATATCCATCCGGGTTGAAAGCTTTTACTTCTTTCACAGGCGTTTTGGCAGGAAATACTTTCACGTGTGCGCCACGGTCTACCATGCATTTTAAAATATTTTGCTTGGTGCCATAATCCATCACCGCTATTTTTAGGTGATTCTCCTGACCCAGTTCATAAGCGGCCTTAGTGCTCACAATACTTGCCAGCTCCAGGCCGCCCATATCAGGGGTTTCAGCCAGGCGGCGCTTCAATTCTTCCACGTCAAAAATTTCTGAAGAAATGATGCAGTTCATAGCGCCCTTTGTACGAATATGGCCCACCAGCGAGCGGGTATCTACGCCGTCAATTGAAACGATATTATTTTTTTGCAGGTACTCGTGCAGCGAGCCTTTGGCCCTGCGGCGCGAATAGTTTTCATTCAGGTTTTTACCGATCACTCCCAGTATTTTTACGCTGTCGCTCTCCACGTCTTCATCTATCACACCATAATTGCCCACATGCACGGCATTCATGATCACGATCTGGCCGTAATAGCTGGGGTCAGTAAAAACTTCTTGGTAGCCCGTCATGCCGGTATTAAAGCAGATCTCTCCGGTGGTGGTGCCTGTGGCCCCAAATGCATAGCCGTGGGCTACGGTACCGTCTTGTAATAATAAAATTGCTGGTTTTTGTGTATCAGGCATTGTTTTGTTTTAGAAAAAATCGCTCAAAAATAGACGAAAAAAATAAATTGAACAGAAGGAATGTTAAACTTTTTTTATGCTCATTCCATTTTGCCATTGGCCATCGCCTCACGCTTCATTTGAGCAGCCTGCTCATGACCAAGGTATTTTTCAATAATGTTATGCGACAAATAAATAAGGGGCGTGAGCAAAACCGCCACAACAAACTTGTAAATGTAATTGCCAATACAAATCGTCATCACCAACCCGAACGACCACGGCATTCCCTGATTGGAGGATAAGCGCGGGCCCACATAAAAAGCAATGAACAACACCACAAAACTGTCAATAAACTGCGATACGACAGTAGAACCTGTGGCGCGCAGCCACACGGCTTTGTCGCCCGTAAAGCGTTTGATACGGTGAAAAATGAACACGTCCAGTATCTGTCCCAGCAAAAAAGCGGTAAGCGATCCCACAATGATCCAAGAACCCTGACCGAGGATGATGCCATAAGCATCATCAGCATTTTGAATATTTTGATTGGCATAATTGCCGATCCAAAAATCAGCCGGCGCCAGGTATATAGCACCCTGAAACATGACGAATGTGTAAGCAATCAGCCCTGCCGCCAGCAGCGATAAAAACCGTACGCCTCTCATGCCGTAGTATTCATTAATCACATCCGTCATAATGAACACCACCGGCCAAAGCAGCACGCCGGCGGTAAGATTGTATGAAAATGTATTACCAAATAGCTTTAGCTCAAACGGGGCAATACCCAGGGTTTTTTCAAGCGAAAAGATCTTCACACCAATCACCTCGGCCACAATGGCGTTGGCAACAAAAAAACCGCCCAGCAGCAGGAAAAGCTTCACCCGTTTATCCTTTAAAATAGATGTAACCATTGATGATTGAATAATAGAAAATCAGCATCAGCAAACAAATAATATTAAAAGCAATGATCCAGCGCGGCACCAATTGCCCGATCTTTTTACCGGTTATTGCCAGCCAAAAATACAACAGGTTGATGAGCGGAACGAGGATCAAAGCCAGCCCGTACCCTGCCGCAATAATGCCGGAAGAAACAGGCTCATCCCTGTTCCAGTTAAAAACCATCAGGCTAAAAGCCAGAACCAACATGACCCCGCTTAAAAATGCCACCTTAGATAAAAATATTAACCAGCGCATCAGCTAATTTCATGTAAAATAGCATTATTTTGCCGGAATAGCAGGATTGAAATCCAGGATTTCTGATGGAGCAGTAATGGTTCACAGCTCACATTTAAAAGGTAACTTCTAATAATTATGCAGAAAAACAGTTGGCTAAAAAAGGCTTTGCCGCACCTGACCGCTATCGGTATTTTTTTAATTGTGACCCTTATTTTTTGCCGCGATGGCCTTGAACGTGGCTCACATATGCGGCAGAACGATATGACCAGCGTGGCTGGTATGACCAAGCAACTGCGCGACTACCATGCGCAAACAGGCCATTACCCACTGTGGGTAACCAACATGTTTAGCGGCATGCCGGCCTGGCAAATTTTGTTTGATGGCGGCTACTCTCCATTGGGCATTATTAATGATGCTTTTCAATTATGGCTGCCGGAACCGTTCAACTTCTTTTTCCTGGCATGCATAGGGTTTTATATTTTTTGCATGTGCCTGCGCATCCGGCCTTCCGTAGCGATCATAGGCAGCATTGCCTTTGCGTTCTGCAGCTATAACCCTATAATTGTAACCGAGGGCCACGTTACAAAAATGATGGCCATGGCTTACGCGCCACCGCTTTTGGGAAGCATTATTTTATTATACGAACGAAAATACCTGGCCGGGTTTGTATTAAGCTCCTTATTTGCAGCCTTGCAAATTCAACAAAACCATCCGCAGATCACGTATTACATATTTATGGTCATTGTTATTATGACGATCGCCTACCTGGTGCGATGGATCAAAGAAAAATCTTATAAAAACATATTACCTGCTTTAGGGCTTGCCGGCATTGCAGGTATAATTGGTTTAATGGTAAGCGCCGTGCTTTATTTTCCGGTTTACGATTACACTGCCCACAGTAAGCGCGGCGGTCAACTGGTAATGAACGAAGCTTCGGGTGTAGATACCAAAACCAACGTGATAAAAGACAACAAAACCGTGGGGCTTACCAAAGAATATGCTTTTCAATGGAGCTATGGTATTGGAGAAACGCTCACCCTGATGTTTCCCGGCGCTAAAGGGTATGGCCTTACTTTTTCACAAAGGGAAGGCGAACAGTTTATGTACCCACAACTTGACGGTGAATCGAACGTGGCCAAAACGCTTACAGAAAAACTGGGAGCGCCGGAAGACCAGGCTGAAAATTTTGCCATGCAAATGAGCCAGTCGCTTTACTGGGGCGATCAGCCTTTTACCCGCGGGCCGGTGTACCTGGGCGCCATCATCTGCTTCCTGTTCTTATTTGGCATGTTTTATTTAGATGGCAAACACAAATGGTGGATGCTGGCAGCTTCTGTTTTAGGCATTGTACTGGCCTGGGGCAAATTTTTCCCCGTGTTCAATAATTTTATTTTTGACTACCTGCCGTTTTACAATAAACTAAGAGCGCCTACCATGTCGCTCTTCATTCCACAGCTATTGTTTGCCGCGGGCGCCGTGCTGGCGGTAAATAAGCTGGTTGACGGCGATAAGACTTTTGCATGGCAACAATTTAAAAAATCACTCATTGCTACAGCGGCCATTTTTGCTATTGGCTTGTTTATGTATGTGTCTGCAGATTTCAGTAATGAAAATAAAAGCCGCACGCTTGAGTTCAACAAGATCATCAGCTCAAACGATGCCAACCTTGAGGCAAGAATGGGTGAACTGAACCGTGCATACGAACCAAAATCAGACAACCAGCTATACGAAAACCTCGTGTTCAACACAAATGGCAACCAGGATGCTGCACGTAGCATTCTAAACGCGTTGAAAAAAGACCGGAGCGCCGCGCTGGGCAGCAGCCTGTTCAGGTCGCTCATATTTGTACTGCTGGCAGCGGGGCTTTTAGCGCTTTACATGCGCAACCGTTCAGGCTCCAGGCTTGTTGTGTGGGGACTGGCCGCGCTGGTGCTTATTGACCTGCTGAGCTTTGGATCGCATTACCTGAACAAATATAATTTTGGCCATGCCGAATCTTTTGAAGCGCAGGAATACCCGCTTACGCAGGCCGATCAACAGATATTGCAGGATAAAGACCCCAACTACCGCGTGCTGAACACCACCACCGGCGATCCTTACCAGGATTCAAAAACATCGTATTATCATAAATCCGTGGGAGGATACCACCCGGCCAAACTGGGTATTTATGATGACCTCATTACTTACCAGCTTTCCGGCAAGCAGAATATGGCCGTGCTGAACATGCTCAATACCAAATACATTATTGGCAGGGCGCAGCCCGATTCGGCTAACCCGCAGGGCGGACAACCTGTTGTACATTTAAACCCTGATGCGCTGGGCAATGCATGGTTTGTAAAAGGTGTGAAATGGGTGAATGGTGCGATGGAAGAAATGAAAGCGCTGGATCGGTTCAACCCGAAAGATACCGCCATTATTGACGCGTCGTTTAAAACAGATGTTGGCGCTTTTTCACCGGCAGACAGTGCAGCCATTATTCGGCAAACTGCATTTGACAATGATGCCATCAGCTACGAAAGCAGCAGCAGCGCGCCGCACCTGGCAGTTTTCAGCGAAGTGTTTTACAAAGACTGGAATGCGTACATTGATGGTAAAAAAGTGCCGATTGTAAAAGTGAATTATGTTTTAAGGGCATTGAACGTTCCTGCGGGGAATCATAAAATAGATTTTAAATATGAGCCGGCCGTTTTCTATACCAGCAAAACCATTTCGCTTATTTTTAACTGGCTGCTCATTGGGCTGCTGGTTGTGGCAGGTGTGTACTGGTATCTGTCTGAAAAGAAAAGCAAAGCTGTTAAGGCATAATTCAAAGTGGTTGATCTCTCAGTTATAATCGTCAATTACAAAACCCCTCAACTGGTTATTGACTGCATTGAGAGCATCTACGCGCAAACCAAAGAGCACAGCTTCGAGATCATTGTGGCAGACAATGACTCGCGTGACGGCAGCAGGGAACAAATCCTTTCAAAATTTGCCAGCGTGCAATGGGTTGATATGGGCTATAACAGCGGCTTTGCAAGAGCCAATAATGCCGGTATTAAAATTGCCAATGGCAGATATATATTGCTGCTAAACGGCGATACCATTGTGCTGGATGGAGCGCTTGATAAATGTATACACCTGATGGAACAAAACCCACAGGTTGCTGCATGCGGCGTTCAACTGCTGAATACGGATGGCACAACCCAGATCTCAGGTGCGCATACTGTAAAAGGCGGGCTCAACGTTTTGCTTACCATTCCATATATCGGTAACGTGGTGAGGTATTGGGGTTACCGGTTAAAGACCAAAGTGCCCAGCATACAACACATTGGCGGTGATAAAGTGGAGGTAGACTGGATCATCGGAGCTTTTATAATGGCGCGCAAAACTGCCATAAACAAAAGCGGCCTGCTGGATGAAGATTTTTTCATGTATGCCGAAGAAATGGAATGGTGCAGCCGTTTGAAAAAACAGGGACAACTCTGCCTTTTTTCAAAACCAAAAGTGGTGCACATTGGCGGCGGCTCCAGCCAGTCAGCTTTTAATACTGATGGCTGGGACAACACCTACGATGTATGGAGCCGTAAAGCGCGGCAGATCATGCTGTCGCACCTTGTCCGCGTACGAAAAGAATTTGGTGCAGGTTGGTTTTTGGTGATACAGTTTTTTTATATTTTAGGCGTTCCTGTATTTATTGGCGGCTGGCTTATTGAGAAGCTTTTCAGTCGTAAGCCACGCTACCAGTGGCGCCATGTAACAGGTTATAGCAAAAATGTTTTATCGGTTTTAAAATACTTTTTCAGGATATTGATGAATCAACCGTTTTTTTATAAGTTGTGATGGCCACGAATGCGCAAATAGAAGAAAGTGAAAACACACTCCTCTCCGGATGGGGAGAGGCTGGCAGCGCGGTGCAATTATCCATCATCATCATCAATTACAATACGTTTGAACTTACCAGTAAGTGCATTCAATCGCTGTACGACAAGCTTACAGGGCTTAGCTTTGAAATTATTTTGGTAGATAATGCCTCAAAAGAGTGCGACCCGCGATTGTTCCTGCAAAAATTTCCAGACATCAGGCTCATCATCAGCGATACCAACACGGGTTTTGCCGGCGGCAATAACCTGGGTGTGGCGGCCGCAACAGGAGATTACCTGCTGCTGCTGAACAGCGATACCGAACTGATCAATAATGCTCCTAAGATCTGTTATGATCACATCACCCAACACCGGGAAGCAGGCATGGTTACCTGCCAGTTGATCTATCCTGACGGGCGCATTCAGCAAAACTGCCGCAGGTTTCGAACCATAAGCTGGGAGCTGCTGGAAGTTTTTCCTCTTTACAAACTGTGGCCCAAAAAAAAGGCAGAAGAATACATGCTGCACCACTATTTCGATCACAAAAGATTTGTAAAGCCAGACTGGGTTTGGGGCGCATATATGTTTTTCCCCAGAAAGATCATTGGCGAGCTGCCGCAAAAAAAACTGAACGATGACTTTTTTATGTATGCCGAAGATATTTTGTGGTGTCTTGAATTGAAACAGCTTGGCTACGAAATACATTTTTTGCCCCAGGCAAAAGTCATGCACGTGCATAAAGGCAGCCTGAGCAAAAAAAAATACCAGTGGGTGTGGAAAAGTACACTGAAAAACCAGCTAAAACTGATGAAAAAATATTATCCTGATTGGCGCTGGTATGTTTTTGCAGCTATTTATGTAACCAAACAATTAGGCGCGTGGGCTGTACTGAAGATGAAAGGGAAGATATATGCTTATGCCTGAAAATATTTTAGTTCCGTTATTACCGCTTTTCAGCTATTACAATATCCTGAAAACTTAGATAATTGTTTCTTCCACACCATGAACCATAATGGACAGGTTCTTCCATTTGAAGGGAATTTTTATTAAAAAGATCCTTCAGGTAATCTTCCTTATAGGCTATAGCATCTTCAGGCACTTCTTCATTTTGTAACCTGTAAATGTCGTAGTCGCTTTTAAAATTAAAAACGCTTTTTCCGTCTTTTATTAACTGTTCAGATTCTTCGTTTAAAATAAAGAAAGTAATGAGGCATTTTCCGCCCGGTTTCAAAACCCTGGAAATTTCCAACATATAGTTTTCTACTCCGCCGGGTAGCATATGTGTAAAAACCGATGTGAGATAAATAAAATCAAAAGAATTGCCGTCATAAGGAAATTTGTATTCCGTGTCAGCGTATTTTCCTTTAGGGTGATATAACTTATTGTATAAATCGGCCACCTGAAAGCGAAAATTAGGATATTTCGGAGTAATGTTTTTCCGACACCATTCAATACCTTTTTCAGCTATGTCGAACCCTTCAAAAGAGCCTTCTTTATTTAGATATTTTGTAAGCGGAATTGCCATACGACCAATGCCACAACCTACATCAAGCACTTGGTGTTCAGGTTTTAAACCAGCTTTGTTTATAAAATATTCAACAAATTCATTTCCTGTTTTTATGAAATCTCCGTTACCGACAAATCTCAATCCGCGTGGGGGTAAAAACTCTATATCAGAATGAAAGACAGCATCGTAAATGTCTAATGCTTTGTAATAAAAGGGAGCAACTAATTTCTTAACTGATGTGCGAAGCATTGTATTTTAATTAACTATTATAAAAAATACAAAGTTAGTGATCCATTTACATTACTAATTTTTTTTTATAGCAGTTACAGTTATAACTTTAAGTGGAGTAAGCTTACGATTGATATGGAATTATGCCCTTTATTTATTAAACTCTAAACTTAAAATTATGAATCAGCGACTTGCCACTTTCACAACCGTGAAATTCGTTTTATTATCTTTTTTAATCTTTTTTACGTTTTCCTGCACTAAAATTTCTGAAACACTTAAGGATCAAAAACCGAATGAAACTGCTTTGATCCAACAAAAAGAAGAAATTTCAATGTCTAATATTCGCAAATGCGCCAGCGAGCTAAATTTGGAAATAGTAAAAAGGGAAGATATTGAAAGGTATTATAGATTTTTAGAAATTGAAAGGACTATTAATGACTATAAATTGAAGAAAAATAACAAAAGCAAAGAGATAAATTCTCGTGCAATCATTCAAAATACAATTACAATTCCTGTTGTGGTTCATGTTTTACATAACGGAGAGTCTATAGGTAGTGGTTATAACATTTCAACTCAGCAAATACAGTCGCAAATCGATGTATTAAATGAAGATTTTCGTCTATTAAATGTAGATTTTGCTAATGTACCTACTACGTTTCAAGATGTGGCAGCAGATATAAATATAAACTTTATTCTTGCTAATGTTGATCCTAATGGAAATCCTACTAACGGTATAAACAGGGTGCATAGTTCATACACAAACTTTACAGGGACTACGCCAAATGTACTCGACGCTAAAATTAAAAATGCTTCTACTGGAGCTGTGGGGTGGGACCCTTCTAAATATTTAAATATTTGGGTATGTAATCTTACTGATGTATTAGGATATGCTCAATTTCCAGCGGATTTCGTCACAAGTCCTCAAACCGATGGAGTTGTTATCGCTACTACAGCTTTTGGGCGTACGGGCAATATAATGCCTGATTTCGATAAAGGCAGAACTGCCACTCATGAAATCGGGCATTGGCTAAATTTATTTCATATTTGGGGAGATGATTGTGATTATTATGGCTGCGGATGTAGTGGAACGGATTTTTGCGATGATACCCCAAATCAGGCTGGCCCTAATTTTGGTTGTCCTTCTTATCCCTCTGTCAGTTGTAATAATAGTCCTTACGGGGATATGTTTATGAATTACATGGATTATTCATATGACAGATGCTTGTTAATGTTTACTCAAAATCAAAAGGATAGAATGTGGGCAATGTTTGAAATAGGTCAACCACGAGCAACTTTTTTAAACAGCAGTAATCCAATTCCCCCTACTGTTCCGATTTATCGATATTTTAGTTCTTTGTATCGTAATCATTTTTATACATCCTTCCCTACAACACCTAATAATTATATTTCCCAAGGACCCGTCTGGAAGTCTTTTAAAACGGCTGCGCCGGGTACTGTACCTATTTATCGTTATTACAGTGTTTATTATACCGATCATTTTTATACATCTTTTCCCACAACTCCTAATGGATACGCACTGGAAGGTATAGAATTTTATGCATATAAAAATTATGTTCCAGGCACTGTCCCGGTCTATCGTTACTATAGTATTATTTACACTGATCACTTTTATACACTTAACCCTCAGGTCGAACAATTATCTGCTTACAACTATGAAGGTATAGAGTGTTATGTATTTCCACTATAATTATTTAATAGGGCATAATTTCGTTTCGTTAGTGTGGCTGTCTTAAACTTTTAAAACAGCCACATTTTATTTTATTGATTAAAAAAATATTACCTCTTAAAAGGGTTTTTATTTCTTACTTTCAAAAAGAAAGTATGCAAAATCTGATGTTTCTGAATAATATTGGCTATTTGAATTTTGCAATTATTTCTTGGCGAATAATTATCCGGGCATAATAAAAAACTTTGTTTTTCGAGATAATTTATAAAATTTTCGACCCTTAAATTATTCTCTCCAGGCTTTGTGGTTTCTATCATTTTTATTATGATATATTCTCCACATTTATTAAGAAGTGTTTTGCTACTAATTTCAATTGAATTTTTTAAGTCTTGATATTTTAATTTTAAATTTTTTAAATACGTGATTAAACGATCAAACCCCTCAATATAACGATCTAATGACGAAGAAGATGTTGTTGCATTTTCATGTAATCTGTAAGAGAAACATTTGAAACTTGACACTGCAAAATACCCCAGAAGTGATAGCTCAATTACCAATTCCATATCAGCAAATAGAAGATTTTTATATAACGGGATACCCCCCACTTCTTCATACTGTGCGCTACGCATTATAAAGCCAGTTCCCATTAAATCTGCCTTAATCCCTATATAATTAAGAATGACTTCTTTAGGAGTTTGAACCTGCTTCATCGGTTTACAATCCCTTATATATTTTCCTTTAGAATCTATAAAACTAAAATGTGTATGATACAATGTAGCGTCAGGATGCGTTTTTATAAGGCCATTTATAATCTCTAAAAAGTTTGGTTGCAGAATATCATCATGCCCTATCAGCGTCATGTATTCGGCCTTTGGTATTTCCACGGCTCTCGCCCAGTTCTCTTCTATAGTAAGCGGCCTTTCAGCCGGTATTATTTTTATTCGCTCATCGCCGAAGGAATTAATGATTTCAACGGTATTATCTGTGCTTGCGTTTTCAAGTATCAGCAGCTCAAAGCTTGTATAAGTTTGCGACAGTATGCTGTCAATACATTCCCTGATATAATTGCTGCCATTGCGAACGGGTAGTATGATGGAAAATTTAGGCATTAAAAAATTAACAGGGCACAAATTAATTAAAAAAATCAATAATTTTCAAAGACAACAAAGTGAATAATGTTTAATAATAATTATAGAATTAATTGGTTGGCGAAAACAATTTTTTCCAGCCGCTATCATTATACCATTGCAAGTCTTTATAATAGTAAAGCATTGGATCATCTATCAATGGCAGATATACGCTTATGCCTGAAAATATTTTGATAGAATTACCTAAAAAATATTCAGTATTATCTTTGAATAGCACAACTTTGCTTAATTGATCTGAAACCTCTTTGTATTGAGAAGCTTGATAATTATTTTCCAAATAACTTAAAAAATCATATGCATTTACTCTATCCTTGCTATCATAATCAAAGCGCTGAATTTGCTCTGCATTATATCCGCTAACCGGCGGATAATGCATTGTTAAGTTTTTAACTTTATCTGCAAAATTTTTAAGTTCTTTTGCATCAATTACAGTTATAGTAGCCGAAGCATATAAGCCATCAAATTGCTTATAATAAGCAACGAATTTTTGTGCAACGAGTTTTAAATCGTTCAAATTTCCAAACAAATGCGGTAAAATATTTTCATAAGGATAACTATTTGATAAAACCGCAGTTGGAGATGCAATTAAATACCTGGCGTTGTCCTTTAATTCATATAAAGCTTCAATACTCCCCATTGAACAAGCGTCAAATATAATAAAAGCAAAGTCATTGGGAAGTGCGTTTTTGAGATCAATAATGTCCATTTCCACACCACTATCATACCCGAAAGATTTTGTTTTAAAACTGTTAAGAGGCGGCGCCCAGGAACTTGCGTGCGACCACAATATGATACCGTAATTATCTGCTGGTAATAAAGACCGGGACTTTAAAATTACGGCAGATACAAATTCAGGATCAGAAGTATTTTCGGCTCCAAATATATATATCGTATCGCTTACGATCTCATTAGTATTATCTTTTTTGATTTTTAGAATGAAGGATTTTTCATCAGATGTTTTTATAAATACAAGCAGTTTTTTATTGCCATTATAACCTGCTTCCATTTTGTTGATGCAGTCTATAGCATCAGCCTTTAAATCATTATTTGCAGCCATAAAAACCAGGACCATTGTATCTGTTTTTGGATGGTTTACTTCTTGCTTTTTACAACCCAACATGAATATAAGAGCAAGAAAAAGCACCGCATTATTTATAGCCACATATCGTTTTCCGAATCTCCCGATTTTCATATCTTAACTGTATTTTTATAAATTATTGCATCGCTCTGGCTTTTTGCCAGAGCGATGCAATTCTCTTTAAAATTCAATATGCATAAAAATAAATCCCTTCTGAGCTATAGCCGTATTGATTTAAATAGCCGGAAGTGTTAAGCTCTTCCGTATTTTTTGTATAGTGGTGATCTACTCCTGATGGCGAATAATATCTGTACACAGGTACCGAGTTGTTTATTTGTGTTCGATATGCGTAAAAGGCCGGTCCGTTGTAATAATAACCATTATAACCGTCATAGGGGAAGTCTGTAGCAGGATTTATAGTGTAAACGTGGTTTATGTAGCTGGCATTATAGTATCGATAAACCGGCTCAGATCCGGCTACCTGATAAGGAAAAGCATAAAAACCGATCCCTTCAAACTTGTAGTCATATTGCCCGTCTCCTATTTCATCATAACCTATTGTAAAGAAGTGATTCAAGTTAAGAATGCTAGATCCAACTTCTCTGGAATACCTGAATATAGGAACTGCACCCGGAGCCGGAGATGTGTGCGGATATAAGAACTGTAAAGCTACGATATCATAATCAGACAGGACAGTGGGCATTATACCACATGTGCCACCATTCATAATAGAATTTGGATCCTGACCAGAGGGCGTTCCTAAAATATGCATTGCACTATATTTAGCGTTGTTGTCTGGTAGCGTGCCGTTAGTAACCTCTCCGTTTGCAACCCAGTTAGTATGCCTGAAACCTATTGCATGACCCAATTCGTGTGCGATCAGAGCCTTAATTTGATCAGAAGATAGTCCTGAGATGATATTGGTATTAATGCGCACTGATTGACCGGGTTGTGCATTCACAGGAAAATA
Organism: uncultured Niabella sp.; assembly: GCA_934486785.1. Taxonomy (GTDB): domain Bacteria; phylum Bacteroidota; class Bacteroidia; order Chitinophagales; family Chitinophagaceae; genus Niabella. The sequence continues at coordinate 112,869 of CAKSQK010000003.1, read as the reverse complement.
GGCAGAGCCGCATACATTCCATCCTAAGTTTACATCTTCTTCAATAAGTATGTGATGACTTGTGTAAGGACTAACAGTCACGGAGAATTTAAGTCTGCAATTAGGCACATCGTTCCATAATGCTACTGCTCCGTATATTTCACTTATATAGGAGTTCATAGAAGGGTCTACCTTTACCATTATATTGGGTTGGGTTTGATAACCAACATAATAGGATGTGCCGTATTGTTTCGTTCTGGGAGCATCTGAAAATATAGAAAAGTCGGGATTACTGTTTTTTGCAAAAAGGATACACCCATCAACCAGATAATACTCACCAATATCTTTTATTTCAGAATCTTTATGCCCCAGTTTTTTTATGTATTGATAAACTTTGCCAGGTTCTTCCTCTTTTGGGGGAATCATATTGTCATATTTCTTACAAGAGAAAAGAATTATGACAGGCAGCAATGTAAATAATATTTTTTTCATGTCTACAAGTTTGAATACCGGTATTACCGGACAGGCAAGAAAGGCTTAGGATTTCACACTTACCAGGCAATTCCGGTGTGTTTATTAAAAAAAATTACGCGATAAAAATTAAAATGAAAGGGGGGCTATGTATTCTTATAACCGACTGCGGCAATAGCTTTGTATGGCGAGACCGGCGCATCGTTTAAAGCTTTGGATTCAGGAAGCTTTTATTAGTGTAAAGCTAACAAAAAAATTTCATCAAAAAATATTATTTTTTGTGAAGTCAATTTTGATTATGAAGTTACTTTTAATGGATATAAAAAAGTGGCGTAAAAGTTTTTAAATATTTTCCACTTATGCTTTAGCTTTTAAAGATTTTATCTTTAAAAGATAGTCATGTAATTTAGGAAGATGCTTCTTTAACAGATATTTTGTATAATATTTCCTGATAAATGAAAATTTTAAAACTTCTTTTTCTGCTATAAAAAAGCTATTGTCTTTGATGTTATTCTTTTTATTGTATTGATACAAAAATGCTAAATGGCCGGTAATCCATATTGCAAAAAAATGATCAATAATTTTTTTTATTTCTGGCCACTCGGGTAAGTATGACAATCTCTCGGAAAGGTATTTTGGGAAATTTCTTGCTAAAACCGGCAGTTGGTCATTTTGCTTTCTGCCAAAATTTTCCTTATGCATTGCCTGATGGCCAAGGGCTTTATTAACAATCACCACCCCATTTTCAACGCTTGCAATGCTCATATAGGCATAATCCCCAAGAAAAGGAGTTCCGTAATCGGGAATGCCGCCGTTTTTGATTAAAAGGCTTCTTTTAACAATAGAAGTTGACCATAAAAAATGTGAAAAAATATTAAACGTAAACAGCGACTTCAAAAACTTACTGGTTGAAAAGACTTCTACATGATTAAGGTTGTATTTATTTGTGAGGCAAGAATTGCTGCCCACTTTCAGATTGTAAAGGTCTGCAACATCTTTATCCTCACAAAACCAGTTACATCCGCCCATATACATTCCATAACCGGGATAATTTTCTTTTAATTCCAATAGAGTTTCAAGCATATCAGGATACACAGGATCATCATCGGCCATCATTACAACATATTCGCCCTTTGCCAAATGCAAACCTCTGTTAAAGCTCGGTTTCATCCCTAAGTTTTCGCCATTAGGATAATACCTGAACCGGGAATCATTAAGACTTTCTACAAATACTCTGCTGTCTTGTTCAGCGTCATTATCTGTTATGATTACTTCAAAATCTGTAAACGTTTGTTTTTGAATGCTTTCCAAAGTGGCTTTTAAAACAGGCCCACGTTTGTAAGTTGCAATACAAAAGCTTATGTAAGGAGACGACATCAGGAAGAATTATTTTACTCTTTTCAAATATCCCCGCGGAGCTACACTGATTAAAATTTTGTTGTCAATGGCGGTATCTATTTCGAAACAATCGTTTTCTTTGAGGAAACTATCAACTGCTGTCATCGGGTTATTACCAATGCCCCATGGCCTTCTCATTCCCGGAATATAATTGTCAGGCAAATACTCTACTATGGTATCAAATACAACAATATAAGAGCCTTGCGTCACAAACGGAGAATACATTTTTAGTTCAGCTAATACATGCTCGTGCGTATGGTTAGAATCAAGAACCACGAGAACTTTTTCTTTTCCTCTTGCAAAATCTTTTACCTTGTTTACAGTATTTTCATCAATTGAAGAACCCTGTATCATTGTAATTCTTTTCAACATAGGATGTTTTTCAATTTCAGTTCTGTTGTGTTGCCGTATATCAATATCAATACCTAATACTTCACCATTTCCAATAAGCTCCAACAGTGATGCATAAAATATTAGTGAGCCTCCATGAGCAATTCCCGTTTCAATAATCAGGTCTGGTTTTATATCCCAAATGATTTCCTGCATCGCCATTATATCTTGGGGATATTGAATTACCGGGCGCCCCATCCATTTAAAGTTATAGGAATATTGTGCTTTGTTAGAAGCTATATTAAAAGCAGTTTTAGCAGCTTGCAATTCCTCATTAATGCTATTTTTAGTTATTCTTTCGTCGCATTCTTTTATAAATGCTTTAATTGGATCATTCATTTTATACTGTTTAACTTCTTATTACTTCCCCAAAACCTCATCGGCTCAAAATCCGGGTAAGGGTAAAAGCCCAAATTTAGCTCAATTTGCTTATCACGCTGCCTTAAATAGCCGGTTACAAAATCTTTTACAGTTACCGGCCTGCCGCTGCAAATATTAATGATCCCGTCTGTTTTCTTTTGGGTTGCAGCTTTCACAATGTATTCGGCCACGGTTTCCACAGGCAAAAAATCGCGTACCTGCTCCCCACCGCTCATGTTAAAAACCGCATCGCCGTTGCGGAGGGCTGCCTCTAACTGTGAGGTCAGCGATTTTGGATTTTGCCCTTCGCCCCACATATAAAACAGCCGCAACCATTTAAATGAAAACGGGTGCTGGTGCTGTAATGCTTCAATTTTTTTTCTCAGTTCATCTTTGGCTTTTGCATAAGGATTGCCGGGCATTGCGGGAGTTTCTTCCGTAAGCTCTCCTTCCTGCATACCGTATTCAAAACAGGTGCCGGTAACGGTCAGGTCTGTCAACCCGTTGCTTATAAGATTTTTTATAAGCTGAAAATGGCGCGGCAGGTTTTCAGTAAGATGAAACTCATTTTTATAATTGGGCAATCCTTCCCACGCCAGATGAATCACAAGATCGGGCTTATTGAAAAAAGAAAAATAATCGGTCCCGGCGGAAAAGCTTTTAATATCAAGCGGAATATAAGCTACGGATGAGAACCAATTGCAACGCGTGGCTTTTTTGATATTTGAAGAAGTGGCAATTACCTTGAATCCCTTTTGCAACAGGTCTTCTACAACGTAATTGCCTATAAATCCTGTGGCTCCTGTTACCAATACTTTTTTCATGTAATTAAAATATGCTTAACTCAGGAATGGCAATAACAAATTGTGCATTCCAGCTTTTTACATAAGCGAGCTGTTCAGAAATTTCGGCTTTCAGGTTCCACGGAAAGATAATAATATAATCCGGCCTGAATTTTTCTATTTCTTCTTTTGCCACCACAGGTATTCTTGAACCGGGCAGCAGCTTGTTTTGCTTAAAAGGAGAAGCGTCTACAACAAACTGAATCAGGTCGTTTCCTTTAATGCCGCAATAGTTTAACAGCGTATTGCCTTTTGCTGCCGCGCCGTAGCCGATCACTTTTTTGCCTGCTCTTTTTTGTTGTATTAAAAATTCGGTAAAGTCGTATTTTATTTTATCCACCTTAGCCTGAAAGCCCTGGTAATATTGAACAGAAGCCACACCGGCATCTTTTTCTTTTTTGAGCAACGCCGCCACGGAGGGCTCTGCCGCTTTGCTGTGGTCTTCTCTATGTTTTGCGAAGATCCTTAACGAGCCGCCATGCGTGGGAAGCTCCTGCACATCAAATATCTCAAGCCCCGCCAGATCAAAAACCGGAATAAGGCTGGTTAACGACAGGTAAGAAAAATGCTCATGATAAATAGTGTCGAATTGATTTTGCGCTACTAACTGAAGCAAATGGGGAAACTCAAAAGTATTAACGCCATTGGGTTTTAATGCAATCTTTATTCCTTTTACAAAATCGTTTATATCCGGCACGTGCGCCAGCACATTGTTGCCAAGTATGAGGTCTGCCCTGCCTGCGAGCTTTTCAGCAGCCAGCCTGCTGCCAAAAAAATCCACAATGGTATCAACGCCTTTTTCTATGGCAGCCTTAGCTGTGTTGGCAGTAGGCTCTATGCCCAATACCGGGATATTTTTTTCTTTAAAATACTGCAGCAGGTAGCCGTCGTTGCTGGCAACCTCTATCACCAGCGATTTTTCGTTATACCCGAAACGCTCCCTCATATAATCGGTATATGTTTTTGCATGTTGCAGCCAGCTTGTGGAGTAAGAAGAAAAATAAGTGTACTCTTCGTTAAAGATCGCATCAGCTTTTTCCAATTCCTCCACTTGCACCAGCCAGCATTTTTCGCAAACGAAAACCTTCAGAGGGAAATAAGTTTCAGGATGATTGGCCATTTTCGGTTTTACCATTGCGTTGGATGGCGGACAGGTTTGCAAATCGCAAAACACATGAGTTAATTCGTGGTTACAATGCCTGCATCTCATTATATGCCTGTAAATTTTTTTGTAATTAAAGGATGTTGCTGATCTCTTTCTGAAATATTTTTTGCTTCGGCCATCCACTGTATATCCAGTTCAGGGTCGTCGTATCGCAGCCCGCCTTCCGCTTCCGGTAAATAAAATTCCGAATGGCAATAGATCAACTCACAATTGCCGGTCAATGTTTGAAATCCGTGGGCAAAGCCTTCGGGAATGTACATCATTTTTTTATTTTCGGCTGAAAGCTCTGCTCCAAACCAGCGCAGAAAAGTAGGAGATTCTTTTCTTACATCTATCACCACATCAAACACAGCTCCTGCTATGCAACGCACTAATTTTATTTCACTGTGCGGCGGAAGCTGATAATGCATCCCCCTTATTGTTCCTGCTTCTGCCGTAAAAGAATGGTTCATCTGCACCCAGGGCTTTGTGTGACCGATCTGCTCAAATTCTTTTGCACAAAAAGTGCGCATGAACCAGCCGCGGTTATCGCCTCTTGGTGAAGGATCAATTAAATAGCTGCCTTTTAAGGGAGTGGGTGTAAAAATCATAGTGACATATAATTTTTTAATTGTGCCACTGTAAATTCCAAAGGATTTTTACCAGCATGTTTATACCATTCAATGGTCATCTCAACTGCTTTTTCAGCATTGAGTTTGGGATGCCAGTTTAATATGCTTTTTGATTTGGAAATATCAAGCTTTAAAAGCGCTGCTTCGTGAGGCTGCTGCAACAATTCTGATCTTTGCCATTGCCCCGTTCCCCATATCTTAATGGCTGTTTCCACTAACTGCTCAACTGTCAGATGATCTTGAGGATTCGGACCAAAATTATAAGCTCCTGAATATCCGATGCTCTTATCAAGCAAAGCGCCCAATTGCAGGTAGCCGCCCAATGGTTCCAGCACATGCTGCCAGGGCCGCACGGAAGCCGGATTCCTCACTTCAATGATTGTGTTTTCAGAAAGCGCCCTGACTATATCGGGTATTATCCTGTCTTTACTATAATCTCCGCCGCCAATTACATTTCCTGCACGCGCGCTGGCTATTGCAATTTTGTGGCGGTCGTATTGATCAATACTGAAAAATGAATTTCTGAATGAGCTTACTACTATTTCGGCACATGCTTTACTCGCACTGTAGGGATCATGCCCACCCAGCCTGTCATCTTCCTTATATAAAATATCCTGCCCGGTATTTTCATACACTTTATCTGTTGTGATAACGATTACAGTGCATTTTTTATCTAAATCTTTTACTGCTTCCAGCAGGTGTGAGGTTCCGGTAACATTTACTTCAAAAGTTTCAGAAGGAATATTATAGCTTGGCCTTACAAGCGGTTGCGCCGCAAGATGAAAAATAAAATCCGGCTGAAAAGTGATAATCACTTTTTTTAGCTTTTCCAGATTTCTTATGTCAGCGATGACGCTTTCAGTATTTCGATACGGACGGGTTAAGTTAAAAATACATTTCTCATTTTCAGGCGCTAAAGCATACCCTTTTATTATAGCTCCAAGCTCTTTTAACCAAAGCGATAGCCAGGTACCTTTAAAACCTGTGTGTCCGGTTATAAACACTTTTTTACCTGAATAGCTATGGGCTAATAAATTTGCTTCTACCATACTTTCCATTTTGCCTGGCCTGTTTCCCACAGATGCTCCATTTCCAGTTTGTCGCGCAAAGCATCCATTGGTTTCCAGAAGCCTGTGTGTTTGTACGCGGCCAATTGACCGTCTTCAGCAAGGCTTTCCAGTGGTGTATCTTCCCACATTACATTTGTCATATCATTCTGCAGGTAATTAAAAACTTCTGCTTTTAAAACGAAAAAGCCGCCGTTGATCCACTTGCTTTCATCTTTTGCTTTCTCTTTAAACGAGGTAACATTTCCGGCTTCATCAATATCCATTCCTCCAAACCTTGAATCCATTTGAATGGATGTAACGGTGGCTACTTTGTTATGGCTTTTATGAAATGCCACCAATGCCGGTATGTTAATGTCTGCTACGCCATCGCCATAGGTCAACATAAAGTCTTCATCATTTAAATAGCTTTTCACTTTTTGTAAACGCCCTGCAGTTTTGGTTTCAGCGCCGGTATCAACCAATGTGATTTTAAAATTTTCACTTTTGTTGGTATGATATTCAACTGAGTTTTTAATAATGTCAATCGTAATATCAGCATTATGGAGGAAGTAGTTTACAAAATATTCTTTGATCATGTAACCTTTATATCCAAGGCATACAATAAAATCATTATATCCATAATGGCTATATATCTTCATTATGTGCCAGATTATTGGCTTGCCACCTAATTCTATCATTGGCTTTGGCCGCAAGCCTGTTTCTTCAGACAACCTTGTTCCCAGCCCGCCGGCAAAAATTACAACCTTCATGAGAAAAAATTTTTTATCAACAACGCTCAAAGGTAAAGAGTTGCCCCTTATTTTCATTTATACTTATTGAACTTCCTTTATTCTCCAGCACCCCGCAATCGCCCAGGTAATATGGCAACCTAGAAAATCTTTTTTTATCTGCCTTGTCAAGGCTGTTGCATACAGACAGTCGCCATTCGAATACAAATGCGCTAATAAAATTTTCTTTTGTTCCATCCGTGGCTGTTGCTGGTACAATTTATTCCATCGTTGTCATGTAATGAATGAGTTTCCCATCAGTTGTCATGCCCTGTATGATCACCCTGAAGGCATCAGTTACATCATTATTATAAAATGATAAAAGAATTTCTTTTTTATTGGGATCAATCACCACGTTGGGGTTCCAGTAAATAGTTGTGCGCACATCCCTGTCGCTGCCCGGCGGCACTTCCATTGAGTAATACTTGGGCGAATAAAATTCTTTAATAGGTGTGTAACCGCTGATGGTGGCGCTGGTGACGCTGCTGGTGCTTTCCGACTGCACATCACCGCCGCGGCGGGTGTAAATGGCAATTGCGCCGTTGGCCCCGTTAAAACCACCCATAAACGGCGGCCTGAAAGCTTTGATGTAGGCCACATCACGCACGCTGATGTTTGATACAAAATTTACATCCGCGGGCATTTCATCAATATAGATTTGTGGTGCGCCGCCACGCCAGTTAAGGCTTGCATTGGCGCCCTGGCCGGTAATTTGCAGGCCCGCCACCCTTCCCTGCAGGTAAGAAAAAATATCAATGGCGCCCATAGCCGAAGGATCGTTTAAAAGGTCAAACTGAATGGCATCGCCACCCGAAAAAAGGCCCGAAGCGTAACGCTCGTTCAACAGCTCCACGGCCGTTTTTCCTCTTGCTTTCACAATCACCTCTTCCAGTTCCTTATATTTTATTTTTTCAGCATTGGCAAATGCTTCGGCATTACGCATCAAATGGTAGTGCATGCCCGTAGTATCGGGAAAAAGCGAATGAACCCATCCCTTGCCCGCGGATGGCACACGTAATTTATATGGCATGAACTGCACCAGCGAGTTGCTAATGCCTTTGTCCTGAAGCTGGTAATGCACTTTCGCGGTATCAAAAAATATCGCGGCAGGATCGTTGAACGTACCGTCTTTCATGAGAGGCAGCACCAGCACCTTTCCTTCCACATCTTTTTGTTTCAACATTACTATGATGCTGGAAGCAGGCCCGATCTGCCCCGGCATCAAACCCGCCACATTACCTGAAACAGTAAGGTAGCTGGTGTCTTTGGGAAAATTAATCTTGGGGAATTTGCCGCTCAGCACCACATCCCAGTTAAACCGGCGCCAGCCGTTGGTAAGCATCACCAAATCAAGATGCTGCTGAACTTTTGCCGATGTATCAGTAAAATAATACGCGGGGTTGTGAACTTTTCCTTTCAGCTCGCTGGTAAGCATCATGTGCGATAAAATGTTCTCGCTGCTGTCAACTCCAATTGCCATGTCGGTAACAGCAATAGAAACAGAAGACTGCAAAGCTTCCGGCAATTTGATCTTTACCTCATCTCTTGCCCTGTAACTAAGGCCCCAGCGCTCTACTTCAAATTCCGGCGTTACAATAAACTGCTCGTGATTATTAATGTAAGTGATGCGTTCAGCCAGCGGTTTCCAGTTCTTATCAAACACAGTAATGGTTAGCGGGCCGTAGGGCAAATTAGCTATGGGCACTACGCCGCTTACCGGCGCCGCGGTTGTTTTGGAAATTTTAAATACCATATGCTGAAACATGGTTCCCACAATATGCAGGCTGTCCATTTTAGCAGCATAGGCCGCATGGTAACTTACCGAAAAGCCACGCCTGTTATTGCCAATTGTTACATTTAAAGAAACACCATCGGCTATGGCCGCAGGCAATGCTGTTGTTTGCTCGGGATTATTTCCATACTTCCACCTGGCTTTATAAGTATTGCCCGGTTGCGGCGTAAGCATTACAAAGCCCATCCCATCGTGCATCACACGCAGGCTGTCTGTTACCGCGCCTTTACCATCCACGATCACGCCTTTAATGTTTACAGGCCTGCCCCACTGGTCGGTGGCTTTAAAAGCAATTTTTTGATTCACACCTGCTATCGCATCGCCGCCTTCGGGAAAAAAATCAAGCCGTGGTATGACGGTAATGTTTTGAGGTTTAGCAAGCGCATCTTTTTTTATTACAGGAATGGTTTTGGTATAAATAAATGCAGAATCGAAATTAAGCATCCACCGTGTATAAGCCCTTACTGAAATAGTGCTGCCCGTGTAAGTGGCCGGTATTTCGTATTGGCCGTTGGTTACGGCATTCACCATCGGGCTTACGGTGTGCTGCAGAACATTTCCTTTATCATCAATCCAGTCAACATAAAATGTTTTGCTATCGTAAGCGGGCATCAGTTCATTCATAATATATGCTTTAAACCAGATGGTTTCGCCGGGAGAATAAGCATGTTTGTCATAATGGATGTAAGCTTTTTCAGGGCTGAACTTCCCGGCATAGCTTTCTATTTTGCCGGCAATATCCTGGGCCAGTGCACCGGGCAGTAACCACAGCATCAGGCCCGCTAATGTATATAGGTATTTCATCCTTTCTGTTTATCTTAAGAATGGCGAAAATTAACAATTGTGAAGGGTTTAAAAAAATGATTAAAAATTTTTAGCGAATTTTTATTGGTATTTTACAAACCACTTTTTTACAAAAGTTTAAAACAGCGCGGTAAGCGTGGCGCGGCCTGTATGGATGGTTTTGCTGCTGCCCGGTTTTCGGCCATCGTATTGAAAATTCAATTCAAGATTGTTCATAAGCCTTTTTGTGAGCATCACATTCCACAAATAATTCCTGCCCGGCATCAGCCCGTCGAGCATGATATAACTTACGGTGGTTGGCCCGGCATGCGCCGATGTGTATTTAAAATTTTCAAAAGTAAAAGAACCAGTAACAGACGCACTTTGCAACAGGTTGTATTTAGTTTCTGCCAGCAGGGAATGAGAGATGGCTTTTTCTCCGCCATAAATGGCCGCGTTCTTTTTTTCTTCAACCTTATACCCGCCCATGACCCTGAAGTTGGTACCGCGTATGAAAGTAAGCGTCGGCTCTGCACTATGCCTGCGTATTTCATAATTGCGGTTTTCAAATTGGGTGTTGTCGGTATTCAATCCCAACAACCCTGAAACGGCATTAACATTGAATGTAACAGAACGGGAAAGAAAATGCCGATACTTCAAAGTCCAGTCAATATTTCTACGGCTCTCGTAACCGTAGGTAAGCAGCGCTTTGCTGCTGCTGCGGAGATTTGTGACATCAAACCCCCACACTGTGCTTTGCCTGTTGAACGAAAACGTGTTGGCGATGACCGTACTTAAAGTAATAAGGTTGTTGTCGTTCAGGTCATATTGAAAAGGATTGAACTCAAAATTTCCCTGCGAGCCTGACTTTTTATTGATCTGCATAGAGGTCATCAGGTTGATACGCGATAAAAACCTTTGTGCTTTGCCGGCATCATCTTCATTCCAAAGCATTTTGGGCGTTACCTGAAAGCTGTAATTAAGCGTAACATAATTGGCTTTGATGTACTCGTTGGTGGGTGTAAATATCCTGATGAATTTTGCCTGGTCCTGAAACGCTGCCAGCTCAAACTCATTCAACTGCTGCACACCGTCTTCGTTGTAATCTATCCAGGTGTACTGGCCGGTGCCGGGAGGCACTTCCAGGTAAGCATACGCGCGCTTTTGTTCCTGGCCGCTACCAATTTCGTACAGCAGGTTACCGGTAATAAAACCGTTGAACTCGTTCATCACATACTCCAGGCGGCTGAGCAGCGTGTTATCCTCCTGCTGTCGGCTCACGGTGCTGTCATACACTTTTAGCTTTCTAAAAGTAGTGTTCAGGTAAAACTGCCTTTTGGCGTTTGATAAAATTTCTGTTTGAAGATTCAGGTTATAGCTTCTGTCACCACGCACAAAGCTTCGATGCAAGGGGTATTGATCACTCCTTGTAAAAAAGCTGATGCCATAGCGGTTTTTCTTTGCCTCATTTGATCGTAAAAAAAGCGTATATGTATCAAATGAAAAGGCTGTTGCATTCAATGTATCGGCAACGCTGCTCCTGCTATTGTTTTCTTCCAGCGTGTACCGTGCCCCGATGCGCCAGTTGTCAAGCCACTTCAGCTTTTTACTAATGTCGGCAATTGGCCTTAAAAAATATCCGGTATTGGCAGCGCCGTTATAATGGGTAATTACAAACTCGTTGTTAAAGGTCCAGTCCCTCCAGTTCGTATAATGGTACAAAGCATTTTGAAACCCGTTGTAACGATCGCTGCGGTTATAATTGGTAAAGCGGTACTGCAGGCTGTTGCCTGTTTTATTTTTTAAGCCTGCCGATGCTTTTATAATGTTTTCATCGGCTTTTTCCATTACTACCGGTAACCCCCAATCGCGCGTAAACTCTACATTTCTAAGCCGCTCCAATGGCTGAAATTTTTGTTGTACAAACTCATAATCCACTGATGACAGTAGCTGCAATTCGTTCTTCTGCCTTAACAGTTTTGTATTGCTTAAATTTACTTTTGCGGCAAAGCCTTTATCATCGCCATTGTGTATGGGCGAGAATGTGTTGACATCATAGCTGCTGGCCGCCACCTCTGTTTTTAGTAACGTGTTTTTGCCAATATCATAATCAATGGCCAGGTTCATCAGTTGCTGCCGTTTGGGCGTAATGAGGATCATCACGGGTTCATAATTTCCCTGCGGCTGCCCGTCAACAGGCGGCACGTAAGTAAACACTTTACCATTGGCATTATTGGCATCGGCAATATAATTACCGCGGCCAAAGCCAACTTCTGTAAAAGCCAGGTTGTATAAGGTTTTGGCAGCATCGGTTGAGTAGCGGTAAAACGAATCTACCGCCACAGCGCCCACGCTGTCATAAATCCTTTCATATAAAATTTTCCCCGCGGCAAATGTGTCTATCACGGCTGAGGGATAAAAAGCATTCTGGATGCTGTCGCCAATGTCGTGCAAAAACTGTCTTTGACGGTTGTCAAGCGTTTGATTGGTAGACGAGTTTTTGGCATCGCTGTTGTTAAAATAACCCACCCTTAATTTCAGTCTTTTATTAAACTCCAGCTCCTGCGTGGCAAATACGTTGGTGTTTAAATAATTCCTGTCGGCATATTCAAATTCAATTTGTATGCGGCTGTCTTTTGTAATCATTCTGCGTGGCGTAAAAGTCACTTCAGCCGTATTGTAGTTGATCACGTAGTCCTGATCTTCGCCGCGCTGTAGCAATTCGCCGTCAATAAACACTCTTTCGGTGTTGGCCAGTACAATAAAAAAGGTTTCATTGCTGGCGCCGGTAAGCCGGTAGGGGCCCTGGTTCCCTTCCAGACCGTTGAAAACGTTTCTCGTAAATTTTCCTTTGGCTACCGAGCCGCTTACAAGGGTTTGCGACTGTATATTTTTTGCAATTTGATTAGCCGTTTGAAAAGACAAACCCTGCAGGCGTTTATAAAAGTTCATAAAGTAGCTTCTCGTTTCCCTGATGTCCAGGTCGCCAATGTTCAGTTGCCAGTTGTTTTTGCTAAAGCGAATGTACACCTGGTCAAACTCATTAAGCTGCTGCGTATTACCGTCCGGCTGAATGGGTATATTGTTATCACTGATGGCTGCCTGCAGCTCAATGCTATCAGCCAGGTAGCCGCTCAGTTGTATGTTCATGTTTGAATTTAAAACCGCGCTTTGATTGTTGCCAAAACCCACCTGGCGGCCAAAGCTGCCCTGCGCGTTGATGTTACCAAAATCAAACAGGTTTCTTTCAGAAGCCTTTGGCATAACCGGCACAGGCATTGGTGCAGCAGAATATCTTACAAGGCTGTCAAAATTCATGCGCTGCACGCTGCTGTTTAATTTGACAGGAAACACCCTGTAACGAACCCTGACGGAAGCAGGAAGCGGCCTGGTTTTCCAGGTAAGAATGGCGTTTACCGCGTCCAGCTCGTAAGCGCTGCTGTCAACCCCTTCCATATGAAAGGTATGAGGAATAATACTCAGCGTGTCTAACTGAATGCTGTTGTGTACGGTCACAGCAATCGTTTTGTACCTCAGGTTGCTTGCAGGCACACCCTGCCCGTTACTTTCAAAAAAAAGAAACAAGGGCAGGATGATAAATATGATGCTGCAGCGCAATTGCAAATAGTCAATTTTAAAAGAACAAAAATCGGCTTTTTTTCTATGTAAGCTTGTTTGATGCAGTACGCTACTTTGCTGTATCTGATGCTGCTCATTTTAAAAGAATATTAAATAAAAGCATGGATGGCTTTGGCGTTAAGGTTTTATCTTTGCCCACATGCCTGTTTTACCAGTAAAAATTGTTAACCATTCGCGGCACCCGCTGCCTGCATATGCCACAGGCGGCGCATCGGGTATGGATCTGCGGGCGTCTTTAACACAAAAAATCGTACTAAAACCTTTAGAAAGAACTTTAGTGCCCACAGGGTTGTTTATTGAACTGCCACAGGGTTATGAAGCACAGGTTAGGCCGCGTAGCGGGCTGGCGATTAAACAGGGGCTGACCTGCCTGAACACACCGGGAACCATTGACGCCGACTATCGCGGAGAAATAAAAGTAATACTTATCAATCTTTCCGGCGAGGAGCAAACCATTGAAGACGGCGACAGGATTGCGCAAATGGTAGTGCAAAAAACAGAGCAGATACAATGGCAGCCCGTGCAGGAACTGAATGCTACGGAAAGAAGCGGCGGAGGTTTTGGCCACACCGGCAAGCACTGATTACCGGTTGCAAATACACAGGCAATAATTATATATTATTTTCGTTTTTTGAACTAAACAGATTTTCTTTACTCAATATTAAACTCACAAATCCGGATGAAATATTTACCAGTTATATTTTTTACAGCCATTGTATTCACCTCTTGCAGCACTCAGCGTAAAACACAGGCGCCGCCGGATCAGCCTCAAACACCCGACACGGCTGTAGCCGAAACCCTGGAAACCATGAGCTCTGTGCTGAACAACATGAACTCAATTAATTACAATACATTTTCTGGCAAAATAGATGTGTCTTACAAAGACAACAAGGGAAAGAATTATAATTTTGATGTAAAGCTGAACATGAAAAAAGACGAGCTGGTATGGCTTTCTGCCACCGGCCCGCTGGGTATAGAAGTGGTACGCGCTCTTATTACAAAAGACTCTGTAAAAATCCTTAACAAATTAGAAAAAACCTATACGCTCAGCAGCATTGGGTTTATACAGGACCAACTGGGCCTGCCGGTTGACCTGGTCACCATGCAGGACCTGCTGATAGGTAATCCTGTATTTATTGACAGGGGAAGCAGCAGCTATGTTATGGAAGGCGGCAACATTCTCATCAGCAGCCAGACAAGGCATTTCAGAAACCTGCTTACATTGCTCATGCCAGGTTACATGCCTGTAACAAGTAAGCTGGAAGATGTAGACGCTGCAAGGAACCGCTCTGCGGAACTTACCTACAGCGATTACAAACCGCAGGGAGAAAAACAATTTTCTGAAACCAGGAAGATTAAAGTAAAGCATAAAACGGATATTGACCTTGATTTAAAATATAAATCTTATACCTTTAACGGGGCTGTTTCAAACCCCTTTACCGTTCCTTCTGGTTACAAAAAACTGTTTAAATAAAACAACACCGCATTTAGAAATTTTAAAAAATAACAGGGATTATTCATCATGATTCCCAATGGCAACATGATTAGAACAACACTTTTCATACTGGTTATTTTTTTTACAGGCCTGCAACTGCCCGCACAGCGCACCAGCGATAAAAGTAAAATGGAGAATGAGCGCAGGCAAATTCAGCGCGAGCTGCAGCAAATTGAAAACGCTTACAACGCCGTAAAAGGCATGTCCAAAGAAAACCTGGCACAACTGGCTGCGCTCAATCGTAAAATTGAATTACAGGAAAAATACATCAACAACATCAGCCGCGAAGTGCGCCTGCTGGATGATGATATTTATTACAGCGCATTGGAAATTAAAAAGCTAAAGAACCAGCTTGATACCATGAAGGTGCAATACGCGCGCACTATTGTATATGCTTATAAAAACCGCAGCAATTACGACTACCTGAATTTTATTTTTTCAGCCAATACTTTTAATGATGCCGTTAAGCGCGTGGCCTATCTTAAAAGCTACCGTAATTACCGGCAAAAGCAAATGGGCGATATTTTAAAAACGCGCGAGTTGATCTCTAAACGTTATGACCATCAAAGAGCGACAAAAAACAGGAAGGAACTGGCGCTGGAAACGAAGGAAACAGAGTTTGTAGTGCTGGACCAACAAAGAAATGAAAAAGACTCTGTGGCAAAAACACTGGTTTCCCAGGCGGGTGACCTGCAAAAACAAATTGCCCGCAAGAAGCAGCGCGACAGTGAACTGAGAAGCAGCATTGCGGCCGTGGTAAGAAGTGAAATTGCCGAAGCCCGGAAAATAGCTCAGGAAGAAGCCCGCGCCAAAGCCGCGGCAGATGCCAAAGCGCGCGCCGAAGCGCTGGCAAGGCAGCAGGCAGAAAATGAGCAAAAAGCATTGGCAGATATAAAAGCAAAAGAAATTACAGCGCCACCGGTTGCGGCTGCAGGCAACGCATCGCCAGCGCCACCGGAAGCAACGCCAAGCGAAGAGGCATTGAAACCCACCAACCTGCCCAGATCTACAAGGGTAGGCAGCGGCGCATCCGTCAGGGCACGCAATGTGCCGCAAAGCGGCAACAGGTCTATTGTGGCCGACCGAACGGTGGCCGTCAATCAGCCTGCGGCTACACCGCCGCCAGCCGCGCCAGCTAACCAGCCGCCTGCCGGAGGTTATTTGAATTACCAGGCTGAAGACATTGCATTAAATGCCGACTTTGCCCAAAACCGTGGCCGCCTGCCCCACCCGGTTGACGGCGTGATAACGCTTGGTTTCGGGCGTTATAAAATTGAAGGCTTAGGCCCGTCTATTGTTGGCGATAATCCCGGAGTTACCTACACCACTGCTGTGGGCGCGCCTGTAAGGGCTGTGTTTGGCGGTGAAGTGGTAAGCATCTCACGCGTAGGCAGCATGTCGTTTGTTGTCATCAGGCATGGTAAATATTTTACGGCTTACAGCAACCTTAGCTCTGTAAATGTTTCAAAAGGCGCAAACATAAGCCGCGGCCAAACCCTGGGCAACGTAGGCGCTGATGAAGAAACCGGCAGCGGTAAACTTGATTTTATTTTAATGATCGAAGAACATAACGTTGATCCCAGAGGCTGGTTGAGATAGCAGTAACGGCAGCGGTGGGCTTACATAATCAGAACCCTCGGCGGTACGAAAGTATTGTACAACGCCTTCAGGATCGAATAAAACATTATCAAACCATACTATTAACATTCAATCCCTTCGGGATTTTTAAATCACGACACGCAAAGCAATTTGGAATATTTGAAAAAATGAATGGATCGAATAATGACCTCGAAGAGGTCGAATAAAACATTATCAAATCTTCTATTCACATGCAATCCCTTCAGGATTTTGACATCTTGCCTCTTTCCAATCAGAATATATCACATAAATTTTTATCCCTGCTTAAGGCCGCTGGCGCTTTCCAGCAGTTCCAGGTTTTCGGCATTCAGTTGCAGCTTAGGCGCATCAATAATGGTTTGCAACTGATTTTTACTGGTAGCGCTTACCACGGGTGCGGTAATGAGCGGGTTGGCCAGCAGCCATGCCAGCGAAACGGTTGCCGGTTGCGTATTGTACCTGGCAGAAATTTCATCGAGCGCCTTTAAAACCGCGAAGCCCTTATCCGTTAAATATTTTTTCGCGCTGCCACCGCGTACGCTTTTACCCAAATCCGCTTCTGAACGGTATTTACCGGTAAGAAACCCTGCTGCCAATGCATAGTAAGGCATCACGCCCAGGTTGTATTTTTTTACCAGCGGCACATATTCAGATTCAAATTTTCCCCGCTCCATAATATTATACAACGGCTGCAACGCTACATATTTGGGGAAGCCATTTTGTTCTGATGCTGCAAAAGACGCCTCAAGCCTTGCGGGCGAAACATTGGAAGCCGCGATATGCCTTATTTTGCCGGCTTTTACCATTTCATCATAAGCTGAAAGGGTTTCTTCAACAGGCGTTACTTCATCATCAAAATGCGTGTAGTACAAATCAATATAATCTGTCTGAAGCCGCTTCAAGCTTTCATCAACCGATTTTAAAATATGCTTCTTGCTGATATCAACAGGATGTTCTTTGGTTTGTGAGCCCACTTTTGTGGCCACCACTATACTGTTACGATTGCCGCGTGCGCGCATCCAGTTACCAAGTATGGTTTCAGACTGCCCACCGGTGCCATTCACCCACCACGCATAAGTATCTGCCGTATCTATAAAATTAAACCCAGCTTCGACGAATGCATCTAATATTTCAAAAGATTGCTTCTCATCTAAGGTCCAGCCCAAAACGTTTCCCCCAAAATTTATCGGAGCCACCTCCAGGTCTGAAAGACCGATCTTTACCTTATTGATCATGATTATTTTTATTGGTGTTTAATGCAATCATAACAATAAGCCGTGGTGATTGTTTGCGCAATCAAAACAACAATTCTACAACACTTCTATCCTAATGCAATCCTCAGCACATCTTCCATTTTATTTACATAATGAAATTTAAGGCCTTTGATGAATGCTGGTTCTACTTCACTCACGTCTTTTTCGTTTTGTGCACAAAGAATGATCTCTTTCAATCCTGCGCGTTTGGCAGCCAGTATTTTTTCTTTAATGCCGCCCACGGGAAGCACCTGGCCGCGCAGCGTGATCTCGCCCGTCATGGCCAGGTAAGGTTTTACGCGCCTGCCTGTAAGTGCAGATGCAATGGCTGTCATCATTGTAATGCCGGCGCTGGGCCCGTCTTTGGGAGT
Organism: uncultured Niabella sp.; assembly: GCA_934486785.1. Classification (GTDB taxonomy): domain Bacteria; phylum Bacteroidota; class Bacteroidia; order Chitinophagales; family Chitinophagaceae; genus Niabella. Next base: position 94,866 of record CAKSQK010000003.1, on the reverse strand, counting down.
GGCGCCTTCCGGCACGTGAATGTGTATGTTTTTCTTTTGAAAAAGGTCTGTATCTATCTTATATTTTTTAGCATTCGATTTCAGGTAAGTAAGCGCGGTGGTGGCGCTTTCTTTCATCACATTGCCCAAATTGCCGGTAAGACTTAATTCGCCTTTGCCATCACTTAAAGTACTTTCAATAAATAAAATATCGCCGCCCACATAAGTCCAGGCCAGACCTACGGCCACACCCGGTATGTTTACGGTTTTATACAGGTCATTACTGTATTTGGGTTTGCCTAAAATTTGCTGCACGCCTTCCACGCTTAGCGATCCGCCTACCTTTTCATTCATGGCTACTTTTTTAGCCACGTTACGCATTATAGCTGCCAGCACTCTGTCTAATTCACGAACACCGCTTTCGCGGGTATAATCGGCAATCACTCTTTCAATAACTTTATCAGCCATTCTGAAACCGTTTTTGGCCAGCCCGTGCGCTTCTTTTTGCTTGGGGATGAGGTGCCTTTTGGCGATCTCAATTTTTTCTTCAATGGCGTAGCCGCTCAGGTCAATAATTTCCAGCCTGTCGCGCAGGGCCGGTTGCACATTGGCAATGGTATTGGCCGTGGCAATAAAAAGCACTTTGCTCAGGTCATATTCCAGCTCCAGGTAGTTATCATAAAACGTGTTGTTTTGTTCAGGGTCCAGTACTTCCAGCAGCGCACTGCTGGGGTCGCCCCGAAAATCGTTGCCTATTTTATCAATTTCATCCAGCACTATTACAGGGTTGCTGCTTTTGGCTTTGCGCAGCGATTGTAAAATGCGGCCCGGCATGGCGCCAATGTATGTTTTGCGGTGCCCGCGAATTTCACTTTCGTCGTGTATGCCGCCCAGGCTTAGCCTGATGTATTTACGGCCCAGCGCGTTGGCAATGCTTTTGCCCAGGCTGGTTTTACCAATTCCGGGAGGGCCCAAAAAACAAAGTATGGGGCTTTTCATGTCGCCTTTCAACTTTAGTACGGCCAGGTATTCCAGTATCCTTTCCTTGATCTTTGCCATACCGTAGTGATCATTATCCAGCGTTTTCCTCGCATTTTGCAGGTCGTAATGGTCATCAGTATATTCCTGCCAGGGCAATTCCAGCATCAGGTCAAGGTGGTTGTACACCACAGAGTAATCGGGCGTACTGGGGTGCATGCGTTCCAGCTTTTCTATGCCTTTTTGAAAGGCCTCTTTAGCCATCTCAGGCCATTTTTTTGCCTCGGCTTTTTTCTGCATCTCCTTTACTTCCTGCGCGTTGGTATCGCCGCCAAGTTCTTCTTTAATACTTTTTAACTGCTGCTGCAGAAAATAGTCGCGCTGCTGCTTGTCAAGCTCGGTTCGGGTTTTATTGGTTACTTTGTTTTTAAGCTCTACAAACTGCAGTTCTTTTTGCAGCAGATGCATCAGGGTTACGGCACGTTCCCTGATGTCAGCCATTTCCAAAAGATTTTGTTTTTCCTGAACGGTTATATTCAGGTTGCTGCTCACAAAATGGATCAGGAAAGCGGGTCGCTCTATGTTCCGAAGAATGAGCGTGGCCTCAGCCGGCATATTGGGCGACTGCTGGATGATGTTGGCGGCAATATCTTTTATATTGGAAATATGGGCTTCAAAATCTGCATCCTGCGGGGTTTCTGCTTCTGTTACCCTGGTGATCTTTGCTTTGAAATAAGGCTCTGTAACGGTAATGGCATCAAGCCTGAATTTATTTCTTCCCTGAATGATGACCGTGGTGCCGCCATCAGGCATTTTAATCAGTTTCAGGATGCGCGCAATGGTTCCTACGGTTACCAGGTCTTTGGCTTCGGGGTCTTCAATGGTGCTGTCGGTTTGCGCCACCACGCCAATAAATTTATTGCCTTTGTACGCGTCGTTTACTGCCTGTATGCTTTTATCGCGGCCAACCGTAATGGGCAATACCACGCCGGGGAAAAGCACCGTATTTCTAAGCGGTAAAATTGATAGCTCATCAGGAACTTCATCATCCACTTCATCTCCATCTGCTTCATTGATCGGAATTATTGGCATAAACTCCATGTCATCTTCTGGCCGAAAGAACACTTTATCAAACTTCATCATCAGTATTTTATAGTCAACCTGTCACCCGTACAGGCATCAGTTAGAAATTATTGTTGGGTTAGATGTATGGCAATATTGATGCCATCGCAAAAATGCGGTAAGATTGGCTGACAAAAAAAACGAGTTACCAACAATTTATAAGAGGAATTACCTGGCATATCTAAACAATCTCCCAGTCTTCTACATCTCCGGGCACTATTGTAAACTGGGGATGGGTATGAAACTGCTTCAGGTGTTTGAGCTTTTCGTAATGCTCAGGCGCCCGCAGTTGAAGCTTGGTGAGCAAATGCTGCCTTTCATAAGCTACCTGCCCGGCGGTAACAGGTATGATTATGGTATTGGATGGAAGTGTGAACTTTGATGCATCGAACTGGTAGCCACGGGCCGTGGCTTCTGTATAAACTTCAGACAGGTATTGCATGATCGCATCTACCGGGCTGCTTAACGCCTGAAACCGCTTAAGCTGCGGATGATTTTTATACCCGCGGGTATTGCCCTGGAGTACATTTTTAGCCAGCAGGGTTTCACGCCACAGCGCTACCAGCCCCTTAGCATCAAGATACTGAGGATGAATTGACCAAAGCCTCATTTAAAAAATAGCAAATCCCACCGTGGCCTGGATGGCTTGTTTTTGCCACTTGCTGTTGTTGGGCAGATCGCTGATATTGTCTAAACCTACCAGGTAACGGCCGGTAAGCCAAAGCCGGCTTAGCCGCAACTGTACACCGCCTACCATAGAAAAATCTCCGTTTTTGAAAGCATTCTGGCCGTTTTGCAGCAGGTTTTCTTCAGAGTTGATGAGGATGCTGTATTGCGGGCCGGCCTCAATATGCAGCGGGCCGCCCACTTTTACATTTAATAAAATGGGTATTGACAGGTAGCTAAGCTTAGCCTTTGCCTGGTTGATGTTAAAAATACTTTCGTCTACGCCATCAGCAAGCGTGGCAGAGGCCTGGGTAAAAAGCACTTCGGGGATGATGCTGAAACGGTTGGCAAAGCCTATTTCTGCAAAAGCGCCTACAAGGTAATTATATTCAAACTGGTCTTTAAAAGACTGGCCGTCAATTTTAGTTGCGTTCAAACCGGCTTTTGCACCTAAGTGAAACTGTGCATTAGCAGTTGCAGTAAAAACAAACAGGGCGGCAAAGAGAAATATTTTTTTTGTCATAACGTAAGTTTAGCGTTTTTTATTTACGGTAAAAATATTGAATTTACAGGTGTTTTAGTTCATGGGATGCTAAGTATTTAGTCAACAAACAAACCTTTTTCCAACCTCTAATCTTATCAACCTGTAAGCTCATCACCGTATCAACCAGTGAGTTCGATAACGGTTATTTCAGGCAAAATACCTACACGGCCGGGATAACCAATAAAGCCAAAGCCGCGGTTGATGTAAAGTTTCTGCCGGCCTTCTTCGTATAAGCCCGCCCAGCGTTTGTACACGTATTTCACAGGGCTCCACCTAAAGCCGGGGAGCTCAACGCCAAACTGCATGCCGTGTGTGTGGCCGCTAAGTGTCAGGTCAATATCCTTATAACCAGTAATCACTTCTTTTTCCCAATGCGAGGGATCGTGGCTTAATAAAATTTTAAAAGGATATTGGTCTGCGCCCTGCATGGCTTTGGAAAGGTTTCCGTAGCTGTGAAACCTGCCCCGGCCACTGATATTCTGCACACCAATAATGCCGATAGATGCATCGCCTCTTTGCAGTGGAATGTGTTCATCAAGCAAAAGGCGCCAGCCAATTTCTTTATGAATGGATTTTAGTTTGGCAAGATTTTCATTCTTAAGCTGCGTATTATCCCACAAAAAATAATCGCCGTAATCATGGTTGCCTAAAATGGAATAAACGCCCATAGGCGCTTTAAGCCGGGCAAAAACATCTTTGTATTCATCCAGCTCATCGGCTTTATTATTTACAATATCGCCGGTAAAGAAGATCACATCGGGATTTTCGTTCAACATCATATCAATACCTTTCATAACGGCATTCTTGTTGGTAAAACTGCCGCAATGTATGTCTGATATCTGCACTATTTTCAATCCCCTGAACGCTTCGGGCAGGTTGCTGAACCTGATCTTTACGCGCTTTACCTGGTAATTGTATTTATTGCCAAGCCCGAAAATAAAAGTGGAAAAAATACCGCCGCCCGCGGCTATGCCCAGCCAGGTTAAAAAGGTAGAGCGGGAAATTCCCTGGCCATCGGCGCCGCTTATTTCACTTACTTCGTTATTAAAAGTAAACAGCCTGCCGCTGACCCATTGTACGCCCCGCCGCAGGTCATCTGTCAAAAAGAACAAAGCTGCGATCAGCTTTCCAAAGAACAAGGCAAACACAATAGCAAAAATGGTACTGCGTATAATATTGTTTTGTGGTTGAAACTGAAAATACGGTAGCAAAAACAATACAGCCAAAGCCAGTACAGATACCGACCAATAACCTGCCGAAAAAATGGTTCTTGCTCTTGAGGAAGTATCGGAAAATAAAGAACGGATAGCAAAGTAGGCATAGATGTCTATCAACACCATCATCACTATAATAATCCACCACATTGGGGAATTACGCATATATTAAAAAATTTAAAACTTGCTGAGATTAAAAAATACCATAACAAGAATGCGTAGGTTTTGTTGGAAAGGGCATTTAAAAAAAATCCCGCTACCAACCGCAGCGGGACATATATAACCATTAAGTATAATTACCAATCCTGTTTTGCAAGGCCGGCTTTAATAGCAGCCAGGGCTTTTTCTTCGCCTAAAAGAGCCGTTAGTTTGTTGCCTTTGCCATCGTGCCCTTTGGCAATGTACCCGCCTTTTGCAGTTCTTGAAACCACTGCATCCTGGATGGGAACATTCTTTTCTTTTGTTTTTACATTATACGCTGTTAGTGTAACGTCTGCCATAATTATTTATTTAAAAATTATTTTGAAAAATTGAAAGTAAGACTTTTTATGTTTCAGCTTCTAAAAAAAAGTAAAAAACTTATTAAGATATGCTGATAAATGTTGATAATTAATAATTTACACATCCAGTTTTGCGTACCGCGCGTTAGCTTCAATAAATTCGCGCCTGGGCGCCACTTCATCCCCCATCAGCATGCTAAACACCCTGTCAGCCTCTGCCGCGCTTTCAATGGTTACCTGCTTTAAAGTGCGGGTTTCGGGGTTCATGGTGGTATCCCATAGTTGGTCAGCATTCATTTCACCCAAACCTTTATATCGCTGTATGTTTACTGAATCTTCTTTCCCGCCGCCCATTTTTTCTACCAGGGCTTTACGCTGCTCCTCGTTGTAGGCGTATGCTGCCTCGCGGCCTTTTTTTACCAGGTAAAGTGGTGGTTGAGCAATGTACACATAGCCCTGCTCTACCAGCTCTTTCATGTACCGGTACACAAAAGTAAGGATGAGTGTGGCAATGTGGCTGCCGTCCACGTCGGCATCGGTCATAATGATAAGCTTGTGGTAGCGCAGTTTGGAGAGATTGAGCGCCTTTGGATCTTCGGGCGTACCTACGGTTACACCCAGTGCCGTATAAATGTTCCTGATCTCTTCATTTTCATAAATTTTATGCTCCATGGCTTTTTCCACGTTCAGAATTTTACCACGCAATGGTAAAATTGCCTGAAAGCTGCGGTCGCGGCCCTGCTTGGCGGTACCGCCGGCCGAGTCACCCTCAACCAGGTAAAGTTCACATCTTGCCGGATCCCGATCGCTGCAATCGGCCAGTTTGCCAGGCATACCGCCGCCGCTTAATACTGATTTGCGCTGCACCAGCTCCCTGGCTTTTCGCGCTGCTGCACGCGCCTGTGCTGCTAAGATCACCTTGCTGATGATGTTGCGGGCGTCTTTGGGATTTTCCTCAAGGTACGCATCCAGCGCACGGGAAACCGTACTGTCTACCACGCCCATTACCTCGCTGTTGCCCAGCTTGGTTTTTGTCTGCCCTTCAAACTGTGGTTCAGGCACTTTTACTGAAATGATAGCGCTCAGGCCTTCACGAAAATCATCACCTTCAATGCTTACTTTGGCTTTTTCAAACAGGCCGTTCTTATCGCCATAGCTTTTAAATACCCTTGTAAGCGCCCGCCTGAAACCCGACACGTGTGTGCCGCCTTCAATGGTATTGATATTATTTACGTAAGAATAAATGTGCTCGTTAAAGGAATCATTATAAGTAAGGGCTACATCCACCGCCACGTTCGATGCTTCGTCATGGCCTTCTACATACATAACCTTAGGAATGAGGGAATTTCTGCCCGCGTGTTTGTCGAGCATTTCTACAAATTCCACAATGCCGCCTTCGCTGTAAAAGGTTTCAGATAATACATCGCCGTTGTCATCTTTTTCGCGCCTGTCGGTAAGGGTAATGCTGATGCCTTTGTTAAGGTAAGAAAGCTCTCTCAACCTGCCTTTTAGGATGTCGCGCTTGTATTCCGTGGTCATAAAAATGGTGGAATCGGGCCAGAAATGCTGGCGGGTGCCGGTTCTGTCGGTTTCGCCCACTTCGCGCACAGGGTATTGCGGAACACCAATTTTATACTCCTGCTCAAATATTTTTCCCTCGCGGTGCACTACCGTATGCATGCGGGTACTCAGTGCGTTCACACAACTTACGCCCACGCCGTGCAAACCGCCTGATACTTTGTAAGAACCCTTATCAAACTTACCGCCTGCGTGCAAAATGGTCATAGCCACCTGTAAAGCGCTTACACCCTGCTTTTGATTGATGCCTGTGGGAATACCCCGGCCATCATCTTCTACAGAAATGGAATTGTCTTCGTAAATGGTAACTACTATATTTTTACAATAGCCAGCCAGGGCTTCATCTATTGAGTTGTCAACCACCTCATAAACAAGATGGTGCAATCCTTTTTCAGATATATCGCCAATATACATGGCAGGCCTCTTGCGCACTGCTTCCAACCCTTCCAACACCTGGATGCTGTCCGCGCCATAGCCGGGCTTTTTGGCTTCTTCCTGCCCGTTCAATGCTTCGCTCATAAATATAAAATGACTTTAAATTTTAAGATTTGACTAATGGGCAAATGTACGAAAAATAAAGGGTTTTTCAGCCATTAAAAAGCTAATTGTGAATATGATGTACATATGTTTAGCACACAAAAGAATGATGGTTCCGGCACCTGATTTTACATAAAAAGTGCCGCTGCCTGTTTTTGTAAATGATTTACAACGTTTGCGTAAATAAATCGCCGGCATCTTTTGCGAACGAGTTCTTTTTAAGCTACCTTAGTCTGCCTTGTATATTTATTTACTTAAATGTCTTGCCAATGCAGAAAAGTGTTTTTTTAATATTGTTTCTGATTTTGACTGTGAGCAACACGCTTGCACAGCAGCCTGGCTGGGTACTGCCAAAAGTGGTGGAACCTAAGTTTGCCTCAGCAAGGTATACCATAACAGGGTACGGCGCAAAACCTGACGGGCACACGCTAAATACCGATGCCATTCAAAAAGCGATTGATGAGTGCCACGCCAAAGGCGGCGGTACCGTGGCAGTGCCCGCGGGGCTGTGGCTTACCGGCCCGATCGTTTTAAAAAGCAATGTCAACCTTAACCTGGCCACCGGCGCCACGCTCCTGTTTACTGCAGATAAAAGCCGCTACCCGCTGGTAAAAGGCAACTGGGAAGGTTATCCGCAAATGCGCAACCAGTCCCCCATTTCCGCCGAAGGCGCTACCAACATAGCCATTACCGGCAACGGTATTATTGATGGCAATGGCGATGCCTGGCGCTACGTGAAACAGGGAAAACTGAACAGCTCGCAATGGAAAAACTTAGTGGCCTCCGGCGGCGTACTGAGCGAGGATAAAAAAACCTGGTACCCCAGCGAAAGCTTTGCCAGGGGCGCTGCCATGAAAGACCCGGGCAGAATTTTACCCGGCCGGGACATGGCACACTACGAATCAATAAAAGATTTTTTACGGCCGAACCTGCTGGTACTGGCCAATTGTGATAAAATTTTGCTGGAAGGCGTTACTTTTCAAAACTCTGCCGCCTGGTGCCTGCACCCACTGATGAGCAAAAACATTACGGTAAGAAATATTATTGTAAAAAATCCCTGGTATGCACAAAATGGCGATGGCATTGACCTGGAAAGCTGCAGCAATGTGCTGATTGAGAATAGCATTTTTGATGTGGGCGATGATGCACTTTGCATAAAAAGCGGCCGCGATGCTGATGGCCGTGCCCGTGCCATGCCTACAAAAGATGTCATCATTCGCGGCTGCACGGTATACGCCTCGCATGGCGGCTTTGTAATTGGCAGCGAAATGAGCGGCGGCGCCAACAATATTTATGTGAGCAATTGCACATTTATTGGCGCTGATATTGGCCTGCGCTTTAAAACCACGCGCGGGCGCGGAGGTATTGTTGAAAATATCTTCATCAGGGATATTTATATGAAAGACATTCCCGGCGAAGCTATTTTGTTTGATATGTATTATGAAGCCAGAGACCCCATTCCCGCCGCTGGCGAAGTAAGGGCGCTGCCTAAGGTAGAACTAAAACCTGTTGATGAAACCACGCCGCAATTCCGCAATTTTCACATCAGCAATGTATTTGTGAACGGCGCTGAAAAAGCCATTTTTATACGCGGCCTGCCCGAAATGCACGTGAAAGACATCCGTATTGAAAATGCTGTTTTTCAAAGTAAGCACGGTATAGACATACAGGAAGCCAGCAACATACAACTGAAAAATATTAAAGTATTCAGCAGCCTTACCACCCCGGTTATTGACATTATTAACAGCAACGGTATTACTATGGACAAGCTGGATTACACCGCAAATACAGACCTGCTGCTGCGCGTGAGCGGAGACAGGTCGAAGACCATTCAGATAAAAAATACAAATTATGGCCATACAAAACAAAAGGCCAGTGTAGAGCTGGGTGCTGATCAGTCACAGGTAAAACTGATGCCGTAAATTTTAAAAGTCATTTTATGAAGAAGCTGGTATTTTATTTTTTGTTGTTCATTTGTTCAACCGCCGGGGCACAGCAACAATTGCCATACTCGCAGCAGTTGGCCAATACAGCTATTCACATGTGGCCTGATTCTTTTTCAGTAATACCCGGCAACCGTGCCCGCTGGAGCTATGACCAGGGAGTGATCCTGAAAGGAATGGAAGGCATCTGGCTCACTACCGGCGATCCCAAATGGTTCAGGTATATTCAAAAACAAATGGACTATTACGTATCTGCCGACGGCAAATCAATTTATGATTACAACCGGGAACATTATAATATTGACCACATCAATAACGGAAAATTGTTACTGACACTTTACCGCGTTACCGGCAGGGAAAAATATAAAAACGCTGTTCAGCTTTTACGGGAACAACTGCGAACGCACCCCCGCACAAAAGAAGGAGGCTTCTGGCATAAAAAAATTTATCCTTATCAAATGTGGTTAGACGGCCTGTATATGGGGCAACCCTTTTACGCCGAGTATGCCCAGGTGTTTGGCGAAGACACGATTTTTAATGATATAACAAGACAGTTTGTTTTAATGGAAAAACATGCCCGCGATAAAAAAACAGGTTTGCTTTATCATGGTTACGATGAAAGTCGTGAACAACAATGGGCTAATAAAACTACCGGCCTTTCACCACATTTCTGGGGAAGGGCTTTGGGCTGGTTTGGCATGGCCATGGTTGACGCGCTGGATTATTTTCCACAAGAACATCCCGGCAAAAAACAAATCATTGGCATCTTGAATCGCTTTGCTGATGCAGTTGTGAAAGTACAGGATAGCAAAACCGGCGGCTGGTACGACATTGTAAATCTCCCCAACCGAGCACCTAATTATATTGAATCATCAGCCACGGCAATGCTTTCATACACACTGGCTAAAGGTGTAAGAATGGGTTATTTACCTGCCAAATACCGCGCTAACGCGCACCGGGCATTTGAAGGATTGGTAAAAAATCAACTCACAACTAATAGCAACGGCTTTACCAACTTAGAAGGAACAGTTTCTGTATCAGGATTGGGCGGCAAGCCTTACCGCGATGGCAGTTTTGAATATTACATGAGTGAAAAAGTAGTGCAGAACGATCCCAAAGGAATGGGCGCTTTTATTAAGGCCGCCGTTGAAATTGAAATGTTTCCAGATGTGAATGTGGGCAAAGGCCGCCGTGTAGTGCTCGATCAATTTTTTAACAATGAATGGAAAGACGGCCCCACAGGACAAAAAATAAACTGGCATTATAACTGGCACGACAGGAGTAATGGCGGCTATCATTTTCTGGGCAGCATGTTTCAGCAGTTTGGCGCAGAAATCTCCACTTTAAAACAGGCCCCAACCGCTTCTAATTTAAAAAATGCATCAGTATACATAATTGCAGACCCTGACACAGAGAAAGAAACTGCTACCCCCAATTATATGACAGAAAGCTACGCTGATGTTATAGCTAATTGGGTTAAGCGCGGCGGTGTTCTGGTAATGCTCACCAATGATTATGGAAACGCTGAACTTGAAAAGTTCAACATCCTGTCCAAAAAGTTTGGCATCACTTTTAACAGCGATAACCACTTAATGGTAAAGAAAGACAATTACGTGGAAGGTGAAGTAAAGATAATGCCGCGCAATACTGTTTTCAAAACTGCAAAAAATGTTTTTTTGAAAGAAGTCAGCTCCCTGGCGCTTGCACCACCCGCTGCATCTATTTTGCAAAAAAACGGACTGGACCTGATGGCTGCGGCCAAATACGGCAAAGGAACCGTTCTGGCCCTGGGCGACCCATGGATTTACAATGAATATATTGATGGCAGAAAACTGCCGCCTGAATACGAAAATTATAAAGCAGGAAAAGATTTTGTGAGGTATATATTACAGCATGCTGTTACAAAGAAATAACATGCTGCTGTCAAAATAATTCTGATGCCTGAACTGGTTTTAAAAATACATCCGAAAGACAATGTGATCGTTGCCCTTAAAGATTTAAGCAAGGGCCAGCGCGTTACATATGGCAATGATGTGTTTGAATTGCAGGACGACATTCCTGCCAAACATAAATTTTTTACACACGATATGCAGCACGGGGACGAAGTGATCATGTATGGCGTGCTCGTGGGTAAAACACAGTTTTTTGTAGCAAAGGGTGGCTTAATGTCTGTTGAAAATACCAGGCATGCCGCCGCCCCTTTTGAGTACAGGCCGTATCAGTACAAGTGGCAGCCGCCAGATGTAACAAAATATAAGAACAGAACTTTCAATGGCTATCACCGGAGTGATAGCAGCGTGGGCACTGCCAATTACTGGTTGTTTATGCCCACTGTTTTTTGTGAGAACCGTAACCTCGATGTTATTCGCGAAGCATTACATCACAACCTGGGATATGCGGTTACAGATAAGTATAAAGATTACGCCCGGCAACTGGTAGAAGCCTGGAAAAATGGCGAAGATATTTCCACGCTAAATGTGAGTATTGCTGCTGCATCTAATGAAGCGCGGCCAACCAACAGGCTTTTTAAAAATATTGACGGCATTAAATTTCTCAACCATAATGGTGGCTGTGGCGGCACCAGGCAGGATGCCGAAACATTAGGAAGACTGCTGTCTGCTTACGCCGATCATCCCAACGTGGCCGGCATTACTGTTTTAAGCCTGGGATGCCAGCATTTGCAAACAAGATCGCTGCTGGACTACATCAGGGAAAGAAACCCCGGGTTTGATAAACCGGTGCTGGTATTTGAGCAACAGCAGTCAAAAAGCGAAGAACACCTCATCGGCGAAGCCATAAAAAAAACTTTTGAATGCCTGGTTGAAGCCAATAAAACAGAACGCAAACCCGCGCCGCTCAGCGCCTTAACAGTTGGTGTGAAATGCGGCGGCAGCGATGGCTTCAGCGGCATTAGCGCCAACCCCGCGGTGGGCTATACCAGCGACTTGCTGGCGGCGCTGGGTGCAAAAATTCTCCTGGCAGAATTTCCCGAACTGTGTGGCGCCGAACAACAATTGATTGACCGCACGCAGGATGAAGCGGCCGCTAAAAAGTTTATTCATTTAATGACCACTTACAATGCGCAGGCCGAAAGCGTGGGCTCTGGTTTTTATATGAACCCCTCGCCGGGAAACATTAAGGATGGCTTGATTACCGACGCGATCAAAAGCACCGGCGCTGCAAAAAAAGGCGGCACATCGCCGGTAACAGATGTGCTCGATTATACTGAAAAAGCTACCAGGTCGGGATTAAACCTGGTGTGCACACCCGGCAATGATGTGGAAGCAACAACCGGTAAAGCCGCGGCGGGCGCTACGCTGATATTGTTTACAACAGGCCTGGGCACGCCAACCGGCAACCCGGTTTGCCCTACCATTAAAGTGGCCACCAATAATGCGCTGGCTGCAAGAATGAGCGATATTATTGACATTAACACAGGCCCTGTAATTGAAGGAGAAAAAACAATTGAGGAAATGGGCGAGGAAATTTTAGAATACTGTATTAAAGCCGCAAGCGGCGAAGTGATTCCCAAAGCAGTGCTGCTGAACCAGGATGATTTCATTCCGTGGAAACGTGGCGTAAGCCTGTAAGAAAAAAAGATTATCAATATATAAAATCATAGTTCAGGATTTATGAAAAATTTTTTAGACGAAAACTTTTTATTGGAAACCAAAACAGCGGAAAGGCTCTATCATGATTATGCAAAACAAATGCCCGTAATTGACTATCACTGCCACTTGCCGCCCGACCAGATAGCGGCAGACAAACAGTTTGATAACATCACGCAAATATGGCTGTACGGCGATCATTATAAATGGCGGGCCATGCGCGCCAACGGTATAAACGAAAGTTATTGCACCGGCAATCAAAGCGATTACGATAAATTTCAAAAATGGGCCGAAACGGTTCCTTACACATTGCGCAACCCGCTGTACCACTGGACACACCTGGAGCTACAGCGCTATTTTGACGTGCACCAGATGTTGAATAAAGATACCGCGGCCACTATTTATGAATCATGTTCTGCCAAACTGCAAACGCCCGAATACAGTGTGCGCAACCTGCTGCGTAAGATGAATGTGAAAATGGTTTGCACTACCGATGACCCCGCAGATACCCTGGAGCACCATCAAAAAATAAAAGACGATGGGTTTGAAATACCCATTTTACCCGCCTGGCGGCCTGACAATGCCATGAACGTGAGCAACGCGCAAACTTTCATCAGCTATGTTCAAAAAATAGAAGCCGCGTCAAACACAAGCATTGCCAATTTTAGCAACTACCTTGACGCACTTAAAAACCGCCATGACTTTTTTGCATCAATGGGCTGCACTGTTTCCGATCACGGGCTTGAGGAAATTTATGCAGATGATTATACAGATGCGGAGTTGAGTGGCATTTTTGATAAAATATATTCCGGTAACGAACTAAGCGCTTCAGAACAAAATAAATTCCGCTCGGCCATGCTGGTCGTTTTTGCGCAATGGGATCATGAAAAAGGCTGGGTGCAACAGTTTCACCTGGGCGCCATTCGTAACAATAATTCACGTTTATTAAAAACGCTGGGCGCGGATGTTGGCGTAGATTCTATCGGCGATTTTTCACAGGGCAGGTCTTTATCAAAATTCCTCGATCGCCTCGACATCAACAACCAGCTAACTAAAACCATCTTATACAATTTAAACCCGGCAGACAATGAGCTTTTTGCCACTATGACCGGCAATTTTAATGATGGAACCGTTGCCGGGAAAATACAGTGGGGCAGCGGCTGGTGGTTCCTTGATCAAAAAGACGGCATGACCAAACAGATCAACACATTGTCGAACATGGGCCTGCTGAGCAGGTTTATTGGCATGCTTACGGACTCAAGAAGCTTTTTATCATTTCCCCGCCACGAGTATTTCAGAAGGATTTTATGCAACCTCTTTGGCAACGATATAGAAAACGGCGAGCTGCCCAACGACATAGAATGGGTGGGCAAGATCGTGCAGGATATCTGCTTTAATAATGCCAATAATTATTTCGGGTTTGGATTAAAATAAATCACTTTATTATGACACAATCCTTATTTGATCTTTCGGGCAAAACGGCTGTTGTAACCGGCGGCAACAAAGGTATAGGAATGGGCATGGCCAAAGGGCTGGCAGAGGCCGGCGCCAACATCATTGTAGCTTCGCGCAGCATTGCTAAAAACTCTGATATAGAGAAAGCCGTAACAGCCGCCGGCAGAAAATTTAGCTTTTATACGCTGGATGCGGCAGACCGGGCTTCTGTTTACCGCTTTATAGAAGATGTGTTGAAAGATCATCAAAAGATTGATATTTTGGTGAACAATGCCGGAACCATCATGCGCAAGCCTGTTGCCGAACACCCTGATGAGTGGTGGGACAATGTAATTGACATCAACTTGAACGCGCCTTTTATACTTGCTCGCGAATTTGGCAAACACATGCTTTCCAACGGTGGTGGTAAAATCATTTTCACCTGCTCATTGCTTACATTTCAGGGCGGCATCAATGTGCCGGGCTATGCTGCAAGCAAGGCGGCGCTGGCAAGTGTGATCAAAGGCATGAGCAACGAATGGGCATCAAAAGGTGTGAATGTAAACGGCATTGCGCCCGGCTACATTGCTACAGACAATACGCAGGCGCTTCGCGATGATGCCGAACGCAGCGCGTCCATTCTCAGCCGCATACCTGCCGGCCGGTGGGGCATACCCGATGATTTTGCAGGGCCTGCGGTTTTCCTGGCATCTAAAGCCGCTGATTACGTAAATGGTGAAATACTTGTTGTAGACGGCGGTTGGATGGGAAGATGATGATTACAATTATTTATTCATTATTAATTATTAATTCATAAAATCATGGAAATACGTTTTTGCAACAGTCCTGCTGAGACCAAAACAATGAACACGGAACAGCTTCGTGCCAACTTTTTGATTGAGGACTTAATGAAAGAAAACAAGCTGACATTGGTGTACAGCCATTACGACCGGGTGATCGTTGGCGGTGTAAAACCCCTGGGCAAAACAGTTGTACTCGAAAATGAAGAGGAGCTGAAAGCCGACTTCTTTTTACAAAGAAGGGAAATGGGAGTGATCAACGTGGGTGGCAATGGCACCATAACCGTTGATGGCAATAAATACCCGTTAAACAAACTGGAGTGCCTGTATATTGGCCGCGGCAGCAAACATGTTGACTTTGCCAGCAGCGACAAAAAAGAACCTGCAGTATTTTACATTCTTTCTGCACCGGCGCATAAAGAATATCCCACTACAAAATATACCAAAGAGCAGGCAGCGCCAGTGGAGCTGGGCTCCATTGAAACATCAAACAAAAGAACCATTTACAAATACATTCATGATGATGGCATTCAAAGCTGCCAGCTTGTAATGGGCTTAACGGTTCTTGAAACCGGAAGCGTATGGAACTCCGTTCCGCCGCATACCCATACCCGAAGGATGGAAGTATATTTTTATTTTGACCTTCCCGAAGATCAAAGAATGTTTCACATGATGGGCGAACCGCACCAAACACGGCATATCATTATGAAAAATTACGAAGCCGTGATCTCTCCGCCCTGGAGCGGGCACTATGGCTGCGGCACTTCCAATTATGGATTTATCTGGGGAATGGCTGGAGAGAACAAACAGTTCACCGACATGGACCCCACACCCGTAACCACGCTGAAGTAAATTTCAAATTACAAATTATCAACTTCCACATTTCCACATTTTCACATTATCACATTATCTTATGTCAAAAAAAATAGTAACGCTGGGTGAGATCATGTTGCGTTTATCAACACCCGGTTTTCAAAGATTTGTTCAGGCAGATACGCTTGAGGTAACTTATGGCGGCGGCGAAGCCAACGTGGCGGTAGCCCTTTCTAATTACGGCTTGCAGGGCGTGTTTGTATCAAAAGTACCAGACAATGCCATTGGCCAGTCAGCCATCAACCACTTGCGCCGGTATGGAGTGGATACGCAGTTTGTTGCCAGGGGCGGCAGCAGGCTGGGTATTTATTTTTTAGAAACCGGCGCCAGCATGCGCGCTTCGCAGGTGATTTACGACCGCGCAGGCGCTGCCATTGCTGACGTTGACGCCGGCGAGTTTGATTTTGATAAAATTTTTGAAGGAGCACACTGGTTTCATACCACTGGCATTACGCCCGCGCTAAGTGATAAGGCGGCAGCCTTAACCGAAGCCGCGCTGAAAGCTGCCAAAGCCAAAGGCATTACCACCAGCATTGACCTGAACTACCGCAAAAAATTATGGAGCAAAGAAAAAGCACGCGAGGTAATGAGCGAGCTGTGTAAGCATGTGGACGTATGCATTGGCAACGAAGAAGACGCTGAAACCACGCTGGGCTTTAAAGCGGCTGATACCGATATTACCAAAGGTGAGCTGAACCTGGAAGGTTACAAAGATGTGATCCGCCAGATGAAGGAAAAATTCGGGTTTCAATATGTGGCTTCATCGCTGCGCGAAAGTTACAGCGCCAGCGATAACGGCTGGAGCGCGTTGGTAAGCGATGGCAATGAATTTTATCATACAAGAAAATATGATGTGCGCATTGTAGACCGTGTGGGTAGTGGCGACAGTTTTGCAAGCGGCCTTATTTACGGGCTGGTTACCGGCATGGGCATGGCTGATGCTGCTGAGTTTGGCGTGGCAGCTTCCGCGCTCAAACACACCATTCCCGGCGATTTGAACCATGCCACATTAAGCGAAGTAAATGCATTGGTTAAAGGCGATGCAAGCGGCAGGGTGCAGCGATAAATCATACCGGGACAAAGAAACGGTCTTCTCATTTCAAATTTTAAAAAATAAACTTACATCCTTTGGGCTAAGCCGGAAGGTTTAACACAACACATGAACACGCAAAAAGTAATTGATACCATTATTGCACAGGGCATACTGCCGTTGTATTATCACGCTGACGAGACCGTGAGCGTAGAAATATTACGGGCCGTGTACAGGGCAGGCATTAAAGCCATTGAGTACACCAATCGCGGCGAAGCCGCAAGAAGCAATTTTAAAAAGCTGGTTGAAGTGCGCAACGCCGAAATGCCGGGCCTGCTCATTGGCATTGGCACGGTAAAGAATCAGCAAGACATGAACCTTTACCTGCAGGCAGGCGCTGATTTTTTCGTAAGCCCCGGATATGTTCCAGAAATTGCCGAATACGCTGTGGCAAACGATATTTTTTATGCACCAGGCTGCATGACGCCTTCGGAAATTACTGCTGCAGAAAACGCCGGCATCAGGTTTATCAAACTCTTTCCCGGAGATGTGCTTGGCCCGAAATATTTAAGCAACATCAAACCCGTTTTTCCTAAATTATATTTTATGCCAACCGGCGGCGTAGATACCAACAAAGAAAGTATTGAAGCCTGGTTTAAAGCAGGCGTTTGTGCCGTGGGCATGGGCAGCAGGCTCATCAGCAAACAATTAATGGAAAACAAAGATTATCTTACACTGGAAGACATGACCAAACATGTATTGCAAACAATTCAATCAATAAAACAATAGAAAATGACTGACGCAAAATCGCAGGGAAGAGCCACAAAATTCCGCTGGACCATTACAACGTTGCTGTTTTTTGCCACAACCATCAACTATCTTGACAGGCAAGTGCTTTCATTAACTTGGAAAGATTTTATTGCCCCTGAATTTCACTGGACCGATTCTGACTATGGAACAGTGACAGGCCTCTTTTCTATATTTTATGCGGTGGCCATGCTGTTTGCCGGAAAATTTGTAGACTGGATGGATACCAAAAAAGGTTTTCTTTGGTCCATTGGCATATGGTCTGTGGGCGCTGTGTTACATGCGTTTTGTGGCATTGCCACTTCGGGAATTGTTGCCGGCGAGTGGGCGGTTGGTTTTGAAGGTGCCCGCGAAGCCATTGCGCGCGTGGGAGATGTGGGCCGCGTGGTAACCGTCAGCGTTTCTTTGTTCATATTTGCCAGGTTTATACTGGCTGTGGGTGAGGCAGGAAACTTTCCCGCAGCTATTAAAGCCACGGCAGAATATTTTCCCAAAAAAGACCGCGCCTTTAGTACCAGCATTTTTAATGCCGGCGCTCAAATAGGGGCGTTACTGGCGCCCATCACCATTCCTTTTATAGCAAAAGCCTGGGGCTGGGAAATGGCATTTATCATTATTGGTGCTACCGGTTTTGTATGGATGGGATTTTGGATTTTCCTTTACGACAAGCCCGAAAAGAGCAAGAGAGTAAGTAAATCTGAGCTGGAATACATTCAGCAGGATGACCTGGAGCCCGAAATGGCAGCACAGAACCCAGGCCCTAAAAAAAGAATTTCTTTTGCAAAGGCGCTAAGCTATAACCAAACCTGGGCTTTTGCGCTGGGTAAATTTATGACTGACGGTGTATGGTGGTTCTTCCTTTTCTGGACGCCCGCTTACCTTAGCTCGGTATATGGCTTAGACTCTACCCAAAGTGCGCCACAAATATTTGTATTGTATTTAATTACCATGCTCTCCATTGTGGGTGGATGGCTTCCCACTTTTTTCGTGGATAAATTAAAGATGCAGCCTTATATGGGACGCATGCGGGCAATGCTCATTTTTGCCTTCTTCCCACTGCTGGCATTATTAGCTCAGCCTTTAGGGCATATTTCTGTATGGCTGCCGGTGATCATTATTGGTATTGCCGGCGCAGCCCACCAGGCCTGGAGCGCTAATTTATTTTCTACCATTGGAGATATGTTCCCCAAACATGCCGTAGCCACCATCACAGGTATTGGCGGCATGGCCGGCGGTATCGGCTCATTCCTCATCAATAAAGGTTCGGGCGTGTTGTTTGACCATGCCTCTGCAACCAATATGAAAGTATTGGGCTTTACAGGTATTGAATCCGGCTACTTTATTATCTTTTGCATTTGCGCTGTTGCTTACCTGATTGGCTGGATCATCATGAAATCGCTGGTTCCAAAATACAAGCCCATTACAGACTTGTAGTTTACCAAACGCATCATAAAAGTTCAGAGCCGTTAAACTCTGAACTTTTTTTATGATTTTTTTTCCAGGTTTTCCTAGACAACCTCGTGACCTTAAACTTCACTTATCTTTGTGCACATGTTTCGCCGCACCATAGAAATTGTGAGCAACAGCTTTAAAATGGCTTTGCAGGAACTTTGGAAAAACAAGCTTCGCACGTTCCTTTCGCTGTTTGGCGTAACCATTGGTATTTTTTGCATCATTGGCGTGCTGGCCACAGTAAACAGCCTGCAGCGCAATATTCAAAATGAGATTGCCGCTATGGGTAACAATACCATTTATATTGACAAATGGGTTTGGAGCGGCGGACCCGATTTTCCGTGGTGGAAATATGTAAACAGGCCGGTACCAAAATACCACGAGGTCAAACAGATCAAAGACCGATCGCAAAACGCGGCCCACGTGGCATTGTTTATCAACACACAGGACAATGTGGAATTTGGCGGCTCTGTTTTAAGCAATGCCAACCTTTATGGTGTAACTGATGAATATTTCAGCATTCAAAGCCTTGACCTGAATGTGGGGCGGCAGATCTCTGATGCAGAGTTTAGCTACGGAACCAATGTTGCCGTAATTGGTGACGATATTGCCACCAAACTTTTTACCACGCCCGAACTGGCGCTGAATAAAGAAATAAAAGTAAAAGGAAGAAAGATCATAGTGGCTGGCGTGATTAAAAAAAAGGGCAAACAAATGACCGGCGGCTGGGATTTTGATAAAAGCGTTATCCTGCCCTTTCAGTTTGCGCGCACTATTTACAACGAGCTGAACACTTCTCCCGTGATCATTGTAAAAGGCAAAGAAGGGGTACCCATTCCCGCTTTAACCGATGAGCTGGAAGGCATCATGCGCAGCATCAGGAAAATCAGCCCTTCGGCAGAATCGAACTTTGCCCTCAACAATATGGACGATATCAGCGGCCAGGTATCTGAAGCGTTTGTAGGCCTTAATATTGGCGGCGCCGTTATCGGCGGCATCAGCCTGATCGTAGGATTATTTGGAGTGGCCAATATCATGTTTGTAACGGTAAAAGAACGCACGCCGCAAATCGGTTTAAAAAAAGCCGTTGGCGCCAAAAACCGCATCATCCTTACGGAGTTTTTGCTGGAAGCGGCGTTTCTGTGTATCATTGGCGGCATCATTGGCCTGCTGCTTGTTGTGGCGCTTTCAGTTGTGCTTACACAGGCGCTTGAGTTCCCGGTTTTTGTTTCTGTGGGTAATATGGTATGGACTTTTCTCATCTGTATTTTAGTGGGCATTATTGCAGGTATTGTGCCCGCCATCCAGGCATCCAGGATGGACCCGGTGGTAGCGATCAGAAGCAAATAAGACAATTTTTTATATTCTGCTTCCCCCGTTTTATATTCGCGCCGGTAATATTTTTCATCACTTTAAAAACATTCTAATCATCAGCAAGGCAATCACCATTCTGGCTATTGAATCAAGCTGTGACGAAACCTCGGCAGGCGTTTGTGTAGATGGCAAAATACTTTCCAACCACATTGCCACACAGGCTATACATGCGCAGTATGGCGGCGTAGTGCCCGAGCTGGCTTCGCGTGCGCACATGCAGCATATGGTACCCGTGGTAGATGTGGCGCTGAAAAATGCCGGCGTCAATTTGCACGATGTGGATGCCATTGCCTTTACACAGTCGCCGGGGCTCATCGGTTCTTTGCTGGTAGGCGGGCAGTTTGCAAAATCTTTGTCACTGGCTTTAAACAAACCGCTCATTGCCGTCAACCACATGCAGGCGCACGTGCTGGCCAATCTCATTGCAGAAAAAAAACCATCGTTCCCTTTCCTGTGTTTGACAGTAAGTGGCGGCCACACCCAGATTGTTTTGTGCGAATCGCCCACAAGGCTTAAAGTCATTGGCGAAACCATTGATGATGCCGCGGGTGAAGCATTCGATAAGTCTGCAAAACTATTGGGACTGCCCTACCCGGGCGGGCCATTGATTGATAAATATGCCAAAGAAGGCGATCCGCAACGCTTTCAATTTCCCGAGCCAAAAGCAGAAGGCTACAATTTTAGTTTCAGCGGGTTGAAGACTGCTATTCTTTATTTTTTAATGAACGCCGGCAAAAGCCAGGTATATAAAGAAGCCTTTGCTGCCAGCGAAGAAGAAAAGCAGCAGTTTATAGAAGCCAACCTTGCTGATATTTGCGCATCCATACAAAACCGCATCATTACCATTTTGCTGAATAAATTAAAAAAAGCTGCTGACGACCTAAACATTAAAGACCTCTGTATTGCCGGCGGCGTTTCTGCCAACAGCGGTTTAAGAAAAGCGTTTACCGAAGCCGGTGAAAAATATGACTGGAACACTTTCATCCCCGATTTTCAATATTGCACGGATAATGCAGGCATGATTGCTATTACAGGTTATTACAAATACCTGGCAGGCGAGTTTTCAGAGCTAAGTGTGCCTTCTGCAGCAAGGGCAACATGGTAATACCAACGCCGCAAAATGTCTAATACTTATTTTCAGTTCAAGCAATTTACCATTCACCAGCAGCATTGCAGCATTAAGGTAACAACAGACTCCTGCCTGTTTGGCGCATGGGTTGCAAAACGGCTTCAAAATAACCATGCGGTAAAAAATATTTTAGACATTGGTTCGGGTACAGGGCTGCTCAGCCTGATGCTGGCGCAGCAATCCTCCGCAACCATTGACGGCATTGAATTACAGGAGAAAGATTATTTGCAATCTTTAGAAAATGTAGCGGCTTCGCAGTGGAAAGATCGAATCAACATAATTCATGCCGATGTAAGACACTATTGTTTTGATAAAAAGTTTGAGGTCATCATCAGTAATCCACCCTTTTACGAAACAGATTTGCGAAGCAGCAACACAAATAAAAATATTGCACACCACAGCGAAGGATTAACGTTGGATACATTATGCCGGATCATACAACAACAACTTTCTCCACAGGGTATATTTTATTTGTTGCTACCGGCAATACGTAATAAAGCGCTACACGGCGCTTTATTAAAAACAAGGCTTTTCATCAACCAAGTTACATTTGTTCACCAAACAGAAAACCATTCAGCATTCCGTATTATGGTTGAAGGAAGCTTTTCTGAAGGACAACAACCTGCGGGGAAAATGATGATCAAAGAAAAAGGGGTGTACTCCGCAGCATTTGTGCAATTGCTAAAAGATTATTACCTGCACTTATAGATAGCATTAAAAATAACCCGGCACATCCTTTGCCGCGCGGGATTTTAGTTTCTTCATCAAAACCTCAATGTCCATTGGCTGCTTGGCTGTAGAACGCGAACGCGGCACAGCCTTCTCACCTGCTGCATATTTTTTATAGGCTGCATTTAGTTTGGTATCGTATTTATTTTTAGCATATTGAGGCCCGTTATACTTACGTGCAAAATCTGCCCATCGTAATTCTCTTAATTCATCATCAAGTGAAGTGTGTTTGATGAATTGGATGAATGCAATCAGGTGTTGTCTTTCCGATTGATACATCGCTGTGATGAACTCCTGCAATGAATTAAATCCTGCCAGTGCATAATTAAATCCCATAATTTGAAACTTTCCCCACGAAGCGGACATCAAAGCAGCATTTCTGTCGAGCGAAACTGCTTCCTGCAATCTTTTGTGCTGAATGGAAACGGCGCCATAACCACCAGGTTTGGGGTTGGATACACCGGGATTGGAGCGGTCATACAAATGGCGGGTACGTGAGGAAAAGATATGCCGTTCAAATAATATCTTAGGCTCTCCTGTTGAAAGAAAACCACCACCGCTTGATTCCACTTCGGCAACTGCTTTGATAGCAGCTACAGAACAATTTAAAATGGCGGCGGCGTCTGAAAAATCCTGATGAGTTAAGACTGATTTGGGCATGGCTCTGGTTTTTTATAGTTAACAAAATGATTGCTTCCCAAATTTAATAAAATACTTTCAGCTCCCATCAATTTGATGGGCCGGTGCAAAAAGAGAGGCAATAACATTATAAAAACCTGACCAACGTTGGGAGCGTTAAAACGAAAGCCTTACACCTACTTTGTTTGCGGCAACAACACCCTGTAACGTAACTTTAGAGGCACCGGTAGTCCGCAAACCCTGATTATAGGTTTGCACACCTTTTTTGGCATATTTACCTGCACTCGCAGAAAAAATCAAGCCTGCCCCGATTAAACCGGCACCCGCGCCTGCGACAGCCCAGTTGGGATCTTTTCCGGCGATGGCCGTTCCAACCGTGTAGCCTACTAAAAAGCCGCCAACGCCTCCGAAAATAGATCCGACGACATTCTTATTTCTCGCCTTTTTTATCTGGCCGTAAGCAACCGAATTGCTTTTTGTCAGATCGAGCAGATTCTTCATTTTCAGAGTCTCCCCGCTTTTGGTGAAAGTGGTTCCCCAAAATGACTTTTTAATTTCGATGGTATCGCTTGCAGATTGTGCAAAAAGGAAAAAAGCCGCAAAGCAGCAGACAGAGGTTAAAAAAATCTTTTTCATAAATTTTAGTTTGAACAAAAATATAGAAAATCGCAGCCAAAATAGAGGGTGCCGGATATTTAACTACATTTTATACAAACATACCCGTAGCCGCCAAATCATAATTTGAATTTATATTTGCAACCTTATGGAATTGACGAAAAATTTTGAGCCTGCGGCAATTGAAGCTAAGTGGACAGCACATTGGAAACAAAAAAAATATTTTAAAAGTACGCCGGACGGGCGGCCCCCTTTCACTATAGTGATACCACCCCCTAACGTAACGGGTGTGTTACACATGGGCCACACGCTTAATGAAACGGTACAGGACATCCTTGTTCGCCGCGCCCGGATGAGCGGTTACAACGCCTGCTGGGTTCCGGGTAGTGATCATGCTTCTATCGCCACTGAAGCAAAAGTGGTTCAAATGCTGAAAGATGAAAAAGGCATTGATAAAAACACATTGACCCGCGAAGAGTTTCTCAAATACGCTTTTGAATGGAAAGAAAAATATGGCGGCATCATTTACAACCAAATTGAGAGACTGGGCTGCAGCGTAGATTGGGACAGGGTAACCTTTACGATGGACGACCACTATTACAAAGCAGTAATTAAAGTATTTATAGATCTTTATAACAAAGGTTTGATTTACCGGGGTGCACGCATGATTAACTGGGACCCTGTGGCCAAAACGGCTTTGAGCGATGAAGAAGTTGAATATAAAGAAGTTCAAAGCAAACTGTATTATGTTCGGTATAAATTAGACGGAACGGATGGCCATATCACTGTAGCTACCACACGCCCCGAAACGATTTTGGGCGATACTGCTATTTGTGTAAACCCACATGATGAGCGATACCAACACCTGCAGGGTGCTTATGCTTTTGTGCCACTCATCAATCGTCGCGTGCCTGTTATTTTTGATGAATATGTTGATAAAGATTTTGGCACAGGCGCTTTAAAGATTACTCCCGCTCATGACATTAACGATTATAACATTGGTTTAAAACACAATCTTGAAGTAATAGATACGCTGAACGACGACGGCACACTGAGCGAAGCTGCACAACTGTACATTGGTCAGGACAGGTTTGCTGTAAGAAAACAAATTACTCATGACCTTGAAAAAGCAGGGTATCTGGCAAAAGTAGAGGACATCGTAAATAAGAATGGTTTTTCTCAAAGAAGCCAGGCAGTGGTAGAACCAAAAATATCCACACAGTGGTTTTTAAAAATGAAAGACCTGGCAGAACCTGCATTGAAAGCAGTTGTAGATGGCGACATTAAAATTCACCCAGGCGACAGGTTTTTGGCCACTTACAGGCACTGGCTAGAAAATGTAAAAGACTGGTGCATAAGCCGCCAGCTTTGGTGGGGCCAGCAAATACCTGCGTGGTACGCGCCCGATGGCACCTGTATTGTTGCCGAAACCAAGGAAGAAGCTCTTGCTAAAATTAACAATGGGCGATGGACGATGGATGATCTTATACAAGACAGCGACGTCCTTGACACCTGGTTTTCTTCCTGGCTCTGGCCCAGCGAAGTTTTTAAGGGCATTACTAACCCAGGTAATGAAGACATTAAATATTATTATCCCACTTCGGTTTTAGTGACTGGTCAGGATATTATTTTCTTTTGGGTGGCGCGCATGGTAATGGCCGGTTTGGAATATGAAAAAGAAATTCCTTTCCGCCACGTGTACTTCACCGGCATGGTGCGCGATAGCCAGGGAAGAAAAATGTCGAAGCAGTTAGGGAACTCCCCCGACCTGCTGAACCTGATTGATACTTATGGCGCAGACGCCGTTCGTTTTGGCATCATGATCTCATCGCCGGCAGGTAACGATCTTTTATTTGATGAAAGCTCGCTGGAGCAGGGTCGCAATTTTAATAATAAAATCTGGAACGCACTAAAGCTGGTGAAAATGTGGGCTGCAAGAATAAAGGAAGATGAGCCGCAAACCCACGGAAGCTTTGCTGCCACATGGTTTGAAAGCCGACTGAACCAGGTCAAAAAAGAAGTGGAGTTACTACATGCTCAATTTAAGTTAAGCGAAGCATTAAAAACTATTTACTCGCTTATTTGGGATGACTTTTGTAGCTGGTACCTTGAGTGGGCTAAACCCGCAGCCGATCAGCCAATAAGCGCAGAGGTTTACAACAAAACCGTTTACTTTTTTGAACAACTGATGCAGTTGCTGCACCCTTACATGCCTTTTGTTACCGAAGAAATATATTCGCTGCTGAACGCAGAAAACCAAAGCCTCAGCGTTGCACAATTTGCGGCTATTGACGGTTATGATGAAAACATCCTGTCGCAGGGCGAATTGTTGAAACAAAGCATTTCTGCCATCAGGGATGCAAGGGTAAAAAATAATATCAAAAGCAAAGAGCCGGTAAACCTTTTTGTGCACACAGCTTATACTGGCAACTACCAGGCTATAGCCGGCATTTTGCAAAAACAGGTGAATATTGAAACGCTTGAATTTACTGATAAAATGGTGGAGCAATGCGTGACTGTGCTGGTTGGTAAAGACAAATTATACGTGCAGCCGCAAACAGCTTTAGACACTTCATCCCAAAAAGAACAACTGGAAAAAGAGCTGAAGCACTTTGAAGGATTTCTTATAAGCGTGGAAAAAAAGCTGGGCAATGAAAAGTTTGTACAAAATGCCAGGCCCGAAGTGGTGGAACTGGAGCGCAGGAAAAAAGCTGACGCTGAAGAAAAGATAAAATTGCTGAAAGAAGCGCTAACTGCAATGGGGTAACTTTTTGTTTTTAGAAAGTCGGCTCCGTTTGGGTCATCACTTCATCGCGGTCCTCAGGCTCAACATATTCGAGTATGAAATTATTTTTGCCTTCGCCGGTAAGAATTTTCATAAAGTTTTGCTGCACCAGCTCCAGTACCGAAAGAAACAGGAAAATGGCGTGCACGCGGTTTTCGGCCACTTCAAACAATTTTTCAAACGATACAGTTTTTTCAGTTGAAGCCAGGGTGGTTACATAATCCCTGCTTGTTTCCATGGTATAATTGTAGCGCACCACGGTATGCACGGGCTTATTTATTTTATCGCTGTAACGCTGCATGGCCTTTTCAAAAGCCCGCATCAGTTTAAACAGCGAGAGCGTTTGTATCTCCGTGCCTTCGCCGGCCTCTTCTCCCACCTTCGCCAGTTCTTTCAAAATATTACCACGCTTAACCATCAGCATACGCGTAGCTTCCATTTCGGCCATTTGCGCTGAGGCTTCCTTAAATTTTTTGTACTCCAGAATTTTGTTGATCAGTTCTTCGCGCGGGTCTATTTCATTGCCCGCGGCATCCAGTTCTTTCCGCGGTATCAGCATTTTGGCCTTAATGCGCATGAGGGTGGAAACAAACAGGATAAACTCGCTCGACAGCTCAATATTCAAAGACTCCTGCTCACGGATATAAGCTAAAAAATCGTTGGTAATTTTTGTAATGGGAATGTTGTAAATATCCAGCTCATCTCTTTCAATAAAAAACAACAAAAGGTCAAACGGGCCTTCAAACTGCGCTAATTTTATCTGGTATGTTGAGTTTGCCAAAATTTTCAATTAAAGGGTAAATATAAGAAACAAAGTCCTGCGGCAGGCGCAGGACTTCGCAAAAGTAATGTTATTGCACAAACTAAGCTTTCTTTTTCAGCTCGTCCCTGATCTCCATTAGCAACTGATCGGTAGACGATGGTGCGGCAGGCGCTTCATCAGCGGGTTTACGCAGCCTGGAGGCCACCCTTACCAGCCAGAAGAGTACAAACGCGATGAAAATAAATTTGATGATCGCCGCTAAAAATTTACCATATTTCACGGTACCCCATGTTAGTTGCTCAATGTCCTGAACACCGGCAGCCTCCAAGGCAGGATTGAGCAGCAGTGGTGTGATCACATCATCTACCAGCGAGGTTACAATGGCGCCAAAAGCAGCGCCAATAATTACAGCAACAGCAAGGTCAATTACATTGCCTTTTACTGCAAACTCTTTAAAGTCTTTAAGCATTCCCATACGATTTTGTTTTATGATTTACAGGCAAAAATAGGCAGTTAAATTAGAAATAAATCACAAACGTTTATGCAGCATCCTGTGGCAGCACTGGGTATTGCATGTT
This sequence comes from uncultured Niabella sp., assembly GCA_934486785.1. Classification (GTDB taxonomy): domain Bacteria; phylum Bacteroidota; class Bacteroidia; order Chitinophagales; family Chitinophagaceae; genus Niabella. The sequence continues at coordinate 67,189 of CAKSQK010000003.1, read as the reverse complement.
TAAACCCTTCAGCAGGTCGCGCAGGGTTTTGGCAATGGTGTATTCTTTATACCAGTTTTGATCGGACGGCACAATAATCCACTCTGGCTTATTGCAGTTTGTAAAGCAATCCTCGTACACTTTATAATACTTATCCCGTAGTGCAGCTTCCTCAAAATCTCTTTTATTGTACTTCCACATTTTTGTAGGATCAGTCATGCGCTCGTTGAGGCGTTCCTGCTGTTCTTCGGCCGACACATGCAAATAAAACTTTAAGATATGGGTATTGTTGTGCTCCTGGATCAGTTTTTCAAAATCGTTAATGCATCCCATTCTTTTTTTTGCCAGCTTATCATCGCACCAGCCGTGCACGCGGGTAACCAGTATGTCTTCGTAATGCGACCGGTTGAAAATCTGTATCCGCCCTTTTGCAGGAACATTTTTATGAATGCGCCACAAAAAGTCGTGGCTCAACTCTTCCTCTGTTGGCACTTTAAACGATACTACATCCACACCCTGCGGGTTCATACGGCCAAAGACCTTGCGTATAACTCCGTCTTTGCCACTGGCGTCAAGCCCCTGCAATATGACCAGCACAGCATGTTTGCTTTCGGCGTACAAAAGGTTTTGCAGCTCGTTCAGTTCTAAAACAATTTTCTCTGTTTCTTGCCTTGTGGCGTTTTTTTCAAAACCCTTTGGAGCCCTGGTGCTTATTTTGTGTAACTGGTGCTGTGGCATGCAAAAAAATTATGGTAAAGCTTTGGCCGTTATATAGCCATGATCTCTTTTTCTTTAGATGCAAGAAGTTTTTCAACAATAGCAGTATACCTGTCGGTTAATTCCTGCACAGATGCTTCAGCATCTTTCGCTGCATCTTCACTCAGGCCTTCTTTTTGTAATTTCTTAATGGCTTCAATGGCATCCCTTCTGCCGCTTCTTACGCCCACTTTAGAAGTTTCGCCTTCTCCATGGCTCTTTTTCACCAGCTCTTTTCTTCTTTCTTCGGTAAGCGGTGGTAAAAATAAGCGAATGTTTACGCCATCATTTTGAGGATTGATCCCAATGTTTGCGGCAATGATCGCTCTTTCAATGGGCTGCAGCATATTTTTTTCCCAGGGCTGAATATTCAGCGTACGCGCGTCCAGTATAGTAACATTACCCACCTGGTTTACGGGTACCATAGAGCCGTAGTAGTCTATCATAATGCCATCAAGTATTTGCGGGTTTGCTTTCCCCGCGCGGATCTTTGTCAATTCATGTTCAAGGTGCGCGATTGCTTTTTTCATACTTTCTTCACAAGCACTGATAATCCTGTTGATCTGATCTTGCATAACAAATATTTTAGCTTACAAAACTAACAAAACCTGTTGATAATAAATAACAGGGCTTATAATAAACGAGGGTTTAACCGTTCGCCTTTTCAACCGGTACTTCCTCTTTTGTATTTAGATTGATGACCTTAGAGCGCGCTGTAAATTGCCGCTGCCTGTTTAGGTTGGCAAGGTACCGGCGGTGGTAAGCCAGTTTTCGTTTGGGAAGGCTGAAATACAAATATCCCAAAATTGTAAAACATGTGGCAAACAGCCCGATGATGAGCCACGTATTGCCAACTGACCTGGCCAGGTAAGTAGCCATGATAAGCACAATGTTAGAAACCACGCAAATAAGCGTAACAGTTGAGTAGTTGAAGCCGCTGTCTAAAAGAAGATGATGAATGTGGTTGCGATCAGGTGAAAATGGAGACCGCCCTTTGATCATGCGGATGGAAAACACCCTAACCGTATCTACCAGCGGTACAATAATAATAGCAATACCAATGGCCACCGCCGAAGCTACCGGAAAGATCGCGCCGGGAGCGCTTGCTACATTTATAAATTTTAGCGTCAATATAGATACAACTGTTCCTATTAATAATGAGCCTGAATCGCCCATAAAAATTCTGGCGGGGTTATAATTAAAAATGAGAAATGCAAGCAGGCCTGCCGACAGCGCGAAAGAGAATAAAGCATAAGCGTGCATGCCTGCAAAATAAAAATACGTTCCTAAAAGCAGGGTAGCCAGCAAACCCAGGCTGCCGGCCAGGCCATCAATCCCGTCAATAAGATTGAAGGCATTCATAATAAGTATAATAGTTATGTAAGTAAATGGAACAGACACCATAGGATCCAAAGTACCAATGGATGCAATGCCATAAAAACTTTCAATTCTGATGCCGCCTAAATGAATGATAATGGCAGCAGCAACAATTTGCGCAATAAATTTTTTGGTTGCTGAAAGCAACACCAAATCATCTTTTAAACCAATAAAAAATATAATGAACGATGCCGCTAAAAAATACTGGAACTCAACATTTAAAGACATGTTGATGGTAAGAAGGCATGAAAACATAAACCCAAGAAATATGCCTATCCCTCCCAGTGACGCAATAGCATGCGTGTGAAGTTTTCTTTCATCGGGAACGTCGTATAATTTCTTTCTGTCTGCAATTAATATGACAACCGGAATTGCCAGGAATGCAACAATGAAAGAAACTATAGTAGTAACTAGAATTTCGAGCATTCAATAAGGTTTACCGGGCAAAGGTAAGCAGAACTTTGAAACGGTCAAGGATTTTTTAACCTTACCTGCACAATCGTTTTCGTAAATTTTACGAGATAAATAATTTTATTTCAAAGAAATCAGTTAAATAATCGCAAATTTGTACCTAAACCAATAAAGCAACAGTATGGTAAATTTACAGGAAGTAGCATCGCAGGTAAGGCGGGATATTTTAAGAATGGTACATGGCGCTAAAAGCGGCCATCCCGGAGGCTCTTTGGGTTGTGCAGACCTTATTACAGCGCTTTATTTTAAAATTATGAAGCACGATCCTGCTTTTAATATGGATGGTAAAGATGAAGACCTGTTTTTTCTTTCCAATGGCCATATTTCGCCGGTGTTTTATTCAGTGCTGGCACGCGCCGGTTATTTTGACGTGAAAGAACTGGCTACCTTCAGAAAAATAAACAGCCGCCTGCAGGGCCACCCTGCCACTCACGAAAATTTGCCGGGCGTAAGAATTGCCAGCGGATCACTGGGCCAGGGCATGAGTGTGGCTATTGGCGCAGCGCTGGCTAAAAAACTTAACTGCGATAAGCACCTTGTATTCTCCCTGCATGGCGATGGCGAGCTGAACGAAGGTCAAAACTGGGAGGCCATTATGTTTGCGGCTCATCATAAAGTTGACAATCTCATTGCCACTGTAGACTGGAACGGGCAACAAATTGACGGCCGCACCTACGATGTGATGGACATGGGAAATTTGGTTGAGAAATTTAACGTCTTTGGCTGGCATGTGCTCGAAATGAACGGCAACGATATGGACGACGTGGTAGCAACTCTGGACAAAGCCCGCTCAGTGGTTGGAAAAGGAAAACCCATTGCAATTATGATGAACACGATCATGAGTAAAGGCGTAGACTTTATGGAAAACGATCACAACTGGCATGGCGTGGCTCCTAACGACGAACAGCTGGAAAAAGCACTGGCCCAACTGCCGGAAACGCTGGGAGATTATTAAAAACTTATTTGATAATGATTATAAAGCCGGGCTGTAAAAACCCGGCCTCTTTTATTACGGCGTATCCTGGTCTTTAAACCAACCTGAATACTTAATATAATTATTCGCGATCCTGTTGATCTCCCCATGGATCAGTTCCTGCGAAATATCCTTGATCCTGCGGGCAGGCACACCGGCATAAATCGTACCCGGCTCCACTTCGGTATTCTCCAACACCAGCGCGCCGGCAGCAATAATACTGTTGCTGTGCACTACCGCGTTGTCCATTATAATGGCGCCCATTCCTATCAATACATTATCATGAATGGTGCAGCCGTGTACAATGGCCCTGTGCCCTATTGACACATTACTGCCAATGGTCGTTCCGCATTTTTGATACGTGCAGTGAATGATCACCCCATCCTGTATGTTCACTTTATCACCTATTCTTATAAAATTTACATCTCCGCGCACTACGGCATTAAACCATACACTGCACTGGTTTCCCATTACCACATCGCCAACAACAGTTGCGTTGGGAGCTATATAACAATCTTCTCCTATTTGCGGCAGCTTGCCTTCTACCGGTAAAATTACTGGCATGAAATAAATATTTTGATGAATGGCTAAGATACGAAACAGCGTCGAAATGCCGGTTCAATTCAAACTCAATCATGTATTATTATAAGCATTTACGTTTGCACTCAGATTTTACAATCTACGTTTTTGAGATTACATTTGCCCGATGCAGGAAAGGATTCATAAAATAACTGAGTTGTATACAAGCTGGGCCGGCAATGCCCCCACTTCTATTGATGTGTTACAGCAGGCCGGAAGCGAAAGAAGATATTTCAGGATCTGGCAAAACAACCAGCCGGTAATTGGCACTTATGGTGCTAATGTAAAAGAAAACGAGTCGTTCCTGTACTTTAGCGAACACTTTTATAAAAAGAACCTGCCGGTTGCGAATATCCTTGCTGTTAGCAACGATAAAATGTGCTACCTGCAGGAAGATTATGGGAATATCTCACTCATCAACCGGTTAGAAACCGAAGGCTATGTGCCGGATGTATACAACCTGTTTAAGCGAAGCCTGGAAAAGCTGGCTGAGTTGCAGGTAAAAGGTGATGACGGGCTTGACTACAGCAAATGCCTTACCAACAGCGAATTTGGCAAACAGGCAATCATGGCCGACCTGCTTTATTTTAAATACTATTTTTTAGATGCGCTTAGAAAACCTTACGACAAACAAAAGCTGATTGATGATTTTGAAGCGCTCAGCAGCTACCTTACGCATACCGATCACAAATTTTTTATGTTCCGCGATTTTCAAAGCCGCAACATACAGGTAGATGAAAACAACGCGGTTCATTTTATAGATTACCAGGGCGGCATGAAGGGCGCGCCACAATACGATGTGGCATCTTTGCTATGGCAGGCAAGGGCCAATCTCCCTGAGGAATGGAAAGAAAAATTGTTATACGATTACATGAATGCGCTGGAACCCTTGCTGGACAGGCCTTTGAACAGGATGAGCTTTATCGGGCAGTTTAATGGTTATGTACTGATCCGTTTGCTGCAGGTACTGGGCGCTTACGGTTTTAGGGGATTGTTTGAAAGAAAGGCACACTTCTTAACAAGCATACCCCTGGCGTTGCGCAATCTTAAATCATTTATTGCCAAAAGCCCCATGGGCATAGCGCTGCCGGAGTTTGATAAGGTACTTGAAATTTGTGTGGCAGATGAAGTGATCCGGGATTTTACACCGGTCCAAGCCTCGCCCGAAACGCCTTTGGTGGTAAAGGTGGGCAGCTTCTCATTTAAAAAAGGTTTACCTGTGGTAGATGACGCCAATGGCGGCGGTTTTATATTTGACTGCAGGGGCATTTTAAATCCCGGGCGCATTGAAAGTATGAAATGCAAAACCGGCCGCGACAAAGAAGTGATTGATTACCTGGAACAGCAAACCCGCATGCCGGAATTTTTGCACAGCGTTTTTGACGTGGTAGATATAACGGTTGAAAATTATATTAAACGCGGATTTGAAAGCCTGTACGTAAACTTTGGGTGCACCGGTGGCCAGCATCGCAGCGTGTATGCCGCTGATGCCATGGCAAAGCATTTAAAAATCAAGTTTAATGTAAAGGTAGCGCTCAATCACTGGGTGCAGGATGAAAAAAACTGGTGTAATGAAATCAATAGCAGGGCATAATTCGTAATCATAATTCGTAATTTATCATTCATGTTTTCTTCACTTCAGGCCATGATCTTTTGTGCGGGGCTTGGCACACGCTTTAAACCGTGGACAGACAATCATCCCAAAGCATTGGCCGTTATCAACGGCAAAAGCCTGTTGCAGCGAAATATTGAATATTTACAGCAATATGGTATTACAGATGTGATCGTAAATGTGCATCATTTTGCAGACCAGATTGTTGATGCCGTTGAAAAAAACAATGGCTGGGGCAGCCACATCACCATTAGCGATGAAACAAGTGCTGTGCTGGAAACCGGCGGAGGACTGGTTCACGCACAGCCGCTTTTCAGGCCGGGACAAAAATTCATCACGCTCAATGCCGATATCCTCACTGATCTTGACATCAGCGCACTGATTGCTTTTCATGAAGCACAACAACCAAAGCCGCTCATTTCAATGGCCGTAAGCAACCGGAAAACTTCGCGCAAACTTTTATTTGACAATGCCCATAGGCTGTGTGGCTGGCGCAACAATGCCACCGGCGAAGAACGCATTTCAATGCCTATGGTAAACCCTGCTGTAAAAGCTTACGACTGCGTGGTGGTATTTGAATACGATGTGTTTGACCTGAACTATTTTGAAGGAAAATTTTCACTCATTGATCTTTACCTGGAGCTTGCAAAATCTCACACCATTATGGGCTATGAGCACAATGCCGAAAGATGGATTGATGTGGGCAAGCCCGAAAGCGTTCCAATCGCTGAAAAAATGTTTCTGTAAAGTGAAAAATGGAATTGGAAATGGCTTGCCGTTTACAACCTGTATAATAATCTCTTTACTAGCCTGAAGTTGGTCAAAGCTGACAGCGCTACTAATACCACTGCCAGCAGCAACACCGCCCAGTGTACAAATGATGACAGCTCCGGCCTGCCGAACATGATGAATTGATGAAAAGCCCATTGTATCAGCTGTGTAAAAGCCAGCGCGGATAAAACGATGATAATATAGACAGGTATAAACTGACGCGATACATTTTTGCTTAGCCAGACCGGAGAATAACCCAACGTCAGCAACAACTCAAGGCTTTGGCGACTGCGCGCTATGACAAGCTGTAAATAAAATGAGAACAGCATCAATGCCATAACCACCACCAGCAAACCAAAAATTCCCAGTCCTGAAAAAATGCCCTGCAAAATCATTTTATTCCTGCCCAGCAAAGTTTTTTCGCTGCTGATGGTATAATTTTTTGAATCGAGGAGTTGAATGAGCTGCGGATCATTTACATCTTTCAATTTTAAAAACACGCGGCTTGCTTTTACTGTGGTATCATTACCCAGGTGAGTATTGGCCCACTCCAAAAATTTTTTTGGCACCAGCACCGAATTGATCCGGTCGCTGAAAGCAACAATATTCCCCGTAAAAATATACTCCTGCAGATTGGGGCCATAACATGTAATTTGTACTGGAATGCCAACAGCCGTTTCTTTTGAAACCTGCGGCAAACCCTGCCCCGGCGCAAATACATTGTATATCTCAAAAAAATCTGAAGACAGGATGACAGGGATATTTGTTTGCCCCGGTTGCCAGGAAAAATTGGGCGGAATGGTGTCAATAAATTCATTGTCCAGCGATTCCAAAAACATATCTGTTCTAAAAGGGAGCATACTGCCCGCGCTAAGTGTTACCCTAAATTCGTTGGCAATGAGTGGTGATGCATTTTCAATAAAAGGTTGTTGCTTCAGCTCGTTAATTTCAGCGGCATTAAAGAGATTTTTTTCCGGCTGCCCCATGGTTTCATTCGTGATGGTTTTGGTAATGGAAATAAAATCAAACCCATCTTTACGAATGCTGCCTTCTTTTAACAGCTTTTGAATATTGACAAACATTTGCACGGAACACAGCAACAGCAGCACGCCCACACCCAAACCGATATAAGAAAACCAGCGTGATGAAACGTTGGCCCCGGTTTGTAAAAGAGGTTGTATGGGTTTAAAAGATAAACGCATGTGGAATATTTAACTGCGGGGTTAAGATGTTCAGCGTATTCATTTCTATTGTTTACAAACGAAAGAGTTTTGTTGCAGGATAATAATCTACCCGCTCAAGCTCAGCAAAAATCACACATGCATTTCTTTCTTTCACTTCTTCCAAAATCAACTCCATGGCTTTTTTACTGTTGGCGTCGTCCAAATGGCTGAAGGGTTCATCCATTAATAAAAAATCAAAAGGCTGTAACAAAGCACGAATGATCACGGCGCGCTGCTGTTCACCATAAGAGCATTGCCCGGCAAGCGCATGCAGCCTGCTGTCAATACCCAGGCGCTTTGCCATGTCCACAATCTTTTGCTGTTGGTGGTATGGGTTGAGCTGTGTTTTAATCTCCAGGTTTTCCAAAATGGTTTGCCCGTTAAAAAGGCGCATGTCCTGCAATACAATGCTCACGCGGTTTTTACGCAGTTGCGCTATTTCCTCGCGCGTATATTGTCGCAAATCTTTATGATCATAAAAAATAGCCCCGTTATAATCCTGCCGCATGCGGTATAAGAAATGGATCAGCGAGGTTTTGCCGGTACCAGATGGCGCTACAATCTTCACCAGGTCTCCCTTTGTGAATGTGAGGTCTTTGCCCCATATTTCAGAAGCCTGTTTCCTTGTTTCTTCAAAGTAAGCAGGCAACAGGTTTTTTATTGTGAGTGTAGCCATTCAGCCTAAATTTCTTAACCTGCTAACCTACGCTTTTTTAAAAGGGAATGCAAAATTTTTTGTTTGAAAATATTTTTATTCGTCCCCGCATTTACCTTATCAATAAAAAATTGATTTATAAGGATACCGTATTTTATAAAGCTCCTTTACTTTTTGCAGGATGGTGTTCCGCAATTCTTCTACATTGCGTTTTTCCGTTGCGGATACGAATACGGCATTATCGCCGGTTTCATGGTTCCAACGGTCGTAAAGGTCTTGCAGAATTTCTTTTTTGGTGTCTTCACCCAGCCATTCATCAAAGGTTTGTTTTTCGTACAAATCCATTTTATTAAAAATAGTAATGGTGGGCTTATCCTGCGCGTTCAGCTCCTGCAGGGTTTTATTCACCACTGCCAATTGGTCTTCATAGTTGGGATGCGAAATATCCACCACGTGCAGCAAAATATCTGCCTCGCGCACTTCATCCAGCGTGCTTTTAAAACTTTCTACCAGGTGGTGCGGCAGCTTGCGAATAAAGCCCACTGTATCGCTCAGCAAAAACGGTGTATTTTCAAAAACCACTTTACTGGTAGTGGTATCCAGCGTGGCAAATAATTTATTTTCGGCAAACACATCGCGCTTGCTCAGCAGGTTCATGATGGTGCTTTTGCCTACATTGGTATAACCCACCAGCGCCACTCTTATAAATTCGCCGCGGTCTTTGCGCTGGGTGAAAGACTGCTTGTCAATTTCAGCAAGGCGCTTGCGCAGCAATGAAATTTTATCACGTACAATTCGGCGGTCGGTTTCAATTTCAGTTTCACCGGGGCCGCGGGTACCAATACCGCCACCCAGCCTTTCAAGGTGCTTCCACATACCGCGGAGGCGGGGTAAAATGTATTGGTATTGCGCCAGCTCTACCTGCGCCTTTGCCTGCGCGGTTTTGGCACGTCGCGCAAATATGTCAAGGATGAGATCTGAACGGTCAATGGTTTTTATATTAATGACCTTTTCAATATTATTGATCTGTGCGCCGGAAAGCTCATCATCAAAAATGGCGATGTTGATGTCATGCTTGCGAATATAATCAGCAATTTCTTCCAGCTTGCCCTTACCCACAAACGTGCGGCTGTCAGGATGCTGCAACTTTTGTATGAAACGTTTTTTTGTTTCAGCGCCGGCAGTTTCCGCCAAAAATGCCAGCTCATCCAGGTATTCATTTACCTGCTGCTCCGTTTGGTCTTTACCCACCAACCCTACTATTACAGCCGTTTCCGTGCCTTGTATTATGTTTCTTTTATCGAGCATTTATAAAGAAAGTGCAAATGTAGGCAGAAATACTGCTATTCTATTATTAATGAATGAACAGTTGGGTCATCGTTTCTTCCTTTTTGTTGATCTATAAACAATAAAACAGATAAGGCAATAATAACTTGATCAGCCATATGAAATTCATTATTAAATTAAATTTTGTAAATTCACTTTATGAAAACTCAATTTATTACAGATGACTCGGGTAACAAAGTAGCCGTGATTGTACCTGTAAAGGAGTATAAAAAAATGATAGATGACCTGGAGGAGTTTGCCAGCATTAAAGCTTATGATAAAGCGAAAGCAGGTCAACGCGGGTTTCTTGCAGCCAGGGATATGTTTGATGCTATCGAATCGAAAAGAAAGAATTGATGTATCAATTATTCATTGAAAAACAGGTCCAAAAGCATTTGGAGAAAATTCCTGAACCGGATTATTCGCGTATCAAAAAAGCTATACTGAATCTGTCTAATGACCCCAGGCCAAGAGGGTATAAAAAATTGAAAGGCAGAAATGGTTACAGAATAAGACAGGGTCATTACAGAATTATTTATGAAATTGACGACAACAAGCTTATTGTGTATGTTCTGTTAGCAGGCCATCGTGGTGATATTTATGAATAAGAATACTGCTGCTTTCTACAGCCGGTAACAAAAAAAATAACCTGCATACTCGCAACACGTACCCATAACCGCATCCCACTTCAGCAGGCTCATGCAGGCTGTACCTGTCAACCCTTATCTTTGCCGAAACTGATGTTACCATGTTACAATTACAAGTGTTAAGGCAAAACGTGCAGGAAGTGAAAGAGCGCCTGGCAGTGAAAAATTTTAAAAATACCGAACTGGTGGATGAGGTGATCGCCCTTGATGACCAGCGCAAAAAATTGCAATTAGAATATGATACCACGCAACAGCAGGTAAACAGCGCGTCAAAAGAAATTGGCATGCTGATGGGCAAAGGTGAGCACCATGCGGCTGAAGCAAAGAAAAAAGAAGTGGCGGAATTAAAAACCAGGCTGCAACCTGTTAGCGAACAACTGGCGGCTGCCGAAGCGCAGTTGCAGGAAACGCTGGTGCAGTTGCCTAACCTTCCTTCCCCGCTGGTGCCAAAAGGTACAGGTGCTGATGATAATGAAGTAGTAAAAGAAGGCGGCATAAAACCAACGCTGCCGCAAGGCGCAGTTCCACACTGGGATCTGATCAAACAATACAATATTGTAGATTTTGAAATTGGCGCAAAGCTTACAGGCAGCGGCTTTCCGCTTTATATTGGCGATGGTGCCCGGCTGCAAAGAGCTCTTGTACAATATTTTTTAGATTACAATATTGCAGCGGGCTATACGGAGTATCTGCCGCCGTTTATGGTTAACGAAGCCTCGGCTTACGGCACAGGCCAGTTGCCTGATAAAGAAGGCCAGATGTACCACATGCAGCTGGACAATTTTTACCTCATTCCCACATCAGAGGTGCCGGTAACCAATATTTACCGCGATGAAATTGTAAAAGCTGAACAATTGCCCATTAAAATGACGGCTTACTCACCCTGCTTTCGCCGCGAGGCCGGCAGCTTTGGCAAGGATGTACGTGGCCTGAACCGGGTGCACCAGTTTGAAAAAGTAGAAATCGTTCAATTGACGCATCCTGAAAAAAGCTATGAAGCGCTCGATGAAATGGTAGCACATGTGGAAGGGTTGCTGGCCTCTCTAGAATTGCCTTACCGCATCCTCAGGCTTTGTGGCGGCGACATGTCATTTACATCGGCGCTTACCTACGATTTTGAAGTGTGGAGCGCGGCACAGGAGCGCTGGCTGGAAGTAAGCTCTACCTCTAATTTTGAAAGCTACCAGACCAACCGCATGAAGATTCGCTTTAAAGATGATAATGGTAAAACACAGCTTACACATTCGCTAAACGGAAGCTCACTGGCATTACCACGCATTGTAGCCTGCCTGCTTGAAAACAACCAATCAGCCAATGAAATTATTTTGCCTGCAGCGCTGCACCCTTACTTTGGCAAATCATCCATAAAAAAGCCATAGGCACTTATGCCGGTTGTTAGGCACCAGGTTAAAAATAGCTGTGCAAAACACGTTTCTTTTATAAGATTCTGTAAATTGCCATATACTGCTTTATTTAACAATCAAAAAAATCAAAAGTGAAAAAGATCATTCTATCAGCTTTTGCAGCTACTGCTATTCTAATGGCATGCACGCCAAAAGCCTCGCCAACTTCGGGTAATACTACTGAAAATGGAATGCCAGCCGTTGCTGGAACACTTGCCGCAGACGTAGCCTCAGGGCATACTATTTTTACAACGAACTGTACAAAATGTCATGGCGAGAAAACAAAATATGTAACCTCACACACATATGCAGAGGCCATACCGGTTATGAATTCCATGGCAAAAAAAGCCCGCCTCACCCAGGAACAAATCAATCAACTGGCAGCTTACGTATATTCTGTATCTAAAAAATAAAAAAAGGAAGCCTTTTTGTTATAGTGCTTACCAGTTACGAAAATTGATTTACGTAGTACGATTTTTTACGTACTTTAGTGGAACAAAAAAAACCGCATGCCAGCTATCAACATTATAAAAAATCAGCACCTGTTGTGGCGTGCCGGTTTCGGCCCCTCAGCAGAACAATTATCCGAGCTGTCTAAATACACGCCTGTACGCTACTATAAAGTTCTGGCAAAAGCCTCTGAAGCTAAACCAACTTACATAAATGTTGCCAGCGAAAGCCTGGTAGATATGTATGAGGGAGCAATGGATGCAGGCGCAAGAGCCAGGTTGAATGAGGCAGACCGCCGCAACCTGGCTCGCATGCAAAGAGAGGCCGTGCGCGACCTGAACCTTAGCTGGCTGAAGGAAATGATCGCCAGCCCCGCGCAACTCCGTGAAAAAATGGCTTTCTTCTGGCACGGGCATTTTGCCAACCGCAACCTGAATATTTTTTACAACCAGCTGCTGCTGCATACAATCCGCGAAAATGCGTTGGGCAATTTCGGCACTTTGTTAAAAGAGGTTTCCCGCTCTGCAGCCATGCTGTTCTTTTTAAACAACCAGCAAAACCGCAAAGGACGGCCAAATGAGAACTTTGCCCGGGAAGTGATGGAGCTTTTCACATTAGGCCGCGGGCATTATACTGAAAACGATATTAAAGAAGCTGCCCGCGCCTTTACCGGCTGGACGGCCAACAGCCGTGGCGAATTTATTTTTCGTAAAAATTTTCATGATGCTGATGAAAAAAACTTTATGGGCAAAAAAGGAAATTTCAACGGAGACGACATCTTAAACATGCTGCTGGAAAATAAGCAGACGGCCCATTACATTACAGAAAAAATTTACCGGTTTTTTGTAAATGAAAATGTAGATGAAAAAATTGTCAACCATCTTGCAGATCAATTTTATAAAACCAATTACAACATTAGCAAATTGATGGAAAACATTTTTACATCGGATTGGTTTTATAATGAAAAAAATATTGGTACAAAAATTAAATCACCTGTTGAATTACTGGTAGGCATACAACGCATCGTACCTATGCAATTGGCTAATGACGATGCGCTGATCCAGTTGCAAAAGTTGTTAGGCCAGCAATTGTTTTATCCACCCAATGTGGCAGGCTGGCCTGGTGGCAAAAGCTGGATTGATAGCAGTACACTAATGACGCGCTTACGCATACCACAAATGTTTACAGATAAAGATGAACTGAACCTTACTCCCAAGCAGGACGACGACCAGCAGATGGGTCGCAGGGAAAACGCTTCTACTTCCAGGAAAAAGAATGCTTACGCCATTAATGCTTCTATAAACTGGCAGCGATACCTTGTCAACTATCAAAATGTAAAAAAAGAACACCTGCTGCAAGCCATTAAGCAAAATTTATTGCTGGTAAATTTACCTGCGCCTGAAAATGCTTTAAATAAATCTGTTGATGCAACAACCCGTGAGTCCTACATCAAAAGCGCTACCATCCAGTTGATGAGCACCCCTGAATATCAAATGTGTTAAAAAAACAAAAAATGCCAGGCCATGTTGATTAAAAGAAAAGAATTTTTACAAATCGGATCGCTGGCTACAGCATCAGCCATGCTGCCTAAATTTTTAAAAGCCTTCGAACACAATGCATTGGTACCGCCGGGCAATAAAGTCGTGGTGGTACTGCAATTAAGCGGCGGCAATGATGGTTTAAACACCGTGATTCCGGTTCGTAATGATATTTATTATAAACTCAGGCCTACCCTTTCTTTCAGCAAATCAAAATCAGCCACACTTACTGACGAAGTAAGTTTACACCCAGCGCTTACATCATTGAAAGCATTGTACGATGAAGGCGATCTGGCTATATTGAACAACGTAGGCTATCCTAACCCAGATCGTTCTCATTTCAGAAGCATGGACATTTGGCACTCAGCCAGCCAAAGCAATCAATATTGGAACACAGGCTGGATTGGCCGCTATCTTGATGCGCAATGCAAAGGTTGTGCGCGCCCTACGCAGGCGCTAGAAGTAGACGATGTGCTGAGCCTGGCATTAAAAGGAGAACAGAACAATGCCATTGCTTTTCAAAACCCGCAAAGGCTTTTTGGCATTGCCAATGAAAAATATTTCAGGGATGTGATGAAGAACCACACGGATCATCATCACGAGGAAATGCCGGTTGAATATTTATATAAAACAATGGCGCAAACGCTTTCTTCGGCAGACTATATTTTTAAACAAAGCCGCCTGCGCCCCACCAGCACCAGCTATCCCAATACAGAGCTGGGAACAGGATTAAAAACCATTGCCTCTTTGATATTTTCTGATATCAATACCAAAGTGTATTATATATCACTGGGCAGTTTTGATACGCACGTTGGCCAGAACGCACAGCAAACAAGGCTTTTCACCCAACTTGACGAAGCGGTAAAAGCTTTTACAGGCGATTTGAAAAAGAATGGAAGGATGGAAGATGTGTTGCTGTTTACCTTTTCGGAATTTGGAAGGCGCGTAGCGCAAAATGCCAGCAACGGAACCGATCACGGTACGGCTAACAACATGTTCCTCATCAGCGGCGGGCTTAAGCAAAAAGGCATTTTAAATGCTCTGCCCGATCTGTCAGATCTTAATGACGGCGACCTTCAATATAAAATTGATTTTAAAGAAGTGTATGCAACAGTTTTAAACAAATGGCTGCAGGCAGATGCTGATGCCATTTTAGGCGCAAAATACAATACCCTTGATTTTATATAGAACCGTGAAGCCTGCTTAAAATATTCCTGGTTTTGGCAAGCAAAGAGCTCTTGTCTGCATCAAGCCCGCCACCACTGTAAATATTCATTTCAACTTCAGTAAGCAGGTTCAGCACTTCTTCCTGCAGAGCAGCAGTTACATTATTATCAGTCATGGATTGTTTCAAAGATGTGCGGTTGAACAATACCGCAGGCAGCGCAAACCTGTCTTCAAAAAACTTCATAATGCCCTGCTTTAAAAAATTATAAAACACATTGCCCGTGTGGTGCCTTGTATCAGCAGCTTGTTGAAGATAAGCATCAATGCTGTTTGCCAAAGCGCCTTGCGCCGGCGGGATATGTATATTTTTATTAACAGCAACCGGGTATGGCTGTACGCTTTCTTTTCTCCTTTTATTAATAAATAACAGCAGCAGTAATAACGCCAAAACCACACCACCACCAATGATCAGCGCGTTTGGTACATTCTGACGGATCTCATCATTATTTATAGAAGGCCATACTATGGTTTGTTCCGCTTCTTTACGTATGTAGAATGTGATGGGCCGGTTGGTAATGGTATTTAAGCGGTTGTTCAGTGTATCAAAATAGGAAAACTGTATGGGCATGATCGTATAAGAACCTTCTGCTATGCCGCTAAAGGGAATGCCAAATACTTTATACCCGCCGGCGCTGCGTGTGTAATGCTCTTTTATTTGTGCCGGCTGCACGTTAATGCCCGCCGGCCATTCAATACGGGGCACGGTTACTTTACTAAAATCTCCCCGGCCTGCAATGGTAATGGTAAGCACGCCCTGTTCATCCGGCGCCAGTTCATTTTTATTCAGTTGAATGTTCATCCTGAAATCTCCGGCGGCGCCCGTGTATTGCAAAGGTTTCGCGACATTGTTGGCGCTTAATACATTAATAGCAATGGGCACCGATGAAATGGTGAAGTGAATGTAATCGCCATCAAGCGTATAATCTTCACGCACGCCGTTGAGTAACTCAATTTTGTTGCCGTTATCATCAAGCACACGAATTTTATTTCCCAGAGTCAGCGCATCTAACTCAAGCTTACCGGTTTCAGAGGGTATCAGTTGCACTTTTTTAATGGTGTGTACGTCAAACCTGCGGCCGTCAATGGTTTCCCGGGTAACCAGGTTATCGCGCGGGGTTATGATGTCTTTATACTCAAACCCGTAAAACGAAGGATTTTTCAGTATGGAGGATTCCGACTCAAAAGCCGAGTACAGTTTATAAGTAGCAATGATGGGCTCGCCAACATAGCATTCTGTTTTGTTCACACTTACCGTAATATACAGGTTGTCCCGTATCCTGTCATCCAGCGGAATGTAGTTTCCCTGTGCAAAAAGCAGGGTTGCCTGCAGGGCAAAAATCAATACCAGCGATTTTTTCATAGTACGGTAAAGGATTCAAAAAATCAAAATCACAGATCGCCCAACAGGGGCCTGACAATTATTTCTTCCACGCAGGCAGCGGCAGAAAGTTGCGACGCGGCATACACCATTTGGGCAATGTCCTGCGGTTGCATGATCCTGCTTTCGCTGTTATCAAAATCGCTCCAGGAATCGGTCATAACAGCGCCGGGCAGTACGGCCGTTACTTTTACGCCATGTGGCATTAGCTCATGCCGCAGGTTCTTGGTAAAGCCCAGCAGCGCGTATTTGCTGATGCTGTAAGAACCGCCGCCGGGGTATGCTTTTAAGGCCGCCACGGAACTGATGTTGAAAATATGCCCGCTTCTTTGCTGTATCATGCGGGGGGCAATTGTTCGCGTGATGTAATAAGCGCTGTATAAATTTACGGCCACCTGGCTTTCCAGCGTGCCGTCTGGCTCGTCCAGCACATTGCCTGGTTGAAAAATACCGGTATTGTTCACCAGCACATCCGGACCGGCGGCCTTTTCCAGGCACCATTCAGCAAATGCTATGGCATTTTCCTTTACGGAAAGATCGAAGGCTTTAGCCGCGATGCTGATATTGCTGTACTTTGTTTGCAAAGTTTCCATAGCCTTGTAAAGCTTTACATCGCTGAGCGATGTGAGCAACAGGTTATGGCCGTTTTGTGCAAATATTTCGGCTATTGCAAATCCAATTCCGCGCGAAGCGCCTGTAATGATCACGTTCATGGTAAAAGTTTCTCATACGAAATAACAAAAGTTTGTCCAAAGGGTTGGCGCTTCTGCGTGTAAACCGTTTTCCCCTTAGCTTCGCAGCTATGAAACAAAGCATGATAAGATGCTCTTTCGATCTATCGGAAGCGGCGAAGTTCAGCAGAACACAAAAAAATAAAAAATTAAGCGGATGAAATACAGGCACCTGTTTTTTGATCTGGACCACACACTTTGGGATTTTGATTCAAATGCCAAGCTGACGCTGCTGGATTTGTATGAAACCCTTTTGCTGAAAGAAAAGGGTGTAGATGATTTTGAAAAATTTTACAACAACTACCTGGTTCACAACCATAACTTATGGGCCAAATACAGGCAGGGACTGGTGCAGCAGGCCGAATTACGCGTGAAACGCATGCGGCTGGCCCTGCTTGATTTTAAAATTGGCGACAACGCGCTGGCAGAAACCATGAGCAAAAAATTTTTGGAGCTGCTGCCTACACGTAATGTGCTGTTTCCTTACGCGCTGGAAATATTAGAGTACCTGAAAGATAAGAATTACATCCTGCACCTCATTACAAATGGTTTTGAAGAAGTGCAGCACCATAAGATCAACAACGCTAAGATCAGCCATTATTTTGAAGAGGTTTTTACCTCGGAAAGATGCCTGAGCCTGAAACCCAATAAAGAGATATTTGAATTTGCCCTCAACTTTACCAGGGCTGATGTGAATGAAAGCATTATGCTGGGCGATGACCTGGAAGCAGATATCATAGGCGCTTATAAGGCCGGGCTTGACCAGGTGTATGTAAATCACCATCAAAAACCGCACAGTTTTAAGCCTACTTTCGAAGTGTTTTCTTTAAAAGAACTCAAAGAAATTTTCTGATTTAGCTGGTTAGCTGGTGATGTTAAAAAAAATTAACAGCCTGAACGAAGGTTTTCGTGCAAAAGTATCATCTAATTATATTGGAACCCAATTCTCGGGGAGTCCTAATAATTAAAAAAAACAATAAACAATGAAAAAAACAATTATTCTTGCCGCGGCCATTAGTGTGTTTAGCATTACGGCCACATTTGCCCAAACAGCACCAGCCAAACCTGAAAAGAAGGAAAGGACTGAAAGAAGAGGCGATATGCAACGTAACCCCATGGCTGACCTTGGCCTTAGCGAAGCACAGGAAAAGCAAATGAAAACCCTTGCTGAGGAAACGCGCACCAAATCAGAGGCCATTAGAAACAATGCTTCTCTGTCTGATGAGCAAAAGCGCACCCAGATGATGGACCTTAGGAAAGCACAACACGAAAAACGAATGGCCATTTTGACACCTGAACAGAAGAAAAAATGGGAAGCGCAGGTAAAAGAAAGAGGAAATCGTGACAGAAATGGGGAAAGGCGCGGATCCGAAAGAACTGATAAAAAAGCTGACTATTTTTTTAAAAACCATTCAAGAAATTACAAATTTATAGCCCACGGTTAAACCGTGGGCTATTTGTTATGATGGGAATTATCTAATTTTACCAGCATCATGAAAAGAGTTCTCTTCATTACCTGCCTGCTGTTATCCTTTGCCAAGACCGGATTGCTAGCGCAAGCCACATCGAAAGATAAAATGCAATGGTTTGCAGATGCCAAACTGGGCATCTTCATTCATTGGGGCATTTACGCAGTAAACGGCATATCTGAATCCTGGAGTTTTTTTAATAATTACGTAAGCCATAGTGATTATATGAAGCAACTTAATGGTTTCACGGCTACAAACTACAATCCGCAGCAATGGGTTCATCTGATCAGTGAGAGCGGCGCTAAATATGCCGTCATCACCTCCAAGCACCACGATGGTGTGGCATTGTGGAATACCGGTCAGCCCGATGCCATCAGCGTGGCCAAGCACACGCCTGCCAAAAGAGATGTGCTGACGCCTTTTATCAGCGCGTTAAAAAAATCAGGTTTAAAAACAGGCCTGTACTTTTCATTGCCCGACTGGAGCCATCCTAAATACGATGTATTTACCCGTGAGCTGAAAAGATATGATATTGCCAAAGAGCCGCAGCGCTTTGAGCAGTTCATACATTTTTACCAGGGGCAACTGCACGAGCTTTCCAAACAATACCGGCCAGACCTGCTTTGGTTTGACGGCGACTGGGAACACAGTGCTGAAGAGTGGCGCGCCAAAGAAACACGTGCGTTATTACAGCAATACAATCCAAATATTATACTTAACTCCCGGCTGAACGACCAGGGCGACTACGCCACACCCGAACAGGGCGTACCGGTTGAAACGCCACAGTCGAAGTACTGGGAGCTTTGTTATACGATGAACGACAGTTGGGGTTACCAGCCTTTTGATAACAATTATAAAACTTCGTGGATGCTTATACGCACACTGGTAGATTGTATTTCCATGGGTGGAAACCTGTTGCTGGATATTGGCCCCAAAGCCGATGGAACCATTCCTGCTGAACAGGTAAATATATTGAAAGACCTGGGCCGCTGGACAAAAAAACACGCAGAAGCCATTTATGGAACGGAAGCAGGAATTTCAGAACCACATTTCCCTTATAAATCAGCCCTGTCAAAAGATAAAAAAACATTGTACCTGTACCTAACAGAAAGTCCTCATGGAATAATCCGCTTAAAAGGAATCGAATCTCCTGTAAAAGCAGCAACAGTCATTGGTAGCAATGAAAAAATTTCTATCAGGAAAAACCTCGATAACCATTGGATATCCATACCGCAAGGCGCGCTTGATAAAGACATCACCGTGTTGAAAATCCAGTTTACAGAACCCATTCGCCTA
The DNA here is from genome assembly GCA_934486785.1 of uncultured Niabella sp. GTDB lineage: Bacteria > Bacteroidota > Bacteroidia > Chitinophagales > Chitinophagaceae > Niabella. The sequence continues at coordinate 47,328 of CAKSQK010000003.1, read as the reverse complement.
AGAAAGCCATCGCCGGAAACTTATACCAGCTACATCAATGATAAAAGTTTGTCACCACAGCAAATAATAAAAAATATCGTGCACCAGGTGAGCACCGGCTACAATCCTTTTCATGAAAATGATTTAAAGATGAACCGGCCACCATCAGCGCCGGCGCCCGCTAATGTGCAAATCAGCAACTGGATCGTAAAACACACAGAGGCTTTATCCGGAACCCTGAAAGGCTTATCCGATGGCCATTACGCCGGGCATTCGGCTTTATCAAAAGACAGGCAAACCATTTATTTATTTGTAGAAGGAACTCCTAATGGCCCCATTGCCTTAAAAGGAATTGAGAACGCCATCGCGCGCATCCGCATTGTAGGCGATGGTACACTGCTCAATTATAAAATGTACGATAAGCTTTACTGGAGCGCCACACCAGGTATTGTTTATATTGATATTCCCAAAGAAAGACTTGATAAAAATGTAACGGTGATTGCCGTGCTGCTGGATGGCCCGGTGAAAGAGCATCGCAAAGATGTAGGGGCGATAGAAAGTAATTTATAAAGCAGCTACTCTTCCCAAAACAAAGCTTTCAGCTCTGATGCGTCATCCGGCTTCATTTTGCCGGCGAGTATCAGCCTTAGCTGCCTGCGCCGCAGGGCGCCTTCAAAAAGTTTATGGTCTCTTTCGTTTTCCGGCTCAATGGGTGCAACGGCTTGCGGCCTGCCTTTTTGATCAAGCGCCACAAACGTGTAATAGGCCTTATTGCTAACATATTTTTCCTGCTCGATCAGGTCTTCGCCCCACACTTTTAAATACACTTCCATAGACGTATTGAAGGCTCTTGTTACACGCGCTTCAATATGCACGGCATTACCCAGTTTGATAGGGCTTACAAAAGAAATATTGTCAACAGAGGCCGTCACCACAATCGTATTGCTGTGTTTTTGTGCCGCCAGCCCGGCGGCAATATCCATCCAGTACATTAACCGGCCGCCCATCAGATTGCCCAAAAAATTGGTGTCGTTGGGCAGCACCAGTTCAGTCATGATCGTTAAGCTGTCTGCAGGTTTTTTACTCATCGTATGCTTGTTAAAGTATTTTATTTAAAACTCATTCTTCACCACCCAGCCACAGGGCGCCGCCAATGCTGGCGCGTGCGGCCCCGGTTACCGTGCTGATCACGTTGTATTCTTCGCGCCAGCGCAGCACTCCAACCAGCGCCATAATGAGCGCTTCTTTATAATTTACCAGCTTTTCATCAGGCACTTCTACCACCACATTTTTTTCTTTCACATGATGCTGCAATCTTTCAATTAAAAATGTATTCAGTGCGCCGCCACCGGTTGCCAGTAACTTACTTTCTTCTCCGGCATTGTTTACAGCTTCAGCAATTTGTAGCGCCACGTGTTCGGTATAGGTTCTCAGCAAATCGCTTACAGGCACATCATATTTTTTCACCATGGGGTAAACGGTTTCAATGCCAAAGCTGTTGGCCAGCGATTTTGGAAAAGGCATTTGATAATAGTCCAGCGCATTCAAATCGCTGAGCAATGCATCAATCACATTACCGCTCCTGGCAGTTTCGCCACCGGCATCATAAGCTTTGCCTGCATCCTGCGCCAGCATATTCAGCACGCGGTTGGCCGCACAAATATCGTAAGCAATATAACTTTCCGCATTTACAGAAATATTGGCAATGCCGCCAATATTTAAAAAATAATCATACCCGCTTAATAAAAGCTTTTCGCCAATGGGCACAATGGGCGCGCCCTGCCCGCCAAAAGCCACATCCAAAGCGCGTAAATCGCTTACCACGGGCAGTTGGGTTACAGCGGCAATCGCAGCGCCATCACCAATTTGCCCCGTCATTTTATTGGCAGGCTCATGAAAAGTGGTATGCCCGTGCGAAGCGATCAATCCCACTTTATATTGCAGGCCGTTGGCTTCTATAAACCGGTTTACCTGCTGGCCAAGGTAATGCCCGTAATGGATATGCAATAGTTGATAATCCCTGGCGCCCAGTTGGGTAGCATTTTTGAGCCGGGCCATCCATGCTGCATCATATTCATAACAATCTGCCGCCAGTATTTCATATTGCCATTTACCGGCATTTTCTACAAATTCCACAAAGGCAATGTCCAGCCCGTCGAGCGAGCTGCCGCTCATTAAACCAATAGCCCTGTAAACCATATTAAAATAATTTATACACTGCTTTTTAAAGCACAGTTTTTGCTTTAGATTTGCCAAAAGTAAGAAACATAACTGCTCCGATTTTATAATTTAGTATTATGGTGGTGAATTTAAGCGATAAACATAGTCTTGTGAGTAACTGGGTGGCCGAGCTTAGGGATGTGGATGTGCAAACAGACCGTATGCGATTCAGGCGCAACCTTGAAAGGATTGGCGAAGTGGTTGCCTATGAGATCAGCAAAACGCTGCCGCACCAGGTGGTAGAAACTCAAACACCGCTGGGCACATCCGAATCGAAGTTACTTTCAGAGCAACCCGTGCTGGCCACCATTTTAAGGGCAGGGCTGCCGCTGCACCAGGGATTGCTGAATTATTTTGACAAAGCCGATAACGCGTTCATTTCTGCTTATCGCAAACATGATAATGAAGGCGGTTTTGAGATCAGCGTGGAGTATATGAGCAGCCCCGAGTTGGATGACCGCGTGATGATCATTTCCGACCCCATGCTGGCCACCGGCGCTTCGCTGGTAAAAACCATCAATTATTTAAAAGAAGAAGGCAGGCCCAAACAGATCATCGTAGTATCGGCCATTGCCTGCACCGAAGGCATAGAATACCTGCGCCGTGAACTGCCTGAAGTAACCATTTGGTGCGCGGCCATTGATGATGAACTTACCGCAAAGGGTTATATCGTACCCGGCCTGGGCGATGCCGGCGACCTGGCTTTCGGCCCCAAAACACAGTATTAAATTTGACTTTGCGCAAAATATCTTCCAGGAAAAAAATTATTTAACCCAGCTGTGGCATATTTGGCAACTTCGTTGCGTCGCACACTTGTACTGCAGAATATCGGTCATCTAAAAATCTTCAGTCATAAATCTCAAATCAACAATATACCTCATTCCCACTTTTCTTCACGAAGAAGGCTTGCAGGCGCTTCCCTCCTATTTATTGGACGCCGTTAAAAAATGTTCGGTCTTTTTTGTAGAAAACGAACGCTCGGCGCGCCGCTACGTAAAACTGCTTGACAAACGAATTGTGATTGATAATTACGAATGGTTTACTACCGGTAAGGCAGAAGGTCATGTACTGCAACAATTCAGGCAAAAAATAAAAGAAGGTAAAACCATTGGCATTCTTAGTGAAGCGGGCTGCCCTGGCGTGGCCGACCCCGGGCAACTGCTGGTAGCCGCGGCCCAGGAAATGGATGTGCGTGTAATGCCGCTTACAGGCCCCTCTTCTGTTTTGCTGGCACTAATGGCCAGCGGTATGAATGGGCAGCAGTTTTCATTTGTGGGTTACCTGCCTATTGACAACCAGCAACGCTTTAAAGAAATAAAAGAGCTGGAAGCGAGGTCGAAAAAAAATAACAGTACCCAGATATTTATTGAAACGCCTTACCGGAACAACCAGCTATTTGAAAGCCTGCTGAAAATTTGCCAGCCCCATACAAAAATATGCGTGGCAGCCAACCTTACCGGCCCGGATGAACAGGTAAAAACAAAAACGGTAAGCCAATGGAAAAAAGAATTTATAAACCTGCACAAACAACCCGTGATCTTTTTACTGCATTCGGCATAGCCGCCTAAAAAGGCGAAGTATTTCTTGGTTCGCTAATGGAAATAATGCTGTCTACAATATATCTTGTATTGCCGCGCCAGGGCAGCACGCCGCGGTATTCTTTATACTGAAGTTCAAACCTTTTACCTGAATTGAATTTTAAGGAATCAAAAATGCGCCTGTCTTCAATAGAAAACTCAAAGGTGTTGGATTGTACGCCGCCGCCGGTTGCGCCTCTCACGCCGTCTTGTATCAATACACCTTCGTAGGTTTTAAAAATATGGCCTTTGCGCATCACACTGTTCAGCATGCCGGATCTAACGCCATCTGAGGCAAAAGGAATATAAAACCTCCAGGCCACCCAGCCGCAGGCAATGAGCAGCAGAACTACAATAAAAATGATAAAATACTTCATACAACCTGATCTCCTTTTAGGTTTGGTTTGCTGCGGGTTGTCAACAGGTTGTAAAGTTTCCATAAAATTAATTTTTCTTTTAGCTTTTTTTAATACGCAAACCAATTATTGCGCTATTTTTGCACCTCGAATTTACAATTTGTTTTTTTAATGAATACATTTTTAAACCATACAAAACAGTTCAACTTCTTTGGAAGCAATACCAGTGGCGTTTATGCCGTTGGATTTGATGTTTTTGTATGCTCTCCCAGGCCATACCATACGCGTCGTTGCTGACAGGACAACCACCGACCAAGGCCCCTGTCAGTGAATAAACCCCGGCTATCATCGCAGGACTGGTCATCCTTACTCTAAGTTCATTTTAATTACAAATTTTTACCTTGGATAATCAGGAAATAATAGTACGCCAGGCCGTACCCGACGACAAAAAGTATTCTACGATCATAACTGATGAAATGGAGGCCTCGGCCATGGCAAGAGGCACAGGCATTGCCAAGCGCAGCCCAGAGTATATTGAAAAAAAGATAGATGAAGGCAAAGCCGTGATTGCAGTAACGCGCGATGGCACGTGGGTGGGGTTTTGTTATATTGAAACCTGGAGCCATGAAGAATATGTAGCCAACTCCGGCCTGATCGTTTCTCCAGAATTTAGAAAAAGCGGCGTGGCCAAGAAGATCAAACAGACCATTTTTAAATTAAGCCGCACCAAATATCCCGAAGCTAAAATTTTTGGGCTGACCACCGGTTTGGCCGTCATGAAGATCAACAGCGACCTGGGGTATGAGCCCGTTACATATTCTGAGCTGACGCAGGATGAAGAGTTTTGGGCAGGTTGTAAAAGCTGTGTCAATTACGACATCCTCATGTCGAAAGAACGGAAGAACTGTATGTGCACAGCCATGCTTTATGATCCCAAAGACCACTGGGAGCCGGAAGAAACCAAAGCTTTTTTTGAAGAGAATAAAAGCGGGCTGGAAAGGCTGCTGCGTTTTAAGCAATGGAAATTCCTCAATGCGTTTCGTAAAAAAGACAAAAAGCAGGGAGGAGGTATCAAATCTATTTTTGCTGTATTTTTTAATTAATAAATGATTACGATGGCTAAAAAAGTAGTTTTAGGTTTTAGCGGCGGGTTAGACACGTCGTTTTGCGTAAAATACCTTACTGACGAAAAAGGGTACGAAGTTCACAGTATACTGGTAAACACCGGCGGCTTTTCAAACGAAGAGCTGGAGCGTATTGAAGAGCATGCAAAAAAGCTGGGCGTTAAATCTCATAAAACCGTCAATGCCATTAAAAACTATTACAGCAGCATCATCCGCTACCTGATCTATGGCAATGTTTTAAAAAATGACACCTACCCGCTGAGTGTTTCTGCAGAAAGACTGAGCCAGGCATTGCATATTGCCGAGTACGCCAAGCAAATTAAAGCCGATGCCATTGCACACGGCAGCACCGGCGCGGGAAATGACCAGGTTCGTTTTGATATGGTTTTTCATATTTCAGCCCCGCACATCGAAATTATTACACCCATCAGGGATATGAACCTGAGCCGTGAAAGCGAGATCGAATATTTAAAAAGCAAGGGTGTGGAAATGAACTTTGAAAAAGCAATGTACTCCATCAACAAAGGTTTATGGGGTACCAGCGTAGGCGGCCGCGAAACTTTGAACAGCCGCCAAACATTGCCTGAAGAAGCATGGCCCACACAGGTTACCAAACAAGGAAGCGAAGAAGTAAAACTCACCTTTAAACAGGGCGAACTGATTAAAGTAAACGATCAGAAATTTGATCATCCAACTGAAGCCATACAATACCTACAAGATATTGCCGGGCCTTATGGCGTGGGCCGCGACATTCACGTGGGCGATACCATCATTGGCATAAAAGGCCGCGTAGGCTTTGAGGCTGCCGCGCCGCTTGTTATTATTAAAGCGCACCACGCGCTTGAAAAACATGTGCTAAGTAAATGGCAGTTGCAGTGGAAAGACCAGATTGCGCAGTTTTATGGCACCTGGCTGCACGAGGGGCAAATTTTAGACCCCGTAATGCGCGATATGGAAGCTTACCTTGAAAGCAGCCAGCGCAGCGTGAGCGGTATTGTATACGTACAGTTGCACCCCTACCGGTTTAATGTAGTTGGTATTGAAAGCCGCTACGACCTGATGAACAGCGCGTTTGGAAGCTATGGCGAGGTAAATGCAAGCTTTACCGGCGAAGATGTGAAAGGATTTACCCGCATTTTTGGCAATCAAACTGCTATTTACCATATGATCCGCGAATCGCTGAACGACGGGCAGGTGTAGGTTTTATTAGGCTGTTTGCAAAATAATTAAGACCTTAGTAGCTTTCTGCCCTTGCAGGCAGGCATTCACAACTGCAACATCAGCAATTTTTTTTGAACCGAAAAACTCATTACAGATCAGCATGGCTCAAACAATAAAAGCAGGAATTATAGGAGGCGCAGGTTATACAGGCGGAGAATTAATCAGGCTACTCATCAATCACCCTCATGTGGAAGTGGCTTTTATTCACAGCCGCAGCAATGGCGGAAAGTTTGTACACCAAATTCATAAAGATTTAATTGGAGACACCAATTTAAAATTTACCGGCGAAACATCGCAGGATATTGATGTATTGTTCCTGTGCCTGGGCCACGGCGAATCAACAAAATTTTTAAATGAAAACAGTTTTGCCGGTTCCATAAAAATTATTGATTTGGCAAACGATTTCAGGCTGCAAAAAGACCGCAGGCAGGAAGCGCTCAACCGTACTTTTGTATACGGCCTTCCTGAATTGAACCGCAATGAGATCAAAACAGCAGCCAACATTGCCAACCCGGGCTGTTTTGCCACTACGGTGCAACTGGGACTGTTGCCATTGGCAAAGGCCGGCATTCTTACTGATATTTATACTACGGGCATTACAGGCAGTACAGGCGCCGGCCAGTCGCTCTCGGCAACCTCCCACTTTAGCTGGCGCGCCAATAACATACAGGCTTATAAAACGCTTACGCACCAACACCTGGGAGAAATTGGTGAATCGCTGGCACAATTAAAACCCGGCCTGGCTTTTGAATTGAGCTTTGTGCCATGGCGTGGCGATTTTACCAGAGGTATTTTTGTAAGTTCAACCATTTCAACTGATCTGACGCTGGATGAACTGTACCAACTTTATGAAGATTTTTACGAAGGCCACCCTTTTACCTCTGTAAGCCGCGAGCCTATATTTTTAAAACAGGTGGTGAACACGAATAAAGCGGTGGTGCAGCTTGAAAAAGCCGGCAGCAAACTGGTAATCCACTCGGCAGCTGATAATCTTTTAAAAGGTGCCAGTGGCCAGGCTGTACAAAATATGAACCTGATGTTTGGCTTTGAAGAAAGGGCGGGCCTTAATTTAAAGCCTGCCGCATTTTAATTAAAATTTTACGCAATTAACTTCAAATAAAAAATCCTTACTTTTCAGTAAGGATTTTATTTTTTAAGAATATAAATTTTATTGCTCTAATACCTGGAACGTGATTGGCTGTTTACGATAAGCTTTCACTTCGCGGCCGTTTTGAATGGCCGGTTTCCATTTACCTGATCTTTTTAATACCCTTATGGCTTCCTGCTCCATGCCGTAACCCAAATTTGTCAATGCTTTAATATCGCTTACGTTACCTGCCACATCTACAACAAACTGAATAATCACAGTATAGTTGCCGGGCGCCGCACCGTTGTCAACCGGGGTCTCACCACGAAGGTTTCTTTCCAAAAAATTTCTCCACGCGCCTGCGCCTCCGGGGTAAGAAGCATCAATTTCCACCTTTGTAAAGATTTCCGGTTCGGGTTCTGGCTTCTTAGGCTCGGCCACAATACCTTTACCTGCATCCACTACAACCGGGGGAGCGGCAATACCCAAATCTTTTATACCTTCCTGGTTTACAGTACCAATCTTTGTTTCCTTTAATTCTTCTACAGCGGGTGGTGGTTCTTTCACCTGCTCGTCAGGAACGATTTTAGGAGGAGTAAACGCTTTCATTTCCACTTTGGGTGGCGGCTCTTGCTTTGGTGGTGGCGGCGGGGGCGGTGGTGGTGGCTCTTCCTGCTTTTGCTCCTGCTGAATTTCCTGGATCGTTACTTCAGTCATTTGTACTTCTTCTGCTGAGGCCTTGGGCTTTAACTGCTTGTTTAAAATTACAGCAGTTCCAATACCTGCCATGATCAGGGCCACGATCAGCAAAGCCCGCCACATGCGCTTGCTGTAAGATCTGCGAAGCTCGTAGGCGCCGTATTCTTTATTGCGGCCTTCAAACAGAATATCGAGAAAATCGGAATTTAAAATTTTATTAGCATCCATTGTTACCTTGTTTTTTTATAAGACGTGAAAAACCTGGTTTTTCACATAATTTATGCCCTAATTTGTGGCGGCTGGTTCGGTAGCCGGCGCCGTAGATGCACTTTCTGATACATTTACAAGTTCTAATTCTGTATCAAAAGGTTTTACAAGTGCATAACGGGCTACTTTATTGATGGTCATTTCATCCAGTATGTCTACCACATTTTTATAAGTGGCTTCATCTGTTGGTTTTATCACCACAAAAAAGTCTTTTTGTTTACATGCGTCATCAATTGATTTTTTTTCAGCCCTTGCCTTAGCTTCACATGCAGGATCAGTAACGTAGGTTGCCATTACCTGCCTCTTTTTATTAATGATCACATCTCTGATCTCAGAAAAATTAGCCGCTTTAAAATTGGATGCGGTTTCATCTAACTGACCTTCATAATAAAAAAGAGCGTTGTCTTTACCAAGCAGTATGTTAAGTGCGCCCGATTCTTTGATCTTGGTATCCTCTTCCTTTTTATCGGTATCCTTAGGCATGTTAAGGTCCATAGTGGTTGGGGAACTCATTGTGGTGGTAAATACGAAGAAGATGATCAACAGTAATATTACATCCACAAAAGGAGTCATATCAATCCTGGTGCTGAGCTTTTTTGCTTTTTTAACGCCCGGGCCTTTTTTACCCTGGACCGGGGCTTCTTCAACACTTGCCATAGTTTATAATTTATGTATTAATAATACTGTTTACTTTATTCCGTACCTGAACCTGAGCGGCTCCTCGCATCTCTTATAGCACCCAGTCTTTCCTTATACAAATCTGTTCCTACAGGCGCTGATATTGGTAATGTTACCAGATTGTACTTTTGCTCATCATTGCGCTTTAATGCCTCAATAACGTTGTTAAAAGCAGGATACTTTGATTCGTTATCTCCTTTGATCAGGTACTTCAGGGTTTCTCCCTGGAATACCTGCTTAGCAGCGCCTATCCAGTAAAACAACTCATTATTGGCAGAATCTGCAACCGGTATGCCGGGCTGTTTTGCTTTCAATGCTTGGTCGCGGGGTAATTGCAGGTAAGATTGTAACTGGTTGAACGGAAATCCAATCACATCCCCGGGCTGGTATTTTTTTGCAAGCTCGGGAGAAATGGGCAATCCCCTGGCCTCAGATGCTCTTACAATAATGTCCCACGCTTTTTGAGGATCGTTCATTGACTGGATAGAGAAATACACTTTGTTGTCTTTATCAATACCGATCAATACCGCGTTATTATCTGGCATAGGCTGAGAAGAAACCGAGTTAGGAGTTGTAATGGGTACTGGTTCTGGTGGTTTAAATTTGGTGGCCATGATGAAGAACATCAGGATCAACAAAGTCACGTCCACAAATGGAGTCATGTCCATTACAGGTACGGATTTTACTATTTTTCTACTACTCATCTTTAAGTATTTTGATATGAGACGGTTTTATAGTGATTTTCCATAAAAACCTCCCGTGATCTCTGAAAATTATTTGTAAAGAGATGCGAAAGACTGTGTTAAGGTAAATCCTGCTTCGTCAATACCGTTTGTAATTGCATCTATGCGTGTAGTACAAACGTTATAGAAAATAAGTGCAAGAGCAGAAGTAGCAATACCAATAGCTGTGTTGTATAATGCTTCCGCAATACCAATTGCCAACTGTGTTGCATTACCGCCACCGCCTTCATCACCTAAAGCTGCAAACGATCTGATCATCCCCATTACCGTACCCAAAAGCGCAATCATTACACCTACAGTTGTAATGGTAGACAAGAATACCATATTTCTTTGTAGCATGGGCAGTTCTAATGCTGTAGCTTCTTCTACTTCTTTTTGTATAGCCAGTACTTTTTGTGCAGTATCCAGGTTGGGCTCTTCAATCATTTCTCTGTATCTGCGTAAGCCAGCTTTCATTACGTTGCCTACAGATCCTTTCTGTTTGTCGCACTCTGCAAGGGCAGCGTCTAAATTTTTATTGGCAAGATGGTATTGCACCCTGCGTACAAAGTTTCCGGGGTTACCTTTTCCTGTAGCTCTTGAAATTGTCATAATTCTTTCAAAAAAGAACACCCACGCCATAATAAATAAACTAATTAATACGGGAATAACAATACCTCCCTCATAAATAGATGCATAAGCATTTTTTGGTCCTACGTGCTTAGGCCAAAAACCACCAGCCGGATCGGGCTGCTCAAACCCCGAGGGATTACCCATTGAAAAACGCCAGATTATATACCCGGCAACGAGGCACAAAATGGGGGCAAGCCAGGAAATTAAATTACTAGTTTTTTTTGGTTGTACAGAGGTAGTTGACTTTACCGGTGTAGCTTGTTTTGTCTCAGCCATGATCTTTGTTTTTTAGTTTTTTTAAATATTTAAGCTTTAAAATTTATGCACAATTCTAACGAAAAAAATCAAACAACAACTTTTTTATGTATTATTTTTTTTCGTGTATCAAACGGGTATCAGTTTTTAAAATCCGTTAAAAAAAGATAGCAGCAATTCTGTTGCACTATAATCGTCTTCAATCAACTTCCAAATATAAAAAAAAGAAAATCAAAAAAGCATAAATAATCTCATACATGATTTTATTCATACCTAAGAGCATCAATCGGATTAAGCCTTCCGGCTTTTATAGCAGGGTACAACCCCGCTAACAAACCCACTGCGCTGCATATGATGATACCATACACTACCCAGTTCCAGGGCACTACAAACCCGGTATCAAGCAATAAAGAAAATGCGTTGCCAACAATCACACCCAATAGAATTCCCAGCACGGCACCCAGTACACTGATGATCACAGCCTCTAATAAAAACTGCTTTTTTACCGTTGAGCTTTTACCGCCAATGGCTTTTACAAGTCCTACTTCTTTTGTGCGTTCAGCCACCGATACAAGCATGATGTTCATAAGCCCAATGGCGGCGCCTATTAATGTAATGAGGCCAATAACGGTAGCGGAAATAGTCAAAAAACCAAGACTTCTCATAGCTGTTGCCACCATGCTGTCGCTCTTATCCAGCGCAAAATTGCTTTCTTCTGTAATGCCCGTTTTACGCACTCCTCTAAAAAACGATTCAGCCTCTCCCATCACTGTGTTCATATTGTTCATGTCGTTTACTTTCACGGCAATCACATACGACCTGTTAGCGCCCGAAAAATTAGCCGCAAGGTTTCTGTATCCCACAATAACCATGTTGTCGCGGCTAAAGCCAAAAGTAGCGCCACGGCTTTCTAAAACGCCTAAAACACGGTATGGTAAATTGTTGATGCGGATGGTGCGGTTGACGGCTTTTTGCACATCATCTCCAAAAAAACTTTTAGCTACATCGTAACCTAAGATGCAAAGGTTTTGCCCGCCCATTACTTCTTGTGTAAAAATATTTCTGCCGGCAATCAACTCGTACCCATTCAATTCAAGATAATTTTCATCGGCTCCAAAAATCATTACATTAGGACTGGTTTTTTTATCGTTAAAAGACACAATATTATTGCGATTGCCAAAGACGGAAATGCTGGTAACCGTGCCAGGAAAATTAAAGTTTTGTGCAAAATACTCCGCTTCGTTTTTTGTAATAATCTTATTGAGGTTGGACTTTTTTTCTTTGCGGCCTTTTTTAGAAACTGTTACATCGTTTCCACCGCCGCCAAAATTCATCACCCTTTCTTTATACCGAATGGTAAAGGCATTAGCGCCCAGCGAAGAAAAACTTTCTGTAAATTTTTGGTTCATGGCTGTAATGGCTGTAATGATGCCTATGAGCGCCATTATACCAAATGCAATAATGGTGACAGTAAGCCCCGTGCGAAGCTTATTACCACTAACGGTTCTGAATGCAAGGGAGAAAACATCAGAAAAATTCATTGCTGCAATTTACAATGAATGCGCGAACGCCTGCGAAACTTTCTTTAAAAATAAAGATGTGTAAGCAACACGTGTGGAAAGAGCCCCAAGAAAACAATGATCAAGCATATAGCCACCATAGAGGCTTTTTCAAGAGTGGTTACGCCGGAACTGTTGTCGGGTCCGTCTTTGAAATACATTGCCTGTATAAGCCTGAAATAATAGTAGGCGCTAACCGCAGCCATGATAACGGCAAATACCACAAGCCATAAATATCCACCAGTAAGAACGGCAGCTTTCAACATATAAAACTTACCCAAAAAGCCTACTGTTAGCGGTATACCTGCCAGGGATAACAAACAAATGGTGGCCGTGAGCGCCAGTAGCGGCTGATGTTTTGCAAGGCCATTAAAACCTTCAAAACTGTGATCGCTCATTTTTGCCACTACGGCAAATACGCCAATGGTAGAAAGGCTGTAAGCGGCTGCATATATTAGCAGGCCCTCGTAAGCTGCCTCGTTGGTGGCAAATACTGCAAACAGCATAAAACCAGCCTGCGCAATGCTTGAATAGGCCAGCATGCGCTTGGCGCTTTGCTGAAACGTAGCGGTTATATTTCCAATGAACAAAGTGGCAACGATCATAACCGCGATCCACAATTGCCAGGCCTGCGATAAAGCGCCAAATGCGTTCCCGAACAAACGGATGAACCCGATGAATACAGCCGCCTTAACGATGGTGGCCATGTAAGAAGTAAATACTGTGGGAGAACCATCGTACACATCCGGCGTCCAAAAGTGGAACGGCGCTACCGAAGCCTTAAATGCCATGGAAAACAACAGGATGAGCATGCCGGCCACCTGCAGGTTGGACAGGTTGCCATTTTGAGCGGCAAAATTCATTTTAGAAATATCAAAAGTGCCCTGCGAGCCATAGATCAAAGCAATACCCATCAGCATCACACCGGTTGAAAAAGAACCCATCAACAGGTATTTTAAAGAAGCTTCATTACTTTTTAAATTGCGCTTATCGGCACCTGCCAATACATACAGCGGAATGGTAATGATCTCAATGCCCAAAAATAAAATAAGCAGCGATTGAAAACTGGCCACCAGTATAACGCCGCATGTTATAAAAAATATGAGCGCATAATAATCGGGATAGTAATTGCCAACCTTCTGCATTTCGTTGGAACTAACCAAAAAATAAAGCAGTGTACACACCAGCGCGATCAATAAAAACAGGAGGCTAAAATTGGTAAAGTTCAAAAAGCCTGACACGTCGAAATGAATCAGTCGTGTGCCCTTAAGCTCTAGCCAGTTCACCACAACCAACAATGTCATCCCTGCTATAGCTATTGCTTTGATGGTAGCTTTCTGCTTTACCAGTATGCCGGTAAACATCATCACTACTCCTAAAATTGCCGATAATAATAAAGCGTTCATACCTATTTATATATTCCAAAAAATTATTTATTCAATAAATGAATGGCGTCCGCACTCTTTAAAATTGATTCTGAAATTCCACTCATCATATCTAAAAACGGTTGCGGATAAATACCCACGATCAAAATGGCCGCCACAATAATGGCCAGCGCTGCCTTTTCATGAAAAACAATGTCTGTCCCTTTCGCGGTAAGTTCATTGGTATTGCCCAGAAATACTTTTCTTGCCATTCTTAAAATATACACAGCACTAAAAATAACCGCCAGCGCCGCTGTAACGGCATAAATCACACCGTATGCAGTAATGTTTGAATTGAGTATACCGTTGAGCATCAAAAATTCACCAACGAACGCGTTGGTAAGCGGCAGGCCAAAATTGGCAAATGCAATAATGTAAAAGAAGATGGCCAGAACCGGCGCCTTTTGTGCAATGCCTCCCAGCTCGCTCATCTTACGTGTTCCAAATTTTCTTTCAATGATCTCCACCACGATCCACATACCCAAAATATTAATACCGTGTGAGAACATTTGTATCATCACGCCCTGCATGGCGCTTCGGTGCTCGGCAAACACGGCCAGACACATCAGCCCCACGTGCGCAATTGACGAGTATGCCACCAGGCGCTTCATATCATTTTGCCTGAAGGCGATGATGGAGGCATATACAATGCCGATCACGGCTAATGTAGAAGGATTATCGCCCAGCACATGCGAACCCAGGGGCAGCACAGGCAGCAACCACCTTAGCAGTCCCAGCACACCCATTTTTACCATGATGGCACTTAAAACCATCGTTACCGCCGTGGGAGATTGTTCGTAGGTATCAGGCTGCCAGGTATGAAAAGGAAAGATGGGCATTTTAACAGCAAAGGCAGCAAAAAGCAGCCAGAACAGCCACAGTTGCTCTTTCATTTCAATTTCGGCGGCATAAAAAGCCTCCAGTGAAAATGATCCTGTTATTGACCAGATGTAAATAAGGCCAATAAGCATCAGCAGCGAGCCCAGGAATGTATAAACAAAAAATTTGAATGTAACGGGTATCCTTCTTGCGCCGCCCCATTGCGAACAGAGAAAATATACCGGTATTAAAGCAAGCTCCCAGAAGAAGTAAAACAACAAGCCATCCATGGCCAGAAAAACGCCCATTAAACCCGCCTGCGCTAAAAGCATAAGGCCAAAAAAGTTATGCGGCTTTGTGTAAGACGCGCTCCAGGTGGCTACAAAAATAACAGGGTAAGAAATAGCGGTAAGCATGCAAAGCATCATGCCCATGGCGTCGGCCTTAATGGAAAAGCTGCTGCCGAGGTTTCCCATCCAATCAGCCGTGAAAGCTAGGTGGCCGGGACTGTTAAACACAGATACGCCCAGCAGGGCTACTATAAAAGTTACAATAGCCGAAAACAACGACCACGTTCTGGCGGCATCACCCTTTTTCATAAAAAAAGCAGCCAACCCGCTAAGCAATGGAACCAGTATCAACAACAATGCGATCATAACGTATGAACGATGATTTGCGAGATCCGCCACAAAGGGTTGATCTCTATATAAAAAATTTTCAAAACTCTGTCAAAACCAAACCAGCGGCGCCTGCTTCAGGCCACCTTACAGGTTTTTACTTTCTTAAAAAGAACTGAACAACAAATATCAGCAGCATGCTCAGCACCATCATCAGCACATAGGAGCCAATTTGCCCGCTTTGCAGCCAGCGAAACTGTCTTCCGCCATATTTTACCAGGCGGCCAATACCGTTTACGGCGCCATCTATCACCCTGTTATCTACCACATTATTAAAAAACACGCTCAGCGAACCCAGCGGTTTTACAACAATGGCATCATATATTTCATCTACATACCACTTGTTTTCCAGCACCCTGCCCAGGCCGGTAGCTGGCCCGGTATCTGGTTTTTTGGCAAACCTGTTCCACGCATAGATCACTACCAGTATTACGGTAACAGAAGTAATGCCCATCAGCATCCACTCGGTGCTGTGGCTTATTGTATGAGCAGGCAGTATGGTATAAGAATCGGCAAATACCGGGTTTAAAAATGTTTTTAAAGAATGAGCGCCGCTCATAAACAGTTCCGGAATACCAACAAAGCCGCCAATAACTGAAAGAATGGCCAGAACAATTAGCGGAATGGTCATAGGTGACGGGCTTTCATGTAAATGCGCTTGCTGCTCGCGGCTGCCTCTAAAGCTGCCTTTAAAGGTGGTGGCATATAAGCGGAACATATAAAACGCGGTAAGCAAAGCGCCCAGCAGTCCAAGCACCCACAATACAGGGGATTTGGCAAAAGCGCCCACCAGTATTTCATCTTTTGAAAAGAAACCGGAAAAACCCGGAATACCTGCAATAGCAAAACAACCCAGTAAAAACGTAATGTTAGTGATCTTCATATACCTGCCCAGGCCACCCATTTTACGCATATCCTGTTCACCGCCCATGGCATGAATAACAGAACCGCTGCCCAGAAATAAAAGGGCTTTAAAAAAAGCATGTGTCATTACATGAAACACAGCAGCTACATAAGCGCCGCTCCCCAGTGCAAGAAACATATAGCCCAACTGGCTTACGGTAGAATAGGCCAGCACTTTTTTAATATCGTTTTGCTTGAGCGCTATGGTAGCTGCCAGCAGCGCGGTAGCCACACCAATAATGGCGATCACGTTTAAAGTAAATGGCGCCATGGAATACATCAGGTTGCTGCGCGCGATCATGTAAATACCAGCCGTAACCATGGTAGCCGCGTGGATAAGCGCTGAAACCGGAGTGGGCCCGGCCATGGCATCGGGCAGCCAGGTGTATAAAGGTATTTGAGCGCTTTTGCCTGTAGCTCCCACAAACAACAGCATGGTGATGGCGGTCATTTCTCCTGCCGATAATTTAGAAAGTGTATCGGCTTTAAACACTTCGCCAAAAGAAAGTGTGCCCAGCTGCCCGGCCAGCATAAACAAGGCTATCAAAAAGGCCACATCTCCAATTCGGTTCATTATAAAAGCCTTGGAGGCAGCGCGGTTGTACTCATCATTTTTAAACCAGTAGCCGATCAGCAGGTATGAACAAAGGCCCACGCCTTCCCACCCAATAAAAAGAATGAGAAAATTTTCACCCAAAACCAGCAGCAGCATGGAGAATACAAACAAATTCAGGTAAGCAAAATACCTGGCATAATGCTCTTCTTTTTCTTCATGCATATAAGCCGTGGAGTACAAATGAATGAAAAAGCCCACGCCGGTAATGATGAGCAGGAACAGTGCAGAGAGCTGGTCAATTTGAAAACCGAAAGGAATTTTAAGCCAGCCTACATTTATAAAATCGAAATATTTTATTACCTGCGCCCCGCTGTTTTTAACACCCAAAAAAACCAGTACACTTAAAATAAAGGAGCCCAGCACCGTACCGCTGCCAATCATGCCGGTTAATGCTTTTGAAAGCTGCTTCCTGAAAAGCCCGTTCAGCAAAAAGCCCGCGAATGGCAGTAACACAATTAATAACAAATACAGTTTCATCAACGCTTTTATTTAGTTAAGTGATTGGTTTTAATGTTTCAGCCTGTTCAGGAAATTGATGTCTACCGAGTGAATGTTGCGGTACAGCATTACAATGATCGCAAGCCCCACGCTCACTTCAGCCGCGGCCACCACCATAATAAAGAATACAAACAACTGCCCGTCAGTACCCGCCGTAGCATTGGTGGCAGCGTGTGTGGCGTGGTGCATTTTTGAAAAAGCAACCAGCAAAAGATTTACGGCATTGAGCATGATCTCGATGCACATAAAAATAATAATTGCATTACGCCTGGTAAGAACGCCCACCACCCCTATTGAAAAAAGGCTTAAAGCTAAAACGATATAATAATTGATCGGCATTTTTTACTTTACTATTTACAGTTTACTATTACGTGTTCTGGTTAATCTTTTTTGCCAATGATCACAGCGCCAACCATGGCGCTTAAAAATAAAACGCTTGCAATTTCAAAAGGCACTACAAAAGTGGTAAACAGCTCCCTGCCCAGGTTTTCAACCAGCCCAATGTCCCCGGTTCCGGTTTGTGCCACCTTATTTGTGATCTCGGTATTTCTTAACGCGGCCACCAGCACAATTAATAAGCAACCCGCCGCCAGGCCTCCTATTGCCTGTAGCGCCCTGTTCTTTAATTTATGCGTTGGGTTGTTCAGGTTCATCAGCATGATCACGAACAGGAACAGCACCATAATGGCGCCGGCATAAACGATGATGTTTACAATTGCCAGAAACTGGGCGTTCAATAAAACATAATGGCCGGAGATGGCAAAGAAAGCCACGATGAGCCACAGCACGCTGTGTACCGGGTTTTTGCTTGTTACAACCATAATGGCACTTAGCAAAGCCGTTGCAGTTAGTACCCAAAATAATATTTGTGTGATGCCCATTCCCAATTATAATTTAAGTTCCCTTTATTTCAGGCCGTGGCCTGAAAGCTTTTTTAACTTTTAACTTCTTTTGCTTTTATGGTTCCCAGCGCTTTTTGGTACGCTTCAGGTTCAGTAACCGGATTTGGAATCAATAAATCTTCTTTTTTATAAATAAACCCTTTGCGGTGGTAGTTGGCCGGCATAAAGGTTTGTGATAAATAAATAGCGTCTTTTGGACAGGCTTCTTCGCAATAGCCGCAAAATATACAACGCAGCATATTGATCTCATACCTGGCAGCATATTTTTCCTCACGGTATAAATGCTCCTCATCCGGCTTACGCTCGGCCGCTTCCATCGTAATGGCCTCTGCCGGGCAAGCTACGGCACACAGGCCGCACGCAGTACATCTTTCACGGCCTTCTTCATCCCGGTTCAAAATGTGCAGCCCTCTAAATACTTTGCTAAAACTTCTTTGCTGCTCAGGAAAACTGATGGTAGCTTTCTTTGAGAAGAAATGTTTCAGCGTAATAGCCATGCCCTTCATAATATTCCAGAGATAAAGCCTTTCCAACACGCTCATGGGCCGCCTGTCAATGGGTTTTGCTCTATTTGTAAGTTTTATACTCATTATTGTATACAAAATTTAAAACTCTGCAGAGATATGGTCATCTGCTACTCACTTAATTATTATTCAGCCACAATACTACTGCCGCTGTAAGGATCATGTTCAGCAAAGCCAGGGGTACCAGCCGTTTCCAACCCAGGTGCATCAACTGGTCAAAACGAAAACGCGGAACAGTCCAGCGGATCCACATAAATATAAATACAGAAATAAATGCCTTGGTCATTAGTGTGGCAAAGCTCAAAAATGCCACCCAATTGTCACCAATACGTTGTGCCAGGTTTTGTTCATTCACAAAAGGAATATCATAACCACCCCAAAATAGTGTGGCCATAATAATCCCTGCCATAAACATGTGAATATATTCTGCAAAAAGATAAAAACCCAGCTTCATACTTGAGTATTCCTGGTGATAACCCATGTTCAACTCATTCTCGGCTTCGGGCAGGTCAAAAGGCGTACGGTTACACTCTGCCAGGGAGCAAATAAAGAAAATGAGAAACCCTAAAGGTTGGTAAAGTACATTCCAACCATTTTGCTGTTGTGTTTTTACAATATCGCTTAACTGCATACTGCCGGTAAGCATTAAAACTGCAATGAGTGCCATACCCAGCGCCAGTTCGTAAGATATCATTTGCGAAGCCCCCCTTACACCTGCCAGCAATGAAAATTTATTGTTGGATGCCCATGAACCGATCATAATGCCATATACAGACACACTGGCTACTGCAAAAATGTAAAGAATGCCTACGTTGATGTCGGCCACCTGTAAAGGCACTTCACGCCCCGAAATGTTTAAAGGCGTACCCCATGGAATGACAGCGCTGGAAATAAGCGCGGTAATCATGGCCAGCATGGGCCCCAGTACAAATAAAAACTTTGAAGATGCCAACGGTATGATCTCCTCTTTGAAAAAAAGTTTACCCCCATCAGCAAGCGGCTGCAATAACCCAAAAGGGCCAGCCCTGTTGGGCCCTAGCCTGTCTTGTATAAATGCAGCAACCTTGCGCTCGGCGTAAGTGGCATACATGGCCACGATCATGCAAAGCGTCACGATCAATGCAATCAAAATTAATTTTTCAAGAATGAATAACCAGTCTATTGCCAATAGGTACATTTTATAATTTGTTTTCTAGTTCTCTGTTTTCATCTTTTTTATCAAACACATCGCTTGTAGCGGGGCCTTCAATAGCACTCAGGTCTATAGAAGGATCGTTGACATCACTTATCGAATGTATGTCCATCAATAATTTTGGCCTACGGCCCATAATTTCGCCTATGGTTTCCTTGGGCACGTCAAGCACTTTATATTTGTTGGCCCCTATTACAGAGTGGCGCGGGATGGTGGTAAGCCCTTCAATCACCCAGTCATTCACATCTTTTTTATCAAAGCGGCATTCGTTACAGATCCAGCCGGTTTCACCATCGTAAGACTGTATTTCTCCCCACTGGTCTTTACGCGCGGTTACGCGCAGCACATCGTTACCCCTTTTCCATAAGGTCACTTTTCCGCAGCATTTGTCGCAGTTGCGGTGCGCATCTTCCGGCTTGGTAAACCATACACGGTTTTTGAACCTGAAGGTTCTGTCGGTTAAAGCGCCAACAGGGCAAACATCAATCACGTTTCCTATAAAATCATTGTCCAGTGATTTTTCAATATAGGTAGCGATCTCTGCGTGATCTCCGCGGTCCAGCACGCCATGATGCCTTTTACCGGTTACCTGGTCTGCAGTGTACACGCAGCGGTAGCAAAGAATGCACCTTGTCATGTGCAACTGGATGTATTTGCCTAGGTCGTGCCTTACAAAAGTGCGCTTTTTAAACTCGTATCTTGATGCGGATGTGCCATTGTTGTAACTCAGGTCCTGTAAATCGCACTCACCGGCCTGGTCGCACACGGGGCAGTCAAGCGGGTGGTTGATCAGTAAAAATTCCACTACACCGTTTCTCGCGTCAATCACCCTGTCGCTGGTAATATTTTTTACTTCCATGCCATCCATCACGCCTGTGCGGCAGCTTGCCACCAGTTTCGGCATCGGGCGGGGATCTTTTTCCGATCCTTTGCTCACTTCTACCAAACAGGTACGGCATTTTCCACCACTGCCTTTCAGCGGGGTATAAAAGCACATTGCCGGTGGGGCCACATCGCCGCCCACCATTCTTGCTGCCTGTAATATTGTAGTACCGGGCTCCACTTCAATTGTAACATTGTCAATGGTTACCTTGAGCTTTGCCGCTGGTTCCTGTTTTATTTCGTCTGCCATAAAAATCTACTTCTTAAATTAAACTACTTCTGCCACTTTCAGCTCATCGGCATAATGCGCCAGACCAAAATTTCTTACCTGCGCTTCTTCGGGATTGGTTACATGCCATTCAAACTCATCTCTAAAATGGCGGATGGCTGCTGCAACAGGCCATGCCGCTGCATCGCCCAGCGGGCAAATGGTATTGCCCTCTATATTGCGCTGAATGTCCCAAAGCAGGTCAATATCGCTCATTTTTCCCTGCCCTTTTTCCAAACGCAACAGTAACTTTTCCATCCATCCCGTGCCCTCGCGGCAGGGAGAGCACTGGCCACAGCTTTCGTGGCGATAAAACCTGGCCAGGGAATAGGTATGTTTTACAATACACTGGTCTTCATCCAGCACAATAAAACCCCCACTGCCCATCATAGAACCGGTGGCAAAGCCGCCGTCAGCAAGGCTTTCATAATTCATCAGCCTGGTTTCGCCTTTGGCAGTTTTTAATAGCAGGTTGGCCGGTAAAATGGGTACCGATGAGCCGCCTGGAATGCAGGCTTTTAGCCTTTTACCGTTGGGTATGCCGCCGCACCATTCGTCGCTGTAAATAAATTCTTCTACCGATATGGTCATATCAATTTCATACACACCGGGTTTGTTGATGTTGCCGCAGGCAGAAATCAGTTTTGTACCGGTAGATTTGCCTACGCCTATCTTAGCATATTCAGCGGCTCCTTCATTTATGATGGGTACCACGGCGGCGATGCTTTCCACATTGTTTACCACGGTAGGCCTGTCCCACACGCCCTTTACCGCCGGGAAGGGCGGCTTGATGCGCGGGTTACCTCTTTTGCCTTCAAGAGATTCTAAAAGAGCGGTTTCTTCACCGCAGATGTAGGCGCCGGCGCCGCGCTGCACATAAATTTCACAATCGAAACCGCTGCCTAAAATATTTTTACCCAAAAAACCGTTATTCTTTGCTTCCTGGATGGCCTGCTCTAAAATATCAACGATCCAGGCGTACTCGCCGCGGATATAAATGTAGGAAACATTGCTGCCCAGCGCGAATGAAGAAACAATGATGCCTTCGATCAGCAGGTGGGGGATGTACTCCATCAGATACCTGTCTTTAAACGTTCCAGGTTCGCTTTCATCGGCATTTACCACAAGGTGGCGGGGAACGCCTTCGGGCTTGGCCAGAAAGCTCCATTTGAGGCCGGTGGGAAAACCGGCGCCACCACGGCCGCGCAGGCCGCTGGCTTTTACTTCTTCCGTAATTTCTTCAGGCGCCATGGTTTTTAAAGCCTTCTCCACACTGCGGTAGCCGCCTTCCCGGCGATAGGTATCAAAATACCTGATGCCTTCCACATGCGCTTTTTCCAATAATAATTTTCTGCCCATTTATATTACTCCAAATATTAATTATTCTTTGCCCGGCACTCCTCAATAATCTGGTCTATTTTTTCTTTGGTAAGATGTTCTTTATAAAATTTGCCCAACTGCATCATGGGTGCATAGCCACAGGCGCCCAGGCACTCTACTGTTTTTAAGGTAAACATGCCGTCTTCGGTGGTTTCGCCGGGGGCAATGTTTAATTTTTCTCTGATATAATCTATAATCTCATCGCTGCCACGAACCATGCAGGGCCCCGTTTGGCAAACCTCAAACACATACCGTCCCACGGGTTTTAAATGGTACATGCTGTAAAACGTGGCCACTTCGTATACTTCAATCGGCTCCAGGTTTAATAAGGAAGCCACATAATCCATGGTTTCGGTGCTCAGCCAGCCAAACTCTTCCTGTGCCAGGTGCAACACCGGCAGTAAAGCGCTTTTCTGCTTTCCCTGTGGGTAGCGGCTGATGATTTGGTTGACCGTCTCTAATTTTTCCTGTGAAAATTGTGTCATTTATTTTGTTCGAACTATTATTTAAAATTTACCCGTCCATTTCGCCGGCTATCAGGTTGAGCGATGACATGACCATGATGGCATCGCTAAGCATACTGCCTTTGATCATTTCTTCGTAGGCCTGGTAATAAATAAAGCAGGGCCTGCGGAAATGAAGCCTGTAAGGCGTTCTACCACCATCGCTGATAAAGTAAAAGCCCAGTTCGCCGTTGCCTGCTTCAATAGAATGGTATACTTCGCCGGGAGGCATATCAATTTCTCCCATAATGATCTTGAAGTGCCAGATGAGCTGCTCCATTTTGGTGTACACTTCCTGCTTGGGTGGTAAGTAATATTGCGGTACATCGGCATGATACACCGTAGCTTCCTCACCTTTCAGATCGCCCAGCTTTTGCATAGCCTGTTCTATAATGCGCATGCTCTGCCACATTTCGGCATTGCGAACCTGGTAACGATCATAAGTGTCGCCATTTTCACCAACCGGTATATCAAAATCAAATTCTTCGTAGCTGCTGTAGGGAGATACGACCCTTAGATCATAATCCACCCCGGCAGCGCGGAGGTTGGGGCCAGTAAATCCATAATTGAGCGCTCTTTCGCCCGAAATGACGCCCACGCCCATGGTGCGGTCCATAAAAATACGGTTGCGAGTAACCAGGTTTTCAAACTCGGCCAGTACACCGGGATATTCTTTCAGGAATTTTTCAATTTTCTGAAAAGCAATGTCGTTGAAATCTCTTTCAAACCCGCCAATGCGGCCTATATTGGTTGTGAGGCGCGAGCCGCAAACCTCTTCATAAATTTCATAAATAAGCTCGCGGTACTGCATTACATATAAAAATCCGGTAAGAGCGCCGGAATCAACCGCCATAATGGAGGTGCAAATAAGATGGTCGGCAATACGTGCCAGCTCCATCACAATCACGCGCAGGTAATCTACGCGTTTTGGCGTTTTTACGCCCAATAATTTTTCGCAGGTGAGGTGCCAGCCCATATTGTTTAAAGGCGCTGAGCAATAGTTCAGCCTGTCGGTAAGCGGCGTGATCTGGTATAACGGCCGCCGTTCGGCAATTTTTTCAAACGCGCGGTGAATGTAACCAATGGTTTGTTCTGCGCTGACTACTTTTTCCCCGTCAAGCTCCAGTATGTTCTGCATTACACCATGTGTGGCCGGGTGCGTAGGCCCCAGGTTGATGGTGGTTGTTTGCTTTTCAATACTACCCGCGGGTAAATTTATATTTTGCTGTTCTGACACTATGCTGAAAATTTGAAATTGAAATTTGAGCTTTCTGTAGCTCAAAAAAAACCCAATGCTTAAAAACTTAATCTCATATCCCTGCCAAACATTTCATCATCTTTATCCACCCGGCTCTGGTCTTCTAACGGGTATTCTTTTCTCATGGGAAAATAATCCATTTCTTCCACATTTAAAATACGCTTCATGTTGGGATGGCCGATGAAGTTGATGCCAAAAAAATCCCAGGTTTCCCTTTCCATCCAGTTGGCGGCTTCAAAAATACCGGTGGCGGTATAAACTTCCGGCTTGTCAATACCCGTGAATACTTTCATCCGTACACGAACATTTTCTACCAGGTTGTGCAGATGGTAAACCACTGCCAGTTCTTTACCTTTTTTATCAGGATAATGTACGCCGCAAATGTCGGTAAGAAATATAAAACCCAGTTCTTCATCCTGATGCAAAAAATTGAGCACCTTCAGGCTTATTTCTTTATCGACCTCAAAAGTCAGCAGCCCGTAGGGTTCTTCAAAACCCGTTACCTGGTCTGCAAATTTTTCTACAATTCGTTTTTTGATCGTTTCGTTCGTCAGCCCCATGCCATTATTAATTTCACATTGAAATTTAAATTGTTTTCTTACCAAACTATTGAATGCCATAGCTTTCAAGCAAAGCCTTGTAATGATCACTGTTCCTTCTCCGCAGGCTTTCTTTTCCCACCAGGTCCTGTATGCGCATCAGGCCGTCTAAAATTCCTTCGGGCCTGGGCGGGCAACCAGGTACATACACATCTACCGGTACCACCTGGTCTATACCCTGTAAAACGCTGTAGGTGTCAAAAATACCGCCGCTGCTGGCGCAGGCGCCTACGGCCATTACCCAGCGCGGCTCGGCCATTTGCAGGTAAACCTGCTTTACGATCGGACCCATTTTTTTAGCAATGGTTCCCATTACCATTAGCAGGTCGCACTGGCGGGGCGTAAAAGCCAGCCTTTCGCTGCCAAACCTGCCCAAATCATAATGAGCTGCCATAGTGCCCATAAATTCAATGCCGCAACAGGAAGTTGCGAACGGTAACGGCCATACGGAATTTTTACGGGCAAGGCCGATGACCGTATCCAGTTTTGTGGCAAAAAAGCCCTGGCCCATATGCCCTTCCGGCATTTCGGCTATGCTGATGTCATTCTCCAGCCTTTTTTGCTTAATATTATATGATACAGGACGCATAATTTCAATTTGAAAATTAAACCATTTGAAAACTGGCAATGCCATTTGCAAATGCACATTACCTTACTTCTAATCTTCCCACCTGAGGGCGCCTTTTTTGACAATGTAGATAAACCCACAGGTAAAAAAGCCAACGAACATTAATACTGCCCAAAAGCCGGGCCAACCCAGTTCTTTAAAATTAACAGCGTAAGGGTAGAAAAAGATCACTTCCACATCAAAAAGAACAAATAAGATGGCTGTTAAAAAGTATTTGATGGCGATGGGCTGCCGCGCATCTCCGTGAGACTCAATACCGCTGGTAAAGGTTTGGAGCTTATCTGATGTTCTTCTTTTAGGACCTAACAAGTGGGTAACCACTACCAGCAATAAAATAAGGCCGACGGCAAATGCTACCTGTAATGCTACAGGAATATAATCAACCGAGCTGCCAACCGCACCTGTTTGTAATAAATCAGTCATTTTTTTTGTTGAGAAGTTAAGGCAAAAATAAGGTAGTCAGTTAAATTAACCTTAATTTTTGATTTAATAAAAAAACTGCCCTGAATTACCAGAGCAGTTTATTAACTATTACAATCTCAAAAGCTTTATTTGCTGCCGCCGTTGCTTTTAGGCTTCAGCATCTCTATATAAGATTTAATTTGTTCTTTAGCATTGGGGTCTGTTGCCGCATCGTGGGCAATCTGGAAATTTTCAACTGCTTTCGTGTTATCTTTTGCCACATTTGCATAGTAAACTGCAAGAAACATAGCTGCACGATATACATAATTCTGATCTGCCGCTGTATCAGTCTTAGAAAAAGCAATGTACTTTTCAGCATCAGGAACCGAAATGTTTTTTTCGTTTATAGAATCATAAATAGAACTGTTTAAGAACGTCCACAAATAACCGTAATTCATATTGGTATATTTAGTTCTCATCTGATCAAACAGCTTCCATGAATTTTCATATTGCTTATCGCGGTACAGGGCATAACCAGCATTAAAATAATCGTTGATGGTAATTCTGTCCGCAGGTTTTATTTCAAGGAGCTTAGTAAACAGATCTCCCTGCATGCCATACGCACCTTTAGTTCCAAAGAATTTTGCGCCCTCTTCCAGTATATCTATCCTGTTCTCTAAAGAAGTGTCGGCTTTGATGGCATCCATATATGTCTGGTAAATTTCTTTTTCTTTACCGGGAGTTGTGGAGTAAGCCATAGCCTTCAGGGTAAAGTCTTTGGGAAAAAACTCATCCTGGTGTTGTTTTTTAAAATACTCCTCTACATAAGGAATGGCGCCGGCGGTATCTTTTTTACCTTCAATAAGGCTATATGCAATTACCTTGTAAGCTGAAGGGTTAGCCAGATCTTTCGCAGTTGCTATTACGTTTTTAGCAGAGGCAATTGCCTGGTCATACTGTTGATTCAGATAATAAGTAGATGCATTAAAATATTCGTTATTAGGATCCTGAGGCGTTGCCTGCTTAATTTTATCAGCGACAATCTGTGCAGAGCTTTTATCATTTGTTCCCAGCCAGTATATGTATTGTTGATATAATGCAGGAACAAAGGATGGATTTGCCTGAAGCGCCTTGTCCAAACGTTCCATGAACATAGGATAATTCCTTTGAGATTTAAAGATCAACGCTTTCCTGAACTCGGCCTGTGCAAAAGTAGGATCGTACGTTAACGCTTCCTGGTACAGTTCAAACGGCCTGCTACCCTCACCCGGCTTTTGCTTGCGTAAAGCATCGCCCAGGTTTACGGCAATATCTGCCAGTAATTTTTTATCCTGGTTTTTTTCCTTCACACTTTTTTCAAGCGCATAAGCTTCTTCCAGTTTTTGTACGGCAAAATTGATATCGCCAATTTTTGTTACATTATTAAACTCTTTGGCAATGGCACCGCCCACAGCATTTAGCACCGCCGCTTTATTGTTTTTACCGGAAGCTGCAATGGCAGCGTTGAAGCTTTGCATGGCATCGGCAGGCTTGTTGTCAATTAATTGTAACTGCCCTTTTGCTGCCAGCAAAAACGGATCGTTTGCATTTGCTGCCAAGGCGGTTGACAGGATTGAATTGGCCTGCGCCACATCGTCATTGGCGATGTATGTTTTTACAAGCCAGTATGCACCTTCAGCATTGCCGGTTTGTGATTTTAAGATATTTACGGCTTCATATAATTTACCATCATAATAGGCTTTTTTGCCATCCTGAACAGATTGTGCGTACAATCCTGCACTTAAAAAGACACCCAGTGCCGCTAAACGTATTGCTTTTTTGATCATTTCTTTAATTTGTTGCTTTAAGATTGTAAATATAAAATTGTTTGTTTTTTACTCTTCATTTAATTGTGCCTGCCTGATAATAAAATTTTTACGGCCCGGCATTAAGTAGGCTCTTTTAAAAATGAGCTGCCCTATTTCACCGGCTATGAACTCTGCAAAGCCGGTACCCAGCCCGCGCCGTCCTTCTTTTAAGATATAGGTAAGATCTCTCGTCATGGGGTAAATCTTTCCATATAAGTTGGCCTGCACGGGTAAGATAAAATTATTTGCGCTGTCGTTGCTTTCAAGCCGCGCTATTTTAATTTTTTGTAAAAAGCTTAACTGTTGCTCATCCTCCTTACTGCCCACCCAGGTAACGCCTATGAAACCCACGGCGTTAGGGTGTGTGGCCACGTAATTGATCACAGAATCGCTGGTACGGGCCGCCACCGCTTTGCCGGTTAGCTTATCGCCGCGCAATACTGAATCGAAAATATACCGCACTGTACTTGTGGCCTTCACGCCGTCAAACACGGGCACTTTGCGGGTATCCCTGCCCGTGAGGATGTCTTTAATTTCCTGCATGGTAAACATATCATCAGGAGATGAAGGATGCACCACCACGGCAATCGCATCCCGGGCAACCGGCAACTGCGTTACTTTTACATTCAAAGAATCTACTACGCCCTGCCTTTCGGGCTCTGATAAATAAATTGTGGAGATGATCATACGGATGCTGTCATTCCACAAGTCTTGTACACAATCAGCTTCCGGCTTGTATTGAACGTTGATCTTTGTGCTCATATTGTTGCCTTCATACACTTTTACCAGTTCGTCCACAATCGGCTTAAAAGATTCATCTGCGCTGATCGTGATCTCGCCGCGGGTGGGCGTATCCGTTTTTTCGGCTTCCTTCTCCCGGTAAGATTTACATGAAAACAAAGAAACTGCAAACAACACTGCTATAAACCTGTACACCTTCATTTTTCTTACGCCGATGTTTTCTTATACCCCCTGTAAATGCGCCAGATGCCATACAGCAGCGCCACCACTCCAAAACCGATCATCAGGCTGTCATCTCTAAACCTGGCAAGGCTGAATGCGCCGGAAATCATAAACAGCAAACCAAAAACATAATCCATCACCGAGCGCATTTTGGCCATCTGCCTGTTGCGGTTTCTTTCAAAATCCTCTGATGTTTTGTTTACCATTTTTTAAAAATTGAGGCTGAAAAGTAATGAATTTTTTAATTAGACACGAAATATTTACAAATTCATAAAATGGTACTTGGATTTTAACATTACAATAAACCATGCGTTTCTTTTGTACCGGCTGCCAACAGTTACCCCGTTTGGTTCCCTTAGTTAACGTAAGATTTAATTTAATATTACATTTGATGCGATGTATTTTGTAAAAACTCCCGGATGGCTTAAAAAAATTTACAGCCATTACGTCTGGCACATTCCCACACGTGAAAAACAATTATACCTCAGTTTTGACGACGGCCCGCACCCGGTGGCCACGCTTTTTGTTTTAGATACATTGAAAAAATACAATGCCAAAGCCACTTTTTTTTGCATTGGCAAGAACGTAGCGGCGCATGGTGATATTTATCGCAGGATTCTTTTTGAAGGGCACGCGGTGGGCAATCACACACACGATCATTTAAACGGGTGGAAAACTGATGTGGCGGCCTACCTGGAAAACATTCAAAAGGCTTCTGGCTATATTGAGAGCCGCCTGTACCGGCCGCCTTACGGGCGCATCAGGAAAAAGCAGGGAAAGGCCCTGCGAGAAGCCGGGTACAACATTATTATGTGGGATGTGCTGAGCGGTGATTTTGACGCACGCATCACACCGAAAAAATGCCTGGAAAACGTGGTGCAAAACAGCGGGAATGGCTCCGTCATCGTGTTTCACGACAGTGAAAAAGCCTTTAAAAATGTTTGCTACGCGCTGCCTGAAATGCTGGAATTTTTCAGTAAAAAAGGCTATACATTTGAAGCCCTAAATCCATGATAACCATCTAAAATAAGGGCCTGAGTGAATACTCAAGCCCGATTTTTAATCCGTACCCTATGAAAACTTATGGTGAAGGTATTACGTTTTACAGAAATAAGCAAAAAAATAATGTTAATCTGTTTGTATTTAAAAACATAAAGCATGTATATAGATACGCATTCGCACATTTATCTTGAACAGTTTGCCGCAGACCATGACGCCATGCTGCGCCGTGCCGCGCACGCGGGTATTAAAGCGGTGATCATGCCGGCGATTGACGCATCCACCCACCAGGCAATGCTTGAAGCTGCGGAAAAAACAACGGTAAAATGCATCAGTATGATGGGGCTGCATCCCTGCTCGGTAAACGATAAGCTGGCTGACGAATTACGCATTGTGGAGCAGCATTTACAGCAGGGAACATTTGCCGCCATTGGCGAAACCGGGCTTGATTTTTACTGGGACCTTACCTATAAAAACGCGCAATACAAAGCTTTTGAACAGCAAATAGAATGGGCCATTACTTATAACCTGCCGGTGGTGATCCATAGCCGCGAATCTATTGATGAATGCATTGAAGTGGTGCGTCAATACCGGGGCCGCGGCCTCACAGGCGTATTTCACTGCTTTGGCGGTAGCCTGCAGCAGGCCAATGCGATCATAGATAACGGGTTTTACCTGGGCATTGGCGGCATTGTTACGTTTAAAAAATCGGGGCTGGATGAAGTACTGAAGCATGTGCCGCCTGGGTATATTGTGCTGGAAACGGATGCACCGTACCTGGCTCCTGCGCCTTACCGCGGCAAGCGCAACGAACCAGCCTACATTCCATACATTGCACAGAAAATAGCTGAAATTAAGAACATAGCGATTGAAGAAGTGGCCGCCATTACCACAAAAAATGCTGAAAAACTCTTCCGCATGGAGGCGTAAACCATTATCTTTGCCAGCCTGCTTTTACAAAGCGTTCATTGAAGAAAATTTTATCCCGAAATTCGGGATGGTTGAACACGTCCCGCGTAGCGGGAGAAAGTGTAGAAGGCACTTAAACGTTCATTGAAGAAAATTTTATACGGAGACCTGCTCGAGTGGTTGAAGAGGCACGCCTGGAAAGTGTGTATACCCCTAAAGGGTATCAAGGGTTCGAATCCCTTGGTCTCCGCTAATAACATTGATAATCAATATTATATAATAATTACACCCAAATTTACACCCATAATTTGGAATTTATATCGATAAAACAGGAATATTTTATTGATTGATGACCAATAAAGCAAACGCAGTTGTTTCGTTTTTTCGCGTTGGGTCAGCTATCTGTTATTTTTGTATAAAAACTTGTCAACAGGTTTCTATATGAAAAAAGACTGCCTTAAGACAGTCTTCTGGAGTTTCCCAGTGTTAGCGTATACTAGAATTTCCCTTTAAAAGAACCATTGCTGATTGTGATAGTTTTAGTACCTGTTTTTGGATTCGTCATTGTTCCGCTAAAAGTGCCTTCAATATCGGTGCTTGTTATTTTAGTAACGGTCACTGTGAAATTCGGCGCCTTATTTTCCAATGGAGTAACGAATAGATTTGCCTCAGTTTGTCCCACATCAGAAGTATTATGGGTATAGGAAAATGCCCATGACTGATCGTTTGCCATTAAATTGTTATAAGTACCAACTTTAACATCGCCAGGCAACATGATCATAAAAGTTTTTATGGGAAGACTTGTTGTGGTTGTCGAAAGACTAATGAGAGCCGGAGATTTGGTACACATACTACTTAACAAAACTGATTCATAACTACCGGAAACTGCGCCGGAAATATTTGCTTTTATCTCGCATTTACCGGAGGTTATGGTGCCACCAGAAACTTTGTCGGCGATTTTGCTGCATGAAAATAGTGTAGCTGATACAATAGCAGCTAAGAGGGTCATTTGTAATGGTTTCATAAATTGTTGCTTTTTTTGTTTGTGAAATATTAAAAGCAAAAATCTTTTTTTTGAAATTTGTGTCAATACCCTGAAGAAAGTATTTTTTGAGAAAACCGGTTGCTTGTAAGCAAAAAGCATTACAAAATACCCTGTATAAGGTATTTGTTAAAAGTCTATTCATTTAATCTTTACAAAAAATATTACCAAAAGATTAAATGAACAGCAGATTGAAAAATATAAGCCGGTTATCGATAAAAACAACATTTTGGTGTTTAATAATATTATCATTTCAAAATGCTGAGGCAAATACTGATTCATTAGCAAAGCTCGCAGACAAACTTGCTACGACGGATTTTAACCAGGCTATTAACTTATGTGACGGCGGAATAAATGCGTCAAACGATGAGGTGCAAAAAGCTGTGTTTTACCGTATAAAAGGGAAAGCTAACTATTTTAAGGGCGATTTTGAAACTGCAGCTGTGCTTTATAGTAAAGCGATAAACATCCTGGAGCAAAAAAAACAAAAACACCAATTGGGCCTTACGTTTATTGAGCAGGCGAAACTTTACCGTAAAACAAAGATGCTTTATGCGGCAGAGCGATCGTATGAAAGGGCGCTGAATATTTTTATAGAACTACGCGATACGTTAAATATGGCCACCGTTTTAAACGAAAATGGAGTGGTATATGAATATCAAAAGAAGTATGATAAGGCCATTCAGTGTTATTCACGCTCCCTGGAACTTACGCGCATAATAAATGACACCCTCGGCATGGCTTATGCTTATAATTTTATATCCGGGGTGCTTTTAATACAAAAGCAACTAAAGAGCGCCGAAGAAAACGCGATCGAAGCTTTGCATTTATTTCGTGCAAAAAAAGACACGTTTGCTATTTCACTTGCTTATACTGACCTTGCACGGATTCACCTGGCCGCTAATAATAGTGAAGCAGTAAAATCAGATATAGCAAATAGTAATGAATTCGCTGAAAAAGCCGGATACCTGGATCTAATGGCCAACAACCAGCTTTTGTTAACTGACTATTATAAGAAGCAAGGCAGGTTTGAGAGCGCCTTAATTTCTTACGAGTCTTACAATAAGATCAGGGATAGCCTGTTCAATGCGCATATGCAGAAAACTGTACAGGAACTGAATACCAAATATGAAGTTACAGAAAAAGATAAGTTGCTTGCTGAAAAAAACGCTTCAATTAAATCGAAAAATATGCAACTGATTGGTGGTGTTGGAAGCGTATTGTTGTTATCCCTTCTATTTTTCACATCTTATAAGTCTTCGAAATTTAAACATAAAAGCCTGGTGCAAAAAACCATTATTGAACAGCAGGACCTTTCTGCGAGAGCAATTATAGAGGCCGAAGAAAATGAGCGGCAAAGAATGTCATCCAACCTTCATGATGGTTTGGGACAGTTGCTGAGTGCTGCCAAGATGAATTTGGAGGCATTCGAAAACAGATTTTCCTCAAATGAAAAGGACAAAGAATCTTTTAACAGGATTATTTTCCTGGTTGATGAATCTATAAAAGAAATGCGTGGCGTTACACACCAAATGATGCCGGGTGCGTTTATAAGGTTCGGATTAAGCGGCACACTGAAAAATCTGATCGATAAAATTGATAGTGACAGCCTTGAAATTAACCTGAATATTGAAGGGTTAAGTAAAGATCACGATCACAACATACAGATAGTGCTTTACCGGATATTTCAGGAATGTATCAATAATGTGATCAAACATGCAAAAGCGACAAAACTCTATATTTCACTGATGCAGGACCATGAAAGCATCAACGCAACAATAGAGGATAACGGAATAGGTTTCGATGTGGCTGAAGTTAGTGACAAGAATGGTATTGGTTTAGAAAATATCAGGACACGGGTGAATTTTCTCAAAGGAATTTTAGATATTAGCAGCGCTAAGGGAAAAGGGGCACTAATTGCATTTCATATACCAACTAAACCAAACAATGAAAAAAATTAACATCGCTATCCTTGATGACCATCAGATAGTAATTGACGGACTAAAGCGTTTGCTTGAAAGTTCTGAGCAATTGAACGTAGAACTGGAGCATACTAATGGGTTTGAATTATTAAAAATGTTACAGAACCCGAATTGTTTTGTTGATATACTATTGCTTGATCTGATGATGCCGCTGATTAATGGCTACGAATTTGCCCTGATGGTGCGCAAAGAACGTCCGGAAATAAAGATAATTATCCTTTCAATGAAC
This sequence comes from uncultured Niabella sp., assembly GCA_934486785.1. GTDB lineage: Bacteria > Bacteroidota > Bacteroidia > Chitinophagales > Chitinophagaceae > Niabella. The sequence goes on along the minus strand of CAKSQK010000003.1, from coordinate 13,505 downwards.
AACGATGGGAAGACCATCTACAACCTGATCGAGAATGCCGAAATAAAAGGTTTTTTACCAAAATCTGTAAGCAAAAAAGAACTGATCGCGACGATTGAAAAAGTTTACGATGGCGGGCAACACTTTTCTGATGAAATATTGGAGGAATTGGAATGTTACAGCAGGCGTAAAAAAGAAAATGAAGATCTGAAGCTCTCTATTCGTGAATTAGAGATCATAAAGCTGATGACCAAAGGGATGACTAATAAGCAAATAGCTAAAGACTTATTCATCAGTGAAAAAACAGTGGAAACCCACCGTAAGAATATATTCAGAAAAACGGATACTCATAACGTCGTTTCTCTCTTAGACCTGGTGAATCGCCTCGGTATTCTAAACTAACTTTTACACAGAAATTAATTGGTTGCCGGAACTATTCCACGCACAAGTTTCCTTTTTGGATGTGTTATTTTACAATTTCCACGGGGAAATCATTGCCAAAGCCATAACTGGCGGGATACTGGCTGTTGCCTCCGTATTTTTTCACCAGTTCAGGCACAATGGTTTGCAGGTAATTTTTCAATCCGTTTACCGTAATCATTTTATTGCTAACAGCTTTTCCTTTCAGGGCTTCCAATAATGAGTATGTAAAAACCCCATGCCCCAGTTCACCAAATTCCTTGGCTGTTTCTGTACTGCCGCTCGCCGCCATCCAGTGTGTACCCGTGCTGCGGCTTACCACCGCCAGAGCTTTTTGTTGTTCACCATCGTGTTTTAGCATTGCTTCAAACGCACCTGCACTTTGGCAGGCATCCATGATGAACAGTTGTTTTTGTGCCGGAATATCAACCGCAAATGTTTGTAACTCTTTTGATGAAACACCATTCTTTAAAAGGCTTTCACCACCATCGGCTACATCGCTGCTTACTAAATAAAATTCTTTATTAGTGGGATGGATGTAGCCATGGCCTGCATAGTAAAACACAAACACATCTTCGGGCTTTGCAGATTTTTTAATATTTTCAAAAGCCGCTACAATGCCTGATTTGCTGGCTGCATCATCAGCAATTAAATAGGATTTTACATTGCCGATAACCGATTTGGCGTCTTTCTCTAATTCTGTTTTAAAAGCGGTAGCATCCGGCAGGGCATAAGTAAGCGGGTTGATCTTTCCTTTATAAGCATTAATTCCTACAACTACAATATGCAGCGTCGCGTTCCTGTCAATTTCATCAACCTTCACGCTGTTGTTGGTATTATTATTAGGTTTTGGGGCGGGTGCATCACCGTTTTTATAATTGACAACTATTTCATCGGGTTCGCTCTCTGTCCGCTGACTGTTCAAAGCAATAGCGCGGAAACTGTTTGCTCCGGGTAAAAGATTGATTGTATATTTTTTGCTCTCGGCGCCATCAGCATCAGCAACAAACAGGCCGCGTGTTGCGAGGTTCACGGCTTTGCCGTTGTGGAACAGACGTATCTCATCTACTTTATCTTCTGGCGCAGTGGCGTTTACGGTTATTTCGGCGGTGCCTGAAGTGTTTAAAATTGCTTTTGATCCAATACGCTCACTTACTTTCTTTTCAGTATATAAAATCTTAACTTCAGGCATAGGTTTAGTGTCATCAGAAACAGGAGGGAATGTTTCTCCTGCAAGTAATCTTTGATAAAGGCTGGGAGTATAATACTTCTCAAAATATTTGTCTGCAGATACTGTTTCTTGCCCTCTCAGAAAGTAAATTTGCTTAATGCCGTCTGGGGTGCCATCAAAGCGTCCGTCGGGGGTCATAAAAACATAATCCTGCGTATTGCTAAAAAGATATAAAGTCCCTAAAAGTTTTCCTTCTTTAAGATCGTAAATTACAATGCGCCCGTCAAAAGCAATCGAGTATAACAATCTATTATCATTGGAAAATAAAATTTTTTGTGGTGTTGAAACAGAATCATCAAAAGTAAAGAGCCTTTCTCCTTTTTGGTTAAAGACGAAAATAGATCGCTCATTATGCAACAATTCTTTGTTTGACATTGCGTACAATTGCAAATCTCTGCTAACACCGTAGATGGTTGCTGTAATTTCAAAATCAGAACCGTTGTAGGATCTTTTTAATTCCCTTGACTTAGTTAAAAGCCGCCCGCTGCTAATATCATACGTATATAAAAAACTTCCTTTTGCAATTAACAGTGATTTGCAATCATCAGAAATGGAAATGGATGAGGCTTCGGAAAAATCCTGATCCCCGTTTATAGCAGGGGCTGTAAAAAGTCTTTTACCAGAGCTTAGTTCCCATACTCCAAATGTGGGTACTGTATTATGCTTCCATTCAAAAGCTGCTATATATTTTTTATTATAACTGATAGTAGAGAGCTTTAAGTTATTAGCTGTAAAGATTGTAGTAATAGCCTTTGTTTTAAAATCGTAATTCTTAATAAATGTTTTACTTTCTCGTGTTATTCTTTCTGCAAAAACTACGTTATTTAGATTTTCCTGATATAGAAATAACGGGCTTTCAGTAAGATGAGGCATAGTAAGCGGAAATTTAGTTAACACTTTACCTTGTGTCGGATCCTGTAACTCGGCAGGGCCAATTTGAGGAAACAGCACAATGGTGTCTAAGCCATTGGTCGCCACGGGCAGATTAACAGAATGCCCATTAGTATAGTTTTTTCTTGGCCCGGGCACCATGCGTAAGAGGTCTATAGCACGTAGTTCCACATTTGCCACATCATACACAAGAATATTATTAGTAGCATTATAGCTGAGAAATCTATCAACACCGCCTATTGATGAATTATATTTTGTTAATATTTTGTTCTCAGGTAAAGAATACCTTGAAGAATTTGCGAAAAATTCTCCTGTACTGCCGATAAACCGTGCATTGTCGCCAAACTTAAAGTCCTCACCTACTTTATCTTTTTTGATAAATGATTTTCCATCGTATAGTTTAAGATTGGTTACGGTGTTATTAAATACATTTACCAATAGCTGATCATCATCACAAGATGGTATAAATTGTATGTTATAACTATCCTCATTGAAAGTGTGCATAATCTCCCCTGTCATCATATCTTGTGCGTAGGCCTTGCCTGGCCCTCCTTTATTAGGAATGTAATTGCTTGCACTAAAAACCATTCCGGATAGTACAGAAGTAGCTTTAATGTCTATTTCCATTGGCGTTTTCCCCCGAAAGATAATTTTATCAACTGTGAGATCAACGATTGACCATCCTCCAATTTCAGGCAGCAACATTTTACTACCATTATCAAAAAATTTAATCTTATTAATTTGATCTACTTTCAAGGATGATTTAATTACTTGTTTTTTGAAACTACCTGTAGAAGTTTCATACATGGCTATTCCATTTTCACCGGCAACATAAATCGCCTGCCCATCCTGTGAAAAAACTGCCACGGGTTGGTAATCTTTTACAGAAATATCGTATAGAAGTTTTTTTGTTTTAAGTGAAAAAACTTTTACCGCCTGAAACACTGTAACAGCTATTTTTGTACCTGAAGGGTCTATTGTTGTAGAGTATATTTCCCCATTAATGTTAAGAGGAACCGTTGCTAATTGTTTCCCGGTTACTATATCCCTGGTAACTATGCCCTTTGGGTTAAATGCATATAAAAACTTTCCATTTGGATCAAACTCTGTTCTAATACCAAAGCCCGATTCAGTCGGCAACACTATTTCTACCTTTTGCGCCCTAGAAATTATACTTATAGTAAATAACAGTAGTATGAATATTTTTTTCATCCTTATATTTTTTGGTTCGCCTGCAAGCGGTCTAGTATTTTTGTCGAATAGAACTCCACTTATACATGCCCCTGTGTGAAAAAATTTATTATGCTCCGTTTAATGTTTCTATTTTAATAGTTCGACCGGAAAATCATTGCCATAGCCATAACTGGCAGGATATTGGCTGTTGCCTCCGTATTTTTTCACCAGTTCAGGCACAATGGTTTGCAGGTAATTTTTTAACCCGTTTACCGTGATCATTTTATTGTTGACGGCTTTCCCTTTCAGGGCTTCCAATAATGAGTATGTAAAAACCCCATGCCCCAGTTCACCAAATTCCTTGGCTGTTTCTGTACTGCCGCTCGCCGCCATCCAGTGTGTACCCGTGCTGCGGCTTACCACCGCCAGAGCTTTTTGTTGTTCACCATCGTGTTTTAGCATTGCTTCAAACGCACCTGCACTTTGGCAGGCATCCATGATGAACAGTTGTTTTTGTGCCGGAATATCAACCGCAAATGTTTGTAACTCTTTTGATGAAACACCATTCTTTAAAAGGCTTTCACCACCATCGGCTACATCGCTGCTTACTAAATAAAATTCTTTATTAGTGGGATGGATGTAGCCATGGCCTGCATAGTAAAACACAAACACATCTTCGGGCTTTGCAGATTTTTTAATATTTTCAAAAGCCGCTACAATGCCTGATTTGCTGGCTGCATCATCAGCAATTAAATAGGATTTTACATTGCCGATAACCGATTTGGCGTCTTTCTCTAATTCTGTTTTAAAAGCGGTAGCATCCGGCAGGGCATAAGTAAGCGGGTTGATCTTTCCTTTATAAGCATTAATTCCTACAACTACAATATGCAGCGTCGCGTTCCTGTCAATTTCATCAACCTTCACGCTGTTGTTGGTATTATTATTAGGTTTTGGGGCGGGTGCATCACCGTTTTTATAATTGACAACTATTTCATCGGGTTCGCTCTCTGTCCGCTGACTGTTCAAAGCAATAGCGCGGAAACTGTTTGCTCCGGGTAAAAGATTGATTGTATATTTTTTGCTCTCGGCGCCATCAGCATCAGCAACAAACAGGCCGCGTGTTGCGAGGTTCACGGCTTTGCCGTTGTGGAACAGACGTATCTCATCTACTTTATCTTCTGGCGCAGTGGCGTTTACGGTTATTTCGGCTACGCCGGAAGTGTTGGAATAAGAAGGTTTATCATCTGATACTTCAAGATTGCGTTTTGCTTCGGCATAGAGAATTTTGGCAGTCACCTCCTTAAGCAGATCATCAATATTCGGAACCGGGAGATCCTCTCCATTTTTCTTTCGAAGTAATAAATTTGGAGTATAAAATTTTTCAAAGAATTTATCTAAGCTATATGCTTTGTAATTTTTTACGTAATACAATTCTTTCACTGCCTCGGGAGATCCATCAAATAAACCATCGGGAGAAATAAATACATACTCTTTGGAATTTTCTAAAAAATAATAGGTGCCAAGCAAACTTCCTTTTTCGGTATCCCAAACCTCAATACCTTTGTCTTCGGCTGGCGCATACATCAAAGTTCCATTCGATGTAAAATTTGTTTTATACGATATATATTCTTTTGCTTTAAAGCTTTTTTGCAATTGTCCATCGAGGGAGTGAAACTCAAAAAATATTCCGGTATATGTGACATTACAAAACGCCAATTGTTTCTTTGCTTCGTTATATCCTAAATATGCCGACCAATTCTCATCTTTAATAATTATGTTAGAAATAGTTGCGTCTGTTGTATGGTAAACAGTAAACTCTTTTGTTTTTTTATCGTGCAAAATATAATTGAGTGTATTGCCCACATAATAAATTTCCCAATTGCCACTGTTTATTTTTTGTTTAGAAATTATTTTTTTCTGTGGAACATCAATGACTACTTTGAAATTTTCATTTTTGGTATTAAAAGCAACGGCAGCTAAATATTTTCCATTAAAACTGTTGCCGGTCGCATTACTAAATGTCAACCCTTGATCTAAAGCAAAATATTTTGTTAGAGTACCTTTTGCAATATCTACTTCTGTAATACCGTTATCGGGGTAATTGGCAATGAATATTTTAGTACCGATTTCACTAAAAAAAGTACTTGTAGAATTAATGAATTCTATTTCGGGAAACTTGATTTCTTTTATAATTTTTCCCGTGAGATTATTTGCAACAGTTATTCTCTTGTTTTCTATTCCTGCTACCAATTTATAGTCGGGGCTGTATATTAATTTTCCCGGAATATTGTAAAATATCTTGGGGCGGTAAACATCTTTATCAAAAATTATATTACCGCCGTAGGCATTTCCTTTGGCCATAACACCGATTGAAAATGAGGTGTCAGAAAATTGTTGTTGATTTATCATAGTAGGATTTTTGAAACTGTGAAAATCTACAATCTTGTCTGGAAATGCTTCTTGCACAATTTTAGCATTGCCATCAAAAATTTTCAGTTTGTTATAATCGCTGTAAATTATTTTGTCATTGTTGAATTTAGCAGTAAACTCACCAAAGAAAATGTCATCTCCTTCAATATCAGTTCTATTTTTACTCTCTACTAAACCATTTTTGCTCAGTTGCTCAATAAAATATTGCGATGGCAAATTCGGCGCCGATTCATATTCAAAAATTACTAAGCTAACGTTAAAAGCTAAATTTGTTATATTTCCCTTCACTTTATGCTTCTTTATTAGCTTCCCCGACGTTAGGTCGTACATTTCTACAACATCCCGAAACCGTTCTGTAAAAGCAATTCGATTATTTTCTTCATCCACAACCACAATGTCGAAGCCACTGTTGTTAATTGCAAATTCTTTTTTGTCGTCGGTGCTAATATTAAAAATAACCCATCCCGCTGTGCCATAAAGAATAAGCCGATCATTGTTGCAAATGATATTAGTCAACTTTTTTTCTTCATTCGCTGTTACACTTTTGATTTTAGTACCTGTTTTATTTTCAAAAATTTCAATTGTTTTGTGATAATAATTTTCATCTACTTCTAAAACATATTTACCATCGTTTGACCTTAACTTATTTTTGGATTCTGATACACTTCTGTCAACTTTACCAGTTAAAATGTCATAGGGATTGTTGTAACTATTAAAAAATATTTTCTTGTTGTCGGCTGAAAATCGTAAATAATCAATTTTGTCATTAATGCCTATTTCGGAAATGTCAATTCGATACAATTCTTTTTGTGAAGCAATATCATAAACGACCACAACATTTTTTGCGGCTGAAGCAAGCAGCTTTTTATCGGCTGAAATTGCTATACACGAAATGTTGGATGAGTTGCCTTTTGGAATTACAATTTTGCCTTTTTGCGCATTAGCATTTAGCGCAAATAATAAAACGATTAATATAGGTAATATTATTTTCATGCTTCATTATTTCATAATCTCCACGGGGAAATCATTGCCAAAACCATAGCTGGCGGGGTATTGGCTGTTGCCGCCGTATTTTTTTACTAGTTCCGGCACGATTTGTTGCAGGTAATTCTTTAAGCCATTCACGGTGATCATTTTATTGTTTACAGCTTTGCCCTTTAAGGCTTCCAGTAACGAGTAAGTGAAAACGCCATGGCCTAACTCTCCAAATTCTTTTGCAGTTTCTGTACTGCCGCTCGCTGCCATCCAGTGCGTACCCGTGCTGCGGCTTACTACTGCGAGTGCTTTTTGTTGCTCACCATCGTGCTGCAACATTTTTTCAAATGCCCCTGCGCTCTGGCAGGCATCCATAATGAAGAGCTGCTTTTGTGCCGGGATGTCTACTGCAAATGTTTGTAACTCTTTTGCTGATACACCATTTTTTAACAGGCTTTCATCGCCATCGGCAACATCGCTGCTTACTAAATAAAATTCTTTATTAGTGGGATGAATGTAGCCATGGCCTGCATAATAAAACACAAACACATCTTCAGGTCTCGCTGTTTTTTTAATGTTATCAAAAGCTGCTACAATACCTGCTTTGCTGGCAGCATCGTCTGTAATTAAATAGGATTTTACATTGTTGACCATTGACTTTGCATCCTTCTCCAGTTCGGTTTTAAATGCTGTGGCATCGGGTAAAGCGTAAGTGAGCGGGTTGATCTTATTTTTATAAGCGTTAATACCTATCACCACAATATGCAATGTTGCATTCCTGTCAATTTCATCAATAGCCACGCTGTTATTGGTATTGTTATTAGGTTTTGGAGCAGGCGCATCGCCGTTTTTATAGTTTACCACTATTTCATCGGGTTCGCTTTCGGTGCGCTGGCTGTTAAGTGCAACAGCGCGAAAAGTGTTGGCGCCCGGCAATAAATTAATAGTATATTTTTTACTGTCGCTGCCATCATTATCTGTTACAAATAAACCCCGTGTGGCAAGGTTTACAGCTTTACCATTATGGAAAAGGCGTATCTCATCTACTTTATCATCGGGCGCTGTGGCAGATACCGTTATCTCGGCTACGCCGGAAGTGTTATTGTAAACCGGTTTATCATCTGTTACTTCTAAATTGCGTTTTACTTCGGCGTATAAAATACGCGTGCGAGGCTTGGGCTTGAAGTATATATCGGGAATTGGGTCAAAGTTTTCACCTTTCACTAACCTCTGAAACAGGTTTGGTGTATAATATTTTTCAAATACTTTATCTATAGAAATTATTTCCCTGTTTTTTAGATAGTATAATTTGCGCATCCCATTTTCCGTACCATCAAAGCGGCCGTCAGCGCCTATAAACACCCAATCTGTTGAGTTTTCAAAAGTATATAACGTACCATAATAGGTTCCTGTTATTGCATTATAAGCACTGATCGTTTTGTTTTCATTTACAGTGTACAGTATGCTGTCGTTTTGAGAAAATTCGATTTTTTCAATGGGTGAATTAACATGAGAAAGTTTATAACTATATGGGCCGTAAATCATTTCTGCCACAAAATTATCGTCAGTTTGATACGTACTGATAACACTTTCGATTTTATTATTTGCAAATAATTTCAGATTTCTTTTTTGGCTGAAATACTGCGGCTGTAGAATTTGTATTTCACTTCCGGCCCCACCGTTTAAATCAATTTCAAATATTCTTTCCATTCCCAGCACCCTTGCAGTGCTGGCATTCACCTTTTTTACCCGGTTAATGTAATATGGATAATTTTGAACACCTTCCTGCACTATACCAGATGACCCGCTTGTATTCGCTTTTGCATAAGCTGCAGAATCGTAAGAAAATTTACGTTGCCCCAAAACTTTGCCTGTGTTCAAATCCATTACCTTAACCGTGCCGTTATAGCGAAACGGTGCAGAAGCAAGCAAATCATTTTCATCATCTGCAATTAAAGCATCTGTAACCCTTGCACGATTATTGTTATCATATGCCCTCTTATCCCAATCATCACCCTGAAAATAACCGGTAGAAAAAATGCCGGAAGATTGTTTGGTATTAATATTATATTTTACAAACCGGGAAATTTCCTGCCCTTTACTATCTGTGCCTGACAATACCATATAAAAGTCTCCCGGGCTTTTGGCTGCAGCAACAGCAGGAATCTGAGGAAAGGATCTCCAATCTGAATTTAAATCTACGTTCAATCCTTTGCCAAGAAAAGGCACTGATTTTTTTGTACGGGAATCGTATATAAAAAACTCCTCCTTAGGGTTTGAATATCCTAATAAAAAACTGTCTTTACTTAACCTGACAGTATATAAGGATTTTGCTTGTTTCACAGGCAAAGTGTCTTTAGCGCGTACAACCATTCTTGTTAAATCCACTATATAATTCACAGATTCACTCTCAAAATTCATAGTCTCATTCCTGTCATATTTTTCGGAAATACTATTGAAAATAAGTTCATCATTTTTTCTCACTACCGACTCTAAATTTATGTTTGCTATAATTCCCGGTAATGGGTTTTGATGTGCTTTATTAAGATCGTATATATATGGATTTTGATTTCCTCCGTAATAAACTATAGTATTCCCGGTTTTACTTAGTGTAACAACGCCAATTTCATTATCACGGGCAATATCAACTTTCTTGGCAATTTTACTATCTCGTTCTAAAATAACAACTTCCTGACTTTCGTGCCTGTTGGACTTATTGACGAAAAGGATACGGTTTTTTACATTGCCCGGATACAGCATGTGATTTTTGCCGGATGAGAAAAAGGCAAACTCTTTGTTTTGATAAATATCCCATACTAAAAAACCTGATGAACCTTTTAAATTACTTGTTTGAAAACTGAACAAACCTGAACCTACGGGAACCCAGAATGTATTACGATTGAAACCTTCATCATCAATCTTATAAGTACCACGCATTCGTTCCTGTACATTCGCTTTACTAATTTCTTTCTTTTCATCTAAATCAAGTACTGTATATCCATCCTTATCAAAGTTTATCACTATGCCCGCCTCCACAGGATAAAAGTATTTAACTAAACCTCCCCAAATATTCATATCTTTTTTATGCCAGTAATCTTTAATCTCTCCCGTTTCCACGCTAATTGCCCGTATCATTCTGCCATTAGTGCCGGGCTCTATATCGCCCCCTTCAGGGCCTCTTACTAAATCGTAAATAGTTTTGCCATCTTTCGAAAAATTTATTTTTGAAAATACTCCCTGTACAAAATTTATTTTTTGCCCTGTTACAGTTGAATAGACCAGCAACTCATCTTTAGGAGTAGTAAAAGCAAGAGTTTTTCCATCTGCAGAGATAATCAGGTCGCGAAGGTTATTCACTTTATTACCAAAATGTTCTGTAGTATTTTTATTAGCTATAGGAAACGTGTGAAGTTCTTTACCCGTATTAAAATCCCACATAATGATCTTCCACTCATCTACTGTATAAAAATATTTACTTTGATCATCAATAGCTATCATGCGAACATCCCCATCATGGCCTGATGGTACAATTATATTACCCTTTTGAGACATAGTGTTAAATGCAAGAAAAAGACCCGCAATGAATACTATTAATTTTTTCATTTTGCTTCAATTTATTACCTGCCCTAAAATCCTAACATTGACCATGACTGATTGTATGGCAGATCAATGCTTTGCTATTTCAATATATTTTGGCAAACAGGTATTATAAAAAATCTTCCCTGCACTAATAGTACAGGGAAGATGAATAAAATTTTAATTATGTTTTATCTCCACCATCAGCGGTACCACACTGCCACCTGTTACTGTTGTAGGCTCATCGTCTTCAACTGTTAGGTTGCGTGAGGATATTTTTTTGGTATTGAACCCAACCCGGTCTTTGTAATACTCAATCTTCGATTTATCAATCAGCTTATTACCCAATACTGCTTTTATTTTATCGCTTAGCGCACCCTTCATATTGTTCATTTTATCGGTCATTGCTTTGCTATCCAACGCAACTGCGGAGTAAAGAATCAATAAATAATCACGGCCTTTTTCTTCGTCCATTTTTATAATTTTCGTATCGCTGGGAAAAGCAATTACACTATTAGGTACAACCCGGGTGCTTATCTTGTCATCGAAAGGAAGAATGAGGTTTACGTGCCCTTTTAAGTCGGTAGCAAAAGCATATACGTAAGCATCTTTGTTAACCGTCATATAAAACCTAAACTTTGTACCACTATTATAAGTTTCGGACATTGTGTAGGCTACTAAATCTTCTTTGGCTTGTGGCTCATCATCTTCTACGGTTAAGTTGCGTGTAGATGTTTTTTTGATCGGCATATCATCGCCGGTATTCAATTTAAATTCAACTGATCCGCTTAGCTCAAATGTGGTTTCCGCAGCAGGTTTGGGCTGTGGTTTTGGTTGCGGTTTTGGTTCATCAGGTTTTGGTTGAGGCTTGGGTTCATAAGGTTTTGGTTGCGGTTTAGGTTCTTCCGGCTTTGGTTTGGGCGCTTCAGCCGGCGCCGCTGAATTGGGATCTGGAAACGCAATTGCTGCATACTTTATATATTTTGTAAAGTCAGGATAGCGAATCCAAATAAAGCCGTTATCGCCAAAGCCTGTCCCCCAGCTATTGAGTACTTTAAAAGCGCCACCTTCTACATTATCGTCATAACCTACAACTACCATAGCGTGGCTGGCGTGTTTCCACTGTGCAGGTGTTTCGCTGGGGTTACTGTGCCAAACTTTAGACCGCACTTCCTGAAAACTTTGTGGCAGCGTAAATGAAATAGCAATGGGATAACCGCTTGAAATAGTAAGCTTATTCAAATCAATTTTTTCTTGATCAGTTTTAATAAGAGAATTATCTTTTAACTGAGTTGCCAGTTCTTCATTGCCGTACAAAATATTCAGATTAGAAAACTTATAATTTAAAGCCTCCTGATCGGCTGCGCTGCTAATAGATACATTGCAGGCATACGGTACAGTTGAAAGTAGTGCCACGCCTTTTTTATAGATCGTAAAAAGCCCGCCAATAGTACTGCTTCCTCCCTGACAGGTGTTATCTCCGGGCTGCTTAATTCGTTCATATTGATGGGTTGCAGAAAAAGCATATTTGTTAATAGTGGCTTTGTCTGTAATGTTATGAGTTTTTGCGTAGAGAATAGTCGCCATACCATAAGCGGTAGCCCATGCGGCGCAGGTGCCGTATTGTTTTTGATCGCCGGGTGTGGGACACCACTGTTCAACCGATGCTGATGCAGGCAGGCTGCCAAAGCTTCTTTCAGAAAGTTGCACCTGCCTTGGTGTAGCATCTAATTGTTTAAGGTCAATGATTTCGCCCATTGCACGTTGGGCATTCGCGCTAATGTTTACGATTGCAGTTAGTAATAGTGCGAGTGTGAATTTTTTCATTTTAAGAAGGATTATGTTTCAACTGTAAAAATATTTTAAGCCTTGTGCCGTGCAATACCCTGTAGAGGGTATTTTTTGAAGTGTGAAAGCAATTAGTTTTGTTCTAAAACTAAAACCTTGCAGCATTATTAATTAATTGTGAGTAAATGGCTTTGTTACTAAAAACAGTATCATCCCAAATTAAAATGATAGTATGAAGTTTAAAATGACCATTGTCGCAGCAATGCTTTCAGCGCTTTTTGTTTCCTGCAAAACAAATACAAAACCAAAACCACCGGTTGAAACACAGGAGCAAAAAGCATCCCCGTTTCAGTCGAACCTGTTTCATAAATCGCAGTCGCCGCAGGAAATTCTTAAATACCTGCTGGCTGGTGAAGTTGATGCTAAGAATAACGCTGTTAAATGGAACGCCACGCCGGGCGATATACATGAATTTAACGGCGCATTTATTGAAAAGCCGGTTTTGTACACCATGGTTGATACTACTTTTAAAGTGAAACGGGAAAGCGATACACTGTTTTATGTTATTTTCAGAACTGCGCCAATGATAACAGATGAAGAAGGGAGTTTCGTTAACTCAAACAGTTGCCATGTTTGTGGGGTCAACCTGGGGTATTTTTCCTACACAATCAAAAATGACAGTATGTACCTGAATAACTTCAAAAGAAATTTTGCAACGCACGGCTCTTTTGGATCTAAAACTTACACCCTTTCATTTATCAATTTGGGAGATGGATATGAACTATTACGTGTGGATGATCCCTATGAAGGAATGGGTACAGAGTCTGTATCCACAAGGTTTTACGCGGGTGGTGAATTGATGTTAAGTATGATCTCAAGGGAAAACAATGGCGGCAACCGCGACGAAAATGAAAAAGGATATTACGAATTTAAAACGGATTATATTTATGACAATGCTGATCATACTGTAAGCGTACCTCAAATTCGTCAGTTTTAAATTAGAGTAAATCTTTAATTTTAAATCTGTCAGAAGTTATGAAAA
>CAKSQK010000002.1 GCA_934486785.1 uncultured Niabella sp. | reverse complement strand
GGTAGTGGATAACCCGTCTATCGAAAACAACACAAATCCTCTAATTTTGAATTGACCGAAATATAGGTACGCTTACAGTTTCAGCAGGCCCCCCGCTAACTACTGGGCCTTCTAAAAGTACTATTCGAAAGTTTGAACTAGCGGGAACTAGATAATCATTATAAAACTGACTGATAGTATTTCTAATTTTATTGTTCGTTATAGCTGTCAATGCTCCATTTTTACAGGGGTCTGTTACCAAATTTACTACAGTTTCAGGTGCACTGTTACTTCCACCCCCACCCCCACAATTACAATTATAGGGAGGTTCGGGGTCGGTGGTAGTAGGGCGTGTATCGTAGCTGTGGGCCCAGCCTGTGTCCCAGGTATCGCCGGTGCCGGTATTAACGGCGGTTACTATCACCGTTTCCAGTTCCTGTGAATCAAAATAAGAGTCATCCCCTGTATCGTCACCGGTATCGCCGGTTCCCGTACCATTGGCCGACATCATCGTTGGCGGCATTTTTTCCTCGTAGCTTACCAAAGTGGATATTATTTTAATTGTACGACACTCGTTGCTGAGCCTATATGTTGAACCACTACCATGAATCAGTGATCATTCCATTTACTGTTGTTCGTCTATGGTCTTTTTGGCTTTATAACTTTCGGATTTACTGATTTTTTACCCAACTTGTCCAAGAAGGAGTTTGGAATCAACGAAAGGATTCAGGTGGACTGATTTTAATCCAGGGAAGAAAGGTGCATTTCAATCCTTTTAAAATACCGCCTGTTTTCGCATTATCAAAAAAGCCGTTTTTGTTTAAGTTAATATATGAATCTAAATCATTGTAATCTATATTGGTGTTAGTATTGAACTGCTTTTCAGGGCTATACGACTCTCCCAGGTAGTTATAGCAAACAGGCAGTACAAATAATCCTGAATCAGTGTTATTAAATTGAGGCGTTCCAATTTTCATATTTCGTAAACTGGTAGTAATGATATCAATTAACAGTTTAGGTTGTTTTTCTGAACATTTTATATTTTCGATTCGTCCACTTTTATTCACATTAAATTTAAAGAATAAAACTTCTTTCTGATAAATAACTTTTGATAGTGTATCATTATGTTGATAAACACTCCATCTTATAATATTCTCAAACTCCTTTATATCTTTTACAACATTTAGGATAGTAGTATCACTATTGTTGATTATAGCGCTGCTCTGGCTTTTTGCATTCAGTTCATTTATAAATAAATAAATAGTTAAGAAAAAGATAGCAGTGATGTGTTTCATATTATGCCATTAATTAGTGAATTTTATAAAGCGTTACACATTGTACCTTTGTTATAATGTGACTCCATACTCGCTGTCTGCCAATGATGCAAAATTTGCAAAATTCCATAAATCTCCCAAGCCACCCAAAGCCAGTTTAATTGCATCAGTTTCCGAAACTCCAAAAGCATCAATCAATAAGCTTTTAGTCGGATTCACATAGTTTCTAAATATTTCGGTATGATGAGTTAAATTTGTTTCAGTAGGAACTCTTCCTCCCGCAACAATTACTAAATGTAAAACTTCGTGAGCAATAACAGCCCCCCAACCTTCTTTTGACATTTTAGTTGCCCCATAAGTAGCACCATTGCTGCTATTATTGATAAAGGAATTACAATTGACGAAAAAAGCTGCATCCTGGTATGGAAAGGTAAATTTTACGGCATGGGCTTTATTGGCAGCGATGTTCAAATAGAACAGCCCGAATATTTTAAGGATGTGGTTACGCCGTATAAAGAAAACAGCGCCATCACCAATATGCTTTTCAGCTATGCTAAAAGGTACCCGCAAAAGGTGAAGTTTTTAAACTAATTCACCTCCACCAAAAAATAATACTTTTTGCCTTTTTGTAACAGCAGGTATTTGTCATGCAACAGGTAGCTGCTGTTTATACTTAGCGTCACATCCTCCACTTTTTTGCGGTTAAGGCTGATGCCGCCACCCTGCACCAGCTTGCGCGCTTCGCCTTTGCTTGCGGTAATGTTTGTATCGGCCAGCAGGCTGATGATGTCAATGCCAGCCGCAATTTTTTTAGGCTCCAGGTTTGCCCTGATCACACCGTCCATGCCTTCGAGGTCTTCAATACTCATTTCCTCCGCAGCTTTGGTTTGATTGGCAAAAAGCTTTTCTGTTGTTTCAACAGCTTTTTGGTATTCTTCCTGTCCATGAACAAAAATGGTGATTTCTTTGGCAAGTTTTTTTTGCAGTTCGCGCCTGCCGGGGTTTTGGCGGTGATCGCTGATCAGCGTTGTTATAGATGCTTCATCTAAAAAAGTAAAAATTTTGATCCAGTTTTCAGCATCTTCATCGCTGGCGTTCAGCCAGAACTGGTAAAACTGGTAAGGAGTGGTTTTTGCAGGGTCCAGCCACACGTTGCCCTGTTCGGTTTTGCCAAATTTTGTACCATCGGCTTTTCTAATAAGGGGGCATGTAAAAGCAAAAGCTTCCCCGTTTATTTTACGGCGTATAAATTCCGTACCGGTGGTAATATTGCCCCACTGGTCGCTACCACCCATTTGAAGTTTACAGTTTTCTTCTTTATATAAATGATAAAAGTCGTAACCCTGCATCAACTGGTAAGCAAACTCGGTATAACTGATGCCCACTTCACCTTCAAAACGTTTTTTTACACTGTCTTTCGCCATCATATAATTCACGGTAATGTGCTTGCCGGCATCGCGTAAAAAATCAAGGAATGAAATGTGTTTAAACCAGTCGTAGTTGTTTACCATTTTTGCGGCATTGGGGTTGGCCGGGTCAAAGTCCAGAAACTTTTCAAGTTGTTGTTGAATGCCCGCCACGTTGGCTGCCAGTTGTTCTTCGTTAAGCAGGTTGCGCTCCTGGCTTTTACCGCTGGGGTCGCCAATCATACCTGTGGCGCCGCCTACCAGTGCAATGGGTTTATGCCCGGCTTTTTGCAGGTGTACCAATAATAAAATAGGCACCAGGCTGCCAATGTGCAGGCTGGTAGCCGTAGGGTCAAAACCAATATATGCCGTGGTTGCTTCTTTATTCAGTTGTTCTTTTGTGCCGGGTATTATGTCCTGCACCATTCCGCGCCAGGTAAGTTCTTTGATCAGGTCCATCATTCAATTTTTAATGCCGGCAAAAATACGCCATTCAGTGTTAGCTGGCTGTATTTGCATTATAAAGCGTGTTCAACGAATAAAATTGCCGGTTCAGCTAAAAAATACTGCCGGTAAATATGGAAAATGTAAATTCGCAGAATAATCTTAATTTGTGTGAACACTGTTCAGAAAATTGTTTTGTATCTTAATGAAAGCGCTTCAATTAACTATTTTAATTCTGCTTGTAACGATTGCTGTTGACTCCCGCGCACAGTTTAGGAAATATTCAAACGAATTTTTGAATATTGGCGCAGGCGCAAGAGGCATGGCGATGGGCAGCGCGCAGGCCGCATCTGTAAGGGATGGAACCGCGGGTTACTGGAACCCCGCCGGGCTGGTAAATGTAACCAACACACAGATCAACCTGATGCACTCGGAATATTTTGCCGGTATTGGTAAGTATGATTTTGCAAATGTTGCCATACCGGGTACAAATAACAAAAGAGCAATTGGCGTAACGGCGTTGCGGTTTGCGGTGGATGATATTATGAACACGCTTTTTTTGGTAGAACCGGACGGCTCTATTAATTACAATAACATCAAACCTTTTTCTTCTGCCGACTATGCCATGCTGGTTTCTTACGCGCAGCAGCTTAGCAGTTCAGAAAACAAAGCCGTTAACTTTGGTCTCAATGCAAAAGTGATACACCGCAGCGTGGGAAGTTTTGCCAAAGCGTGGGGCTTTGGCCTTGACGCGGGCCTGCAGATACTAAAAGACCGCTGGAGGTTTGGTATTGTTGGTAAAGATATTACCAGCACGTTCAATACCTGGTCTTTCAGTTTTACGGATAAAGAAAAAGAAGTGCTGTACCTTACTCAAAATGACATTCCTGTAAGATCAACTGAAATGACCTCACCGCGGCTGTTACTTGCAGCAGGCAGGGTTTTTTCTCTGGGAAAAAATTCCTCTATACTTGCCGAAACCAATTTGGATGTAACCTTCGACGGAAAGCGCAATACCGTGGTCAGCAGCGATCCTGTAAGTGTGGATCCTAAGCTTGGACTGGAGTATGCGTATAAGGATATTTTTTTTGTAAGAGGCGGTGTCAACAACTTTCAAAAAGCACTGGCTGACGGTGATACTTTAAATCAAAAAAAAGTATGGATATTTCAGCCAAGCGCAGGCGCAGGTTTCAGGGTGGGGCCCGTGGTGATTGATTATGCTTTTGCCAACCTGGCCAACCAGTCAAACCCGCTGTTTACCCATGTTATTTCGCTAAAAGCCAATTTGGGAAAACGCAACAGGGAAAATTGATGAATTTAAAATAAAAGAGCTGTTTTTTTAATGAGAAAGCTGTTTTTGATATTATGCACACTTTGCCCGTTACTTGCGCTGGCGCAGTACAATAACGAGTGGATTGATTATAGCAAAACCTACTATAAATTTAAAGTAGGAGAAACAGGGCTGTACCGCATCTCTCAGGCAGCGCTTGCAGGCATTGGCCTTGGCGCTACAGACGCTGCTCATTTTCAATTATGGAGAAACGGTGAGCAGGTGCCTGTTTATACCAGCTCCCAATCGGGCGCGCTGGGCAGCGGCGGCTACATTGAATTTTGGGGAGAGGCCAATGATGGCAAACCTGATAATGCCCTGTACCGCAATCCTGCGCACCAGATCAATAACTCCAAAAGCTTGTTTACAGATACGGCTGTTTATTTTCTGACGGTAAACCCAGCAGGATCGAACAAACGGCTGGTGCCTGTTACTACTGCCATACCAGCAGGCGCTGTGCCTGAGCCTTATTTTTTGCATACTGTTAGTGAGCATTTTAATGAGCAGATCCATTTGGGCCAGCCTTACGGCGAAGGTGGGGAAGCGGTATACCCGGCATCATACGAAAGTGCTGAAGGCTGGGCTTCCAACGACATTAGCAATGGCGGCACGAGAGCTTTTACCAAAAGCAATTTGTTTGTTTACACCGGTGGCGGTGCGCCGGAAGTAAGCATCAATATGAATGTGACCGGCAACTCGTATGCAGTACGAAACGTAAGGCTTACACTAAACAATGCAGTGATTTTTGACACGGCTTTTTCAAACTTCAATTTTTTAAAGTTAACAGGCACAGCTCCTGTAAGCCTGATCGCGCCGAATAATGCCAGTTTTGTTGTAGCTAACGTGGCTGCAACCACTAACCGCATTAGGGTAGCCCAGGTGCAAATGACATACCCGCGCACATTCAACTTTGGCGGCGCTTCCAGTTTCAGGTTTCAGGCGCCAACAAAAACAGCAGGAACTTATTTTGAGATAAGCGGTTTTAATACATCGGGGGGAACCACCATACTTTATGATCTAAGCAATGGTAAAAGGTACACGGTAGACGCTACAACGCCAGCATTACTAAAAGTTTTTACACAGCCCGGTGCCGGCACGCAGGATCTTTTGCTGGTGAACGACAATGCTACTAATGTAAAAAATATCACGGCTTTTGAAACAAGAAATTTTGTGGATTACAGCGCTGCTGCAAACCAGGGCAATTACCTCATCATCACCAACAGGGCATTGCTAACAGGGCCTAACAATACACAGCCTGTTGAAGAGTATCGCGCTTACCGCCAGACTGCCACAGGTGGCGGGTTTAATGCCAAAGTTTACCTGATAGACCAGCTTGTGGATCAGTTTGGGTTTGGTATAAAACAAAATCCATTAAGCGTAAGGAATTTTTTACGCTGGGCAAGGAGCCGGTTCAGCAGCCCGCTGCAAAATGTTTTTATTGTAGGTAAAGGTGTTGATTATTATTCTGCAAAACATAACGAGACCGCCGCAGCCATAGAGCGGTTGAATTTAGTGCCAACTTTTGGTTATCCCGCTTCAGATGTGCTGTTGTCGGCTGAAGGCTCCAGCTCTCTTCCACTTACGCCAATCGGGCGCGTGTCGGTGATCAGCGGCGCCGAACTGCAAACTTACCTGATCAAAGTAAAACAATACGAGCAGCACTTAACCACGCACAGTCCATTGATAGATGAGAGTAGCTGGAAGAAAGATATTGCACATATTGTAGGCGCCAGCGATCAATACACTATAGACCTGCTCACTTATTATTTAAACAATCACAAGCAGGTTATAAAAGATACTTTTTATGGTGCAAGCGTTACAGATTATATCAAAAGCCTGTCTGCCGGCGCTGAAGAACTGAACTCTGTACGACTGGCCAACCAGATCAATAACGGTATTGGCCTGCTTACCTATTTTGGCCACTCATCATCTACGGCACTGGCGTTTAAAATTGAAAATCCTGATAATTATAACAATCATGGGAAATACCCAATTTTTAACATGCTTGGCTGTAATGTGGGTAATATCTTCACATTCAACCCAACAAGGCTGGTTACGGCCGAAACGGTATCTGAAAAATATTTACTTGCCAACGAACGCGGCTCTATTGCCATGCTTGCAGGCACCAGCCTTGGGTATACCAACAACCTTGATTTTTATAATTTAAATTTTTATCGAAACCTGGCTGAATTAAAATATGGAGCCGGTTTGGGCGAGGTCATGCAAAATACCATAAACAGTATTTTTGGGGCTATGCCCGAAGAAAGCAATTTTTCTCAACGGATACTTTGTGAAGCATTTGTGTTGAACGGAGATCCTGCCATAGCAACCTATCATTTTAGCAAACCAGATTATGCCATAGAAGACCGGTTTTTGAAAGTGAGCCCGGGCTTTATTTCAGTGGCTGATACTGAATTTGCATTAGATTATAAGATATTTAATATTGGCAAAGCCATCAACAGGGAAATAGTGGTGGAAATTAAAAGAACTTTCCCTGATCAGTCAACTGCAGTCATCAGGCGCGACACGATTGCAGGTATACGCTATGCCGATTCTTTGCGCTTTGTAGTGCCTGTTGATCCTGTAAAAGATAAGGGCATGAATAAGATCACCATCACGATTGACCCGGATAACGAGATTGACGAATTGTTTGAAACCAACAATACTATTACAAGGGATGTTTTTATTTATGAAAACGACATCCGGCCTGTTTATCCCTATGATTATAGCATCGTGAACAGGCAGCAGATCGTTTTTGCAGCCTCAACTGCTAATCCATTGGCAGCAACACAAAACTACCTGATGGAAATTGATACGACCCGCCTGTTTAATTCACCGCTGAAAATTTCTGTAAACAAGACTTCAGTCGGCGGACTGGTGGAGTTTAGCCCGGGTATAACCTTTCGAGATAATACTGTGTATTATTGGCGTGTGGCAGCAGCACCGGCCAGCAGCGCCGATGAAACCAACTGGAATTATAGTTCTTTCACATACCTTGCTGCATCAGAGCCGGGCTTTGGCCAGTCGCACCGATACCAGTTTGATGGAGGTCAGCACGACAGGATATTTATAGATTCCTCCGGGCTCTTCCGTTATGAAAATTTGAAATCAACCATTACGGTGAGCAATGCCTATTACCCATACGCGGGCGGTGGAGCTGATTTTGCGTTGCAAATTGGCGATGTGGTGAAGCAGCAGGGATTCATGGCATCGCCTTTGGCCAACCCGCAAATGAACTCATTGCGGTTTTACCTAATAAATAACAAAACGCTTCAACCTGTTTTCAATAAAGATATGGGCACCACTGGTATGTATGGAAGCTATCGGCCTCTGCCCTGGAATACAGTTACCGTGCTAGGATTTTTCCAGTTCGACATCTCTACCACTGCTGCTCGCAAAACCGTTATGGACTTCCTGGATTCAATCCCTTCAGGATATTATGTGGGACTGACCAGTGCACAATGGATACCCACGATTTTGCCATCGGTTTGGAAATCAGATACAGCTGTGCTGGGTAAAAATAACTCACTGTATCATAAATTAAAGTCTATTGGTTTATCTGCCGTTGATTCTATTCAGCCTCACGATACAACAAACACCCTTTTGCCTTATGTATTTATTTACCAGAAAGATAATAAGGTGCCTTTAGCACAGGTGGTTGGTAAAGCCGTATCAGATAAACTGGTTGTAACAGTTACGGTAAATGTGCCCGATTCGGTAGGTTCAATCAGATCGCCGCGGTTTTCAAAAGCGGAAGGATGGAAAACGCTGTCGTGGGATGGTTACAGCCTCGAAAATTCTTCTGCTGATAAAGGATTCGTTTCAGTGATAGGCATTGATAAAAACGGCAGCGAATCAGTTCTTATGTCCGATATACCTGCTTCGCAGCAAACTGCCGATCTGTCTTCTATCAGCGCAGAAACCTACCCGGCGCTGCGGTTTGAAATGAGGACTGAAGACCTTGTTGACAGAACTCCTTACCAGCTAAGGTATTGGCGCGTCAATGGAAAACCGGTTCCTGAAGGCGCTATTGCCCCCAATATTTTTTATAGTAAAAAAGACACGCTGCAACTTGGCGAACCGCTGAACATTGGCGTTGCTTTTAAAAATGTGAGCGACCAGCCTTTCGACAGCCTGAAAGTAAGGGTGATTGTACGCGACAGGAATAACGTGGAGAATAATATTGCCGTACCTGATCAAAAAGCTCTTGTAGCGGGCGACACCATTCGGTTGAATGTGCCGATTGAAACGCGTAATTTCATCGGCCATAATTCATTGTTCGTTGAGTTCAACCCACTCAGCGCGCAGCCTGAACAAGTGCACGTTAATAATTTTCTGAATACAGATTTTTATGTGATCGGGGATTCGCTGAATCCTTATCTGGATGTAACGTTTGATGGAATGCACATTCTGAACAAAGACATTGTTTCCAGCAAGCCGGATGTGCTGATAAAGCTAACTGATGATTCAAAGTGGATGCTGATTGATAATCCTGATCTGGTGAAAGTTCAGCTAAGACACCCGGATGGCATTACCAGGGAATACAAATACGACAGTGATACATTACGGTTCAATCCCCCGGGCACATCGGGTGAAAATACTGCTACCATTAACTTTAAACCCTATCTGCAACAAGACGGTAATTACGAGCTGATCATTTCTGCAAAAGACCAGAGCGGCAATACCGCTGGCGATATGCAATACCGTGTGAATTTCCAGGTGATCAATAAGCAAATGATCTCTAATTTGCTGAACTATCCGAACCCGTTCACCACTTCAACAGCCTTCGTGTTCACACTTACAGGGTCAGAGATCCCGCAGAATATCAGGATCCAGATCATGACCATTACCGGAAAAATTGTGAAGGAAATTACTAAGGCCGAACTAGGACCTTTAAAGATAGGCCGGAATATTACCGAATATAAATGGGATGGTACAGACCAGTACGGCCAAAAGCTGGCCAACGGCGTGTACCTGTATCGTGTGATTACCAACCACCACGGAAAATCACTGGAGAAATACAGGGCAGAAAATGATAATACCGACCGATACTTTAAAGGCGGGTATGGTAAAATGTATTTGATGCGTTAGAACCGGCGAACAGAAAAAGCATGCTACTTTTTGACATAGTTATTCCCACGTATAACAATCTTGATGAGCTAAAAAAATGCTTGCAATGTTTTGAAAAGCAAACCATCAGTAGCTTTCAGGTGTGGGTATGTGTAGATGGCTCAACAGACGGCACTGTGGAATTTTTGCAGCAAACACATTTTCAATTTCCCGTTTCGGTTTTGCAGCACGCCGATCAAAAAAATCACGGCAGAAGCGCCGCCAGGAATTTATCGCTCCCATACCTTAGCGCCAGGTATGTTCTTTTTTTAGATTCAGATTTTACCTTCGGTCACGATCTCTTACAGCAGCACCTTACTGTGCTTAGCAGCAAGCAAAATCACATTTCACTCGGTGCCATCAGGTACGAAAGTGACAACATCTGGAGGGATTATGATGTAACAAGAGGCCTGCATCGCTACAGCCATGGTAATAAAGTGTCCTTTAAATACCTGGTTACAGCCAATCTGGCCATGCCTGTTCATTTGTTTACCGGTGTAAGCGGGTTTGATGAAAACATTTCTTCATACGGTGGTGAGGATACAGACCTGGGTTGTACAATTGAAAAAAAGTATCCGCACGCCAACATTATTTTTAATGAAAAAGCTGTTGTGCACGGCCGCTTGAACAAATCTTTATCATTTGCCTTGCAGCAAAGAGAGGCATTTGCGCGCACCAACCTCAAGTATCTTGTGAAAAAACATCCAGGCGCCAAAACGCTTTTCAGGATAGACATCCTGCAATCCATGCAGGGGCATATCCTATATACGCTGCTTCCCCGGCAGGTGTTGATTTTATTGGCACAATGCAAGGCTTTGCCAGGCCGCTTCAGGATAAAGATGGTTCATTTGCTGGTGTTTTACCATACTTATAAAGGGTATCATACAAGGCATAAAAGTTAATGTGCACATGGCGCTCTTTGCCGGAGCAACGGCTAGGAGCGGCTTTCGCAACGGATTTTAAAAGCCGGTTGTATTTTATACCTCATCTTCTTTATTTTTTTCGTTACTTTATCCGATTTTAAAATTTCTCATCAGGCAAACCAAATTTTTATTGATATGATGGATGGATCCATTAAAAAAGTATTGTTGTTAGGTTCCGGAGCCCTTAAAATAGGCCAGGCCGGCGAATTTGATTATTCAGGCTCACAGGCTTTAAAAGCCCTGCGCGAAGAAGGCATTTACACCATATTGATTAATCCCAATATTGCCACCATACAAACCTCACAGGGTGTGGCAGATAAAGTTTATTTTTTGCCGGTTACTCCCGGTTTTGTGGAAAAGGTGATTGAAAAAGAAAAACCTGACGGCATTTTGCTGGCTTTTGGCGGCCAGACAGCGCTGAACTGCGGAACTGAGCTTTACCTAAACGGGACGCTGGAAAAGTACGGCGTAAAAGTGCTGGGTACTTCTGTGGAAGCCATCATGATCACCGAAGACCGCGACCTGTTTGTAAAAAAGCTGGACGAGATAGAGGTAAAAACACCCGTGTCGCAGGCCGTTGGTTCTGTAGAGGAAGCTGTGGAAGTGGCCAACCGCATCGGTTACCCCATTATGGTACGCTCAGCTTATGCGCTGGGTGGGCTTGGCTCAGGCATCACCAACAACGAAGAAGAATTTGTAAAACTGTGTACCAGCTCACTGTCTTATTCAAAACAAATTTTGGTGGAAGAAAGCCTGAAGGGCTGGAAAGAAATTGAATTTGAAGTCATCCGCGATAAAAATGACCACTGCTTTACCGTGGTGCCCATGGAAAATTTTGATCCACTTGGCATTCATACCGGGGAAAGCATTGTAGTGGCGCCCATCATCACTTTATCAAAAGAACAGGTAGCGCTGCTGGAAGATGTAGCCCGCCAGACGGTGCGCCATATCGGCATCGTGGGCGAGTGCAATATACAGTACGCTTTTAATGCTGAAACCAATGATTACCGTATCATAGAGATCAACGCCAGGCTGAGCCGCTCATCGGCGCTGGCCTCTAAAGCATCAGGCTACCCGCTGGCCTTTGTGGCTACCAAACTGGCTTTGGGCTATTCGCTCGATCAGATCGGTGAAATGGGAACGCCCAATTCTGCGTACGTAGCGCCATCGGTTGATTATATGATCGCAAAGATTCCGCGCTGGGATTTAACCAAATTTGAAGGCGTAAGCCGCGAGATCGGTTCTTCTATGAAATCGGTGGGCGAGATCATGTCTATCGGCCATTCATTTGAAGAGATCATTCAGAAAGGCCTTCGCATGATAGGGCAGGGCATGCACGGTTTTGTGGGCAACAAAGATCTGCAGTTTGACAACCTGGATGAAGCTTTATCAAACCCAACTGACCTGCGCATTTTTGCCATAGCCGAAGCTTTTGAAAAAGGGTACACGGTAGATCAGGTGGAGACGCTAACCAAAATAGATAAATGGTTTTTACAAAAGCTTGAAAATATTGTTGCCTTCAGTAAAAAGCTGGCAACCTACCAAACCATAGAAGAACTGCCACATGATGTATTGCAACAGGCCAAGCAACTGGGCTTTTCCGATTTTCAGATCGTACGTTTTGTAGAAGACCCGGGCGGCAACCAGCAGGATGAAATGTGGCGGCTGCGCGAACATCGTAAAAAGCAAAACATCGTGCCTGCGGTGCGCCGCATCAATACCGTGGCATCAGACGATCCTGAAAAAACCAATTACCTCTATTTTACTTACGATGATAAACCGTCTTTCACGCCAACGCAATCAGCTAAAGAAACCATTATTGTTTTGGGCTCCGGCGCATACCGCATCGGTTCTTCGGTTGAGTTTGACTGGTGCTCAGTGAACGCCGTTCAAACAGCGCGGGAGCTGGGCTATGGATCTGTCATGATCAATTACAACCCCGAAACCGTTTCTACAGATTATGATATGTGCGACCGCCTGTATTTTGACGAGTTGTCGTTTGAACGTGTGATGGATGTGATAGATATTGAAACTCCAAAAGGTGTGATCCTTTCCATGGGCGGGCAAATTCCCAATAACCTTGCCATTAAGCTGCACAAAAGAAATGTGCCCATTTTAGGAACACCGGCCGTTTCGATAGACAGGGCTGAGAACCGTCATAAATTTTCAGCCATGCTCGATCAGCTTGGCATTGACCAGCCCCGCTGGAAGGAGCTGACAAATTTTGATGATATTGATGCGTTCATCAGCGATGTGGGATTTCCTGTGCTCATTCGCCCTTCATATGTGCTTTCAGGCGCAGCTATGAACGTATGTTATACTAAAGAACAGGTACATAAATTTCTTACCATAGCGGCCAATGTGTCCAAAGAGCACCCGGTTGTGGTTTCTTCTTTCTTAGAGAATGCTAAAGAAATTGAAATGGATGCTGTGGCCAGGAATGGCGAAATTATTGAGTACGCTATTTCTGAGCATGTGGAGTTTGCAGGTGTGCATTCAGGCGATGCAACATTGGTTTTTCCCGCGCAAAGAATTTACCTGGAAACCATGCGCCGCGTAAAAAAAGTATCAAGGCAAATTGCCAGCGAACTTAATATTACCGGGCCATTCAACATTCAGTTTTTAGCTACCAATAACGAAATTAAAGTAATTGAATGCAACCTGCGTGCTTCGCGTTCGTTCCCGTTCGTTTCAAAAGTTATAAAAAGAAATTTTATTGAAATGGCTACGCGAGCCATGTTGGATGCGCCTTATGAAAAGCCCGACAGCAGCGCTTTTGAACTGGAGCACGTGGGCGTAAAAGCTTCGCAGTTCTCCTTTTCGCGGCTACAAAATGCCGATCCTATTTTAGGCGTGGACATGTCGTCTACAGGTGAGGTGGGCTGCATTGGAGATGATTTTTCAGAAGCATTGCTGAAAGCGTTGTTATCCGTTGGCTATACCATTCCCAAAAAATCAGTCATGATCTCTTCAGGTGAAAGCAAGTCGAAAGTAGATTTGCTGGATGCATGTAAATTATTGCAGGAAAAAAGATATACCATCTACGCTACAAGAGGCACCCAAAAGTTTTTGGAAGACAATGGTGTGCAGGCTACGGCGGTAATGTGGCCCGATGAGCTGGGAGCAATGAACGTGAAAAATTTAATTGCGGCCAAGACGTTTGACCTTGTTGTCAATATTCCTAAGGATGTAAGCTCGCGCGAACTGGCCAACGATTATACCATTCGCCGCGCAGCGGTAGATTATAACATACCGTTATTGACCAACGCGCGCCTGGCGGCGGCTTTTATAACTGCGTTTTGCACGCTTGATGAAGATGATCTGAAGATTAAAAGCTGGGATGAATACTAAAGCTGATGTGCGGATGCAGCGCTGTTAGGCATTTGCTGTAAACGAGCGATGGCTTTAAGCAATTCCTGTATTTCTGCTGGTTTAAGTACTTGGCTTCTTTTAAAAACAACCTGGTAGCTGCTGTTTAAAACAAGCCAGGTAGGAAAAGCTGTTTGCTCTGAACCGTTCAGCGCTATGGCCAGCTCATGAATGCCGGAAGACATGCCAGTTGGCTTATAGTAAAATGTTTTTTGATGAAATGTTACAGGGTCTTTGCGTTCAGCATCAAAAACAACATAATAAAAGCTATCAGCCTGTTTTAAAAAAGCGCTGTTTTTTTTCAGTTGGTTCTTCTGCATCTGGCAATATTTGCACCACTTTGTTGACAGCAGGATAAGCACGGGTTTTTTGCTGATGCGCATCATGCTGTCCACGTGTTCGATGGCTATTAAATTTGTTTGGGCAGCCACAATGCTGTTCAAATAGAAAACCATTATTAAAACCAGCGCGATCCTTTTCATCATGCTTTAATTTTTTAAAACAAATTGTAGCGAAAGCCTAAGAAGCCCCTCATTCCCTGGTTGGGCGCATACATATAAGAAGGATCAAAGGTAAGGCCGTAAGGATTTTCCGGCGTTATCATGGGTTGGCCGCCTGCATCAAACTGAACATTTTTATCAAACGGATCCTGAGCTCTCGCAATGAGGAAAGGCACATCCTTGTTGGGCGTCCAGTTTAAAAGGTTTTTAATCCCGCCGTATATTTCAATATGCCTTCCTGCTTTTTTTGTCAGTTGCAGGTTTTGAATGCTCCACCACGGGGAGTATTCGCTGCGGGGATCATTTTCACTCAACAAGGGCAAACGCATGGGGCTGTATACATTGCCTGTATAATCCACAGTAAGCCCAATGTTTGTAAATGTATAACCGGCATTCCAGGTAGCGGTAAATTTTTCAGTAAACAACTGCCTTGTTTTAATGCCGTTTTCTTTGCTGTAAACATCCATGGCAGTAGCGCCGGCCAGTATCTTCAATCCCATTGGAAAAACAATATCCATGTTTAAAGAAACACCCTTCGATACAGCATGACCTTTTAAATTGTCATAAATGATCTTGTTCGGATCGCTGTCATAATCGGCAATGATTTTGTTGTTGAAATAAGTGTAGAATGCTGTCGCATCCAGCCCGATCAACGTGTATCCTGCAGAAAATTTCTTTACAAAATTCAGGTTGCCGTTCCAGGAGGTTTCCGGCTCAAGGCCGCTGATGAAAACCACTTCCCTGGCGCCGGTTAAAGCAGCATGGTCTTCTGTAAACACATTTGCTACGCGATAGCCGTTGCCAAAGCCTAGGCGCAATTCATTGTTTTTATTTTTCGAGTTCCATTTATAATTAATACGCGGTGTAAGTATGCTGCCGTGTAGCGAATGATGGTCATAACGCATGCCCAGCAACAGTTTGTTATGATCATTCAGCGATATTTCATCCTGTATAAATACCCCCGGAAGATTTGTATAGGATGACTGGTTGGCATGCTCATTCACAGCACTGGCGGTGGCCGGTGTATTGTCATCATAATAGGTGTGCCGGTAAGCAAGACCGCTTAAAAGGTC
This sequence comes from uncultured Niabella sp., assembly GCA_934486785.1. Taxonomy (GTDB): domain Bacteria; phylum Bacteroidota; class Bacteroidia; order Chitinophagales; family Chitinophagaceae; genus Niabella. The sequence continues at coordinate 345,613 of CAKSQK010000002.1, read as the reverse complement.
ATGCTTACCCAGGGTTTTAAACCAGGTAAGCTGGCCAAAAGTTATTTTCTGATTGGCCATATACGGTGTGTTTCCATAAACTGAGTTTTGGTTATGCCCGTTGGCGCTGAACTGGAATAAAATTCTTTCCTTAACCGGTAGCTGGTAGGTTCCAAACAATTCCCAGCGGCTGGTATAAATACTTTCCCCATATACTTCATTGCCTCCCCTGTATTTCTTTTCCCAGTTCATTTCTCCGCCCCAGCGGTCTTCATACACATATCTCCCGGCCATTGTAAACAGCCTGTTGTGTTGCCTGTCAAAACTCCATTTGTTAAATACCGATATCCTGTTCTGCAGTGTTGCATCCGTAAAGTTGTCCTTGTTATGATCAATGGGATGGCTGTAGTTAAAATAACTGGCGCCCAGTAAAGACTGCGCATTTTTACCCGCGCTGAATTTTGCAGCCACGTCTGCATTGATCTCTGCCCAGCTTGTGCCAAACACATCAGCAGAAATGACAGGCGCGTTGCCGGGCCTTTTGGTAATGATGTTGATCAGCCCGCCCACGGCCTCACTGCCATACAGCGAGGATGCAGGCCCTTTTACAACTTCCACACGATCTATTAAAGCCTGCGGAATGCCGTTTAAGCCATAAACCGTTGACAAGCCGCTAACGATTGGCATGCCATCAATCAGGATCATGGTATAAGGGCCTTCCAGTCCGTTAATGTGAATGTCGCCGGTGTTGCAGATATTACAGTTTAATTGTGGCCGAACCCCGTTGATGTGCTGCAATGCATCAAAAACAGAAGGAGTGGGGTTTGATATAAAAAATCTGGAAGTATATACTTCTACAGGCACAGGGCTTTCACGCTTCGACACTTCTTTCATCGTGCCGCTGATCACAATTTCTTCCAGTTGCGCAGAAGTGAGGATAAAATGCCTGGAAAGGGATGCGCTGTTGATGGTAACCATTTCTTTGCGCCTGTTGTAGCTCAGGTAGCTTACTTCCACTTCCCAGGTTCCATAAGGCACGTTTTCCAGCATGTATTTCCCATGTTCATCTGTAGTGACGCCTGTTTTCAACTGGGGAATATAAACAGATGCTGCTTCAAGCGGGCTGCCTTCTGCATCCGATACCCTGCCGTGCAGGGCGCCTGTTTGGGCCTGAACATGAACAATTAAACTAGTAAACAAAACTATTGCCGTGAAAAATATTTTATACCTGGGCATTAAATTCTTTTTTGTTGATAGAACGACGAAATTAAAAGATTAGATGATACTAACAAATTAAGGCTAACTATTTTGTTAGCTAACACTAATAATTAATAAATTTGCAAATGATCTCACACACGGAAGAAAATTACCTGAAGGCTTTATACAATCTAACCAGTTTGAAAGGCGAAGCCAGCGTTAACGACATCAGCAAGCAGCTTGACATAAAAATGCCAACGGTAAACAGCATGATGAAGCGGCTGGCAGAAAAGCAACTGGTGGTTTACGAAAGCTACAGGCCTTTGAAATTAACGGCGAAAGGAAAAAAGCTGGCGGCGCTTATCATTAGGAAACACCGCCTGACCGAAATGTATCTTGTGGAAAAGATGGGTTTTAGCTGGGATGAAGTACACCATATTGCAGAACAGGTTGAACACATACAGGCGCCGGAGTTTTTTATTAAGATGGATGAATTGCTGGGCCATCCCACAGTAGACCCGCACGGCTCACCCATACCGGATGCAGAGGGGAATATAATTGAGGGCAGTTATCAAAAACTCAGTGAATTCAAAGCAGGAGATACGGTAACGCTCATGGCAGTACAGCCTTCTTCTGAAGAGTTGCTGAAATTTCTAACCGCCCGCGAATTGTTTTTAGGCGTTGATCTGAACATACAACAAACCGAACCGTTTGACGGCAGTATGATGGTTAGCTATGCTGATAAGGAAAATGTTACGCTCAGCAGCAAAGTTTGCGAAAAACTGCTTGTTGCTAAAAAGAGAAAAAGAAAGCGCTGAGATCATGTTTTGCATCGGGCAATTTGTTTGCGATACACCCGAACGAATTTATAAACTCCCAAAAATTTTTAACTGGTTTTTGTTTTAATACATACATTTAGAAATGCAAAAGAACACATCCAAAACGCATCCGTTTTACTGGATACCCACCACATGGTTTGCCATGGGGCTGCCCTTTGTAGCACTTGCCACCTCTGCCGCTATCATGTATAAAAGCATGGGCATCAGTGATACACAGATTGCCATCTGGACTTCGGCCATTATGTGGCCCTATACTTTCAAACCGCTGTGGAGCCCTTTCATGGAGCTATATAAAACCAAAAAGTTTTTTGTTATTACCACGCAGATCTTTACCGGTGTTTTATTTGGCTTGGTGGCGCTCAGCCTGAAGCTGCCTGATTTTTTTGCTGTTTCCATAGCCGTGCTGCAAATGATCGCCATTAGCGGCGCCACGCACGATGTGGCTGCAGACGGCGTGTACCTGAATGAACTCAATTCAAAAGAGCAGGCACAATATGCAGGGTGGCAGGGCGCTTTTTATAATATTGCAAAAATTGTTGCCGGCGGCGTGCTGGTTTACTTTGCGGGCATTCTTGAAAAAAGCATTGGCATACACCAGGCCTGGGTGGTGATCATGTTTGTTTTTGGCGCCATCATGATTGTGCTGGGGCTTTATAACAGCCGCGTGCTGCCAACGGGAGGTGCAGCGCAAAAGGTGTCCAACGCTAAAGAAGTGGCCAAAACGCTGGGCGATGTGTTTGTAACGTTTTTTCAAAAAAAGCATATCTGGTTTGGCTTGTTGTTTATAGTATTTTACCGCTTTGCAGAAGGCCATGCCATTAAAATTGCACCGCTTTTTTTTAAAGCCACAAGGGCAGAGGGCGGCCTGGGCCTTGATACCGACCAGATAGGTTTGCTGTATGGAACCATAGGAGCCATTGCTTTTGTGCTGGGTTCCATAGCTTCAGGATATTTTGTGGCAAAGCGCGGGCTGAACAGAAAAACGCTGCTGCTGCTTTGCGCCATCTTCAACCTGCCATTTATTATGTACTCGCTGCTGGCCTGGTTTCAACCGCAAAGCATGTGGCTAATTGGCGGCGCCATAGGTATTGAATACTTTGGCTACGGTTTTGGTTTTGTGGGGCTGATACTTTTCATCATGCAAAATATTGCACCCGGCAAATACAAAATGGCGCATTATGCATTTGGCAGCGGTATTATGAACCTGGGTTTTATGATCCCTTCCATGCTCAGCGGCGTAATCAGCGATTACCTGGGCTACAAAGAATTTTTTATCTGGGTGTTGATCTGCACCATTCCTGCATTTATAGTATCGTGGCTGGTACCGCTGAGAAGCAAAGAAGAAGTGGCCGCCGATGATGCTGTTGAAACCGCTCTAACGGAAAACCAGTAAGAGTGTTGAAGAAAAATGCAAATTATTTCAAATGCTTCTTAAAAAACAAAATGCTTTTGTTTACGCAGTCGTCAATATTGATGTCATTAAACCCATGAAAATCGGTGTACTCATGGTATTCATTGGGTACGCCTGCTTCATCCAGCTTTTTCTTTAGCCGCTGGCTGTGGTACACGGGAACTACCGCATCAAGGTTGCCATGAAAAATGATCGTGGGCTTTGATGCTGCCGTAGCATTTTCAATAGGGCTTAATGCTTTGTAAAGCTCTTCATTCCAACGAGAGCCGGAAAGATGCCAGAGCAGGTCTTTGCCTTTTACAGGTTCAGTAATATTATAAAAATCCCAGTCGTTGATAATTGCAGGGCCATACACATCTGCCACGCATTTTACATAACCGGAATCGTTTTTGGTGTAAGTATACTGCATAGCCAGATGGGCGCCGGCGCTCACACCCCACAGCGCAATGTTGTTAGAAATATTAAAAGCTGATTTGCCGGCTGCCAGCATGTTGATGGCGATTTCCACATCAGCAATCAGTTCACTGTAAGTGATGCTGTCTCCTGTAGCATCGCGGTAGTTAATGTTGGCAATGGCAACATCCGGCCATTTTGCCCTGAATAGTTTTATAAAATTGTTGAGGTTGCTCTTATCGCCGCCGTGCCAGGCATCGCCATGCAACAGCACTACCAAGCCTGTAGCTTCTGTTCTTCCGGCAGGCAGGTAAATGTCTAATTTTTGCAGGTCATCTTCGCCATAAGCAGTGTCAAGAATAATTTTTTCTGAAAGATTGCTGCGCATAACCGTTTCACCAAGGGTATCAGATTTGGTGCAGGATGCCAGCAGTAACAACAGCATACCTACGCACAGGCCTGACCAATATTGGTTGAAAGCAGCAGAAATTTTCATGGAAAAAATTATTGGTTAAAGTTCAGCCAAATTAATGGAACGATTTGTTAATGTAATCATAAGTATTGGGTATCATTTCAACTATTGCTGAAAGTTTACTTTAAAACCGTTGTCGTCAGCAAATTGCTTTTGCGCAGCTTGCATTTTCATTATAACAGGTTGTTGCCGGCTTCTTAAACTGTCCATGCGGCGTACTTCGTAAAGCCGCGCTCCTTCAGTTTTGGCATAGCCAATATTTTTGTAATTGGTAAAAATGCTTTTTACGTATTCAAAATAATTTATGGCAGAAGACCTGAAAGCTTCCCCGCCTTTAAAACCTTTCACACTTAAAGCCTTAATTTCTTTAACCCGGTCAGCAATAAGCGTTTCTGCTTCATCAGCTATGGCGCCCATGCTTTCAAAATCACTGCTGTCTAATTTTGCCAGGATCATTTGTTCTGCATGGGCAAGCGGTTCTGCCAGCTCCTGCTCGGTATTCACAATTTTTTCGCTGAACTGTATGGCCGTTTCAAGGCTTTCTTTTTTGGTGTTGTTGCAGCCAGCAGCAATCACGATGAAGGCTATAAAAAGTAACTGCTTCGTGAACATATCTTTCTTAATACTACCACAAAAACCAAACCTTAAACATGCTAATATACAAACCCGTTGTCCGCCGCGTACTTTTGCTGTGCCTGCTGCAAATTGGCCATTATGGCTGATTGCGCGCTAATGATGGATTGCATTTGCTGTGCTTTTTCCTGCCGGGTATTGTCGTTATTAGCTTCGGCAATCTCCCTGTAAGTAGTATAAATGCTTTTCAGGTGTTCAAAATACCTGGTGGCCACGGTTTTATAATCTTCGCCGCCAACGCCCACCGGTGTAAAAGCCTTAACTGCATCAATGCGCACCTGTATGGTGTCTTCCATGGCCTTTGCTGATTGTGCCACGCCATCCAGGTTGCCTTTATCGCCTCTTACTTTTATTTCTGCTTCAGCTTTCAGCATGGGTTCTTCCAGGCTACTTTCCAATGCAACAATCATTTCGTTAAGCTGAACCGCCGTATATACCCTACCGGGTTCTGCGGCTGTGGCAGCGCTTTCGTTTTCGGCGCTTTCATTATTGCCACAGGAAATGCATAGCACCATACAGAGCATCCATAAAAAATTTTTCATCATCATTGTTTTATCAATCATTTAAATCAATCTTCCAATACCTGGTTTTTTCGTTTGTAAAAATAATAAACCGGTATGCCTAATAAAGCAATTACCAGCCCTGCCAGCGAAGTAACCGGCTTGGCATACAGCAGGCCCACGCACATGACCAGCGCAATGAGTATATAAATGGCGGGAATAACCGGGTAACCCAGCGCTTTGTACGGCCTTTCTGCATCAGGCCTTTCCTTTCTTAATTTAAACACGCCGTAAATGGTAAGAATGTAAAATACCACGGTAATAAACACCACATAATCTAATAATATACCATACTGGCCGCTAAGGCAAAGGATGCTGGCCCAAATGCATTGCGCCCACAAAGCCCATTGCGGCACACTGTTTTTATTAAGATTGGCGGCTTTGGGCAAAAATAGTTTGTCCTGCGCCATGGTATAAAAAACCCTTGCTCCCGAAAGTATCAAACCATTATTGCAGCCAAAGGTTGAGATCATGATCATGACAGCGATAATAGCCGCGCCATAATCACCAAATATATTAAATGCCGAAGCGGTGGCTACGCGGTCCTGCCGTGCAAATGCAATATTGGGATATTGATTGAACTCGGTAGGATAGGCGGCAACGGCAGTTGTTGCTTCGGGAACCAGTGGCATCACGGCTATGTACATGATGTTCATCAAAACATAAACAACAGTTACAATGACTGTTCCAAGCAATAAGCTGAGGCCTACGTTTCTTTTAGGATTTTTAATTTCGCTGGCTATAAAAGTAACGTTTTCCCAGGCCACGCTGCTGAATACCGAGCCTACCAGCGCCGAGCTGATGAGCCCGATGGTAAAGATGAGTGCAGGCGATTCTTTGAACAGCGACCAGCCTGCCTGGCTGCCGCCCGGCTCATCTCTTACGGCTTCAGTAAATTTAAGGTCGAAACCCGTGGCCCAGTTGGCATTCCAGATGTCTGCATTAAAAGCAAACAGTAAACCGGCAACAATAAGCCCGAATATAGAAAACAGTTTGACGATGGTAAAGCTGGTTTGCACAAGTTTTCCTTCCTTTACGCCTCTTGTATTGATATAAGTAAGGAAGATGATCAACGCGATGGAAAGCAACTGCGCAGGATATATCTTCAGCCATGCCAATTGAAACAAAAGGTTTTTATCATCAATGGTAAGCGCGGGGATAAAGTAGCCTGCAAACTTGCTAAAGGCAACGCCTACGGCAGCAATGGTTCCCGTTTGAATAACGGAGAAAAAGCTCCAGCCGTATAAAAAGCCGGTAAGTGGGTTGTAAGCTTCTTTCAAATATACATACTGGCCGCCAGCCCTGGGAAACATGGAAGACAATTCACCGTAAGTAATGGCTGCAAAAATGGTCATAATGCCTGTAAGCACCCATAGTGCAATCAGCCAGCCGGAGCTGCCCACATGCCTCGTCATATCTGCGCTTACGATAAATATTCCCGAACCGATCATTGACCCTGCAACGATCATAGTGCCATCAAACAAGCTAAGCGATTGTTTGAATGAATGCGTCTGATTTCCCATAACTGAGTTGTTGATTTTGGGAAACAAGATAAGAATTTGAACTGAATGTTAGTAGAAAAGTAGGAAGGTTTGTATGCTGAAAAGAAGGCAGCAACTGTAATATTTGTAAACTGATCAACCTATTAACCTGGCTAATTGAAGGCTTATTTTTTCAGCCTGTATTCATCATTAAGGCCTTTCAGCACATCGGCGGTAATATCAAAGGAGCTGTCTTTATAATAAAACAGGCCAGGCTCATAAGAAAAAATAAAAGAGTATTTGCCGCTGGCATTGTATTTTTTCAAAAAGTCTTTGATCTCTTTCATCACGCTCATGTTTTTTGAGGCCACAAAGCTGTTGAAGTCTTCTGTAAGCGACTGCCTTTTTTCCATGATCTGCTGTTGCAGGTTTTGCACGTCCCTGCCTGCGGCTTCCATTTGTTCGGGCGTCATGCTTGCCTGCTGCTGCTGGTACCCGGCAATTTTGTTTTTATAGTTTTTTTCCATCCTTTCCATTTCGGCGGTAATAGCGGTTTCTTTTCTTTTGATCTCATTCTGCACCACTTTTGCCAGCTCGTATTTTACCTGGATGGAATCCGTATCAATATAAGCAAACACCAGCCTTTGGCCGCCGGCTGAAGAGTCTTTTTTGCTGCCGGCAACAGGCGTTGTACCAGCTTGTTTTTTGTTGCCGCTAAAGTAATTGTATAATAAAAATGCGACTGCCAGAACCAGTAAAGCATTTATTATTAAAAGCGCATTTTTTATTCCAGTTGTCATATTGGTGATGCTGTTAAAAGCTAAATATATAAAACAAGACGCAATATACTAAAGAGTTGAAAATAAAAATGTTTTGGGCGGCTTTCTTAGGAAAGGGTTAACAAGATGAGGAGTATGTATTAAACTGAAAATTGTTGCCATGGCTTGTCTTGCTTATTATTTAGTTGATCTTTTTTTATTGTACATGTTGAGCCAGTGTGTTAAATCAGTGTCCCATGATTTATAAATTGTTCCTTGCGTGCCACGAGTTTTGCATTATACCATGCAGAAATGCAATTGAAGATAGGTCAAAAGTTTGTCTGTCAGGTGGTCACAAAAAAGGAGCGATCACTCGCTCCTTAAATTTTATTCATGTCTATGTCACAATTATTCTTCTTCGTCAAAGCTCATGGCTTCGCGGGCGGTTTGCAACAGCTCATATTCTTCTTTGCTGCCCACGATCATGTTCTCAAACTCGCGCAAACCGGTACCGGCTGGAATGTGGTGGCCGGTGATCACGTTTTCTTTCAGGCCCAGCATTTCATCTGCCTTGCCGTGAATGGCTGCAGAAGAAAGTACTTTGGTGGTTTCCTGGAACGAAGCGGCAGAGATCCAGCTTTGTACACCCAAAGAAGCTTTGGTAATACCCAGCAGGGTGGGAGCAGAAGTGGCCGGCTGTGCATCGCGGAATTCCACCGCTTTTTTATCTGCACGGCGCAGCACGCTGTTTTCTTCTCTCAAATCTCTCAGGCTGATGATCTGGCCGGCTTTGAGTTTTGCAGAGTCGCCCGGATCGGTCACTACTTTTTTCTCGTACACAAAATCGTTCTCATCTACAAATTCAAATTTATCTACCAAGTCATCTTCCAGGAAGCGGGTATCACCCGGGTCAACAATGCTTACCTTACGCATCATCTGGCGAACGATCACCTCGATGTGCTTATCGTTGATGCGCACACCCTGTAAGCGGTAAACCTCCTGAATTTCGTTTACTACATATTGCTGTACTGCAAACGGTCCCTGAATGGAGAGAATATCCTGCGGAGATATCTGCCCGTCAGAAAGAGGGCTTCCAGCTTTTACAAAGTCGCCATCCTGTGCCAGTATTTGCCTGGTCAGTGGTACTAAGTATTTCCTTGTTACACCGTCTTTTGCTTCAATAATGATCTCGCGGTTGCCACGCTTTACAGCACCCATGGTTACCACACCGTCAATTTCGCTTACCACGGCAGGGTTGCTTGGGTTGCGCGCTTCAAACAGCTCGGTTACGCGTGGCAGACCACCGGTAATATCCTTCAGCTTACCAAGTATACGTGGAATTTTTACCAGCACCTTACCGGCTTTTACATCGTCGCCATCATCCAGGATAATGTGCGAGCCGGTGGGTAAGTTATAAGATTTGATTTCTTTCCCTTCTACAATGATGGATGGTATCTTGGTCTTATCCCTGGTTTCAATTACCACTTTTTCGCGGTGGCCGGTTTGTTCATCGGCTTCTTCGCGGTAGGTAATGCCTTCAATCACGTTTTCAAACTTCAGCACACCATCAGTTTCTGCCACAATCACGTTGTTGTACGGATCCCATGAGCAGATGGCGACGCCTTTGTTAACTTTTTGCCCGTCTTTTACCAACAGGGTAGAGCCGTAAGGAATGTTATTGGTGATAAGCAGCCTGTCGGCTTTTGTATCAATGATACGCACCTCACCGGTACGGCCAATTACCACGCGCACATCATCACCTTCAGCATTAGTAGTAGATACGGAACGCACCCCGTCAAACTGGATGGTGCCATCGAATTTGGCAGTCAGTGTAGATTCTACAGAAGCAGAACCTGCCACACCACCCACGTGGAAGGTACGAAGCGTTAACTGTGTACCCGGCTCACCGATGGATTGCGCTGCAATGATACCAACCGCATCACCTTTTTGTGCCATGATGCCTGAAGCCAGGTTTTTGCCATAACACTTCACGCAGCAGCCACGCTTGCTTTCGCAGGTAAGTACTGAGCGGATCTCGATAGATTCGATACCTGAATCTTCTATTTTTTTGGCGATTTCGGGAGAAATTTCGGTACCGGCACTTAACAATAGCTCATCTGTTTGGGGGTCAAATACATCATGTAAGGAAGTGCGGCCTTCAATTCTGTCGCTTAGTGGTTCAATAATATCTTCATTATCTTTTAATGCAGAAATATTAATACCACGCAATGTTCCGCAATCCACTTCTGTAATTACCACATCTTGTGCTACGTCTACAAGGCGTCTGGTAAGGTAACCTGCATCCGCTGTTTTAAGAGCGGTATCGGCCAAACCTTTACGGGCACCGTGTGTAGAGATAAAGTAATCCAATACGTTCAAGCCGCCTTTAAAGTTGGAAAGGATGGGGTTTTCAATAATTTCAGAGCCTGTAGAGCCTGATTTTCTTGGCTTGGCCATCAGCCCCCTGATGCCCGCGAGCTGCTTGATCTGTTGCTTAGAACCCCTTGCGCCGGAATCCAGCATCATATACACGGAGTTGAAGCCCTGCTTATCGGTGCTTAATTCGCGTATAAGTGTTTCTGTAAGCCTTGTATCTACTCGGCTCCATATGTCAACGATCTGGTTGTAGCGTTCGTTGTTGGTAATAAGCCCCATATTGTAGTTATCCCACACCTCATCAACCTCGCCTTTGGCATTTTCAAGGAGCTCTTCTTTAACTTCAGGAATGATCAGGTCGTTAATGCTGAACGACAAACCACCCTGGAAGGCAGTGCGGAAACCTAACTGCTTGATGTCATCAAGGAATTTAACTGTTTTGGGCACGTTGGTGATATCAATGATATCGCCGATAATTTCGCGCAGGTTCTTTTTGGTGAGCAGCGCGTTTACAAAACCAACTTCTGCAGGTACGTACTGGTTAAAGATCACGCGACCCACGGTGGTTTCAATTAATTTATTTTCAAGTTCGCCTTTTTCATTGCGAACATTCACTTTTACTTTGATCCAGGCATGAAGGTCAACTTTCTTTTCGTTGTAAGCTATGATAACTTCTTCTGCCGAGTAAAACGCCTTGCCTTCGCCTCTTGCCACATCTTCACCCTGGGTTTTTTTGCCTTTGGTGATGTAATACAGGCCCAGTACCATGTCCTGAGAAGGCAGGGTGATAGGCGTACCGTTTTGCGGATTGAGAATGTTGTGCGAAGCAAGCATGAGCAACTGCGCTTCCAGTATGGCAGCGTTGCTCAATGGAACGTGCACGGCCATTTGGTCACCGTCAAAGTCGGCGTTGAACGCAGCTGTAACCAGCGGGTGCAGTTGGATGGCTTTTCCTTCGATCAGTTTAGGCTGAAATGCCTGGATGGATAAACGGTGCAGTGTTGGAGCACGGTTCAGCATCACAGGATGGCCTTTTAAAATATTTTCAAGAATGTCCCATACAACGGCTTCTTTTTTATCAACCAGCTTTCTTGCAGATTTTACTGTTTTTACAATGCCTCTTTCAATCAGCTTGCGAATGATAAACGGCTTGAAGAGCTCGGCAGCCATATCTTTTGGCAGGCCGCACTCGTGCAGTTTCATTTCGGGGCCTACCACAATTACCGAACGGCCGGAGTAGTCCACACGCTTACCCAATAGGTTCTGGCGGAAACGGCCCTGCTTGCCTTTCAGCACATCGCTCAGTGATTTCAGCGCACGGCCGCCTTCTGCTTTTACAGCGTTCGATTTACGGCTGTTGTCAAACAGCGAATCAATCGCTTCCTGCAGCATGCGTTTTTCGTTGCGTAAGATCACTTCCGGGGCTTTGATCTCCATCAGCCTTTTTAAACGGTTGTTGCGGATGATCACGCGGCGGTAAAGGTCGTTCAGGTCAGATGACGCAAAACGGCCGCCATCCAGCGGTACCAGCGGGCGCAGTTCCGGTGGTATAACCGGAATGTATTGCATCACCATCCACTCGGGGCGGTTGGCAATACGGGTATTGGCATCGCGAAACGCTTCTACAACGCTCAAACGCTTCAACGCGTCGGCCTTGCGCTGCTGAGAGGTTTCAGTAGCTGCGGAATTTCTTAAATCAAATGACAACTGGTCCAGGTCAATTCTGCCTAAAAGGTCGTGAACAGCTTCAGCGCCCATTTTAGCAACGAATTTGTTAGGATCGTCATCAGGCAGGTACTGGTTGTCTTTTGGCAAGGCGTCCAGTATATCCAGGTATTCTTCTTCTGTCAGAAGATCGCCATAATTCTGCCCCTTGTCTACACGAACACCCGGCTGAATTACAACATACCTTTCGTAGTATATAATGGTTTCTAATTTTTTTGAGCTCATGCCCAACAGGTAACCAATTTTGTTGGGCAGGGATTTGAAGTACCAGATGTGTACCACTGGTACCACTAATTTGATGTGGCCCATTCTTTCGCGGCGCACTTTCTTTTCAGTTACTTCTACACCGCAGCGGTCGCACACAATGCCTTTGTAACGGATGCGCTTGTATTTACCGCAGGCGCATTCATAGTCTTTTACCGGCCCAAAAATCCTTTCGCAAAACAAACCGTCGCGCTCGGGTTTGTAAGTGCGGTAGTTGATGGTTTCGGGTTTCAATACTTCGCCAAAACTTTTTTCTAAGATAGAGTCGGGCGATGCAAGGCCGATGGTGATTTTTGAAAATGCTGCTTTTGGACGATTGTCTTTTTTTGTAGCCATATTTCGATTGACGATTTTCAGATTTACAAATTACTTTTTTGTGGGTGCTTCATGCTTACGCAGGAAGCAGAAGGAAAGCCCGGCATTTCAGCCTTCGGCTTTCAGCATCTTTATTAATCAAACGTAAGGTCTAAGCCCAGTCCTCTCAACTCATGTATCAATACATTGAAGGATTCCGGAACGCCTGCTCTTGGAACGTTATCGCCTTTTACAATGCTTTCATAGGTTTTTGCACGGCCTATGATGTCATCAGATTTGATCGTTAACAGCTCCTGCAGAATGTTGGATGCACCGTATGCTTCCAAAGCCCAAACCTCCATCTCACCAAAACGCTGGCCGCCAAACTGTGCCTTACCACCCAGCGGCTGCTGAGTAATTAAGCTGTATGGCCCAATGCTACGTGCGTGCATTTTATCGTCAACCATGTGGTGTAGTTTGATCATGTAGATCACGCCCACGGTGGCTTTCTGGTGAAAGCGCTCGCCGGTTTCACCATCATACAGGTACGTGTGGCCAAACTTGGGAATGCCCGCTTCATCGCAATACTGCTCAATTTCGTAAGGCTCGGCGCCGTCAAAAATTGGAGTGGCAAAGCGCAGGCCCAGTTGCTGCCCGGCCCATCCCAGTACGGTTTCGTATATCTGCCCCAGGTTCATACGGCTTGGTACGCCCAGTGGGTTTAGTACAATGTCTACAGGTGTGCCATCTTCAAGGAACGGCATATCTTCATGACGAACGATTTTAGCCACAATACCTTTGTTACCGTGGCGGCCCGCCATTTTATCACCTACTTTTAATTTACGTTTTACGGCCAGGTACACTTTAGCCAGTTTCAATACGCCTGCGGGCAATTCATCACCAATGCTGATGTTGAACTTTTCGCGCTTGTAGCGGCCCAGTTCTTCGTTGTACTTGATATTATAGTTGTGCAACAGTGTATTTACCTGGCTGTTGATCTTTTCATCATTTGTCCAGCCCAGCGGGTTGATGTTGGCAAAATCAAGAGAAGCAAGGTTTTTAGCAGTAAACTTGCCGCCTTTCCCAATCACTACCTCATCAAAGCTGTTCTTTACGCCGGCTGAAGTTTGATTCTCCAGCAGGGTTTCTAATTTTTCTAACAGAACCGCTAAAAGATCCTGCTCATTTTTCTCGTGAATTTTGTCCAGCTTTTCAATGGCGGCTTTTTCACGAACTTTCGCGTTCTTATCTTTTTTAGCCCTTTGGAACAATTTTTTCCCGATCACCACACCTTCTACGCCGTTTGGCGCTTTCAGTGAAGCATCTTTTGCATCGCCGGCTTTATCGCCAAAGATGGCGCGCAGTAATTTTTCCTCCGGTGTAGGATCGCTTTCGCCTTTAGGCGTGATCTTACCGATGAGAATATCGCCTTCTTTAATTTGTGCGCCAATGCGGATGATCCCGTTTTCATCAAGGTCTTTGGTAGCTTCTTCCGAAACGTTGGGAATATCTGATGTCAGCTCTTCTTCACCCAGCTTCGTATCGCGCACTTCCAGCTCGTATTCAGAAATGTGGATAGAAGTAAACATGTCTTCTTTTACCACTCTTTCACTGATCACGATGGCGTCTTCAAAGTTGTAACCTTTCCAGGGCATAAAGGCCACTTTCAGGTTTTTACCCAGCGCCAGTTCGCCATTTTTGGTGGCATAGCCTTCTGTTAAGAAGTCGCCGGCTTTTACCTTCTGGCCTTTTTTAACACCGGGAACAAGATTGATGCAGGTTTCCTGGTTGGTTTTGATGAATTTAGTAAGATTGTACACTTTCAGGTCTTCTTCAAAACTTACCAGTTTATCATTTACATCGCGGTCATAACGCACATGAATTTCATTGGCATCCACAAATTCAACCACACCATTGCCCTCGGCGTGAATTTGGATTCTTGCATCGCGTGCAGCCTTACCTTCCAAACCGGTTCCAACAATAGGGGAATCCGGACGCAGTAATGGTACCGCCTGGCGTTGCATGTTTGAGCCCATCAGCGCACGGTTGGCATCATCGTGCTCAAGGAAAGGAATTAATGAAGCGCTCAAACCCACAATCTGGTTGGGCGCCACATCCATATATTCTACTTCTTCTTTTTCAAGAATGGGGAAATCGCCGGTTTCGCGGCTGGCCACGCGGTCATTCACAAAGCTGCCATCATCATTCAGCGGGGCATTTGCCTGTGCGATCTTTGCTTCATCTTCTTCTTCAGCGCTCAGTAGCTCCAGCTTTTTCATGTTTACTTTACCATTCTCCACTTTGCGGTAAGGCGTTTCAATAAAGCCCATCTCGTTGATCTTGGCGTGCACGCAAAGCGTGGAGATCAGGCCGATGTTCGGTCCTTCAGGCGTTTCAATGGTACAAAGCCTTCCGTAGTGAGAGTAGTGCACGTCGCGCACCTCAAAGCCTGCGCGCTCGCGGCTTAAACCGCCTGGCCCCAGTGCTGAAATACGGCGTTTGTGCGTGATCTCAGATAGGGGGTTGGTTTGATCCAGAAACTGAGATAACTGTGAAGTGCCAAAGAATGAATTGATCACGGAAGAAAGGGTTCTGGCGTTGATCAGATCAACAGGTGTAAACACCTCGTTATCGCGAACGTTCATCCTTTCGCGAATGGTACGTGCCATACGAGCCAGGCCAACACCGAACTGAGCATATAATTGCTCGCCTACGGTACGTACGCGGCGGTTGCTCAGGTGATCTATGTCATCGATTTCAGCTTTGCCATTGGTCAAACGAACCAGGTATTTAATGATCTCAATGATATCTTCCTTGGTGAGCGTTTTCTGCGTCAGGTCTGTTTCGCGGTTCAATTTGCGGTTGATCTTGTAACGACCAACTTCACCAAGGTCGTAACGCTTGTCGCTAAAGAACAGCTTATCAATAATACCACGGGCTGTTTCGTTGTCAGGCGCATCGGCGCCGCGCAATTGGCGGTAGATGAACTGAACGGCTTCCAGCTCGCTGTTAGACGTGTCTTTATTTAAAGTATTATATATAATGGCGTAGTCACCACCCACATCTTCTCTTTGAATGAACACGCTCTTTACGTCCATATCCACTATGGTGTCAATGGCTTCCTCATCAAGGATGGTATCGCGCTCCATTACGATCTCGTTACGCTCAATGGATACAACCTCGCCGGTATCTTCATCCACAAAATCTTCTACCCATGTGCGTAAAACCCTGGCGGCCAGTTTTTTACCAAGATGGGCTTCCAGTTTCTTCCTGTCGCCGGGCACTTCGTCAGCCATGCCAAACAGTTCCAGAATGTCTTTATCTGTTTCGTAGCCGATAGAACGTAATAATGTGGTAACAGGAAATTTCTTTTTCCTGTCAATGTAAGCATACATTACATTATTAATATCTGTGGCAAACTCCATCCACGCGCCTTTAAAAGGAATAACGCGTGCAGAGTAAATTTTTGTTCCGTTGGGGTGAATGGACTGGCCGAAGAATACCCCGGGTGAACGGTGTAGCTGTGAAACAACCACGCGCTCAGCGCCGTTGATCACAAAAGTGCCGCGGGGCGTCATGTATGGAATGTTTCCTA
This sequence comes from uncultured Niabella sp., assembly GCA_934486785.1. Classification (GTDB taxonomy): domain Bacteria; phylum Bacteroidota; class Bacteroidia; order Chitinophagales; family Chitinophagaceae; genus Niabella. Next base: position 329,636 of record CAKSQK010000002.1, on the reverse strand, counting down.
AAAATACATCCTGAACGATGGTCTGAAAGTCTACGTGCTCTTCATCGTTACAGCTAAGGCGCAGCTTTGCTTTTAAGGGTACGGCATAGGTCAGCCCGCGCTCCATACATTCTTCAATGCTGTACCGGGGCGGGTCAATAAAATAATCTAAAAATTCCAGAACAAAAATGTTGCGCGTATCGGTGATGGGGAAGTTGTCCTTAAACACACGAAACAGGCCTTCAATGTTTCTTTTGTCCGGGGTGGTTTCAAGTTGAAAAAATTCTTTAAATGATTGAATCTGAACTTCGAGCAGATCAGGTGTTTCAGCTAAATGCTTAATTTTCCCGAAGTTTACTCTTGAACCGATAGCTATCGGCTTTACGCTTGTAGAAGACATAATTTTTAAACCGGTTTTAATTAGTTGATCATACACAAAACAAGTTTAGGGGTAAACCACCGTTAAAGTAGAAACCCATTGAAATTCAATTACTTGAACATGTTTTGCAGAATCAAAATATATTTGGCCAAAATAAAGGACTGCAAAGTTAGGGGAAACGTTATAAAGAAAAAAGCATGCAACAAGAATTTTGCCAAATTTTTAGAAGTTTTTTTGTGCCTTAATATAAGATATTCATTTTCAATTAAGTATTTGCACCAAGTACTTAATTTTTACGACCGTGAAAATACAGCTTTAATACGGGAATTTTCCCGTACAATAAAGCCGCTTTGCATATCTAATTTGTAGCTTTAAATCAACCCTGTATGGTCGCAAGGATAAAAAACTACATTACTTTTTCAAAAAAAGAAGGTATAGCGGCAATCATCCTAATACTTCTTATCCTATCCATGGCAGTTTTACCTTTTTTAAACATGCATCGTTCTGGAAAAGGCGCTACGGCTACAAACCCCGCCGAATGGGCTTCTGTCGCTACTATTTTAGATGAACCGGAACCCGGAGAAAACCGTACCGGCAGCAGGGCTTACTCCCGCCCGGGTTATTCGCGCCAGTTTGAAAATAATGCAACGCCTAAAGCCCGGCTTTTTCCATTTGACCCCAATACTGCCACAACCGAACAGTTAAAAGAGTTAGGGCTGCGCGACAGAACAGTACAGATATTAAATAACTACAGAAATAAAGGCGGTAAGTTTCGTAAAGCCGATGACCTGCAAAAGATCTATAGCCTGCGGCCGGAGGAATTTGAGCGTTTAAAGCCTTATATCGTGATCAGCGCGGTAGAGCCTGAGAAAAAACAGTATTCAAATGATCAGAATGGTTATGCAGCAACTCCTGTAAGAGAATATAGCAGAAAAGTTACGCCGATTGATATCAACACAGCCGATACTACAGCTTTTCAATCTTTATACGGCATTGGCAGCAGGCTTGCGGCAAGAATCGTTAATTTCAGAAGTAAACTGGGCGGCTTTTACAGCATTGAGCAGGTGGGCGAAACTTATGGCGTGCCGGATTCTACTTTCAAGAAAATAAAGCCGTATTTAAAATTGGGGGAAACATGGGCCAGCAAAATGAACATCAATACGGCCACGTATGATGAACTGAACGCGCACCCTTACATCAGCAGTAAACTGGCTTACCTGGTAATGAAATACCGGAAGGAAAACGGCAGTATAGCAAGCCCTGATATTTTAAAGGAGTTGGTAAGCCAAACCAATGATACTTATGATAAAGTATTGCCGTATGTGGCTTTTTAGCTTCTAATCAAGCTTCTCCAGCATTTTAAAGTGCTTCCGGGCATCTTTTAAATAATTCCAGCCTTTTTGAAATGGCCAGTATGGATGCCCGTTTTTATGATTATACCGGCTGATCTGGTACAGCGCTTTCCAGTGTTGTAAAATGGTTTTATATGCAGCGACCAGGCTCATGCCGCAATCGTAAATATGGTTGGGCTCTGCACCCGCGCCGTTAAATTCAAGTATGGAAAAATTCCTGCCTTTTTTTAAATCGCCGATCGAGGCGGTTTTAATATCGTACCGGCCATAAAAAAAACTTTTATCATAGTGGCTGATGTTGTCAAAAACTGACAGCAGGTTGTTGTCAATCTCCCGGTGCAGGTTGGTAAACTGCGCGCCGCGGTTGTGATTGCCTGCATAAGACAGGTAATAAATTTCCCCGGCGGGTATCACGCGGTTGTAGCTGGCACCGTGCCGGTGTTGCATTTCCTCAAGCCGGTAGCGCGCGCGTGGGTGGGTTTCTATCAGCTCTTTTAAATGACGCTTACCATCTCCGGTTACGCTCAGCAGTTCTTTTTGAATAAACCCTGAAACCCGCCCCTGCTGCTTCCAGGGATAGCGGTAATAAAACACGCTTACTTCCACGGGGTAAGAAACTTTTTCCTGCACAATATATTCTACCGGCATCAGCTCGTGGTATTGTTGTAGCTGTTGCTCGTTTTCAATCACACGAAAAAGAATTCCTTTCATGCCCACATCAGGCTTTACCACAAAAGGGTATTGTAAACCCGATAGGCGGATCCTTCTTTTTACTTCTTCAAAATCAGTCGTATGATTGATGTAAATGGTCAGCGGCATCAGCTCATGCGGTAGTTGGTCATACATTTCTTTTTTGCCTTCGCCTTCCATACCGCCAAAAGTTATGGTGGGGTTAGACGGCGTGAAGAACCATACTGACCGGCTTCTGAAGCAATACCACAGCCACACCGGAAAAATGGGCGCATATAAAACCACAAATGGCCAAAGCTCCCAGTTGGTTATTTTGTTGAAAAATTTTTTCATTCAATCGCGGCAAATATAATTCAGCAGGCTGTTTTACATGCCAAAATGTTTAAACCTTTCCGTACCTTAGATGCTACTTTTAAAATACTGGATATGAGCGTGCCCACTGTTGCTGAGTTATTTTCCAAAGGCCAAACACCGGAGGTGTTGTTTTGGGTGGGATGTGCCGGCAGCTTTGACCAGCGTGCACAAAAAATTACAAAGGCTTTTACCCGCATACTCCAAAAAACCGGCATTAGCTATGCCGTACTTGGCAAAGAAGAAATGTGCACCGGAGACCCCGTTCGCCGCGCCGGTAATGAATTTGTTTTTCAAATGATGGCCAGCCAGAATATTGCGGTATTGAATGGTTATGGCATCAAAAAAATTGTAACAGCATGCCCTCATTGTTTCAATATTTTTAAAAACGAATATCCCGAACTGGGCGGCCAATACGAGGTGGTGCATCATACCACATTTTTACAGCAATTGATTGATGAGGGCAAAATAAAACTGAAGGATGGCAATACGCCAGGTGAAAAAAAGATCACTTACCACGATAGCTGTTACCTGGGCCGTGCTAATGATATTTTTGAAGCGCCACGAAAAGTTTTAGAACTTTTAAAGGCGGAACTTGTTGAAATGAAACGATGCAAAGCCGCCGGCCTTTGCTGCGGCGCAGGCGGTGCACAAATGTTTAAAGAAGAAGAAAAAGGGCATACACGCGTAAATTTTGAACGCAGCCGCGAAGCCATCGAAACCGGTGCGGGCATTGTAGCTACAGCCTGCCCGTTTTGTAATACAATGATCACCGACGGCGTAAAAAATGCTGAAAAAGATGGGGAAGTGGAGGTGTTGGATATTGCGGAATTGATTGAGAGGGAGATGGGGTAAATGAATTATAAATTAAGAATTACGAATTACCAAATTTTTAAGTTAGCAACCATAACTATTCATTACTTAATTAAAACAAATGAATTTAGAATATAAAGAATTTTTAAAGCCTAATTTCTCTCCTAACTCAAAAGTATGGGTGTACCAGGCCAACCGCCTGCTTCGTATTGACGAAGCTTTTGTGGCAGAAGAAATGGTAAAAGAATTTGTAGAAAGCTGGCAAAGCCACGGCGAACCGGTTAAAGGACAGGGGCTGATCATTTTCGGATATTTTGTGGTGCTGATTGCGGATGATACACAAACGCATGTAGGCGGTTGCAGCACAGATAGCTCTGTTCGGTTTATAAAGCAACTTGGAGAAAAATTCCGGATTGATTTTTTTGACAGGAACCAACTGGCCTTTGTGGTGAACGATGGCATTGAATTGCTGCCTTACCAGCAAGTGCAATATGCACTGGATCATAATTTTCTTTTTACCGACAGCTTATATTTCAACAATCTTGTTGCTACAAAAAAAGATCTTGAAGAAAAATGGATCATCCCGCTGAAAGATAGCTGGCTGGCTCAAAAGCTGCAAATTAGTCAATAGCCATTGAGTCAATTGGTAACTTCCGTTTGCGACATTTTGTCTTTTAAATATTGATGAAAATGTTACAATGTCATAATAATTAGCTGTGGTCTCAGGTTTGTTATAAACAGGGTAAAACATTTTATAACAATTAAACTTTTTAATATGACCAACGTAAAATCAAATGGAGTTCCTTTTGAGCGCACGCTTACAAGCCTTTTTGACGACTTCTTTACTGAAGTTCCTGCTTTGTTGAAAACTGAAGTAAAGCAACCGAATTACCGTGGCCATGCACCTGTGAATATTTCTGAAACAGATGACGCCTACGTGTTAGATGTGGTAGCGCCAGGGTATGAAAAAACTGATTTCACGATCAACCTGGATAAAAATATTTTAAGCATTTCGGCTGAAAGCAAAGCACAGGAATCTGCTGAAACCCATAAAAGCATCCGCCGCGAGTTTCACCTTCGCACGTTTAAAAGAACTTTTACTTTAGACCATACTATTGATACTGACGCAATTGAAGCGAAATATGTTAATGGAATCTTAAAGGTAACATTAAACAAAAAGGAAAAAGCAAGAACGGCGTCTAAAGATATAGAAATACAGTAGTAATTAAGTTTTTCTCATAAGCAGTTAGTTTTGGTTTGAGCCTGGTGTTTCCACACCGGGCTTTTTTTTGTAAACCTTTTTCACCGGAGCGTCGTCCTTAACTAAAACTTGTTAAGTTTGTAAAAATTAAACGTTGCACATTTTTTGTACCTAAGACCGCTATTACGTAGATTTGCACAACCTTTTAAGTATTAATGAAATGTATAAAAGATTTTTATCATTCATATTCATTTTATTTACCTACACCACTTTTGGCCAGGTAACTGATACGTTGCCAACAGTTGTGCCCGACCCTTTTGTGCGGGTTGATACAACGCTTCGTATCATCAACCTGAACCCTTATTTTTCACTGCATGTGGATTCCAGCCTTTCTTACCGCCTCATGATCAATAAACCACAAAACAATTATTACTGGTTTTTGAAAAATGCGCCCCCCGGTTTGCAGATTAATAAAGACAATGGCACTCTTATTTTTCGTTCTAATAAAGATATTTTCAGGTCGGGCAGGTTGAAATACGATACCGAATATCCCGTTCGAATTGGCGTGCAAAGCCTTACAGACCCTGAGGATAAAACGGATACTACATTTGCGATCAGTTGGTATAATACTGATGTGGTTTTGCCAAGCATAAAACCAAGCGTGGTAAGTCCTGTAACGGTTGAGGAAGGAAACAAACTAAGCTTCACCGTAATGTGTGAAAACGGCAATTTCCCAATAGATAAGATTTTGTTTTCAAGTAGTCAAACCATCAGTAAATATAAGTTGCCTAAAAGCTGCGATGATCTGTTTGAATGGGTACCGCCCTACGATTTTGTGAATGAAACAGAAAAAGTGAAAGAAAGAACTATTGACCTGTTTTTTATCGGTACCACAAAATTTAATTATTCAGACACGGCAAGAGTGCGCGTAATTGTAAAAGATGCCCTTAACTATGATATTGCTATGAGGGATTATGTAGAAGTGGACAGCTCTTTAAAAACATGGATCAAGCAATTGAAATATACTTTCCTGGCTTTAGATAAAAGAATTAAAAAAACCAGAACTTACAGGTCTGCTTTCGATATTACAACGGCTTCATCTGGTGTTACCAGTACAGTTTTGGCTACACAAAAAGGCGATGGCGCCAAGAATACTGCTAAAGTAATACCCAGCGTAGGCGCAGCCCTTGTTCCGGTAAAGCAGGCTGCCGTGCCTGATAAAACTGCCGAGCAAAACCAGGCATTAACTTTACGCTCAAACATTAAACGCCTTGAATACATTATTACAGATACCAGGCTTGTTGGAGATAGAGACCCGCTGATTGTGCAAAAAACCGAAACCCTTAAAAAGGAATTGCGTCAAAGCAGAAATGAATTGATTAATGTGCCTACAGAAATTGCTGAAAGCATGTCTGATGCGGAACTGGAAAGAAAATTTAACAGCAAACGCATTCAAAGAAAATATCGTTTAAAATAGTATAAACAGTATCTATAAAGTAAATTAGGGTGCCGTTATAGCACCCTTTATTTTTATAACTTTAGTAAAACATTTTAATGAGCGAACGTACAGCTACCATCATCGGCTCCACTGGAATGATAGGCACACAACTGCTGAATTTGTTAATGCAGGATCCGGATTATGATTATATAAGAATACTGGTAAGAAGGCCTGTACCCGTTACCAATAACCGGCTGGAAATAAAACTGGTAAATTTTGATGATATAGAAACAGTGCAATTGGCGCTCGATGGCAGCGATGTGGTGTTTAGCTGTATTGGAACCACGAACAAAAAGGTGCGTGGCGATAAAAAGCTGTACTGGAAGATTGATCATGATATTCCTGTAAATGCCTGCAGGCTGGCGCTTGAGCGCGGTTGCGAAAAATTTGTATTTGTTTCTTCGATGGGCGCCAATGCAGAAAGCCCTTTGTTTTATACCAAAATGAAAGGGCAAACTGAGCAGGATGTGATTGCCACCGGAATGCCAGAAGTGCATATTATGCGGCCGGGTATGTTGCTGGGTGAAAGAAAAGAAAGGCGACCCATGGAAAAGATCGCACAGGTAATAATGAAACCACTTTCCGGTATATTATATGGTAAAGCAAAACAATACAGTGCAATTGAAGGTGGTGATGTTGCAAAAGCAATGATAGCCGCAAGTAAGAAAAATGAAAAAGGGGTATATATTTATACCTATGAGCAAATCATGGAATTGTCGGGAAAATATTGAGAATTTCCAGGTCGGGTGAAGCAAAGCATAGTCGAGCCAGGAGGCCGGGTAACTTATTATTTACAATGCATCAACATCTGGTACGATCACCACGGCGCGGTATCTTTTTTCCTGGTGAAGAATGGCAATTTCCTGTAAAATATCCTGTTTACATTTTATGATCAGTTTTTGGGATAGCGGCAGCTTTAGTAACATTTCCATCAAATACTGATTTCTGACACGGCCCACCACCGGCTCAGACGGGCCGGTTATATAATTTTGATAACGGTTGCGCAGGCTGTCAGCAAAAATTCCCGCGGCATCATGCACCACATCTTTTATTTTATGCCTGAAGGTGATCCTGATGAGGCGCGTAAATGGCGGATAGGCAAACTGCTGGCGGTTGGTAATTTCTTCATCAAACATTTTTTTATAATCATGCTGCTGCACCTGAAGCAGCACTGGGTGCAGCGGTTGCGCCGTTTGCACCAAAACTTTTGCATTGCCTGTTTTACGCCCCGCCCGGCCACTCACCTGTTCTATCAGTTGAAAGGCGCGTTCATTTACGCGAAAATCAGCAAAAGATAAAATACCGTCAGCATCTAAAATGCCCACCAGGTCTACGTTTTCAAAGTCAAGCCCTTTTACCACCATTTGCGTGCCTACAAGTATATCCATCTTGCCCTGCTCAAAAGATTGTATAAGCTGGTCGTGCGCATGTTTGCCACGTACAGTGTCAATATCCATTCGGCCAACCGTGGTGCCCTGAAAGGTTTCCTGCAAAAGCTCTTCAATCCGCTCGGTGCCAAACTGCTTTTGTACAAAATCATGATTGCCGCAAACGGCGCAGGTATTCATTGGTGGGTATGTGGTACCACAGTAATGGCAAATAAGTTTGTTGTGAAATTTATGATACGTGAGCGACACATCGCAATATTTGCACCTGGGTATCCAGCCACAGGTATTACAGCGCTGGTAAGGCGTGTAGCCCCTTCGGTTTTGAAACAGGATCACCTGCCGTTTTTTTTCAACCGTATGCTGTATGGCCTGGTGCAATGGCGGGGTAATCATATCACCTTGAATGTCTTTGCGTTTAAACCGCCGCGTGTCAATCATTTCAATCGGCGGCAGCTCCATGTTCCCATAGCGTTCGTTCAGTTCCACAAAGCCGTATTTATCTTTTACCGCATTGTGATAAGACTCCAGCGATGGCGTGGCGCTGCCCAGTACTACATGGCAATCTGTAAAAAGGCCGGCCATGTAAATGGCGCTGTCGCGGGCATTGTAGCGTGGCGCCGGTTCCATTTGCTTGTAAGAGGTATCGTGTTCTTCATCGCAAATGATCAGCCCCAAATTTTGGAAGGGCAGAAAAAGAGCCGAACGCGCACCCAGCACAATATTCAGTTCCTGCCGGCGCACCTTATTCCATATCTCCACTCTTTCGTTTTGGGAAAACCTGGAATGATACACACCAATGTGGCCGCCAAAGTGCCGCTGCAGGCGCCTGATGGTTTGCGAGGTCAGTGCAATTTCCGGCAGCATGTACAGCACCTGCCGCCCGGCTTTCAGGTATTGCTCAATCAGCCGGATGTATATTTCAGTTTTACCGCTTGAAGTAACGCCGTGCAACAGGCAGACATTTTTGCTTTGCAGGTTTTGCTGAATGCTTTCAAAGGCTGACTGCTGCGCGGGCGAAAGATCAAAGTTGATGTTGATGTTCTTAGGCTGCGGTTTCAGCCTGTCAATCGTTCTTTTTTCAATTTGCAATATTCCTTTTTCTACCAGTCCTTTCAACTGCGCCTCTGATGCGCCTGATTTTTTCAGCAGGGCCGGCCTGGTGATCTCGCCTTCCGTTCTTAAAAAATGAAGGTAAGCCAGCAGCAGTTCCATTTGCTTTTCCGCACGCTGCAGGCGCCTGTCTTCGTTCAGCAATTGCTCCAAAGCCGCTTCATTGTTGTAGGCTGGCGTAAGCAGCACGTAAGATTCTTTTTTTGGGGCATAGGTTTCTTTCAGCGCTTCCCATACATAACAAATTCGTTTTTGTATCAGGCGGTTAATAGCGGGGTACACATGCGTGGCATCCAGTATGTCCTGCACTTCCGAGATCTTTAATTCCTTTTTCAGGATCAGCGCGTCAACCACCAGCGCTTCTTCATCGCTCATATCGGTAAATTCTTCACCGGCTTCTTCATTAAAAACCAAAGTGGTTTCGCTGCTTAGTTTAAAATGAGCCGGAAGCGCGGCAGCCATTACTTCACCTTCGGTGCACATGTAATAAGCGGCAATCCATTCCCACAATTGTAATTGCTGCGCGTGCACCACCGGCTCCGCGTCAAGCACGTTGATGATGTCTTTGGCTTCAACCAGTTCCGGCGCTTTATTGTGAAGCCGTTTAATAATGCCGGCGTATTTTTTATTTTTGCCCAGGTTCACTTCCACGCGGCAGCCAGGCTGGGCGGCTTCTTTGAATGCTTCTGGTACAGCCCAGGTATAATTGACAGGTAGCGCCAGCGGAATGATAACCTCCGCGAATGCTTTTTCATCTGTTTGAAATAATATGTTATGATCTGGCGTGATGTTGATGTATTTTAAAATCGTTTACTCTGCTTTGGGTTTTACAGCGTTTTCTTCCCCGATGATCCATGGTGCGTTGTAGGCAACAAGATTTTGTTCCATCATATTAAAAACACGTTGTTTCAACAGCTCCATATCACCCAGTGCCAAACCTTTGGTTTCAATATCTGGCAAATAAACCACCCTGCACATGCCGGGCGTAAGAGAAAAGATAGTGCTGTAATGCATCCTGTCAAAAGTATCTAAAAATAACACAGGTTTTACCGGTGTCTGCGTTTCAATGGCCACGCGAAAAGCGCCGTTGTAAAATTCTTTTAAAGGCCTGCCGGTAGTATTAAAAGTGCCTTCGGGGAAAACAAGCACGGAGATGCCGCGTTGTATCATGGATTTTAAAATACTGATGCTGCGGGTCCTGTTTTCGCCGCTGCTGCGGTCAACAGTTACCACGGCTTTGCGGTAAAGAAAGCCAAATATCGGGATCTTTACCATTGACTCCTTGCCCAATGGCCGCAGGGGTTTTCTGAAAACATTCACCAGCACGGGAATATCAAGATAGGAGATATGATTGGCCACCACGATGTATTTCTGACCAGGATCAAACAGGTGGCCGTTGATCTTTTTAACTTTAATAAACGTGAGAAAAAACCAGATGTCAGACCAGTAACCGCAGAGCTTGTACACATAATTGCCGCCGCTTATGCGGCCCATAAACACTGATGCCAATGACAGAATAAAAACGATTAGCATCAGCACCACAAAAATGATCATCGCGTATATGCTGAAAAGGATCCTTAATATGCCCATCAAAAAAAATTGTTTCAAAAATAGGGAATTCATCATTGGCATACACAGCGTTTAAATTTTCCGAAGCAAAACTTTTGTTTCTTTTTTGTTGAAAATATTTGAATATCTTTAGAAGCGGTTTTTGCTTTCTGAATTTAGAGGGCAACCATCAAAACAAACGAACAAACAAAAATGGCGGAACATACTTATGACGCAATTGTAGTGGGCAGCGGCATTTCCGGCGGCTGGGCTGCAAAAGAGCTAACCGAAAAAGGGCTTAAAACGATCATGCTTGAAAGAGGGGTGGACGTAAAGCATATTGTTGATTACCGGTCGGCCAATTTAAATCCCTGGGAAGTGCCGCACCGTGGCATGCGCACACAACAGCTTATAGAAGACTATCCCGTGCTGCGGCGCGACTATCTCCTGAATGAGTTGAATATTGAATGGTGGGCTAATGAAAAAGACTGCCCTTATATTGAAACCAAACGCTTTGACTGGTATCGTGCCTATGCGGTGGGCGGCCGCTCTTTGTTATGGGGCCGGCACTGCTACCGCCACAGCGATATAGATTTTGAAGCCAACGCCAGGGAAGGCATCGCGGTAGACTGGCCAATAAGGTATGCCGATATAAAACCCTGGTACAGTTACGTGGAAAAATTTACCGGCATACAGGGCAAAAGCGAAAACTGGCCGGCCTTTCCTGATTCTGATATGCAACCCGCCATGCCCATGAACTGTGTTGAAAAAGACGTGGCCGACAGGGTGAATAAAAAATATGGCGGAAAAAGGCTTGTTACAAGCGGGCGCACGGCCAACCTTACGCAGGCGCTCAATGGCCGCACAGCCTGCCAGTACCGTAACAAATGCGGGCTCGGTTGTCCTTATGGCGCATACTTCAGTACGCAATCTGCCACGCTGCCTGCCGCAGTAGCCACCGGCAATCTTACGCTGCGGCCTTACTCCATCGTTACAAAAATCATTTATGATAAAGACACCAAAAAGGCTAAAGGTGTAGAAGTATTGGATGCTGAAACCAATCAAACCTACCAGTATTTTGCAAAAGTGGTTTTCCTGTGTGCGTCAGCGCTCAACTCCACATGGGTCTTACTTAACTCTGCCACTGACGTATGGCCCGGCGGCCTGGGCAGCAGCAGCGGCGAGTTGGGTCACAACCTGATGGATCATCATTTTCGCTGCGGCGCCAATGGCGAGGCTGAAGGTTATGATGACAAATATTATTCAGGCCGCAGGCCGTTGGGCGGGCTGTACATCCCGCGTTTCAGGAATGTGCTGGGCGACAAACGCAGCTACCTGAGAGGGTTTGGCTACCAGGGAGGCGCCAGCAGGCAGGGGTGGCAGCGCGAGGTGGCCGAGTTGAGCATTGGTGTGGCACTGAAAGAAGCGCTGAGCGAACCCGGCCCGTGGACTGTAGGGATTGGCGCCTTTGGCGAAGTTTTACCTTATCATGAAAACAAGATCACACTGGATAAAAATAAAAAAGACAAATGGGGCCTGCCGGTTTTAAACATTGACGCGGAGATTAAAGACAACGAGAAAAAAATGCGCGAAGACATGATGAATGATGGCGCAGAAATGCTGGAAGCCGCGGGCATGAAGAACGTAAAAGCTTTTGACAGCGGCTATGGCTTTGGCCAGGGCATTCACGAAATGGGTACGGCGCGTATGGGCCGCGATCCTAAAACCTCGGTATTGAACGGCAACAACCAGGTATGGGATTGTAAAAACGTATTTGTAACAGACGGCGCCTGCATGACCAGCGGTTCCTGCGTAAACCCTTCGCTGACCTATATGGCGCTCACAGCGCGCGCGGTTGATTTCGCGGTGAATGAACTGAAGAAAAATAATTTATAATGACAAACCAAATTCATTAATAAAATGGACAGGAGAGAAGCAGTACAAAGAGTGGCGCTGATATTAGGTGGAACCGTTTTAGGCGCTGATCTTTTTTTACAAACCGGTTGCAAACCCAAAAGCAGCGATAAGCCTGCAGCGATTGAGCAGGATTTTTTTACAGCCGCAGAAATTGCATTTTTAGATGAGGTGGCAGAAACCATCATTCCGCGAACGGATACGCCCGGCGCGAAAGATGCCAAAGTGGGTGAGACCATCAACATCCTCGTAAGAGATTCGTACGGTAAAGATGACCAGAAGATCTTCAGGGATGGAATGAAGACGATTGATAAACTGAGCCGTCACCAGTACGGCGCTGATTTTATGAAGCTCGATCCCGCGCAGCGCACAGAGCTTTTAACACAGCTTGATAAAGAACAAAAAGAACACCAGCAGAATAAAAAAGAAGAGGAACCGCGGCACTATTTCCGCATGATGCGCGAACTTACGCTGCTTGCCTTCTTTACTTCCGAACCCGGCGCTACCAAAGTTTTGCGCTATGCAGCCGTGCCGGGAAAATATGAGCCTTGCATTCCTTATGCAAAAGGCGACGGGGCATGGGCAACGAATTAAAAGGATATTACTCCATCATCTCGCTCAGCTCCAGCCAGCGCATTTCCTTTTCATCCAGCAGCGCGCTTAGTTCGCCAATGCGGTTGGATAGTGTTTGTAATTCTTCAAAAGGCAGGTTGCCGCTGTTGAGTTGTTCGGTTACGGATTCTTTTTCTTTGGTTAGTTGTGCGATTTCTTTTTCCAGCAGCTCAAACTCACGCTTGTCTTTAAACGATACGCGTTTATCTTTTTTTACAACAGTTGGCGCAGTCGCAAGATTTGTATTTTTTCCCGCAATTGGTTCAGGCTCTTCTTTACGCTCCAGCCGGTACTGGGTGTAATTGCCGGGAAAATCCCTTATCACACCATCGCCTTCAAAAACGAAAATATGTTCCACCAAACGGTCCATAAAATACCTGTCGTGGCTGATTATGATTAGGCAGCCGGCAAACTCGCTTAAAAAGTTTTCCAATACGCCAAGCGTGGGCAGGTCAAGGTCGTTAGTAGGCTCATCTAAAATTAAAAAATTAGGATTGCGGAAAAGTATGGAAAGCAGGTGCAGCCTGCGTTTTTCGCCGCCGCTCAATTTGCTGATGAAGGTGTATTGCTTTTCCGGATCAAATAAAAACAATTGTAAAAATTGCGCTGCACTTAAGGTGCCGCCTTTGGCCAGCGGAAAATTCTCGGCAATGTTCTTTACAAATTCAATCACGCGCATGTCTTCTTTTATAATCAACCCCTGCTGCGCGTAATTGCCAAATATCACCGTATCGCCAATGTTGATCTTGCCGCTATCGGGCGCTTCAATGCCCTGTAAAATATTAATGAAGGTAGATTTGCCCGCGCCGTTTTTACCTACAATGCCAATGCGTTCGCCTTTTTTAAAAGTATAATCAAAGCCCTGTAATATTTTTTTATCGCCGTATGCCTTGTACACTTTTTTCATCTCTACGACCTTTCCTCCCAGCCGGTTCATTTTCATTTGTAGTTGTACCTGCTCATCGGTAATGCGCTGTTTGGCTCTTTTTTCTACTTCGTAAAAGTGGTCTTCCCTGCTTTTTGATTTGGTAGTTCGGGCTTTGGGTTGCTTACGCATCCATTCCAGCTCGCGGCGGTAAAGATTGCGGGCTTTGTCAATACTTGCAGATGTGCTTTCTATGCGCGCAGCTTTTTTCTCCAGATAGTTTTCATAATCTCCACGATGCACATAAATGGTATTGTCTTCTATTTCCCAGATCACGTTACAAACCGCATCTAAAAAATAGCGGTCATGCGTTACGAGCAGCAGGGTAATGTTTTCCTTATTTAAAAAATGCTCCAGCCATTCCACCATTTCCACATCAAGGTGGTTCGTGGGTTCGTCCATGATCAGCAGTACATGTTTGTGTTCAAAGCCAATATCCACAAGGGTTTTGGCAAGTGCCACGCGTTTCTTCTGCCCGCCGCTCAGTGTGGTTATTTTCTGGTCAAGGTTGTGAATGTTCAATTTGCCAAAGATCTGTTTCACGCGGGCATCAAAATCCCAAGCGTTCAATTCATCCATTTTTATTAAAGCGGCCGACATGTTTTCAGCATGATTGTTTTCTACAGCCTGCTCGTAGTTTTTTATGGCCGTTATCACGGGATTGTCGTGAAAGAAAATATTGTCAGCCACGGTTCTATCCTCTAACAGTTTTGGTTCCTGTTCAAACAAAACCACGTCCACATCTTTACTGATCCAGAGTTTGCCGGTGTCGGGTGTTTCTTTACCTGCCAGTATTTTGAGTAAGGTGGATTTGCCTGTGCCGTTGCGGGCCACGATGGCAATTTTATCGCCTTCTTCTATGTTGAAAGAAATGTTGGAGAATAATGGCTGAATGCCATAGCTTTTTTCCAACCCCTCTGCTGAAACGTAATGCATCCGGCGAAGGTAATATTTTCGACAGCATTCAGTAAGTCTGAAATCGGTTTTAGTTAAGTAAGGAATATCATAAACTTTTTATCAATCCCCCATCAACCGCAATGCTGGTGCCTGTTACATACGATGCCTGCTCCGATGCTAAAAATGTAACAACATTTGCTATTTCTTCCGGTTTGCCAAGGCGTTGCGCAGGAATTTGCTTAGTGGCGTTATCGTAAATTTCTTGTAATGGTGTTCCCTGCGCGTTCGCCTGCAATTGAAACAATTGTTTTAAACGCTCCGTATCAAAATTGCCGGTTAAAATATTGTTTACAGTAATACCGTCTTTTGCCACGGCGTTAGCTAATGTTTTTGCCCATGTAGTTACTGCCGCGCGTATTGTGTTTGACAAAGCCAGTGTCTCCACCGGTTCTTTTACAGTGCGGGATGTAAGGTTGATAATTCTTCCCCAGTGATTTTGCTGCATGTGTTTGAGCGCAAGCGTTGTAGTATATTGTACTGTTTGAAACAGCATGGAAAAAGCATGTTCGTAATCTTCTTCGCTTTTCTCCAGCACCGAACCTGCTTTAGGTCCGTTGGTATTGTTCACTAAAATATCAACAGTATTATTTTCGAAATATTTTGCAAGGATCTTCCTATAATTTTCAAAATCAGAAAAATCGGCAATGATGTACCTGTGTTCCTGGCCTTCTTCTTTGGGTAGTTCAGAAAGAGTCTTTTGCAATTTTTCTTCATTTCGCGCCAGCAATGTTACAATTGCACCGCTTGCAGCCAGTTGCATGGCAATGGCTTTTCCCAATCCGCCGCTGCTGCCGCCCACCAGCGCTTTTTTATTTTTTAATGAAATGATCATGCTTCTAATATTTTATGCCTTCCGGTTTATTGAGTAATGCAAAAAAGTCATCAAGATTTCTTGCCAACGCTTTTTCAAAAGAGTTTTGCATATCCTTAGGCGTGGGATGTTTCCCTTTCCAGTCTTTAAAATATTGTTGAAAAGCTTTGTCCACACCATCCCGGCCTACAATGGTCTCTAACTTGTATACCCACATCGCAGCTTTAATATAAGCCGTAAGCCCATAATCTTCAGATGATTTAAAATCATCGGCATGCAGTTCAATGGGTGTGGACATGGGTATCTGACTCATATACCGGTACAGCGTGGCCTGGAAACGGTCGGGCGTCATGCGCCTGAGTTCTGCAGGCAGTTCTCCGAGCATGGAGTTGGCGCGGTATTTATCAGCTTCATAGCGAAACTGGTAATAGGTGTTCAATCCTTCATCCTGCCAGGTGTGTGCCCTTTCATTGCTGCCCAGCATGCCCATAAACCAATTGTGGCCCACTTCATGCGCAATCACCGCATCAAGAGCTTCTGCATTGGCATCCGGCTGCGTAATGATGGTGATCATCGGGTACTCCATACCGCCGCTTGCATTGTTCTTAGGCCCTTCAAAAGCCTGCACTGTGGGGTATTCATATTCACCTATCCACTGGCTGTATTTTCTTGTAGCATCCTTTACGTAATCAATGCTCATATTCCAGATGGTATTGGGTTTGTTATGATAAAAGGTAAATGCATCTACTATTTTGTTTTGTAAACGGATGGTATCATATTGTATCACCATGTCCTTATCGGCAAACCAGGCAAAATCTACTACGTTGCTGGCAGTATAGGTAAGTACTTTATTATTTACAGAGGCCGGTTTGTACAAAGCAGGTGTGCCTGTTCTATTGGCAGTGTTTTTTGTACCGATGAGTTTGTACTGAGCCAATTCATCCTTTGTTTGCAAAACGCCCGTGGCGCCAACGATATAGTCTGCAGGTACGGTGATGTTCACTTTATAATCGCCGTAGTTGCTGTAATATTCTCCCATATCAAGGTAGGGAAACGCGTGCCAGCCGCTGCGGTCGTACACAGCAGGTTTGGGAAACCATTGTGCTGCCATAAACTGTGTGCCGGCATAACCTGATCTGGAAAAATAGGAGGGCAATTTTACCGTAAAAGGCGTTGTGATGGTAATGGTTTCGCCCGACTTTACCGGTTTCGGCAGGTTGAGGCGGATCACATCTATATAGGCAGGGTTGTTGTGAGGCATGGTGGTAGCCTTTACACCGTTCACCTTAAAATCCAATCCTTCTATCCAGCCAAACTCAGCATCGCTTTCTTTTGATTTTCTTGTTTTATCTGCTTCAATTTGTTGAAACAGCGCTGTGTTGCGGTTTTTGTATGCATTGGGCCAGATGTGAAACAAGATAAATGCCAGTTCATGCGGTGAATTATTGGTATACTTCAATGTCTCAAATCCCGACAGTGTTTTGGCGCCGGGGTTCAGCGTTACATCAATTTCGTAGTCTGTTTTTTGTTGAAAATAGGCGGTTTGAGCTGAAAGCGTGGTACCCGCTATGAAGGTAATGATGAGAAAAAAATACTTCATTAAAAATTATTTTTTATAAAATAAATGTTTGATTAAAATAAGTTTAAATATAATAAAGAATAGGCTACGCCCTGGATAGTTGCCTGCGCGCGAAAAATTTCACCAGCACCACACCCGCTACAAACCCGCCCACGTGAGCGGCAAATGCCACGCCTCCACCTTCACCGGTATTCTGGCCGATCACACCGATCCAGCTAATCACCTGCATGGCGATCCAAATGCCCAGGGCAACAATGGCCGAAACATTAATGATAATTCGGATGGCGAATACGCGAACTTTGTTACGGGGAAACAATACCATGTACCCGCCCAACACACCCGATATGGCGCCGGAAGCACCGAGGCTGGGAATGAGCAGTCCTGAATTCAATGCAGAGGAAGCGTACACATGCGCCAGCGAAGCCAGCAGGCCACAAAGCAGGTAAAACATAAGGTATTTAAAATGGCCCATCACGTTTTCAAGGTTGTCGCCAAATATCCACAGGTACAGCATGTTGCTCAGCAAATGCATCCAGCTTCCGTGCATGAACATGGAAGTAAACAGCGTGATGTAAACCGGCTCGGGAGAAGGGCCCAGCGGGTAGGAAACAATATCGGTACCCGTTAATATCTCCTGAGGCACTGTAGAGAAGCTCATGAGAAATGCTTCATTACTGCCCATACCCTGGGCAAATACAAATACAATCACGTTTACTGCAATAAGCAGGTAATTGATAAACGGCGTCAGGGTTCTGCCAGAATTGTCATCTCCGATCGGCATCATGGTTTTATAATATTACAGGGTGAATGATAGCGTTAAGATAACGGATTTTTTTAAAATGGCGTTGCCGCAAAGCGGGGTATAAATGATCGTTACTGAACGCTGTTGCTGTAAATAAAAAAACATAACAACAGTACCATCAGCGCAATCACCCACGGTGTGATTTTATTAAGCAGCATCTGCTGCTTCAGTGTTTTTTCAGCTTCGTCAATCTGTTGCTGCGCTGTAGCCGGGGCGTTTACTTTTCTCAGTTCTGCCAGTATTTGCTGCTGCGCCCTGGGCTGTAAAACAGCGCTGAGCTGCAAAGCCTGGCTGATGACTTCTTTATTGATCTCTGGTACGTTAAACTCATTTAGCAGGGCAATATTGCCGGTACTGATCAATACTGACAGCTCTTCCTTCACGCCCTGTTTGTCCATTCTGAACGCGTCGAAGGTTTGCACTTTTTTATTGGCGTCAATAAGTTTCAACAAAATATTTTCAGGCGTGTTAGCAGTGTTGTCAAATTTGCGGTTGTACATCTGCGACAGCCATCGCTGTTTGAAGTATTCATCCCGCATGCGTGGCGTTGAAAGCGTTTCATAGGCTTCTTTTACAAGGTAAAACTGCGCCAGCGCAAATTTATCATCAGGGTTTTTGTCAGGGTGGTATTGCAATGCCAGCTTCCTGTAGGCGTTCTTAATCTCTGCACTGTTGGCAGTAGGTTCCACACCCAGTATTTTGTAATAATCTTTTATCATACAGGCGGCAAAAATCAATTAAAAAGTCGTTCTACCACATAATATTTGACCATTTGTTAAAGAAATTTGCCAAATTTTTTCTTAATACTTTCAGTAGCAGGCAATAAAGAAAAAATACGAGCAACTTTGCATTGAATTGGCCGTCATATAATCAAAGCAGGCAACCCACAAAAAGCGCTTGCTACCATACTTCTTTAACAATTTAAAACAGAACACATGAAACGAATGATCAGCTCCTTAGGTATTTGTTTATTCCTTGTAGCAGCGTTGCTTGTATCTAAGCCGGCTGACGCGCAACCAAGGTTGGGCATTAATATCTCTTTTCAAACTTTTTACGATGAGCTAAGCCCTTATGGCGACTGGATTGACTATCCCGATTACGGTTACACCTGGCGCCCCAGGGTAAGTTCAGATTTCAGGCCTTATGCTACCAATGGCCACTGGATGTATACCGATGGTTATGACTGGATGTGGAACTCTGGTTATGACTGGGGCTGGGCTCCCTTTCACTACGGCCGCTGGTTTTACGATCCGTTTTACGGATGGCTGTGGGTTCCGGGATATGAGTGGGCGCCTGCATGGGTAACATGGCGTGGCGGTGGCGATTATTACGGATGGGCGCCGCTAAGGCCCGGTATCAGCATCAGCATCGGGTTTGGAAGCTACAATCCGCCCTATGATTACTGGACGTTTGCTCCCGGCCGTTATATGACATCAAGATATATCAGCCGCTATTATCACCCGTGGAGAAATAATACCACCATCATTAATAATACCACCATCATCAATAATTACTATGGCGGCCGCGACAGCAGGAACAGCGGAAGGTATGACAGGGTATACACCAACGGCCCACGTCGTACCGATGTGGAAAGATACACCGGCCGCATTAACACTTACAGCGTTCGCGAAAGTAACCGCGCAGGCAGGGCATCTGTTGACAGGAACACTGTTTCCGTTTATCGCCCTACCGTGCAAAGGGAAAGCGGCAGGGATACACGCTACAGCCCGCGGCAGGTGCAAACCTATGACAGGAGCGTGGCAAGATCTGGCAACAGGACGAGCGACAGGCGCACCGGTAATGAAGGCGAAAGCGTACGTTCGACCAACCGTGGCAACAGCGAAAGCAGGGTGAATGAAAGGCGCAATGATGCCGCTACAAGGTCAACTGGCCGTGAGCGTGTAAATACTACGCCACGCAGCACAGAAGGTACTACCCGCAGCCGCGAAGTGATGAGGCAGTCCGAAAACAGCACACCCGCCGCACGCGAAGGCCGTTCAGCTTCAGAAGTAAGAACGCGCAGCGATGCCATGCGCCAGCGTGAAAGTGTTCAAAGATCTGCAGGAACAGACCGCGCCACCGAGATGAGGCAGCGAAATGAACAATTGCAGCAACGCCAGGCAGAAGCCCAGCGTCAACGCGAAAGCATGCAGCGCGCGCAGCAAGATCGCGCGGCAACTGAAATGAGGCAGCGCAGTGAGCAATCAACACAAAGACGCAGCGTAATGGAGCAGCCCCAGCGCCAGCAACGAGTAGAAAGGTCACAGGCCCCGCAGCAGCAACAGCGTGTTATGCAGTCGGCGCCGCAAAGGCAGTCAAGCCCATCTGTAGAAAGCCGTGGATCTTCTTCAAGAGGTTCTTCAGAAGGCTCGACAAGAGGCAGCAGGAGGTTTTAAACAGATAACTTATAAATATTTAGAAGCCGCATTTCAGTGATGCGGCTTTTTTTATTGCCATGCAGGGATGTGAGTGTTCTTTTAACCTGCTCTTTTCATTTAGTAGTTGGCGGAAAATGGCAGACTAATTTTTCTAAATCTTCGTCTTATCTCTCTTAATTACCTCGGGCTTGCAAACACCTGTGTCCAATAAGCACCTGATCTTGCAGCGCCCATTTCCCTTGCCTGTGCGCTCATAATATTTTTACAATGCCCGGGGCTGTTAAGCCAGCCATTCATCACCTGAGCTATAGAGGTTGGCCCAGCGGCTATATTCTCTGCCACATAAGACCACGTGTAACCCGCTTGCGTCACTCTTGATGCGGGCGTGCTGCCATTACTTTGCGTATGATTGAAATCGCCGGTGGTATTCATATAATCTGAGTGCTGCCTGGCCGCGGCTTCCAGTTTGCTGTTCCAGGTAAGCGCGGATACCGGCGGCATTCTTTCATTGCCGCAGTCGCAGCCTTTACTGCGTATATCGTTCACCAGTCTTAGCATTTCAGCATTTGCGCCGGGCGAGTCATTGGCCGGGGGCGTACTAAAATCAGCCCTTTCGCAGGCGCTGCATAATAACAATAGAATAAAGTATAAAAAAGGCCTCATGTTTTAGTTTTATCAATAGCCATCAATAACTTTACCAAAGCCTGTTTGAAAAGCGGATAAAACTTGCCGCTTTTTAGCAAGAAATCCCTACCTTTGCACACTCTAATTTGGACAAATGGCTAACAGAAGAGAATATGATATTGCATTTGTGGGTTTGAAACCGGGAGTTCATGAGTTCAATTATGAGGTAACGGATGAGTTCTTTGAGGCATTTAATGAGCAGGATTTTAATAACTGCCGGGCAAACGTGAAGCTGCTGCTGGACAAAAAAAGCAGCTTTATGCTGTTGAAGTTTGAGATCGGCGGGCAACTGGATGTGGCCTGTGACCGTTGCAACAATATCATTCCGCTGGAACTTTGGGATGAATTCAATATTACGGTAAAAATGGTTGATGATCCGGAGCTGATGAACGACCAGGAAGATGATCCTGATGTGTATTATATCAGCCGGGGCGAAAGCCTTTTGAATGTGGAGAACTGGTTGTACGAGTTCATCAACCTCAGCATACCTATGCAAAAAACATGTGGTTATGATAATGCTGACGGCCCTTT
Organism: uncultured Niabella sp.; assembly: GCA_934486785.1. GTDB lineage: Bacteria > Bacteroidota > Bacteroidia > Chitinophagales > Chitinophagaceae > Niabella. Next base: position 308,134 of record CAKSQK010000002.1, on the reverse strand, counting down.
CTGTAACAAGGAGGCCTTAAAAATGCTCAATAATTTAGATGCCGGAAAAGATCAGGATGAACAGGTCAGCCCCTTGTGGAAAGGTCTGGAAAAATTCAAGAAACCGGATAATTGATTTTTGATTTTCAGTTCATTAATAATATTTATTTCAATTTTATTAATATTTAATTTTTAGATATGCCAAATCCTAAGCGCAGGCACAGCCAGCAAAGAAGCGCAAAACGCAGAACTCATTATAAAGCTGAGGCTACTACATTAACAACAGATCCTACATCGGGCGAAACGCATGTACGCCACCGCGCGCACGTAAGCGAAGGAAAGTTGATCTATAAGGGAAAAGTTGTTGCAGAGCAGGCGCCTAAAAAAGCATAACACGGCTTTTAACGCTTTACTAAATTCTTTATTTCCAAATACATTTCTAACCCTTAGGTTGGCTGTATTTGGAATTTTTTTTACTTTTAGTGCTTATGAATATTGGTATTGATATGATGGGCGGAGATTATGCGCCGCTTGAAGCCGTGAAAGGAATTGAAACCTACCTAAAAGCTAACCAGTCACAAAATATTCACCTGAGTTTATTTGGCAATGCGGATGAAATAACCCCGCTGCTTGCCATGCATAGCATTTCTGATAGTAATTACACAATAGTGCACACCCCGCAGGTGATTGATATGCACGAACCCCCTACCAAAGCGCTTAAAGAAAAACAGCAGTCATCCATAGCGGTGGGTTTTAGCCATCTTGCGGCTGGTGCTACCGACGCTTTTATCAGCGCAGGTAATACCGGCGCTATGCTGGTGGGCGCGCTGTTTAGTATTAAAGCTGTAGAAGGTGTTTTAAGACCGACCATTTCTTCTATCATTCCCAAACAAAATGGTGGTACGGGGCTGCTATTGGATGTTGGCCTTAATACAGATTGCAAACCTGAACAATTGAATCAATTTGCTCTAATGGGTTCAGTTTATTCTCACACAGTTTTGGGAGTTAATTGCCCTAAAGTTGGTTTGCTTAGCGTAGGTGAAGAAGAGGGCAAAGGAAATTTATTAACACAGGCTGCATATCAATTACTTAAGAATAATAAGTCAATAAATTTTATAGGTAATATTGAAGGGAGGGATGCTTTTAATGATAAAGCTGATGTTATCGTATGCGACGGGTTTACAGGTAATATAATCCTTAAAATGGCAGAATCAATATTTGATATAGCGAAGAATCAAAATATTGACAATGAGTATTTTAACAGATTTAACTTTGAAATTTATGGAGGCACTCCGGTACTGGGTGTTTCTAAACCAGTTATAATAGGACATGGTATTTCTCAAGATGTTGCGTTTTCTAATATGATAGATGTTGCAACTAAAATGGTTGATACTCACGTTCTTACTAAAGTGCAAGAAGCAATAAAAGGTTGTAGTTTATTATAGTTAATGCAACTAAAGATGCTGATATTAGGTAATGAACTTAATATCTTACATTTTTTTGGGTTCTGGATGTAATTGTTTTTATTCGGATTGAATTAAATTCACATTTGGCCAGCTCTTACCGTGTATGCTACATTACTACTTCTTCTTTTTAGCAGCGGCTTTTTTTACTGCGCTGCTGACTGCCTTTTGCTTTGTTGCCTGGCTGACGGGTGGTTTTGTTAAATTGTAGGCAACAGAAATTCTGAAATTCCTGGTGTAGGTAAGGTGATCTGTAATGATATTAAAATTCTTTCCAAAAGCTGTAACCGTATAGTCTTGCTGTTTGAAAGGATCAATTGCCGTTAAGCCAAGCGTTACACGTTTTTTAAACCATTTTGTTTGCAGCCCCAGAATTTGTTTGAGAGTACTTCTTGCACGGCCCTGGGGGTCGGCAATTGAATTATATCGAAGGTTGGTTTCAAAAGTAATTTTATCGGTAATAATATAACTTCCGTTAAGGCTTCCGTAATAAGTGGCGCCGTCTTTATATTTATTGTTGATCTTATCATAATCACTATACTGATTAAAAGAATAACCACCGCCAAAGTTAATACGTATCTTTTTGCTAAAAGTATAACCGCCAATAAGCGTGGCATCATATTCTTTACGGTCGGTTATATTTTGAAAACTAATCTGTGTTTTTTCACCGGGTACCAGATCTCGCACCTGCTGAATGATGTCTTTTACATAATTATAACCGAGCGATAGATTTATGTTGAATTTTGTTTTAAAATAGCCCATATTCCAATCAAAATTATCAGACAATTGTGGCGTTAATGTGGGATTGCCAAAACGAATAGAGTAAAGATTGCTGTAATCCACTGCGGGATTTAACTGGCTCAGCCCTGGCCTTCTAATACCTCTGCGATAAGACAGGCCTGTGCTTAAACCCGATGGCCTCCATTCTTTTCTCACTGTTAAATTCGGCATTACATTCCAATAATTGTTGTTATGGTTATTGTTATTATCCCTGAACGTGAAAATGATACCTGTATTTTCTACCAAAGCGCCGGCAATAATGCGCCATGTTTTGGGCAGGTCGATAGTGAGACCGGAACGAAGTGTATAAACATTTTGCCGATATTTAAAATCCGGACTCATGGAATCAACTGTAGTAAGCATTCCGGTGGCTTTTTGATAGATCTGCGTCAATTGTGCATTTGCAGATGGATCGCTGCTAATAGTTGCGCCGGTATTTAGTAAAATGCTTTTGGATAGCGGTATGTTATAAGACGCGCGAAATTCCCAGTTGAAATTATCGTTGTCATTTATTTGTTTTACGGTACTATCAGCGCCTGTAGATGTGCCATCTGGTTTAAAAAACCGCTGATAAAAAAGTCGGTCATTATGGTAATTGCCATAGCTAAATGAACCCAAAACATCCAGTACCTCTTTAGCATTTTTCTTATTGCGCCAGCGATAATTGGTAGTAATTGCTGGGGTGAACGACGTTCCATAGCTGCTATTCTCGCGAGTATTATATTTTGTAACCTCCTTAAATCGATTTTGATTCTGGTAGAAGTTCTTGCTAGTGTTATTAAAATCGCTGAAGCCTAATACAGCAGTGACGTTAAGCTGGCTTTGCTTATTGATTTCATATTCTGCGGAAAGCCGCATGTTAGGCCTCAGGTTTTTATTGATACTTTTAGTACGCGTGATTAGAAAATTGGTACTGTCAACCGTTTCTTTATTTACTTTATTAAAGTAAATGGTTTCCCTGGTAGATTCGGACTCAGAATTAAACCGGCTGTATGCCGCGCCAGCAGTAGCTTGCAGCACCCATTTTTTATTACGATAACTGATCGTTCCCGAAAGATTTGCATCACCAAGTGTGCCTACATAAGCATTTACTCTTGCGGTAGCACCTACTTTACCTTTCTTTGTAATAATATTAATAACGCCTCCGCTTTCTGAGGCATACTCCGGAGGCGGTGTAGTCTGCAATTCGATTTTATCAATCATTCCTCCGGGCATGGCTTCCAAAAGGTCGTTCAACTGATCTCCACTAAGGTTTGTGGGTTTGCCATCTATCAATATTCTAGGTTCTTTTCCTTTCAATAAAATCTTGCCGTTAGCATCATTTGAAATCAGAGGCATCGTTTTTAAAAGTTCCACAGTGCTGGATGTTGCGCTCAATACAGATTCACCCACATTATAAATAACAGTGCCTTCTTTGTATTCTACCAATGGCTTTTCAGCATACACAATCACTGTCTCCAACTCGCTTGCTTCAGGATACATCTTAATATCTCCCAGATTAAAATCATAACGCTCAGCCCTAAAATGTATACTATCCAGTTTGATTTTTGAAAAGCCAATGGATGAAAATTGTAAACTGTAGTAACCAAATTTTACACCCTGTATCTCAAAAGCGCCTTGCTCGTTTGCAACATAAGATTGAGTAGCAGTAGTATCCTGTAATGGAATAAGATTTATAGTGGTTCCGGCAACGGGGGCGCCGGTAGTAGTGTCAATAACATTGCCCGCGATAATACCCTTAATGTTGTTGTTTTGAGAAAGGACATTGTTGCAGAAAGTAATGATCAAAAAAATACTAATTATAACTCTTGTCACGGTAACACTGCACTGCTTATTGTACTCACAGTAGCTTACAAAGTTTAAGAGAATAATTTGTATTTAAAAATAATTAACTACTAATTCTGCCACTTGTCAACCAGGTTCTCTAATTTAGACTTCATTATTCTTAATATTACGGCATGAAAATTTTTTCGTTGAGTTACTCTTATCTGGGCGAGTGGAAACTGGGCATGCAAACCGATCGTAAAAAAGCCGGTGATGGTAATCCTGCGAAATTCATTTGGGTAAAGAGGGCAATATTAAATTCAAAGACGGTGGGTTTTCGGCGGTTGAAGAAAGCCTGCTGAAAAAGTTACCCGACATGATAGAACTGGCAAACTAAGTGTAAACAAGCAAGCATATCAACATCTAAAATTATAAAGCAATGAACACAACATCCAAAGAAAACACGGTGAACAACTTTTTACAATCGCGCAGCTTTATTGGCCTTGCCATTGTAGGCATTTGCATCATTGCAGGCGCTTTAATTTTGGGCAACGCCTATAAATACAAGTTTAAAGAAAGGCGCACCATCAGGGTTACCGGCAGCGCCGAAACCAATTTTACAAGCGATCTTATTGCATGGAACGGCAATTACAACCGCACTGCTTTTGAACTGCGTGACGCCTATGCACAGTTAAAGCAGGACGAGAATAACATTAAAAATTACCTGAAACGTAAAGGGATTACCGATAAGGAAATTATTTTTTCATCTGTAAAGATAGACAGGCAATACAGTACAAGGTACAATGAAGAAGGTAGAATTACGGGCAACGATTTTGCAGGGTACATGCTTACACAAACTGTAAAAGTAGAATCGGGCGACATTCCTAAGGTAGAAGCCCTTTCCCGGGAAATAACCGAACTCATCGAAACTGGCATTGAACTAAACTCTCCCGAGCCGCTGTATTTTTATACCAAGCTGGCCGATCTTAAACTGGATCTTTTGGCAAAAGCTGCTGAAGATGCAAAAAAGCGCGCTGAGATCATCGCGAAAAATACCGGCGGCAGCATAGCTGGCGTAAACAGGGCCAATATGGGTATTTTTCAGATCACGGGCCAAAATAGCAATGAAGATTACAGCTACGGGGGAGCCTTTAACACCACATCAAAAAATAAAACAGCAAGCATCACCGTGAACCTGGAGTGCAACGTGCGGTAATACTGCTACCTGTTATCTTTCCATATTAATTTTTCATTTTTTCTCTTGCTTGAAAAATCAGTACAACGGCCGTCACCTTTACCGGTGAAGCCGCCATCAGGGTGGCAGATGATTTCACAGTTGCTGTTGTACAGCGTTCCATACATATCACAACAGTAAGGAGGTACGTAATATACTGTTTGCCCATTGTACTCATATTGCCAGACCGAGGCAGGCGGGTTTCTTACTTCTTCTTTCTGCATTTCAATAATCAGGGCTTTGATGCAGGGTGGCGCATCAGCGCCGATAGTACCGATGGGTTTTACGCAACCCGCCGAGAGAAATGTTAGAATAATCATTAATAGCGCTTTCATTGGTATGTTGTTTTATTTAAAGATATGTTTAAAACCGGTATCCAATTCCTAACCTTAGTTCTCCCTGGCCTGTTCCTCTTGCAGAAGAAGCTGTAAATCCCGGGTAGTTTTTATTTTGATCAGTATGACCAACCACTACGCCGCCAATACTTGCATTAAAAGCCACAAGCCAGTTTCTGTCAACATGAGACTGTAATTGAAGGCCAAATCCGATTACCGACATGGCTACCTGCCGGTTAATTGTCATAGTGTACCAATCCGCATTGTTGAAATACGTGGTCATTTTATCACGAACATACAAGGTATAAAAGGGGCCCATGCCCATTCGAAAACGGCCATAATTTTTAGGATAGAATTTAGCTTGTAATACGCCACCATAACCCTTTTTATTGATGGCAATAAACGGAGCTATTTCTAACCCGAGCCTATCTTTCAAAAAGAGTTTTTCATAAGCGAGTCCTGTTTTTACAAAAGGTGTATAATCAGGATCGTTCTGTCCGCTCCAGTCTAAAAAACGCACACGGTGGGTAAACACGCCAAAGTAGCCCGAAATGATACTTGTGCCCAGGTTACCGTACTCTCTGCGATCCCTTATTTTATAATCCGGCATTCTTGATTCGCGGGTAAATTTTTGTACCATACCGTTTTCAAAAATCACCGAGTCAATATTTGCAACTGGTGTAGTATATAACGCTCCATCGCTATTTTTTTTATAAAAAATAAATGAAGGCGTTATTTCTGTTACTTTCCCCATGATCATTTTTGCCTCGGGGTGATCTACCCTGATGGCGCCATCCTTCAAAGGTCTGGCAGGCATCCACCTGGGTTGCGGCGGCGCAGGCCTGCCCACTTCTCTGGGGTTTATATAAATCACATCCTGCGCATAAATGTTGGCGCAAAACGTTGTTAACAGCAATACTAATATTATTTTATTCATGTGTATGTTTTTTTAGTGCGCTGCTACGCAGCTGTTTTTTTATTGTCACATGGAATTCGCCATCGCAATTGCAATCGGGATCATTCCCTGTTCGTTTGAAACATTCTAATGGCTCATTTCATAAGATTTTTTTTAAAACCAATATCTCAGGCAGTTTCATTGCATCAGTTTTTAACGGTAGATAGTTTTACCGGTTCAGCCGGGTTGCTGATGTTGAATAAAACCATGCCGCCCTGCACATAGGCTATCAGCACATCATCATAAGGAATCACATCAATATAAATTTCATCATCGTTGATTGTTTTAATCAGTTTGGGTTTGGTTTTATCGCTAATGTCCACCACGTTCAAGCCTGCTGCTCCCATGCAGATGTATAGGGTATTTCCTTTACTTCCCAGGCCGTTCGGCTCTGGCATGTTCAGCGTACTCACAAGCTGTGGAGATGTGATCTTCACGCCTGAAATATTATAAATGTTCAACTGGTTTAAAGTGCCGCCGCAGCCATTGCTGTTGCTGCGCAGTGTAACATAGGCGTAATCATCATCTGCCACCACGGGGTCGCAGGCACGCAAATGCTGTGCCTGTCCCTGTAGTTTGGGGCTTTTAGGATTGCTGTTGTCATACACGAACATGCCGGTTTGAGAGCCGATGAATAATTTATCTCTGTAAGGAAAAATGGTTTCAATGTTCCAACCCACATTTTGGCTATTGAGCAGCACTGCCTGAGAAGGGTTTGTTACATCATAGGTTTGCAACTCTGAATTGTTTACAATGTACAGGTAATTATTCCATAGGGTCATTCGGGCAGTGGAGCCGCCCTGGCCGTTATTGCCTGAAGGGGAATTGTCCATTTGTTTATCGCAGGCTATAAACAGTGCAGCAAAACCGGCAGTAACACATAGGAGATGTAAAGCTTTTTTCATTTCAGATTTTTTATAGGGGTTAGCAATGGGTTAGTAGGTACAGGCCGGATTTATAAGCGTTTTCTTTTGCCAGCCAATTATGGTTCCTTTTGAAGGGTCTGGGCATTCAAATTTGCCCCTTTCAGGCGGGCGCGTGACGGTAAACAATGCTTTGAAACTGTCTTGCAGCCTGCGTACGGTTGTGGCTGTATTGTTTTCGATCCTTACAATCACAAGGTCACGCATATTGTTGGTAAAAATAAGGTTGTCTTTAATGGCCAGTTCCTGCGCGCCCGATACTTTTAAAAAGCCTTTCTTTACAGGGTTTTCGGGGTTTGAAATGTCAGTTATATGAATGCCTTTGCCGGCTTCTACCTGGTAAAGCAGGTTGTTGAACACGTAGATTTTTCCGCCGTTTTCCACAGGTTGTGCCGTAGTAAGGCTAACGGTTTTCATTTCAGCTTCATTGCCATACAAGGGAGCATAGCCCAGCACTTCTTCCTGTTTTTGTTTCCAGCAGGACGCAAGCAGCACTATGATTGTAAGGCAATACAATACATTTTTCATTGGTAATGATTTAATGGTAAATAATTTTGGTTATAATTATACTTAGTAGAACGCAGAAAGAAACACAAACGCAACAATTTTAAAAATTATTATTGAAGTTTAATTCTCCTCCTTTTTTCTTGTTGAGGATTTCTTCAAACCCGAGAGCCTGGCTTGAACGGCGCAAGCGGAGTTAGACAATGAGGCATAAAATATTCCATGAGATGCGCATAATTATTAAACTTTCTTAAGCAAAGCATTGCCCACAGCGCAGTTTAGGCATTTTCTCAAATCGCAATAGTGGGCTTTTAGTTCGATTAGCGATTGTGAATCCAAAGCGTGTTTGTTTTCAAACCCAATAATTTGTAGTTTTTTGGTAATGCGGTTTTGCTCAGGACTGGTTTCTGCAAGCCATTGTATTGCTTTGTCTTTTAATGTTAGATTTTGATGCACAGCGCCGTAGGTAAACAGTATCGGCGCCACAGTATTGATAATGATATTGTCAATCATAGAAGCTCCAATGTTTTTAGGTTTGTACACCGATGCATCGTTCAGCCTGTAATGGTAATGCCAGAAATCATTCGCGTTCACGGCAAACCATTCCTTCACCTTTGCAAGCGAAGGTTCATCAATGATCTTTGAAAACAGATGCAGGGAGTTTTGTATTAACGCTGCTAATTGTGCCAGCCGGATAGTTGGAAAATTACCGGGCCGCATTCTTAAAAAATAAACAGGTATGCCGGGGTTGATCAGGCCATACTTTGTTTGTAAAAACCTGTATTCTTTTTGAAGCATGGCAGCATACGGGTCAGTAAATGTATCGTTAAGCAAACCGGCCTGCCCCAGCAGCAGGGCTTCAATTTGCGGCAGGCTGTTTTTGTGCCGCGCAAGAACAGATACCGGGATGCTTTTGGCTATGGCTTCAAAGGCTTCGCTGTTTACCTTAGTGCCAAAATTTGATGCCAGCAACCACCAAAAGCTTTCTTCCCAGTGTTGGTTGTTTTTTGTCAGGTACTTGTGAATGTTTTCTGACTTCCTCTCAAGTCTCTCCGCAATCAGCCTGTCCTTCCAATTGGTGATGACGATGGATGGTACATCATGAACCATCTTTTCGCAGGGGATAAAAGTTTGGGACAGCATCAGTTCTTCATACCGCTTCAGCAGACTGTGCGATATTCTGGTCTGCAGTTCCAGCGTAGGAAGTTCAGAGGCAGGATCATCATGTTCATACACCACGTGCAGGATCACATTTTTATAATTTTTGTCTGACGTGTGATTGTGCTTGTGCCAGTCTGATGTTTTTAAATGCAACTCAACAGATCCAGCCCAAGTAGTGGTGCCTATACTAATTCTGGCATTAATAAAGTCGGGCCCCTGGTTGGTGTTTAATGTGCCCGGGTGCAGTATTTGCAAGGCTTCGCCCGTAGTGGTTTGCAGCGAATCTTTATTCAAATACTGCAATTGCCAGATGAATTGGAAAAGTTGTTCTGTCATGGTTAGAAGTTTAAGCAGGTTTTATTTGTCAGGCACCTATCAGCAGGCATGCATGCATGAATGGGCAGTGATCTAACGGGTTATCAACCGCTATTAAAATTGTTCATTGCGGCCAATTCCTTTACTACGCGGCTTACTGGCAAGCCCATCACATTATAAAAATCGCCTTTTACCCATTTGATGCCTACCACACCAATCCACTCCTGTATGGCATAAGCGCCGGCCTTGTCGTATGGTTGGTACTTGTCTATATAAAAAAGGATCTGCTGCGGTGTCAGTTCATGAAAGGCCACTTCGGTAACATCATGAAATAAAACCTGATGTAATCCGTTTAAAATAGCAACCCCTGTAATCACCTGGTGTGTGTTGTTTTGCAAGTGCATTAGCATGTTTATAGCATCTGTTTTATCTGTTGGTTTGCTTAGCATGCGATCTTCCACTACAACCATGGTATCTGCGGCAAGTACAATCTGTTTTTCACCAACTGTTTTCTGCACGATCAGCGCTTTTTGCAAAGCTACATACATGGCAGCTTCGTATAAAGGTATGCCTGCAGGAAATGTTTCATCTGTATCTGCGGTGATGATTTCAAAAGGTATTTCAGCCCATTCAAGCAATTGTTTTCTTCTGGGCGATGCGGAGGCGAGTATGATCTTTTCTGCCATTTTAGTGTATACGAATGAATTTATTTAATTGTGATCAGGGTTCCCCCGTTAAGTCAACCGGTTCATAGGTAAATATAAAAAAATATCATAGACAGGATGCCGGTTAGCATCACAAGTTTTGAAAGATCGCTCAGGCTGCGATATTCATTGGTAGTGTTGGCGGTGATGAGTTTTTTAAAAGCATATCCCAAAGGCACTGTTATAAAAACCAAACAATAGATAACGGCAAGCCACCACCCAAACTGCAGCACATAAATTTGAATGACTATCAGCATAGCAATTAAAATGGTGATCCACACGGCTACATACACTTTCGTGGCATTGATGCCCCAGCGTATGGGCATGGTTTTACAGCCAAATTTTTCATCGCCGGGCATGTCTTCAATATCTTTTACGGCTTCTCTTATTAGCGATATGATGAGCGCGAAACCGGCATACAATATGGTAAACCTGAAAAATCTTACCTGCTCATAGCTTACATCTCTGAATGCATCAGCAAAAGAATATTTGGAAAGAAAAATAATCATGATCGTCCACGCGGTAAGAACTGCCACGATCACGTTGCCAATTACGGCATCTTTTTTAAACCTGGCGGAGTAGAACCATAGCAGAACGACCGCACCGGAATTTGCAAAAATAATATACCACCTTTCAAAAGCATTTACGGCAATGGCGGTGAGTACAATTCCCGTCAGGCTTAGTATTAAATGCCAGGCCAGTGCCCGGCGCCTGCCCAGTTGCCGTCCCAAAATCGTTTTATCGGGCTTGTTGATGAGGTCTATATTAATATCAAAATAATCATTGATGATGTAACCGCCTGCTGCAATAAACACCGATGCCAGTACGAGCAAAATAAATTGTAAAGTATCGCCCGCGGGTAGGTTGTTTTCATAAATGGGATAGTATATGCAAAACTGGAACAACGCTTGTGTAAGTACAATGAAAATAAGATTGGGCAACCTTATTAGCTTAAAAAACGAAGATAAAAGTTGAGGCATAATTTGTTTTATAATGCGCTTACACAGCGTGTAGTCAATATCAGCAAAAATAAGCCTGGATGGCTTTAGTTGGCCACACCATCTGCACCCCAGTCGTTGCGGGCCTTTAGTACTTTTTCTATAACATCTCTTACGCAGCCCTTGCCACCCACAACAGGAGAGATATAGTCGGCAGCTTTTTTTAGCTCGCTTACTGCATCAGCAGGGCAGCAGCCAATACCCACGGCATCAAACACAGGCAGGTCTGGCATGTCATCGCCCATAAATAAAATGTGATCTTTTACAAGCCCGTGCTCTTGCATAAGGTTTTCAACAAATGTTTTTTTATCACCAATCTTAAAAAAGACGTGTTGTATACCCAGGTTGTTCATCCTGTGTTCCACGCCACTGGGCGCAGAGCCTGATACCACGAATATTTTATAACCTCTTTTTATGGCAAGCGCCATAGCGTAACCGTCTTTTGTGTTCATGATCCTGGCCATATCGCCACTGCCCAGCACAACAATGCCTCCGTCGGTCATTACGCCATCTACATCAAACATAAAAGTATCAATCTGCCTGAAGCGGTCTATAATTCGCATGGTAGTTGTTTTCAGTAACAAAAATATGGTTTTGAAAGCAGAGAGGAAATGATAAAAATCATGAGGCTAATGTGGGAATGTGAGAATGTGAGAATGTGGAAATGTAATTTGTAATCAGAAACTTATTGTGTACGCGATAAGAGGATGCTTTCGCTCAACTGCCTGTACAGTTGCAGCAGTTGCGGATGCTGCTGCAGAAGTGCTTCATGTTTGGCCAGGGTATCGGCATCGCCGCGCGCTGCAGGGCCGGTTTGGAGCTTAGAAGGAGACTCATTGCGCAACCGCTCCACGGTGTGTTGTATAATGGGCAGCAGCTCTTTGAAGTCAATACCTTCCTTTTTGCAAAAGCCTTCTGCCATAGTAAAAATATGATTGGTAAAATTGTTCACGATCACCGCGGCCACGTGTAGCCTTAGCCGATGTTCATAACTGGCGTGCAGCGCGGGTGTATTGTTCACTGACAGCGCCAGCCTGTTCAGCAACAGCGCGGCTTCATCATTGGAAGCTTCTGTATAAATGGGAATGTGAGCAGCTTCAATTTCCTGCCTCAGGCTTTGTAACGGATAAAAAACACCATAATTGTCTGTAACATGCTTCAGCACATCCATTTTAACAGCGCCCGCCGTGTGCGCCACTACCTTTCCGGGTAAAGAAAGGGCGCCTGCTATTTCTGCAATCGCACTATCAGACACCGCAATCAGGTAAAAGTCGGCATCCGTGTTGATGAAACTTATAGTGCTGCAAAATTGCGTATCCCATTCAGCAGCCAGCGCTGATGCAGCTACAGCATTGCGGCCTGCAACCTGCAAAATTTTGTGTCCGCTTTTTATAAACTTTCTGCCCAGCGTTGCCGCCACATTGCCTGAACCGATGATAACAATTTTCACAAACTATAATGAATTGATAAATGATACCTTTGTTAACTGTATGAAATTACAAAAGATAACCCAAAGCTTTTATATAAGCCAGATCAGGGCGCTGTCATTTTTCTCTCAAAAGAAAGCAGCCAAATATGCTTTTGATCTCTTTTGCACGCCTCTCACACGTGTGCAATATAAGCCTTCCGGCTATTTAAAAAAGGCAGAGATATTACACATGAAGTTTAAAGGCCTGAACATAACAGGTTATTGCTGGAACCGTGGCGGCAGTAAGAAAATATGCATCGCGCATGGCTTCCGTTCTTCGGCGGCCAACTTTCAGCATTTTGCAAAACGACTTGCAGATAAAGGCTACGAAGTGGTGGCGTTTGATGCGCCTGCCCATGGTATGAGCCACGGCCATAAACTCAACGCTGTTATTTATAAACAGTTTATTGAAGAAGTGAGCACAAAGTTCGGCCCTTTTGAGGGGTACCTCTGCCATTCGTTCGGCGCGCTGGCTGTATGCCTGGCAGTAGCCGAAATGCCCCACAACGAATTTATAAACATTGCGCTGGTGGCGCCGGCATCTGATACCCTGTCGCTGAGCAATATGTTTTTTTTCCAAATGAAAATAACAGACAAAAAATTACAGCAATATTTTATTGATGAAATAGAAACGCTGGGCAAAAAACCCATTGACTGGTTTTCAGTAAAACGTTGTATGGAAACATTGCAAAGCAAAATACTTTGGATACATGATGAAGGCGACAGGGTAACGCCGGTAAGTGATGCGAGGCTGGTGCAGCAACAGAACTACCCTAATATAGAATTTGTGTATACAACAGAACTGGGCCATAGAAAAATTTACAGGGATGAGCATGTGGTCAACAGGCTGGTAGCGTTTTTGTAAACTTAACGGTTACAACGTAATGAATATTTTGCAGTAACTTTTGCGTAACGAAAAACGGGGAGGGCTTTTTAGTTCCCTGCCCCGTAAGACCATAGGTGAAATGGATGGTGTTTCTGGTAGGATAGCGGTAATGATGTTCGTGATGTTTTAACGTACCACTTTGATGTGTTGATTGCGATACAAAGATGCACCTTCCTGCCAACTGGTTCAACGTGAAAACCGCCTGTTTTTATACGGGAAATTTCCCGTACGATACAACAAAACGATTTTGCATTTTGCACCCAACATAAAAACGCAACACAATCATGAGCGATCATTCCAGAATTGAATTTTGTTTTAGAAGAAAGGATATTGAAAAATTGCTTTCTGCATATCCCGATGCAAAAAGCATCATCATACGCCAGGAAATTAAACCCAGGAAAAATCCAAATGGAAAGGGATATGTCAATGTCACTACCATTACGGCCCATGCTAAGAATGCATTAACCAGGAGTTTTGAGCAGCATGCAATTGTAGGTTGCCCCAGCCCGCCCGGCTGCGAAGAAGAAGATGACAGCTAAATAAAGTACAAATTGATCATTACAGAAACCATAATCACACTAGCTTTGTCAAAGATTTTAACAAGGCTTGATATCATGGGCCCGGCGTTGGCCGTATTGGCCTATTTTCTTTCCTCACGAAAAAAAACGCCAGTGCTTAACATGGTGCTGGCATTTTGCCTGGTACATTTTGTATGTAATGCGTATGCAACTTATATTGATATAATTGACGGGGAAAATTACTGGGTATACAAGCTCAATACCGTTGCCACGCTACTCATTGTAATGATGCTGTTCAGCCATTACCTGCTGGGTTTTGACAAGCAGAAAAAATGGTTTCTGTCAGTGGCTTTCGTGCTGATCATTCTCCTCCCGGCTTTTTCCGGAGAAGGCATTACTTCTTATAACAGTTACAGCTCTGCATTAAGCAGCATTATGGTTGTGGCACTTTGCCTCTATTATTTTTACATCAAACTTTTACAATCCTCACCCGAAGAAAGCGTGCCATCTACAGCTATATTCTGGTGCGTGATAGGACTGTTCGTGTACTATGCCGGTTCATTCTTTGTTTTTATTTCGTATAAATATTTGATAGAAACTGACAGCGGCTCAGTGGCAGCATTATGGAAATTTCATAACTTGTTGCTCTTTATCGCTTGTATCAGCATTAGCTACGGCATTGTATGCAGGGACTATCAAACAATATCATCATAGTACTGGGTGCTTCAATATTTTTATTATTGATGACACTTTTTATCGTTTTTTTACTTATGGCCTACAAAAAAAGAGACCGAAGCCATGTTCTTGAAAAAAGAAGGCTGGAAGAAGAGTTCAGGCACCAGCTTTTACAGTCTCAGATTGAGGTGCAGGAACAAACCTTTCAGCAAATAGGCAAAGAGCTGCACGACAATGTGGGCCAGCTTTTAAGCACATCCAGAATGCTGATAGGCCTGGCCGAAAGAAGCATTGGGCAACCGCCCGATACACTTCTTACCGCCAATGCCACAATAGGCGAAGCCATTTCAGAAATACGCTCGCTGTCAAAATCGCTTGATAAGGACTGGCTGGAACAGTTTGATTTCATTCAGAATTTGAAGACAGAGATCAGCAGGATCAATGCCGGAAAGGAAATTAACGCTGTGCTTAAAAGTGAAGAAGTGCTAAACCTGCCTTCTGCGCAAAGGATCATTCTTTTCAGGATCGTTCAGGAAGCAATTCAAAACGCGGTGAAGCACGGCAGGTGCCGAAACATCAGCATCAGCATTCAAAAAGAAAAACAGTCCATCCGCATTACTATTGAAGACGATGGCAGTGGCTTTGATATAGACAAAGTGAACAGGGGCATGGGCCTTTCAAACATTCAAAGGCGCGCGGCTATTTTAAACGGCAGCGCATCTTACCGTACTGCAGAAAATAAGGGCACTGCCATTACCATTACAATTCCCGAAAACAAACATCAATGAAAATAAAAGTAGGCCTGGTGGATGATCATCAGTTGTTTTTAAAGTCGCTCAGCCTTATGCTCGACAGCTTTAAAAATTATGATGTGGTACTGGAAGCATCTAACGGTAAAGACCTTGCCGTGAAAATGGCTGGCAGGAAAGAACTGCCGGAGATCATTTTGCTGGATGTGAACATGCCGTTGATGAACGGGCCTGAAACGGCTGCATGGCTTACGAAAAATCACCCCCATATAAAAGTAGTGGCCCTGTCAATGAACGCTGAGGATAACGCTATCATTTCGATGTTCAAAGCCGGGTGTTGTGCCTATCTTCTAAAAGATACCCACCCCACCGAGTTGGAAAAAGCGCTGGATGAAGTGAACCGAAAAGGATTTTATAATGCTGATGCCGGAAATATCAACTTTCGCCGCATTTTAATGAAAGCTGATGAAGAGGCTGAACTTGTTTTAACCGAAAAGGAAAAAATATTTTTACAGCACGCCTGCAGCGAGCTTACCTATAAACAAATTGCCTCCGAAATGAACCTTGCCGAACGAACTATTGACGGCTACCGTGAAACGCTGTTCAGAAAACTGAATGTGCAAAGCAGGGTAGGCCTTTGCCTGGAAGCGTTGAGAAAAGGATTGGTAAAGCTTTAGCGCAATCAGCTCAGGTTGTTAATTCCAAAGCATTTCTCAGCTCTTTTACTGCGTCTGCATTCACGGTGTAATGATGATTTTCATCGTCATTTTCAAAAGCAGGTGTTATATATTCCATTTTGGTTTTGGTTAGTTCTCTCAGTGAAGTATGAAACTCTGTACAGCCGGTGCTTTCAGCCAGTTGCCTGATGTTGGACGCACGCACACCGCTGCCAGGCATGATGATGATGCGGCCATTGGCAGCCTGTTGAAGCTGCGCAATGAACGATGCACCTTCGGGAGCGGTTTTTTGCTGACCGCTGGTTAAAATTCTCTCGCAACCAATTTCTGCCAGTTGTTCCAGCGCATTCAAAGGATCTTTACAGCGGTCAAAGGCGCGGTGAAACGTTACGCCCAAAGGGTAAACGGCCTCCACTATTTTGGCAGTTCGTTTCACATCAATCGTTCCGTCAATATTCAAAAATCCAATTACTACGCCGTCTGTGCCAATGTCTTTACACATCAAAGCGTCTTTCAGCATACAGTCAAACTCTTCTTCAGTATAAAAAAAATCGCCACCCCGCACGCGAATGATCGGGTAGATCTGTACATCGAAATGTTGCCGGCAGGTTTTTATTACGCCGTAAGATTGCGTGGTGCCGCCTTCACCAAGATTGGCGCAAAGCTCTATCCTGTTGGCGCCGCCTGCCACGGCGCTTTTGGTGCTTTCATAATCTGTTGTTGCGATTTCTATAATGTAAGCCATGATTATATATTTTATGAAAACCAGCTATTGGCAGTAACCAGTCTTTCACCGCTGTCTGTTCTTAATGCGTAGGTAAATCCCTTATGAATAGCAAACGCGCCGGGTATGCCATGTTTGTTGAGCGCTAAAAAAGCCACCTGTATTTTTTTAGCATCTTCTCCTTTTATTTTTACAATGCGCTCGATGATTTTTTTGCAGGCCTCTTCAGGGCCATAACCCTGGCGCATCATTTCTATCACGCTGTGGCTGCCGGCAACCCGTATCACATCTTCGCCCTGGCCTGTGGCCGTGCAGGCGCCCACGTTATTGTCTACATAAAGTCCTGCGCCAATAATGGGAGAATCGCCCAAGCGGCCGCGCATTTTAAACCCCATACCTGATGTGGAACAACTGCCGCTTAAATTTCCTTTTGCATCCATGGCTACCATTCCAATGGTATCGTGGTTCCATTCGCCATTACTTAATTGTGCCGGAGCAAAGGGGCCGTGGCGCTTGTTTTCAATATTTTCCCGGTTAATGGCCGGTTCGTATTTCGATTCTTTCAGCCATTTTTCATATTCTTTTTTAGCGGGTTCAGAAAGCTCCTGCGGCTCCAGCGTAAAACCTTCAGCCAGGGCAAATTTTTGTGCGCCATCGCCCACCAGCATCACGTGCGGTGTTTTTTCCATGATGCGCCGGGCCACGGATACCGGGTGCTTGATGCGCTCCAAAAAAGCCACGCTGCCGCAATTGAACCGGTGGTCCATAATGCAGGCGTCAAGCGTTACAAACCCATCACGGTCAGGATTGGCGCCAAGGCCCACACAGCAATCCTGCGAAGCCTCAATGGTCATTACGCCCTTTTCCACGGCATCTAAAGCACTGCCGCCCTTGCCCAGTATTTCCCAGGCGCCGCGGTTGGCTGCAATGCCCTGGTTCCAGGTAGAGATAACAATAGGCCCGCCTGATTGAGGTGAATTACGTGCAGGCGTATTTTTAAAGATGAGGGTGGAGAACATTCCAAGGCCGCTAATCTGCAGAAATTTTTTCCTGTTAATCATGAACATGAGTTTTACCAGGCGAAATTACTGTTTTTATAAGTGTATAAGATGCCGCCCTGCCTGTTTGAAAAACATCAGTGGATTATTTGCAACAACTTTTGCGTGGTATGATGATCCTGGTAAAAACTTTCCATATTTTTTTAAGCATCTGCATTTCTGTATAAGATGTTTTAAAAATAACATTTACCTTTCAGCATTGTTCGAAATACCATAGCTAATGATTAAGATCGGCCTCATAAGAGAAGGGAAAACTCCGCAGGATAACCGGGTGCCGCTCACGCCGGATCAATGCAAATGGCTGTGGCAAAACAGGAGCGATCTGCAGGTCATCGTTCAGCCTTCTGACGCGAGGTGCTATAAAAACAGTGAATATGAAAGAGCCGGTGTGCAACTAAGCGACGACATGCAGCAGTGTGACATTTTACTGGGCATTAAAGAAGTGCCTGTGGCAGATTTAATTGCCGGCAAAACGTACCTGTTCTTTTCACACACCAGAAAAAAGCAACCCCATAACCGCCAGTTGCTTAAAACCATTCTCGAAAAAAACATAACGCTGGTAGATTACGAATGCCTGGAGCATGAAGACGGGCAGCGGATAATAGGTTTTGGTTTTTTTGCCGGCATCGTGGGCGCGCACAATGGCATGTGGGCTTATGGTAACCGTACCGGGTTGTATAAAATGAAGCGGGTTTATAAGCAAAAAAGTTTTAAGGAGCTTATACATACTTACTTTGGTTTAAAGCTTCCCAACGTAAAAATTGTGATCACAGGCAGCGGCCGGGTGGCGCATGGCATTATTGAGATCATGAACCTGATGGGCATTCATGAAGTGGAACCCGGCGACTACTTGGTGCGCCGATTTGCTTACCCGGTTTACACGCAGTTGAAAGGGCAGGATCTTTACATTCACAAACAAAAAGGTAACTATAGCAGGGATGATTTTCATCAAAACCCGCAAAACTATGTGAGCAGGTTTTTGCCTTACGCGGCACAATCTGATATTTTAATGAATGGTGTTTTTTGGGATGCTTCCATCCCGCGCTTATTTGAAAAAGCTGATGTGAACGATAATAGCTTTATCATTCAAACCATTGCTGATGTTTCCGATGATGTGAATGGCTCCATCCCTCTGAATGTTGGCAGTCAAACCATCGAAGACCCGGTTTATGGAGTAGATAGAACCACGTTTGAAAAAACGCAACCTTACCTTTCTAATTCCATTGATTTGATGGCAGTGGGCAATCTTCCCAATGAACTGCCGCGAGATGCCAGCCGGTATTTTGGTGAGCAGTTTATAAAGTACGTGCTGGATGATCTTATTAAGAATCATTCGCCGCTGATAGCCCGGGCTACCATTGCAAGCAAGGGAGCACTGACCGACCATTTTTCTTATTTAAATAATTACGTTAACGAATAAAATTATAAAAACAAAAGCATGAGACACAACATTGGTATTTTTTTGATCCTTACGCTAATTTTTTCATCGTGCATGCCGAAGCATATTCCTGCAAAAGCAGATTCGGGAACATTAAAAGTGATGGCCTATAATATTCATCATGCCAACCCGCCTTCAAAACCCGGGCTGATTGATGTGGATGCCATTGTGAACGTGCTCAAGCGCGAAAGCCCTGACATTGTAGCCCTGCAGGAAGTGGATGTAAATGTGAGCCGCTCAGGTAAGATCAACCAGGCACGTGAAATAGCTGAAAAAGCCGGGTATCCTTCTTTTCATTTTTCAAAAGCCATTGATTACGACGGTGGCGATTACGGCGTAGCCATTTTATCAAAATATCCTTTAACGGATATGCAAACGCACCGGCTGCCCACTGATGCTTCCACCAATGGAGAACCCAGGGTGCTGAGCCTTGCTACAGTATCGCTGCCCAATGGCAAAAAAATAAAATTCGGAAGCACCCACCTTGATGCGCAACGCCCTGCCGTAAATCGCCTGCTGCAGGCCCGTGAGATCAACCGCATTGCAGCAGAAATATCGTTGCCTGTGATCATTGCAGGAGATTTTAACGCCACGGAAAACAGCGAAGTGATAAAGATCATTCAATCGCAGTTTTTATTAACGTGCACCAACTGCGCGCCTACCATTCCGCAGGTAAATCCCACCCGCACGATTGATTTTATTGCGTTCAAACCCAATAATGCCTTTCAGGTGCTTTCGCATAAAGTGGTGCAGGAGCCTTACGCTTCCGACCATCTGCCGGTATTGGCTGAATTAAAAATAAAATAGCGATGATGCGGCGATATTTTCTTTCCATGTTATTATGTACATCGCAAATGGCGCAGGCGCAAAAGCCGCCCATGCTCACTACTTATAAAGAATATCTTCAATCGGTGAAGCATACTACCGAAAAGCAGATGGTAGAATTGAAGCAGGTAGTGAATGCCGTGGTATATGATCTGAAATATGCCACCCGCGATAATTTTATGCAGCGCAGGATGTATGCGCGCGGTACGAACATTACTTTTTTACGAAAGAATGCGGCGCTGGCGCTGGCCGGTGTTCAGCAGGAACTGAATCAAAAAGGTTATGGCATCAAAGTTTTTGACGCTTACCGCCCCTGGAGCGTGAGCAAAAGCTTTTGGGACCTGGTGCAGGATGAGCGTTATGTGGCCAATCCTTCACGCGGCAGCAATCACAACCGCGGCACGGCGGTTGACCTTACCATTATCGAACTCTCAACCGGAAGGGAATTAGATATGGGAACAGGGTTTGATAATTTTACAGACACAGCGCATCATCCTTTTATAAATTTACCGCCGCAGGTTTTGCACAATCGCGAACTGCTGAAAACAGTCATGCAAAAACATGGCTTTGAACCCTACACCGAAGAATGGTGGCATTATACTTATAAAAGCCCCGCCACTTTCGAAGTGTTGAACATACCTTTTAAAAAATTAGCGAAGTTTCGCACTAAACGTGATGGCTGAGGTTTAACCTGTAGTTGAAATTTTAGGTTTGCGGGGAAGCAGGTATTGCATAAGCAGCCCAAAACCTACAACCGACAAAGCCCCGATGGCGCTCAACCACAACCAGCCCAGGCTGATCACTTTTGCTTCGTTTAACGAGAACAGGACCACAACCAGCGCTTCTGAAAGTATGGCAGCTATGAACACGGCATTGCCTTTTACTTTTTTAGCGTAGAAAGCCACCAGGTAAATGCCCAGTATGGTTCCGTAAAACAAAGAGCCCAGAATGTTCACCGCTTCAATCAAACTGCCGTCTGAACTGCTTACATACATGGCAATGCCAATACAAAACAGCCCCCAAAGCAGCGAGTACAATTTTGAAAACTTATAATCCTTTTCATTTGTATCGTTTTTTCGCAGCAGCCTTTTGTGCACATCAACAATAGTAGTTGATGCCAAAGAGTTGAGCGCCGCGCCAATGCTGCTCCAGCTTGCCAGGAAGATCACTGCAATAATAAGCCCCACAAGGCCTGCAGGTAAATGATCTAAAACAAAGCGCAGAAAAATATAGTTGGTGTCATTGTCTTTCCCATTATTCTTTTTGATCAGTTCTTTGATGGATTTTCGCACTTCATCAGTTTGCGCTTGCAACTGCTGCATGTGCAGCAATGCCTGTCCGGATTTATTGCTGCCATACTCTGCCAGCACGGTACTTTTTTCAGCGTCTATTACGTCGAGTTGCTGCTGCAGTACTGCCAGTTCATTTTTGTAAGGAGATGTTTCGAGCCGTTTCAGCTCATAATTATTAAAAAATGCAGGCGCGCTGTTAAACTGGTAAAAGGTAAAAACCAGTACGCCGATCATCAAAATAAAAAATTGCATGGGCACTTTTACAATGCCATTCATTAAAATGCCCAGGCGGCTTTCTCTCAGGTTTTTGGCTGTAAGGTAGCGCCCTACTTGGCTTTGATCGGTGCCAAAATAAGAGAGCATGAAAAAGAAACTGCCCAGTATGCCGCTGAAAATGTTGTAGCGGTCGCCCCAGTCAAACTGCCCGTCTTCCTTAATGCCGGTTGTGATGATATTGAGCTTTTCCAGCTTGCCGCCAATGGATAACGCATCTGTAAGCCCGATGTTTTGCGGCAATCGTTTGATGATATAATAAGCGGCCAGGCACATGGCGCCCATTATGATGAGGAATTGAATTTTTTGGGTGTGTGCCACCGCTTTGGCGCCGCCCATTACCGTGTAAATGATCAGCATGCCGCCAATCAATAAGATGGTGATGTAAATGTTCCAGCCAAATAAAAGTGACAAAACGATAGATGGTGCAAACACGCTGATGCCGGTTGACAATCCGCGTTGTAATAAAAATAAAAAAGAGGTAACGGCCCTTGTCTTCAAATCGAAGCGGTTTTCGAGGTATTCGTATGCGGTGTACACTTTCAGCCTGCTAAAGGCTGGTATAAAAGAAATACAGATAACAATGGCAGCCAGCGGAAGCCCAAAATAATATTGCACAAAGCGCATCCCATCTGTATAGGCCTGCCCGGGTGCCGAAATAAACGTAATGGCGCTGGCCTGCGTGCCCATGATGCTCAGCAAAATAATATACCACGGCAGGCTGCGGTTCGAAAGCAGGTAGCCGTCCAGGTCTTTTGTGGTACGGCTTTTATATACTCCATAAATAATGATCAGCGCCAGCGTTACAACCAGTACCACCCAGTCTAAATTACTCATGAGTATATTTTAGTTAAGTAATAATAGAAAACGATCTGCGCCACCAGGCATAAAATGACAAAGAGGTACCATCCTGTCCATGTTTTGAATAAAGGCGGTTTGTTATCGTGTGGGTTTTCTGCCATCTCTTTTTATTGATGAAATGAATAAAAATAATATGGATTATATCAGGCCATCAGGCACGTTTAATAAGCCGGAAGGCAGCATCAGAAAAGAAACTACCGCAATGGCAATGATTATTTTTTATTGCGAAACATATTGAGGAACACAATGCCCAGGCCTATTATGAGCCCAAGCAACAGCCCCAGCCTTACCTGCTTAACCATGGTGCCAACCAACAGTCCCAGCACGATCGCCACCAGAAAAGCCATTTCTCCACGCCTGATGCCAAAATACGTTTTTTCTTTATTGATATCGTTTCTTTTATTGCTCATTTCTACTGGTTATGGTTGGGCCGGCTGCTGGTTTAATGCGATCAGGTTGGCCATCAGCCTGAAAGCGCCTGGAACAGCGGCAGGCAGTTGCCTAAAGAAAGCCAGGCCGGTATAGGTAAAATAGCCTTTGCCGTATTTGCCCGTTACCAGGCTGCCGTTGTGGGGCTGCTCTCCCGGGTCGGCCATCGAGATCAGCGGCGTTAAATTATTGTCCCAATTGTTTGCATGGTAAATGCTGCGCTCCTGCAGCCAGCCGTCAAAGTCTTTACCGGTTATTTTATTAGGATAATTAAAAGCAGGGTGATTGGGTTGCAGCAGGGTTACTTTTGCTTCTTCATTGGTAATGCGGTTGCGCGAAATGTCAAAATGGTAGGGACCTATTTTAGCGCGCACAGGGCCCAGGTTGCTGCTGGTATTGTATTGAACGATGAGGTTGCCGCCATTACGCACATACTCCATCAGCTTTTCGTAATAGCTGTTCAGCCATTCGTTGGTATTGTAAGCTCTAACGCCGGTAATGATCGCGTCAAAGCCCGCAAGGTTGGTTAGTGCAAAATTGTTTTGGTTTAAAATACTTACTTCATAACCGAGCTCTTCCAGTATCTGCATCACTTTATCGCCCGCGCCGGGAATGTAGCCGATCCTTTTGCCCGCAGTCTTCAGGTCAATGTTTAGCATTTTTATTAGTTCAGGATAAAAATACCTGATACTGGGAATGTGGTCGTAATCAATCGAGCGAAGCGTGAGAAAATAACCGGTTTTATCACTGCCTGAAGCCTGGTTGGCATAGGCGGTCAGCAGGTTTACTTCTTCGGGGCGGTTGTTGGTAATTTTAAACCTGTAGCTCTTGGTAATGCCTTTGGCCAGTTGCGCATTCTTTTCATTCACTTCATCCACATCTGCCCCGGCCAGGCTTACTTTCAGGTCGCCTGCAAGGTGTTTGTTGGGATGCAATTGCACCATCACCTCGCGGGTTTGTTTACGGTTTTTATCAAACATCAGCACGCCTGGGTGCGTGGTAAGCGTGGCAGGCGGAATGATATATACAGGCTGGTACACCTCGCCCTTTACGGGATCGGTACGGCGGTATTTCACTGGTTGTTCAAATGTAAAATCAGTACCATGAATGGTTACCGTTACTTTGCAAACAAAGGCCGGCTCCACATCGGCTACGCCAATCATTTGCTGGTCGGGAATATTGAAATGCCCGTCGTCCATTTTCTCACGCACCCAAAATGGCTGTGTAATTTTTTTACCGGCAGGCACAAATAAAGTGGTAGAAAAAGTATTGTTGCGGTTTTTGTCTAAAATGGTATTGGTATTATTTACCCATTCATCTATAGCAACTGTTTTCAATGCTGCCTCTGCGCCCAGCCTGTTGTTCACGGTTACATTTAGCCGGATGCTGTCAGTTTGCACGGCAAATGGCTGGCTGGTAAATGCGTCAATAAACAGGCCGCTGCATTGTGCTATAAGTTGCTCCACTTCGGACAGCTTCCTCTTTTTCCAATAGCTGGCCGGCAATTTATTCACAGTGTGATACAATGCTGCCAGCGCCGGAACCGATTTTTGCGGATGGCTGCCGTCGAAAGCGTTTGCAATAGCGGTTACCTGTTTTTCAATATTAACGGCATTTTTGCCCAGCCGGCCCCAGCCTGTATTCACGTCGTCCAGCAGTTCTGTTTTTGGCGCGGGGCCAGCCACGGTGGTAAAATATTCCATCATCTGCCCGCGCGTGGCAGCAGAGCCAAATCCCTGGCTTTTGTGCTGGCTGCGGCTGATGGCGGCAATCTCTCCATAACCTTTTCCCAACAATGGGTTGTAGCCGCCGGCATCAATTTTAAACTGGTTTTCGCTAATGGTATTATTGCCGCCAAAGTTGAACGTGTTCCATAACACCCGCTTGGCCTGCCAGGGTTGCACATATTTGAGTTGTTCCGGAAAGCGCCCGGGATCAGCGGCGGCTGTAAAAGCTTCTTCGGCTAAAATGGCCGATGCCGTGTGGTGCCCGTGCCCGCCTTCGCCGGTAGATGGAAAGCGCGTGATGATCACATCAGGCTGAAAACTGCGGATGACCCAAACCACATCACCCAGTATTTTTTCTTTATTCCATTTTTCAAAAGTTTCTTCAGGCGTTTTGGAGTAGCCAAAGTCGTACGCGCTGCTAAAAAATTGCTCGCCGCCGTCAATCCTGCGCGCGGCTAAAAGTTCCTGCGTGCGGATGAGGCCCAACTCTACGCCCTGCTCATCGCCAATGAGGTTTTGGCCACCATCGCCGCGGGTGAGGGAAAGGTAGCCGGTTCGGTACAATTTCTCATTGGCAAGGTAAGTGATCAGCCGGGTGTTCTCATCATCGGGGTGAGCGGCCACGTAAAGCGCCGAGCCAAGTACGTTCAATCTTTTAATTGCCTGGAAAATTTGCCCCGAGGTCCACGATTGCGGCGCCTGTGCACAAATGCCATTGGTGAAGGAAAAATACAGCAGGACAAACAAAATTCGCTTCATCCTACAAATATAATAGTCTGTACCCTGATTTTTTGTATTTGTGAGATTGCTATGACTTTTTACAATTCAATATTGGCCAAAGCCTAAAGCAATTGCATTACATTTGCCCGGGTTGAAAAAGCATTATACAAATCAGCAAAACAAGATGGCTTATAATCAGCTACGCGCATTGTGGGCAATTACCAAAGCAAGCTTTAAGGCTATTTTTAGCCAGCCGTCTTCTATATTTTTCAGTTTGCTGTTTCCCATTGTGTTTATTTTAATATTTGGCGCCTTTGGCGAAAGGCCGTCCAATCCGTTTAAAATTGCATTTGCACCGGGCAGCGATAGCACTGTGGCCTTGCATGACAGCCTATTGAACAATCCACTGATTCAAATGGTGGAATATGACGATACGGCTGCCATGAATGACGCACTGCGCAAAGGCAGGCTGGCCGCCATCATTCGTATTGAAAAAGCCAGGGACTCGGGCAACGCGCATGTAGTGCACCTGCAATCCAGCGAAGCTGCAGGCGGCGCGGTGTACAAGCTGATACCTGTTATGGATTACCAGGCATTGAAAATAGAACTGTCCGATAACATGCTGGCGCGCGAGCACCGCTTTGTGCCTGAACTGGTGCCGGGTAAAAAGTACAGGCCTATTGATTTTGTGCTGCCCGGCCAGATCGGTTTTTCGGTATTGTTTTCCACGCTGTTTGGTATTGCATTCGTGTTTTTCAACCTGCGGGAGCAGCTTGTGTTAAAAAGAATTTTTGCATCGCCGGTAAAAAAGATCAACATATTAATTGGCATTGGCGTTAGCCGCTTGTTTTACCAGCTCATCAGCGTGGTGGTGCTTATTTTGTTTGGTCATTTTTTTATGAAGTTTACTTTGGTGCATGGCGTGCTTACTTTTGTTGAGATGCTGCTGCTTTCGCTGTACATGCTGTTTTTAATGATGGGCGCGGGCCTCATCATCAGCAGCCTGGCAAAAAATGATACCATGATCCCGCTAATGATCAACGTGTTTGCATTTCCGCAAATTCTTTTATCAGGCACTTTTTTCCCTATAGATGTTTTCCCGGTGTGGCTGCAAAAACTTTGTGAGCTGATACCGCTTACCCAGTTTAACAATGCCATGCGCAAAATATCTTTTGAAGGGTTGCATTTATGGGATTGCTGGAAGGAGATAGGGTTTTTGGGAATATGGATTGTTGTGATCTATGCCATTGCGATTAAAACCATGAAATGGGAATAAATTGCACGGCAAAACAATTATAGCATTTAATAAAAAATATGAAATTCGTTCGCCTCATCCTCATCAGCGCTGTCGTTTTCTTTTTGATCGTTACAGGGTTTTCGCTATTTATACCTTCAAGGGTCAGGATCTCACGTGCTACGAACGTTGCGCCGGGTAAGGATTATTTATTGCAAAAAGTATGTGACCTTAACGAGTGGAAGCACTGGCATCCGCAGTTAAAGGATGTAGTTTTAAAAGACACCATATCTGCAGATGGAAAGATTGTAAAAGCCACTGCTAATGGCATTGGATTATCGGTAATAAGCTGTAACAGTAACGAGGCCACCGTACTCATGCAAAAAGGCAGAAGGCCGGTTGAAAACAATTGGGCGCTGATCAAACACGGGCCCAATGATTCACTCACGCTTCAAAATTTTATTGAGTTTGAATTTAATTGGTATCCCTGGGAAAAATTTTCCAGCCTGCTGCTGGAAAAATC
Source organism: uncultured Niabella sp. (assembly GCA_934486785.1). GTDB lineage: Bacteria > Bacteroidota > Bacteroidia > Chitinophagales > Chitinophagaceae > Niabella. The sequence goes on along the minus strand of CAKSQK010000002.1, from coordinate 280,942 downwards.
TTACGGTCCTGTAATGGAAATGGGCCTGAATGAACTGAAGGATCTGTAATAGATATTCGCGTTTTGAAAAACTATTTCACGCCCAGTTTCATAATGACATTATCGCTGTAGGTGCCGTCAATATTTTTAATAAAATCTTTTTGAATACTCACTTCTTCAAAGCCCATTTTTTTATACAATGCTTTTGCCTGTTCATTGCCGGCAAACACGTGCAGCCACAATATTTCAAGCGTAAGATTTTGCATAGCCCAGTCTATGGCGTATTCCATTAAAATTTTACCAAGGCCCAGGCCGCGCCATTCTTTTACAATACCAATGCCCAGCAAAGCATTGTGCCGTACCTTTTTTTTGCTTTCGCCTTTCAGGTCAATATTGCCAATGATCTTTTTTTCATGCGTCGCAATCAGCAGCAGGCAATTGCGTTTTTCATTTAAGGTTTCAATCCAAAGTTTCTGGTCGCGCAGGGTGGGGTTGAACTCATCAATGGTCGTAAGCAGGTACTCGCTGTCAATAATGTATCTTGAAATCGCGTGCAGCAAACCTTCAGCGTCTTTTTTAGTAGCCATGCGAATGGTCACCACTTTTCCGTTTTTCAATCTTCTTTCAACCGGGCTAAACTTCATGATAGAATTGCTGTTATCCAATAAAGTTATCAAACTTTTATTTTACGTAAATAAATAACCGGGCAACTAAAATCACAATAAATTTGGGTTTTTGGCAGTATGAAGCATTATTTCAGGAGTAGGATATTTTGGCTATGGGCCGCGCTCATTATGATGGCGGCTGGTATTCTTGTGCTATCTCTTTTTCCGCAGGCGATTGAAAAGTATTATACTTACGGCCTTTATCCCTTTATAGCACAAGCGCAACGACTGCTGCTGGGCTGGATCCCTTTTAGTGTGGGGGATGTGTTTTACGCCGCTATTGTTGTGCTGCTGCTGTGGCAGGTGATCAGGTTTTTTAAAAATATCCGGCGCCTGCGTTTTACCGGCCGCGCTGTGATGGCTTTTATAAAAAAGCTGGTTTTTACCGGCCTTGTGGTTTTTGTGGTTTTTTATGGCTTTTGGGGATTGAATTATTCAAGAGTGGGTATTGCGGGGCAGATGGGCTTACAGGTAAAAAAATTTGCCACCGCCGACCTGGATACGCTGGTGCATGTATTGCATGCAAGGCTGAACCAAGATGCCGCCCGTTTGAAGCCCGAAATGCGTGATTCTTTTCGTAGGCATAAAAACCTGTTTGACGGCGCGGAAAAAGCCTTTGATGCCGTTGAAAAAAAGTACCAGTTTTTAAAATATAGGGCGCATTCCGTCAAGCCTTCGCTATTTAGCTACCTGGGCAATTACCTCGGTTTTCAGGGTTATTACAATCCTTTTTCGGGAGAGGCGCAGGTAAATACCACTTCGCCGCAAAGCGTGGAACCGTTTGTGGCCACCCACGAAATTGCGCATCAACTGGGCTACGCCAAAGAAAGCGAAGCCAATTTTGCCGGCTTCCTGGCCTGCCGCGAGCACCCCTCGGTTGTTTACACGTATTCGGCTTATTTCGACATGTACCATTACGCCATCAGGGAGTTGCGCTGGAAAGACTCGGTAATTGCAGCAAATTATGACAGCACTTTGCACCCACAGGTAAAAAATGATATAGCTTATTACAGGGAATTTTATAACAAGTACAGGAACCCGGTAGAACCGATCATTTCCTGGTGGTACGGTTATTTTTTAAAAGTAAACAATCAGCCTAAAGGAACTGAATCGTATAATGAAGTGGTAAACTGGTTGATTGCTTATTACAAAAAATATGGCAAGGATGCGATTTGATATATGGCTAACTTCTCAACTTTGTCAGCCTATTGAGTTAACTTGCGCCCTTAAAACCATCAGGAGATTCATGCCCCTTTTTTTAAAAAAAGAAATCAATGCCGATACCCGCATGGGAATTTGGAAGATAGAGGAAGAGGAAGATTTTTTTAAAACCTATGTGCCCAGCCACAGAGATGTAACCCATCCCCACAAGCGCCTGCAACACCTTTCTGGCAGGTTTTTGCTTAAATATTTATATCCCTATTTTCCATCGCACCTGATACAGATAGCCGACACGCGCAAACCTTTCCTGGCCGATGAAACCTTTCATTTTTCTATTTCGCATTGCGGCGACTATGCTGCTGCCATTGTAAGCCGCAGCTACCGCGTAGGCATTGATATTGAAATTCCCGATGAAAAAGTAAAACGCATCAGCCATAAATTTATTAGCGAGTACGAATTAAAGGAACTTAACCCTGAAGCGTTATCAGATTTTACCCAAATATGGTCAGCCAAGGAAGCCGTATTTAAATGGTATGGCGAGGGAGAAGTGGACTTTCGCCAGCACATACAATTGCGGTGCAATGCAGAAGACCCGGACAACCTGCGGTGCTTTTTTGCAAAAACAGGCATTCATCTTGATGTTTATGCCTGCCGGTTTCCCGGCCTTTGCCTGAGCTATGTGTGCACGAAAATCCCTGCAAAGATTTAGTCTTCCTCAGCATACCCCAGCAAATCAAGGTCAACGGATTCCAGCCCGCTGATGCCATCAATAGAGCCGCGGATATGCGTGGCATTGAGCAGTACTTTTTCAAGTTGTTTCTCGCGGGCTTTCCACAGTCTTTCCATGGCGTCCCGCTCTTTTTGTATGGAAAGCTTCATATTCATAAATCCTTCGCGAATGGCTTTCCATTGCTCGGCAAACTCGGGGCTGGTAAGGTAGCTGTACAGCATGTTCATTTTATCGCCTTTATTTTCCTGGCTTTTAGAAGCATTGTAAACTCTTATAATACCTTCGCGCAGCACGGTTGCCAGCGCTTTTGCTTCGGCAAAGCTGCATATCCACACGCCTTCTTTTTCGCCAAAGCGTTCCATGTCTTTGGGGTAGCGGCGGGTAACCAGTATGGCCACATCAGCGCCCAGCCCGCGCATATCGGTTTTTAGTTTTTCAATCCAGTCGCCGCCAAAGTTTTCGGCGCGCTTGCTTTCCCAGATGATTTTGCCGCACTCCGCGCCCAGGCTGTTGCGCACAATTTGTATAGAGTCTGCGCCACGCACGCCTTTGCTCACTTCTTCAATTCTGTCAAATGGGAACGCTGCCGCCAGCATTTCTTCCAGCACCAGCTCCTGGCTTTCGCCCTGTATTTGCATAGAACCCTGTTCAGCCTTGCGTTTCATTTCATCGGCCAGCTTGCTGGCCTGCTCAAATTTTATTTCAAGTTCTTTTATTTTGTTCTGGTATTCTGTTTCTTTTTGTTCGGCTTTTTGCTGCTCCAGCCTTCTCAGGTCACCGGCCATTTTATCGCGCTCGGCGGCCAGCTTTTGTTGCATTACAAGCTCCAGCTCGGCCTCACGGGTTTTAAATTCCTGTTCTCTTCTTAAATATTCAATTTCCTTCTGGCGGGATGCTTTGAGTTTTTCCTCGTTATCGGCATTTGCCCTTTGAATTAGCAGCAACTTGTTTTCATATTCTTCCGAAATATTTTTTCTAAGCTGCTCTTCAAGCTGCTTTTGCAGACTTTGCCTTTCAATAAACAGTTTTTGCTGCCACTCCTGCTCTTTTTTCAGCGCTTCCAGCTCGGCCGTTTTTTTAAAAGCAGCAATTTCATCGTCTCTTTTTTTATTGTATTCCTGCATTTGCCGGCGCAACTGGTCTTTCTCTTTTTCAATTACATTTTTCAGCTCATCCGTAAGTGCATCTTCCAGCGGAAACTCGTTCTGGCAGCCGGGGCATTTTATTTTAGTTGGCATATAATGTATGTTTGCACCCAAACGTACATAAAATTCTGGTTATGATCAACGCGGTAATTTTTGATATGGACGGGGTGCTGATTGACAGCGAACCCCTGCATTTTGATGTGATTGAAATGGTGCTGAATAAGCATGGTGTAGCAATACCGGGTGATTATCTGAACAAATATGTGGGCGATACCAACGAAAGGGTGTGGAAGGAGATGGTGAAAGAATTTTCACTTACAGAAAGTATTGACTTTTACATTGAGCAGCAACTGGAAAGCACCATTAAATGCCTGTGGCGTGATGCCTACGAACCGATAGAGGGCGTGGTGGAGCTGCTGCAGGAACTGAAGGATGCTGGCTACAGCCTGGCAGTGGCTTCGTCATCGCCACCAGTAGTGATTCAAAACATTCTTGACAGGATTGGCATTACGCATTATTTTGATAAATGGGTTTCGGGCAACCAGGTGCCTGAAAGCAAACCCGCACCGTACATTTACCTTCATGCCGCAGCAGTGCTGGGCTTTGAGCCTGGCGACTGCCTGGCCATTGAAGACTCTTTTTACGGTGTAACGGCAGCAAAGGCAGCCGGGCTAAAGTGCATCGGGTATAAATCTCCACATGCCCTTGACCAGGATCTGTCTGCCGCTGATGTGATCGTGAGCAGAATGGCACAGATAACAACCGAACTTATTAAGGGATTGGAAGTAATGTAATGGAACTTATTTAAAGCAATGGCCCGGCTTTATTTTTCAATTAGGCTAAGCCATTCTTTAATCGTGGCGCGCAGTTTTGATTCTTTTTGCTGAATATCTTCCAGGTCTTTAAAATAGATCATCCGCCTGCCGTCTGCATAGTCTCCTTCTAAAATGTCTACATTCGTTTTAATGTTCATACCTGTAGGCATTACGCACATGATCTTGTCTTTACGCAAATTCATTACAAGTATGTCACGCTTGTATTCTTTTGGGTCAAAGGCTTTTATTTCGCCTGAGTAATAAAATGCCGGTGAGTTCCACTTAATGTGTTCGGCAATTTCGTTGTCAATGGAAAGCATCACCTGCCGCAGGTACTGTATGGTCGGCTGAATGTGTGGGGATAGTTTTGCGATGTGCTGGTCAACCTGTTCCCTGTCTGTAAATTTTGTTTTTGCCATAATGATCTATTTGGTAAAACAGCCTTATAATGTCGGGCTTTTTAAACTTCAGGCAGTCCATATCGGCTTCAGTATTTTCCAATCACTCCCGTATAATTTTGCGGCGTAATCTGTCTCAGTTCATTCTTAATGGCTGCAGGTACTTTCAATCCATTGATGAACGCGCGGATGGACTGTTTTGTAATGCCATCTTTGCCCCGGGTCAGTTCTTTTAAAGCTTCGTACGGGTTGGGGTATTTTTCTCTGCGTAAAATGGTTTGAATGGCTTCTGCCACCACAGCCCAGTTGTTTTCAAGGTCTTCGTTCAGTTTGGCTTTGTTCAGCACCAGTTTACCCAGGCCTTTCTCAATGCTTTTAATGGCAATGAGCGTGTGCGCTACGGGCACGCCAATGTTTCTAAGCACGGTGCTGTCGGTAAGATCGCGCTGCAGGCGGCTTACGGGCAGTTTGGCTGAAAGATGCTCCAGCAATGCATTTGCTACACCCAGGTTGCCTTCGGCGTTTTCAAAGTCAATTGGGTTTACTTTATGCGGCATGGCAGAAGATCCTACCTCGCCGGCTTTGGTTTTTTGTTTGAAATAATCCATGCTGATGTACGTCCAGATGTCGCGGCACAGATCAATTAAAATAGTGTTGAAGCGTTTGATGCAGTCAAAATGCGCTGCAAGATTGTCGTAGTGCTCAATTTGTGTAGTAAACTGCATTCTTTGCAGACCTAAGATATCTTCTACAAAATAATTTCCAAACTTGATCCAGTCTGTTTTAGGGTACGCCACATGATGCGCGTTGAAATTGCCGGTTGCGCCGCCAAACTTTGCTGCGTAAGGGATGTAGGAGAACAGCGTTACCTGGCTTTCCAGCCTTTCAACAAAAACCATAAACTCTTTGCCAAGGCTTGTGGGCGATGCGGGCTGGCCGTGTGTGCGTGCCAGCATGGGCACACCCTTCCAGCCTTTTGCAAACTGATGCAATGATTGCTGCAGGTTTAAATAGGCCGGCAAAAGTTCATGCTCCATGCTATGCTTCCAAAGCAGGGGCACGGCAGTATTGTTCACGTCTTGCGATGTTAATCCGAAATGTACCCACTCTTTGGCTTCGGCAGCATCGGTTTTGTCCAGCTCCTGCTTTAAAAAATATTCAACAGCTTTTACATCGTGGTTGGTAGTTCTTTCTATTTGTTTAATGGCTTCAGCGTCAGCCACGCTAAAGTTTTCCAGCACCGCACGCAGGTGCTTTCTTGCGGATGCAGACAATTTCAGAAACTTTTTATCAGCCAGCAGAAAAAGATATTCCACTTCAATGATCACACGGTATTTGATCAATGCATACTCGCTGTAATAATCCTGTAATTGCTGCACCTGTTTTGCGTAGCGGCCATCAATGGGCGAAATAGCTGTTAACATGCCTTAATTAAAATTGCGGTTTTGTGATTTGCGATCGGCCATTTAAAATGGCTTAACTTTGCCGCGCAAAAATAAGACTAAGCGTGGAAAGAAAGATAAGAGTAGGCATAATCAATTACCTCAATACGCGGCCATTGCTGTATGGGCTTAAAATGCCTCCTATAAAAGACAGGATTGAGCTGGTGGAAGATTATCCCGCCATACTTGCAGAAAAGCTGAAGACCGGAGATATTGATGTGGGACTGGTGCCGGTGGCAATTACCAGACAGTTGCCGGAATATTATATAAACGGGAGTTTTTGCATTGGGGCGGTGGGCAATGTGGCATCGGTATGCCTTTTTAGCGATGTGCCCCTGGCGGAGATCAAAAAAATATACCTCGATTATCAAAGCCGCTCATCTGTGCGTTTGCTGCAATGGCTGGTAAAGAACTACTGGAAAATTGATGCCCGATTGATACACGCTGAAGATGAATCTTACATTGACCTTATTAAGGATGATGTGGCAGGACTTGTAATTGGCGACAGGGCGCTGCAACAGCGCGGAAAAACAAAATACATTTACGACCTGGCCGGCGAGTGGAAAGCCGCTACCGGATTGCCTTTTGTATTTGCAGCATGGATAAGCACAAAGCCATTGCCTGAAGATTTTATAAAAGCTTTTGATAAAGCCAACGAATATGGCCTGTTTCATCTGGATGAAGTGATAGCCCAGTGCCCCAAAAATGTTTATGACCTTAAAACATACTATGCACGCGATTTGAGCTACCGGCTGGATGATGCAAAAAGAAAAGGGCTTGACTTGTTTTTAAGCAGTTTTGATTAAAAAATGTTTTGCTTTTACAAAGCGCCTGGAGTGGATTGCTGCATTCCAAACAATTTGCCGCTAAAAAACTAAAATTGCTACATTTGTTGCCTGAATAATTATTAAGTGCATGAGCTTTAAACTATCCCAGCTACCAGAACGAAATCAACAACCCCGCGAGTCTGGCATTACAATGGTAATGGATAAGGGCCTTAGCCTTGAAGAAGCAAAAAATTTTATGAGCGCTTCAGCGCCGCATGTAGACCTGGTGAAATTAGGATTTGGAACGGCCGTGGTTACGCCCAACCTGAGAGAGAAAATTGAAGTGTACAAATCGTACGGGATGGCAGTTTATTTTGGCGGCACTTTATTTGAAGCCTACCTGATACGCAACCAGATTGATGATTACGTGGCCGTTTTAAAAGATTTTGGAATTGATTATATTGAAGTCAGCGATGGCTCCATTACCATTCCTCATGCTGAAAAGTGCGGGTATATTGAAAAAATGACGAAGTACGGCGTAGTGCTCAGCGAAGTGGGAAGCAAAGACGCCACACACATCATTCCGCCTTATAAGTGGATAGAGCTGATGAAGGCAGAGCTGGAAGCAGGCTCAACCTATGTAATTGCAGAAGCGCGCGAGGCTGGCAACGTAGGTATTTACCGCGGTACGGGCGAAGTTAGAGAAGGCCTGGTGCAGGAAATCTTAACGCAAATTCCTGAAAAGAAAATTATTTGGGAAGCGCCGCAAAAAGCGCAGCAATTATATTTTTTAGAACTCATCGGCTGTAATGTGAACCTGGGCAATATACCGCCCAACGAGGTGATTGCACTTGAGGCCATGCGCATTGGTTTGCGTGGCGATACGTTTACCTTATACCTTGATAAAAAGAACGTGAACTGATGCGGCTTTACGGACTGATTGGATACCCGCTTGCACAATCTTTCAGCAAAAAATATTTTACTGAAAAGTTTTTAAATGAAGGTATTACTAATGCAACCTATGAACTTTTTGAGCTGGAGAATATTCAGCAGTTCCCTTCCTTGTTACAAACACATTCTTTAAGCGGCATTAACGTAACCATTCCTTACAAGCAGGAAGTAATGGCTTACCTTGATGAACTGGATGAAGAGGCGGAAGCCATTGGCGCGGTAAACTGTATTAAGGTTGCCAACGGTAAACTAAAAGGCTTTAATACGGATGCACCTGCTTTTGAACGTTCGCTTAAAACGTTATTACAACCCTTTCATAATAAAGCGCTGGTGCTGGGCACAGGCGGCGCGGCCAAAGCGGTGATGCATGTACTTAAAAAATTGCAGATAGAATATCTATGCGTTTCCCGCACAAGAAAGCATGATGTTATAACTTATGATGAACTGACACCTGAAATAATGCAAAGCCATTTGCTGGTGATCAACTGTTCGCCACTGGGCAGTTTTCCTAAGGTTGATACTGCGCCGCAAATTCCTTACGATCAGCTCACGCAAAAACATTATTTATACGACCTGGTTTACAATCCGCCGCTCACTTTGTTTTTGCAAAAAGGGCAGGAGCGTGGCGCCGCCATTAAGAACGGTTACGATATGCTGGTAGGGCAGGCCGAATTGGGCTGGAAGATTTGGAACTCATAAGTTGAGTAGATTGCATCGTAAACAGTACTAAGCGGTAAAATACAAGTTACACTTTCAACCAACCCCTGAAACCTCTTGAACCATAATAAGATTCAGCACCGTTATGGTATTTAAAAACAGTATTATAACGCCTGTCGCCAAATATAGCGCCACCCAGTTCTCTTATTTCTTCAGGGGTTTTTAACCAGCTTGATGTTTTCAGGTCAAATGCGCCCAGTTTCTGTAGCTCGCGGTATTGCTCTTCCGTAAGCATTTCAATGCCCATGTCTGCCGCCATTTGCATGGCGCTGTTTTTTGGTTTGTGTTCTTTCCGCGCTTGTAAAGCGGCATCGTCATAGCAAAGGCTTCTGCGGCCTTTGGGGCTTTCGGGCGAGCAATCGTAAAAAATATATTCACCTGTTTTTTTATCAAAATCCACCACATCTGGCTCACCACCGGTTTGTTCCATTTCATTCAGTATCCATAATTTTCCAGGTTGAGATTGTAGTTTTGCTTCTACTTTATCCCATGCAATACCCTTGTGGCGGTTTTTGTTTTTTTCAAAATGGGTTTTTAATGTGTGCAAAAGGGCATCCCTTTCCCCGGGTGATAACTGGTTGTTGCTTTTTGGCATGGTGTAAGAGTGTTTAAAGTGTAATGTTTGCCGGCAATCTTTTGCATGTCCCAGCAGGTTGTGTTTGTTGATGCTCAAATGTAAGATTAAAACAATGAATTTTTATTATGGGTGTAATTTTTCAGGGCTTCATACCGGGTGGTGGCCTCGGGCAGCAACAAAAACAATTTTCCTATTTTCGTGTTACATAATTCAACCAACCGGCTGAACAATGGCCGGTATCAAACAAATTAAAACAACAGATATGTATCCAAGAGAGATTGTGGTTCCCATGAAAGAGGAACTGACCGATAACGGTTTTGAAGAGCTGGTAACTCCCGAAGCTGTAGAAGAAAGCCTGGCAAAAGGAGGCGCCAATTTATTAGTAATCAACTCGGTGTGCGGATGTTCGGCTGGTACTGCCAGGCCGGGCGTGTTAATGGCCGTTGCCAATTCTGATAAAAAGCCTGATCAGCTTACCACTTCATTTGCAGGCTATGATATAGATGCGGTGGCAAAAGTGCGTGAGCATTTATTGCCTTACCCGCCCTCATCTCCGTCGGTAGCTTTGTTTAAAGACGGTAAACTGGTGCACTTTATTGAAAGGCATATGATCGAAGGCCGCTCTGCACAAATGATCGCGCAAAATTTAATTGCGGCATTTGAAGAGTATTGCTAATGATCAAATAAAACAGAACTCATTATGTTGGCTGGCTGGCAGGGATGTAATCCCGCGGGCTGGCCAACTTTTAATTTATGCCCTTGTGGTAAGCCTCTTTTTCGTAATATTGCCACTCAACTAACAAGGAATATATGTATCCTAATTTTTACTATCTGTTTAGAGATTGGTTTGGTGTGGAATGGAATTTTTTGAGGGTGGTGAATTCTTTCGGTTTCTTCGTGGCACTGTCGGTTATTTTTGCCGCTTACCTGCTTACATACGAGTTTAAACGCAAGGGAAAAGAAGGGATATTAAAACCCACCGAAGAAGTGATCATTGTAGGCAGGCCTGCAAGCGCCGGCGAGCTGATCGTTAATTTCCTCATTGGTTTTTTATTGGGCTACAAATTGCTGGGTTTATTCCTTTTGGGCAATTTATCTGCCATCAACCCGCAGGAGTATATTTTTTCATCTCAGGGTAACTGGTTTGCCGGTATTGCCTTAGGTGCGTTGTTGCTGTATATAAAGTGGCACGAAAAAAACAAGCAAAAACTGGCAAAGCCCGAGAAAAGGACCATTCGTATATGGCCGCATGACAGGGTGGGTGAGATTACCACCATTGCTATTGTATTTGGAATCATTGGTGCCAAGCTGTTCGATACATTTGAGAACTGGGATTCTTTTGTAAAAGATCCTTCTTCTATTTTATCCATGTCGGGCCTCACGTTTTATGGCGGCTTAATATGCGCCGGCCTGGCTTTGTGGTGGTACACCAAAAAACACAATATCAACTTCTGGCATTTTGCTGATATTATGGGGCCTATTATGATGATGGCTTACGGCGTTGGCCGCATTGGCTGCCATGTATCAGGCGATGGTGACTGGGGCATTTACAATTCAGCATTTAAAACGTCTGCCGCTGGCGGCATTGCTGCGGCACAGCCGGGCGAATTTGAACAGACAGTGTCGAACTTTGCACCGTTTTTTTCCGCGCACGGCGCTGAGAGTGCTTTCTTTCCCAAGCCGGGCTTTTTAAGTTTTTTGCCCGACTGGTTTTTTGCCTATGATTTTCCCCATAATGTAAATGAGTTTGGCGCTCCGCTTGATGGCTGTACAGGCCCATACTGCATGCATTTGCCCGCGCCGGCGTTTCCAACCTCACTTTACGAAATGATCATTTGTCTTATACTGTTTGGTATTTTATGGGCCATGAGGAAAAAGATCCGCATACCCGGGATGCTTTTTGGCATTTACCTGGTTTTTAACGGGCTGGAAAGGTTTTTTATTGAAAAGATCAGGGTGAATGTGAAAATGAACTTTTTAGGAATACAGGTAACACAGGCTGAAATGATATCTTTTGCACTAATCATCCTGGGTGTTTTCATCATTCTATATAGCAGAAAGAAGCATAAACCTGTTTTCCCGGCAGCGCCGCAGGCTTAGCAAGCTTTTTTGCATTGTAAACAATTTGTGGTTATCGCTGTTAGAGTACTGTATGCAGCCGTGGCACTTGATTATTGTAAAAACAACCGTATCTTTGCACACTTTTGTTATAGTTTGGATTAATTTTGTTCAATTTGCAGCTATTTTACCAAACAGGCTGTCTACTAAAAAAAATACATAAGTTTATAAAAATATATGCGCCAGCTTAAAATTGCTACACAGATCACTAACCGGGATTCCCAGGCAGTTGAAAAATATTTACAGGAAATATCCAAGATTTCCATGATCACGCCCGAAGAGGAAACCACTCTTGCCCAAAAGATTAAAATGGGCGACCAGCGTGCTTTGGACAAGCTCGTTCAGGCCAACCTGCGCTTTGTCGTGTCTGTAGCCAAGCAATACCAGCACCAGGGGCTTTCTTTAAGCGACCTGATCAATGAAGGTAACCTGGGACTGATTAAAGCGGCACAACGTTTTGATGAAACCAAAGGCTTTAAGTTCATTTCTTATGCCGTTTGGTGGATCCGTCAAAGCATTTTACAAGCTTTAGCTGAGCAGGGAAGGCTGGTTCGTTTACCGCAGAATAAGATCGGTACTTATAATAAAGCCAACAAGGCTTACATGGCTTTTGAGCAGGAGCATGAAAGAGAACCTTCTACCGAAGAGCTTTCTGAGCTGCTTGAAATGAGCGAGACCGAGATCAACAACATATTCCAGAGCAACACCCGCCACACGTCTTTAGACGCTCCTGTTCATGAAGCGGAAGATGTGGCCATGGGCGACCTGCTGGAAGGCGGCAGCGATACTGATGACGACGTGATGAAAGACTCATTAAGGAATGAAATCCGCCGTGTATTGAAATCTCTTTCTCCCCGCGAGGCAGAGATTGTTAACGCGTATTTTGGCCTTGATGGCGAAAACGGCGTAACCATTGAACAGATCGGGCAAAAATATGATCTCACCAAAGAGCGTATCCGCCAGATCAAAGAGCGCGCTATTAAACGCCTGCAAAAAGCAAGGTACAGCAGCGCCCTCAAATCTTACCTGGGATAATCGGTTTAATAATATTTATGAACCCTGGCATTGCCGGGTTTTTTTTATCTGTTGAACCAGGCGTTTCTCTTTAAAAAAATTACTCTATGCTGATCCTTTTGCCATGATTTTTGTTGTTTAAAAAATCTTCACAGCAATGACCCCTGCTGTTTTTATTCTAATCTCTATCTTTACGCGATGAGCAAAACCATAAGATCTTTATACTTTTTATTGGTAGTATTTTTTTCGTGTGTAGCTGCAATGGCGCACGCACAGGACGATTCAAAAACGGCGGCCGACAGTGCCGGGTTATTTGTAGGGTTTACCCAAAAAGGAATGGAGTTTAAAAAAGGCGATGATTTTTATCTCAATTTCCGTTTCAGGGCGCAATTCAGGGCAGGCTATTTCAGCCGTTTTGATGATGAAGATGAAGCTGGTTATGAGGCAATGGTGCGCAGGCTCAGGCTTCGTTTTGAAGGTTATTTATTTTCACCCAAGCTGGAATACAAGTTGCAGCTTGCTTTTGCCAACAGGGATATGGACCTGGAAAGTGGCTCGCCACAGATCATCCGCGATGCCGTATTTTATTACATTCCTAATGAACAATGGTCGTTTGGCCTTGGGCAAACAAAGCTTCCCGGCAACAGAGAGCGCCTGAACTCTTCCGGCGAGTTGCAAATGCCTGACCGTTCAATAGCGAACAGTAAATTTACCGTAGACAGGGATTTTGGTTTTTTTCTTGACAGGAATTTTGACATTGGAAAGCAGCAACTGCTATTTAGAAGCGCTGTAAGTACCGGCGAAGGGCGCGGCCAGTTGTCAACTGATAAAGGCCTTGCTTATACAGGCCGGCTGGAGTACCTGCCACTGGGCCGCTTTATCAACGGCGGTGATTATTATGAAGGCGACCTGGCCTTTGAGCCTACGCCCAAAGTTTCAGTGGGCGTTACGTACAGCAAAAACTTTCGGGCAAGCCGCACAGGCGGCCAGTTGGGCAAATACCTTTACAGCGCTTACAACCCCGAAGAAGAGCTGCACGCCGATATGCAAACCATGATGGCCGATGCCGTTTTTAAATATAACGGTTGGGCTTTTTTGGGTGAATATTATGACCGCAGAGTAGATAATTTCTCAGTAAATGATTTTACAAACAGGCCTGAAGACAGGCTGATCTTTTTACAAATACCCGAAGGTGTGGCTTTTAACCTGCAGGCCAGCAGGATGCTGTCGGCCAAAGATGAAATAGCAGTGCGCTATTCAGAAGTAAGGCCTCACCATTCGCTGCGCAGCTACCAGTACCACCTGCGTACCAAAGCAGTGGGTTATTCGCATTACTTCAATAAGCATAAATTTAAAATTCAGGGATACCTTGGCCTGGATGACCGCCTAGGCAATTCAGAACACCTTGACGACCCGTTCAGGAACAGGGTAAATGCTATGCTGCAGGTAGAGATGGGTATTTAATCAGCCTGCTCAAACTTCTTTTCGCCGGCATTGATTGCAATCTTCAGCCGGTTTTCTTTAGGAGGAATGGGGCAGTTGTATTTGCCTAAACCATAGGCGCAGTAAGGATTATAAGCCTTGTTAAAGTCTATCATCACTTTATTGTTGTCAATATCCTGTAAGCGCAGATCAAGGTAGCGGCCGGTCTCATAGGTTTCGGCACCGTTTGTTGCATCCATAAATGGCAGGAAAAGATGATCCCAGTATTCAGGGTTTTGCAGCAGGGCTTGTGCCTGGTAAATGTATAATGTTTGCCGCTCATTTTTAATGATAAAACTGATCTTGCCAAACTGCCTGTACATTTTGGTCTTATCGCTTGATGTATTCATCGGGAACCAGGGAGCATTTTTTACGGGTTCGAAATCTGCCGTAATGCTCCAGCTTTCATCTGGTGCGTAAAATCGCATACGTTTTTTATCATCTCCGGTAACCACTTCATGCTTTGCTACGTATGCGGCAAAATACTGCTGCATGCTGTCTTGATAAGAATGCGTTTGCGCGCGGGCAATCATGCCGCAGCAAATAGCTAATATCAAGATGAGGTATTTCATTTTTTGTTTATTTAGTGTATCCTGTCGCCGCGCAGTTCCATTTCTTTCATCACTGCTTCTTCGTGTGCCAGCCACTCTGCCCAGCGGAGGCGTACTTTTTCTTTATCAATGTAAGCTTCAGCCAGTTCTATAAAAAGGGTGTAATGTCCTGCTTCGCTTTCCATAAAGCGGCGGTAAAATTTTGCCAGGTAAGGATCATTCAGCCCTTCACTCAGCCTTTTAAAACGCTCACAGCTACGGGCTTCTATCATGGCCATAGTAAGCAATTTATCCAGCAACTGGTCTTCGCGGCTGCCGCCTTTTACCTGAAAATGAAGCAGGGCGTTTACATAAGCATCTTTTCGCTGCGGGCCCAGTTTTAAGCCGCGCCTGTGCAGCTCCTGCAATACCAGCCTAAAATGCCCCCATTCTTCCGTAACAATGGGCGCCAGTTCCTTTACGATCCGTTCTTTTTCAGAAAAGCGCTGAATAATTGATATACAACTGGTTGCAGCTTTCTGCTCGCAGTACGCATGGTCAGTCAGGATCGCCTCCAGCGAAATTTCTGCAAGATTGACCCAGCGCGGGTCGGTGGGCAACCTGAGGCCCAGAATATTTTTTGTATCCTGTGAAAGTTCCATATGGCAAATTTATACGCCTTATTTAATTTTGATGAAATCTTTTGCGGGCGCATTAGGGAAAAAATACCAGCCGGTTTGAAATTTTCAAAGAGAAACCTTACCTTTGCGCCCGAAATACAGGATAAAAAACAGGATGACATTTTAAAAAGTTAAAGATGCCACTTACAAAAGAAAGAAAAACTCAGATTTTTACAGAATTTGGCGGCAGCGCCACCAACACTGGTTCTATTGAGGGCCAGATTGCACAATTAACAGAACGCATTGCACAAATCAGCGCTCACTTAAAAGAGAACAAAAAAGATTTCTCTACCCACCGCGGCCTTATGCAAATGGTAGGTAAGCGTAAAAGCCTGTTAAGCTACCTGCAAAAGCACAATCTTGAAGGTTACCGCGCTTTGATTGAAAAACTGGGCTTAAGAAAATAATGATCCCTTTTTACCCACGCGGGTTTGGGATGTTATTATAGCCGGAGTAAAAAATACCACTTCAGAGTAAAAATATATATTCCCGATGCCGCCACGGTGTTGGGAATTATTGTTTACACTTGAAGCCGGATGGCCTGCTGATAGCAGCACCACAGTACAAGCGAGCGTGGCAACAAATACCCATAGTACCTCAACAGTTCACACAACAATTTTATTACCGGAGATAAAAGGATTGATGCACACAACGATTGCAAACATCAATATCCCCCTCCAAATTTTTCAAACTGAAATATATGTTACAACAACCCATCAGAAAAACTTTTGATATTGGCGATGGCAGGGAAATCACCATCGAAACCGGGCGCCTTGCCCGCCAGGCAGACGGCTCAGTAACCGTAAGCATGGGAAAATGCATGTTACTGGCTACCGTAGTAGCCAGCAAAGAGCCCAGGCCGGGGCAGGATTTTTTTCCGTTAACGGTTGACTACCAGGAAAAATTTGCGGCAGCAGGCCGTATTCCGGGTTCATTTTTTAAACGCGAGGGAAAACTGAGCGACTATGAAATACTCATCAGCCGCCTGATTGACCGTGCGCTGAGGCCGCTTTTCCCGGATGATTATTATTGCGAAGTACAGGTGCTGGTAACACTCATCAGCAGCGACCCAGAAATATTACCGGATGCAATGGCATGCCTGGCAGCCTCTGCAGCCATAGCCGTGAGCGATGTGCCTATTAAAGAAATCATCAGCGAAGTGCGCGTGGCAAGGGTAAATGGCGAGTACGTGATCAACCCAACCCGCAGCCAGATGGAAAATGCTGACATGGATTACATTATTGCGGGCAGCGCTAAAAACCTGGTAATGGTTGAAGGCGAAAGCCAGGAGTGTAGCGAAGACGACCTGGTTAAAGCCCTGGAAGTGGCGCACAACGCCATTCGTGTACAAATTAAGGCACAGGAGGAACTGCGCGGCCTGAAAGGTGTAACAGGAAAAAGAGATTATCCAAAACCTGAAAATGACCAGGAGCTTCATGATAAAGTGTATGGGTTTGCCAAACAAAAAGTATATGATATAGCCAAAGGCAAACTGGCCAAGCATGACCGCGGCTATAAATTTGACGAAGTGGGTGATGAGCTGATCAAATACCTGGAAGAGTCTGCCACTGAAGAAAAGCCTTTTGGCGATGACCAGAGAAGAATGGCAAAAACTTATTACCATGATCTGCAGTACGAGATCGTTCGCGATATGATCCTTGATGAAAAAACAAGGCTTGACGGAAGAGAACTTAACGAGATACGCCCGCTGGATATGGAGGTAGATGTACTGCCTTCTCCCCACGGCTCGGCATTGTTTACAAGAGGCGAAACCCAGTCCCTCACAACCGTTACCTTAGGCACCGGGCTTGATGAGTTGCTGGTTGAAACCGCGGCCACATCTGTTTACAACAAATTTATTTTGCATTACAACTTCCCGCCGTTCTCTACCGGTGAAGTAAAAATGATGCGTGGCCCCGGCCGTCGCGAAGTAGGCCACGGCAACCTTGCCATGCGTTCTTTAAAACAAATGATGCCCTCCAATGGCGATTTTGGCTACACGGTGCGCGTGGTAAGCGATATTCTTGAATCGAACGGTTCTTCATCAATGGCCACTGTTTGCGCCGGCTCACTGGCGCTGATGGATGCCGGTGTGCCGTTTCCCAAACACGTGGCAGGCATTGCCATGGGCCTTATTACCAAAGGCGATAAATACGCTGTATTAAGCGATATTTTGGGTGATGAAGACCACCTGGGCGATATGGACTTTAAAGTAACCGGAACCCGCGATGGTATATGCGGCGTGCAAATGGATATTAAAGTAGACGGCCTGCCCATGGAAGTGATGAAACAGGCATTGCAACAGGCCAGGGATGGCAGGCTGCACATCCTGGAGCACATGTACAAAGCCATTGCAGCGCCTCGTGAAGAAGTAAAACCACATGCCCCACGCGTGGTAAAAATGTTCATAGATAAAGAATTTATTGGCGCGGTGATAGGGCCGGGCGGTAAAGTGATACAGGAAATGCAGCGCGAAACCGGCGCTACCATCAATATTGAGGAAGTGAACAACATGGGTGAGATCAGCATTTTTGGAGTGGAAAAAGAAACCGTGCAGAAAGCCGAAAACTGGATCAAAGGCATAGTTGCCGTACCTGTTGTGGGCGATGTGTATGATGCGGTAGTAAAATCGGTAGTGCCTTTTGGTGCGTTTGTAGAGTTTTTACCCGGCAAGCAGGGCCTGGTGCACATCAGCGAGGTTAGCTGGAAACGCCTTGAAACGCTTGACGGTTTGGTGAAGGAAGGTGATGCGATGAAAGTGAAACTGATCGGAACCGATCCTAAATCCGGTAAATTCAAACTTTCAAGAAAGGCTTTGATACCCAGGCCGGAAAGAAAACCACAGGATGGGGAACAGGGCCAGCCACCTGCACAAAACAATTAATATTTTATAGTATTGATACAAGCCGGGTCAAATTTTTTTTGATCCGGCTTTTTAATTGAAGTGAGGGTGTTTGCATCATCTTTCAAACAGGCAAAAGGTGCCACCCGTCCAGGTTTTGCCCTGGTTGTGGCGTACACCAATCATTTTTCCCTTGCTCAGCCTGGCCAGATTGTTAGCGGGCGTGGGGCGGGCATCGCCATCTTTCCAAAAATAAAAAATACGAATTTCGGCTTTGGCCGGTTCGTCAGGCGTGTCAATAACCGGCGCATAATTCACCTTACGTTGCAGGATCCAGTTTTCAGGGTGGGTTACCTGGTCAATATCTTCTTTTGCCACATCAATTACCACGCCCTGCCCTGCAAAGGAGAAAAGCGGTTTTAGAACGTAGTTTTCAAGGTCTGCAGGTATTTCTTTTATCTCGTGTAAAAATTGTGTGCGGGGAATATTGGGATGGCTGATGAATGGCAATGTGTATTTGCTAATGCGGTAAAACCAGTTGGGATGCGGCGTCCATTCCACGTCAAGGTCTTCAAACAAAATGCGCGCCTTATCCTGCACCCATTGCTCCTGCTGAAGGAGCTCATCAAAAATAAGGCGGTTGTAAATGCGCTCAACTCTTGTTTCCATTCCATCATTGTTATAAAAAAGCTGCCTGCCTTTTTGAATCAATTTTGTAATGCAAACGGTTTTTACCCCGGTATAAGCTTCAGTGCAGGCAAAATCAATATTGGTTTTTTGCGTTTCCGGAAAAAGTTCCAGCAGGATCACATTTTTGCTATCATGATTTCCAACAATCAGTTGCCGCAGCAGTTGCAGGTAAGATGTTTGGTTATGGCCGTTTAAAAATGGTTTATAACCCTGCGGAAGCGTAAAATGCCTTGCAAACACTTCTTCCAGTAATACCTGGTATGCAAACAAAGAGGGGAAACCCTGCATTTCTATCAGTTGCGGTTCCAGCTCACCGTTCTCGTTTCTGCAGATCCCAAAATCAAAAGCAATGCAGTGCGGATGGTCATTTTCGCCCGGCACGCGTAAGTTATCAGGGATGGCTTTTTCGGTAATGCTTTTAAAGCCCGGCGCTGTGATCACATCAACAATACTTTCACAGGCATCCAGCATTTGCTGTTTAAAACCTTTGGGCACAAAAACCGGTGTTTCCGCCATCCTGAATTCAATCGGCCCGTGAATGGAGTTGATCTCCTGCAAAAATGCAAGGTACGTTTCGTCAGTAAACTGCCGATTAAATGCTTGTCTTAATTCCCGAACCATCTTGTTTTATTTGTATGGACAAGATAAGCCATTCGCTTTAAATTTTAATAAACCCATTGTACACTTTTAGCTTACTTTGCAGCCATGAAGCATTTAAATGCGCTGGGGAAATATTTTTGGAAATACAGGGTGAGGCTTTACGCGGGTATTTTTTTTGTAATGCTTTCCAACTACTTCAGTGTGCTGTCACCCCAACTGATGCGCTTTATTATTAATTATGTGGATACCAAGATATCCTTTTCCGATACACCGCCGCAGATCAAGCTGGATGAATACGACGTGATTGTGAGAAAGGTGATCGAATCATTTGCAGGCATGGATGATATTGGAAAAGTGGTGATCTTTGCCAGCCTGGTTATTTTACTGCTTGCACTGCTGCGCGGCTTTTTTATGTTTTTGATGCGCCAGACCATTATTGTAATGAGCCGCCACATTGAGTATGACCAGAAAAATGAAGTGTATGCCAAATATCAGCAGTTAGACAGCGCTTTTTTTAAAAAGAACAATACCGGCGATTTGATGAACCGTATTTCGGAAGACGTGAGCCGCGTGCGCATTTTTACAGGCCCGGCTATCATGTACATTGTCAACCTGGTTTCTGTCATCGGGCTCAGCGTTTTTTTCATGCTTAAAAGCAGCGTGCCGCTCACCATTTATGTGTTGCTGCCTTTGCCCATACTGGCCGTGATCATTTATTACGTAAACAGCACCATTCACAGGAAAAGCGAGCGCATACAACAATCGCTTTCAAACCTTACCACCAATGCGCAGGAGTCATATTCCGGTATTCGTGTCATAAAATCTTTTGTGCAGGAAGCAGCAATGCAGCGGTTCTTTGTTGCCAACAGCGAAATGTACCGGCAAAACGCCATTAGCCTGGCCAGGGTTGAAGCCATTTATTTTCCTTCCATTATGTTACTGATTGGTATTAGCACCCTGCTTACCATTATGATTGGGGGTTTGTATTACATCAACGGTGAGCATGGCATAACGCTGGGCACCATTGTGGAATTTATAGTGTATGTGAACATGCTTACTTTCCCCGTAAGCGCCATAGGCCTTACGGCCAGCATGGTTCAGCGCGCAAGCGCTTCACAAAAGCGGCTGAACGAATTTTTAAACATCGAGCCGGCGATACAGGACGCACCACAGGCGGCTGATTTTACAATAACCGGCAACGTTAGTTTTTCAAATGTCAATTTCACCTATCCTGATACAGGCATTAAGGCGCTGAAAGATTTTAATTTGCAGATCAGGAGGGGCGAAAAGATTGCCATAACCGGCAAAACCGGCAGCGGCAAAACAACCATAGCGCAACTGATGCTAAGGATGTACGATGCTGACAGTGGCAGCATTCAATACGATGGAAATAATATCAATGATTTTACTTTATCATCGTTGAGAGAACAGATCAGCTATGTGCCGCAGGATGTGTTTTTGTTCAGCGATACGGTTGAGAACAATATCCGTTTTTCAAATCCTGATGCCAGCAGGAGCGAGGTGATAGAAGCGGCGCAAATGTCGGGCGTAGCCAAAGAAATTGAAGGGTTTGACCAGGGCTATGACACCATGATCGGCGAAAGAGGCGTAACCCTGAGCGGCGGGCAAAAGCAGCGCATTTCCATTGCCCGCGCACTGCTGAAAAAGCCTTCCCTTGTTATTTTTGACGACTGCCTGAGCGCGGTAGACGCTAAAACCGAGCAGGAAATTATGAGCCGGTTACAGCGCTACCTGGTAGACAAAAGCGCTGTCATCATCACGCACCGCGTGTTTTCTTTATTATCGTTTGACAGGATTGTAGTGCTGGACGAAGGCCGCATAGCCGAGCAGGGAACCCATGAGGAACTGATGAAAATTCCCGGCGGTTTCTATGCAAAATTATACACCCGCCAGCAGCAGGGCCGGTACGATGTGGACGAGGAAGATTAGGTAAAAAATGGAAGTAACTCATTGAAATTCTTGCCTAAAAATCAAGATTTTTAGCCTGTAGAAATTTATTTTTTTAAAAAACAAGGCCTATATTTGTTCCTGTTAAGTATTGTAACCAAGAAAATTTTTTTAAAGTGGAGAACGATAACAAAGAAAAGAACCTTGAAAGTATTTACAGTAAAAGGCTTCGTGCAGGAAAACGAAGAACTTATTTCTTTGATGTAAGGGCTACCAAGGGTAACGATTACTACCTCACCATTACTGAAAGCCGCAAACGCTTTGATGACAACGGTTATGACAGGCACAAGATTTTTTTGTACAAGGAAGACTTTAATAAGTTTTTAAAAGCTTTGAATGAAGCCGTTGATTTTGTAAAGACGGAGCTGATGCCAGATTTCGATTTCGACGCTTTTAATCATGATTTCGACGATAACGATAATACTGAAAAAGTAGCATACAGTCCGGCCACCGGCTCTGTTCCTGTAATTACTACAGTTCCTGAAGTTGAAAAACCTGTAGAAGAAAGCAATAATGATGAAAAAGTGATCCCCAACGAATCTCCTAAAACATCTGAACAGGATACATCATCTCCCAACCACGAAGAAGTGGATAAATGGTAAAATTTACAAACCACATTGATACAAGCTGCATTTAACCATGCGGCTTTTTTATTCCCGCAAAAATTTTTAAAACTGCCGGTTTACATTGTGCCAGGGCTTACGGCAATTCGCAGCGTAAATATGTTCATTAAATGTGGTTTAATTTCCTGCTTCACAAGTAGGTAAATAGGCAATAGTATGGTAACTTAGCGCCTCAATTTCATTTTACAAATAAACTACTTTTATGGAACGAGTTTTTAATTTTTCGGCGGGGCCTTCAGCGTTGCCTGAAGCAGTATTAAGAAAAGCACAAAGCGAGTTGTTGAACTACGGCAGCTCGGGTATGTCGGTGATGGAAATGAGCCACCGTTCGAAAGATTATATGGCCATCATAGAAGCAGCAGAAGCCCACCTGCGCGACCTGATGAACATTCCGGCTAACTACAAAGTATTGTTTTTACAGGGCGGGGCGTCAATGCAATTTGTAATGGTGCCGCTGAACCTGATGAACAAAAACAAAAAAGCCGATTATGTGAATACTGGCGTGTGGTCAAAAAAGGCCATCAAAGAAGCAGGCCGCTATGGTAAAGTAAACGTGGTGGCCTCATCTGAAGATAAAACCTTTAGCTACATTCCGCAGTTAGATGCTTCAACATTTGACCCGGAAGCTGACTATTTCCACATCACAACCAACAATACCATTTATGGAACACGCTACAGCACCTTGCCCGATACGGGAAATGTGCCGCTGGTGGGCGATATGTCATCGGATATTTTATCAAAGCCATACGATGTTAATAAATTTGGCCTGATCTACGCTGGCGCACAAAAAAACTTAGGCCCCGCGGGCGTTACCATTGTTATCATTCGCGAAGACCTGGCCGGCAACGCGATGGATTTTACACCAACCATGCTGAACTATCAGGTGCAGATTGAGAACGGTTCAATGTTCAATACGCCGCCTACCTATGGTATTTATTTGTGCAAGCTGGTGCTGGAATGGCTGAAAGAGCAGGGTGGCGTAACGGAAATTGAAAAGGTGAATAATGAAAAAGCAAGAATACTTTATGAGTTCCTGGATAATTCAAAATTATTTAAAGCCACGGTAAACCCGCAAGACCGCTCTATAATGAATATACCTTTTGTAACAGGCAGCGATGAGATGGATGATAAATTTATAAAGAGTGCAACAGCCAGTGGCCTGGTGCAATTGAAAGGCCATCGCTCGGTAGGAGGCATGCGCGCCAGCATTTACAATGCCATGCCACTTGAGGGCGTGCAAAAGCTGGTGGAGTTTATGAAACAATTTGAAGCTAACAACAGCTAACCCAAACCAATTTATATCAACAAGCAATAATAAACAAAACGGATGAGCAAATACAACATCAAAACACTTAATAAAATTTCAAAGATCGGTTTAGATAAGTTTGGAGAACATTACAATGTAAGCGATACTATTGAAGCGGCTGACGCCATCTTACTAAGAAGCGCGTCAATGCACGATATGGAATTTCCGGCAAGCCTGCACAGCATTGCGCGCGCGGGGGCAGGCGTAAACAATATACCGGTGGCCAAATGTGCCGAGCAGGGCATTGTGGTTTTCAACACGCCGGGTGGTAATGCCAATGCAGTAAAAGAATTGGCCATTACTGCCATGCTCATTTCATCACGCAAAATTGTGGAAGGCATTAACTGGGCAAAAGCGCTGAGTGGCGCAGATGTGGACAAGCAGGTAGAAAAAGGAAAGTCGCAGTTTGTAGGCCCCGAAATTTATGGCAAAACACTGGGTATCCTTGGACTTGGCGCCATTGGCGTGATGGTAGCAAACGCAGCTACCAATTTAAACATGGATGTATTGGGCTACGATCCCTACATCTCGGTTGATGCAGCCTGGGGTTTATCGCGCGCGGTAAGAAAAGCAACCGAACTGAAAACGGTTTTTGAGAACAGCGATTTCATCACGCTGCACATGCCGCTTACCAATGAAACAAGGGAGATGATCAAGAAGGATTCCCTGGCTCAAATGAAAAAGGGCGTGCGCATCATTAATCTTTCACGTGGAGAACTGGTGAATGATGATGACATCATTGCCGCGCTGGAAGACGGAACCGTGAGCGCTTATGTAACAGATTTTCCCAACGAAAAACTGATCAGTGTAAAAGGTGTGATCGCGATACCGCATCTTGGCGCATCCACTCCCGAAAGCGAGGACAACTGCGCGGTGATGGCTGCGGTTCAAACCATTGATTTTTTAGAAAATGGCAACATTCGCAACTCGGTAAATTATCCTGCCTGCGATATGGGCATCAGCGCATCTATGCACCGTGTAACAGTAGCGCATAAAAACATCCCGAACATGCTGGGGCAGATTTCAACAGCGCTGGCAGACCAGGGCATTAATATTGCCAACATGATCAATAAAAGCCGCGGCGATTATGCCTATACCATGATTGACGTGGAAACGGAAATGACGGATGAAAAAGTAGAAACCATTAAGAAAATTAATGGCGTATTGAAAGTGCGTGTTATTTAAACATAATCAATAAACCTACTATTAAAATTAAGCCCGCAGTTCAAACAGCGGGCTTAATTGTTTTATATCGTAATTTTCTATGTGGGTCACTAAGCCACAGCCTTCTTTACCAGGTCTGCCGCTTCACTAAGCAGGATGGCTGATTGCACTTTCAGGCCGCTTTCATCAATTAGTTTTTTAGCTTCTTCGGCATTGGTTCCCTGCAGGCGTACAATAATGGGAATTTGAATATTGCCCAGGTTTTTATAAGCGTCAATAACGCCCTGCGCCACACGGTCGCAACGCACAATGCCTCCAAAAATATTAATAAGAATGGCCTTTACGGCGGGGTCTTTCAGAATGATCTTAAAACCGGCTTCCACAGTTTGAGCGTTGGCCGTGCCACCAACATCCAAAAAATTGGCCGGTTCGCCGCCGCTAAGCTTAATCATGTCCATAGTAGCCATGGCCAGCCCGGCGCCATTTACCATACAGCCCACGTTGCCATCTAACTTTACAAAATTGAGGTTGTATTTACCGGCTTCCACTTCAGTTGGGTCTTCTTCGGTAACATCCCTCAGCGAAGCAAGGTCAGCATGGCGCACCATGGCGTTATCGTCCAGGTTCATTTTACAATCCACGGCAATGATCTTATCGTCAGAAGCTTTAAACAAAGGATTTATTTCAAGCATATTGCAGTCAAGCCCAACGTAAGCATTATACAGGTTGGTAACAAACTTCAGACAGTTTTTAAAAGCCTCGCCTTTTAAGCCCAAGTTAAAAGCAATCTTCCTTGCCTGGAAAGGTTGCAGTCCGCCAGAAGGATGTACCCACTCTTTAAATATTTTTTCAGGCGTATCGTGCGCTACTTCTTCTATGTTCATGCCGCCTTCGGTGCTGTACATGATCACGTTCTGGCCTTTGCTTCGGTCAAGCAAAATGGAAAGATAAAATTCCTGCCTTTCGCTGGGCCCGTCATAATACATATCCTGCGCCACAAAAATTTTATTCACCACTTTCCCGGCCGGCCCTGTTTGCACGGTTACCAGCGTGCCGCCCAAAATTCCTTTGGAAAATTCCTGCACGTCTTCCAGCGATTTGGCAACCTTTACACCATTCACCCCGGTTTCTTTAATGGTACCTTTACCACGGCCACCGGCATGTATTTGTGCTTTTATTACAGCAAACTTGCTTCCCGTGTCGGTTTTAATTTTTCTGTAAGCTTCTTCGGCTTCCTGAACAGAGTTGCAGGCATAACCCTCCTGCACGGGCACGTTGTATTTTTTAAGTAATTCTTTGGCTTGATATTCATGCAAATTCATAACAAAAAACTTTGCTACGAAGATAAGGGATTAGGTTTTATACATATTGGAAAAATAAGATGGAAACCGGTTGAAACCCTTGCGCATAAACGCTTACACCTCTTTATTATAAACCAGTAACGGCACTTTGGTTTTAAAGGAAAGCTCTTCAGACTTGCTGGAAAGGAACAGGCGCTGAAAGAAAGTGCGCTGCTGTTTGGTAAACATCACCACCACTGATGGCTTGTTTTGTTTGATCTTTTCTTCCAGCCTGTCAATCAAAGATCGCACGGCATCATTTTGCTCATAGCTGAACTCGATACCGTAGCGGAAATGCTTTTTAAAAGAATTGTTGATGGCCTGCTCGTCAAACATCACTTCGTTGGGCCATGCAAAATGCACCATTTCAATTTTGGCCTTTAGCGGTTTGGCAAAGTTGATCACCGTTTGCGATTCCTGCTGAAAATTGACCATATCGGTGGCAAACATGATTTTGGAAATAGGGCCTGCCTTGTATTCTGCCGGAACGGCCAGCACCGGAAGTTCAGACTGCGTAATCAGGTTGCCCGTGTTGGTGCCAAGAAATTTTTTCAGTTTACCGGCACCTCTGGTGCTGATGCAAATGCAATCGTAACCCGAGTTTTTATCGGCGTGGTACATGATAGACACATCGGCATCCAGCCCTTCAATTACTTTTGTGTTGATCTTTACCGGTTCCACGCCTGCCTCCTGGTACACGTCGGCTACAAATGCTTTAAGGCGCTGGTTGGCCTCATCAAGCTCTTTTTTTACATAGCTTTCAAGCGCCTCTTTGCTCCAGCTTGTAGGCCTTAAAGAATAATGCACGTGCAGGAACACAATTTGAAGTTTTTGCTGGGTTGACCATTGTATGGCAAAACGCATGGCGCTCTTAGAAGCTTCTGAAAAGTCGGTTGTAACAAGTATTTTTTTCATAATAGAATGATTTTTAGGTACCATTTAAAGTTAAGGAAGTTTGGCTGCAAATACAATTTTTAGGCCATCACAGGTTTCATTATAAAAATATAACATTCTTATTGTTTTCGTACCGTACGATTTTTAGGGGTATGGATACATTGTTAAACTTTCAATGCATTAACCGTTAAGGTTTATATTTGCTCACTCAAAATTTGATTATGTCTGATGCGATCGTACAGCAGGTGCAGGAAACCGCTGATTACCTGAAACAACAATATGCCGGCCAGCCGGAGGTGGCCATTATTTTAGGAAGCGGCCTGGGCAATTTTGCTGCAAACATTACGGTTGAAAAAGAAGTGCCTTACACCGGCATACCTCATTTCCATGCATCAACCGTGAAAGGCCATTCAGGTAAGATGATCTTTGGAACACTTTCTGGAAAGAAGGTGGTGGCCATGGCAGGCAGGTTTCATTACTACGAAGGTTATTCCCCGCAGGACGTGGTTTTTCCTGTAAGGGTTTTAAAGCAACTGGGTGTAAAAACACTGCTGCTGAGCAACGCGGCTGGCGGCGTCAACCCATCTTTTAAAGTGGGCGATATCATGCTCATCAACGATCATATCAGCTTTCATGCTCCCAATCCTTTGATCGGAAAAAATATTGAGCAGTGGGGCACAAGGTTTCCCGACATGAGCGAGCCTTATAAAAAACATTTGATCGCCAAAGCAAAAGAGATCGCAGCTGCAAACGATATTGAAGTGAAAGAAGGCGTTTACTTTGTAGTAACAGGCCCTACTTTTGAAACCCGTGCCGAATATAAAATGATCCATATTTTAGGCGCTGATGCAGTAGGCATGAGCACCGTGCAGGAATGCATTGTGGCCAATCACATGGGCATGGATGTTTTTGCGGCAAGCGTGATCACTGATATGGGCATTCGCGAAGAAGAAAACGTAATTACCCATGAAGAGGTTTTAGAAGCGGCAAATGCTGCCGAACCCAGACTGGCTAAAATTTTTACGGAACTTGTGGCTGTCATCTAATTTCTTACAAAAAAGAATGAGGTATTTAATCAGTATAGTTTTACTATTGATCACTGTTGAAGGCCTGGCGCAGGATCCAATGCGCGGCGCTACAGAAAGGATCAGGAATATGCGGGGCGCCATGAGCGGACAGGGCGGAGACTCGCTGGGGCGGCGTGATAAAAACGAAGATTCCATAACCATTACTTACCGATACCTTGACACCGCGCGGCAGTTTTTGCTGGATTCCTCCATCAAAGACTTTACAAAATACCCCATTCCTCCGCATTATAATCATTTGGGCAACACAGGCAGCCCCGCGCAGTCTATTTTGTTTTCACCCCTATTAAAGTCAGGCTGGGATGGTGGTTATCATTCGCTGGATCTGTATAAATTTACCGTAGACAGGGCCAGGTTTTTTGTAGCTACCCGGCCATTTTCCGAGATCAATTATATGATCGGGTCACGCTCTGAACAATACATTGAGCTGATGCATACACAAAACATCAAGCCCAACTGGAACGCGCATTTTCAATACCGCTTCATCAACGCGCCGGGTATGTATAAAAGCCAGAAAACAAGTCATAACAGTTATCTGTTCACCAACTGGGTTCAGTCAAAAAACAAGCGGTATAATAATTACTTCGCCATTGTGGCTAATAAATTACAGGCAGGTACCAATGGTGGTGTATTAACAACTGATGGAAGCGGCAACTATTACAATTACCTCGACGACTCCAGGTATGCCAACCGCTTTCGGGTGCCAACCAAACTTGGCGGAGATGCAGAAGGCGGATATAATTTTTTTAATACCGATGTGCCTACGGGTAATAAGTACAACGATGTGAATTTTGTGATGCGCCAGCAGTATGATCTGGGCAGAAAGGATTCACTGGTAACCGATAGCACCGTCATACCGCTTTTTTTTCCGCGCCTGCGCGTTGAGCATACTGCCCAATACAGCGTGTACCGGTATGTATTTGAAGGCCTTGCCAGGGATGCGGCCTATTTCCAGCAATATTATGGGTTGAACGTTCCCACAAATACAAGCAGTTTTTTGTTACAGGATAAATGGAAAGAACTTACGAACGACTTTTCTATATACACTTACCCGGATGAAAAAAACACGCAGCAATTTATAAAAGTAGGCGCTGCCATGCAAAACCTTACCGGCAATTTAAAAGACAGTAATACGGTGCATCAGTTCGTAAATATTTTTGGACATGGCGAGTACCGGAACCGAACGCGCAACCAGCGATGGGATTTGATGGCCTACGGAAAACTTTATTTTGCAGGATTAAACCTTGGCGATTATGAAGCCAAAGCCAGCATACAAAGCCTGTTGGGGCAAAAGATCGGTTCTTTAAAGCTGGGTTTTGATAACGTCAATCGTTCTCCGGGTTATAATATGAACCCCAATAGCTCTTTCTACCTGATGCCGGAGCAAATAGAATTCAAAAAGGAAAATATTACCCATCTGTATGCTGAAATTTACCAGCCTGTTTTAAAACTGAATTTAAACGGGCATTACTATCTCATCAATAATTACCTGTACTTAACTGAGTTTTATAAATACCAGCAGCACAATACACTGTTCAATCTGTTGCAGATCAATGCGGGTAAAGTATTTGAAGCCGGACGTAAAAAACAATGGAAATGGCGGGCCGATGTATCAGTGCAAAAGGTAATAGGAAGCGCTCCGGTAAACGTGCCACTGGTGTACACGCGCAACCGCTTTGCTTACGAAGGGAACCTGGGTTACCGCAGGCTCGATCTGGCTTTTGGTATTGATACGCGCTACAGGCTGAACTATAAAGCCAATCATTATTCACCTGTGCTGGGAGAGTTCTTTTACCAGAACGACAGTACCGTAAAATACAAATTGCCTGATATAGCAGGTTTTGTACATTTCAGGATCAATAATTTTAAACTCTTTTTCAGGGCTGAAAACCTCAATACTTTCAGGATATTGGATGGTCAGGCGGGCTGGACCAACCATAATTTTGGAGCGCCAGATTATCCTTACCCGGGCCTGGTGATCAGGCTGGGCATCTTCTGGGGTTTTGTAAACTAATATCATTTTTAAAAAAAACGAAACAATTACAGGCGCAACCTGTTGTACATTTGTACCATCTGTTAAATTTACAAATCTTAAAATATCCATCATGATCAAAAAACATTTTCTGACTACTTTTTTTGCCCTGTTTCTAAGCGTGATGTTTGCGAGCGCACAGTCAAAAACAGAAACCATCCCTGTGTCAGGCAACTGTGGCATGTGTAAAAACAGTATTGAAAAAGCCGCAAAAAAAGCCGGCGTTTCTGCTGCAGAGTGGAATAGGGAAACCAAATTGCTGACCGTAACTTACAATGCCAAAACAACCGACGCTAAAAAAATTCAGCAAAGTATTGCTGATGTTGGGTACGATACAAAAGACATCAGGGCGGCAGATTCAACTTATAACAACCTGCATGGCTGCTGCAAATACGAGCGCACCAAAACTTACACTGTATCAACAAAAAATAAAGGTGGCGATGATGCTGATTGCTGCGAAAAAAGTGATAAGCAATGCTGTAAAGATAAATTAGCAGCAAAAAAAGCAGGCGCTGAAGTGGTTTGTAAAAAAGACGCGCAGGGAAAAGATTGCTGCACCAAAAAATGATTTCAGTTAAAAAATAATTAACAAGGTAACCGCACAGGTTGCCTTTTTTTCTTCTTACCATTCTAACCGTTTACAACTATTCATACAGATGCGTCCAAAACTTTTACCGGCTATAGCCTTTTTCCTATTCGCGCTTAGCGCACAGGCACAGGTACTCATTGTGCAAGATTCCGTTCTTGAAGAAGTGGTGGTCACAGGTTCTAAAACGGAAACCCTTAAAAAGAAAGTTCCTTTTTCTGTTTCACAAATCAACCGGCAGCAAATTGAAAACACCGGGCAAATTAATATTTTGCCGGTGTTGAATAATTATGTTCCCGGCGTTTTTGTAACTGAAAGAAATGTGCTTGGTTTTGGCGTGGCAACCGGCGGCTCCGGCGGCATCAATATTCGCGGCATGGGCGGTGCGCCAAACACCGGCGTGCTGGTACTGATTGACGGCCACCCGCAGTACCAGGGTATTTTCGGTCATCCGCTGGCTGATGCTTATGTGGCTTCTGACGTACAAAAAGTGGAAGTGATCCGCGGGCCTGCATCCATGCTGTACGGTACCAATGCAATGGGCGGTGTGGTAAACATCATTACCCGCCAAAACGAACAGGCCGGTTTTAATGGCAGCGCGGGAGCATCTTACGGTTCTTACAACACACAAAAATATTACGCCACGGCCGGCTACAGGCAAAACAGGTGGGATGTGTATGCATCCGTCAATCACGATAAGACAGACGGGATCAGGGACAGCACCGATTTTAAAATAACCAATGGTTATACCAAAGTCGGTTACACCATTAGCGATAAATTAAAACTGATGGCCGATTTTATGATCGCTAAATATTTTGCAAATGATAACGGCC
This sequence comes from uncultured Niabella sp., assembly GCA_934486785.1. Classification (GTDB taxonomy): domain Bacteria; phylum Bacteroidota; class Bacteroidia; order Chitinophagales; family Chitinophagaceae; genus Niabella. The sequence continues at coordinate 249,808 of CAKSQK010000002.1, read as the reverse complement.
CGGTGCACAATCCCGCACATTTTGGTATTGATATTTTACGTGGCAAAACATCTCTTACACTTGCCAATTCAATTGCAAATTCTGAAGGCGCTTTAAAAATCTATCACAACTTTGGCAACCACGATCTCTCTGATGGTTTTCAGTCAACCGACAGAAATTCGGGCATTATGCTTTACCAAACGGTGCGGTTGTTTGCCGGTAATTCTATCACAGTGGGTACCGACCTGAGGCAGTACGGCGGCAAAGCCAATGCAGGAAAAGCAAAAGACACTTTAAAAACCGTAAATGAAGTAGCAGGTTATATTTATACACAGCAAACCCTGGCGGAGATCATAACGCTAAACGCTGGTTTTAGAATAGAGAACAACAATGTATGGGGAACCGAACTGGTGCCGGTTGGTGGTGTTGCCATCAGTCCTTCACACCACACCACATTTAAGGCATCCCTGTCAAAGGGTTTTAGAAGCCCAACCATTATGGAGTTATATTTATATGCTTCCAACCCTCATCTAAAGCCTGAAAGAATGATGAACTACGAGCTGAGCTGGCTTCAGGGCCTGCTGGCAAACAAATTAAAAATTGAAGTGGCGGGTTATGTCATCAACGGTGAGAACATGGTGCAGGTTGCCGGCAATCCGCCCAATGTAAGGCGTGAAAACGTGGGCAGCTTTAATAATAAAGGGGTAGAGGTTTCAGTAAATTATATGCCATTAAAGCACCTGCATCTGCATTCTAATTATAGTTACCTGCATCAGCAAAAAATTACGCTGGCAGCTCCACGGCAGCAGTTCAACATCAATGCCAGTTACAAATACAAAATATGGAATTTATTTACCGGCGTGCAAAACATTGACCAGTTGTATAGCAGCATTACTCCGGCGCGTGTGCAATACTACACACTTTGGAATGCGAGGGTAAGCGCCATGCCGCTGAAACATTTGAACCTGTTTGTTGCTGCCAATAATTTGCTCAATCAGCAATACGAGATCAACTATGGTTACCCCATGCCGGCCCGCAATTATTCGGCAGGGCTGGATATACGATTTTAACTAAGCCTGTTATGCATTCTATGATGAGAAGCATTTGCTGCATTGTTGTTTTTATTTGCTGCTTTCAATTAAGCGCGTTGGCCGGTAACGGCAAGCCTGCTCATCGTATTTTTATAGATACAGACGGTGCCCTGGATGATTTCAGGGCAATCAATATGTTGCTCGCAGGCAAAGATTTTATCGTTTCGGGTATTACCTGTTCACAGGGAACTTTACCGGCCGGCGGCAGTTTTCAAAAAGTTAGCTCGCTTCTTTCTTTTTATCGCCAGGAAGAAATTCCTGTAGGCAGGGGCAAAAGTATTGCGGCAAAACTTCCTGCGTGGAGCAGCTTTGCACAAAATATTGCCTGGGCTGATGCTGCCGGAACGCTAATGATGAAAGATGCGCTGCAAATACTTGAAGAGGGTGTTGGCCGCAGCAAAGAGCCTGTAACCCTGTTAGCGCTGGGCTCGCTTAATACCTACTCGCAGTGGCTTAAAAATACAAAGCACGATCATGGTAAGATAGCGCAGATTGTTTGGTACAATGAGCCTGATTTGCATACACAGTTTAATTATCTTTTAGATACCACGGCTTACAATGAGATCAGGAACATGAAAATCCCGCTGGTGATCGTTTCAAAAGAGCCGGGGCAACTAACCGCAGGTGCAACATATGTAGCCCGGCTAAAACAGTTGAACAACGTTTATGCAAAAAGGATCACAGACGTTTTGGAAAACCCGGCTGTAAAGGAAAAGATACAGGAGGGCCATTCGCAGCTTTGGGACGACCTGGTACCGTTATACCTTGCTCACCCCGGCCTTTTCCATGTTTTTAATCGCAACGGCATTACGCATGCTGTGCTCAGGCAGGATGTTGCTGCAGGTATCATTTATGACTGCATTGCCCGGATATTTGGAGGATGATCAGCCTGAGATTATAAAACCCATCTTTTATACCTGTCCAAAGCCTCAAGGTAATAGTAATCGGCATAGGTAAGCGATACATCTATTTCCGAATTGCCTGGCAAATTGCCAACGCTGTTTTTTAAAATAAAGCCTTTATTGGCTCCGGGTGCAGAGCGGTAAGTTGTTCCCAGTGCCTCGATCATGGTAGTGGCATCAGCAATGTATTTTTTCTTTAAGCGCCCCTGGCTGTATTGCGCCAGCTCCAACAGCGCTGAAGCCATAATTGCCCCGGCAGATGCATCACGTTTTGCATTGGGAATATCAGGAGCATTATAATCCCAGTAAGGAATTTTATCTGCAGGCAGGTTCGGGTGGTTCAGCAGATATGCCGCTATCTTATGTGCCTGGTCAAGATATCTTTTATCTTTTGTAAAACGATACATCATGGTATAACCATACAGTCCCCACGACTGGCCGCGTGCCCACGCGCTTTCATCGGCATAGCCCTGGTGCGTTACTTTCTTTAACACAGCGCCTGTTTCAGGGTTGTAATCTACCACATGGTAACTGCTGTTATCATTTCTGAAATGATTTTTGAGCGTGGTATTGGCATGTGTTCTTGCAATGTCTGCATATTTTTGATCTCCACCGTTCTGGGCAGCCCATTCCAGCAATTCAAGATTCATCATGTTATCAATAATTACAGGCGCGCTGTACCTGCGGCTTTTGTTCCAGGATTGAATAGACCTCATGGCAGGGTTATAGCGCTTGGTGGCGCTTTCAGCAGCCGTCAGGATCACATCTTTGTATTCAGGATTTTTTGTAATGTCGTAAGCCGTACCAAAGCTGCAGAATATCATAAAGCCAATATCATGATTGCCGGTAAAATATTTAATGTTTTCCTGGAGCTTTAACCTGTTTTCCGCTTCCTGCCTTATCACAGGATCATTCGTGGCTTTATAGATCAGCCATAACGAGCCTGGGTAGAAACCGCTGGTCCACCTTTCTGTTTTGCCCGATACAAACTGATCTTTTGCAGGATCATAATTAACAGGCATTTCATAAGCCGGGGTGTTCTTCATAAGTATTTTGTATTGTTCGGCAGCAAATTTTTCATGATTGCCAATCACCTTGCGGGATATTTTACTGGAAGAAGAACAGGATGCCAGCAATAAGGCAAACACAACGCTATAGCTCATCAGTTTCATAACAAGTGGTTTTATTTGTCTAAATATGAATGAATATTCTGAAAACAACAAATACATTCCTTATATTATTTGCTATAACGTTTTCGATTGATCAAAAACCTCGTGTAATAGTATTATTTTTAGCCATCAATTTTTGTATAAATAGCCATAAGCAAAATTGCATACCGACTGGAGTATATGGCGTATTCGATGTGATCATTAAAAAACAGCCGCATACCGGCGTACTAAAAAATAACACATGAAACTAAAATGCTTACTGATTGCCTGTATGATTTTTTACTGTTGCAATTTTGTTTTCTCCCAGGTTCATCATATGCCCATACAACAACATCCGCGCTTATTTTTATTCAGCCAGGATGAAGCCGCAGTAAAGCAGGCATCAACTGTAAATGTTCATTATAAAAAAGTGGTGGAAGCCATTCACAAAGAAGCAGAGAATATGCTGGCATTACCGCTGCTGGAAAGAAAACAAATCGGCAGAAGGTTGCTGAGTGTTTCAAGAGAGGCTATTAGAAGGATATTATATCTTTCTTACACCTACAGGGTGAGTGGCGACAAAAGATTTTCAAACATGGCGGTAGCAGAGATGAGCAATATTGCAAAGTTCAGCGACTGGAACCCTTCGCATTTTCTGGACGTTGCAGAAATGACAACTGCTATGGCAATAGGGTACGACTGGCTGCATCATTTGCTGCCGCCTGCAACAGCGGGCGAAATCAGAACCGCGATCATTGAAAAAGGATTGAAGCCATCGCTCATAAGTCGGCACAACGGTTGGCTGAGGTCTGATAATAATTGGAACCAGGTATGCAATGCCGGGATGACGCTGGGTGCGCTGGCCATTTATGAAGATGATCCGGAACTGGCCAATAGCATCATCAACAGGGCTATAGAAAGCATCAAAATTGCCATGAAAGAATACGGCCCCGATGGCGCTTACCCCGAAGGTTCAGGATACTGGGAGTACGGCACATCTTACAACGTTTTATTTTTAAGCGCCCTGGAAAAAATTTATAAAACAGATTTTGGCCTTACGCGCATCAAAGGTTTTATGAATTCGGCTAATTATATGCTACACGTGATTAGCCCTTCCGGCCACGCATTTAATTATGCCGATAACGGAACAAAGAAAACTTTTAATACAGCGGTTTTCTGGTTTGCTGCAAAAAACCACAACGCCCAAATTCTTACAAACGAACTGGCATATATAAAAAGCGAGCCTCAGGCCGAATTGGCTGGCAGCAGGTTTTTACCCATGCTGCTGATATGGGGAAAAGATATTGCCCGCTATCGTGCAGCAGCACCGCAGCAACTTATGTGGACGGGCAACGGGCTGAGCCCTGTTGCCATGATGCGTACTTCGTGGGTGTATGACAACGCTATTTACCTCGGCTTTAAGGCCGGGGCAGCCAACGTAAACCATGCGCATATGGATGCAGGTTCTTTTATAATGGAAGCAAACTGTGTGCGCTGGGCGATGGATTTTGGCATGCAGAATTATGAATCGCTTGAAGCAAAAGGCATGAGAATCTTTGGTAAAGATCAGTATGCGCAGCGATGGACCATTTTTCGTTACATCAATACATCGCACAATACACTTACGATCAATGACAGTTTGCACCGGGTGAATGGCAGGGCTGAAATTGATAGGCACTCGTACAGTCCCCGGTTTATGTTTGCACAAAGCAATATGACCGCTGTTTTTGGAAACGAAGTGAAAAAAGCCGTTAGAGGTGTTGGCATACGCGATAAACAATATGTGGTAGTACAGGATGAAATTGAAACGGGCGGCAAACCGGTATTACTGCGGTGGAGCATGGTGACTCCGGCAGATGTAAAAATTGTTTCTAACAGCGAGATACAGCTTAAAAAGGATGGAAAAGAACTTTTGATAAAGGTGCATTCTTCTTTGCCAGTTACAATTAAAACATGGAGTACGACACCCACAACCAGTTATGATGCAGCCAACCCCGGAACCATTATTGTAGGGTTTGAAGCACAACTTCAGGCCAACACATCCTCCACTTTTATGGTGCACCTGCTACCGCAGGGCAAGACTGCTGATGAAAAGGTGATTCCTTTAGCCCAATGGCAATAGTGTGTTTAAACATTAATTAACCTATGTCAATGGCTACGATGCAATTTGATGGTAATTTCGTGCTATTATTAACAAAAACAAATCAGCATGAAATGAGCCTTAGAATGCTTCACGCCACCAGGAACAAGTATTTTGGCGAATTCCATGTAACATTAATTAACAGCCGGAAAGCGGCGCACTAAAAAAGATACACATGAAAAAAACATTATTACTATCGCTTGTTACATTATTTGCAACTGTAAGCATATTTGCACAAACCACCTGGAAGGTGGACCCATTCCACAGTTCCATTAATTTCACCATCAAACATTCTGGAATCAGTTTTGTGCCAGGTAAGTTTGAAAAATTTGACGGCAGCATGGTTGCTTCAAAAGCAGATTTTATTGATGCCAAAATAAATTTTACTGTAGATGTAAAAAGTATAAATACTTCTGTAGAACCCAGGGACAATCACTTACGCAGTGCAGATTTTTTTGAGGTGGAAAAATATCCCAATATGACATTCGTGGGAACATCGTTCAAAAAAATAAAAGGCAATAACTATGAGCTGAAAGGTAACATGACTATTAAAGACGTAACTAAACCCGTTACTCTAAGCGTGGTATATGGCGGTACAACCAAAGATCAGCAGGGTAATGAAAAGATCGGTTTTTCAGCTTTCTTAAACCTGAACAGACTTGATTATAACGTAAACTACGATCCCACGGGTATGGGCATTGCAAAAGATGTGGATATAAAAATTTACCTGCAGTTTGCAAAAGCTAAATAATTTGTTAACCATACAAAAAATATTTAAGGCAGTCTGATACCAGGCTGCTTTTTTTATTTTTAACGCGGCATGATAATTGGTAAAATTTTCCATTAATTCCGATATTTTTACCAAACAAAACAAAATAGAAGTACAAAGGATGTTCAAAAAAGTTGCAGTCTTAATGCTAACCACGCTCATCACTTTTAGTGGTTATCCTCAAAGCAGTTCACTGCGTGCATTAGATCCTCAGCTCAAAGATTATGTTTATCCTTATTCCGTTTCTTTTTTGCCTTTGCACATACAGGGGCAAACTTTGCAAATGGCTTATATGGATGTTCAGCCCACTTCTTACAATGGTAAAAATGTAGTGCTGCTGCATGGTAAAAACTTCAACGGCGCATATTGGAGAACCACCATAGAAGCTCTAATAAAAGAGGGTTACCGTGTGATCGTTCCTGACCAAATCGGCTTTGGAAAATCATCAAAGCCTGAAAGTTTTCAATACAGTTTTCATCAGCTTGCTGCCAATACAAAAGCGGTTTTAGATACTTTAAGAATAAAAAAAGCAACGATAGTAGGCCATTCCATGGGGGGCATGCTGGCCACAAGGTTTGCATTAATGTATCCTGACATTACAGAAAAGCTGGTGCTGGAGAATCCCATTGGGTTGGAGGATTATAAAGTTGTAGTGCCATACACACCTGTCAGCGCCAACTATCAAAATGAATTGAAAGCAACGGGCTTATACAACGAGTTAGGAAAGAAAACTCAGCGTAAAATTCCCGGCTCAGTTCTGGTGGAGTTGGAAAATGTAGGGCATATGCCTCATATTGAAGTTTTCGACAGATTTATTGGACCTCTTAAAAGTTTTCTTGCAGACAAATCAATCAAATAATCTCAATCAAATTTATAAAACATGGAATGGATTAGTAGTCCCGAAGCATGGGCATCTTTTTTAACCCTTGTAGTAATGGAAATTATCTTAGGTATTGATAACATAATTTTCATTTCAATACTTACAGGCAAGTTGCCTGTGCACCAGCAAAAACGGGCCAGGATATTGGGTATCTCGTTTGCATTAGTCATCAGGATCATTCTGCTGTTCTCACTCACCTGGGTAATGACGCTGACCGCGCCTTTGTTCAACATAGGGCAGTGGTTCGGTTTAACAGGCGAATGGGCCGACAAGCTGGCCATTTCTGGCAGAGACCTGATACTCATTCTCGGAGGTTTATTTTTGCTCTATAAAAGCGTGCACGAGATTTACGGCAGTCTTGAAGGCGAACACAATCAGAAAATAATAAAACCACTTTCTTTTACTGCAACTATTATACAAATAGGCATACTCGACCTTGTGTTTGGATTAGACTCTGTTATTACAGCCATTGGTATGGCCGATCATATCGAGATCATGATCGCTGCTGTGATCATTTCCATGATATTTATGATCGTGGCGGTAAACCCCGTAGGTAATTTTGTAAACCGTCACCCCAGTGTGAAAATACTCGCGCTGTCGTTTTTAATTCTGATAGGGGTTTCACTTTTGGCAGAAGGTGTGGACATGCCAATAGCGAAGAGCAATATTTATTTTGCCATGGGATTCTCTATGATGGTTCAGTTCCTCATCTTAAGGCAGGGTAAAAAGAAAGCCCAGAGCGATGGCCCAGTGCAGCTTAAGAAAATGATCAATGAATAGTAACGATAGTCACTGCTTACCATTCCAAAAATGCCATATAACCATTGGCATTAAACCACCATCAGTGTAGCCAGGGCGGAAATTATTTTCGGCATCCATTGAGCGAAGATGGTGCTTTAAAAACCAGTAAAGGGAGGCGCAAACTGCTTGATCGTTCTTGGGAGGCAGTCAAATCGTTCAGAAATGAGTTCTGTTCGTGCATAGAAAGCGATTTCGCAAATCAAAAACGAAACCCGGGCGATTAGGTGCATAATGAGTTTTTGGAAGTAACAAACCCAATATGTTGCTATGTAAAAAAATCCTGTAAATGTTGTTATATTCGTAAAGATTTTGTTGCTCTCGCTAAAATCATTGCATAGCTACAAATACATGTCATGGATTCTGTTAATTTAAAGAAACTCTCGTCTATTCTGGGGCTTTCCATCAGCACTGTATCTAAAGCCTTGCGCGACAGCTATGAAATAAGTGACGAGACTAAAGAAAGGGTAAAGAAAATTGCAAAAGCCTATAATTATCAGCCTAATGTGTATGCCAGTAGCTTGCGCAGAGCCAAGAGTAAAACCATTGCTGTTATCGTTCCGCGTATTGCCAATAACTTTTTTGTATCAGCCATTGATGGTATACAGGAAGTAGCCCAGGCAAAAAGGTATCATGTGCTGATCTATTTAAGCCACGAAAAATACGAATACGAAAAAGAACTGGTGAAAAACTTTGCCAGCGGAAGGGTTGACGGCATGCTGATCTCGCTGACACGGGAAACCAATGATATGGATCACATCAGGCAGATTGTTTCCACGGGCATGCCGGTGGTTTTTTTTGACAGGGTAAATACCGGGCTGAACTGTTCAACTGTAAGCACCAATGATTATGAAAGCGCCTTTGAGGCTACAGAGCATTTGATCAGGGCTGGTTGTAAAAAGATTGCGCACTGCCGTATATCCAACAAGCTTTCCATCGGGCAGCTTCGCTTGAACGGCTACCGCGATGCCTTACAAAAACACAACATGGAATTTTATCCGCAGCATGTGGTAAAATGCAGTGATGACTATGCAGAAGATTATGAAACCATTAAAAACCTGTTGAAAGATAAAAACCGGCCTGACGGGCTTTTTACCGCCGTGGAGTCTTACACCCTTATTGCATATGAAGTTTGCCGGGAGCTTGGCATCAGCATTCCCAATGATTTAAAGCTCATCACATTCAGCAATCTGCGCACTGCCGGCCTGTTAAACCCGTCTTTAACCACCGTTACACAGCCTGCTTTTAAAATTGGAGAAAAAGCAGCATCTGAACTGATCAGCGCTATAGAAAAGCCGCGTTATTTCAAGCCGGGCAATATTGTGCTGAAATCAGAACTATATCCCAGGGCGTCTACGGGTTAATGAATCATCAGCATTTTTCCAGCGCCTGTTCAATATCCCAAATAATATCGCCAGCATCTTCCAGCCCTACCGAAATGCGTATAAGGCCGGCAGAAATGCCAACAGCTTTTCTTTCATCTTCGGTAAGTTTGCCGTGTGTGGTGCTTGCCGGGTGAGAGGCAATGCTGCGGCTGTCGCCCAGGTTGGGTGTGAGTGATAAGATCTGCAGGGCATCCATAAATTTTTTACCGCTTTCAATGCCGCCGTTTAGCTCAAAGCATACAATGCCACCGCCAGCCTTCATTTGTTTTTTTGCAATTTCATATTGCGGGTGAGAAGGTAAGAAAGGATACTTAACCCAGGAAAGCTTGGAATGATTTTCCAGCGCCTGCGCCACTTTCATGGCATTATCGCAATGGCGGTGTATGCGCACATCAAGGGTTTCGAGGCTTTTGGTAAGCACCCACGCGTTGAAGGGTGAGAGTGCCGGCCCGGAGTTTCTGCAAAACAGGTAAATTTCATGGATCAGACTTTTTTTACCTGTAATAATGCCGCCCAAAACGCGCCCCTGCCCGTCAAGCCATTTGGTGGCAGAATGGATCACCAGGTCAGCGCCAAAATCGGCCGGTGTTTGCAAAGTGGGCGTGGCAAAACAATTATCCACATTAAAAATAATATTGTGCTTTTTACAAAAAGCGCCTGCAGCTTCCAGGTCAATGATCTCCAACTGCGGATTAGTGGGCGTTTCAAGGTAAAGCATTTTGGTATTAGGCTTTACGGCCTCATCCCACGCGGCTACGCTAACCGCATCTACCATCGTGTATTCAATACCAAACTTGCCGAGGAATTTTGTAACAACCGTATTGGTACCGCCAAACATGGAGCGGCAGCAGATGATGTGGTCGCCGGCTTTCATCAGCGCCATAAAAGAGCTGAACACCGCCGCCATGCCGCTTGCTACTGCAAAGCCAGCCTCGCATTTTTCAAGCAGGGCCATTTTACGGGCAAACTCATCAACGGTGGGATTGCTGTATCGGCTGTAAATATTGTCATCTGTTTCGTCAGCAAATGCAGCGCGCATGCTTTCGGCGGTTTCAAAAGTAAAACTGCTGGTAAGAAAAAGAGGCGTGGAATGCTCCATTTCATTGGTGCGCTCCGTTTGTGTTCTGATGGCTATAGTAGATGGGTGTAATTTTCGTGACATTGATGAATTATATAAGTGAGATTGAAACAACGTATGAAGAATACATTTTTATTCTTGTCCGGTGTTGTGCACAATCACGTTTGTTTTAATGGATGCCCCAGCTTTTACAAGCGTAATTGCCACGGAACAGTATTTTTCAAGTGAAATGGCCACAGCTTTTTTGGCTTTGCCTTCATCCACATTGCCTGAAATTTCAAAGGTCATTTCAATATCTTTCCATAAAGAAGGTTCTACGCCGGCTTCACGCTCACCGTTTACGGTTACTTCAAAATCAGTAATGTGTTGTCTTTGTTTTTTAAGAATACTGATCACATCAATGCTGGAACAGCCGGCCAGGGCGTTTAGCATTACCTGCATAGGCCTTGCGCCATACTCTAGCCCGCCCATATCGGGGTTGGTGTCCAGTTTGATCACCGTGCCGTTTTCATTTATGGTATCAAAGCCGTAGTCGCCGTTTACTCTTTTTAGTTTTACTGTTGCCATGGAATGCTTTTTTTTGAAAGTGTGCAAAAATATTTTAATTCCCTCAGGTAGCCTAATCTATGATGAATCAATTTGGCATTCGTATTACAAGGTTGTCTATCAGCCGTACTTCGCCCAGGAACGCGGCTATGAGCGCTACCAGCGGCGTTTTGCCATCCCATGTTTCAACGGGTTGCAAAGTGGCGGCATTGGCCAGCGCCACATAGTCCGGCACAAAACCGGCGGCAGTAAGTTGTTGTACCGCATTCCCCAATAAGCCTTTAAAATTGCCGGGTTGTATGTTTTCTTTTAAAAAAACCAGCGTTTTATAAATGGCCGGCGCGGCTTGCCGTTGCTCTGGGGTAAGCCTGCTGTTACGGCTGCTCATTGCCAGGCCATCGGCTTCCCTGATGGTGGCTTCAATATGTAGTTTAATGTTTTGAAATGCGGGGTTTACATCTAACAACCGCTTTACTACCATGCATTGCTGGTAATCTTTTTGTCCGAAAAAGGTTTCATCAGGTTGTATAATGGTAAACAGCATGTCCACCACCTGGCACACACCCTGAAAGTGGCCGGGCCGCGCACTGCCTTCAAACAGTTGTTCCAGGTAACCCAGGTTGTAATGTGTAGTTGCAGGCTGCGGATAAATTTCCCTGGTATCAGGCAGGAAAAGCACATCACACCCAGCGTTAGCCAGCTTGTGAATGTCCTTTTCAATAGTTCGGGGATATTTTTCAAGGTCTTTTTTATCGTTGAATTGCGTAGGGTTTACAAAAATGCTGCAAACACTCACATCTGTTTTGGCGCTGCATATTTCAATAAGGCGGATGTGGCCCCGGTGCAGGGCGCCCATGGTGGGTACAAAACCAATTGATTGCTTTTGCTGCCTCCTGCTCTGCAAAAAAGCCTGAATATCAGCTACTCTTTTAAATATCCACATTGGCGCAAATTATATTAATAGCACCAATTTTACCGCATTTGGCTATAAAATTGTAATTTTGCAACCTTTATAAAGCAGCAACAGCATGTCAACCAAGAAAAGAATTTTATTTATAGCCAACGAAATGTCTCCTTATCTCGAGTTGACAGAATTTTCGGAAATTGTAAACCAGCTTGCCATAAAAGCCAATGATAACGGCTTTGAGGTAAGGTGTATTATGCCGCGTTTTGGTACGATCAATGAAAGAAGGCACCGCCTGCACGAGGTGGTAAGGCTTTCGGGCATCAACGTGTCGGTAGACAATGATGATATGCCGCTGCAGATTAAAGTGGCGTCGCTGCCCAGCGCCAGGCTGCAGGTGTATTTTTTAGAGAATGAAGAACTTTTTAAAAGAAAGTTCCTGTTTCATGATGAAGAAGACAAGTGGTTTACCGATAACGACCTGAGAACTGTTTTTTACTGTAAGGGTGCGCTGGAAACGGTTAAAAAATTTGGCTGGTCGCCAGACGTGATCCACTGTAGCGGCTGGATGACAGGCCTTGTTCCCTTTTACCTGAAAACGGTTTATAAAAAAGAGCCAGTTTTTGCACACAGCAAAATTGTTTATACCATAGGCGAAACCACTTTTAAAGAAAAGCTGGGCAAAGGGTTTATTCAAAAAGCGCTCATTCACCCATCGCTGAAAGAAAAAGACCTTGAAGCCTTTAAAGATGGCACCAATGTGGCTTTAATGCGTGGTGGCGCTGCCTTTTCTGATGCCATTACCTTTGGCGCACCAAACGTGGATAAAAAGCTAACGGCTGAATTTACCAAGGTAAGAGGTAAAAAAACACTTCAATACAAAGAGGGTTCTGATTTAACAGAGTATTTACAACTCTATCACGATCTTGCGGATTAAATTTGCAGACTGACCGTTAAATATTATTTCAAATTTTTCTGATGAGAAAAAACTTACTCGTATCGCTGGGCATTGTTTCTGTGGCGTTGATCTTAATTGTTGCATCCTGTAAAAAAATCAATATGGCCACCGACCTGGGCCAGGATCTCATTCCCGATGTTGACAACATTCATACTTTTGATACTACCATAGAGGTGCAAACCTTTCAACATTTTTTTACAGCGTTGAATGATAGTTTACGGTCTACCAGTTCTTACGAGCAGTTTTTAGGTTTGATCAACAACGACCCGTTGTTTGGCAAAACAGATGCCCGGATGTATTTCCAGGTTTCGCTGCCTGCTACAAGGTATTATTTCCCCAATGTTCCGTCAAAAATGTTTTTAGATTCAGTGGTGCTTAACCTCCCTTATGTAGAAACTTATGGAGACAGTACCCTGCCGCAAACCATTCAGGTATCCGAAATTGCACAGGGAGCAGATTTGAGGGTAGATTCTATTTACAATATCAGGAACATCAGTTTTCCAACTGCCGGTGTTTTAGGTTCAGCAACAGTTGTGCCCAGTACTTTAAATGACAGCGTCGTAATAGTATATGCGCCTGATACCGTACGCACCATTCAAAACCTGAGAATAAAGCTCAACAACAGTTTTGGGCAAAGGCTGATGAACTATGACTCAACAAACGCATTTTATACCGACTCTGCATTTAAAAAACACTTCAATGGCTTTGCGCTGCAGTCGGTTGCCGGTGGTAATGCTGCTATGGGCTTCCTGTTATCAGGCGCCAGCCTTACACTGCATTACAGGTACGAATTAAAAGATTCTGCCGGAAAGTTTGATACCACGGTAACGCAGTTTGCATTTTCCGGCAATTACGATGGCAGCGCCAATTACATTGGCCGCGATTATTCGGGCGCGCCGGTACTAACAGGTGCTGATGATAATATGGCTGACCAGTTGGTATATGTTCAAAACAATCCGGGTACTTATGTACTTCTAAAAATACCTGCACTGCCCGGCATGAGCAACCGCATCATTCATTTGGCAGAATTACAGGCCGAATCTGTTTATCACCCTTCAGATGCATCGTTCTATCCGCCAAAACTATTTATAGATGCTTATGAAAGCAGTGCTCAAAACTTTGCAGTGCCTTATGTTTTTAGCGAGTTTATAAGTACAAACGGTTTCAATCCTACGGGGTTAGTTATTTTTGGTTATGACAGTGTACTCAAAAAAGATCCTGCTGACCACTCTATTGCGGCATGGCGGTTTAATTTGACACGCTATGTTCAAAATGTTGTAAATGGCAAAAAGCCTTCTTACGACCTCAGGCTTTATGCGCGGCCGTTTGTTTCAATAAAAGATACCAGCGAAATTTTAGGCGCCGTCAGTTTAAATACACCGCTTAATCAATCTAGAGTTAATCAATCACTCATCGCTCCTTTAGTGGGCCGTGTACGCCTCGGTGGTGGCACTCACCCCACACAGAGAATGAAGATGCGGATTGTTTATTCCAAATTATAAATAACAGCGCCTCTATAATTTTTTTTCAATATAACCACGGGTGCTATCTTTGCACCCGTTTCAATTTTATAAAGAACAAAAACTAAATTTCTATGCCTTACTTATTTACCTCGGAAAGTGTTTCAGAAGGACACCCTGATAAAGTTGCAGACCAGATTTCAGACGCGCTGATCGATCATTTTTTGGCTTTTGATCCGCAGTCGAAAGTGGCTTGTGAAACACTGGTAACAACAGGCCAGGTAGTACTGGCCGGCGAGGTAAAATCAAAAGCATATCTTGATGTGCAGGAAATTGCCCGCAATGTAATTGCTAAGATCGGCTACACAAAAAGCGAGTACATGTTTGAAGCCAACTCATGTGGCGTGCTGTCTGCCATTCATGAGCAATCATCTGACATTAACCAGGGGGTAGACAGGCAGAAAAAAGAAGAGCAGGGCGCCGGCGACCAGGGAATGATGTTTGGCTACGCCACCAACGAAACCGCCAACTACATGCCGTTGGCTTTAGACCTGGCGCATACGTTGCTGATAGAGCTGGCTGCTATTCGCCGCGAAGGCAAACAAATGAAATACCTGCGCCCCGATAGCAAAAGCCAGGTAACACTGGAGTACGATGATAACAACAGGCCTGTGCGTATTGACGCCATCGTCATCTCAACCCAGCACGATGAATTTGACGCCGAAGAAAAAATGCTGGAAAAAATTAAGGCTGATGTACAGGACATCCTCATCCCCCGCGTGATCAAAAAATATCCGCAATACAAAAAACTGTTCAACAACCAGATCAAATACCACGTAAACCCTACGGGTAAATTTGTAATTGGCGGCCCGCACGGAGATACTGGCTTAACAGGCCGTAAAATTATTGTAGATACTTACGGCGGCAAAGGCGGCCATGGCGGCGGTGCTTTCAGTGGTAAAGATCCCAGTAAAGTAGACAGGAGCGCGGCTTATGCCACACGCCATATTGCCAAAAACCTGGTTGCAGCCGGCCTGTGCGATGAAGCGCTTGTTCAGGTATCTTATGCAATTGGAGTGGCAAAGCCCACCAGTATTAATGTGAACACTTACGGTACTGCTAAAGTAGACATGACGGATGGCGAAATTGGTAAAATAGTGGAAAGCATTTTTGACATGCGCCCATACTTTATTGAGCAAAGGCTGAAACTGCGTAATCCCATTTACAGCGAAACCGCCGCATACGGCCACATGGGCAGGGAAAATAAAGTGGTAGAAAAAACTTTCAGATCGCCCGATGGTAAAGTGGTGAAGAAAAAAGTGGAATTGTTTACCTGGGAAAAATTAGACCACGTAACCAAAGTTAAAAAAGCGTTTGGCTTAAAATAAACCACCAGGTATTATAAAAACCGTCTCAAAAAAGAGGCGGTTTTTTTTATGAACAAGCATATCTCAGTTTCTATATTGAGATATTTTGTACTGGAATTTTTATAACAAATCACCTTCCAGAAAAATAGTAAAGGTGGTGCATAAAACGTTGAAAAAACAGGCAGTTTCAGGCGGTATTCCCGGCTGAAAAAAGTATCTTTGCAGCTACTCGTAAATCTTACATAAGACCATTATTTTTCAGACAATTAAAGATTAAATGGAAGACAATCTGGAACTGCAGGAAACGCAGGATAACAACCGCGTAATACCGGTGAATATCGAAGAGCAAATGAAGTCGGCCTATATTGACTATTCTATGAGCGTGATCGTGGGCCGCGCGCTACCCGACGTGAGAGACGGCCTGAAACCTGTGCACCGCCGCATCCTTTTTGCCATGAACGCACTGGGCCTGAACGCGAACAGGTCGCACCGCAAGTCGGCACTTGTAGTGGGTGAAGTGCTGGGCAAATACCACCCGCATGGAGACAAGTCGGTATACGATGCCATGGTGCGTATGGCGCAGGAGTGGAGCATGCGCTACACGATGGTAGACGGGCAAGGTAACTTTGGCAACCAGGATGGAGATGGCCCGGCGGCCATGCGTTATACAGAGGTAAGGCTGGAAAAACTGGCAGAGCACATGCTGGATGATATTGAAAAAGAAACGGTGGATTTCCAGTTCAACTATGACGACTCACGGAAAGAACCTACAATATTACCCACCCGTATTCCACAACTGCTGGTAAACGGCTCAAGCGGTATTGCCGTGGGTATGGCCACCAACATGATGCCCCACAACCTGGGCGAAGTGATTGATGGCTGCGTGGCATATATTGATAACAATGATATTACAATAGATGAGCTGATGCAGCACGTGTTGGCGCCCGATTTTCCAACAGGTGGTATTATTTATGGCATGGAAGGCATTAAAGCAGGCATGCACACCGGCCGCGGCCGGGTAGTGATCCGGGGCAGGGTACGGGTAGATACCAAACCAAGCGGCCGCGAACAGATCGTGATCACAGAAGTGCCTTACCAGGTAAACCGCGACGCGCTGACAAACCGCATTGGCGAACTCGTAAACAATAAAGTCATTGAAGGCATTGCCCACGTCAACAACGAATCCAATAAAAAAGAAGGCACCCGGCTGGTGATTGACCTGAAGCGCGACGCGATCGCGCAGGTGGTGATCAACCAGATCTATAAATACACCGACCTGCAAACATCTTTCGGCATTAACAATGTAGCCATCGTGCGCGGCAGGCCACGGATATTGAACCTGAAAGACCTGATCAGCGAGTTTGTAGAATTCAGGCATGAAGTGGTGGTAAGGCGTACGCAGTACGAATTAAAAGAAGCCGAGAAAAAAGCGCATATTTTACAGGGTTATCTCATCGCCCTCGATCACCTGGATGAAGTGATCAGGCTGATCAGGAACTCCGCAACGCCGGAAATAGCCAAAGACAACCTGATCAATGCAGGTTGGGGATTGGATGAAATTCAGGCCAAAGCCATACTGGAACTGCGCCTGCAGCGGCTTACAGGTATGGAGCGCGATAAGATCAGGGAAGAGTATGATGAGCTGATGAAGCTGATCGGGCATTTAAAAGATATCCTAGCTAACGTAGCTATGCGCTACGATATCATCAAAAAAGAGCTGATTGAGATCAAAGATAAATTTGCAGATGCACGCCGCACCGAGATCACTTACCTTGATGATGAAGTATCCATTAAAGATCTGATCAAAGAAGAGGATGTGGTGATCACCATTTCTCACCTGGGCTACATCAAGCGCACCCGTGCTACCGATTTCCGGGCACAGCGCCGTGGCGGCCGTGGCGTAATGGGAGGCAAAACCAGGGATGAAGATTATATCGAGCACCTGTTCGTGGCATCCACGCATCACACACTATTGTTCTTTACAGAAAAAGGCCGCTGCTACTGGCTGAACGTGTACCAGATCCCCGAAGGGGAAAAAACAGGTAAAGGCCGCGCCATTCAAAACCTGATACAGTTGCCGCCCGATGATAAGATCAGGACCATCATTGATGTAAAAGACCTGACAGATGAGGCCTTTGTAAAGGCTCATTATATTTTGCTTTGCACCAAGCAGGGCATCGTTAAAAAAACCGCGCTTGAAGATTTCAGCAGGCCACGCCAAACAGGTGTGAACGCCATCACCATTAATGAAGGCGATCAACTGCTGGATGCGCAGATGACCGACGGCAACAGCGAGATCATGATGGCAGTAAGAAGCGGCCGCGCCATTCGTTTTTCCGAAAATGCCGTAAGGCCCACAGGCCGCGGCGCCATAGGCGTGCGTGGTATAGACGTGGACGATGCCACTGATGAGGTGATTGGGATGATCTGCGGCAATCCTGCAGAAGAAACAGGCGTTACCGTGCTGGTGGTAAGCGAAAAAGGCTATGGAAAGCGCACAAAAATTGATGAATACCGCTTTACCAACCGCGGTGGCAAAGGTGTAAAAACAATCAACGTGACGGAAAAGACAGGGAAGCTGGTGGGCCTGCTGGGTGTGTTGGAAACAGATGACCTGATGATCACCTGTAAAAGCGGCATAACCATTCGCATGCCGGTAAATGGCATCAGCGAGTTGGGCCGTGCCACGCAGGGTGTGAAACTGATCAGGGTGGAAGACGGTGATGAAATAGCAGCCATTACCAAAGTAGAACGGGAAGAGAACGGTGCAGATGAGGCTGAGGATGGCGATAATTTGCCAGAAACTGATGCAAATCATTCTTCATCTGGCGAAAATGACGCAACTTTGAATGACGATGCACCATCAAATAATACGGAAGGCGATAACCCCGGCGCATCATAAAACAGATTTTTTAACGTTATTAGTCAAAAACAAATATTAACACATGAAATAGCCATACGTAAAATGCATACAAAGCAGAAGATGGTATGGCTTAATACATGTGACCCATAAAAACAGTAAAATACATGCACATGAAAAAATTTCTATTATTCGCTGCCGTAAGCATAATGGCTTCGTCTGCTTTTGCTCAAAAGTATGACGACATTAAAGGCATGCTTGCTTTGGGCCAGGTTGCTAAAGCAAAAGACCTGTTTGATAAGAACAGCACAAACGACAAATTTTACACAAAACCCGAAGGCTACCTTTTAAAAGCATCGGTTTACAGCAATCTTTCTCTCGACAGTGCCAGGGCCGCGCAGGCTGACCAGAACAGGGATGAAGCCTACAACGCGTTTTTAAAATACAAAGAAATGGACCCTGCCATGAAGCTGATAACCCCCGATGATGCACTATACCGCAACGTGCCCTTTAACCTGTACGCGGCATATTTCAACTCAGGCGTAACCGATATCAACAGTAAAAATTATCCTGAAGCTTATAATAAGTTTGTAAGAACGGTGGAGCTGAGCGACCTTTTGATCGAAAGAAAGATCGCCACGTTTACATTTGACACCAACGCGGTGTATTACGCGGGTATTTTGGCCGAAACCGTACAAAAGCCGGAAGAAGCTCTTAAATACAATTTAAGAATGGCTGAGCAAAAAGTGGGTGGCGCTAATTACGGCTCGGTATACGAAGCGCTGGTAAGGTATTATGCCATGAAGCAGGACCAGGCAAATTTTGATAAATACAGGGCTTTGGGTAAAGAATTATATCCCAACAATGAATTTTTCAATTACAACCTGCTTGATTTTGCCGTGGGTGGTACCAGCGATTTCAATCAAAAGATTGCCAACCTGGAAAAGATGATCTCATCCAACCCCAACGATTATAAAGCGCAACTGGCACTGGCAGAAGCCATTTTTGATACGCTCAACTCGCGCAAAGAAGGTGCGGTGCTGCCGGCAAATTATGATGAGCTGGAAGCTAAAATGTTGGGCGCGCTGAACAAAGCAAAAGACCTGAGCCCTAATGAATTGCAGCCCCTGCTGCTGCTGGGCGACCACTATATCACCAAATCTGAAAGAATTGGAGACGAAATGAGGCCGGTTGAAACAGAACTGATCAAAAAAGGCGCGAAAGCCACGGCTGCCGATAAGCAAAAGCTGGCGGATATCAAAGCAAAATATGATGCCACTTATGACCAGGCAAAAGATAATTTTGAAAAAATAGCGGCCAGGTTTGCAGCAATGGGCAACCTTGATGCCGTTCAAAAACGCCAGTACCGCATTATTGTTGGCAACCTGGCGCAGTATTATTCTTACAAAAGAGAAAGCGCAAAGGGCGCAGAACTGAATAAAATTATTGCTGAAGAAACAAAGTACAACAACCTTTACGATCAACTTAGAAAACCTTAACGCTTTTCACGGCGAGTAAAAAACCACTTCGTTTCCGGAGTGGTTTTTTTTATTAGGACGGGTTGAGCCAGCTTACCGGTAGTGAAACCCGTTTTGCCGATAAATAAAATCCAAATGCCGGGTATTTCTTTATTTTGCAGTTCATTTTACCAGATCAAAAAAAGCTACAAGCTCTGCATAATGAAAAAACATGTTTCAAGAAAAGATTTTTTAATGAAATGCCTTGGCGCAGCCGGCATGCTTGTTGGCGGCACTGTATTTATGGGTAGCTGCGCTTCAGGCAACGATAGCGAAGCGCCTGGTAATGCTGCGGCCCCACCCAAATCAATGGTAGCGGAACCGGGCCATTGTAATGATGTGGCGGGTGTAGCAGATGGTGAGGTGAATAAAAGACAAGCCGTGCAGTATGTTGAAAAATCGACCGACCCTGCAAGGCGTTGTGATCTTTGCCAGTTATACGTTCCTCCTGCCAAAGGGCAAACATGCGGCATGTGCACGTTGTTTAAAGGCCCTGTTGCAGCCGATGCCAGTTGTATTTCTTTCGCGCCCAGGCAGGCGTAGCTGAAAGAAAGATTTTTTAATGGCTGTTTATTTATACAGATGTTGTACAAAAAAAGAGATGCTGCCTGCACCTCTTTTTCATTTTTAAATATTGCTGTTTTCGTTTTTAGCTAAACCTGTGATGATCTCCACGCCATCTCGTGTTCTTTTTATTTTATCATGCGAAAGCTGCAGGCTCCCCTGTTGTCTTAAGATCAGCTCCCTCGCGTCAGATGTAAGATCTTTTTCTTCCAGCGCCGCTTCGTAGGCTTTTAAAGCAGCATCTTCGCCCATTTCGCAATTGTCAAGAACTGCTTTGCGGTTGCCGCCGGTAAATACTGCTTTCACATCCGTCCAGGTTCTGTACAATCTTCCTGAAGCCGTTCCTGTAGTGCTTACATCGCCGCCGTAATGAATGGCAAGGCGTGTCAGTTCCCTGTTGAAATGCTGGCTCTCAGAAACCATGTTTGTAAAAAGAAGTTTGATGTCCCTGTCTTCGTCACCCAACTGGTCAATCGCTTTCTGGTAACCTAAAATGCGATCGTTGTTGATTTTTATCAGGTCGTTCAAAACTACCGTGTTTGCTTGTTGATGCATAGTGATGAGTTTATGAGTTAGTAAATATTGTTAACCATTGCTGGCACTGTTTTCATTTGCATTATTGGCCTGCTGCCCTTCATTTTGCTCACTGTCTTTTTCTTCCTGCCCGGATGCCGGTTTATTGTCTTCGTTAAAATTATCAAAGTGCCTGTCGGTAGGTACTTGGCTTTTATCCTGGTCTTCCATACCTTTTTTGTTGTGCTCTGTTTGCATATTTTAAAATTTAAAAAGTGAAAAAAGAATTTTGCTATCCGTTAATAATCTCACCGCCGTTGGGATGCAGTACCTGGCCGGTAAAATAAGAACTGTCATCGCTTGCAAGGAACAGGAAGGCAGGCGCCACTTCATTTGGCTGGCCCGCTCTTTTCATTGGTGTGTCGCTGCCAAATTCCGATACTTTTTCTTTATCAAAGGAAGCCACGATCAGCGGTGTCCAAATTGGCCCGGGGGCCACCGCGTTTACCCTGATCTTCTTTTCAGCAAGGTTGGCGGCAAGGCTTCGGGTAAAAGCTACAATAGCGCCTTTTGTAGCGGCATAATCCATCAGTGTAGGACTTCCGCGGTACGCGGTAACAGAAGTGGTGTTTACAATGCTGCTGTTCTCCTTCAAATGCGGTAATGCAAATTTTGTAACCCAGAAATAGGAAAAGAAATTTGTTTGAAATGTTTTTAACAACTGATCTGTGGTAATCTCTTCCAGGGTTTCGCACTCAAATTGCTGCGCCATATTGTTGATCAAAACATCAATGCCTCCCAGCTCTTTCACAGTTGTTTCAACGGCTGCCTTACAATTTTCTTCAATGCTTAAATCGTTTTTAATAACAATACATTTTTTACCATACGCCTGCACTTTTTGCCTGGTGTCTTCAGCATCTTCATCAGCGCTAAGGTAAGTAATGGCTACATCGGCGCCTTCTTGTGCAAACAATAGTGCTACGGCTTTGCCAATGCCGCTATCGCCACCGGTGATCAAAACTTTTTTATTTTTTAATTTTTGTCCTGTTTCTTTCGGGTCGCTTTCAGGAACAGGCATCATCATATCTTCCTTACCAGGATAATCCTGTTCCTGTTCGGGCCTTATGGGTTGTTTTTGCTGATCTTTCATATGATTTTTTATTAAATGATTATGATTCAATGATAGTGTAACAAAATTCACACCATTATTCAGATGCCGCTAATAGTAAATTGTAAATAGTAAATGGTTAGTTTTGACCCGTGGAATGTAAATACCAAAAATTCAATTTAAAGTTCAGGCACCCTTTTACTATTTCAAAAGGAACAAAAACACATCAGCCTGTTTTAATGGTGGAATTAAGCCATCGGGGCATTACAGGTTATGGCGAGGCGCCGGCAATATCGTATTACAATATTACGGTAGAAGACATGATCAACGACCTGAACGCTAAAATGCAAATGATTGAGCGTTTTAATTTTATTGAACCGGAACGCTTCTGGCATTTTCTGCATCACCTGTTTCCAAAAAATCCTTTTTTAGTGTGTGCTTTGGATATGGCCGGCTGGGATATTTTTGGCAAACTGTCAAACAAACCATTGTACCAGTTGTGGAGAGGTGATATAGCTAAAAACCCGGTAACAGATTATACGATCGGGATTGATACGGTGGAGAAAATGGTGGAGAAAGTAAAGGAAAAACCCTGGCCGATTTATAAAATTAAAGTGGGCGCAGCAGATGATATTACCATTGTGAAAGCGCTGAGACAGGTAACAGATGCCACACTGCGTGTGGATGCCAATGCCGGCTGGGATTTGGAAACAGCTTTAAAGCTCATTCCCCAATTGAAAGACCTGGGAGTAGAATTTGTGGAGCAGCCGCTTGCCAGGGACGACTGGGATGGCATGAAGGTTTTGTATCAAAAATCACCACTACCGCTGTATGCCGATGAAGCCTGCGTGCATGAAAAAGATGTGGAAAAATGCGTGGGATTTTTTCATGGCATTAATATAAAGCTAACCAAATGCAGCGGCATTACACCCGCGTTGGAAATGATTCAAAATGCGCGCAGGCTTGGCATGGGTGTAATGATTGGCTCAATGAATGAAAGCACAATCGGTTCGGCTGCAATTGCGCATTTATTGCCTTTGGTAGACCATGCAGATATGGACGGCCCGCTGTTGCTGGAAGAAGACATAGCCAGCGGTATTGATTACGATCATGGTAAAGTAAGTTACAGCGGAGCGCCAGGGCTGGGCATTAGTTATACCGGTATTTATCAAAAATAACTGCAGAAGTCGTTTATAATTTTTTGCTCTTACATCCTTTATGTATAGGTGTTTATGATCGCACTATATATAGCGATTCTCTCTATTTGTTAAAGTTTCCTTAGATAAAATATACCTGATAATAAAAGGCTTTAAAAAGCGTTTTATATATGCTTTCCTAAGCGTACTATCTTTTGCCTTAAACTAACAATATTTTATTTTTTAACATTAAAGAGAAATTTTGTTTGACAATGAGACTATCCTTATTAAAACACTTGCCGCTAATAATGGTTTTCGTTATCGGCGCATCTAACCTTTCATGGAATTTCAGCCACAAATTGATCAGCGAAAAAGAAGCAGTAAGAGTTATAAAGAAAGAAGCAGAAGCAACTTCAAAATCTTCACTGGAAGCTATTTATGACAGCCTGAGCCTTGCCGAAATGGGTTTGTCTGATAAAGCTTTTCAATACGCAGTTCATGGTTATGAAAAATTGAAGGCTGAAGGAAAATTAAAGAACACTTCAGTGATTACGATTGTAGATTTTGACCAGCCTTCTTACAAAAAAAGAATGTATGTAATTGATGTGGCTAATTATAAAGTATTGTTCAATACATGGTCTGCACATGGTAAAAATACCGGCCAGGAAACGGCTGATCATTTCAGCAATACACCTGAATCGCACAAAAGCAGTCTTGGTTTTTTTGTAACCAACAATACCTATTACGGCAGCAAAGGCTATTCATTAAGGTTGACTGGCCTTGAACAAAATGTTAACCACAATGCGCTGGCTCGCGCAATTGTGTTGCACGGAGCGCCTTATGTTAGCCAGTCTTTCATAAATGCGAGGGGTTATATTGGGCGCAGCCACGGTTGCCCTGCCGTACCGCAGGAATTGAACAGGCCCATTATTGATAAGATCAAAGATGGTTCGCTGATGTTTATATATAACAAAGCATATCAGCCTTCGCAGGAATTTCAGCTTTCATAAAACACCTTGTTGATTTAATAAAGTAAGCCGGCCAAGCGCCGGTTTTTTTATAAAATTAATTTTAGTAAACCATTACTCTTCTGATTAAATGAATAAATGTTAATGCAATAAATAGCTGCTGCCTTTGTGTATTTTATACACATTTTTTACACTTTACCATTTATTGCCTTTTTCTTACTGTTTTTAGGTAAATTGCGCCCTTTCAAAATTTAAGAAAATATGAGCTTCGAAAACTACAGTGTTCCTTATGATGAAATTGACAACAGTTATTCAAAAAAGGTGGCGTATTTCTCCATGGAGTTTGCCATTCACCAGCCTTTAAAAATATACAGCGGTGGATTGGGTTTCCTGGCCGGTTCACATCTCCGCAGCGCTTATGAGTTAAAACAAAATTTAATTGGCATTGGCATACTTTGGAAATACGGTTACTACGACCAGGAGCGCAACCAGGATCAAACCCTTGATGTTGCATGGAATGAAAAAATTTACAGCTTTTTAGAAGATACCGGCATTAAGTTTCAAATCACTGTGCACGATCATCCTGTATGGGTGAAAGCGATGTACCTGAATCCTGAAACGTTTAAAACGGCGCCCTTGTTTTTACTGACTACCGACCTGCCAGAAAACGATTATGTATCGCAGGCCATTACACACCGCCTGTATGATGCCAACGTAGCGGCTAAAGTAGCGGCTTTTATTTTGCTGGGTGTTGGTGGCGCTAAGCTGATTGATATTTTAGGTTACAACCCTGATGTATATCACCTGAACGAGGCACATGCTGTATCTGCAGCATTCTATCTGTATAAAAAATACAATAACAATATTGAAGAAGTGCGCAAGCGCCTGGTATTTACAACGCACACACCTGAAGAAGCAGGCAATGAAAAGCATGAAATTTATTTATGCCATAAAATGAGCTATTTCTGCGGCCTGAGTGTGGATGAAGTAAAAGCGCTAACGCAAAATTACGACGACCAGTTTAATCATTCTCTCGCTGCCTTAAGGTTTGCCAGGGTGGCTAACGGTGTATCGCAATTGCACGGAGAGGTTTCAAGAGACATGTGGGGCAGGTATGAAAACATCTGCGAAATAAAATCTATTACCAATGCGCAAAACTATTCTTACTGGGCAGATAAACAATTGTACAAATACAAAGAAGTTGGCGACAATTATTGGTTTGATGACAGGAAAAAATGGTTAAAGAAAAGAGCTTTTGAGATAGTGGCAGACCAAACCGGCAAGCTGTTTGATCCAAACGTGTTCACGATTGTATGGGCAAGGAGATTTGCCGGTTACAAGCGTGCCAACCTTATTACTACCGATATTGAAAGGTTTAATAAACTGATGCATGACAGCAGGTATCCTGTGCAAATTATTTGGGCGGGTAAGCCTTACCCGATGGATCACCCGGCCATCAGCGAGTTCAACAGCCTGGTACACCTGAGTAAAAATTATAAAAATATGGCAGTGGTGATTGGCTATGAACTTACCTTGTCTAAAAGATTAAAACAGGCAGCAGATTTATGGCTCAATAATCCGCGCGTTCCCAGAGAGGCTTCGGGTACCAGCGGCATGACTGCTGCTATGAACGGGGCAGTGAATTTTTCAACAGATGATGGATGGATTCCAGAGTTCATCAATCACGGGCATAATGGATTTGTGATTCCAAAAGCAGATTACGAAAATATGTCGGTATATGACCAGGATGCGTATGATCTGGATAAATTATATGAAATTTTAACCGGAGAAATTCTGCCTTTGTATTACGAAGACTATGATACCTGGAGACAAATCATTAAAAACGGGATGTCTGATGTCCGCTTCCGTTTTGAAAGCAATCGCATGGCGCATGAATACTATGAAAAATTATACAATGCTTAATAGACATAAATGATTTTGCAAAAGCCGGTTCAAGCCGGCTTTTTTATTGAGCAAATTCTGACGTAATCAACTCAATGGTTTTATCCATGTCAAAATAGCTAATCACTTTCTCTATCACTTCTTCCACAAGGGCATCAGGACAGGAAGCGCCGCTCGTAACCAATATTTTTACCGGGTGCTTTTCTGGCAAAAACTTATTTGTTGCTATCTGTTCTTTTGTATGAAAATTATAATGCAGAATAGTATTCTTATTTAATATTTTATCTGCATTATTAATAAAATAAGTGGGTAGTTTGTTTTCGCATAATTCCACGAGGTGCGATGTGTTTGACGAATTATAACCGCCTACCACAATAGCAAGGTCTGCATCGGTGTTCAACATTTCAGATACAGAAGTTTGGTTGTCGTTCGTGGCATAGCAAAGCGTGTCGCGCGTATCAGCAAAGCGCTCGCTGATATTGCTGCTTTCAAGGTTGTACTTTTCAATCATCACCTGTTTCAGGTAATCGGCTATTGCCTGGGTATCGCTGGCTAACATGGTAGTTTGGTTTACCACACCTATGCGTTGCAGGTCGCGGGCAACATCAAAACCTGCACTGTACTGGCCGGCAAATTCTATATAGAAATCATCGGCAGGCTTTTCGCCAGTGATGTATTTTGCCAGCTGCGCGGTTTGGCCCATGTCTTTCACCACTACAGCTGGTGAGTTGCTTGCTGCATGCGAAAAAGTAGCGCGCGTTTCTTCATGCCGGGGTTTACCATGTATAATAATTGTATAATTTTTTTTAGCAATAGCCTCACTGCGGTTCCAAACTTTTTCTACAAATGGGCAGGTGGTGTTATAGTTGGCAGTGGCAATGCCAATGTCTTTTAATTTTTTTTCAATCTCAAGTGTGGTGCCAAACGCAGGAATGAGCACAATATCATCACTGGTCAGTTCTTCAAACGGAACCAGTTGTTTGCCATGTGTGTCCTGTAAAAATTCAATGCCATGTGCTACCAGGTCTGCATTTACCTGCGGGTTGTGTATCATTTCGCTCAGCAGATAAATACGTTTGCCTGGATTTTCCTCCACGGTTCTGAAAGCAATTTCTATAGCGTTTTCCACACCATAGCAAAAACCAAAGTGGCGCGCCAGGTAAATCTGTACCGGGCCAAAATTCAGCAAAGTGGGAGAAAAATCTTTTTTAAGCCTGTCAAGTTCTTTACGTTTTTTCTTTATTGCAGAAATCAGGGGGCTCCTGTAAAATACCGGTACGTTAAACTGCTTCATGCGTGCAAAGGTAACTATAATTTGCAGGCTGTTTTTGTTAACGGTATTTCAAAACCAAAATTTGCCATTACTTTTACACCGGCGGTTTCGCCAATTATCAAAATGCTGCTATTTTTAAGCCTATTTAAATTTTTTAATATGAAGAACTTTCTTTGTTTTCTGACAATGTTTATTACGATGACTGTTTCTGCGCAATTGAAATACCCGGTAACGGAAAAGAAGCCGGTTGTGGATGATTATTTCGGTACTAAGGTAGAAGACCCGTACCGCTGGCTGGAAGATGATAACGCATCCGATACAAAGGCCTGGGTGATAGAACAAAATAAGGTTACCAATGCTTACCTTTCATCCATTCCTTACCGCGATAAAATAAAAGAGCGCCTGGAAGAATTATGGAACTTTCCACGCTTTGGCACGCCATTTAAAAAAGGAGCGTATTATTATTTTTATAAAAATGATGGCCTTCAAAACCAGAGTATTTTGTACCGTGTAAAAAATTTAAACGATGAGCCGGAGGTTTTCATTAATCCCAATACATTGAGCGCCGATGGCATTGCAGCGCTGGGCAGCGTGTCGTTTTCAAAATCGGGAAAACTGGTGGCGTATTCGGTGTCGAAAGCCGGCAGCGACTGGTCTGAAATATTTGTGATGAATGCTGAAACCAAAGAGCTGCTGGGTGATAAAATTGAATGGACAAAATTTGGCGGCGCATCATGGAAAGGGGAGGAAGGGTTTTATTACAGCGGCTACGAAAAGCCCAATGAAAAAGACAGGCTGAGCGGCAAGAACGAATTTCAAAAAGTGTATTTTCATAAGCTTGGCACTCCACAGTCTGCCGATAAGATCATTTACGAGGATAAGAAAAACCCGCTGCGCTATTTTGGAGCAGGCCTCACCGAAGATCAGCGCTTTTTAATCTTAAATATCAGCGAAGGCACCAGCGGCAATGAGGTTTGGTACCATGACCTGAAAGATCCCAACCAGACTGGTTTCAGGTTGCTGATAAAAGGATTTGATACAGAAAGTTCGGTAATAGATAACGCGGGTGGTAAACTGCTTGTGCACACCAATTACAAAGCGCCTAATTACCGGGTGGTGCTCATTGATCCCAAAAACACTGAGCGCACCCAATGGAAAACAGTTGTGGCAGAAAAGAAAGAAGCCCTGCAGGGCGTTGGTACCGGCGGTGGCAACCTGTTTTTAAACTATCTTAAAGACGCCAGTTCTAAAATTGTTCAATACACGTATGACGGCAAACTTATCAGAGATATAAAACTACCCGGCATTGGCTCTGCTGGTGGTTTTGGGGCTGAGGCAAAAGACACTGAGTTTTTCTATTCATTCTCTTCTTTTAACAAGCCGGCTACGATTTACAGGTACCATATCGCCTCCGGCAAATCTACCGTGTACAAAACCAGCGAGGTAAAAATGAATACCGATGACCTTGTGACCGAGCAGGTGTTTTTTACCAGTAAAGACGGAACAAGAGTACCTATCTTTTTACTATACAAAAAAGGATTAAAGAAAACCGGCGCCAATCCCGTGCTGCTGTATGGCTACGGCGGGTTCAACATACCCATGACGCCTGGCTTCAGCATCAGCAATGCATTTTTTGCAGAGCAGGGTGGCATTTACGCGGTGGTAAACCTGCGTGGTGGCAGCGAGTATGGCGAGGAATGGCACAAAGCCGGAATGCTTTTGAACAAGCAAAATGTGTTTGACGATTTTATTGGCGCGGCAGAATACCTGATCAAAGAAAAATATACGAACAGCAATAAAATAGCCATACGCGGCGGCAGCAACGGCGGCCTGCTGGTAGGCGCGGCCATGACGCAGCGCCCCGAATTGTTTAAAGTAGCCATTCCCCAGGTGGGCGTGCTGGATATGCTGCGCTTTCAAAAATTTACCGTGGGCTGGGGCTGGGTGGTGGAATATGGCAGCAGCGATTCTGCGCAGCATTTTCCATACCTGTATGGCTACTCGCCTTACCATAATTTAAAGAAGGGCGTGCATTACCCGGCCACGCTTATTACCACCGGCGATCATGATGACAGGGTAGTGCCGGCGCACTCCTTTAAGTATGCGGCACGATTGCAGGAATACCACGAGGGGTCTAACCCCGTACTCATTCGTATTGAAACCAATGCCGGCCACGGCGCCGGAAAACCCACCAGTAAAGTGATTGAAGAAGCTGCCGACATATGGGCATTTACCATGTATAACCTGGGAATGGATTTTAAATAGCAACTTTGATTTCTGATATGATTTTGCAACCTGCGCACTCCGCGGGTTGTTTTGTTACGTGTTCAGGCAAACATGATATGAATCAGATTGTGGCATATGCCGCTTTTAAAGATGGAAATTTGTAACTAAAACAAATAATTGTTTTGTGAAAAAAATTTATGGTATATCCTGGTTGCATCCTCACTGCTTATAGCCTATGTAAAAGCCACCTGAAATTTTCCCGCCAATTGTATTATTTTCGGCTTATGATGACTGACGAAACAACCAACCCGTGGCAGGTGAAGGGATCCAGGCAGGTGTATGATAATAAATGGATCAATGTAACGGAATACGACGTGATCAACCCTTCGGGCGGTAAAGGTATTTACGGCAAAATACATTTTAAAAATACAGCCATTGGCGTACTGGCATTGGATGATGCTTACAACACCTATCTGGTGGGGCAATACCGCTTTGCATTGAATGAATACAGTTGGGAAATACCCGAAGGCGGCGGCCCCGAAGGAACCAGCCACCTGGAAGCTGCCAAACGCGAATTGCTGGAAGAAACCGGCCTCATTGCAGACAACTGGCAGGAAATATTAAGAATGCATCTGTCAAACTCCGTAAGCGATGAGCTTTCAGTGGTGTTTGTTGCTACGGGCCTGCGGCAAAAAACAGCCAGCCCCGAAGAAACAGAACAGCTAATTGTAAAAAAGCTGCCATTTGACAAACTATATCAAATGGTGATGGAAGGAAGCATTACAGATGCTATTACCGTAGCCACCGTTATGAAAGCCAAACTAATGATGCTGGAAGGACTGTTGTAAGCAGGGTAAACAGTTTTACAGAGTGGCATATATGTTGATGAAAACATGCATAAACCCCGGTAATACATTTGAAACACAAAACAAATAAAGCACGTCCCCTGCCGCAATTGCCTGATGACCCGCGGCTAAAGATGGTAAAACGTATTACCAGGCTTATGGACGAGCAGTTTTCAATCGGGGGTTTTAAGTTTGGCCTCGACCCGCTTTTGAATGTAATACCCTTTGCCGGCGACCTGGGCGGTTACCTGGTATCTGTGGCTTTGATCATCACCATGCTGCGTTATGGCGTTTCGGGCAGGCTGGCTGTAAAAATGCTGGGCAATGCCACGCTGGATGCGCTTGTTGGTACCATTCCTTTCCTGGGATGGATTTTTGATTTTGCTTACAAGGCCAATACGCGCAATGTAAAATTGCTTACCGAACATTATACGCAGGGCAGGCACCAGGGAAGCGCCAAACCGGTTATCGTGGGCATACTGGCTTCTACACTTATTATACTGGCGCTGGTGGCTTACCTGTCTTTCAAAGCCATGCAATGGCTCATCAATTACCTCAACGAGGTAGCGCCATTAAATTTTTAAGAAAGGTCTTCATCGCTGAAAGCCAGTGGCAGCAGGTCTTTAGCGCTGTTCACAATGTATACAGCGCCTTCCATACCAGATAAAATAAGGCGGATGGATTTACCGGCGCGCTTTTCATATTCAGTTAAAGCCTGCCGGCACATACCGCAGGGCGAAATCGGATGCTTGCTTTCACCGTCAACAGGTGAATAGCTTATGGCAAGCGTTTCAATTGGTTCGTCAGCATATTGGGTGCCTACCGTTGCCAGTAGCGATCGTTCTGCGCAAATAGTAACAGGGTAAGAAGCGTTTTCCTGGTTGGTTCCTATAACCGTGCGGCCATTTTCAAGCTTTGCCGCGCAGGCCACGTTAAAGCGCGAATAAGGAGCATAAGATTTTTTGGTAGCCTTCCGCGCCTGCTGCAACAACGCAGCATCTTCTTCAACTAGGTCAGCAGAGCTTTTATATACTTTGTATGTAAACTGAAATTTCTTTTCTTTCATAAACTTTGTTGTTTAATTCCCACGCAGTTGCTAAACCATACATTTCTCTTTCGAGAGTTTAAAAAACGGGTATTAAAGTTAAGGTATTTCAGCCAGCAAAAACAAAGGCCGCGTTCAGCGGCCTGTAAAAAACTTATGAGTAAATTATTTTTTCTTAACGGGAGAAGCACCGCGGCTGACGGCATCGGCTAATTTAACAGCTTCGTAAGCATTTACAATACCACCGGTTACAGAAAGATCAGAAAGCGGTACCTCTTTACGTGTTTCTGGATTGGTCACTTTTCTATCAGCTTTTACGGCAGATTGCAAAATGATCTCTTTTACCTGCGTGGCCGTGAGCTTGGGATAATAGTTCATGATTAAAGCTGCAACGCCGGCAACTACAGGGCTGGCCATGCTGGTGCCTTGCAGGTCCTGATACTTGTTACCGCCAGGCGCTGTGGAGTATATTTTTACACCCGGGGCAAATACGTCCACATCCTTTTTGCCATAGTTAGAAAAAGAAGCCACAAGCCCACCGGCTTTGGGGTCTCCGCTGGCGCCAACTGTTATCCAGTTCTTAGGCCTTGTCTTATCCAGATAATATGCAGAAGGATAATTAAAAGTAGTGTCGTTGTTTTTTGCATCATTACCCGCAGCATGTATCATTAAAACGCCTTTGCTTTCGGCATATTTTACAGCATCGTCAACCCAGTGTTTTTGTGGTGAAAAGCCTTTGCCAAAGCTCATATTAATAATACGTGCTCCGTTGTCCACCGCGTATCGAATGGCCAACGCAATATCTTTATCATGCTCATCTCCATCGGGTACCGCGCGCAGGCTCATCAGCTGCACATCGCCCGAAACGCCGTCCATGCCAATGCCATTACCGCGTTTGGCGCCAATAATACCAGCCACGTGGGTGCCGTGCAGCGCGCCATCTTCAGTTACGTACAGGTTGTTATTACCATAAGACCTGTCGTTAATGTCTTCGTAATTATCATCTACCACGTCGTTGCGGTATTCAACCGGCGGGTTTCTTTTTATGGCAAATTTGTCCACTTCTTTTTCCAGCTCAGAAAGCAGCATGTTGTTGGAGATTTCTTCATTATCATTTCCGCGGCAAATATTCAGCATCATTTCTTTCATTTGCCTGGCAGCTAAAGCGCCCGGAGTGTAGCCTGCAAGGTCGGTGCAATTGTACACTTCTTTTTTAAGATCGTGCCTGATGATCTCATCGCCTTTTTTAAGTGCTTCTGTCATTTGCAGCATAAACTGTTCTTCAGCGGGGTCGCTGTCTCCTTTAAACACATCTTTTTTTGCGCGCAGCCATGTAGCGTATTCTTTTTTATCTGCAGATGAAATATCGCTCTCTGCCTTGCCTTCATATTTTTCCTTGTATTTCCAGTAATAGCGCGCCGCCTCATAAGAGTCTTTCTCTACATTTTTAGTTCCGTCATTACTGCCTAAAAAATTCCATCCGTAAATGTCATCTATATAACCATTCTTGTCATCATCAATACCATTGCCGGGAATTTCTTTTTTGTTTACCCAAAGAACGGGTTTCAGGTCTTCATGCGTGGTATCAATACCAGAGTCAATCACACCTACAATCACCGGTGTGCTTTTCAGGCCTTTCTCTTTCACAAAATTGTACGCTTTATCAAGGCTGATGCCATAATAGCCATCTGTTTTAAGGTCTTTAAGATGCCAACCTTTTGGTACACTGTTGAATTCTAACTGCTGCGCGTAAGATGAAAAGCCAAAGGCCCATGCAGCAGCTACAAGCCCCGTAATTCTTAACATTTTCTTCATGTGCGGATTTTCTATTTAAATAGCAAGTGGCAAAAATAATAATATAATACCACTAAAAAACAATTAAATGATGGATTTGAGGCAATACGGGTTGCAGTGCTGTAATCATTAACAATATATAAAAAACCTCACGGGCTTAATAACCTGTGAGGTTTAAAAAAACCTTTGTACAAAGCTTAGCTTTGCTGTAAGGTTGATGATACATCTCCAAATTCGCCCTGAACAGCAGCATCGTTGGTAGTAGTTGACGCTGCTTGAATTTCTTCGGCGAATTTGTAATCCATTTCGTCATCTGGTCTGGCGGCTGGATTTGCATACGCTTCGTTTCTGATTTCCCTTTCCATAATTAATATTACTGGTAAGCAGAAAATGCTATGCCAGATTTTAGCGTATCGCCTTTATCATACGGTCTTTACCCTGCATGTCTTTCTTTAAGAAGGTTTTATAATGTTTACCTTCAAATATCGGTATCACTTTTTCTGCCAGCGCTTCGTGTATTTCTACATAGATAATTCCACCCTTCTGTAAATTGTTACTACCAAAGCTGGCAATGGCTTCATAAAAGACCAGCGGATCAGTGTCATCAACAAACAGTGCACTATGCGGTTCGTATTGTAAAACATTTTTGCGCATGCTGGCCTGATCACTTTTAGGTATGTAAGGCGGATTACTAACAATGATGTGCGGCTTTGGCAGCAAATGATGGTGGTCGCTGTTTAAAAAATCAAGCTGTTCAAAATTGATCTCAGTATGATGTTTGGCAGCGTTTATTTGTGCTACCTGTAAAGCTTTGCCGCTGATATCACAGGCGTAAACAATGGCGCCGGGAATTTTTCTTTTTAGAATAACAGGAATACAGCCGCTGCCCGTTCCCACGTCTACAATCACGGGTTGTGCAACATTGGCCTGATCCTTAATGACCCAGTGAACCAGCTCCTCTGTTTCGGGGCGTGGTATCAAAACATGGTTGTTTACATAAAAAGGTATGTCATAAAACCAGCATTCGTTTATAATATATTGAATTGGTTCGTGCAGTAGTAATCTGTTCAAAACACCCTTCATGTGTTGGGCTTGTGCTTCATCAACCTGTTTTGCAGCAACATCTTTTTTTGTTACTGCAGCGCCAAAAACGTGTTCAGCAGCCAGCTTCCAGATGTTCTCCGCTTCTTCTGCATCATAAATTGTTTTTAGCGATTGTATAAAACGATTGTATAAGGCCTGTAAACTCATCACACAAACATAATTCATTTACATTTGTAACGATGGATGAAACGCTGCATATAAATTACATGGCGCGCTGTATAGAGCTGGCTCAAAAAGGTCGGGGAAGCGTGGCGCCCAACCCCATGGTAGGCGCCGTGCTGGTGCATGATGGCCGAATTATAGGGGAGGGCTTTCATCAAAAATATGGGCAGGCGCATGCAGAGGTCAATTGTATAAATGATGCGTTGCAAAAGTTTCCTGCGCTTATCAGTTCATCCACAATGTATGTTTCGCTGGAGCCCTGCGCACATTTTGGAAAAACCCCACCCTGCGCCGATCTGGTCATTCAACACAACATACCAAAAGTGGTAGTGGCATGCCGCGACAGTTTTGCCGCGGTAAGCGGTAAAGGAATAGAAAGGTTGCAACAGGCAGGCATAGAAGTTACAGAAGGCATTTTGGAAAAAGAGGCTATTGCTTTGAATAAAAGATTTTTTACTTTTCATGCACACAAAAGGCCGTACATTATTTTAAAATGGGCACAAACCGCAGATGGGTTTATGGGCTCCGGCGCTAAGCAGCGGATGCTTATTACAAACCCTGTTACCAACAGGCTTGTGCACCAGTGGCGCAGCCTTGAAACAGGTATTTTAATTGGCGCCAAAACGGCAATTACAGATGATCCTTTGCTGGACAACCGGCACTGGTACGGCCGGTCTCCCGTAAAAATATTAATTGATCCCGCCCTGAAATGCCCCGTTCATTTGCAAATGTTTCAACAGGGTGAGAGTGTGCTGATAGCCAACCAGGAAAAAG
Source organism: uncultured Niabella sp. (assembly GCA_934486785.1). Lineage (GTDB taxonomy): Bacteria > Bacteroidota > Bacteroidia > Chitinophagales > Chitinophagaceae > Niabella. Next base: position 214,612 of record CAKSQK010000002.1, on the reverse strand, counting down.
AAGGAAGCGAAGGCCGGTGCGTTTATTTAAAAATAAACCGGGAAACTTTATTGCCAAACCTGATGGCTAGACTGTATGAGAAAAATATCTTAAGCATTTTTGTTGAAGGTGGTAACCATACGTTACAGGCTTTTATCAATGCAGGCCTGTGGGATGAAGCGCGCATCATTACCAATACTTCATTAACTGCCGGCGGCGGATTGAGATCGCCGCAATTGAACAATGCCATTAAAACAAACGAACACTTTTATTTAACGGACAGGGTGGAAATTTTTACAAACCATAATGCAGGAACCTGATTATTTCAATACAATAGAAACCACCGGAGTTGCAGAGTATAAAGACAGGGGCAGCAAATTTATCGCGCTGGCTTATCCCATAAAATCTGTTGCGGAGTTTAAAACCATACTGGCTGATGTTAAAAAAGAACATCCAAAAGCCAGCCATTATTGTTTTGCATACAGGCTGGGCGCCAGCATGAACGATTTCCGTGCCAGCGATGACGGCGAACCCTCCGGCACGGCTGGCAAGCCCATCCTGGGGCAGATAGACAGTAAAAGCGTAACCAATATTTTGATTATAGTAGTGCGTTATTTTGGCGGCACTTTATTGGGCGTGCCCGGCCTTATCAGCGCGTATAAATCAGCCGCATCAATGGTTTTGCAAGTAATACCGCTGGTACGCAAACCCATATCAGTTACCTATCATCTGCAGTTTGATTATACACAAATGAATGAGGTGATGATGCTGATAAAAAATACAGGCTGCGAGATATTGAAACAGGAACTTCAGTTGTTTTGCACGATGGATGTGGCAGTGCCTAAAAATTGTGAAGAAGAAGTGATGATGAAACTGAAAGATATGCGCAATGTTGAGGTTAGCCGGTTGGTATAATCGCCATTTATTTTGCTATCTTTTTACGCAATGCTTTTTTACCAAGATACCCTACGTAACCCCATTGCAGATCGCCATCTTTATAATAATGCAGTACCGGCAGCGCGTTTAATTTTAAGTCTTTTGTTAGTTGCGGGTTTTTATCCACATCTATTCTCACCACTTTAATGGTGTTTTTTTTCGATTGCTGAAGTTCGGCAAGATGAGGCTCCATAAGCTTGCAGGGTACACACCATTCAGCATAAAAATCTATTAAAACCTGCGAGTGTGATCTTGTGATGTTTACATAGTCGCTTAGCGTCAGGCCTGCGTCATCCGTGGGCACTGTTATTTCTTCCGGCAGTTCTGCTGCCCGCCATCGCAGCCATCCCCCAGTAAGCTCGTATACTTTAAAGCCGCGTGTGCGCAAACTATCGGCGGCTTTTGCACTACGGCCTCCGCTTAAACAATAAATGTATAAGGTTTTGTTTTTGTCAATACTGTCAGCGCGCTTCATAAAATTCGCATCCCTGAAATCAATATTCACTGCATGGTTGATATGGCCGGTGCTAAACTCGGCCGCTGTGCGAACATCTACGATCACCGCGTTTTGTGCAGTATCAGTTTGTGTGGCAAAGTCTTTGGCATCCAGTTGTTGAGCCATGGCTGCTGCCGGGTAAAACAATATCAGGAATGCAAAAAAGCCGTATTGTAAAAAATGTATCTTCATTTGCCAGAAATTATTTTTTCAGCCATACATGGCAAACCGGTTTGCCAATGCTGATCTGTTGACCAGTTTCTGTAAGAAAGCCAGTTTTTTTATTAACCCTGAAAACGACTGCATTGTTTGAATTCTGGTTGCCCGCGATCAAAAAATTTCCTGATGGATGAATACTGAAATTTCTGGGAAAGCTACCCATTGTAAATTGTGAAGCAACATATGAAATGCTGCCATCAGTTTTATTCACGCTAAAGATCTGTATGGTGCTGTTACCCCTTTGCGATGCGTATAAAAACTTTCCATCTGGAGATAAATGAATATCTGCCGCCCAGGCGGGCACACCTTCAGGCAAATGATTAACACGTGTTACTTCGATAAGTTGGTTGCCCTCTCTGCGCAGCGCCACAACAGCGCCGCTCAACTCTTCTACCAGGTAGCCAAAATGGCCATCTTTGGTAAAAGTAATGTGCCTGGGCCCGCCACCTGGCGTTACTTTATAAAACGAGCTGTTGGTTTCATCCAGCGTGCCGCTAACCGCATCAAACGGGTAGATCATTACTTTATCAATGCCCAGGTCGGGCACGTAAAGAAATTTGTTATCAGGGGAAATATAAGTGCAGTGCACATGCGGTGCTTTTTGCCGGCTTTTATCCGGTCCGCTGCCCGTGTGTTTGATCAGTTGTTTGATAGGGCCGATGGTGCCATTTGCATTGATGGGATGCAGGGTCAGGTCGCCGCTGCCGTAATTGCCCGCAAATAGCCATTTACCAGTTTTGTCTATAGCCACATAGCAGGGCGCGCTGCCATTGTTACTTTCCGAATTGAGCAGCGTGAGCTGCGCGTTTTTCCTGTCAAAAGCAAACGAAGAAATTTTACCCTGAGCGCTTTCATCCACGCTGTATACGTATTTGCCGTCATTGCTTACAGCCAGGTAAGATGGATTGCCCGCAACTACATGGCCAAGTTCTGTAGCCGCGCCGGTTTTGCTGTTAAAATCGTACACGTGAATGCCTTTGCTGGGACTATCGTTGGTATAAGTGCCCACAAATAAATAGTATTGGGAAGTGCAGGAAGCAAACATCATGGCACACGCTACAATTAAATAAAAAGATTTCATTTTGTTATCATTATACAGGTTTAAAGATACCCATAAAATAGTAGTAGATCATAGTTTTTATAATGGTTGCCATTCAGCATTGTTTTTGAATTTTTAAGCCAAAGGTATTTATCGGTTTTTTAACAATCGGTATGCAAACCATTCAGGCAAAAAAACTTCTATATATCAGAAAGGCAAACAATATTTTAAATCCTAAACGTAAACTACGATGAAAAGCGTTTTAAACTTCTCAGTTGTTGCTTTATTAGCAATAGTTGTGTTGGCTGGTTGTACCAAACACAGGGATCACTTTGATGATCGGAATTATAATGAAGACGCGATTGTTTATAAACATGATTATTCACCATGGGTCATACTTAGTTTTAGTAACGGTGACTATGCTGTTATGAAATCTTTGGAAGCCGGGCAGGACAGATGGCCTGAAGAAGGCGATGTGCTAAGAGGAAATTTTGACAACACTGGTTCAAGATTGTTTAGAAATGTAACTATGAATTATAATTTCAACGGTTTAATAGCTGCATTCCAAAGCAATTTGGATGATGCCCTGGATGACTGGGACTATTATGCTTCAAAAGATGGATGGCCTTCTGCATCGGCTGTTTCAAGAACAAAAGATTTTACCCCAATGGCACGATCCAAAAATACAACGCCTGTCAAATAAAAAGAGTTGTCCGTTCCCTATACATATGGGCTGCCGAAAGGCGGCCCTTTTTATTGTAATGCCTGAAGTGCTGCAGCAATTTTTTCAAACTGTTCTTCATCACGCAACTGTAGTGGAACAAACTTTTCGCCAATGATCTTTTCATACAGTTCAATATAGCGTTGCGAAATGGTTTGCACCCAGTCATCAGTCATTTCAGGTACCTGCTGGCCTTCTTTACCCATAAAATCATTGGCTATTAACCATTCTCTTACAAACTCTTTGCTTAGTTGTTTTGGCGGCCTTGCGGATGCATGCCTTTCTTCATCCCAATAGCCATCGGGGCCTTCAGCGTAAAAATACCTTGAGCTGTCAGGCGTATGAATTTCATCCATCAGAACGATCTCATCATCCATCTTGCCAAACTCATACTTGGTATCAACAAGGATCAGTCCCTGCTTTAATGCCAGTTGCTGTCCGCGGTGAAACAGCGCCAGCGCCAGGCGTTCCAGTTCCTGCCATTCCTTTTCTGTAGCAAGTCCCGCAGCAATGATCGCTTCTTTGCTGATGTCTTCATCGTGCCCCTGGGCAGCTTTGGTACTTGGCGTAATAATGGGTGAAGGAAAGGCATCGTTTTCATTCATGCCTTCAGGTAAAGGTACGCCGCACAATTCGCGCTTTCCCGACCGGTATGTGCGCCAGGCATGGCCGGTTAAATGCCCGCGTACTACCATTTCAATTTTAAAAGGTTCGCACCTGTAACCCAGTGAGCTGTTGGGTGTGGGCGTGCTGATAAGCCAGTTCTTGCAAATATCTTTTGTGGCATTCAGCATGTTCGCCGCTATTTGGTTCAACACCTGCCCTTTATAAGGTATCGGTTTGGGAAGTATGATGTCAAATGCCGAAATGCGGTCAGATGCGATCATAACAAGCCATTTTTCATCAATTGTATATACATCTCTTACTTTGCCTTTATAAAATGCTGTTTGCCCTTTAAAATTAAAATTTGCCATTTGGCAAAGTTACTGTTTGACGCGTTGATTTACGGGATCGCCGCCAATGATATTTGAAGTATTTGTGCCTGCAAGGCATATAGCTTTGGTGTGCGGGCACTGAAAATAATTATTTTGCCAGAACACTAACAAGTGTTATTTTAACATCATCATTCAACAAAACAAAAAAAGTTATGAGAACCTTAGTACGATTGTGTGCCCTGATGGTGCTTGCGTATTTCTTGCCAAATACAATTGCAGCACAGCAATTGCCTTTTAAAGGCATTGTAAAAAACAGCGAAACCAATGAAGGCATCCCGGCCGTTTCCATCCAGATTACGGGTACCATGCGGGGCACTTATTCCAGGGCCAACGGCGAATTTGAATTAGCCGTGCCGCAATATCCTGTTAGTATTACTTTTTCATCAATCGGGTACGAATCTGTGGTGATCAATGTTACGGATGATACATACCAAACCATTGTGATGGTTCCAAAACCCGACTTTGGCCAGGAGGTGGTTGTTGCCGCTACAAGGTCATCTGAGCGGCTGATCGAATCTCCGGTAACCGTGGAGCGCGTCAGCTCGCGCACCATTGCCAACTCGCCGGCAGCAAACTATTACGACATTGTGCAAAACCTGAAAGGGGTGGATGTGGTGACATCTTCACTTACGTTTAAAACACCTACCACACGTGGTTTTATGGGAAGTGGCAATACCCGGTTCAATCAAATTGTGGATGGTATGGACAACCAGGCGCCCGGCCTGAACTTTTCAGTGGGCAGCGTGATTGGCCTTACCCAGTTAGATGTAGAAAGCATGGAGCTTTTACCCGGCGCTTCCTCCGTACTTTATGGCCCGGGCGGTATGAATGGTACGCTGGTCATCAACAGCAAAAATCCCTTTAAATACCAGGGCCTTTCGCTTGAAGTAAAAGAGGGCCTGATGCACGTAGATGGCAAACAAAGGCCGCCCGGCGGTTTTCATAATTATGCGCTGCGATGGGGCCACAAGTTAAGCGACCGCTTTGCATTTAAGATCGCATCAGAATACACTTGGGCTAAAGACTGGGCGGGCGTAGACTACCGCAACTATAACCGCATTGGGCTGGAAGGCGCGCCAAAAGCCGGCACGCGCCAGACAGATCCCAACTATGATGGCATTAATGTGTATGGCGATGAAACCAAAGCAGACATCAGGCAGGTTTTAAACGGCGTAGCTGCACAGGCGCCGTTTTTAGCGCCATATATCAGTACGCTTACTGCAAATCCTATCAATGTTTCCAGAACGGGTTATAATGAATTGGATATTATTGATCCCAGAACGATCAATTTTAAAATAAGCGGTGCCCTGCATTACAAGATCACACAAAATACAGAAGCGATCCTTTCGGGTAACTGGGGAACGGGAAACACAGTTTACACCGGTAGCGACCGCTATTCATTTAAAAATCTTAAAGTAGGCCAATATAAGATTGAACTGCAAAATAAAAACTGGTTTTTGCGGGGCTATACCACACAGGAAGATGCCGGCGAATCGTTTAACGCTACTGTTACCACGCAATATACCAACGAAGCATGGAAAGCAAGCGGAGGATCCAGCGGCTGGTTTGCACAATACGGGCAGGCATACTTAAATGCCAGGCTTGCAGGCAAAAGCGATCCCGAAGCACATGCTGCTGCAAGAGCCACGGCCGACATAGGCAGGCCCGAAGCCGGTAGCCCGCAGTTCAGGCGTATTTTTGACAGTGTAAGAATGATCTCTATTTCTGACGGTGGCGGCCGCTTTATTGAAAAGTCAGCGCTTTACATGGGAGAAGGCCAGTATAATTTTTCAAGCCTCTTAAATAATTATGTTGATCTGTTGGTGGGCGCCAACTACAAGCTTTACTCATTAAGCTCGCAGGGCACTTTGTTTGTTGACTCTGCCGGCGCCATAAAAATTAATGAAGTAGGTGCGTATGTGCAGGCCAGTAAATGGATTGGTGATGTGCTGCGCATTACACTCGCAGGTCGCTATGATAAGAACCAGAATTTTGATGGACGATTTACACCCCGCGCCACACTGTTATTCAAAGTGGCAGAAAATAACAACATCCGCGTCAGCTACCAGACGGCTTATCGTTTCCCGTCCACGCAAATGCAATGGATTGACCTTAACGTGGGTGGCAACACCAGGCTGATTGGAGGCGACCAAAGTTTTATTACTTTTTACGAGTTTGATACAAAACCCGTGTACTACGTGGCTGACTTGCAAAACGGGCAAACCGTTCCGTGGGATAAGAAAAAGTACAAGCCTGAATCTGTACAAAGTTTTGAAGCGGGATATAAAGGTTTGATGGTAGAAAACAGGCTGATGATTGACCTGTACGGTTATTTTGGCCAGTACAGAGACTTTTTAAGCAGAACCACCGTGATCAGAAGGGCTGATGGGGGTACGCCCACACAGGCTGATCTGGCTTCAGGCAATGTTTCTATTTTTTCAGTTCCGGTCAACATCCAGGAAAAAGTTAAAACATACGGTTTTGGATTTGGGCTTGATTACCGCCTGCCACAGAATTTTAATGTTGCTGCCAATATTTCCTCTGATAATTTAACCGAATTGCCTACAGGATTTGTTTCATTTTTCAATTCGCCTAAATGGCGTTTTAATGGAACCTTTGCCAACACCGGCTTTGGCCCGCAAAGCCGCGCCGGGTTTAATGTAACTTACAGGTGGCAGGATGGTTTCCGCTACAATGGCGATTTTGCCAGCGGCTTCGTGCCCGCCGTTCATATTGTGGATGCACAGGTGAGCTTCCGTTTCCCGCAGGTAAAATCCATTATAAAACTGGGCGCCAATAACCTGCTGAATCAATATTATGTAAACGCTATTGGTAATGCGCAGGTGGGCGGCCTGTATTACGTAAGTATCGGGTACAATATTTTTTAAATCCTTTTGCTGAACCATTTTAAAACGTACAACAATGTATTCTATAAATAAACTTTTTAAGAAACTGATGGTGGTGATGGCAGGCCTGTTCCTGGTTGGCGCGTGTAATAAAGATGTGGAACAATTTCCTGATATCACATTTCAAAACAATCCGGCACCGGGCCTTGCCACGGCCTTGGCAGCTAATGCCAATTACAGCCTTTACAATGCTGTAATTGCCAAATCGGGAATGGCCGCTACGCTTAATGATTCTACAAGAACGTTAACCATGTTTGTGCCCGGCAACGCGGCGGTAAAGCAGGCCATTGCCATACTTACAAGTGGTGCGGTACCGGCCACGGCTGCTGATTTGGTACATCTTGGTTTTATCAATAGTGCCAGCTTTACGCAGGAAAACGCGGCCGGTATTGTAGGTTATAATACGGTGCCTCAAAAAATAGATTTTGCTACACTCACACACACATTTCCCAATTTCCAGTACCCGTCTTTACTCAATCCTGCGCCGCAGATCAGCCCTTTATTGCGCTTAACCACGTTCCCTTCAAAAACCAATGGCAATTTTGTAAACAATGTGCCTGTTATTGGCGCGGCCATGGCTGCAGGCAATGGTGTGATGTATGAAACCGGCGCTGTGGTAGTGCCGCCGCAGCGCTTTTTGTGGGACAGGATCAATACCGATCCTGAACTTACTTACTTAAAAGCCGCTATTGCAAGGGCAGATGAAGGCGTTCCCCCGGCTACATCCTTAACAGGTTACCTGCAAAATATAGGAGCCAATTTTACCGTATTTGCTCCAACTGATGCGGCATTTAAAAGCACATTAACCGGCGTGATCTACCAGGTTTTAGTGGCGCAATCTGTTCCGCCAGCCACAGCAATAGCGCAGGCAACAGCTCTGGCATCAACGCCTGGCGTGTTCACCAATCCTGCCGTGGCTGCAGTGCTTACTCCCACAATGGTGCAGGGCATTGTGGTGTATCATATTTTAGGTAGCAGAGCATTTTTGAACAATCTGCCTACTGTACAACAAAATTTTCCCACGCTGTTAAACTCGGCTATTGCATCGCACCCGGGCCTTGGTTTAAAGGTGACCATGAGCGGGCCGATGGCGGTTTCGGCAACGGTTAAGGGAGCGGCAAACCCTACCGAGGCCAATGTAGCCATCAACCCAATACCTGATGCCATTGGTTCAAGCGATCAGCATTACCTGAATGGAGTTTTGCATAAAATAAACCAGGTATTGCTGCCACAGGCGATCAGTTTTTAAAAACAGGAAGGACGTTTAGTGATCTTGATATTGGTGTATTTGATTTCGTTCTCCATCCACCAACCCTAATAAAAAGAGGCTGCCTGCGGACAGCCTCTTTGTCATGTATAAGTTAAATAATATGATGATGGCTCTTTTTTTGTAGGTATGATATAAATTAAAATATCATGGCAACAACATACACACTCAAAGGAATGACATGCGATGGTTGTAAAAGAACCGTTGAAAGTGTTTTAAAAAATGTAGATGGCGTTCGCAGCGCTGAAGCCAGCGTGGAAAATAGCACTGTTACTGTAGATGCAAATGAGAATGTATCTTTTGATGACTTGAAAAATGCATTATCCATTTTCAGCCAATACCAAATTGAAAACCGTAACGAGCCTGCGTGATATTACGCGCCGCGGGTAACGTTTACCGCTGCCAGTCCCCTGGGGCCTTTTTCAACTTCAAACTCCACCTTCAGGTTGTTCTCCAGTTGAACAGATGATGAGTTGATGTGTACGAAAATGCTTTCCTGGGTTTTTACATCCCTGATGAAGCCATAGCCTTTTGTTGCATCAAAAAATGTAACAATGCCCGAGCGTGTTTTTTGTTCGGGATTTAAAGCGTTGCTGTTGGCAACCACTGGTGGTATGTCATCGGTTGAAATTCGTTTTTCAGGCGGTGTTGCTGATAGATTTCCGTATTCATCAACATAAGCAAGCATTTCGTCAAGCGATTTGCCTTTGGAATTGTTCTCTTTTCTTTCGAGCTTTCTTTCCAGTTTTTGTTTTTTTGTGTTTTTTCTTTTTTGTTCTCTTTCTCTTTTGTTAAAGCTTTGTGCCATTCATATATTTTAAGGGTGAATTAATCAGGGAGCAGTACAGTATTTATTTGGCATCGCTCAGGCGGCTGAATACAGCGCCATTGAACAGCCGGGATAATTCAATACTTTGCGTACGTTCCCATTGCTCTATATTTTTAATGTTCACAATGCGCCAGAAGTTTTTCGCTTTCAGGTCGCCGTGATCTTTTGCTACGATAAAAATGCCGGTTACAGTAGATCGGTCTTTAAAATGTACATTTACAACCCTGGATTTTTTTGTTTTCAGATCCAGGAATTTTTCAATAGAAGTGATATCCATAGTTAAACAATTTTTTAAATGAAGAAATAACTGAAACCGGCACTGCCGTTTTTTACCAGCGGTTTGAAGAATAGCGGGGCTTTTCTTCGCGTGGGCGGGCTTCCGATACTTTGATCGAACGACCGTCCTGCATGGTACCGTTCAGGTCTTTTACTGCTTTTAAAGCAGCGTCTTCATCAGACATTTCAACAAAGCCAAAGCCGCGGCTTTGTTTGGTAAATTTGTCTGTAATGATCCTTGCGCTGTCTACAGTACCATAAGCCGCAAATAATTCGTTCAGGTCTTCATTGGTAACGCCGAAGCCCAGATTGGACACATAAATGTTCATCTTATAAATTTTGATAAATGAGTAAAATTTGAGAAAAGCAAAAATTGTAGAACAGAGTAGAAGACGTGTTTACAGTAACGCAGTAACTCAAAATAACAGCGCGAAGGTACGGAATATAATTGAGAAAGCCCGGAATTATATGTTAAAAGCCTTTGGCAGCAGTATTTTGCTGCAACAGCATATCAATAAATTTTTTGAATTTAGGGCTGTTATAATTGGCCGCGCCTTTATGATGGTATACAATATTTCCTTTTTTGTCAAGCACTATCGTTGTGGGCAGCGTGCCGTCATACCATTCAGCAGGCATGGCAATTTGCGATGTATACACAGGCAGGTCAAAACCTTTAGTGGTAATAAATTTTTCTGACTTTTGAAGATCGTTGTCTGCATCTACCGTTAAAAAAACCATATCGCCGGAAGATCTGTAAGCTTTATACAATTCGTTTATGGAAGGCATTTCGGCTATGCACGGCGGGCACCAGGTGGCCCACGCATTAATAAAAACAACTTTTCCTTTTAGCGCATTGCCGTCAATTATTTCTCCTTTTGAACTGGTCAATAAAACTTCCCAGCTTTTTTCGGAAGTTGATTTTGTAGGATTAGTGGTTACCGAAGGTTGAAAAAGGCCTGCTTTCATCAGGCCCTGCAAAACAGTGGCCTTAAAGCCAGGAATCAGCAACATGCCCAGCGCTAATAATATCAGTACCGCAGTAATGATATTTGAAAATGAAAATAGCTTTTTCTTTTGCGGCATGTTTTAACGTAGATGTTTTAGCCCAGAAAAAGTTTCATCTGCTCATGATAAAAGAAGGCCTTCTCCTGTGCCGCGGCAGCAAAGTTTTCATCCGTTGATGCATAAATAATATCACGGCTAACATTCACTAAAATGCCGCCATCGCCGGTCATGGCTTTTTCTGAAATATCTTTCAGGCTGCCGCCCTGTGCGCCCACACCAGGCACCAGTAAAAAATGATTGGGAACGATCTGGCGGATGCGGGTAAATGAATCGGCTTGTGTGGCGCCCACTACAAACATCAGGTTTTCATTCGTTCCCCAGGCAGCTACAGTTTTCAAAACTTTTTCAAAAAGCAAAGTGTCTCCGCACTGCTGCAGCTCAAAATCCTGTGCGCCTTTGTTAGAAGTCAGTCCTAACACAATGGCCCATTTGCCATCGTATTGCAGAAAGGGCTGCACACTGTCGCTGCCCATATAAGGCGCTACTGTTACGGCGTCAAAAGGCAGTGTTTCAAAAAAAGCTTTGGCATATTGATCAGATGTATTGCCTATATCGCCACGTTTCGCATCAGCTATTTTAAAATGGTCATCGCCGATATAGTTCACTGTTTTTTCCATTGCCTCCCAGCCCTTCACACCCAGTGCTTCATAAAAAGCAGTATTGATCTTATAAGAAATACAGTGGTCTTTTGTGGCATCAATAATAGCTTTGTTGAATGTAAACACAGGGTCGGCATCGCTTAGCAAATGCTGTGGGATTTTTGTAATATCAGTATCCAACCCAACACAGAGGTAAGTTTTTTTAGCCAGTATTTGTTCTGAAAGTTGTTGACGTGTCATGAAACAAAAAATGAATGATAAATGCAAATGCGGAATATGAAAGCCTGTCTACTTATGCCCATAACACCTACTATGCTTCTGCGTATGCTTCGGTTGGTTCGCAGGTGCAGATCAAATTCCTGTCGCCATATGTATTATTCACTCTAGAAACCGAAGGCCAGAACTTATTGAGCGTAATATAATGCAAAGGATATGCTGCCTGCTGCCTGCTGTAAGAATGGTTCCACTCGTCAGCGGTAACTGTATGCTGCGTGTGTGGCGCATTTTTCAGCGTGTTGTCCTTAACATCGCTGTGGCCTTCTTCTATGGCTTTTATTTCTTCTCGAATGCTGATGAGCGCATCGCAAAAACGGTCAAGCTCTGCCTTGTCCTCACTTTCGGTGGGTTCTATCATAATAGTGCCCGCCACAGGAAAGCTAAGGGTAGGGGCGTGAAAGCCGTAATCCATCAGTCTTTTAGCCACATCTTCCGCTTCTATCTGCGCTGTTTTTTTATAGGGGCGCAGGTCTACGATAAATTCATGGGCACACAGGCCATTGTCGTTAGTATATAAAATGTCAAAATGCTTTGCAAGCCTGGCGCGCATGTAATTTGCGTTAAGGATGGCATACTGGGTGGCTTTTTTCAACCCTGTTGTTCCCAGCATCCTGATGTAGGCGTAAGAAATTAAAAGAATGGAAGCAGAACCATAAGGAGCTGCGGCCACCGCGCCAATCCTGTCTTTGTCATCGGCATCACTGAAAACATGGCCGGGTAAAAACGGCGCCAGGTGTTGTTTTACACAGATGGGGCCTACGCCCGGGCCGCCGCCGCCATGCGGTATGGCGAAGGTCTTGTGCAGGTTTAAATGACATACATCCGCGCCAATGAGGCCGGGAGCGGTATATGCCACCTGCGCGTTCATATTGGCGCCATCCATATACACCTGCCCGCCATGATCGTGTATTACCTGGTTGATTTCTTTTACGGTTTCTTCATAAACACCGTAGGTGCTGGGGTAAGTGATCATAATGCCTGCCAGGTTATCACTGTACTGTGCTGCTTTGGCTTTCAGGTCTTCCACATCAATATAACCATTTTCCAAAGCCTTAACCACCACTACTTTCATACCCGCCATTACGGCGCTGGCAGGGTTGGTGCCGTGCGCCGAAATGGGTATCAGCATCACGTTGCGGTGGGGTTGCCCCTGCGCTTCATGATAAGCCTTAATGGCCAGCAACCCTGCGTACTCGCCAGAGGCGCCGCTGTTGGGTTGCAGGCTGCACGCGTCAAATGCAGTAATGGTACACAGGTAATCGCTCAGCTCTTTTACAAGCTGCGCATAGCCCTGCGCCTGCTCTACAGGAGCAAAGGGATGAATGGAAGCCCAGTGATTCCAACTCAGCGGGATCATTTCGGTAGCGGCATTGAGCTTCATAGTGCAACTGCCTAAAGAGATCATGGAAGTATTGAGCGAAAGGTCTTTATTTTCTAAATATTTAATGTAACGCATCATCTGGCTTTCGCTGCGGTACGAATTGAAAACTGCATGCGTTAAAAATTTAGAAGTGCGCATCAGCGCCTGTGGAATGCGGGTTAAGCCGGCTTCTGCGTCAATTTCAAAACTTACGGGATCGGTATCGTTTTCAAAACAATTGATAAGGTCAAAAAGGTCTTCAACAATCGTGGTTTCATCCAGCGAAATGCCAATGTGCGCCTCATCAATGTACCGCAGGTTGATCCTTTGAGCTTCAGCTTTTTTCCGGATAGCGGCAATTTCTGTGGTTTTTACCACGATGGTATCAAAGAAATTTTCTGAAACCAGCTCAAAGCCGCGCGCCTGGATTTCATCTGCAACAATTTGCGTAAACAAGGCAACACGCTGTGCAATACTTTTTAGTCCGTGCGGGCCGTGATACACGGCATACATAGCGGCCATATTGGCCAGCAGCGCCTGTGCCGTGCAAATGTTGGAAGTGGCTTTTTCGCGCCTGATGTGCTGCTCTCTTGTTTGCAAGGCCATACGCAGCGCGCGGTTGCCATGTGCATCCACGCTTACGCCAATGATGCGGCCGGGAATGCTGCGCCTGAATTCATCTTTGGCCGACATGAAGCCTGCGTGCGGGCCGCCATAACCCAGCGGCACTCCAAAGCGTTGTGCAGAACCTACTGCTACGTCAGCACCCATTTCGCCGGGAGGCGTAATAAGCGTGAGCGCCAGCAGGTCTGTAGCCATAGCCACATAAGCCCCGGCAGCGTGCACTTTTTCAGCAAAACTCCTGTAATCTTCAATGCTGCCTTTATTGTTGGGGTATTGAACCAGCGCGCCAAAATAAGTTTCATCTATCACGGCGGTTTTGTAATCGCCTTCTACCAGTTCAATATCAAATGGTTTGGCGCGGGTATACACCACGTCTTTTGTTTGTGGAAAAATTTCAGTGTCAATAAAAAATTTAGGACGGTCAACAGCATCTGTTTTGTTGTTCATGCTGAAAAACATCAGCATGGCCTCGGCGGCGGCAGTCGCTTCATCAAGCAGCGACGCATTGGCCAGTGGTAATGCCGTAAGATCGGCGATCACTGTTTGAAAGTTTAAAAGGCTTTCCAGGCGGCCCTGGGAAATTTCTGCCTGGTAAGGCGTGTACTGCGTGTACCAGCCCGGGTTTTCAAACACATTTCGTAAAATTACCGAAGGAACAATGGTGCCATAATAACCCTGCCCTATATAATTGGTGAAAATTTTATTTTTCAGCGACATATTTTTAATATGCCTGAGGTATTCATGCTCACTCATCGCTTTGGGCACCTTCAGGTCACTGTCCATCATAATATGTGCGGGAATTGTTTTCTCTATCAGCGCGTCAATGCTGCTAAAACCTGTAACAGCAAGCATTTCCCTGGTTTCATGCTCATCGGGGCCAATGTGCCTGTTTCTGAATTCTTTTGCCTGGGCTTCTAATATATTCATATGTAATTTATAACTGGATTGAGATTTGCAAAGGTACGCCTGAATGATGAAAAATTGATATGAGCAGGGTCAATTGGGGAAAAGGAGTGAGGAAATGAAAAAGCCCCATCTGAGAATGGGGCTGAAGGGATTATTTTGAATTCTTATATTAAATGAACGACTTTAGAATTCAATTTTATAACTAATGCTGGGAACGATCGCTTTTGACTCTGTTCTTTGAATACTTTTTGATTTGTAATTATAATCAAACCCTTCGTAAGTGGGAGAGCCGAACAAATTTTTAACCTGCAGCGCAATGATGCCTGAATACTTTTTTCGATTCACACGATAAGTGATCGAAACGTCTCCGTAAATAGAAACGGGCAGCTGTTCTTCAAAAGCCTTCGATTCATCATAAACAACCCACATCTTTTGTAGTGATTCTGTCTCGTTTACCGGGCTGTAACGTTGCCCGCCGATCACGTTAAAACGACCGTTAATGCCCAAAACTCTCCTGTTGTCTTTAAAGAAAAACTCTTTCCCGCCAAGAATGTTTGCCACGTAGTTTTTATTGTACCGGGTGTTGCGCCAGATATTATCGTGTGTTTTGTATTTGGAATCAAAGATGGAACCCGTGATCAGGTAATAGTAGTTGTTTGAAAGGAAGCGTTCGAGCGTAACATCAATGCCCATGTTTTTGCCGGTTACGTTGTTCGCGAACTTGTCTTTGAAATACCATTCCTGCTTATAATTCAACATGGAATAAGTTCCCGTTATGGTGCCTAACGCATCATACAGGTATTGGAAATAAGGCTCTATTTTCAGGCGGAGAGTATTGTTGATCTGCCAGTCGTACGCCAAAACAAAATGATGTGCTTTTGTGAGTTTCAGGTTTTTGTTCGGGTAGGTTGTCCGGCCATTCTCTTCAAATCTCACCATGTAAAATTTCAGTTCTTCCGGCTGCGTGTGTAAGCCATAGCCTAACGAAACAGAATGATCGGGGCTTATCTTACCGCTAAGGGCCAGTCTGGGTTCAACCGATGTAGATTTGTTAACTGAAAAATGATTCATCTGAACACCTCCGCTTAGTGCTAGGGCCGGGGAGATATTTATTTTAGACTGAACATATACGGCGTATTGGCGCGCTTTGCCTGCATCATCTGCAAAATTCCGGTAGGTTTCGGGTTTATAGTCGATAGCGCTGTTAATAAACAGATCATATCGCTGTTGTTTCAATTCAAACCCGGCTTTTAACACGGCGTTGGAGTTAAAGCGGTGGTTAACGAAACTATTCAGTGAAAATGTGCTTGTCTTATCATCCAGTAACATTTCCGGATGTACCTGGTATCGATAATCCAGTTGTTTCATCTCCATTTTATTATATTTTCCCACACCTGCTATTGTGGATTGTAAAGTTGTTGCAGTGCCGAGCATTTTTTTATGTGTGAGCCCGAGAGCGCCTTTGTAAGTATCCCAGTTAAACCCTACGCGGTCCCAATCTGTTTCCCAGGTTGTTGAGTCCTTAACAAGCGGTTCCGAACCATTGTCGATGCCGCCAATGCCCCACAATGAAAATGTGCCTGCTTTTTTCGTCGGGAAATTGAGTTTGAACGACAGGTCCTGATACTTGAATAGCTGATCGGTCTGGATCATTTTCATGTCGCTTAATAAGCCCAAGGTTGAGTAACGATAGTTAAAAAGATAAGATGCCCCGTTTTTTCCTGAAAATGGACCTTCCGAAGAAACATCGATTCCTAAAACGCCAACCTGCAGGGCGTGTTCATGCCTGTCAGCATTCCCGTTCCTGAAACTCATATCGAAAACGCCTGCCAAAGCATTATTGTACTCCGCTGGGAAAGCACCGGTAAAAAAATCCGAGTTGGCCAGCAACTGGCTGCTGAAAAGCGTTACAATGCCACCCCCCGCGAAATTTCCGCCTTCAAAGTGGTGAGGCGTTGGGATTTCAATACCTTCCAATCGCCAGGAAACACTTTTGGGTGAGTTTCCCCGGACGATAATGGCATTGTCGCTCACATTTCCTGTAGTGACGCCTGAAAATGCGGAAACCAGCCTCGCGGGGTCATCAAGGCCGCCGGCATAGCGCCTTGTTTCCTCAACTGTGAACGCGCGGGCACTCACCAAAGCCATTTTATTTTTAGGCATGCTTTTTTGAAACCCGGAACGAATTGTAACCCCTTCCATTGCCCCGCCTGAGGATCTTAAACGAATATCCAGCACAACTTCTTTTGCTGAAGTGACCATTTCCGCCAATTCCTGCGTTTCATAGCCAATATAGCTAACGAGGACCGTTTGCCGTCCAACGGGAATACCGGGGATTGAAAAACTCCCCGCGGTATCGGAAATGGCCGCAAGCCCGTTTCCGGTCTCTCCAACCGAAATAGTAGCACCGTTAAGCGGAAGGCCTGTTTCACCATCTGTAACGGTTCCTTTTACGGTTTGCGTAATGGTTTGTGCGTTCACGAATTGTTGCAATGCAAAAAATAAAATAAGGCTCAGTGTAAACAATTTTGTTCTCATAATTTTCGATTTCAGCGAATGTGAGAACAAAAAACACCTGCATTGTCCCAACGGGAAAGTACGGACAAAAAAGTGGTGCAAACCGGTAGGTTCGAACCGTTAAGGTTATGATAAACAATTAATTATAAAAGAATAATTAAGATGGGTTTTCCCGTATAAATTCGGACGGTGTTTTGCCTGTCTGCTTCTTAAATATCTGGTTAAAGGACGATTTCGAATTGAATCCGGCATCGAAAGCGAGACCCAAAATATTGTAATTTTTATTAGCGGGAATTTTGATCGCCTGTATAAATTCATTGACGCGGTATTCGTTCACAAAATCGTAAAAATTTTTTCCTTCATACTGATTTATGGTTTGGGATAAGTAATTTACTGAGACATCCAACTGGTTGGCGAGGCCCGCGAGCGTTAATTTTGGCTCCAGGTAAGGTTTTTTTTCCTCCATCAGACGTCTTAACCGGTTCTGCAGCACTTTTGCATCGTCTTCTTTCAATCCGGAATTTTGGTATTCGCTTTTGGATTTTGGCTCCACAATTTCTTTTGCAGTTGCCGGATTTGCAAAAATATCCTGCTGGCGTATGCCAAAATATCCCAGAAACAAAACAAAAAGCACAATAAGCACAAAGAAAATATAGCTCGGGTCAAAACCAAAGTCGACAGACAAGCCCCATTTTAAAAGAGAAATGACCGCTACAACAACATAAACCGAGAAAATACCCATGATAAAAAGCTGCAACCAATTGAGGTTGATGCGGTCTTTGTAGGCAAAATTCTCATCTATCAGCCTCCTGTATTGTTTGATGAGCCTGTAAGAAAGAATGGGGTATAATATCCCTGAAATAATAAGTGCGACAAGCGATATCATAAAATAAGCCTGGAAGCCCGGGTCAAAGTCGCCCATTTGGTCTGACATCCTTTTTTGCTCCGCTGAGTACCCGAAAAGAAAGGGCGACATATACAGGTAAGAGATCAGGAACGGCAAAAAGTGTAGTAAGTCCTTTGTCAGGAAACGTTGGTCCGGCCGGAGGGAATACGACGTGTACAAGAATAAAAGAGGGCCATAAATCAGCGGGAAGGGCTGATGGATACCGACGAGGTGCGGGTATTTTGTCCAGTAACCCAGATAATGAAGAAAAAAGGAGAGGAGGTGCAGACCGATGAATGCCATCCACACGGCGAGAATCTTATCGGGCATGTTTTTTGGTTTTTTCGTGAACAGTAAGATCATCAGAAAAAACGCGAGAAAAATACCAATAACGAAGATCGCGCTCATAGTCTGGTTTTAGCCGCAAAGATAAAGTTTACAGGGAAGGATCAAACCGGTTGTTGTAAGATCATTCATTTGCTTCCCCTATATTCTTATAAAAATCTGATAAGATCCGATTTTTGTCAAAGTGCTCCCATACCATAATTTGCCTTTTGTTGTCAGGCCTTTCAAGCCATTTTTTATCAACTAGCAGCGGCGCGGGAACCGGCTTTTTTTTACCCCATTCCGGGTTTTTTATCACCGCCAGCGCTACCAGGTCAAATAATGCTCTTGACGGAGGATTGCCATCGAGGTGGATCTTTGAGAACAGGTTGACCGAATAATCCCCGAAAGTGGTAAATTGCCCGCCGTGCCTGCCTGCTACAGCCTTTACCTCAGGGCCTTTACCTGCGAGGTTAGCGGCTATTTCATTTTGTGTCACCTGTACGGCATCCGATCCTGTTCCCTGCCCGTACCTGACAGTAACAATTTCAAAATCGACATTCTGATTTAACAGGTAGTTTACCGCGCTGATATCATTTTCCAGGTTATACTCTCCGGGAGCGGGGTAGTTGGATCCTAACCAAACAATTCGCACTTTGTCTTTGATCCGTGGCTCTTTTTTAACGGCCAAAGCGATGTTAGTCAGTTTGCCAATGGGAACCAAAACCAATTTACCATTTTTGTTTTCAAGCACCTCTTTAATGATAAAATCAACCGCTTCATAACCGTCAAATTTTGCAGACTTGATATGAGGAGCAATTGTTTCGAAATCTTTATCAGCGCCAATCATCAGCGGATATTTCTTCCATACATTACAAAGCTGCATTACCCGCCGTGCTTCATCGTAATGCGCTTTCACGGAGCCGCCATTGTGAGTGGCATTGGTTGTAATGCCCCTGATATCAAAAATACCGGCATTAAAAAACAGGTAGGCTAAAGCATGCTGGTCATCCACCTCATTATTGGCATCAGTATCCACAATGATCGGGATCTTTATGGTTTGCGACGCCAGATTGCCCGTGGCCAGAAACAATCCCAGTAATAAAAAAAGTTTTTCATAATCGAATCTTGTTTATTTTGTTTAACGCATAGATTAGCGAATAAATAGTACAGACAGAGGATTTTAACGTGTTGCCTGCTTTCCCTGCAGCCTCTTTTTTGCTTCTGCAGTTATCCTTTTTACAAAATCTGTTTTTGCATTTGTATAATGCTCCCTGTTAAATTTATATTTTTTTGCGAGTTCAATTTTAAGCTTTTCATACTCATTTGCAAGGGATTTGTTTAGCCTTAAAAAATCCCTGAAAAATATCCTGTCCCAAAGAGCGTGATTTTTTTCACCCATATGAATGTGAAAGACATCTTCCTTAAATCCATCGTTCGTATAACCTTTTACAAAATGCGTATAGGGGATTTCCTCATCAGTTCTCCATATAAAATGATAATTCATATCAGCCATTTTTTTGATTATCTCCGATTTTAATTCCTGAGTTAGTGGAGGTATTTCAACCAGGATATCAATAATTGGTTTTGCTGAAAGGCCTTCCACAGCAGTGCTTCCGAAATGTTCGGTTCTAAGCGCCGTGTTTCTGCCTAATTTCTCCCGGATCCTTTTATTTTCCCTTTCGAACAGCTCTTTCCATTTTTGATTATAAGGAACTATTTCAATAGGGAACAACCTGCCTAATTCTTCTGTAGTTAAGTTCGCGATATTCTTTATTTTTTCTACCATGCTTTAAATGTAGCTGCTACCGTTAAAATGCCGGTGCAATAACTAATCTAACGGAATATTTCAGGGAACATTAAATAGGCTTTCATAATTAACGCGGCGGTATCGCCTACCCAGATCTCACCGCTTTTTATCATCTCTATTGTTGCTGAAGGAGACCTTGTTATGATTTCAATATTTTCGGTCACGTCCAGATTTTGCTCGCTGTTAAATACTAACTCCCTTGCTAAGAATCCATAAGTTATATGCATGGATTTTGTAGGAGCATTAGCGATCTTTCCTATTGGTATCAATTTTTCTATTGATGTTTTTATTCCCGTTTCCTCTTCCAGTTCTGCCAGGGCCGACTCCTCTATACTTTTGTTTCTTTGCTGAAATCCTGCAGGCAATTCAATCAGGATATCATTAACACCATGCTTATATTGTTTAACCAGAACGATTTCGTTTTTAGTGGTTATTGGCAATATCATACCAACATTGTTCAGGGTTGTTATAAAATAGTCGTCAATGATCGTACCATTGGGTAATGCTATTTTGTGTTGTTTTGTGGGGAACCATTTGCTTGGTGACACGTCATTTTCCTCAAGTATTTTCCATTTTTCCATTCGAGCGTTGATTATATTTTTATTGGCACCACCTCTGCTTTTAAACAAGGCAACGCAGTGGTAGCTGTGTTTCACATGTACATTATGGATGCTGCTTTAAAGTTACAAAAATTAAGACTGTTTAACAGCTTGTTGTCATTCATCTGCCGGAATTGCTGCTCATTGGCTTCGAAAAAGCAGAAGGTTTTTCATTTTTTTTGCGCAGGTTATTTGAACGTAAGCAGTTTCCTGTTTTCCCATATTCTTAAAAGGTACCAGTATAAAAAAACCCCGCAACCTGCGGGGTAGAAATGCTTTGAAATTAGATTTTATTTCATACCAACCACTTCAGCCATTTTTAAGCCTATATCGGCAGGGCTTTTCACCACGTGAATGCCGCATTCTTCCATGATCTGCATTTTAGCTGCCGCGGTATCTTCTTCACCGCCAACGATAGCACCCGCGTGGCCCATGCGCCGCCCCGGAGGCGCGGTTTGGCCTGCAATAAATCCAACCACCGGTTTCTGGTTGCCGTTTTCTTTGATCCAGCGGGCAGCTTCGGCTTCCATGCCACCGCCAATTTCACCGATCATAACAATGGCATCGGTTTCAGGGTCGTTCATTAACAGCTCTACAGCTTCTTTGGTAGGGGTGCCAATAATAGGGTCTCCGCCAATACCAATGGCAGTGCTGATGCCCAGGCCGGCTTTAGCCACTTGGTCTGCTGCTTCGTAAGTAAGCGTGCCTGATTTGGAAACAATGCCGATGCGGCCCTGCTTAAACACAAAGCCCGGCATGATGCCTACTTTGCACTCGCCGGCGGTAATTACACCGGGGCAATTGGGACCTATAAGCCTTGTGTTGGTACCTTTCAGATAGTTTTTCACTTTTACCATATCCTGCACGGGAATGCCTTCTGTAATGCATACCACCAGCTCAATGCCTGCTTCGGTGGCTTCCATAATGGCATCTGCCGCAAAAGCCGGCGGTACAAAAATGATGCTTACGTTGGCGCCGGTTTCTTTTACACAAGCCGCAACGGTATTGAACACCGGGCGGTCTAAATGAGTGGTGCCGCCTTTGCCGGGCGTAACGCCGCCCACAACGCTGGTTCCGTATTCAATCATTTGCGAAGCGTGGAAAGTGCCTTCTGTACCTGTAAAGCCCTGTACTAAAACTTTTGAATTTTTGTTGACTAAAACTGACATAAGTTTGTTGATATTTTTAGGAATTTGGCAAATGTATCATTTTATGCCGAAGTATCTTCGTCATCCTTTCCAATGTTTCCATCGCCATCCATGTCAAGGTTCAGGCTGTCTTCCAGCGCCTCCTTAATTTCTTCTTTTAATTCTTCCGGTACTTCGCCGGTTTCTTTTATGTTGCGCATGTTACGCGCATCGCGCAAAAATGCAGATGCAAAGATGTACTCGTTAAGCTGTTCGTTTTCGCTAAAAATAATGTCTTTGCTGGTACCCTCCCAGGCTTTTACGCCCTGGTGCATGTAAACAATGTGGTCGCCAATTTCCATCACACTGTTCATATCATGGGTATTTAAAATAGTGGTGATATTATACTCCACGGTTATTTCCTGTATCAATTTATCAATCACCAGCGATGTTTGCGGGTCGAGGCCGGAGTTAGGCTCATCGCAAAAAAGGTAACGCGGGTTGAGTACAATGGCCCTGGCCAGCGCCACGCGTTTTTGCATACCGCCGCTTATTTCTGAGGGAAATTTTTTGTAAGCGTCTTCGGTAAGGTTTACCCTTTTCAATACTTCGTAAACCCTTTCTTTTTTGGCTGAAAGCCTTTCATTGGTAAACATATGCAGGGGAAACATAACATTGTCCAGCACCGTCTGGCTGTCGAAAAGCGCAGATCCCTGAAACAGCATGCCAATTTGCTTGCGGATCTCTTTTTTTTCTTCTTTGGAAATATGCACAAAGTCGCGGCCATCATAAAGCACTTCGCCTTCGGTGGGTTCCATCAGGCCTACCATACATTTCATAAGCACCGTTTTACCGCTGCCGCTGGTGCCAATAATGAGGTTGCATTTTCCTTTATCAAACACGGCGTTCACACCTTTGATCACCTCTTTATCACCAAAGCTCTTTTTTATATTTTTAATTTCAATCATTTATTGCCGGTAGTTTTAAAGTAATAAAGCTGATAAAATATAGTCGGCAAACAACAATAGCACGCACGAAACCACCACGGCTCTTGTGCTTTGCAAGCCGATCTCAAGCGCGCCGCCCTTTACATTGTAGCCATAAAACGAAGGAACCGCAGTGATCAGGAATGCAAATACAAAACTTTTGATCAATGCAAAATACACGTTGTACGCGTTGAAACCCAGTATAAGGCCTTTGTCGTAAATGGTAGGATCTATAATGCCCGCTGCGGCCCCGGCCAGGCGGCCGCCCCAGATGCCTAAAACCATCGCAATAATGATGAGTAAAGGAATGGTAAGGGTTCCTGCCAGTATTTTAGGCAGTATCAAATAATTTTTTGTATTGATGCCCATGATCTCGAGCGCATCAATTTGTTCACTCACGCGCATATTTCCCAGTTCGCTGGCAATTTTACTACCTACCACGCCAGCCAGTACAATGCAGCTAAGGGTTGGGGCAAATTCCAATATCACGGTATCTCTAACAATTTGTGCGATGGTTTCTCGCGGAATGATGGGCGACACCAACTGATAAGCGGTTTGCAGTGTGGACACCGCCCCAATGAAAATAGAAATGATCACGATAATGCCCAGAGACCCCACGCCAATGTCTTTACATTGCAGCATGAACTGGTTCCAGAACATTTTTTTGTTTTCCGGGGCGCGAAACATGCCCCCGAACATTTTTATAAAACCGCCAAATTCCCTGATGATCTTCAAAAGCGTGTATTTTTAATTGTTAATTATCGGCCTGCTCTGCTTTTAGTTTTTTTACCGCCGTTTTGTTCTCTGCATTTTAACTGCGCGTCAATAACGGCGATCATGGCCATGTTTACAATATTAGTTACCGTACTGCCAAGTTGCAATACATGTACTGGTTTTTTTAATCCCAGAACAATCGGGCCAATTGCATCGCTGGCGCCGGTTTCTTTTAAAATATTGTAAGCAATATTACCGGATGCTAAGTTAGGAAAGATAAGAGTGTTAACCTCTTTATTTACCAATTCGCTAAAAGGATAGATCTCTTTGAGCAAATGATTGTTCAGGGCAATGTTTGCCTGCATTTCCCCGTCAACAATCAGTGAAGGCGCTTTTTGCTTTACAATTTCTCTTGCTTTGGCCACCAGCCTGGCCTCGGGTGTTTTACTGCTTCCAAAGTTGGAATAGCTTAACATGGCAATGCGCGGCTCAATGTTGAAGGCGCTTACTTCTTTAGCGGTAAGCAATACAATTTCTGCCAGCTCTTCTGCCGTGGGGCTAATGTTGACGGTGGTATCTGCCAGGAATAGCGGGCCTTTTTTCGTCATTACCAGGTACATGCCTGCCACCTTGTTCACGCCGTCTTCCGTGCCGATGATCTGTAATGCCGGGCTTAGCGTTTCAGAATATTTTTTTGTAAGGCCTGAGATCATGCAGTCGGCATCGCCCTGTTCTACCATCATGCAGCCAAAATGGTTCCTGTTGCGCATCAGCACAATGGCCTCATCCTTGGTATAACCCTTACGGGCTCTTTTAGCATAAAAAATATTGCCGTAAGCCTCGCGCTGTTTGGCTGTATTATTATCACGCGGGTCTATCACCACCATTTCTGAAAGATCAATGGCCGCTTCGGTAGCCATACGCTGAATATTTTTTAAATCACCCAGCAAAATGGGGAAGCCGATTCCTTCATCTAAAACAATCTGCGCCGCTTTTAAAATATTCAGGTTCTCGGCTTCTGCAAATACAATGCGCTTGGGTTCGCTGCGGGCTTTGGTGCCCAATACCCTGATCACCTGGTTGTGCAGTCCAAGCCTTTTGTTAAGGTCATCGGCATATTGTTCCCAATCAGATATTGTAAGACGCGCAGTACCTGATTCTATAGCGGCTTTTGCTACCGCGGGCGCCACCGTTGCCACCAAACGTGGATCCAAGGGTTTCGGAATAATATAATTCGCTCCGAAACTGATATTGGGCTCATTGTAAGCCAGGTTCACAATATCAGGAACGGGCGTTTTGGCCAGGTCTGCAAGCGCCTTTACAGCCGCGAGTTTCATTTCAGTATTGATGTGTTCAGCACGAACATCCAGCGCGCCGCGAAAAATGTAAGGAAAACCCAGCACGTTGTTAGCCTGGTTGGGATAGTCGCTTCTGCCCGTGGCCATAATAATGTCTTTGCGGGCTGTTGTGGCCAGCTCCCATGAAACTTCAGGATCAGGGTTGGCCATGGCAAGCACAATGGGCTTTCTCGCCATGCTTTTGATCATGGCGGCATCCAATATATTGGCGGCGCTCAGCCCAATAAATACATCCGCGCCTTTCATAGCTTGTCTGAGCGTAATATTTTTTTCTGCGGTGGCAAACCGTGATTTAAACTGATCAAGGTCGGTACGTCCTTTATGCAGGGCACCCTTGCTGTCGAACATGATAAAATTTTCAGGCCGGGCGCCCATATCCTGGTAAAGCATCACGCAGGCCATGGCGGCGGCACCAGCGCCGTTCACTACAAATTTTGCTTTTTCAATTTTTTTATTTTGCAGTTCCAGCGCATTCAGCAAAGCGGCTGCGCTAATGATGGCGGTGCCGTGCTGGTCGTCATGCATTACGGGTATTTTCAGTTGTTTTTTCAACTGCTCTTCTATATAAAAGCATTCAGGGGCTTTTATGTCTTCCAGGTTGATGCCGCCAAAAGTGGGTTCGAGCGCCTTTACAATTTCTACAAATTTTTCAGGATCATTTTCATTTATTTCCAGGTCAAATACGTCAATATCTGCAAATATTTTAAACAGCACGCCTTTGCCTTCCATTACAGGCTTACCGGCTTCCGGCCCGATATTTCCAAGCCCCAGCACAGCGGTACCGTTGCTGATGACAGCTACCAGGTTGCCTTTAGCGGTGTATTTATATACGTTGTCAATATCTTTTGCTATCTCCAGGCAGGGTATGGCCACACCCGGGGAGTAGGCCAGCGACAGGTCGCGCTGTGATTTGGTTTCTTTGGTAGGGATGACCTCGATTTTACCGGGCCGCCCCTTAGAGTGGTATTCAAGAGATCGTTCTTTCCTTCGCTGATCGGTTTTTGACATTTTAAGTAGCTTATGTTCAGTAGCAATAAATGTGGAAAAGTAAATTAAAATGCTGTAACGTGCAAAGATAATTTCTTGTTAAATTCCCTAAATTTTCAATACTTTTATTGCTTTAAACAATCTATGAGTTTAGATTTATGTAAAATCTAGAGTTTAAATGATACACTTTTTGAAATGAAAAAATTACTACTCTTTGTTATTATATCATCCCTGATGATTACTTTTTCTGTTTCCAATACATCGTGCAGGCGTAAAGTGGATAACATAGATACTACAAAAAATAATCAGGACAGGAAAATCGGATATTTGTTTTATACTTCTTTTATTGATGAATACAATCCAAAGTTATTTGAAACCTTTGCGAAGTTTAAAGCTGAAGGTGTAACGGATTTGATCGTGGACCTTCGTTATAATCACGGAGGCTCCATAGGGGCGGCCACTTATCTGGCGTCTTTAATCGCTCCTAAAGCCGCAGTACAAAGCAAAGCTGTTTTTTCGCAATTAGATTTTAATGCCTATCTCAACAATGTGTATGGAGACGACAGAGTTTATAAATTAGGTGAATTTAATCCCGCGTACAGTAATCCGCTTAATGCCAACCTCGACTTAAAAAATGTTTATATTATCGCTACAGATGATTCCTATTCTGCTGCAGAACTTCTGGCATTTTGCTTAAAACCACATATGAACGTTGTTCACGTAGGAAATGAAACAGGAGGCAAATTTACCGCATCATTTACCGTAACGCCTTTTGACAGCTATAAAGGGAAAGCAGTAGCTTTATATGACTCTACTAAACTTACCCTAAGTGAAAAAGACTCGTTGCGGAACTGGGGCATGCAACCGATTGTTGCCATATATTCTGATAAGAATAATAATAACTTCTCTAATCCCGGCAAATTGATTCCAAATGTGCCGGTAACCAGCCGTGAAAACGACAGGACTGCTTATAAGCCATTGGCTGATCCCACTGATTACATGATTGCTGCAGCCCTTACAAAAATATCTAGTATTAGTGCTTCGACTGTAAGAACGCCATCCTTGCCTCGCAGCGTTAATGCTGCCCAACAGGCAAAATTGTATGTAGCAAAAGATGCGCTGCTGAGAGAATCTGTATTATGGACGCCACCTGTCAATGCCGCATCTTCTCAAACTAATATGGTTTCAGGATTAAATATCGTATCAGAATTTGCTTACGATGGGTTATCTGTATTTTACAAATGGTCAGATTATATGAAAAATAAAATCCCGACGTCTGCAGATAATGATCCGGTTAAATATTTTGAAAGCCTGCTCTATCCTTTAGATACACAGAATGGATGGTCCTGGATAACCAACGATGTAAGCGCGCTTTTGGCAGAGTTTGCAGGAGAACCCGTGGACTTTGGCTGGGCATTCAATTTGCTATGGGCAGACGCGTCAAAATCCAGAATTATAGGAGTCGTAAAATATGTTTATCCAAACACTCCGGCTGCTAACGCCGGAATAGGGAGAGGAGATATGGTTACTCAAATTAACGGAACAAACATTACAGATGTAACTGGAGCGGCAGGGGATTATAGAAGGCTATTTGGTGGCGAAACTTTAAATGTGGCTGTAGAAAGTGTTATAGGCAACAAAACGGTAACCCTTACTCCAGTAAGGATTAATACCAACCCGGTATTAAAGGATACAATATATACGGTGAAAAGATAACTTTAAAAAAAGCTGCTCAATGGCAGCTTTTTTTAATACTGAATATTAATTGGCCCTGACAGGTGGCAGTTTCTTCAGCCTGCCACTTTCAAGCAGGTCTAACTTCAAATATTGTTCTCTTGAAAGAATTTCTTTTTGCTGACGGGTTCTGGTGTCCTGCAATGCTTTAAGCTGTGAATGATAGGAAGAAGAGTAAGTGAGTTTTTTCATCGCTTTCAAGTAAGCAGTTTCTACTGCTGCAAGTTTGCCTGCCTGATCATCAGTAAGGTTTAACAATGGCTTCCATCCTGCTACTTTCTTTTCGGCCTCTTTAGCCACGGCATTTTGCGATGTGGCACAGGATGTATATAATATCACACACGCGGCAACTAATAATAGTTTTTTCATCTGGTTTATTTATTACAAGACCTTTTAAACTTTGCAACCGTTGCGCGCACTGGGGTTTTAAGGTGCTATGAACACTGTTCTTCCGCTTAATACACTTAATGAGTCTTTGATCCTGGCGGTATCAGCGCCTGCACGTGGCAGTTTCATCACAATTCTTTTGTTCACCGAATCAAGAACTTCCAATTCTACCGGCCAGTTAATGGTTTTAAGCTGGTTGAACCTTCTTGAAGCGCGCGGTTCTCTGGCCACCTCCAGCACATAGGTATATGTGGCGGGAGCAACAGTGGCGGTCCGTGCGGAGTCCTGTGCAGCCAGGCTGTCTGCCGCCTGAGCTTGTGCCGGTACTGTTTCCACCGCATCTTCTACTTCAGTGAGGTTGGTTTCCATACTGTTCATATAAATCCACACGGTGGCGGCAATGGCAATAAGCGCAAGTGTAATAATGATGAGCGCAGGCTTCAGGTTGCGCCTGCCCGTTCTGGTATTGTCAATATAGGTTTGTGGAACATAATTTTTTTCGGTAATGGGAATGTCTTTTTCTTTTTTCTTTTCTGAAGCCGGTGTGTATTTTTCAGCAAAAAATTCAAAATCCCCGTTTTGTTTCCTGGCCAGCGTGCCAATATCGGTAAAAAAATAAGGCTTGCCTGTGTTCAAATATTGCAGCACATCATCCAGTTGAGATGTGAGGTCAGATTCTGCCAGTATCTTCATTTTACCGGTTTCTTTTGCTATGAACTCAACCAGGGCATCATCAAAGCCATGTACTTTTTCATTTTTAAATGATACATTGGCGGGCACTGTTGTTCTTTTACCGTCAAATTCAGGGTCGTAGCTTCCTTCAGAGGTAAAGGTTCCGATGCGTGGTAAGGATAATCGCTTGTTGGCAGCTAAATATTTTGCTAAGGCCGGTGAAAGTTTCACTATTATTCTTCTTATTGATTACTGCAATATAAACAGATTATGATTATTATCAAAACCTGCACGAAAAGTTTAATTTAGCCGCATGTATACAAAAGATGAAGAAGCTTTTATTAAATACTGGAGTGAATACAGGCAGAAACAAAAAAAAATATTTAAGCGGGCATTGATCAGCGCACCGGCAGGCATCATTATTGTATTAGCCATATTTATAAATTTTTTCAGTGGCTGGTACAAGCGCGCTACGATGGTTGCTAACGCTAATTCCTCTGTTTTCATTGTTTTGTTGATTGCAGGAATTTTAATTGTTGCGTTCATAGCCGTTTTTGCGTCTTACCACAAGTGGGATATCAACGAAACCCGTTACCGGGAACTTTTATCCCGTAAACAGAATGAAAATCAATAATTAATTAACAACCCTCAAAAAAAAAAAGAATGAAAAGGATCATTGCTATTCCACTTACAGCAATTGTAGTTGTAACAGTTTTAATCTCTTGCAATAAAGATAAAACTCCACCCTGTACAAATAATACTTTAGCGCAGGATAGAAGCATAATCGACTCGTTTTTAGACGAAAATACCACTTTAAACGTGGCGTTTAACACAACTCATAATGTGTATTATGGAATTGAATCGCCAGGTGCTGGCAGCCAACCTGCAGCAGATTCTCAGATTGTATTTAAAAGCGAAATAAGACTTTTAAATGGAACGCTAATAGATTCGGGTACTGTTTATAACAACAGGAACGGTTATCCTTTGAAGCTGTCTGACTATGCAACAGAATCATTGGATTATCACATTTTTTCACAAATGATGGAAGGTGGTGTTATGAAGTTGATTGTTCCTTCGTCACAGTTTTATGGTTGCCAACGTTTTACAGGAAGGTATGGCAATGCACCGGCAAACTCACAGGTAATAAACACAATCACTCTTGTTGACGTTAAGAGAAATCAGTAGTTTCAAAATTCAAGTATGAGAAGAATTAGTTTTTTTGTTTTGGTTTTATTTATTGTATTTACCGGTTGTTTAAAAAATAATGAGCCGGAACAGTGTACGCCCAAAACTGTGGAAAGTGAAATGCCTGCGATGACAAAATTTGCGGCCGACAGCTCAATTAATACAACGCAGGATGCTAGCGGGTTATTATATCAAATAATAAATGAAGGCTCAGGGGCGGCACCATCAGCCACAAGCAGGGTGAGAGTTAATTACACGGGCAGATTGATGAACGGTGAAAAATTTGACGAAAGCCTTGATGGTACTGTGTCGTTCCCATTAAACGGAGTCATTACGGCCTGGACAATTGCGTTGCAAAAAATAAAGCCGGGCGGCAAAATCAAGATTATTACACCTTCTCAATTGGCTTACGCTTGTGCTTACGATCCGCGGTTAGCAAAAGTAAATAACCAGCCTTTATATTTTTACATTGAACTGTTGCATGCGCAATAGCGGATCATAAAGCCCGATTTTTATAATGCTCTCCAATTGGGGAGCTTTTTTTGTGAGATATTCTTCGTTAATTTCGAATAGTAAAACTAATATCATGTACGAGGCCATTTCGGTTTTTGATATGTTGAAGATTGGGGTGGGCCCTTCCAGCTCGCACACTTTAGGTCCGTGGAAGGCTGCCGCGCGGTTTGTGAGCGGGCTGGAAGCCAATAATGTTTTAAACAAAGTAAAAAGCATTCAGGTTTTACTGTATGGCTCACTGGCCAAAACCGGTACCGGCCATGGCACAGATATAGCTGTGCAATTAGGCCTTTGCGGCTACGATCCCGTAACCTTTGATGTGGATGCCATTCATACAACCATTGCGGCTATTGCAAAAAGCCAGCAAATTATTTTAAACGGCAGGCAGGCAGTCACTTTCAATCCCCCAACCGATATTGTTTTTTTATTTACAGAAACGCTGCCATTTCATTCCAACGGGTTAACTTTTTTGGCAGTATTTGAAAATGGTGAGCAGTTGGCCGAAACATATTATTCAGTTGGTGGTGGTTTTGTGCAGAAAGAAGGAGAGCAGGCGCCTACTACAAGTACCATTCAGTTGCCTTACCCCATCAACCATGCTGATGACCTGCTGGCCTGGTGTGTAAAAACAGGGCTGCCCATCAGCGGTGTGGTATATGAAAATGAAAAAACCTGGAGGCCTGAAGAAGCCATCAGGAGCGGGATTTTAAACATCTGGCAGGTAATGAAAGAATGCGTTTACAAGGGTTGCCATACAGAAGGTATTTTACCAGGCGGGCTACAGGTAAGGCGCCGGGCATCAGCAATAAATAAAAACCTGGCCAAAGGCCAGGCTTATCACAATTACGAAGAATGGGTCAAAGTTATTCAGAATACCGGGCATTCTTTTCAGCGCACCTTAGATTGGGTGAGTTGTTTTGCACTGGCTGTAAATGAAGAAAATGCTTCTTTTGGCAGGGTGGTTACGGCTCCTACCAATGGCTCTGCCGGTGTCATACCTGCTGTGCTGCATTATCTCATTCTTTTTTGCGATGCCGATGCCGATGATGAAATGATCATCCGGTTTTTAATGACGGCTTCCGAAATTGGATGCGTGTTCAAAAAGCAATCCACCATATCGGCAGCCATGGGCGGCTGCCAGGCCGAGATCGGTGTTTCATCATCAATGGGGGCGGCGGCCCTTACCGAAGCGCTGGGCGGCACACAGCAGCAGGCATTAATGGCTGCTGAAATTGCCATGGAACATCACCTGGGAATGACCTGCGACCCCGTGGCCGGGCTGGTGCAGGTGCCGTGTATTGAACGAAATGCTATGGGCGCCATAAAGGCCATTGCCGCATCGCAACTGGCACTGCAAAGCACACCCGAATACGCGAAAGTTTCGCTGGGAGACGTGATCAAAACCATGTGGCAAACAGCACGGGATATGAGCCATAAATACAAAGAAACATCCGACGGCGGCCTGGCTGTAAATGTGCCGCTGAATGAGCCGGAATGTTAAAGAACCGTCATCCCCTGGTAAATAATACATTTATTTCGGCATCCGCCTTTACCTTTGCAATCCATTTTCAAAAAAAAATCAGCAGTTGAAAGCAAGGACGTTAAAGAAAGATAAGGTAAACATCATTACACTCGGATGCAGCAAAAACATGGTTGACAGCGAAGTGCTGAGCGGCCAGTTGCGCGCCAATGAAATTGATGTGGTGCACGAAAATACAAAGCGTGACCATAACATTGTGGTGGTAAACACCTGCGGTTTTATTGATAAAGCCAAGGAAGAAAGCATCAACACCATTTTAGAGCAGGTGGAACTGAAACGCAGGGGAAAGCTGGATAAAGTATACGTGACCGGCTGCCTGAGTGAGCGCTATAAAAACAACCTGGAAGAAGAGATACCCGAAGTGGATGCTTTTTTTGGTACTATGGAGCTGCCATCTGTTTTAAAACAGTTTGACGCAGATTATAAAACCGAACTAATGGGCGAGCGCCTGCTGGCCACACCCAAACACTATGCTTACTTAAAAATTTCAGAAGGCTGCAACCGCACCTGTGCTTTTTGTGCCATTCCGCTAATGCGGGGAGCGCACGTAAGCAAGCCTGTTGAAGAACTGGTTCGCGAAGCAGAAAGGTTGGTACAAATGGGGGTTCAGGAAATAATGCTGATTGCGCAGGAGCTGACCTATTACGGCCTGGATATTTATAAAAAAAGAATGCTGCCCGAACTGCTGCACCGCCTGGCAGATGTAAAAGGATTGCAATGGATACGCCTGCACTATGCTTACCCAGCTAAATTTCCGCTGGAAATACTGGATGTGATGCGGGAGCGCAGCAATATCTGCAACTATCTTGACATGCCGCTGCAGCATGCCACAAACAATATGCTTACTGCCATGAGGCGCCAGATCACCCGTGCAGAAATTGACAATCTCATAGCTGCTGTGCGCGAAAAAGTGCCGGGCATTTGCCTGCGCACCACGCTCATTACCGGTTTTCCCGGCGAAACACAGGACGATGTAGAACAACTAAAGGGATTTTTAGCCCAACACCGCTTTGACAGGGTGGGTATTTTTACCTATTCTCACGAAGAAGGCACAGGTGCATATGCGCTACCCGATACCATTCCGCAGGAAGAAAAAGAACGCCGCGCCCAGGAAATTATGGAGTTTCAGCAGGAAATATCGTTTGAGCTGAACCAGGAAAAAGTGGGCAAAACCTTTAAAACCATCATTGATAAAAAAGAAGCAGGCAGGTACATTGGCCGTACAGAGTTTGACAGCGTGGAAGTTGACAATGAAGTGGTGATCACCTCAGCACAAAAGTTACAGATTGGCAGTTTTTACAACGTACAGATACAAAAAGCCTATGACTACGATCTTGAAGGCATCGTGGTATAAAATTTTTATCCTGTAACGATATTGAATTTCAGCAGGTTAATTAAAAACCACGCCTGATCTTTATCAGGTTGGGCAATATTCGTTTCTTTTTTTCGTTTTACAGAAGCGTTCATGATGAATATTGAATCAACATTGACTATTTCACACCGTAAAATGAAAAAATTAATTTGTGTTCTGATGGTTTTTTCGCTTAGCTGTTCCCTGGGCTTTGCACAATCAGGCAATGGTGACCAATTAAGAGCGTCTTATTACCACAGCAAATTCAATGGCCGTAAAACCGCTACCGGTGAAGTGTACCGGGATCACCTGTTTACGGCGGCTTCCAATATGTACAAATTGGGCACAAAGCTTTTGGTAACCAATTTAAAAACCGGTAAAAGTGTGGTGGTAACGGTTAATGACCGCATGGCCTCACATATGAAAGGTCGGGTGGATTTGAGTAAATCGGCTTTCTCCAAAATCGCTTCTCTTAGTTCGGGTTTGGTTAATGTAGTGGTTGAAGTGATCACGCACAAAGCAGAACCTGAAATATAGTCTGTTCCTTGTAAATATTAATAAGCTCTTTTTCAGTTGATTATAATTTATTTCAAATATTTATAACGCCAAATTGGCGGTTTAAAAGTTTTCCCCGCCGGGGTGAAAGCAGTACCTTTGCGGCTTCGTTTTGCAGCCTGTTAACATATTCAAAGTGTAAAAGCTTTGGCTTACATGACTGCTGATTATTCAGTTGGTCAATTAAAACGCTTCGGGCGCAGCCCGGGGTGATTGTTTAACGAAAACACAAATAATGAAGAAAGTACTAATCTTAGTATTCGCCATTATTACGGCAACAATGACCGTATCGGCACAAACAGTACAGGAAAAGGAAAAAAGTAAGGCTATAGCATCTTACTACCACAGCAAATTCAATGGAAGAAAAACCGCCACCGGCGACACTTATTGGGACCACCTGAAGACCGCCGCATCAAATGTGTACAAGTTGGGTACCAAACTGCTGGTAACCAATACCAAAACCGGTAAAAGTGTAACCGTAGTGGTGAACGACAGAATGGCCAAACACATCAAAGGCAGGGTAGACCTCAGCAGGTCGGCTTTTGAAAAAATAGCGCACACCGGCCACGGCATCGTTCCGGTGCATGTAGAAGTGATTGAGCCCAAAAGCGCGTCGGGTATTTTGTAGAGAAGTTTTAATTGTTTTGATAAGGGCCTCCTATTCGGGAGGCTTTTTTAATGCTGAAAGCTAAATCCAGAATTCTGCGCTTATTCCTTTCCATATATATAATACTTAGCATAGGGCAGGCTTTTATTTGGGCAGTAAAAATACTTTTGCAGGAAAACGATACATGAAAAAGTCACACATTTCATCATTATTTTCAAACGGACAATTCAGCGCCTGTTATGAATACTTAACAGAGCATACATTATGGGAAACGCCCGTCGAACACACTTTAAAGGGGATTGAAGCGATCAGGCCCTACTGCGAAAAGGTCAGAGCTTATTTCGACAGTGTTACAACACATTTCAGGCAGCTCAATATCATTGAAAGTGAAAATGCCGTAGTTATCCAGGGAACCGCAACGTTTATCAGGGATGAGCAGGTGGTCTCAGAAATCTCTTCCTGCGATGTGTATACATGGGAAGATATGAAGATCATTTCCATCTATTCTTATTGCATTAGGCATAACAGGTAAAGGGCTTGTAAAATAATATATTAAAGTAAGAAACAGTAGATAGTATTGGAACCCGTAAAAAATGAAATGTGAGTGAAAAAATTTTCTTAAAAATTTAGTTTAATACAAAACTTCCCCTTACCTTTGCACTCCCAAATTGAAACGGGTATTTTACAATGTCACAAAGAATCAGAATAAAATTACAATCTTACGATCACAACCTGGTTGATAAATCAGCTGAGAAAATCGTTAAGACCGTGCGTAGCACCGGCGCTGTGGTTACAGGCCCTATTCCTTTGCCAACACACCGTAAAATCTTTACTGTTCTTCGTTCTCCTCACGTAAACAAAAAAAGCCGTGAGCAGTTTCAATTGGCAACACACAAGAGGTTGCTGGATATTTATACCTCCTCTTCGCGCACGGTGGATGCATTGTCTAAATTAGACCTGCCCAGCGGTGTGGAAGTAGAGATCAAAGCCTAAGGCTTTACCGCGCCATATCCGGAGCAACATTTGTAGTTCTTATCAAAAAAACATTCATCTCTCAAACTCGCCCTGGCGAGCCAAAAGAGCACTGAACATACACATAAAACAAGCCGTTCAGGGTTTGTTTACTGCCGGTACTTCTTATAAAATAGAAAAGGTCGGCAGCAAACGAGGATCGATACCGGTATCAGTTGCCGGCAGTCCTGATAATCCTGCGCAGCACTAAAACATACATAGAAATGAAAGGAATTATTGGGAAAAAGCTTGGGATGACCAGCATCTACGATCCTCAGGGCAAACAAACTGCCTGCACCATCATAGAAGCAGGCCCCTGTATTGTAACACAGGTGAAAACGATAGAAACTGACGGTTACAACGCGTTACAATTGTCTTACGGCGACAAAAAAGAAAGCCGCGCCACGCTACCTGAAAAAAACCACTTCGCAAAGGCTAACACTGCCGCTAAAAAAATCTCTAAAGAATTCCGCGATTTTTCAATCGAAAAAAATATTGGTGAAGAGATCACCGTTGACATTTTTACCGAAGGTGAAAAAGTAAACGTAGTGGGCACTTCAAAAGGTAAAGGTTTCCAGGGTGTGGTTAAGCGCCACGGTTTCCATGGTGTGGGCGAGCAGTCTCACGGTCAGCACGACAGGCAGCGCGCTCCAGGTTCACTGGGTAACTCGTCTGACGCGAGCCGCGTAATGAAAGGTATGCGCATGGCGGGCCGCATGGGTGGCGAAAGGGTAAAGCTGAAAGGGCTGAAAGTGGTAAAGATCTTCCCCGAAAAAAATTACATTCTCGTTAGCGGTTCGGTTCCCGGCCACATCGGATCAATTGTTTTAGTTCAAAATTAATTCAGGGTTATCATTCTTTGCAGCAGTAATGTTACAAAGGATAAAAAATAAAGAAAATGCAAGTTGAAGTTTTAAATACACAGGGTAAAGCCACAGGCCGTTCGGTTGAATTGCCGGATGATATTTTTGGTGCAGAACCGAACAACCACGTGATCTACCTGGCCGTAAAGCAATTTTTAGCTGCGCAACGCCAGGGTACAAACAAAGTAAAAACACGTGCTGAGGTGAAGGGCGCCAGCCGCAAATTGCACAAGCAAAAAGGTACGGGCGGTAGCCGTAAAGGCAACATCCGCAACCCCTTATATAAAGGTGGCGGTACTATTTTTGGCCCCAAGCCGCGCGATTATAGCTTTAAGCTGAACAAGAAAGTGAAAGACCTGGCCAAGATATCAGCGCTTTCGCATAAAGCAAAGAGCAACGCCATTGTGGTGGTAGAAGATATTAATATTGATGCTCCTAAAACCAAAGCTTTCGCTGGTATTTTAGACAGCCTGAACGCGGGCAACAAAAAATCCATGTTCGTAATGGCGGGCCCCAACGAAAATTTGGAATTGTCTTTCCGTAACATACCTTCTGTATTGGGCATCGCGCTCAGCGATCTGAATACTTACGACATCGTAAACTCTGATGTGCTGGTATTTACCGAAAGTGCGGCAAAGATCTTTAGTGAAGATGAGCAGCCTGCAGAAGCGTAGTAATTTCTAATTTCATTCCGATGGCTATCGGAACTAAAATAAACAAAGATGAAACCGAGCGAAATTTTAATAAAGCCAATCATTACCGAAAAAGCCAACGCGCAGCAGGAAACCTTACGCCGCTATGCTTTTAAGGTGGCCAGAAAATCGAACAAGCTTGAAATTAAAAAAGCCATTGAAGCTTTTTACGGTGTAACCGTTACAAGTGTGAATACCGTGGTATCCCCGGCAAAAAACAAAACCCGCTATACCAAAGCCGGTTTTATACAGGGCCGCAAGCCTGCTTATAAAAAAGCTTATGTAACTGTAGCCGAAGGTGAAGAGATTGATTTGTACGCAAACTTATAAGTTTATAGTTGATGGCAATGGTTCATAACAAACCATGAACAATAACTAAAAGAAAGGCAACCAACCGCCGCGAAGTGTTGAAAACAAAAGCTCAGAGAGTAAAAAGAAATTAAAAATGGCAGTAAAGAAATTTAAACCAATGACCGCAGGCTCCCGCTGGAGAATAGGGAACGCTTACGCGGAAATTACTACCAATCAGCCGGAAAAAACCCTGGTTGAAAAAAAGAAAAGCACCGGCGGCCGCAACTCCTCCGGTCACCTTACCATGAGGTACAGAGGCGGTGGGCACAAAAAGAAATACCGCATTATTGATTTTAAAAGAGACAAACATAATATAGAAGCTAAAGTGTTGACCATTGAATACGATCCTAACCGTACTTCATTCATCGCTTTGGTGGAATATACAGATGGTGAAAAACGTTACATCATTGCCCCGCAGGGTTTAAAAGTGGGTTCTGTAATAGTAAGCGGCAATGCAGTAGCGCCCGAAATCGGCAACACGCTTCAGATGAAGAACATGCCTTTGGGTACCAACATTCATAATATTGAACTACATCCCGGCCAGGGTGGCGTAATGGCCCGCAGTGCAGGTTCAAGTGCGCAGCTTACCAACAAAGAAGAAAAATACGCCGTTCTTAAAATGCCTTCCGGCGAGTTGAGAAAAGTGCTCATCAATTGTTTTGCAACAGTAGGTGTGGTAAGCAACAGCGACCACAGCCAGCAAAGCATGGGTAAAGCCGGCCGTAACAGGTGGAAGGGAATTAAGCCACGCACCCGTGGTGTGGCCATGAACCCGGTAGATCACCCGATGGGTGGTGGTGAAGGTAGGGCAAGTGGCGGGCACCCGCGCAGCCGCACCGGTAAATACGCCAAAGGCGAAAAAACAAGAACAAGAGGCAAGGCAAGCGATAAACTGATCATTCAGCGTAAAGACGGCAGCAAATTAGCTAAATAGCCTTCGGCCCCGATAGCTATCGTGGCTGGCAAACAAAGAAAAATCGTAAATCTAAAATTGTAATTATAAATGGCTCGTTCGATTAAAAAAGGTCCTTATGTAGCAACCCACCTGGAAAAAAAGGTATTGGCTATAAACGAAGGAGGAGCAAAAAAAGCAGTAATAAAAACATGGAGCCGCCGCTCTACCATTACTCCTGATTTTGTAGGCCACACATTTGCTGTGCATAACGGTAACAAATTTATACCCGTGTATGTAACTGAATTTATGGTGGGGCACAAGCTGGGCGAATTTGCGCCAACCCGCCAGTTTAAAGGCCACGCAGGCAGCAAATAATAAATGATCTGGCCCGGCGCCGGTAGATAGCAGATGAAGTGTACAACAACCGGGCTATAAATAACAGTAAAGTAGTTTGACGTTAAAGCATCAAACATCAAAAATTAAAAATGGAAGCAGTAGCAAAACTTAGAAATTATCCAACATCGCCCCGCAAAATGAGGCTTTTGGCTGATTTGATCCGTGGCCAGAAAGTGGATTTGGTATTAGCTGAACTGGAGCACAACCCCAAGCACCCTGCCGTGCCTTTGCGCAAACTGGTGCTTAACGCCATCAACAACTGGAAACAGGCCAATGAAGGCGGCGATGAAGCAGGATTGATTATTAAAACAATTTTTGTGGATGAAGGCAGAACTTTAAAACGCATGCGCCCTGCACCACAAGGCCGCGGTTACAGGGTACGCAAGCGCAGCAACCACGTTACCATTGTTGTAGACGAAGGTGTGGACGCCAAAACTGCCAAAAAGCAAAAAGCTGAAGCTAAAAAAGCAAAAGCAAAATCCGCTCAGGCCAAAGCTCCTGCAAAAAAGACAAAAGAAACTATAAACGCATAACCAATAAATATGGGTCAAAAAGCAAATCCAATTGGTAACAGGTTAGGCATCATTCGCGGATGGGAGTCTAACTGGTACGGAGGCAAAAAAGATTTTGCTTCTAAATTAATTGAAGACAACAAGATCAGGAATTACCTCAACGCCCGTATCAACAAAGGCGGTATTTCTAAAATTGTTATAGAAAGAACACTGGGTAAACTGATCATTACCATTCATACATCCAAGCCTGGTATCATCATTGGTAAAGGTGGCGGCGAAGTGGACAGGATCAAAGAAGAGCTGAAAAAACTTACCGGTAACGATGATGTGCAGATCAACATTTTGGAGATCCGCCGCCCGGAAACCGATGCCATGATCGTGGCCGATACCATTGCGCGCCAGATCGAAAACCGCATCAACTTTAAACGCGCTACTAAAATGGCCATCGCTTCTGCGCTTCGTATGGGTGCCGAAGGTATTAAAGTAAAATTGAGCGGCCGCCTGGCAGGTGCTGAAATTGCCCGCAGCGAAGAATTCAAACAAGGCCGTGTGCCTTTGCACACCTTCCGTATGGATATTGATTATGCCAATGTGTTTGCACAAACCGTGTATGGTAAAATTGGTATTAAAGTATGGATCTGTAAAGGTGAGGTACTTGCCAAAAGAGATCTGAACCCCAACTTCATTTCAGGAAATGAAAAGAGCGTGGGTGGCGGCGAGCACCGCAGGGATAACCGCCGCGATGACAGAAGGGGAGACCGCCGTGGTGGTGGAAGAGACAGGAGGAATTAAATAAGTAAATGTGGCAATTAGCCAATTCGGCAACCACGTCGGATTTATAATTGTCAAATTATCAAATTGTCGAATTGTCAAATTAAATAAAGATGTTACAACCGAAAAGGACAAAGCACAGGAAAATGCAGAAAGGCCGCATGAAAGGCGACACTAAAAGAGGGGCTACCATTGCGTTTGGTTCTTATGCATTAAAAGCGCTGGATTCTCACTGGATCACAGACCGCCAGATAGAAGCCGCCCGCCAGGCATTAACCCGCAGCATGAAAAGAGAAGGTAATGTGTGGATCCGCATTTTTCCTGATAAGCCCATTACCCACAAGCCCGCCGAGGTGCGTATGGGTAAAGGTAAAGGTAACCTCGAGTACTGGGCAGCAGTGGTACAACCCGGCCGTATCATTTTCGAAATTGATGGCGTAAGCGAAGAAGTGGCGCGCAGATCGCTGGCACTGGCTTCGGGTAAACTGCCCATCAAAACGAAGTTTACTATGCGCAGGGATTTGATCACCAACTAAAATGTGTTTACAATGTCAAAGAAAAAAGAATACTTAGACAGTATAAAAGGATTAAGCGTTGAAGATTTAAAGCTTCAGTTAGAGCAGTCCAGGCAAAGAATAAAAAAGCTGGAGTTTGCCCACGCAATTTCCCCACTGGAAAACCCCATGTCTATCCGCGCACTGCGTAAAGACATTGCACGGATCGAAACGCTTTTAAAACAAAAACAAGAGGCTGAAAAAGCGTAATATAAATTAGTTAAGCCAAAAGGTAAATACAATGTCTGAAAGAAATTTAAGAAAAATCAGGATAGGTGTTGTAACCAGCAACAAAATGGAAAAAACCATTACCGTTGCGGTTGAAAGAAAGATCAAACACCCCATTTACGGTAAGTTCCTGAAAAAAACCACCAGGTTCCATGCGCATGACGAAAAGAACGAATGCAGCATTGGCGATACTGTAAAGATCATGGAAACCCGCCCCCTGAGCAAATTAAAGAGGTGGAGGCTGGTAGAAGTTGTTGAGAAAGTTAAATAATTAATTATAAATGCTGAATTATCAATGATGGATTTTATAATTCATAATTCATAATTCATAATTCAAAATTTTTAAAGATGATACAGCAAGAAAGCAGGTTAAACGTAGCTGATAACAGCGGTGCCAAAGAAGTGCTTTGTATTCGTGTGCTTGGAAACAGTGGCCAGCGTTATGCCAGGATAGGAGACCAGATCGTTGTAACCGTGAAAGACGCTATGCCTGCCGGTGGTATTAAAAAAGGAACCGTAACAAAAGCCGTAATCGTTCGCAGCACCAACAAACTGCGCCGTAAAGATGGTTCTTACATACGTTTTGATGACAACGCAGTGGTGATCCTGAATGCCGCTGGCGAGCCAAGAGGCACCCGCATTTTTGGCCCCGTGGCAAGAGAGCTGCGCGATAAAGGATACATGAAAATTGTATCATTAGCGCCCGAAGTATTATAAAGCAAAGCCATAAGCTTTAGGCACCAGGCCTACAGCATAAAAAAAAGATATTTCAAATGCTAATAGCAAAGCTTAAAGCCTAAAGCTTACAGCCCAATGCTTACAGCAAAAAGCATAATAAAATGAGCAACAGATTTAAACCCAAGTACAATATTAAAAAAGGCGACCAGGTAGTAGTTATTGCCGGCGAAAGCAAAGACGTAACAAAACCACGCGTTGTAAAAGAAGTATTGGTAGATGAAAGTAAAGTGCTGGTAGAAGGTGTAAACATTAAAACCAAACACACCAAGCCCTCTGCACAAAATACCAAGGGCGGTATTGTAAAAAAAGAAGCGCCAATACACATCAGCAACGTAATGCTATGGGATGCCAAATCTAAAGCTCCTTCAAAAATTAAGCGCGAGCGTGATGACAACGGCAAAGCGGTTCGTGTTTTTAAAAAATCGGGAGAGAAACTATAGTATTTTGTAGCTAAATAATACAGAAATCATGAGTACAACAAAATATACCCCCAGGCTGGCAGATAAATATAAAAAAGAAGTAGCACCTGCTCTGGTTAAAAAATTTGCTTATAAAAGCGTAATGCAGGCCCCAAAGCTTGAAAAAATTTGTGTGAACCGTGGTGTGAACGGGGCTGTGGCGGATAAGAAACTGGTAGACATTGCTGTGGAAGAACTGAGCAACATTACAGGGCAGAAAGCGATGATCACCAATTCTAAAAAAGATATTTCAAACTTTAAGCTGCGCAAGCACATGCCCATTGGTGCAAGAGTGACCCTGCGCGGAGTGAAAATGTACGAGTTTTTAGACAGGCTTATATCTGTGGCGTTACCCCGTGTGCGCGATTTTAAAGGCATCAACGAAAAATCCTTCGACGGGCGCGGCAACTATACCATGGGCGTAACCGAGCAGATCATCTTTCCCGAAATTGATATTGATAAGGTGAACAAGATCACTGGTATGGATATTACTTTCGTCACTACA
Source organism: uncultured Niabella sp. (assembly GCA_934486785.1). GTDB lineage: Bacteria > Bacteroidota > Bacteroidia > Chitinophagales > Chitinophagaceae > Niabella. The sequence continues at coordinate 172,293 of CAKSQK010000002.1, read as the reverse complement.
GCAAAAACAGATGAAGAAGCTTACGAACTGCTGAAAGAACTGGGAATGCCTTTCAAAAACGCAAAGAAACAAACAATCTAAAATAGAAATAAAGGAATAGCATGGCAAAAAAATCAATTATAGCACGCCAGAATAAAAGAGAGAAAATGGTGGAGCAGTTTGCAGCTAAAAGGGAAGAGCTGAAACAAGCCGGCGATTGGGCCGCACTTGACAAGCTTCCTAAAAACTCTTCTAAAGTAAGGCTGAAAAACCGCTGCCAGCTTACCGGCCGCCCTAAAGGTTACATCCGCTACTTTGGTATTTCAAGGGTTGCTTTAAGAGACATGGCTCTTAACGGAAAAATTCCGGGAGTAAAAAAAGCAAGCTGGTAAAACTCAATCCGCCAGCCAACACATATGGCCGGCAATATAAAAATGAAGCCGTAAGACAGGGTATGGGCTTAACACAAAAACCACCCACTAATTAAGTACTGAATAATTTTTAAATAAAATGGTAACAGATCCTATTGCAGATTTTTTAACGAGAATACGCAACGCTCAAATGGCAGGCCACCGTATCGTAGATATTCCTGCATCGAACCTGAAAAAACGCATGACTGAAATTTTATACAGCCAGGGCTACATCCTGAAGTATAAATTTGAAGACGACAACAAACAGGGCATTATCAAAATAGCTTTGAAATACGATGCTGATACCAAGCAGCCTGCTATCCAAAGCCTGGAAAGGGTAAGCCGTCCCGGTTTGCGCCAGTATTCAAAACCCGCTGACATCAGAAGGGTAAAAAATGGCCTGGGCATTGCCATTCTTTCCACCTCAAAAGGTGTAATGACAGATAAAGAGGCGCGCGCGCAAAATGTAGGCGGCGAGGTGCTTTGCAATATATATTAGCCTGTATGGCTATTTGCAAATTTGATAATGGTTTGCAAATCCAAAAAGTTAAAATGACAATTTAAGTTCTCTATACGGCAACTGAACACTTTTAACTTACATTATCCAATAACAAATTTTCAAATTCAAATTTTTAAAAAATGTCTCGTATAGGAAAACAAACCATTCCGGTTCCCGCAGGTGTTACTGTAACCATAGGTGCCGATAACGTGGTAACTGTAAAAGGTAAAAATGGTGAGCTGAAGCAAGCCGTAAACCCCGATATTAAAGTAGAAGTGAAGGACGGCGAAATTGTTGTTAGCCGCCCTACTGATGAAATACAACACCGCGCATTGCATGGTTTGTACCGCGCGCTGATCGCCAACCTGGTAACCGGCGTTACAGAAGGTTATCAGAAAAAAATGGAACTGGTAGGCGTAGGTTTTAAAGCATCCAACCAGGGCAATATCCTCGATCTTTCCCTGGGCTATTCTCACAACATCATTTTCGAAATTCCTAAGGAGCTTACTGTTACCACCGAAACCTTAAAAGGCCAGAACCCGTCCATCACAATTACAGGCAGCGATAAGCAGCTTGTAGGCGCCGTGTGTGCAAAGATCCGCAGCCTGCGCAAGCCCGAACCATACAAAGGAAAAGGCGTACGCTTTGCAGGCGAAGTAGTAAGGAAAAAAGCTGGTAAGTCAGCAGGTAAATAAGTTTTAAGTTAACAGGTTGAATCGTTAACAGGTCTGATCCGGGTAAAATCTTATCAATCTGTAAACACATCAACACCTCAACTATATAAAAGATGGCAAACGCAAAAGCAACAAGAAGAAACAAAATCCGCCAGACGATCCGTCAGAAGGTGAGTGGTAACGCTCAAAAACCAAGGCTGGCAGTTTTTCGCAGCAATACTGATATTTATGTTCAGCTTATAGACGATACCCAGGGCGTTACAATTGCTTCGGCTTCTTCTAAAGACAAAGATATTAAAGCGCAAAGCGGCAATAAAAGCGACAAAAGCAAACTGGTAGGCGCGGCCATTGCACGCAAAGCGGGCGACCTGAATGTGAAAGAAGTGGTTTTTGACCGCGGCGGTTACCTGTACCACGGACGCGTAAAAGCAGTAGCCGAAGGCGCCAGGGAAGGTGGCTTACAATTCTAAAAAAAGTATATAATTCTAAATTGAAATAATGTCAACAGTCAATTTCAACAGAGTAAAAGCAAGCGAACTTGAATTAAAAGATAAAGTGGTTGCTATAAACCGTGTGGTAAAAACTACAAAAGGCGGCCGCGCATTCAGCTTTTCGGCTTTAGTGGTTGTGGGCGATGGCAACGGTATCGTAGGCCATGGTTTGGGAAAAGCCAAAGAAGTTCAGGAAGCCATTACAAAAGGTATTGAAGATGCCAAGAAGAACCTGATTAAAGTTCCCATCTTCAAAGGTACAATCCCTCACGACCAGCTTAGCAAAGACGGCGCTGCAAAAGTAATGATCAAGCCGGCAACGCCCGGTACCGGTGTGATTGCAGGTGGCAGCATGCGCGCTGTGCTGGAAGCTGCAGGGTATACCGATGTGCTTACAAAATCTCTTGGCTCTGCTAACCCGCACAACGTGGTAAAAGCCACTTTTAAAGCGCTTGGCACCCTGCGCGAGCCGGTGGCTGTAGCAAAAACCCGCAACGTAGGACTGAAAAAAGTATTTAACGGATAAGGTTGAAAAGTTGAAAGTTGATACTTGAAAAGTAAACATTCAGCTTATTAACTTGTCAGCTTGTTAACTTATTTAACTTATAAAAGATGAAAAAAGTAAAAATAACATTGGTAAAAAGCCCTATTGACAGGCCTGAGAGGCAAAAGCTTACTTTGAAAGCACTGGGGTTGAATAAAACCAATAGCAGTAAAGAAGTTGAAGCTACTCCACAAATTCTGGGCATGATCCGTAAGGTGGAGCACATGGTGAAGGTTGAAGAAATTTAAAGTATAACATTATTGAATGTAGAATACAGGATGTAAACAAACTTTACATTTCCTATTCTACATTTTCCATTCATTTACAAGCGAGCCCCACGCTTTGGGGCGGAAGTAAACAAAAAAGCAATTTAAAGATGAAACTACACGAATTAAAACCTGCAAAAGGTTCGGTACACAAACAAAAAAGAATTGGCCGTGGCGAAGCAAGCGGCTATGGCGGCACATCAACAAAAGGTAACAAAGGTGGCCAGAGCCGCGCCGGTTACAAAAGCAAAATGGCACACGAAGGTGGCCAGATGCCTATTCAGCGCCGCGTACCAAAAAGAGGGTTTAAAAACATTCACAAAATTGAATACAAAGTGTTCAACGTGGGGCAGATTGACCACCTTGCCGAAGCATACGACATTAAAGAATTTACTATTGAAAACCTTTACCAGGCTGGCCTTACCGCTAAAACCGATAAAGTGAAGATACTGGGTAATGGTGAGCTGAAAGGCGCCTTTACATTTAAGGTAGATGCAGTGAGCGAAAAAGCAAAATCTGTTATTGAAGCCGCAGGCGGTACTGTGGAGATAGTAAAATAATGCCTGAAATATTTGACGCACTCAGTTGCGTCTTTTAATTTTGGTGACTTGTCAATTTAAGAACAATATCAGTGAAAAAATTTATTCAAACCTTAAAGAATATCTGGAGCATTGAGGAGCTGAGGAATAAAATTCTTTTTACCTTACTGCTTATAGCTGTTTACAGGGTGGGCGCCCACATTGTATTGCCAGGTATCAATCCCGTTATTTTAGAAGAGCACAGCAAAAACAACGCGCAAACCGGTATTCTTGATCTGATCAATACTTTTGCCGGCGGCGCTTTTAACATGGCCTCCATTTTTGCATTAGGTATCATGCCTTATATTACGGCATCTATCTTTATGCAATTACTTACAGTTCTGGTTCCCACCTTCCAGAAAATGCAAAAGGAAGGTGAAAGCGGACGTAAGAAGATCACCCAAATGACACGCTACATTACTGTGGTGGTTACTGCGGTTCAGGCCTTTGCTTATGTTACTTATTTAAGGCAAACTTCGGGTCCGGCTATTATGGATACTTACCCGCCATCCATGTTTATTTTAACCACTGTGATTATATTAACAGCAGGTTCTCTGTTTGTAATGTGGCTTGGTGAAAAAATTACCGATAAAGGTTTGGGCAATGGTGCTTCCATCATTATCATGGTGGGTATTTTAGCACGTTTCCCGCAGTCCATTGCGCAGGAGCTAACGTTCCGCTCCAATCGCACCGGTGATATCCTGATCTTCATTATTGAAATTGCGTTATTCATCGCCATTAATATGGGTTGTATCCTGCTGGTTCAGGGCGTAAGAAAAGTTCCTGTAAACTATGCCAAGCAAATTGTAGGCAACCGCCAGTTTGGTGGTGCGCGCCAGTTTTTACCGTTAAAGGTGAATGCTTCCGGTGTTATGCCGATCATATTTGCGCAGGCCATCATGTTTGTGCCTACGCTGTTTACAATGAGCAACCCCAACACCAACTTAAGCCGTGCCTTTACTGATCATACAAGCGGGTGGTACATGCTTATATATGCTGCTGTTGTTATAGGGTTTACTTTCCTGTATACCGCGCTAATTTTTAATCCCAAACAAATATCGGATAACCTCAAGCAAAACAATGGCTTCATACCTGGCGTAAAACCTGGTCAGCCCACTACCGATTATATAGGTACCATTATGGACAGGATCACACTTCCCGGTGCCGTATTACTGGCACTGATAGGTATTTTACCCGGTATCATTCAACTGGTATTTGGTATGACTCAGGGATTTGCGATGTTCTTCGGTGGCACCTCGTTACTCATCAACGTAGCTGTAATTTTAGATACCTTACAGCAAATTGAAACGCACCTGATGATGCGCCAGTACGATGGTTTAATGAAGAGCGGCCGTATTCAGGGCAGGCAAAGTTCTTCCCCGGTACAGATCTAATTAGTTCAATCAAATAGCTTAACCCGGTAGCATTTACCGGGTTTTTTTTATAAAATTTGCACAGTATGATAATTATAAAAAATGATGAGCAGGTTGAATTGATGCGAAAGAGCGCGCTGCTTGTAAGCCAGACTTTGTCTGAAGTGGCTAAAATATTAAAACCAGGCATCACCACTCTGTTTCTCGACAAAAAGATCGGCGATTATATTCGCGATCACAATGCCATACCTTCTTTTCTTAACTACAACGGGTATCCTTACAATTCATGCATATCGGTAAACGATGTGGTAGTGCATGGTTTCCCAAATACCAAAGAATTGCGTGAGGGTGATATTGTTTCTATAGACGTGGGCGTTATCCTCAACGGCTGGCACGGCGACCATGCTTATAGTTTCGCCATCGGCGAACCGGCGAAAGAAGTGCAGCATCTGATAAAAATTACCAAAGAGTCTCTATACAAAGGCATTGAAAAAGCAGTAGATGGTAACCGCATTGGTGACATAGCATTTGCCATTCAGGAGCATACCGAGAAAAAAAATGGCTATGGCGTAGTACGCGAATTGGTGGGCCACGGCCTTGGCCAAAGCCTGCACGAAGACCCGCAGGTGCCTAATTATGGCAGGCGTGGCAGCGGTCCTAAATTAAAGACCGGTATGGTGCTTGCCATAGAGCCAATGATCAACCTGGGAAAAAAAGAAGTTTATACCGAAAGTGATGGGTGGACAGTTAGAACCAAAGACGGTAAAGTTTCTGTGCATTTTGAACATGATGTATGCGTAAGAAAAGGCAGCGCCGATGTACTATCCAATTACAGCCCTATTGAAGAGGCAGAAAAAACTAATCCGGAACTTTTTGTGTGCCATTAACAGTTCTGAATGTTCAATAGTTTTATCATTTGAAGAAAGCAGGATACAAACGATAAAAGCGTTGGGTTTATTCTATTAGGATTAGTTCAGTAATACATTATTTCTGCCGTTCATTATGGCTACAAATAAAAAATTGATTGTTATTGGTGGCGGCGCTGCCGGTTTTTTTTGCGCCGTCAATGCGGCAAGACTCAACCCGGACTTGCAGGTAACCATACTTGAAAAGTCAGCTAAATTACTCAGTAAAGTAAAAGTAAGCGGCGGCGGACGGTGCAATGTCACTCATGCGTGTTTTGAAATAGCCGAAATGGCAAGCCGTTACCCACGGGGAGGTAATTTTGTTAAGAAGGTCTTTCACCGTTTTTTTACTACACATGTGATAACCTGGTTTAAGGAAAGAGGTGTGGAGCTGAAAACCGAACCCGATGGCCGCATGTTTCCGGTAACCAATTCATCGCAAACCATTATTGATTGTCTGCTTCACGAGGCTGCAGTTCACCATGTTTCGATTCAGATGCATTGTAATGTTGAACGGGTTGAAGTAGCTAATGATCAGTTTTGTGTAACGGCTGGCGGGCAAATTTTTGTAGCAGATCATTTATGCGTCGCTACCGGCGGACTACCCAGGGCAGAAATGTATTACTGGCTTAAAACGCTGGGCCATACAATTTCATCTCCCGTTCCTTCATTATTCACCTTTAATATGCCGGCACATCCCATCACTTCATTAATGGGCGTGGTGGCACAAGATGCTTCTATCAAAATTACCGGCACCAAACTCCAGCAACGCGGCCCGGTTCTTATTACCCATTGGGGGCTTAGCGGCCCATGTGTGTTAAAACTCAGCGCATGGGCAGCAAGAGAACTGGCAGAAAAAAACTGGCAGTTTTCCATCAGCATCAATTGGTTGCCGCAATTTCATGAGAATCAGGTTCGGCAAGTGTTGCAGCAGTTGCGTTTTGACATTGCTTCGCAGTACGTGAATCATAAAAATCCGTTCAATCTGCCACGTCGTTTGTGGGAATTTTTACTGCAGCAATCGGGCATATCGGCGCATACCCGATGGGCCGATCTGCCTGCCCGCCAGCAAAATCAGTTGGTAAAAAGCCTGGTATATTACGATGCCACTATAAAAGGCAAAACTACTTTTAAAGAAGAATTTGTAACTGCAGGCGGCATCCACCTTTCAGAGATTGATCCCAACACCATGATGAGTAAAAAAATTCCTCATCTATATTTTGCTGGTGAGGTGATAGATGTAGACGGTATAACTGGTGGATATAACTTTCAAAATGCATGGAGCACCGGCTATACTGCTGCTGCAAGTATTGCCAGGAATACATCTTTATAGCGAATTCGCTGCATAAATGTATTTTTCATAACTTTAGTGTATTGTTTGCTATGAAACCGGTTATGCACGATTTTAAAAAGCTGCAATCAGAAATTGCAGAAGGTAATGAAACAGCTTTTTCCGAATTGTATACATTAATGGGAAACAGGCTGTTGAAATTTGCCGTTTCCATTCTACACTCCAGGGAGATTGCCGAAGAAGTGGTGGAAGACGCGTTTATAAAACTCTGGACCAATCGTGTAAAGATTATTGCCATTGATAATCTGCCTGTGTACCTGTATGTTTCTGTAAAAAATTTATCTCTCAATAAAATGTCAGAAAGGGCACGCCAGTTGCTTACCCGGCCTTTTGATGGCATTGAGCCGGAGTTGGAAGCACTTACTGACGACCCTTACTCGCTATTGATCACTGCCGAGATGCTTTCCAGGATGAACCACGCTATAAACATGCTGCCACCCCGCTGTAAAATGATCTTTAAGCTGGTGCGTGAAGATGGCCTCAGGTATAAGGAAGTAGCAGAAATACTGAACATTTCGGTAAATACTATTGATGCGCAAATGGCGATTGCCGTACAACGCATCGCGGCAGCCCTCGGCATTCCCAAAAATGTTCCCCAAAGATTTCCTGCTCATCCTTTAAAAAAAAGTTGAAAATCGTTTAGTAGATTTTTTTAAAACGCCTGTCCTTATTTGTAGAAGCGATTGCGATGCAAATTCATGAGGATATCTGGAGGCTGATGGCCAGGAGTATTTTCGGGGAAGCCTCCCCGCAGGAAGAGCGTGAGCTGCAGGATCACCTGAAAGATAACCCCGCCCTGCAGCAACAGTTTGAAGTATTGTCACAAACGCTCAGGCACAGCCAAACTTTAGAAAACGAACAGCAGCTTACGGCCACCCGCATCATTGAAAAAACAAGAGGTTTACAAAAACTGCCGCGCAGCATCCGGTTAAAAAAATATTGGCCCATAGCTGCTGCATCAGTCATAGCAGTTATAGTGGCGTCATTGTTTTTTGTAAACCGCATTCAGCCGTCCACGGTTGCCATGCCGGAACAGCCTCATCTTATTGCACAGAATGGTGAACGCCGTCAGTCAGTATTACCTGACGGCAGCAAGGTTTGGCTCAATTCAGGTTCGCGGCTTTATTTCATCAATGATTTTAAAGGCGCTACGCGAGAGGTTAGGCTGGATGGCGAAGCTTTTTTTGACGTGGTAAAAAACGCGGCACGGCCGTTTATTGTACATGCCGCAAATGTTGACATAAAAGTACTGGGCACTGCATTTAATGTAAAAGCTTACAGCGATGCCGATGTGGAAACTACCTTGTACCGTGGGCTGATCAACATTGCCAGGGCTGATGATAAAAACTTTCAGCCCATTATGCTGTATCCCAACCAGAAAATTATTTTACCGCGGCATGCAGCAGCGGAAATTGATAACAGGCCAATGGCATCACTGGCTTAGTTGCAGTGGTATATGTCAAAATGATTTTATATGTGAATAGCGTTGCAAAAACAAAGAATTCTCTGTGACAAATTTGAGAAAGGGACAGGTTGACAGGTTGAAAAATTCACGGCAGAAATACTTGACAATTAGGGATGTATTCTGCAACATTAATTGCGGTAGAGATGAATGCATTGTTTATCGGTAAATACGACTAATTTAATTTATAAAATAATTGTAAAAGATGGAACCACCAGATTAGGGTAGCCCACATCGTTGCTTAGCTGATGTTAGCTACTCTTTTTTTAAACCTCTCTAACCTTCTAATTTATAATTTTATGAAACAATTGTTTTATTTTATATGGATATTTATTATTCTAAGTCTTACCTTTTTGGGCTCTTGTAAAAAAAGCGATCAGTATTATCCAAACAAATTGGTGGATACAATGACACAGATTTATAAAATGGGATTTGATACGGTTGGTATTATTGATATGGGGGATTATTACCTTGTTGCAGGGGATATTGGTATAAAGAAAACTAGCTTAAATACCATGAAAAGACAAGTGTATTATAATTCAACAATAGGTGCATCAAAAGTAGCATTAGAAAATCAAAACAATATAACAGTAAGAATAGATGAGACCGTACCTACTGATGGTTCTAATTATGATTACCATACAGCTGTAATAATGGCAATAGAGCAATGGAATAATTTAGGTTCCAATATACATTTTAACTTGGTGTCAACACCTACAGCAGATATTACAATACGAGCCTTTGATATTTTTTTGCCTAGTGGTGACCCTTATTACGATTTAGCAGCTCAAATTGATGATCTGCCAAAGAACGGGTATCCTGCTTCTACTATTTCTATTAACACAACCTGTACTCTTGATATTAATACTGACGAAAAGAAAAAGTTGATTATCGTTCATGAACTAGGGCACACAGTAAATCTAGCACACACTCAAGATTATAATCAATTTTATACTACTAAAATAGGTATTTCACCAGATGATGATGCGAGTTCTGTTTTTAATGCGGGTATTGCGGGTAAAGTACTTTCTGATTTTAGTATTTGGGACATGTATGCTATTTTATATCTCTATCCTGGAAGTTATAGTAGTGAAGAGAAAAATGGGACATTTACTCGAAATAATTGCGGAAGTGGATATGTCGGCAGTACGGTTACGTATACAGTGCCTGCCGGTAGATATACATCAACAATAAGCCAGGCTAATGCAGATATAAAGGCTATATTAGATGTAAACACAAACGGGCAATCTTTTGCAAATACTAACGGAACTTGCATACCCGCACCTTACATAAATGTAATAGTAACAAATCCTAATCCCAACCAGGGATATATGCCGAGTGTTAATTTTTATGATCGTATAACCGGTCAAAACGTTTTTTATAAAACTTTTTATAGTTCCTATGGCTCAATGAATGTTTTACCGGATATTTACAACTTGCACATTACACAAACAAATTCTAAACCTTTCACTGTTTCAATTTCTGGTTATCCGACTAAAACAGGGCAAACTGTTATTTATGATAATGTTACGGTGCACAATTATTTCCCGACAATTACCATAGATAACAGGTAATTATCGCAACAGTTACATCAGGGGATGCTAAATTTTTGCATCTCCTGATGTTGTACAGTTTGAAATAATATGAAAAAAAATATTTATATCTTTCATTCTTTTTGATCAGCAGCCTCCTTTCCTGCAAAAAAGAGCCCGCGCCGTCACCACCGGTAACGCCCGCGGCTATTACCATTACTTCCGCTACCATTAATAATGCGCCGCTGGGCGATAATGCCGGCATCAACACCAGGCCTTCCATCAGCTTTACATTTTCTCAACCCGTAAGGCAAACTGCTGTAGCCGGCAGTATTTCTATTACTGATGCCAACGGAACTGTAACTTCTTATACAAGTACTTTTACCAACAGGGATTCCGTGGTGGTGCTCCAGCCGGTTAGCCTTGCGCACCTTACAAAATACACCGTGTCGCTCAGAACGACAATGGTGCCGACATAGTAGAAACATCTTTTCTTATGCAGGGGCTGCTTACGGCCAGGCAGTATTTTACGGGAAATGATGCGGATGAAAACAACCTGCGCAATGACATCAACACCATTGTTAACCGCGTGGAATGGAACTGGTTTTTAAACAACCAGCAAGTGCTTTACTGGCATTGGAGCCCCGACAAGGCCTGGGCCATGAACCACAAAGTACAGGGCTGGAACGAATGCCTGATCACTTATGTTTTAGCTGCTTCTTCAGCCACACACGGTATTTCCAAATATGCTTATGATGCGGGTTGGGCAAGAAGCGGCGCAATGAAAAATGGTAAGCAGTTTTACAATATTGTGCTACCGCTGGGCGAAGATTATGGCGGGCCTTTGTTTTTTGAACATTATTCTTTCCTGGGGCTGAAACCCTCTGCACTTACCGACAGTTATGCTTCTTATAATGAACAAACGCGCCATCACACACTTATCAATTACAATTACTGCAAAGCCAATCCAAAACAATGGTATGGTTACAGCGATTCAGTGTGGGGCTTAACAGCCAGCAACATTAAAAATGGCTATAATGCCAGTTCGCCCACAAACGACCTGGGCTATATAGCGCCGACCGCAGCCATTTCATCCCTGCCATATACGCCTAATGAATCAATGGCGGCTTTGAAATTTTATTATTATGTATTGGGCGATAAGATTTTTAGGGAATACGGTTTTACAGATGCATTTACTTTGGATGTTTTGAAAAACGGCGCGTGGTTTGACGATGCCTTTCTGGCCATAGACCAGGGGCCGATCATTGTGATGATAGAAAATTACCGCACGGGATTGTTGTGGGATCTTTTTATGAGCGCGCCGGAGGTGAAAGCCGGGTTGGCAAAGCTGGGATTTACTGGGTTATAGAATGCTGCCACAGGCACGACAAAAAACCCTTGTGGTCTTAATTCTAGAGTACATTACGGCGGGCAATTACTCTGGATTGCAGCCAGTCAGAAGTGATCATTAAAAAAAATAAATAATCTCAAATGAAGAAAGGATTTATATTTTACCTGGTATTGTTTGCAGTATTGAATTTTAACGCGCAGTGCAATAAAGGCGGAAGCGGGGGAGGTACACCGCCGCCCGATCCTCCGGGCACAAATGATGTGGAGATGTGGCTGACCAAAGCAAACCAAACAGTGCTGCTGCAAAAGCAGGACAAAGTAATTTCTTTTGGTACGGCTGCCAATACATTTCCCAATGCAGATGTGGATGAAACAAAAACTTATCAAACCATTGACGGCTTTGGTTATACCCTCACAGGCGGCAGCGCCATGCTCATCAGCCAGATGGAGGCCACAGCTAAAAACAACCTGCTCAACGAATTGTTTGGCAGCGGCGACGGCAAAATCGCCATCAGTTACATCCGGTTAAGCATCGGCGCTTCCGACCTGGATGCTACCGTTTTCAGTTATAATGATCTTCCTGCCGGGCAAACAGATATTAACCAGGATCACTTTAGCATAGCGCCCGATAAAGTGCATCTGATACCGGTTCTAAAAAGTATTCTGGCCATCAATCCATCTATAAAAATAATTGCCACACCCTGGAGCCCGCCCACGTGGATGAAAGACAACAACAGCAGCATTGGCGGCAGCCTGAAACCGGAATATTACAACTCCTACGCCACTTATTTTGTCAAATACATTCAGGCTATGAAAGCCGAGGGTATTAATATTACCGCTATTACGCCGCAAAACGAACCCCTGCACCCGGGCAATAATCCCAGCATGCACATGACGGCAGAGCAACAGCGTGATTTTATCAAAATCAGCCTGGGGCCTGCATTTCAGGCGGCGGGGCTTGCCACAAAAATTATTGTGTATGATCACAACCTCGACAGGCCCGATTATCCTTCTGCCATTTACTCGGATGCGGAAGCGGCTAAATATGTGGATGGCGCGGCCTTTCATTTGTATGCCGGCGATGTGGCGGCTATGGGCAACCTGCACAACGCTTATCCTTCAAAAAACCTATACTTTACCGAGCAATGGACGGGGGCAAAAGGCACATTTGACGGCGATCTGCAATGGCATATCAAAAACGTCATTATTGGTACCATGCGCAACTGGAGCAAACTGGCTATGGAGTGGAACCTGGCAAACGACCCCACTTATGGCCCGCATACGCCCGGCGGCTGCACCGAGTGCAAAGGAGCCCTTACCATCAGCGGGTCTGCTGTGACCCGGAACGTGGGGTACTACATCATTGCGCATGCCTCTAAATTTGTGCCACCCGGCTCGGTAAGAATTGAAAGCAATTATGCCGGCGTGATCCAAAACGTGGCATTTCTGAGGCCGGATGGTAAAAAAGTAATGATCGCGCTGAACGAGGGCCCCACGCCTTACACTTTCAATTTAAGGCACAAAGGCAAATGGGCTCCTGTAACAGTAGAAGGAAAATCTGTGGCGACGCTGATTTGGTAAGGGTAAATGCGGTGGCGGAAAAAAGTTGAATTAAAAAGTCAAAAGGCTGTTTGCTTAAAGCCTGGCTCATTTAAGCAGATATTGTCTATATTTGATACATGGTGGAGGATGGCAACCTATATCATTGGCAGAAAAAAGTAGCATTGGGAGATGAAAAGGCGTTTCGGCAGTTGTTCAACCATTTTGCTTCCAAGCTTACCCGTTTTGCCTTTTCCATCACACAGGATAAAGAGGCTGCGCTTGAAATGATGGATGAAGTATTTGTGAAAGTATGGAAAAACCGAAGCAAACTTCCCGAGATCACCAACCTTAAAACCTACCTGTACACTTCCATCAAAAATACATCGCTAAACTACCTGTCGCAAAAGGCCCGCGCAAATCATACTGAGCCTTTCGATCTTGACAACATCCCGCTTGCTGACCACCAGTCTCCCCAGCAAATGCTCATTACTAAAGAAATTTTTAAAAAGATCAGCAGTGCCGTAGACAGCCTGCCGCCCAAATGCCGTATCATCTTCAGGCTGGTGCGCGAAGACGGCCTCAAATACAGGGAAGTGGCGGAAATTCTGAATATTTCAGTAAAAACCGTTGACGCCCAAATGGTGATTGCGGTAAAAAAAATCAGCGAAAAGGTGAAATTTCACCTCGATGTTGTACCCGGTAAAAAAGTACGCAGCGCATAATGGCGCCATTCAAAAAAAATTCTTCTTTCTTTTAGGGTGAACACTCTCGTTTGCTGTCTCATAATATAAAGGCAGCCATGATACAGAGAGAACTTGCCATATTGATCACGCGTACCCTTTCAGGCGAAGCTACTGAAGAAGAGCAGGCGCGCCTGAAAGAATGGCTGAAAGCGCACCCTGAAGACCGCTTTTTTATCGAATCCTTACAATCATACTGGAGTGATGAGGACACTTTTCCCCGGCAAGACCTGGATGCACGGTTCCCGCTGATGATGGAGAAAGCCAAAAGCGGTCAAACAGAAACGTCAAAATTTGCTAAGAGCAAAAAAAGATTCCCGCTGCTGTCGCGCTGGCTGGCGGCAGCCGTGTTTGCAGGGCTTTTGGTGGTAAGCGTCTGGTGGATTTGGCAAAGCAGTGCGGGAGCAGGGCAGCAACATATCCACGAAGTAGCAGCGGCAAAAGGCGAAAAATCCTATTTATTGCTGCCGGATGGTTCAAAAGTTTGGCTCAACTCGGGCAGCACTGTTTATTATGATAAAGAATTCAGCGGGCCTTTACGGCAGATAACACTAAAAGGTGAAGCATTTTTTGATGTGGTGAAGGATGCAAACAGACCGTTTGTGGTGCAAACGCCTGAGCTGGCCATCAGGGTGCTGGGTACCAGTTTTAACGTGAAAGCTTATGAAGATGATGGTTCGGTTGAAACAACCCTCCTCACGGGCAGGGTAACACTTGAGCCCAGGGTAACTGCCGCGCACAAAAGCATATCGCTGAAACCCGGCGAAAAAGCGGTGTATATAAAGGAATATTCTGAGGAAAGCGCCCATACCGCAGCCGATGGCAAACCGGCAAAGCCGCTTTCTTTTATTATACAGGAGTTAACGGATGTTACCGGTGGCGATTCTGCTTTTGCAGAAACATCATGGATCTATAACAGGTTGGTTTTTGAAGGCGACACTTTTTTGGAACTGGCCAAAAAAATGGAACGGTGGTATGATATTAGCGTCGTTTTTAAAAACAAAGAAGTTTCATCATTCCGCCTGCGCGGTGCTTTTGAAGATGAAACACTTGAACAGGCATTAAAGGGGCTTCAGTTGATTGCGCCATTCAATTACAGCATCAAAGGTCATACGGTAGAAATTTATTAAGCGTATAACGCTTTTGCCGTTTATCCAAAACATGCAATGACCAGTGCGCCATGCAGCCCGATTATTAAATAATAAATTAAAATGTATGACAACGAGCGAACACGCAGGCCGAAAACTGCTCTCCCGGCCGCTATTAAAAACTTTCGTGATTATGAAGGTTGTATTTTTTATGTTGTGCTTTACCGCGCTCCAGGTTCAGGCTAGTGAGGTGGTGGGCCAAAACATTACTGTGAATGCAAAAAACACAGAGGTAAAAAATGTGCTGCGCGATATTGAGAAAAAAGGCGCTTTACGGTTCATGTATAACTATAACCTGCCGGGCCTTGATCGTAAAGTGAACCTGTTGGTGCGCAACACACCGGTAATCGCCGCGCTTGACCAGTTGCTGGCAGGCACCGGGCTTACCTACAAGGTGGTAAGCGAAAAGCTGATAGCCATTTTGCCGGCCGTACAGCCGGATGTGGTAATCACCGGTCAGGTGATGGATCAAAACGGCTCTCCGCTGGCAGGTGTATCGGTAATGCTAAGGGGCACCACAACCGGTACCATTACCGATGCCGAAGGTAATTTTACACTTACCGTGCCTGATGCCAACCAGGTGCTGGTATTTTCTTCGGTGGGGTATGTAGAGCAGGAATATCCCTTAAACGGGCAAACCACTGTGGCCGTTGTACTGGTAGCATCCCAGCAGGTGATGGAACAGGTGGTGGTTGTGGGTTATGGTACCCAGAGAAAAGTGGATGTTACGGGTTCTGTAGCGCAGGTAAGGGGAGAAGAGATTGCGCGCATGCCTAACACCAATCCCATCAGTTCCCTACAGGGTAAGGTAGCTGGTCTAACCATCAGTAACTCAGGCATTCCCGGCGCTGCACCGGTAGTGCGCATTCGTGGCGTAAACAGTACCAACAGCGCCAGCCCTTTGTACGTGGTAGATGGCGTGTTGCATGACAATATTGATTTTTTAAATCCTGCTGATATTGAAACCATAGATGTGCTGCGCGATCCGTCTTCTATTGCCATTTATGGTTTGCGTGGCGCCAACGGTGTCATTGCTATTACTTCAAAAAAAGCGGCGAGGGGACAAACCCGCGTGAACCTGCAAAGCTCAGCCGGCTTTAGCCAGGTAATTGACAGGATTGATGTAACTGATGCGGAAGGTTTTAAAAAACTGTACAATGCACAGCTTGCCAATTCCGGCGCTTCGCCGTTCGATTATTCAGGATATAATGCCAATACTAACTGGCAGGATCTGATCTTAAGAAAAGCATTCCTCACCAACCATAGCTTAAGTGTTTCTAACAGTGGTGAAAAAACCACAACTTATCTAAACCTGGGATACAATAAACAGGAAGGTGTGGTGAAATATGGCGATTACGAACGCTTCACCGCCCGGTTAAACCAGGAGGTGCGCATTACCGACAGAATTAAGGTAGGCGGCGATATTGCCGGAACTTACTGGAATCTTAATCCAACTTCTGTTTCTCTTACCAATGCCCTGTGGGCTGCGCCTATTGTTCCAGTTCAGGCTGCAGACGACCTGTATTACAGCATGCCGTCTTTCCAGAGAGCGCAGGTGGGCAACCCGATTGCTACGCTGAACCGTAATAACAACACTTCCATCAACCGCGGGTACCGTTTCGTTGGTAATTTATTTGCAGAGTTCAAAATATTACAGGACTTAACATGGCGTTCCGTTGTGTACACTGACCTTGGTTTTAACAATAACAGGGGATATTCAGCACTGCCGTTTAGATTTATCAACATAGGTGAAAACGGACCTTCTGATACCACTTATGACAACAGGCAATTTACTTCTGTATCGCAAGGGCAGGAAGAATTCAGAAGGTTTCAGCAGGATCATACGCTGACTTGGGATAAAAACTTTGAAAATGAACATCGCTTTACTGCTGTAGCCGGTTTCACTACCGTGTACACCGATAATACCGGTATCAATGGAAACAGGAGAGATACCACGCTCAACATTCCAAACGATCCAGATTACTGGTACTTGGGCGTAGCTAATGTGAACAATCCTGGAAGTTATGGCGGTGGCGGCGGTAAAAGCGCACTTGCCGGTGGTTTCGGTAGGGTGAATTATGCTTTTAAAAACAGGTATTTGTTAAACGCCACCATTCGCCGTGACGGAAGTTCTAAGTTTTCTCCAGAAAATCGCTGGGGTACTTTTGGAAGCGTGGGCGCTGGTTGGGTAATCAGTCAGGAAGAATTTTTCAGTAGTGTTGAAAACATCAACTTCCTGAAATTGAGAGCAGCATGGGGTAAAATAGGTAACTCAAATGGAGTTCCTGATAATTTGTATCAACCCGGTGTTTCAAATGCGTCAACAGCAATTTTTGGCGACAACGTTTACACGGCCGTGCAGGCAGCATACATTCCTGATCCCAACCTGCATTGGGAAGTGGTACGCGGTATTGACATAGGCCTGGAAGTGCGTGCGCTTGATAACAGATTGAATACAGAAGTAAACCTGTACGATAGAACCACAACGGACATCCTCACCAGGCTGGCAATACCCAATGACAGTCGCGAGTACTTTACCAACCTGGGTAAAATTACCAACAGAGGTATAGAGATAACAGCCGGTTGGAGTGACAGAACAGAGAGCGGTTTCCGATATGGGATCAATGCCAACTTCAGTTATAATAAAAATATGGTGAACTCTATTGGTGACAATATCAATTTTGAGATATTGCGAAACGGAGCCAACAGAACGCAAACCGGTTATTCCATAGGATATTTCTACGGGTACAAACAAACAGGCATTTACCAGTCTGTAACACAAATGGAAAACCTGCCGTATTTTGCCAACGCGCGTCCGGGTGATATTATTTATGCCGATATTGACGGAAATGATACCATAAACACGGCAGACCGCACATACCTGGGCACACCATTCCCACCTTATAGTTTTGGGGCCAGCATCAACCTTGAGTACAAAGGTTTCGACTTTTTGTTGGAGGGCCAGGGTGTGGCAGGCAACAAAATATATGTACAACGCCGTACACAAAATTTTGCCACCTTAAATTATGAGTCTAACAGGTTGAACGCTTGGACGGTTCCGGGATCTACCAATGTTGAACCTATTTTAGACAGCAGGCGTGGTAACAATTACCTGTTCAGCAGCTATTGGCTGGAGCCCGGAGATTACTTCCGCATCCGTACGCTGCAACTGGGTTACAACATCAACAGGGACAGGCTTGCGCAAACCTTTGTAAAGCAGGCACGTATTTATATCAGCGGGCAAAACATCAAAACATGGAGCCGCGTAAGTGGTTACTCACCCGAAGCTCCTATTGGTGATATTTTAGGAGGCGGTGCAGATAACGGCATCTATCCTGTTCCTGCCACCTACACGCTTGGCGTTAATCTAACTTTTTAATACTTTATGTTGATGATTCAAAACATTAAACAGTCTACTCATAAAATGAGCCATTTGAATGCTTCGCACAATTATGTTTACTATTATGGCAAATTTTATGTGGCAAATAAATAACAAATAAAAAATTTACACATGAACATAAAATACATACATAAAACAATTCCCGTTTTTATAGCGGCTTGTTTTTTATTCATATCCTTTACGGGTTGTAAAAAGTTTTTAGATACACAAAGGCAGGGCGCATACACAGCAGATAATTATCCTTATCCTGGCGGCAGCGGCCCTTATGACCAATTTGTTTTTGGAGCTTATAACGACCTGCGCAGTTACTCAGTACACGTAGATGCTTTTGTAAATGCTACCAGCATTCGCAGCGATGACGCGGACAAAGGAAGTACGCCGGCAGATGGCGGCGCCAGTGTGGCAGAAATGGAAAATTTTCCCGTTACGCCTTCTAATGCGCGTGCCAATACATTATGGACGGGCTTTTATGGCCTCATCAATAAGTGTAACAGCGCCATCATTAATATTGATACTTTAAGCAGCATCACAGCTTCAGAAGCCGTGAAACTGCAATCCAAAGCAGAAGCACGCTTCCTGCGGGGATACGCTTATTTTATGCTGGTAAGGCTTTTTGAAAATATACCCATCATTGATACCATTTATGCAAATGTTACTTCTCAACCGGTTGTGCCGCAAAGTACCGCGCAGCAGGTCTATGCTTTTATTGAAGAAGATTTGAGCTACGCTGTACAATACCTGCCTTTATCATGGGATGCAAAATTTATTGGCAGAGCAACCAAAGGCGCCGCTCAGGGCATGCTTGCCAAGGTTTACCTGTACCAGAGAAAATGGGGGCTGGCAGCTACAGCCGCAAATGCAGTGATGAACAGCGGACAGTATAACCTGTCTGTTTCTTACAATGATATTTTTGGCGAAGCGGGTGAAAACAGTAAAGAATCTGTTTTTGAAGTGCAGGCCACAGCCACATCTTCTATTCCTACTTCAAACGGCATACAGTATGCCAGTATACAAGGCGTAAGGGGAACCGGAAGTTGGGACCTGGGTTGGGGCTGGAACGTGCCCAGCGCTGTTTTAGAAGGGGCCTACGAACCTGGCGATCCCCGAAAAGCACGAACCATTTTGTACTCCAGCACAAGTACAAAACAAAATACAACTATTTATGGCGAAGTGATGCCGCTTTATCCCAGCCAGGTTCCTAACCCCATGTACAATCACAAAGTATTGTCAAGCCCGCAGCTACGCAATACCATTGCAAGAAGTTCGTATTGGATGAACGTGCGCATTTTACGCTATGCTGATGTGGTGCTGATGTATGCTGAAGCAGCCAATGAGATGGGCAATACTACTGCAGCGCTGGAAGCCTTAAATTCAGTAAGGGCCAGGGCCAGGAGGGGCGCGGCAGCAGGGGTGTTGCCTGATATTACTACTACGGATCAGAATGAATTAAGAAACGCCATCAGGCACGAAAGAAGGATAGAATTGGCCATGGAGCATGAACGCTTTTTTGATATTGTGCGCTGGGGCATTGCGCAAACCATGATGCACGCGGCCGGCAAAGCCAACTTTTTAGACAGCCGGGATGTGCGCTTACCCATTCCGCAACAACAAATAGATTTAAGCAAAGGAGTATTAATTCAGAACTCCGGCTATTAATTGTTAATTTTTAAAAAGAATAAAAATGCTACGCATTCACAATCATTTATACCGCTTTTTTGTAGGCCTTTTGGCAGTGATGCTGCTTATGGCTTGCACCAAAGATGGAAATCCCAATAAGCTGCCAGACGTATCGCAATCAGAATATACAGGTAAAACCGGCGATGGTATTGTACGCGTACTGGCCATAGGAAACAGTTTTTCAGAAGACGCTATTGAAACCCATTTGCACAATCTTGCAAAAACAGATGGCCAAAAAATGATCATCGGTAATATGTACATAGGGGGCGCCTCATTGGAGCAGCATGTGCAAAACCTGCGCAACAATGCCTCGGTATATGAATATCGCAAGATAGACACTGCAGGCGTTCGGCGTAATTATACCAACACATCGTTGGCTACAGCCGTGGTGGATGAGCAATGGGATTATATCAGTTTTCAGCAAGTAAGCCAAAACTCAGGCCAATACAATACGTTTGAAGCTTCTTTGCCCGAGTTGTATAATTATGTAAAGGCAAAAGCTATCAATCCCAATGTAAAATACATCCTGCATCAAACCTGGGCGTATGCACAAAGCTCCACGCACTCTGGTTTTGAAAATTATAATAAAGACCAGATGACAATGTACAATGCGATTGTCAGTGCGTACAATAGTGCCAAAAACCTGGTCCCCGGCAGCATATTGATACCGGCAGGCACGGCGATACAAAATGCCCGCACCAGCCTGGTTGGGGATAATTTTACAAGAGATGGCTATCACCTCAGCATCCCGTTTGGAAGGTATGTAGCAGCCGCCACATGGTACGAAGCGTTGTTTGGAAAAAGCGTGGTGGGCAATACATACAAACCTACTGAGCTTTCTGCATTTGAAGCCTCCATCGCGCAAAACGCCGCTCATTTTGCCATACTTAAACCCGGCGAAGTAACACAGATGGTAGACTTTCAGGGCGATGGTAATTTCACCGGCACCATTTATCTTAATTTTGGTACTGCTGCACCGCCCGCTCCCTGGAACGGCCTCACTGGATTTACGGCAGGTTCTTCAGTGGCGTTAAAAAATAGTACCAATAATTATACGGGCGTAGGCGCTGTGGTAGTAGAGCGTTTCAATGGTGCTAATACCTCTGGCGAAACAGCAACGACTACTTCATTTAACATGCCTTCAGCAGTATCATCTTCAGCATTCTTTGGTAACAGTAAAGCGGTGTTTGGCGGTTTGCTGGTCCCTCAAAGCGTAATTAAAATCACAGGGCTAAATAAAGACAATCGTTATAATTTCTGTTATTTTGGTTCCAGGAACCAATCAACAGACAATCGCGAAACCAAGTTTATTACTACCGGTAACAATGAGGTGATTGTTAGACAAAACAGTTCAAATAACAAGACAGTGGTTTCGTGCGCTAATAACATTCAGCCAAATGATACAGGAGAAGTAATAATCACTATATCTGCCGGTGAAAACAATAATAACGGCTCAGGCTTTTATTATATTAATGCGATGACGATAACAACAGCTAATTAAAATTGTAAGCTTTTTTAGATGATTTAAAACGATCTGTATGATGCTGAGAATATTTTTTATCAGTGCTTTGGTTTTACATTTTGCAGTGCCGGCCTTTGCGCAAAAAGCGGCCGTAAAAAAGGATGCGCATGCCATTACTTACACGCTAAAGATTGATAAAAATATCTCTGATTCCGCACTGGTAGACTTGGTGCAGAAGCAAACCCTCCGGTATTTTTGGGATTTTGCGCATCCAGTCAGCGGTATGGCAAGAGAGAGAAGCAATGTGTCTGCCAATTACGGCCATGAAGTAGTTACCACTGGTGGTACGGGTTTTGGGGTAATGGCCATTGTAGTTGGTGTAAACCGTGGATGGATAGCCCGCGATACAGCAGCCCGGTTTTTATTAAAAATGGTCAAATGGCTGCACCGGGCAGATTCTTACCACGGCGCTTTTCCCCACTGGTACCATGGCGAAACTGGAAAGACCATTCGTTTCAGCCGTAAAGACGACGGGGCCGACCTGGTAGAATCTTCTTTTCTTTTACAGGGCCTGCTTACGGTACGGCAATATTTCAACCGTGATCATCCGGTGGAAAATGAATTGCGCTGGCGCATCAATGCCTTGTGGAATGAGGTGGAATGGGACTGGTACATGCGTGGACAGGAGGTTTTGTACTGGCACTGGAGCCCCAACAATGGCTGGGCTATGAATTTCCCGCTTCGCGGGTTTAATGAATGCCTCATTACCTACGTGCTGGCTGCGTCATCTGCCAGGTACCCGGTTAGCGAAAAAACATACCACCGTGGCTGGGTAGAGAGCAGCCATTTTTACAATGGTAAACAGTTTTACGGTTACACGTTGCCGCTGGGTTATGACTATGGCGGCCCCTTGTTTTTTTCGCACTACTCGTTCCTGGGTCTTAGCCCTAAGGGGTTGAAAGATCGTTATGCCGATTACTGGCAGCAGAATCAAAATCACACGCTCATCAATTACAGCTATTGTGTAGACAATCCCAAAGCATTTAAAGGCTATGGTAAAAACTGCTGGGGCCTTACGGCAAGCGATACCTACAACGGTTACAATGCTCATTCTCCTACAAATGATTATGGAACCATAACACCCACAGCGGCATTGTCGGCTTTTCCTTATACGCCTGAACAATCCATGGCGGCTTTGCGGTATTTTTACAAAGAACTTGGCGATAAAATATGGAGTGAATATGGTTTTACAGATGCATTTAACCTGACGCAAAACTGGTTTGCAAAAAGCCACCTGGCCATAGATCAGGGGCCTATTATTGTGATGATTGAAAATTACCGTACGGGCCTGCTGTGGAATCTTTTTATGAGCAGCCCTGAAGTACAAAGCGGATTGAAGAAGCTGGGCTTTCAAAGCGCTTATTTTAATTGATGATTTGCATATGTTGAATGCAATTTTGAAAGTACCATTTATGGACTTTAAAGAAAAATCAAAAGTTTAACTATGATGAAGCAGCAGCTTTACACGTCATTTCTTTTAAAATGTAAAGAATAAGCCTCCATGAGAAGTTATCATATCATTACAAGGTTTTTGATGTTGTGGTTGCTGGTAGGCGCAGGCTATGTTTCGTTAGCGCAAACCACGTATTGCAATCCGCTGAATATTGATTATACCTACATGGTATACAACTCTTATAACGATCTTTCCTATCGCTCAGGCGCCGATCCCGCGGTGGTTTCCTTCAGGGGTAAATATTATATGTTTGTAACGAGGTCCATGGGTTATTGGATGTCGGAAGACCTGCACAACTGGCGATTTATCCGTCCGCAAAAATGGTATTTTCAGGGATCCAATGCACCTGCTGCTTTTAATTATAAAGACTCAATACTGTATGCTATGGGCGATCCTTCGGGCGCCATGAGTGTATTATATACTGATGACCCGGAGAAAGGTGACTGGAAAGCGGTGCCGGGTATTTTAACCAACCTTCAGGATCCCGCGCTGTTTATTGATGATGATGAAAGAACTTATCTCTATTGGGGCTCCTCCAATGTATTTCCCATCCGCGGGCGGGAGCTTGATAAAAAAGACCGCTTTAAACCGGTTTCAGATAAAATAGATTCATTGTTCAACCTTGATATGTCAAAGCATGGCTGGGAACGGTTTGGGGAAAACCATGGCGACACCGTGCTGGGAGGCTATATGGAGGGCCCCTGGATGACTAAGTATAACGGAAAATATTACCTGCAATACGGCGCTCCGGGCACGGAGTTCAACGTGTATGGAGATGGCGCATACATCAGCGACCATCCATTGGGGCCTTTTACATACATGCCCAACAATCCTTTTTCCTATAAGCCGGGCGGCTTTATGAATGGCGCGGGCCACGGCAGTACTGTATTGGGCGAATCTGGCAAATACTGGCATTTCGCATCTATGGCGATGCCTGTAAATGTGAACTGGGAGCGAAGGCTGTGCATGTTTCCCACTTATTTTGATAAAGACGGGCTGATGTATAGCGACACGTATTTTGGAGACTATCCCCGCTATGTACCAACTGCTGGTACTAAGGCCGGTAATTTTAGGGGTTGGATGTTGCTGTCATATAAAAAACCAGTAAAAGCATCTTCTTCCGCAGGTGGATTTGAAGTTCAAAACATCAATGATGAAAATGCAAAAACCTATTGGCTGGCAGCAAATAATAAGCAGCAGTGGATAGAAATTGACCTGCTGCAAAACAGTAACGTTCATGCCATACAAATTAATTACAACGATCATAAATCAGCCATGTACGGAAGGATAGAAGGTCTATACCACCGCTATACGGTTGAAAGTTCTGTGGATGGCCGTAATTGGGCGATGATCGTTGACAAAAGCAGAGCTTTCCGCGATGTTCCCAATGATTATGTGGAACTTCCCGATCCGGTGAACACACGTTATATTCGTTTCACTAATATTCACGTGCCCACACCGCATCTTTCTGTTTCCGAAATACGCATATTTGGTAAAGGCTCTGGTAAAGCGCCTGCTGCCGTAAAAAACTTTTTGGTAGATAGAAAACAAGACCGCCGCGATGCCTTTATCTCCTGGGCAAAGCAACCTGGTGTACAGGGTTATAATGTGATTTGGGGAATAGCTCCCGATAAACTATACAGTTCCTGGATGGTTTATGGTGAAAATACACTCCACTTAAAAGCGCTCACAGCAGATCAAACCTATTATTTTGCCATCGAAGCCTTTAATGAGAACGGCATCGGTACGCGTAGCAAAGTGATAAAAGTGAATTAAAGCAAATGCATATGCCGCCCAAAGGCTATCGCCTGTTTATTAAGTATTAAAACATGAAAAATATACACATGAAACAAATAAGAATTTATGCATGTTGGATGTTATTGTTGCTGATTATTAGTGTGCCTGTTATTAGTCAAAACACCGCATCCAACACGGCAAAGATGAATGCCTTCATCAGCTCGCTGATGAGTAAAATGACCTTAGAGGAAAAGATCGGCCAGTTAAACCTGCCCAGCGCCGGTGAATTTACTACCGGCACCGCCACCAATTCCAACATCGGTAACAATGTAAAACAAGGCAACGTGGGCGGCCTTTTTAATATTAAAGGCGTGGAAAAAATACGCGCCATACAAAAAGTAGCTGTAGAAGAAAGCCGGCTAAAAATACCGCTCATCTTTGGGATGGATGTCATACATGGTTACGAAACCACGTTTCCCATTCCATTGGGTTTATCGTGCACCTGGGACATGGCCGCCATTGAAAGGTCAGCGCGCATTGCTGCCACCGAAGCCAGTGCCGATGGCATTAGCTGGACCTTCAGCCCGATGGTAGACATCTCCCGCGACCCACGATGGGGCAGGGTTTCAGAAGGCAATGGCGAAGATGCCTACCTCGCATCACAAATTGCAAAAGCCATGGTAAAAGGCTACCAGGGCAACCTTACCAAAAACAATGAAATTATGGCCTGCGTGAAACACTTCGCACTTTACGGCGCTGGAGAAGCAGGCAGAGATTATAACACGGTTGACATGAGCCGCATTCGCATGTACAACGAATATTTTCCGCCATATAAAGCCGCCATTGATGCAGGCGTAGGCAGTGTGATGGCATCGTTTAACGAGGTGGATGGCATTCCCGCTACGGGCAACAAATGGCTGATGACGGATGTGCTGCGCAACCAGTGGGGCTTTAAAGGCTTTGTGGTAACAGATTATACCGGCATCAACGAAATGGTGGATCATGGCATGGGCGATCTGCAAACTGTTTCGGCGCTGGCGCTTAAAGCCGGTATTGATATGGATATGGTGGGCGAAGGATTTTTAAAAACGCTGAAAAAATCTTTAACAGAAAAAAAAGTAACGCAGGCTGAAATAGATGCCGCCTGCCGCCGGGTATTGGAGGCAAAGTATAAATTAGGATTGTTTGAAAACCCTTATAAATACCTGGATTTACAAAGAGCAAAAACTGAAATTTATACGGCTGCGCACCGCAAAGTGGCACGCGAAACTGCAGCGCAAAGTTTTGTATTACTTAAAAACCAGAGCGTATTGCCTTTAAAAAAATCAGGGAAAATTGCACTGGTTGGGCCTTTGGCGGATGCGGCTAATAATATGGCCGGAACCTGGAGCGTGGCCACGGTACAAAACCGCTCTATATCAGTATTGCAGGGTTTGAAAGATGTACTGGGTAACAGAGCAGAAGTATTATACGCCAAAGGCTCTAACCTTACGGCAGATTCTGTGCTGGAAGCGCATGCCACCATGTTTGGTAAAAGCCTCAACCGCGATCCCCGCAGCGCCAAAGCCATTCGCGATGAAGCCTTAGCGATTGCACGAGAGTCTGACGTGATTGTGGCAGCGCTGGGTGAAAGCGCCGAAATGAGCGGCGAGGCGAGCAGCCGTACCGATATTGGCATTCCTGATGTGCAAAAGCAATTACTGAAAGAACTTTTGAAAACCGGCAAGCCGGTCGTACTGTTGCTTTTTACAGGCAGGCCGCTTACACTTACATGGGAAGATGAAAATGTACCTGCCATTTTAAACGTATGGTTCGCCGGCAGTGAGGCAGGTCACGCCATAGCCGATGTGCTGTTTGGTGATGTGAATCCTTCAGGCAAACTCACCATGACATTTCCGCAAAACGTAGGACAGATTCCCATTTTTTACGCGCACAAAAATACCGGCCGTCCGCTTGAGGAAGGAAAATGGTTCTCAAAATTCAGGAGCAATTATCTGGATGTGTCAAATGACCCGCTGTATCCCTTTGGTTATGGCCTCAGTTATTCAGCATTTGAATACAGCTCTGTAAAACTAAGCAGCAAAGCATTGAAAGGCAATCAAACCTTACAGGCGCAGGTGACCGTGACTAATACCGGTAAATACGACGGCGCCGAAGTGGTACAGCTTTACATCCGCGACCTGGTAGGCAGTGTTACCCGTCCTGTGAAGGAGCTGAAAGGTTTTCAGAAAATATTTTTAAAAGCCGGAGAAACAAAAACCGTTACGTTTAATATTACCGTAAATGATTTGAAGTTTTATAACAGCGATTTTAAGTATGTATGGGAGCCAGGCGATTTTGAAATTATGATTGGCGCCAACTCGCGTGATGTTCAAAAAGAAAAAATTACCTGGGCGAGGTAGGTAGTAGTTGATAAAATTGGGTTACTGTCCACAGGGCGTTCGTTTTATGAAATGATCGCTATCCCTACGGAACTTTATTCTTTGAAGCAATTACATTACATTTTGTAACTGCTGAGTTGCTAGCAACGGTTATTTTTAGTAACAGATCAAAGGATATATTAATGCGCAAAATCCGCTTCATACCTGCCTTTAATGCGCTCCATCGGCGGGTTGAAATAACCAAATTTCAGGTCGGGAAATTCTTCGCGGATGAGCTGTATCATCTGGTTGACGCCCATGCATTCCCCAGTGTTGGTAACACCAATTTTGCGCAGGTACCAGTCCGGGTCAATATTAAAACTTCGCCACTGTATCATTTTTAAACCCGTTTCATTTATCAGCTTTCGTAACGCCTCATACTCGGCCACGCTGTCCGTCATGCCGGGAAAAACAAAATAGTTCAGCGATGTCCAGCCGCCAAAGGAAGTTACTGTTTTCAGGCTTTCAATAATATCATTAAAATGATAATTGTTGGGGCGGTAATAAGGCGTATAAATTTCTTCCCGGGCGCTATTGGTGCTTACACGTATTGAGTTCAGTCCCGCCTCGCAAAGGCGTTTCACGGCATCGGGTTTTGAGCCATTGGTGTTGATGTTGATGCTGCCTTTATCGGTATGCTTCCTGATCTCGATAATGGCCTGTTCGATGGTTTTCCACATCAGCAGGGGTTCGCCCTCGCATCCCTGTCCAAAACTGATCAGCGGAAAGGGAGCTGTTTCCAAATGCGGAACCGTAAATTCCACGATTTCTTCAACCGTAGGTTTAAAATTTAAACGGTCTTGCGGAGAAACTATTTCTTCTTCATCAGGCTGCAATGAAATGCATCCCACACAATTGGCATTACATGCCGAAGAAGCCGGTACCGGGCACTCCCATCGGCCCATAAAATAGTTTCGTGCAGCAGGGCAGTGGTAAGTGAGCGCGCAATTTTCTGCCAGGTGTTTTACAAGGCGGTTTTGCGGAAAAGCTTTCATTAGGTAACTAATGCCGTCTTCCACTTTATTATTGTCAAAGCCGCGGCATTCTTGTCTAATGTCCTGCTCAATACGAATGGCGGGTACATAAAATTTTTCGTTCAACCAGCCAACGGCCGTATAGCAAAACAGCGGCAGCGTGGGCGCTCCGGGTTCCGTTTCGTACGCAGAAAGGTAAAAGCCTGTATGAGCGGGTGGAATAAAAGCCGCAACGGCCCAGCCTTTTTCGCAAAGGCGCATTTTGCCTGTTGTTACATCAATGCCAATGCCGCGGCGGCCAGGCAGCTCATACAAAGAGCCGCCGTCGGGCAGGTCAATCCAGTCTTCAGTGGGAATGGGGTATGCATCCCAGCCGCTACGGCCGGCCACGTACAGCGATGTGTCTTCAAAAATATTCCCGTTACCGTCGGAGTATAAAATATAGGGTGATTGTTGTAAACTCATTTTATTAATTGCTTCCTGCAAAATTCGTTAAATGCTGCTTCATCTGCATATTCTTCAGAATGCTGAATATAATGTTGATATAATTTATTGTTTTTACAGTCAATGGTCAGCAGGCCGTCTTTCAGCATCACATTGTTTAGTTCGTTCCACTGTAAATGCTTTTTGGGAAAGGCAGGGTAGGTGATTTCTTTGGCTGAAATGGTGATGATGAGTCTTCTGCGCGAAATGGTATATAAAAACCATAGCACGATATTGGCAATAAAAGCCCAGTTTGCGCCATACCTGATCCAGTAAAAACTGAACGCGATGAGCAGCAGCCCTACTGGCAGCCGCCGCCTGTCTTTTTTAAAATTCCTTAAATCCCACAAAGCCAATAGCCCGATCACCAGCAACAAAGCGCTGGTTTGCTCCAGGCTGTTTTCCTGACCGGCCGTTACCCTGAACATTCCCAGCACATTCAGCACCAAAATACCATAGGTAAACAGGTGGTACATTTTTAATTTGGTATTGGGAACGGGAAACGCGTACAATTTCTGTTATTTAGGTGAAACAATTCAAGCGCTGCGCCTTGCAGGTTTTTCAGCGAAATTTTTCAAATACCCGGCCAATAATTATTGCTTACTGGATGCGAGCACGTTGCAAAGGTAAAACAAAACGCGGGCGCCCACGTTGGCATTCCAGTCGGTTTCTGCCACGCCCACTTCTACCAGGTCGAAGCCGATCACTTGCCTGCCGCTTTCAAGCACTTTGCGAAACAGGTAATACATCCTGTCAAGCTCAAAGCCGCCGGGCACGGGGGTGCCGGTGTCGGGGCAAAGCTTGGGATCAAGGCCGTCAATATCAAAGCTGATGTGAACTTTTTGCGGCAGTTGTGCCACAATTTCATCCACAATGTGTTTGTAAGTATCGCCATCGTACTGCCGCTCTTTAATTTCCTTGTCAAAATAAGTAATGACGCGGTAGTTGCTGTTTCTGATGTACTCCCACTCGTCCTGGCCAAAGTCGCGCACACCTACCTGCATAATGTTTTTGATCTGTGGCACTTCTTTCAGTGCGTTGTACATAATGCTGGCGTGTGAGTAGGTAAAACCTTCGTAAGCTTCGCGCAGATCACAATGGGCATCTACCATTAAAATGCCCCATTCATCATGCTTTTCAGCAAGCGCTTTGTACATACCTAATGGCGTGCTGTGATCGCCGCCCAGCAGTCCCACCAGTTTGCCACGGTCAAGGTATTGCCTGGCCTGCTCGTACACCCAGTTGTTTAAAAACAGGCTTCCTTCATTGATCTCCCTGATGGTTTTTTGTATGAACTGGTTTTTGCTAACGTCATCGCCTTTTGAAATATAATCAATGTACAGCTCAGCTTCCTTACGCAGGTAATCGCTTTTAAGCAAAACTTTGCGGTCGGTAGGGGTGAGGTAATAGCCACGCTTCCAGGCTTCCGGCATGTCAGGATCGTACAGGTCTACCTGCAGGCTGGCTTTTAAAATGGCTTCAGGGGCACGGGCGGTGCCGGCGCCGTAACTTACCGTTACCTCCCAGGGTACGTTGATAATGATAAGGTCGGCATTGTCTTCATTACTGGGAAGGCCAAAAATATTATTGTTGGGATTGCCTACACTATTTTGGTCAAAATCTTTAAGATCTAACATTACTTATTGAAAATTGAAATGGGTTAATGTCTTAATTTTTAAAATAAGTTGCAAAAGTAATGCAAACTGAAATAGATAATACAACCTCAGTTTTTGTCAGGCATTATGCCCTGTAATAAAAATGCGAAGCGGTAAACACTTCGCATAATACATTATAAATTGGGATGCGGGCTACAGGTTTTTTACTTCGCCGGCTATATCCTGCAACACTTTTTTGGCATCGCCAAAAAGCATGGAAGTTTTTGGGCGGAAAAATAGGTCGTTTTCAATACCTGCATAACCGGGCTTCATGCTACGCTTGTTCACGATCACGGTTTTGGCCAGTTCCACATCTAAAATAGGCATGCCATAGATCGGCGATGCGGGATCTGTTTTTGCAGCAGGGTTTACCACGTCGTTGGCGCCCAGTATCAAAACCACATCAGTTGTGGGAAATTCTTCGTTGGCCTGTTCCATTTCAAGCAGTTTTTCATAAGCCACATCACTTTCTGCCAGCAGCACGTTCATATGGCCTGGCATACGGCCCGCTACCGGGTGAATGGCATATTTCACTTCCACACCTTTACTTTCCAAAAGTTTTTCCAGCTCGTGGCAGGCATGCTGTGCCTGTGCCACAGCCAGTCCATAACCCGGAACGATCATTACTTTATTGGCATAGCTCATTACCACGGCGGCATCGCTTAAAGAAATTTCTTTTACGCTTCCCTGCTCTTTAGCGCCGGCGGGGCCAGCCTTGCTGCCGCCACCAAATGAGCCGATCAGCACGTTTGCCAAAGAGCGGTTCATGGCGCGGCACATCAAAATAGTAAGCACAGTACCTGCTGCGCCAACCAGTATACCACCGGTAAGCATTACCTTATTGTCGTATAAAAATCCGCCGCTGGCCGCTGCTACGCCGGTAAAGGAGTTGAGTAATGAAATGACTACCGGCATATCTGCCCCGCCAATGGGGAATACAAAGAACAATCCGTAAATAGTGGACAGGGCCAGGATCAAATAAAACAGGTAAGCGTTGGATGGCGAAAAGTTAGGCGCCAGGTAAACTGAAAGCACCACGATGGCTAATAAGATCAGAATGTTTACAATATGCTGGCCGGGAAAAGAAAAGTCTTTCAGCCTGCCATCCAATTTGCCCCAGGCAACCATGCTGCCCGCAAAAGAAACAGCACCGATGATCAATCCCAATAATATAATAGCAAGAAAACCTGTAGGAACTTCTCCTGCGGAATGGCGTACAAGGTGGTCAAATTCTACAATAGAGATCAACGCCGCGCACAGGCCACCCATACCATTAAACAGGCTTACCATTTGTGGCATGGCCGTCATCTTTACCTGTTTTGCAGCCATAGTGCCCACCACAGAGCCGATGATGATGCCGCCAAAAATCCAGAGGTAGTTGTGAAGCCTGTTGCCCTGCTCATCTTCGTATAAAAAGATGGTACCGATGATGGCAATGGTCATACCCGCTGCCGCCAGCAGGTTTCCGTTCCGGGCAGTGGCAGGGTTTGACAGCATTTTTAAACCCAAAATAAAGGTTACCGAACCGATGATGTAGCAGATGGTTAATATGTCAATATTCATAAAAAAGTCTAATATTTAATTGTAATCTAAAAGCAGTT
This sequence comes from uncultured Niabella sp., assembly GCA_934486785.1. Classification (GTDB taxonomy): domain Bacteria; phylum Bacteroidota; class Bacteroidia; order Chitinophagales; family Chitinophagaceae; genus Niabella. The sequence goes on along the minus strand of CAKSQK010000002.1, from coordinate 140,527 downwards.
GCAGGGATGTGCTGATCTATGATCTCTTTTTTTTCTTAAACATTTCCAGCATCCTGTCTGTCACCACAAAGCCGCCCACAACGTTGAGCGTGCCCACGATCACCGCCAGGAAACCTAAAATAAGGGCCAGGTAATTATCAGGCTCTGCTTTGCCCATTACAATGATAGCGCCGATGATTACCACGCCGTGAATGGCATTGGCGCCGCTCATAAGGGGGGTGTGCAGTACGCTGGGTACATGGCCGATGACCTCAATCCCCACAAAGATCATGAGGATGACGATGTATATAATTTGCTGGTTTGCGGTTATCCACTCTAACATAAATTCTTATTTTAAATTGATTTTTTTTATTTAAAAGATACCATGTTGATGCAATGGGCATTATGACAATAAGCGTTCATGAACGACCTTTCCATCATGCGTGATGCAGGCGCCTTTTACCAGCTCATCCTCCCAGTTCAGGTTCAGGTTGCCTTCCTTATCTATGATCAGTTGTAAAAAGTTAAGAATGTTTTTGCCATAAAGTTTGCTGGCATCCGACGGCATGGTTGATTGCAGCGCGGAATTACCAATGATGGAAACGCCGTTGTGATTGACTGTTTCGTTGTTTTTGGTAAACGGTGTGTTACCGCCAGTGGCAGCCGCCAGGTCAATTATAACTGAGCCATTGCGCATGGTGTTCAGCATGGCTTCCGTGATCAATATGGGCGCTTTTTTACCTGGTATTTGCGCGGTTGTGATCACGATGTCAGCTTTGGCAATGCTGTCAGCAATTCTTTGCTGCTGCTTTTGCTTGTATTCTTCTGTTTGCTCCACTGCATAGCCGCCGGCTTTGCTGGCATCGGCAGCGCCTTCCACTTCAATAAATTTGGCGCCCAGGCTCATTACCTCTTCTTTTACTGCGGGGCGTGTATCAAACACTTCTACCACGGCGCCCAGCCTGCGCGCTGTGGCAATGGCCTGCAGGCCTGCTACTCCTGCACCCAGTATTAAAACCTTTGCAGGGGCAATGCTGCCGGCAGCGGTCATAAACATGGGGAAGTAACGGCCATAAGCATTGGCTGCCGTAAGAACGGCTTTATATCCTGCAATATTTGCCTGGGAGCTTAGCACATCCATAGCCTGTGCACGCGTGGTGCGGGGCAGCATATCCAGCGAAAAAACAGTAAGGCCTTTACCGGCATATTGCTGCATCAGTTCTTTTTGGAACAGCGGCTGGTAAACGCCTACAAAAACCTGCGGTTTGCCAGCGGCCAGCTCAGTTTCTTCTAAGGGGTGAATGGCAACAATAATGTCTGAACCATTCAGCACTTCTACACGGCTTTTAACAAGAGCGCCGGCTTTTTCATATTCGGTATTGCTGCAAAAAGCGTTTTCGCCCGCGCCGGACTCAACAAAAACAGTAATATTTTTTTTAGTGAGTGCCGTTATTGCTTCGGCCAGGAGAGAGACCCTTGTTTCAAAAGCAGGTTCTTTTAGTATGCCTATCGTCATGTAATCAATTTATTTAATAAACAGAATGGCGCAAATATATTGAAATAACAGAGTGGGTGCGTGATAAAAACCAGTTATTTAGGAAATTGCATGTTTTCATCCGGCGGTGCGGTATTTCAATCGTTTGAGGCATTTATAACCTTGCAAAGGGAAAGCAAATTGTTATGGATTGAAGCTGTATTTGTGAGAGATTAAAACCTAACGGCAAATTCCTGCTTCTGTTTAAATTCTTTTCTAAAACTGATGATGCCGATGTAAAACAGGTCAATGTAAGCCGTGACAGACTCGTGCGATACAATGTTATTCCAAGCCGCTTCCATGCCCGCGCTCCAGTGAATATCATCAAAAACCAGGATGCTGTTGTTGTGCGTGTAGGGCAATATCTGGCGGAAATATCTTTCGGTAGGCTCCTGCCGGTGGTTGCCATCAATAAAAGCAAAATCCACGGGGTTGTTCCTGATCAATACTTCTTCCAGCGTATCATCAAAATTGCCGCGTACAATGTCAACATTGTTCAGGCCCAGGTCAATAAAATTTCTTCTTGCCATTTCGGCAATATTGCCACAACCTTCCAGCGTGGTAATTTTTGCTGTATTATCTGCAAGCGCAAGGTAGGCCGTTGTGATGCCAAGCGAAGTGCCTAACTCCAGCACGTTTCCAAAGCCATAATATTTAACCATGCGGTATAGCAACTGTCCAAACTTTTTTGGCTTGGCAGCGCTTTTGGCAATGGAGGCAATGGTGCGCACATTAGAGTTTGTAGTGGCAGAGCCTGCGCCAAAATCTTCCACGATGATCTGAGTCTTATCCTGGAGCAGCTTTTTACGCAGGGTTTCTACTCTTTCATAGTCGTAATATTTTGTAAAGTCGTTCATTACTTTGGTAATGAATTCAAATACAAAAGGGGAGTGGGTGCCATGCCCCTTGCTGTTAGCGGCATGAATGTAATATTTAAAGTATTTGGCAGCAGCCTGTAAAGGAGAGTATACCAACGAAAAGAGATTTTAATTATGAATTATATACTACGAATTAGAATTAAAATTGATTGCCTATTACCAAATTTTCACATTAGCACATTTCCACATTTTCTCATTTCCACATTATCAAATTGCCTCATTTTCTCTCCCACAATTCATACGTGTAATCATAGGGATGTTTTTCATCTGCTTTATTTTCAATTTTACTTACAAGTTTCCAGCTTTTTTCATCAATGACGGGAAAAGTGGTATCGCCTTCTATCACGGTATCTACGCGTGTCATGTAAATTTTATTGGCTTTAGGGAAATACATTTTATAGATTTCGCCGCCGCCGATCACCATCATTTCTTTCACATCCATTTCCCTTACCAGCAATTCTGCATCGCGCATGTTAGCTACCACAATGGCCCCATCAATCTTCAGGTCTTTTTGCGTACTTAAAACAATATTCTTTCTGCCCGGCAGAGGCCGCTTAAAGGTTTCAAAAGTTTTGCGGCCCATAACCACGGGCATGCCCCAGGTTACGTTTTTAAAATGCCGCATATCGTTGGGCAACGACCACAGCAGGCGGTTGTCTTTGCCGATCATATTATTTGCAGAGGCTGCTACTACCAGGCTTATGTTCATAATAATTTTAAAATAGATTTCAGAAAAACGCAATTTAACACTGCTAAACTTTGCCTGCGCTTATACGGCCACGGCCGCTTTTATGGCTGGGTGCGACTGGTAATTGACCAATGTAAAATCTTCATATGTGAAATCAAAAATATTCTTTACATCCGGGTTGAGGCGCATTTGTGGCAGCGGATAAGGTTTGCGGCTAAGCTGCAGTTTTACCTGTTCCAGGTGATTGCTGTAAATGTGCACATCGCCAAACGTATGAACAAACTCACCGGGCTGCAAACCGCATACCTGCGCTATCATCAGGGTTAACAAAGCATACGATGCAATGTTGAAAGGAACGCCCAGGAACACATCTGCCGAACGCTGGTATAGCTGGCAGCTTAACCGCCCGTTGGCCACGTAAAATTGAAACATATTGTGGCAGGGCATCAGCGCCATTTCGGGCAGGTCTGCCACGTTCCAGGCGCTTACGATCAGCCGGCGGCTGTCGGGGTTGGTTTTAATCTGTTCAATTACTTCAGATACCTGGTCAATTTCTTTACCGTCTTTACAGGCCCAACTGCGCCACTGCTTGCCATATACCGGCCCCAGGTCGCCATTGGCATCGGCCCATTCATCCCAGATGCGTACGCCGTTTTCTTTCAGGTATTGAATGTTGGTATCTCCCTTTAAAAACCATAACAGCTCATAAATAATGCTTTTCAGGTGAACTTTTTTAGTTGTCACCAGCGGGAATCCCTCGTTGAGATCAAAACGCATTTGGTAGCCGAAAGTGCTGATGGTACCCGTTCCGGTCCGGTCGGTTTTTGTTACGCCGTTGTCAAGAATATGTTGTAATAACTGTAAGTATTGCTGCATGGCCGCAAGATAACAAAAGCGCTAATAATGTTTGAATTTGCCGCTTTGAAGTTATGAACAGCGGTGTGAGTTGTGGGAACAAGGCCAAAAAATCTAAGTTATTTATGCCCTAACCCGTTCATAATAAAGAATTATGGCGCCGCTGCTGAATATTTTGGTGTTGATGAGTTTAAGGTGGATTTGCCCGCTGATGTTTTTAAATAATTGCAAACCGCTGCCGGCAATAACCGGGTGAACGCAAAGCTGATATTCATCTATTAATTGAAGTTGGGTTAATGCCACGATCAGGCCGGGGCTACACACAAAAATATCTTTGCGGCCTGATGTGCCGGGCGATTGTTTGAGCGCCAGAATTTCCTGCTCAGGATCCCGGGTTGCCAATCTTGCGCTCTTCCAGTCTACACTTTTCAATGTGCGGGAGAAAACAACTTTTGGAGTGCTGTCTATGGCAACGGCAAAATCATCCATGGCTTTATCGCCCGTAGGATTTGCCAGTACGGTTCTCCAGAATTCCATAAGCTGGTAAGTGACCCTGCCAAATATAGCCGTGTCGGCGCTTCTCAACAGGTTGGCGTAATGCTGGTGTATTTCTTCGTCAGGGGTAGATGAAGTATGGTCGCAAAAGCCGTCAACAGTCATATTGATTGCGGCGATTATTTTTTTCATATTTATTGCTTTGATGGCATATTAAACATTGGATGGGAAGTGCAGAAGTTGAAGTGTTTTTAGCAAAATTCATTGATCCTGCCGCCATGTTTTCATCAACCATTTTTTACATGAATAAATAAAGATGTCCGCTCTCTTTTTTCCAGATTTTTGGTTTTGTGCCCTTTGCCTGTTACGTCTTCTACCAGCAAAATTTCTCCTGTTTGAAATTGCCTGACCTCTCCTAAAGAGGTTTCAATCTCAATACCGCCATCAAGCAAAACGATGTACTGCTTTTGCGGCGCACAGTGAAAATCGTAATTGTAATCAGCAGCAACTTTTCGAAACTGGAGCCTGCTTACTTCAAAGTTTTCAGACAGAAAGCCAATAGCACCATTGTTGGTAAGCGGGATTGCTATTTCATCAAAATGCGAATCGCCATGTTCATCACTGTAGATGCGGGTTATCTTCATATGTGATTATAATTATTGTTCAGAATGTAAGCATGCGCAAGCGGAGCTCCAGGTAAATTTTATTGAAACACGATCTTATTTGCCAGGTCAATTTCTTCGGGGTGTATAGCGTGGCCAAAATTGTCGTACACTTTTAATGTCACGCCTGCATTCATTTCTTTCAAAATATTTTCCGTGGCATACACTCTTTCTATGGGAACATGAAAATCAGGATTGCTGGTGCCGATGAAAACAGGCGTTTGTGCAAAATCGCCCTGGTAATGTTCGCGGTTGATTTTTTCACCAATCACGCCACCGATAATAGCCACGGCGCCGCCGTATTTTTGTGCATTGCGTGCTAAATATTCAAGGGTAAGACAGGCGCCCTGGGAAAAGCCGAAGAAGTATATGTTTTCTGGTTGTATACCACTCTTCATCGCGGTTTGAACTGTTTGGCCAACAATGTCAAGGGCCGAGCTTAGCCAGGGTTCATTCTGTTCTGCGGGCGCGATAAATGAATAGGGATACCAGGTGTTGTTGGTGGCTTGTGGCGCCAACAATGCATAGCCCTCCACGTTCAGGTGTGGCGCCAGCTCCAGTATGCCATCGGCACTGGCGCCCCTGCCATGGATCATGATCAAAGCTTTTTGTGCTTCCTGTAACGCGGCTCCGGATGTTTTTAAGTTGAATGTATGTGCCATTATGTAAAATTTTGTGTTGGATAATGAAAAACAGGAAGGCTTTTATTCAGCGCTTCTCTTTTCTCTTCAAATTGTGCGGGCAATTTCAGTGCCATGCCCAGTTCCGCAATGTCTTCATCAATGGTAAAGCCAGGGCCGGAAGTAGCAATTTCAAAAATAACTCCACCAGGTTCTGTAAAATAAATTGAAGTGAAATAATTGCGGTTTCTTATACCGGTGGTATGCAGCCCAAACGCTTTGATCTTTTCCATCAGTTGCAACTGGCTTTCTGTATTTGCTGTGGCAAAGGCCACGTGATGCACCATTCCGCGGCCTGAAAATCCTCTCAGGGCATCAGGTGCATAAAGCACATCAATGTATTGTGAGTGTTGGCCTTTTACAGCATACCTGAAACGGTTGGAAGCTTCGCTGACCAACTGGTGGTTTAAAACCGTTGTAAGCAATGCCCCTGTTTTTTCAAATGCTTCCACCCACATTTCCACATGATGAATGCCGGATGCTATGCTCTTCAGGAATATTTTTATTAAAAGAATAACCTTCCCTTTTTTCTTTTTCTGAAAAAACAAGCTCGATACCCAGGCCATCGTAATCTTCCAGGTAAACAAACACTTCATTGCCAAAACGCTGCTGAGGGTGCTTGAATGGTATATGGTATTTTTTTAAACGGCGCTGCCAGTAATCCAAGCTGCCTGATGGCAGTGAAAATGCGGTGGTATTGATCTTGCCTTTGCCGTGGCGGCCCATTTGTAAGCTATTTCCATAAGGAAAAGTGGTCATGATCGTTCCCGGCCTTCCGGCCTCATCGCCAAAATAGAAATGGTAGGTATTGGGGTCGTCAAAATTGACGGTTTTTTTAACGAGCCTCAGCCCTAAAATACCGGTATAAAAATTAATGTTTTCCTTCGCGTTTCCCGATACTGCCGTTACATGATGAATGCCTGTAATGAGTGTTTCCATTTTGTTTGATTGATCAGTTCAACTTGGGTAATATTTCTTCAATGCGCGGGCGTACCGGCTCATACTGCTTGGGCAGTTTCAGGCTGCTGCCCAGTTCTGCCAAAGGTTCGTCAACCGTGAATCCCGGGTTGTCCGTGGCGATTTCAAACAGCGCGCCTCCCGGTTCTCTGAAATAAAGTGAAAAGAAGTAGTCGCGGTCAATTTTATGTGTGATGTTTAAACCTGCTGCCACAACTTTTTCCCGCATCTGCATTAAAATGCCATCATCTTTTACCCGGAACGCAATGTGGTGATTGGTGCCGGCAGCATTACGCCCGCGGGGAATGCCTGCATCTTCAATAATATCAATCAGGTGAGCGGTATCTGTTGCATCGGTGGCATAGCGGTAACGGCTGCCCTCCTGCTTTTGAAGTTTGTAACCTAATACATCGGTCAGCACTTTGGCGGTGGCCGCTGCATGTTGTAAAGTAAGGGTGACGTTGTAAAAGCCTTTTAGTGCCACGTCTTCGCTTATTTCATCGGTGGTCCAAACGCTTCGGTTATCGGGCGTTCCGTGCTGGATGAACTGCAATTGCAACCCATCCGGATCCTGAAAGGATAGGAGTGTTTCATCAAAGATCGTTTCTTGTTTATACGGAATTTTATGATCATCCAAACGCTTTTTCCAAAATTCCAAAGCACTTTCAGGCACGGAATAACCAATATGGGTGGCCATACCTGAACCGTTTATGCCCTGGCCTATTGCTTCCCAGGGAAAGAAAGTAAGGATGGTTCCGGGAGCGCCGGTTTCGTTGCCGAAATAAAAATGATAAGTGCCGGGATCGTCAAAGTTGACGGTCTTTTTCACCAGGCGAATGCCCAATACTTTGGTGTAAAAATCAAGGTTTCGCTTTGCCTGGTTGGCAATAGCTGTAATATGATGCAATCCTAATATATTGTTTTCCATGATAACTGTATTTTGTTAAAACAAATGTACACCGTGCAGGCAGGGAAATAATTGACGTAGGATAAGAAGCGGTAGCAAAGCCCCAATGTATCACTAGCACTGTTTATTGTGTTTTACCAATGATACATAACATAATTAAAATAACTATGGCGTTTTTATTACATTTGCTCAAATTGCACTACAACCGGTAATTGAAAAAGTTTTCAAAAATAGCAAGCGTGTTCGTTATGGGCATTATGCTTTTAAGTATGATGAAGGGAACCATGCTCTATGCCATTTATGAATACGATAAGGCAGTTTTCATCGCGCTGTTTTGTGTGAATGCTGATCGCCCGCAATTACAATGCGATGGCCGGTGTAAGCTGGCTGAAATGCAGCGGGAACAAAATGAAAGAAAGGCTGATGATCTGCTGAAACAGTTTCACGTTGAGGCCGCCACCTTTTTTCCTGCAAAAACGATGTTGCTGGCAGGCTGCCAGATAATGACCTTAGATAACACCAAGCTGCCTGTGTATTACAACCATCTTTATTCCTACCTGTTTAGCTCCAGGCTGGTTAAGCCACCGGAAATTTTCATTGGTTAATCAACCGCACACTTTTTTCTTAAATAGAACCTGAATGCCAGCGGGAAGTTGCCCGCATATTCTTCATCAATGATGTGGTTTCCTGCGCGGGAGTATGAGTATTTACTGTTCACGCAGCATGCTTGATTAGGCAATGCTTAGTGATTGATTTCAATTACGCAGGCGTTGAACAGGTAAGCAACAGCAAACGCATGCTTTCCCAAACCGGCATTGTTGATGGCTAAACACATTAACGACAATGAAGAGAAATATATTTTTAATAACGGCAATGTGCATTGCTGTTATTTCCTGTACCAAACCTAAAACAGATTATACATCAGAGATTGATACCATTGTTACAGAGTTTGGTGAGTTTAAAGAAGCCACAAGCATCAGCAGCAATGGCTATAAAATAAGCATTGAGGCATTAAACGGCACGTTTTACAAAGGGTATAACGAGATTCGTTTAAAAATTACTGATGCCCACGCAAAGCTGCCGGTAAACGCTTCCGGCGCCAGTTTTTTGCCAATAATGACAAGCAGCAATGATGGCAAAACCTCCTGCCCTCACCGTTATGAGCTGGTATACAAAAGCAGTGAAAAATATTTTTCGGGATACGCTATTTTTACAAGTGAAAGCGCTGCCGGTAAAAGCTGGGAGCTGTATCTCAGATTTACCATAAACAATCAAACATACCAGGTAAAACAACAAATTACTGTTCAGCCGCAAACCAATAAAAACCTCAACATGACGGCTTTTACGGGAATAGATGATGAACAGTATGTGGTGGCATTAGTAGCGCCTCAAAAACCGAAAGTTGCCGAAAACAAACTGGTTGCAGGCATTTACAAATACAACAAACCAACAGGGCCGCCATCAGCAAATTTTCCTGACCCTGCACAATTTTCTTACACGGAAGTAAGCGATTATAAGTTGCTGCTCGATCCGCGGATGCCCGAGCCTTCCATGGGTAATCATTCTTCGCCTAATAATAAAGACCTCACGCAGCAAAGCGATGGCCTGTATTATGGCGTTGTGAATTATACCATGACCGGTAACTGGACACTGAATTTCATCATGCTGAACCAAAACGGAAGAATTATAAAAGGTACAGAGGTTCCAAAAGATTTTACACCCGGGAAGGAAGGAGTGAAAAGTGAATTACATATTGATATTTTATTCTGACCCGGAAAACAAAAAAATTAATAAGTGAAAAGATTTTTTATAATGAGCTGGATATTTTTTGCAGGGATCAATGCCGGCGCCCAGGTAACAGGGGAGAAGAAGGATAGCACTGCAACGCTTAGCGAGGTTACCATAACAACAGCCACTAAAAAGAAGATCGAAACCGATATGAAGCTGGCAGTGTCAGTAGATGAATACCTGGCATCGTCCAACATCATCAGTTTTATCAAACGTGGCGCATTTGCATGGGAGCCATTGCTGAACAATATGAGCATCGAACGCTCATCCATTACTATTGATGGCATGCATGTGTTTGGCGCCTGTACTGATAAAATGGACCCTGTTACCTCGTACGTGGAAAGCAACAATCTTTCTGGTATTGACATTGCTTCAGGGCAGGCGGGCAGCATGCATGGCGCAACCGTTGCCGGCAGTATAGACCTGAAGAAAAAAAGCACACCCTTCGGTCTTGAAAAAAAATGGAGCGGAGCCTACCAAACAGGATTTGAACTGAATAACAAACAATTTTTAAACCTGGGAAATGTGTCGTATTCCGCACAAAAATTTGCGGCAGATGCAAGCGTTGCTTTTAGGAAAGCTGGGAATTACTACGATGGCAATAACAACGAGGTAAAGCATTCGCAATACAGCAAGCTGAACACTTCGCTGGGCATGGCATACAAAACCGGCCCGCTGTCGTCAGTAAAAGTGGATGCCATTTTTGATGTGGCCAAAAACGTGGGTTTTCCTGCGCTCCCAATGGATCTATGGCTCTCCCGCGCGTTGATCACATCAGCATCGTACAAACAATTTTTTGAAGAAGGATGGATCAGGGTATGGGACACAAAGCTTTATTTTAACGCCATTGAACATTACATGGATGATACCAACCGGCCGGAGAACCTGGTTCATATGGATATGCCCGGCTGGAGTACTACGTATGGTTTGCTTTCGCAGGCCGGATTGAAACGCGGAAACCTGAATAGTGAGATAAGGCTGAATGCTTACAACAACCTGTCAATTGCAGAAATGCGTATGTACCCGCAAGACAGGAGCAGCCGCACCATGTTTGCTTACAGTTGGCCGTGGGTTGCCACACGTTTTGCCGGCCTCTCAATGAACAATTCCTGGGATATGAATGAAAACAGCCAATTGAATTTCGGCGGCTCACTGGGTTATCATTACAACCATTCCAGGTATGTGGAGTTCAACCATATCTTTCATCCCGCTGCACCGCAGGAAAAAAGCAGGATGTTGCCGGCCCTCCACGCAGGTTATCAGCTTAATGTTGGCCAGTTCAATTTTTTAGTCGGTTCCGGTTACGGGCAAAGGGCGCCATCTGTTTCGGAAGGGTATGGATATTATATCTACAACAGCTTCGACCGTTACGATTACATTGGCAATCCCGGTTTAAAAAATGAGGTGTCTTATGAAGCCAATGCGGCTGCTGGTTTTAAAACTCAAAGAACGGGTGTATCGGCACGGGTCAATTATTTCCATATTAAAAATTATATCGTAGGAAAAATTTTAAGCCTGGGAAGCCCGATGAATTACCAGTCGGTAGGCGTGAAAGGCTACCACTCATTGCCGCATGCGCGTATTTTCAACATAGCTGTAAATGCCAGTTATGATATTTTAGAACACCTGCACTGGAAGGGAAGCCTTACTTATGCCCGCGCCACGGATGACCTGGGAGGCTACCTGCCCTTTATCCGGCCGCTGAATTACCATGCCTCCCTGCATTGGATGCACGGAAATTTTGGCATCCAGGCATCAGTAAGCGGCGATGCGGTGCAAAGAGATTACAGCCCCGAATACGGCGAAGACCAGACACCCGCTTACCTGGTATGGAATGCTTCGGCAGATTATACTTTTCACATCGGCAGGGTTAAAACCGTTTTCCAGCTTGGGGGCGAAAATTTATTGAATACACATTACAGCACGTACGCCGATTGGGGCAATATTCCCAGGATGGGGCGTAACCTGTTTACTTCATTACAGTTCAATTTTTAAAACTGCAGAATATCGGTTCATTTAAAACATAAAAAAATAAGCACATGAATACTTTTAAAATTTCTATTTTGTTTTGGGCATTTTCATTAGCCTTATTGTCTTGTAGCAAAAATGAGAATCCTGTTGCCAACAAGGTTACGCTGCATTTCAACAACACGTTTAAAAATACAACCATTGTTCTGGGCAATTCCGGTTCTGCAAGTGCTACGGTCAACACATCGGCAGAAGGGCAGGTGCACCGTTTTTCAGAATTAAAATACGTCATCAGCAACATACGCCTGGTAAAAGCCAACGGTGATGTATTTCCTTATCATATCAACGATCTGGATAAAGGCGCGCTGGTTGTAAACCAGGCAAAGCCTGAAACGCTTGACTTTGTGCTGAACGACATCCCCGCAGGTGAATACCGGCAGATACAGTTTGGGTTGGGCGTGAAGCGGGAATTGAACACCCTGGACCAGGTAAAATTTCCAAAGTTTTACGCCGCAGCAGGCGCCAACGATACGGAAATGATGTGGGAATGGGGAACAGGGTACCGCTTTACAAAGCTGGAAGGTTTTTATGATACCGATCACAAACAAATGTCCATACACACAGGCAGCACCGTGGAGGGAACTGAAGGCGCTTACACGCAGGGTGTAGATGCTTACAGGGATATCAGGCTGGACCTGACGACGCGTGCCGCGGTAGGACGGGGCGCTCCGCGCATCACCATCAAAGCAGATTTTGACAAACTGCTGAGCGGCAAGATCCATACGATCAAACTTACTTCCGGCACCGGCATGAATGACAATGCAACGCCCAATATTCATACCGCTGTGCAAATGCTGAAATTTGTTGACAACCTGGGCGGCAACGGCACCAATGACATCAGTGGCATGTTTTCCATCAGCAGTGTAGAAAATTAAGCAACAAGGATCTGCCGGGCTTAGTAGTTTCCGACAGCCTGTTTTAAACAACCCAGAAGATGAAAAGATTATTGGGCATTGCCTATATCGTTTTGCTGTTATCCTGCAGCAGGAATGATGTGCCAGGCACAGTTTCTTATGACAACCCTCTGGTGCCGCTGCAAATACCGCCCGGTTTTCCCGCGCTGAACAGTTCGGTGGCTGCCAATATGCCCACCACTTATGGGGTGGCATTGGGAGAAAAGCTTTTTAATGATACAAAGCTCAGCGCCAATAACACGGTTTCCTGTGCCAGTTGCCACAGGCAATCCAATGCTTTTGCTGATGATCACGCGCAGGCCGTAGGGATTTATGGAAGGGTGGGACTGCGCAACACACCGCCCATTCAGAATATGGCTTTTATGCGGTTTTATAATTGGGACGGTAATATTCTGCAACTGGAAAAACAACCGCTGGTGCCCATCATCACCAAAGAAGAAATGAACTCATCTATTTTGGATGTTATTGTAAAATTAAAAGCCGATGCAGCGTACAAAACCTTGTTCATAAAAGCATTTGGAGATGAAACGATAACGCCGGAACGCATCTACAAAAGCATTGCACAATATGGATATACGCTTATTTCAGCCAACAGTAAGTACGACAAAGTGCAGCGCGGCGAAGGCGAAATGTTTACCAAAAGCGAGGCAAGAGGCTACGCTGTATTTCAGCAAAAATGTACAGGCTGCCACAGTACGGAATTGTTTACCGATCAAACCTTCAGAAACGTGGGTTTTCCTGTTAATACAAATACCAACGAAGCCGGCCGCGTTAGGGTAACAGGAAACCTTGCGGAGTATATGAGCTTTCGGGTACCCTCTTTAAGAAATGTGGAATACACGGCTCCTTACGGCAGTTTTGGCCAGTTTCCCACACTAAGGTCTGTTTTAGATTATTTTGATGAAGGCGTTTTAGATGCAGACAATCTTGATCCTGTTTTAAAAAATAATGGTAATCGCATACCATTGTCTGAACAGGAAAAAGAAGACCTGATCGCTTTTATGAAAACGCTGAGCGATCCTTTATTTGCGGGCAAGTTACAGTGATTTTGATCACAGGGCACTAACACTTAAAACTCCTGCTCCCTGAAATTTTCCAGCTCTTTGGCTACGGCCGTTACAAAAGTAGCACCCAGGCTGCCGTCAATAATGCGGTGGTCATAGCTCATGCTCAGGTACATCATGTGGCGGATGGCGATGCTATCGCCCTGCGCGGTTTCCATCACAACCGGACGTTTTTTAATAACCCCCGCGGCCATAATAGCCACTTGTGGTTGATTGATAATTGGCGTACCCATCAGGCTGCCAAAAGTGCCCACATTGGTAAAAGTAAAGGTACCTCCCTGGGTATCATCTGCTTTAAGCTTACCATTTCGCGCAGCATCGGCAAGGTGGTTTACATTTTTGGTAAGCCCTACCAGGTTTAGTTGATCGGCGTTTTTAATTACGGGTACAATCAGGTTGCCGTTGGCCAGCGCTGTGGCCATGCCTATGTTGATGTCTTTTTTGATGATGATCTTATCCCCGTCTACCATACTGTTGATCATCGGGAATTTTTTAATGCAGCGGACAATGGCTTCAATAATGAGCGGCGTATAAGTCAGTTTGGTTCCTTCTCTTTTTTCAAATTCATGCTTCACCTTTTCGCGCCACAGCACCATGTTCGTTACATCAGCTTCAGAAAAGCTGGTGACGTGCGCGCTGGTTTGCTTGCTGTGGATCATGTGGCTGGCAATCAGTTTACGCATACGGTCCATTTCAACCACTTCCACGTTGCCGCTGTAATGCCCTACCTGTAAGGTTTGCGGTTCGGTTTCCTGTTTCTGTACAACCGGCTGCGGCGTTGCCTGTTTGGCAGCGCTCTTTTGGCGGCTGGCCACATAATTCAGTATATCTTTTTTAGTCACACGGCCTTCGTTGCCTGTACCTGCAATATTTTCCAGCTCGCTCAGCGATATGCCTTCGCTGGCAGCAATATTCAACACAAGGGGAGAATAAAATTTGGCCATGGAATTGCCTGCCTGTGGTTTTGGCGCGGCGACTTCGTTGCCTGGTATTGCTTCCTGTTCTTCTTCGGCTGCAGTTTCAATTGCCGGTTGCGCTTCAGCATCCTCTTCACCTTCCGTCCTGATGCGCGCAATCACAGCATCTACAGGGGCCACATCATTTTCCTGGAACAATATTTCTGCTATCACACCCGTGGCTGTAGAGGGCACTTCGGTATCTACTTTGTCGGTAGCAATTTCCAGAATGCTCTCGTCCATTCTTACTGGGTCGCCCACCTTTTTCAGCCACTTTAAAATAGTAGCCTCCATAATACTCTCTCCCATTTTGGGCATTACAAGATCAACTATTGCCATGCTAATTTTTTTTATGATGCCGGCTGCGTGCATATCCCGCCATACTTGCGTCGCACACTTGTACTGTGGTACCCTTACGCATCCTGCAAATACGGCAATAACAATATACTACACAACCGTACAAAAATAACGATTTGTCACTTACGGGTTCTCTGTGATGAACTTTCGTAAAAAATTCAGCGCCTGCACGCTTGCCACCTCTGTGTTATAAGCGCGGTCAAAGCGCAACTGCAACAACCTGGTTTCAACTTTTTCGCGGTTGCCCGCAGCAATCCAAACAGTGCCCACGGGTTTTTGCCCGCTACCACCGCCCGGCCCCATAATGCCGGAAGTTGCAACCGCATAATCGGCTTCCAGCGCTTCAATGGCGCCTTTCACCATTTCTGTAACTGTGGGTTCACTTACTGCCCCGTGGATCTCAAGCGTTTGGTGCTTTACTTTTAAAATTCCTTCTTTAGCCTCGTTGGCATAAGCCACAATACTGCCATTAAAATACGCCGATGAGCCTGCCACTCTTGTGATCAGGCGTGCTATATTGCCACCAGTACAGCTTTCGGCGGTTGCCAGGGTTTTGCCCCGGCTATTCAGCAATTCACCCACGATCACTTCCATGGGCGCATCTTGCCCTGCAATTAAAATTTCTTTTACCTGGCTGCACAGTTGATCAAAATAATTGTGCAGTTCTTTTGCCAATGCTTCCTCATTGTTGCCCTTTGCCGTGAGCCGCATTTTAACCATTCCAAAGCTGGGCAGGTATGCTAAGGTTATATGCTGTGGTAAGCTATTTTCAAACGGCTGCAACAGTTCTGCCACGGCAGATTCGCCCATGCCAAATGTAACGGCGGTTTTGTGCAATACGGCTCCAAAGTCAAATTCATTTTTCAGGCGGGGTATCACTTCGCCAAGCAGCAGTCCTTTCATTTCATGCGGCACGCCCGGCAATGAAACGAAGATTCTTTTTTTGCCATCTTCCCCGTCTTTTTCAAACCACATACCCGGTGCGGTACCTCTTTCGTTAAAAAGCACGGTGCATACATCGGGCACTTCTGCCTGCATGATGTTGCGCTTTAATAAAGGCGTTTTATGCTTAAAAACATTTTTGAACAAATGCTCAATATGCCGGAGCACTTCTTCATTTAAAACCAGTTGCCCGCCAAAATACCGGCACAGCAACGGCTTGGTAATATCATCAGCCGTGGGGCCAAGGCCGCCGGTAATAATGATGATCTGCGAATGGCGGGCTTCTTCATCCAGCGCGTTCCAAATATCTTCAAAATGATCGCCCACGGCAACCCTTCTTTTTACCCACAGCCCTATTTTGTTAAACTCCTGTGCAATAAAAGCGCTGTTGGTATCAATGGTCTGGCCAATTAAAAGTTCATCGCCTATTGTAATGATAGATGCCTGCATGCTGCATTACTTTGCGGCAAATGTAATGTATTGCCTTATATGTAAAAGTTGTTTTTACATCCCTGCTTTGCTTACAAATAAATATATTTACGCCCAAAACCTTTGCTATGATTGTTGATACCGGGGCCAAAACGCAACCTGTGCAAAAGAAACCATTTTATAAAGTGCTGTACATACAGGTGCTGATTGCCATAGTGGCCGGCATTGCGCTGGGGTATTTTTATCCATCGTTCGGCGAGCTAATGAAACCACTTGGCGATGGCTTTATTCAATTGGTGAAAATGATTATAGCGCCGGTGATCTTTATTACAGTAACGGTGGGCATTGCTTCTATGAGCGACCTGAAAAAAGTGGGGCGCGTGGCAGGTAAAGCATTCATTTATTTTTTAACCTTTTCCACGCTTGCGTTGATTATAGGTATGGTTGTGGCAAACGTGGTGCAGCCGGGTAAGGGTTTGAATATTGACCCTTCAACGCTCGACTTTGGAGCTGTATCAAAATATGTGGATGAAGCGCACGATTCATCATTGCTGAATTTTATCCTCAATATCATTCCGCAAACCCTTATGAGTCCGTTGAGTGGTAGCAATATTTTGCAGGTATTATTTGCTGCCATTCTTTTTGGGGTGGCGCTGGCATTAACGATAGACAAGAGTAAACCTGTGCTTGACTTCATGCACGCCGTATCGCACCCTGTGTTTAAGATCGTTGAAATTTTGATGAAGCTGGCGCCGGTTGGCGCTTTTGGCGCGATGGCCTTTACCATTGGCAAATATGGTATCCAATCTATAGCCAACCTCTTGTTCCTTGTGGGTACTTTTTATGTCACCTCAGCTTTTTTTGTAGTGGTAGTATTAGGGCTGGTGGCCTGGTACAATAAATTTTCAATTTTCAAGTTTTTAAAATACATAAAAGATGAATTGCTGCTGGTTTTAGGTACCAGCTCGTCCGAGGCAGCGCTTCCTGCGCTTATGCAAAAAATGGAAAATGCAGGATGCGCGAAATCAGTTGTTGGCCTTGTTATACCAACCGGTTATTCATTTAATCTTGACGGAACAAATATTTACATGACCCTTGCGTCGTTGTTTATAGCGCAGGCGTGTAATATTAACCTGCCTATTGGCAGCCAGATAGTGTTGTTGCTGGTTGCCATGCTTAGCTCAAAAGGAGCAGCGGGGGTGTCAGGCGCCGGTTTTATTACGCTTGCCGCCACACTTGCGGTAGTGCCGGAAATTCCTATTGCGGGTATGACTTTGATCCTGGGCATTGACAGGTTTATGTCTGAATGCCGCGCGCTTACTAATCTTTGCGGCAATGCTGTGGCTACGGTGGTGGTAGCCCGTTGGGAAAAACAACTGGATGAAGAACGGCTGAATACCGTATTGAATCAACCATCATAAAGCAACACAAAGGCATCACCGGTTTGTATTAAATTTGCAAGACAGGCTTTATAGCAAAGCAGTTAAAACTATTGTATGCCGGTTGATAAAAACATTCACGTTACGTCAGAAATTGGTGCGCTGAAAAGAGTGCTCGTGCACAGCCCCGACAGCGGCCTGGGCAAAGTAGTACCTTCAAAAGCGCAGGATTGGTTGTTTGAAGACATTGTTCACCTGAAAACCATTCGCAGCAACGAGTATGACTATTACATCAAACTGCTGCTGTATTTTTTAGATCCTGATAAAATTAAAGGCAGGCTGGCGGGAGTGGATGGTAATGACCGCGCGTTTTTTAAACCCTGCAGCAATGAGTTTTACCGCTCAGAAAATGTAATAGAGATTGAGTGGCTGCTCATTGATATTTTGCACGATAAAAATATAAAGTCAAAACTAGTGGCATCTGTATGCGCCATTGAAAACTGTTCTTTTGAAGTGCAAAACCAGCTAATGAACACTGCGCCTGCCGAGCTGGGTAAAATTTTCATTTCCGGCGCAGCCAGCGATGACCATATGCTGTTTCCACCTGTTCCCAATTTTATTTTTACAAGAGATATCGGCATCGTTATCAATGATCATATTTTGCTGAACAAGCCTGCCAAACAGGCGCGTATGCGCGAAACACTGCTAATGAAATACATTTTCTTTCACCATCCGTTGTTCAACGGCTGCAAGGAGAAGATTATTGAACTCACAGAAAGCCCGTTACATTTTCTTGTTCCGGAAGATACTATAAGCAAACGCGTGACGCTGGAAGGAGGTGATGTGATGGTGGTGAGCAAAGAACATGTGCTCATCGGCATCAGCGAACGCACTTCTGCCGAAGCGGCGCAGCAGGCCATTAAGCTCTTGTTTGAAAAAAAAGTAGTGAGCAAAATCTCTGTGGTTAAAATTCCTAAAAAGCGCGACTACATGCACATTGACACTATTTTTACGCAGGTAAAAAGAAATGTGTGGGTGCTGCTGGGAACTTTCTCCAAAAAGTATACAAATCAGGAACATGCAGATGAAGTACAGCGGCTGCTGGAAACAGATCAAAAAGAACACGGCATCAGCGTCATCCAGTTTTACGCTAATGATACCGGCAACCCTGTGTACTTTGACAACCTGGAAGACCTGCTGACCGACATCAGTATGAATGACCTGAAAAGCACGGAGCCAGTACAATTCATTTATTCCGGTAACAGTGAATTTCCTTTTGACCTTCGGGAGCAATGGACGGATAGCTGCAATGTGCTGGCTTTGAAAGATGGAGTAGTAGTTGGTTATGATCGCAATGATAAAACAACAGAAGCGTTTATGAAAGCGGGTTTCAAAACCATTCATGTAAAAGAACTGTTGCAACAGCTTGAAGAGGGAACAGCGAGCGTTGAAGAGCTTCATGATACGTTCATCATCATGCCTTCGGCAGAACTTTCGCGCGCGCGGGGCGGTTTTCATTGTATGAGCATGCCGTTGCTGCGAGACGAAACAGCGTAAAAATCAAATTCGTAATGCAAACCACTTCTCACATATTGATGGTGCGCCCGGTAGCTTTCAGTTACAACACTGAAACTGCTGTGAACAACACTTTTCAGCGTGCAGGCGTTGATGCGGGAATCAATGCCAGGGCGCAAAATGAATTTGATTATTTTGTTGCAGTGCTGCGCTCCAATGATATTGATGTAACCGTTATCAATGATGTACCTGAACCGCATACGCCGGATTCCATCTTTCCCAATAACTGGGCATCTTTTCACAGCGATGGAACGGTAGTGGTTTACCCGATGTTTGCTACCAACAGGAGAACAGAAAGAACAAAGGGCATCATTGAAAAGCTCGGGGAGCAGTTTTACATCAGCCATGTTATTGATCTGACGCATTATGAAGCTGTAAATAAATTTTTGGAAGGCACCGGCAGTATGGTTTTAGACCGGGAGCACCGCATTGCATACGCCTGCCGCTCGCCCAGAACCCACCCTGAAGCCTTTGCAGATTTTTGCATGCGTTTTGAATATGAGCCTGTACTGTTTACCGCTAAAGATGAAGGAGGAAAAGAGATCTATCATACCAACGTGATGATGTGTATGGCCACGGAATACGTGGTGATTTGTATGGACAGTGTTGCAGATGAACAGGAAAAGGAAGTATTGCTGCAGGCGTTTGCCCAAACCCGCAAAGAGGTGATCGCCATCAGCCGGGAACAGATGAACCAGTTTGCCGGCAACATGTTGCAGGTGCATAACAGGCATGGAAAAAAGTTTTTAATCATGTCTGCGCAGGCGTACCGTGCATTCACTTTAGCGCAAATTCAAAAACTGCAAACCTATAATCATATTTTGCACGCGCCGCTGTATACCATTGAGCAAAACGGCGGTGGCAGCGCCCGCTGCATGATAGCCGAAATATTCCTGCAAGAAAATAAATGTATAACTAATTCAGCTTTATGATAATGGTCACATATTGTCATTATAAAATGCCAAAATACGGTTTGGTACGGTTTTTATGGGTAATTAGTTAATAATCAAATTATTTAACCGTAAAATACAGATCATGAAAAATCGAGACAAAATCCTCCTGGGAATTTTAGGTGCAGCAGCAGCAGGTGTGGCTATTGGCTTATTGTTCTACACAGAAGAAGGGCAGAAGACAAGGAAGAAAATGAAAAATACTGCTAACGATTGGGCAGACTCTTTGGGCAGCTTGATTGCTTCTGGTAAAGAAAACCTATCAGACCTATCCAATAAGGCTTACAAACAGGCAAAGCAGGGTTTTAAAAAAACAAAAAACAAAGCTGAGGACGCCTACTCTGATGCTCAGGAAGAATATAAAGCAAACTTCAGCTAAAATAAATCTCCCATTAAGGACGGGTTGCATTAACGCTTTGAACTTATAGCATGCTGGCGAAGCAATAACTATTTAGATCAGGTTTTAAGGCAACCCTTTTCTTTAAATTAAAACAACCAATTTCTATGTTTGAAATAAGGGACAAAGTAGAAAACGTGGCTGAAAATGTAGAAGAGATCATCAAAGACTACTACAGGCTTAGCGTGATCAACGGTGTTGATAAAGGAAGCAAGCTCGGCTCATCGCTCATTGTAAATGTACTGGTGGTGGCGCTGGGTTTTTTTGTGTTTCTTTTTGCAGGCTTTGGCGCCAGCTACTGGATCGGCCAGGCCCTGGGCAACCCGATGCTGGGCTTTTTTATTGTAGCTGGATTTTTATTACTGCTTCTCATTTTAATTCTCGTTTTAAAAACCAAGGTCATCATTCCATTTTTAAGAAATATCATTATCAAGAATATTTATGATTGATACAAAACCTAATATTAATAACAGGGAAGACTTGTTAGAGGAAAAGGCACGCCTGAAAGCTAAGATCAAAATGCGCAAAGCCGATATCGGCCAATCATTTTCCGATATGAAGGATGAATTAAATCCGTTGAATATCTTTTCACGTAAAAAAAGAAATAAGCTGCAGGAAGGCAAGCGCACCATTTCAAATTTAGTGCAGGCCGCGGGCAACAGTCCGCTGGTAAGCATGGGCGTTGCCAATGCCACAAACTTTTTGCTTAGAAAATCTTTACTCAGGAATGCCGGTTTCATTCCGCGGCTGGTGGTACCGCTTCTCGTAAAAAAAGCATCTGAATTTATAGTGGCGCCCACCATTAATCACAAGATCGTTTCAGCCATGCATGATGCTGCTGATACCATTAGAGAAACCGATATAAAAACCGTGCTGCCCGATGCAAAGGATGTGGTGCCTGATGCGGCACTCACGGCTGTGGCCAGAACCAGCGAAAGAATTGCAGACACATTATACGATACTGCCGATAAGATACGCCCCGCTGAAAAGGTATATGTTTCCACGCCATACAGCGAAAATTCCAATCAGAAAATTGCAAAAAAACTGCGCCGCCTGGCCGCCAGGATAAGGAGTTAGTTTTTTTCTGATAAAAATTGGCTGCTTTATTATAATCTGTTACATTTGCAACCCTTGCGGGGGATTAGCTCAGCTGGCTAGAGCGCTTGCATGGCATGCAAGAGGTCGTCGGTTCGACTCCGATATCCTCCACATTTTTTTATAAAGTAAACAGGCGCTTGCATGCCGCGAAGGCATTTGGGAAAGAGGCCGCCGGTTCTCCCGATAGCCATCGGGACAATATCCTCCACTTATTTTTTTCAATGTCGTTTTAAATTAATCCTGTATTGCCTGTACAGTCTTTGAGTAACTTTTTGTTCCATCAATGTCCACCTGTGCTATACGTACAAATATTCTGCTTTCCGTATTTACCTCGCTCAAATTTTCTTTTTGGCATGAAGAAATGCTGATTGTCATAATTATAGATAGCCATGCAAAATGTATAATGCGACGGTTTTTAAACCCCGGAATTAAAACCGCAAATAATAAAGCAAAAGCTCCTGCTGCTACTTTACCGGCAGTTGTGGTATATTCATACTGAAGCGGTATAGTTGAATTACCCTGTATTGCTTTTGATTGAAGCGTTGCGATTTTTACAAAATCCTTACCGTTTTTAGAAACTTCCACATCAAAATGGTCATTGTTGGTTTCAAAGGAAGTCGTCCATTGTACTTTTAACTGACCGCCTGACAAGATGGCCTGCACTTTTTCGAAAGTAACGGGCAGTATGATTGCAGAAGCAGTAATGACAATATCGTCAAGGCGCCAGTTGGCGGTTCCAGAGCTTCCTGTACCTGAATAGCCATAAATTCTAAGTGTTACAACTTCATCGGTTGCCCCGGCTACGGAAACAGGATTATTCTTGTATTGCCATACTGAATTTGTTGTAAGTGTTCCTGCCGCAAGTTGTACAGTAGAACTACCTGTTACTCTTTGAACAGAATATGCTGCAGGGCCGGTAGCAGTGGAGCGGGAAGCAAAATTAATGTTCGAAATATTTACAGCGTAGCCGGCAGAAGGAGTGATAATAGTTTCTATATAAGTAGAACCACCTGCAGCCGTATTTAAAGGCCCGGGCTTTGCCGAAAGAGCAAAATTATCAGAGCCGCTTGCAGTGGTATTCGCCGCGTTTAATGTAAAAGTGTAGCCCGTGGATGGAGAAGTAGTGGATATAAAATTTGTAGTACCATTATTATCATTTTGTGTGATCATGCTAAAGGAATAGCTGGCGCCAGTTGGTGTTGAGAAAGGCGTTTGCGAAGATGCGTTCCAGTAGGTATCATTTTGGCTTGCACAAACAGCAGGCATAAGAAGTGCTGCTATTACAGATACAATTGTAAAAGGGTTTGTTCTCATATAGTATAAATTAGAGGTGAAAAAATAGGTATATTAATAGGTTTTAGTTGGTGTGGTTGGTGTTATGTTTCTTAATGCCAGGCTTTCGTAGTTATAAAATTAATTTTCATATTGAATATAAACAAAAATAGCTGCCCAAATTATACCACATGTAAATAAATCACAAAATGAACCTTTGTATTGTTTCAGCATTGCATGGCGGGTTGTTCATCTTACAGCACCAGTTTCTACCTCAAAAGCATTGCAGCCGTTCCCAAATGAACATCTGCTAACCCATTTCTCCTTATCTTTGCGCCTCAAAAAATTATACATTCATCATGAATTTTGACCGTAATACCATTATTGGTTTTTCACTATTAGCGGTACTTTTTTTCTTTTATTTTTATTACAACAGCCAGCAGCAGGCAGCTTACCAAAAAGAGCAGGCCCGCAAAGATTCTATACAAAATGCTTTAAAACCCAGGCCCGACACGGCAGCCATGCGCGTAGACTCCCTGAGCGCCGAAAACGCCAGGCAACTGTCACAGGCAGGCGTATTTGCCAATGCTGCCAACGGTAAAGAGCAACTGATCTTTGCTGAAAATGAACTGTTTAAAATAGCATTTACCAACAAGGGCGGTCAGCCTAAATACGTGGAGCTGAAGAATTTTAAAAGCGCGGTAGACAGCCAGTTGGTAAAATTGGCCGCGTCGGATTTTAACAGGATTAGTTATGCCATCAACACCTCTGCCACCCAAAGCGCGCAAAGCGCCGACCTTTTTTTTAGCAACGGAACGGTGAAGGATGGCCCACTGGGTTCAACAGTAGTCACTTTTGAACTGACAGGTGGCGACAGCGCCGCGGCAAGCGCCATCACGCACCAGTTCATCATTTATCCTAAAAATTACCAGGTAGATTTCAACATCAGCCTGAACCAGCCGAACCTGCTGAGCGGCGGTAACATGAACCTCATCTGGCAATATGAAGCGCACCAACAGGAAAAAGACCTGGATTTTGAGCAGCAAAACACGCAAGTGGGCTATATGGAAGACGGCGAGTTTGATTACCATACCATCGGCCGCAAAAGCTCGGTGGAGTTTGATAAAAATATTGCATGGGTAGGGGTGAGGCAACGCTTTTTCAATGCCTTTCTTTCTGTAAACGGCAACTTTGCCGACGGCAGGTTGGAATGGACAATTCCCGACGCGCAAAAACATGCCGTGGTGCAATCAACCGCCAACATGCAGGTAAAAGCCACGCCCGGCACGCCTGTTCCGTTAAAGATATTTTACGGCCCGGCAGATTATAATATTTTAAAGGGTTACGACAATGGCTTTGCCAAGCTTGTAAACCTGGGGCAGGGCATGTATGCTTTTGTGCGCCCCATCAACCAGTATATCATACTGCCTATTTTTGATTTCTTTAAAGGGTTTAATATCGGCTACGGCATCATCATCGCCATATTAACACTCATCATCAGGCTGGTTACCTCGCCGCTTGTTTATAAGAGCTATTTAAGCGGTGCTAAAATGAAGGCCCTGCGGCCGGAAATAGCCTCGCTGCGGGAAAAATACGGGCAGGACCAGCAGGCAATGAGCATGGAGCAAATGAAACTCTTTCGCGAAGCCGGCGTGAACCCGCTTGGAGGATGTGTGCCCGCCTTGCTGCAAATCCCCATTTTCTTTGCGCTTTATGCCTTCTTTAGCTCAACTGTTGACCTGCGGGGCGTGGACTTTCTTTGGGCCAACGATCTTTCGGCATTTGACGACCCGATCAAATTTGGCTTTAACATACCGCTGCTGGGCAGCCACTTAAGCTTGTTTACATTACTGGCTACTGTTACCAGTTTACTGATCTCGGTTTACAGCATGAGCATGTCGCCCGACCAGAGCAACCCGATGATGAAGTACATGCCTTACATCTTCCCGGTGTTCCTGTTGTTTATTTTTAATAAGATGCCGTCGGCTTTAACCTGGTATTACACGGTTTCCAACGTCATCACGCTCATCCTGCAGTTTATTATCCAGAACTATATAATTGACCATGAAAAGATACTGGCTAAAATACAGGCCAACCGCAAGAAGCCCAAAACAAAATCAAAGTGGCAGCAGCGGCTGGAGCAAATGCAGGAGCAGCAAAAACAATTGAATGAGAAACAGGCAAAAACAAAACGATAATTTAAAATAATCAGCATCCGGATTTAAAAACTTAAGTCCGGATTTTTTTTTAAGCAACTTATTGTCTATTTTGGTGCGTCTTAATGCTGTATTTCAATATGATGAACAAAATCCTTTTATTTTTTACAACTTTTTTATTGGCAGGGATGGTGGTAAACGGCCAGCGCAGGCTTACCGAAGCTACTATTTCGTATGACTTTGTTGTGAATACCAAAAATGCTTCGCCGGGCGCTGCCGATATGCTTGATGGCGCCACAAGCGTGGTATATTTGAAAGGAAGCCGCAGCCGCGCTGATTTTATTAATTCCCTGGGTACGCAAACTACGCTTTACGATAGTAAAACCGGCTCGGCCACCAACCTTATCGAATATGGCAACCAGCGGTTTATGATCACGTTTACACCTGCCGAATGGAAAACTTCCAATAAAAAGTACGAGAACATTTCTTACACCATTGAAGACGAGTATAAAACCATTGCAGGCTATAAATGCCAAAAAGCAGTGGCAAAGCTGGATGAAGGTACAAACGTGGTGGTGTATTTTACCAAAGATCTGGTGCCGGTGAACAGTGATTTTTTATACATTAATAAAAACCTTCCCGGCCTGGTGATGCAATATGTGGCATCGCAGGAAAAAGCCACGGCCACTTATACCGTTTCTTCTATAGACTTTGGCGTGGTGCCGCTTTCTAAATTCGATCTGCCTAAATCCGGCTACCGGGTGATGAGCTATACCACTTACACGGAAAGCATTAAAGCGAAATAATTTTAGCAATAAAAATTTCTAAAAATAAAAAAGCAACCATACCGGTTGCTTTTTAGATAATACTGTTATAAGTAATTATTTGTTATAATTCCTTAGCAATTCATTGGGATTAAACGTGATCCTGTTGATCACAACTTTCTTTTTAAAAGGCACCACGTAGCTGTTTTGCCCTTTCTGATAAGTGATAGAAGTATTAAAATTAATGTAGTTGGAATTATTAACACTGTTGATCACCTTTTCGCCTTTGAAGTTCATTTGAGAACCCAAAGAAAAATGGTTGAGTTTTGTGCTGCTGCTTTCTGCGCTAAACCCTTTTTTAGGTTTATCTTTGCCATAATTTTCAACAGCCATTGCCTCATTGGCGGCATAAGAGGATAATGCAAAACCCAACAACAATACTATGTTAAATGCAAATTTTACCATTTTTGAAATATTTTAAGTGTTGGACTTGTGGCAAAAATATACAAAAGAATGTTAATGGCAAAAAATTAATTTTCTCTTAACTTATTTGCAATAAAACTTATATTACACCTATAAACGGAACCAATTGTGCTGTAAATTGTTGTATTGATCTGGAATAGCGCAGGATTTTTGAAAAATGATTTATAATGAGGGAATTTTCTCAAAATAGTGACGAGCGGGAAGACATTAATGAGCTTTTAATACAATTTGACAATTTGTGGAAGGGTAAACCAGCCTCATATATGGACGAGGAATCCTTTGAACGCATTATTGAATATTTTGAATCAGAAGAAAATTTCATCAAAGCTAAAATAGCGGTGGATATTGCTATAGAGCGCTACCCTTATTCGGGCACTTTATTGGTAAAAAAAGCTGATCTTTTACTCACCAAAAGAAATTACGACGAAGCCCTTCAGCTACTGGAGCAAGCATCCATTCTCGATAGCAGCAACATTGACATTTATATTTTAAAAACAGAAACTTTCCTGGCGCTCGACAGGCAGGAAGAAGCCGTGGCTTTGCTGGAGCAGGCGCTGGAAATTTTTACCGGTGAAGAAAAAATAGAACTGCTGTTTGAGCTGGCTGACGTGTATGATGATTATGAAGATTTTGAGAAAGTGTTCGACTGCCTGAAAGTAATTCTGGAGCAGGATCCCGGTAATGAAGAAGCGTTGTATAAAATTTGTTTCTGGACAGATTTTACCGGCCGCAATGCTGAAAGCATCGAGCTGCACCATAAGATCATTAATGAAAGCCCTTATTCGGAGCTGGCCTGGTTCAACCTGGGCGCGGCCTACCAGGGCATTAAGTTGTACGAAAAAGCTATTGACGCGTATAAATATGCGCTGGCCATTGATGAAAAATTTGATTACGCTTACCGCAATATCGGCGATGCTTACATCAGGCTGCGCAGGTATAAAGATGCCATAGAAAATCTTGAAAAAGTTTTGGAGTTATCCAAGCCAGAAGATGTGATCTATGAAGCGATCGGCTATTGTTATGAGAAATTGAAAAATTTTGCGCAGGCCCGTTTTTATTACCGTAAGGCCAGCCACCTGAACCCCGATAACAGCCATTTATTTTACAAAGTAGCTTACACGTATTACCGTGAAAATAAGTTTGAACAATGCATCAGGCAGTTGGAAACGGTTTTGAAAATGAAACGCAACAAGCCGGAATACAACCTGCTGATGGGCGAGTGCAAAATGGAACTGGGCTTTGTAAAAGAAGGAATTCAATATCTTTTACATGTAGTGCGGCTAAGGCCTAAATCGGTTATTGGCTGGGAAGCCCTGGTGAAAAACCTTTATGAGGCCGAAGAGTATGAGCAGATGCTGGAACAGATAGCCCTTTCTGAAACTGTAATTGGCGAAAAACCTGTTATGAAATATTATAAAACCGCTGCCTACTTTGCCAGCGGCATGACCAAACAAGCGTTGCTGCAATTAGAAGATGCCCTGCTGGCTTCGCCGGCGCACATGAAGAAACTCATACAGCTTAATCCATCTCTGCTGCAATACCAGCAGGTAACCGATCTGATTGTAAAGTATAAGAAAAAAGGGAAAAAGTAATATTACCTTTTCCCTTTCCTGTAATCTTAAAAAACTCCTTAATTAAAATACTGGTGGTATTGCTGATAAGAATTTTGAAGTTGCAAAACGATTTCGTTGGCTTTTGCAGCATCAGTTTGCGCTTCCAGCGCTTTTACCATTTCAAGATGCGGGTTTAACCATTTGTGCAATTCATCATGGCTTTTGCCCTTCATGGTACAACTTTTTATAAGCTGTTCGTTCTGATCTTTTAGTTGTACCGCAAGAGTTTTATAATCCGAAGCACCATCTTGAATGTAACTGTTTACCAGTTCAGAACCCTTCAACACGAAAGGTTTCATTTCTTCATTTACCACCCATTTTTCACCATTGTTTAATTCAGGTGTATCCGGATTTTTGTTGTCATTATGTACAGCATGAGTTTTTGTATGCGTTTCCGATTCTTCTGTTTTAGCGTTGTTATGACAACCCCATAAAAGCAACCCGCTCAATCCTACTATAATGATTTTTTTCATCAGAATGTATTTTAATTTTTAGACTAACTTATTTCTTTCCCAGGTCTTTAATTCTTAAATTCCTGAATTTTAAATAAGACCCGTGCCCCAAAAAACCGATGTGGCCGCTTTTGTTAAGTAGGCCTGGATGTGGTTTACCGTCAGCAGTAGCGGTATTGTTTTTGCTAGCCTGTGCAATATCGCCGTCAAGAATTACCTTGCCGTTCAGCGTAATGGTGATGCGGTTACCAATGGCTTTTACTTCTTGTGTATTCCACTCACCCACGGGTTTTAAATAGCCTCTTAGCGCAGGAATAACACCATATACCGAGCCGTGGTATTGGTATGGTTTCAGGTCTTTATAAATTTCTGCTTCATTGTCCAGTATTTGAAGTTCCATTCCAGCGTAAGCAGCATCACCTTCAATTGGAGTGCGTATGCCCAGGCCGTTGTTGGCGCCCGGCGTTAACTGAAAGTCAAAACGCATTATAAAATCGCTGTATTCTTTTTCTGTGTAAATATTGCGGTTTGCGCCTTTAGCTGCCTGCTGGCTGGGGTCTGAAATAAGCAGACCGCCTTCAGCATAATAATTGATTTTATTGCCCGTCCACCCGTTAAGGTTGATGCCGTTGAACAATGGCACAAAGCCTTCTGCTTTTTCTTCCGCACTTACCTCGTAAGGTCTTGCCGGAGGCAGCTCTTTCACATAAACATCGCGAAACTCAAGCCGCGTGCCGTGTGCCTGCAGCTCTATGGCTTCTTTGCTGAAGATGGGAATGCTGCGGTCCCAGTAATTTTCCAGCACCACGTTATTGGTCACCAGTTCGCCATTGAGATATACGGTTACTCTGTCGCCCACCATTTTAATACGAAAGGTATTCCATTCACCAATGGGATTATCGGCTACTTTCAGCGGTGTGCTGCGGTGCTTCTGGTTGTTGTAAAGCCCGCCGGAACCCACCTGTGCGCCCACATCCCTGCGGGAAGTATCCCATGTTTGCACCTGTGGAGAACCGCGCAGGTACACGCCGCCGTCACCGTTGGGCTCCATACGCCAGTCAACCAGTAGTTCAAAGTCTTCATACATTTTTTCTGATACAAGGTTGTTATAACCCTTTCCTTCAAATACCAGCAAACCATTTTCAACCCGCCAGTCTTTACGCATTTGCTCATCAGCCGTTTTTTGTTTGGCTGCTAGTTCCTGCGGGGTCATTTTTGCCCGCTTGATGGGGTTTTCTACGAGGCCTTTCCAGCCGGTCAGGTCTTTGCCGTTGAACATTGGCACAAAGCCTTCTTCTTTTGGCAAAGCAGCCAGATGCCTGATGAGCGCTTCTTTCAAATAATTCGATTCTGTATCTTTATTCAGTTCCATGGCCTTGTTGGCAATGGTTTCCACATTTTTGCCATAAAGCTCTTTATGATCTAACACAATGTTGATGACTGCCTGTACCGCGTTTTGCTGCAACTGTTCATCATCAAAGTATTTGGCAACAAACGTCAATGCTTGCAGGGTGCTGTTTTGCGAGATGCCACTTAAAATATTTCTTTTCTGTTGTAGGGTTTCGGCCAGTTCCATGGCATTGCGAAACATCAATACTTTTTGATCGGTTTTGTTTTTTGATTTGTTGATGCCCGCTATAAAACTATTTAGCGCCAGGTTTTTGTTATCTCCGGTGCTGGTTTTAGATATTTCATAAAGGGCATCCAGCGCTGCATCATCTTTCCAAGCAGAGATGGCTTTTAAGGCTGCCAGTTTCTCTTTTTCTGTACCATTTTTATAACTGTTCAATACTGTGTTCAGTGCATCTTTACCACCAATATCTGAGAGTACATTGTAGTACAGGTGGCGGTTATTAGCTGCACGCTGCATCAATTTTTCGGTTGTGGCAATTTGTTCAACTTTTGTAGGCTGTAGCAGCACGACGCTGGTGGCTGCATCCTGGTAGGCTTTGGTCAGGGCTGCGTCAGAAGCATTGTTTAGCAGTTCCGCAATCTTGTCGGTATCTTTTTGGGTGGCCACTTTTGCCAGAGCTTTAGCTGCAGCAAGGCGCACCGCAGCGTCTGAACTTCCTGTTTCATTAAAAATAAGGTCAGCATGTTCTGTAGCCCTGCGCTGGGCTATGATATCAATTAAGGCAATTTTTGCATTACTTGTTGCCATGGGCAATGCTTTAGCAGCAGCGTTGGCAACGCCATTATCCGGAATGGTGAGCAGAGCAGTTTTTACAGCATTGATCACTTCCTGGTTGCCGCTTTGTAATAAGCTGATTAGCGGCGCAATAGCATCCTGACCACCGGTTTTTGTAACAGCATTAATGGCAGCTAACTGCACTTCTTTATTATTTGAGTTCAGCAATGAAATAAGTATAGGCAGTGCAGTTTTGTCTTTTTTATCAGCAATGAAGTTGATCAGTCCAATTTGGATCTGTACATCAGTGCTGGGTTTTAAAAGGTTTTGTACTTCTGATGCTGCGGCCTGGTTGTAATTGTTGCTGAGTAAACCGATAGCCGTGCCGCGGTACTTTGCATCATCAGAACGCAATGCGGCAAAAATTTCAGCTCCGGCATTGGCAGATGATTGCGATAACAACGTGAGCCCCGCACTTTTGATTTGCTCAGGCACATCATTTCCTGCTATTAATTGGCGGGCCGCTTTTTCTACGTAGCTTTTGTTTCCTTTTTGTAGCTGGCGTTGCAGAAACACCAGGTAAGAGTCTGTAGCATCCACAGGTTCAAATTTATATTGTGCTTTTTGCGCCGCACTTTCAAGTATGGTTGCAGCAGACAGGTCGCCGGTTTCTGCAAGCGAACGTAATAAAACTTTTTTAAGGTTATCATCGGTAGCTTTAGGCCATAGCTGTAGCAGCCTTTTTGCAGCAGGTGCATATTGAAGATCGCCAAGGGCTTTGATGAGCGTTTGCTGCGTAGGGCCTTTGGCAGTAGATAGCGCGTACATCAGGGCATTGGCAGCATTGGCTGAATTGACGCGGATCAAAACACGTGCAGCAGGGTCGGCAAGGCGTGCGTTGGTTAAGTATTTTCTTACTACCGGCACCACTTCATCGCCGGCCACGTATTGTAGTTCCTGCAAAATAAAATCTCTTACCTCATCATCCTTAGCGGAAGCCAGGGAATTTGCCAGCGCCTGCGAGGTCGTTCTTCTGAGCCTGATGTCATTGCTTTTGCCCACGTATTTTGCCAGCCCGCTAATGGCATCACGCATAACAGCATCATTGCCTTTACCCGGAGATACCAGCTTAGACGTAATATTCTGAATACCCGGTTCGCCCAGTGTTGCCAGCTCTTTCATAGTTTCATTATGAGCAAGTGTGGTTTGCGCCGGTATTTGCATCAGCAGGTCAGCCACTTTGGTGGTTACTGTTCTCACATCGGCTTTTTGCTGCGCAAAAACAGTGGCTGAAAGTAGTATTGTTAGGAATAATAAATTAAAACGTTTCATAAAATTATTTCAGATTTCGTATGGGATAGTGATGGGTATTTTCAAAACAATTCATTACAAATTCCACGGCGCACGCATTGGCTGGTGTATCAGCGCGTTGGCTGCCTGGTCGTTTACAAACTGCATTTTTGCGGGGTCAAATTCAAGAGACCTGCCTAAGCGTACGGCAATGATCGCCAGGTTTACTAATGTGCAGGAACGGAATCCATTTTCTTCATTCAGCGCAAATTTCTGCCGTTTTCTTACCGCATCAGAAAAATCGGTAACCTGTGGTTCAGGTTCGGGAAATGCAGCAAGCTTTTTCTCCAGGTCGGGAATAGTAGAGCGGAAACCGGGGAACAGTTTGCCTTTAGGGCCTTCAATAAATGCCGCGTTGGTATCTTTATTTTCACCATCCAGTACAATCTTACATCCGTCGGCATAAGTCAGTTCAATGCGTTTCCATGTTCCCGCTGCATCGGGGTGTTGCTGCGGCGCATCAATGTCAATGCGGATGGGGCTCTCATTGTCTTTGCCTAAAATATATTGTACCGGGTCCAGGTAATGCTGGCCCATATCTCCCAGGCCGCCGCCATCATAGTCCCAGTAACCGCGGAAGGTATTGTGCACGCGGTGCGGGTTGTAAGGTTTGAAAGGTGCGGGACCCAGCCATAGATCGTAATCCAGTTCTGCAGGTACAGGCTGCACATCAAGATCTGTTTTACCGATCCAGAAGAACTTCCAGTTAAAGCCGGTAGAAGCATTGATGGTAACCTTTAATGGCCAGCCCAGCATGCCGCTTTGAACCAGTTTTTTAATAGGCTGAACAGTAGTATTCATACCGTAAAAATTATCCTTAAACCGGAACCAGGTATTCAGGCGGAAAATCCTGCCGTTTTGCTGGATGGCTTCTTTTACACGCAGCCCTTCGCCAATTGTGCGGGTCATTGGTTTTTCGCACCATACATCTTTGCCGGCGTTTGCGGCATCCACGCTCATAATGCCATGCCAGTGAGGAGGCGTTACTATATGTACAATATCAATACCCGGATCCTGCAGCATTTCGCGATAATCGTGGTAGGTTTTTGTCCCTTTCGGAGACTGTTTCAGGGCACGCTGTAAATGACCCTTGTCAACATCACAAATGGCTACAAGCCTTGCACCGGGGTAGCTGAGGTGCCCGCGCCCCATGCCGCCAACGCCAATAACCGCTTTTGTAAGCTGGTCACTTGGTGCTATGTGTTTGTTGCCACCCAGTACATGCGATGGCACAATGTAAAAAGCAGCGAGTGTAGCCGCGCTGTTTTTAATAAAATTTCTACGATTCATGAATGGTATAATTTATTATGTATGATCAGAAGGAGGGCTAAGGTAATATATTTTAGAATGTTATTGGTGAATGATTTTGAACTTTTAAGTGCGGCAAAGCATTAAATAATGATGCAGACAGTTTTTTAAAGTTCAAAATGCGAATAAAGAAACTTTTTTTGAAAAATTACGTGTACGTACACAGTTATTTCAGAATTTGTTGTTACATTTACCGTTGAGATGGGCCATAAGTTGAAATTGATTGCCATGAGATGCTTGAAAAATGGATGATGCAGGAAGCAGTCTCTATTTCAATACTAAGTATGTTTGCTTTCATGCTGTTCAGATGGCAAATTCAGTAAGAATAAACCTCAGTATTAACGAATAAAATTTATAATTGTATGAAGAGATCTTGGCAGCGCCGGGAATTTATTAAAACTTCTGCTTTAACGGGCTTATCCGTTGGGTTGCTGGGCAGCCTTTCTTTAAAAGCAGGAGCTGCAAATGCCGGCCTGGCAAAGCCAGAAGCAGGAAAGCGCATTGGGATCATCGGGCTGGATACTTCGCATTCCACAGCATTTACAAAATCATTTAACAGTCCTGACGTGGGAAACAAATACAATGGTTACAGGGTGGTGGCTGCGTATCCGCAGGGCAGTTATGAAATTGAATCAAGTTACAAGCGCATACCGGCTATTACAGCCGACGTAAAATCAAGGGGTGTGGAAATAGTGGGCTCCATAAAAGAACTTTTATCAAAAGTAGATGTAGTGCTTTTGGAAACCAATGATGGCAGGATGCACAAAGAGCAGGCATTTGAAGTGATAGAGGCTGGTAAAACAGTGTTTATTGACAAACCCATGGCCAACTCAACCAAAGATGTGATCGCCATATTTAATTATGCGGAGCAAAAAAATGTACCTGTGTTCTCATCTTCTTCGCTTCGTTTCAGTAAAGACATCCAGGAGGTGGTAAAAGGTAAAGCCGGTAATGTTTTAGGCGCTGATATGTTCAGTCCATCGCCACTTGAAAAAACGCATACAGATTTTTTCTGGTATGGTATACACGGCGTAGAAATGCTGTTTACTGTAATGGGCACCGGCTGTGAAAGCGTGACACGTTTTTACAGAGATAATATGGATGTGGTGGTGGGCACCTGGAAGGATGGCCGCATCGGCACTTTCAGGGGATTGAGAACACCCAAGCAGGGTTATGGGGGGCATGTGTACGGAGACAAGTTGAATATGCCCATCATACGTGGTTATTCTTACGATGATCTTCTGGAAAAAGTGGTGGAATTTTTTGATACCGGCGTATCGCCAGTGCCAAAACAGGAAACTATAGAGATTGCAGCATTCATAGATGCTTCTCAAAAAAGCAGGAAACAAAAAGGTAAGAAGGTTAGTATGCTGCCTTATATGAAATAATAATGTATATGAGATAGTATGAGATCGCGGACAGGTAAAATTTAAACAGACTGATGACATTCATTAATAAAAATCTGGTATTTCTCTTTTTTTTGTTTTTGATTTTAATAAGCAATAAAGGTGGTTTGTATGCAATGAGCAAACCACCATTGCTTTTAAAAGACACCCTAAAGGTTACCACGTTTGACGTAGACGCCACGCCGCCCGAGGGTACGTGGATGGCATATGATTCTTTGCTGAATACATGGGATCTGGGTTTGCGTGCCAAAGGCATTGTGCTGCTTGGCGCAGGCAAGCCTATTGTACTTTGCGTGGTAGACTGGATCGGTATTGCAAACGAGGCGCACGACGCTTTCAGGGAAGGTTTGGCAAAGGCGGCAGGCACTACCATTGACCGCGTGGCGGTGCACACACTGCACCAGCACGACGCGCCTACGAGTGATTTTGGCGCAGAGCAGTTTTTAAAAAAAGAAGGGCTGAAGGTTTATGGCTTTGAAAGTTCTTTTCAAAAAGAAGTGATCAGAAGGCTGGGTGTGGCAGTAAAAAATGCATTGCCCAAAGCGCAGGCGGTAACGCATGTAGGCATTGGAAAAGCCAT
Source organism: uncultured Niabella sp. (assembly GCA_934486785.1). Lineage (GTDB taxonomy): Bacteria > Bacteroidota > Bacteroidia > Chitinophagales > Chitinophagaceae > Niabella. The sequence goes on along the minus strand of CAKSQK010000002.1, from coordinate 105,503 downwards.
TGTTGACAGCGTGGCATCTAACAGGCGTATTATTGGCCATGATGGCAAGATCATGTTTTCAAGAACTTCTGCCACACGCGATCCAAAAATTCGTAACATGCCAGATGGGTTGATTGATCCTGAAGTATCCATCATCAGTTTATGGAACAATAACAAGCCGGTGGTTTTAATGAGCTATTACGCCACACATCCGCAAAGCTATTATCGCACAGGCATCTCCAACCCCGATATACCCGGTGTGGCAAGGTTTTTAAGGCAACTGGCCATACCTGAAGCGCTCAGCCTGCATTTTAACGGCGCCAGCGGCAACATTACAGTCGGGAAATACAATGACGGCGCCCATATCAACCGGTACATTTTGGCACAACGGCTGGAAGACGGCATGCGCAAAGCATGGGCTGCTACATCCAGGTCGCCCATAACCACGGCTGATGTGCAATGGAAAGTGGTGCCGGTAAAGCTGCCCGCAAAACCAAATCTTGACAGTATAAAATATTTTTTGCACACGCAGCCTTCCACTTTTCTTGCAAACAACACATCTAAGTATGTATGGAACCAGCGCGTGAAAGCCGGCAGGCAAATTGACCTTTCGTCACTCGTAATTGGAAAAGCGCATACCGTTCACTTACCCGGCGAACCTTTTATCGAATTCCAGCTTGCCGCAAAAAAAATGCGGCCTGATCGTTTTGTAACCGTGGCAGGCTATGGAGATTATGCGCCCGGCTACATCTGCACGGCAGAAGCGTATAAAGAAGGCGGTTACGAACCAGGCATGGCATCGGCAGTAACGGCTGATGCAGAAAAAGTAATGATGGATGCCATCCGCAAGTTGCTGCAATAACAACCCGGGGATGATCATGAACAGGTGCAGAATAAACATCAGCAACAATCAGCGGCATCACCGGGAACAAAAATCTTTCCCGTAGATAACGCGGATAAAACACAACGCAGATGGCGCAGAGATACAGATCAGCGAAAATCTGCGCATAACAATCAGCGGCACCAGCGGGAAGAAAAATCTTTCCCGCAGATAACGCGGATAAAACATAGTGCAGTCAAAACCATGTTCACAAACATGAACTATACCATACGATCCATACAAAAAACAGTTTTGCCCTGGCTGAAAGGAAGCTGCTTTGTTTTTATTTTTTCAATTGTGACTACTGCTGCCACAGCGCAGAAAAATACAATCCCGGTTGGCGCGGCAGCTATTGATATAACGCCACAGTTCCCTGTCCGCCTGTCAGGTTTCGCCGTAAGGGTTAAAACAGAAGCCGAAGGAACAGCACAACCGCTTCATGCCAAAGCATTGGCTTTTGGAGACAATTATAAAAACAGTGCGCTCATCATTACAGCCGATCTTATTGGTGTTTCTTCCCGCATTACCGATTCGGTAAAAAAGCGGCTTTCTGGTAAAGTTCAGCCAAATAGAATTACCATAGCTGTTTCCCATACACATTCGGGTCCTGAAATCGGTACACTGCTAAATATTCTTCCTTACAAATCGGCCTCAGAACCGTTTGATGAAACGCTGCTGCTCACGAGACATGTTGCCAATATTAATTTATACGTGGAAGAACTGGTTGATAAAATGGAACAGGTGGCTTTACAAGCTCTTGCTGCAAGAGCAGCCTCTTATGTATCATGGGGGATTGGAACGCTTGATTTTGGCTTTAATCGCCGTAAGCTGGAAAATACCGTAGACCAGGATATGCCATTGATGAAGATCACTAACCTGGACGGCAGCCTGAAAGCTGTATTTTTAAGCTATGCCTGCCATGCCGTAACAATGGGAGCAGGCACTAACCAATACCATGGAGACTGGGTGGGCGATGCGCAACTGGCTATAGAAAAAAAACATCCCGGCGTAACAGCCCTTGTAGCTGTGGGATGCGGTGGAGACATTAACCCTGTAAGAACCCAACCCAACCTTACAAATGCAGAACTGTCAAAATTAAACGGGGAAAAAGTGGCCACCGAGGCAGAGAAACTCTTGTCTTCAAACCTGAAACCTTTAAATAAAATTCCAACGATTCATTATACAAGGATTCATCTGCCGCTGCAACCGCTGCCTACTGTACAACAATGGGCAATAATTGCAGAAAATGATGTGACCGTAAAAGGCTATTATGCCCGCCTGGCGCTGGAAAGAATCGCCCGTGGCGAAAAAATTCCTGATCATGTACCTTACCCGGTGCAGGTTTGGAAGTTTGCCAATGACCTGAACATGGTGTTTTTAGGAGGCGAAGTAGTAACAGACTATTCGCTACGCTTAAAAAACGAACTTGGCAAAGACCGGTTGTGGATTTTGGGTTATTCCAATGAGGTGCCCTGTTACATTCCATCAAAGCGCCATTTACAAATGGGCGGTTACGAATCGCATGCTTCAATGTATTATTACGACAAGCCTGCACCTTTCCGGGAGTCGGTCGAGGATCAGATCATCACAACCGTTCATGAGCTGATAAAAAAGAAAAATAAATAGTAAAATATAAAAAATCCCTGCTATGGAAGAAAAAACAAACCGCCGCTCTTTTATTAACAAAATGGGCATCTTAGGCGCAGGTTTTACATTAGGCGCTCCGCTGATCGCAAAGTCAACAACCGGTATAAAACCTGCTATTCTCAGCGGTACAAAAGTGTATCAATTCAACTTTCCCAAATGGCCCATTCATGGTGAACCGGAAAAACAAGGTCTTCAAGATGTATTAAACAGTGGGCAGTGGGGCCGACTGGGCCGAAATACACAAACAGAGAAATTTGAAAGAGAATACGAAAAGATAACAGGGGCAAAGCACTCACTTGTTGTTTCGAGTGGTACAACAGCCCTCGTAGCTATGCTTGGAGCCCTCAACATTGGCCCTGGCGATGAGGTGATCATTCCGCCTTATACTTTTATTGCCACCTATAATGCTATTACCCTGCATTATGGCCTGCCCATTTTTGTAGATACTGATATTGAAAGTTTTCAGATTGATGCAAAAAAAATAGAAAAGGCTATAAATAAAAATACAAAGGCGCTTTTGCCGGTGCATATCGGCGGTTCCCCGTTTGATGTAGATGCTGTATTGGCTATTGGTAAAAAGCACAACATTCCTGTTTTGGAAGATGCCTGCCAGGCACATCTTGCTACATGGAAAGGAAAATCTGTAGGTAATTGGGGTTTGGGAGGTGCGTTCAGTTTTCAGGCAAGTAAAAATTTAAATTCAGGAGAAGGCGGAGCCATCATTACCAATGATTCCGATTATTATCACAAATGCTATGGTTTTCATCACCAGGGTCAGTCAACCAATTCAGCGAGCCTGGCTACCGGTAGCGGTTTTCGCGGCGCTAATCTGCGCATGACTGAATTTCAATCTTCCATATTGCGTGCGCAAATGACAAGATTGATGGTCCAGGTAGAAAGGCGCTGGGAGAACGCGCAATATCTTACAAAAATGTTCAGTGAAATTCCCGGCATTAAACCTGCGAAACTCTATCCTGGCACTACACGCAGCGCTTTTCACCTGTACATGTTCCGCATTAACGAAAAAGAATTTGGTACTACGCGTGAAAAATTCATCAAAGCACTGGGTGCAGAAGGTGTGGTAGCCTCATCGGGTTATAACAAAATCAACAAAGGCGCGTTTATTACAAACCTTGCAAAAGAACCACATTACCTGAAAGTGTATGGTGAAAAGAGAATGAAACAATGGCTTGAACAGAATAATGACACGCCATCTAACGACCGCCTTACAGACGAAGCAGTATGGCTGATGCAAACAACCTTATTAGGCACGCGTACAGAAATGGAGCAGATAGCAGAAGCCGTAAGGAAAATACAAAAAAATGCATCGAAACTTTAACAACAATTTTTTAAGTGTATAATTTTTATGGAAAAAATTACAGAACAGCCATCTTTATATAACGATCTTGAGAAAAAAACAGTGCCTGAACTGACGGAAGGATTGATTAATGAATATTCTAAAATTGCAAATGCTATACAGGAAGCCAAGCCTCAATTAGATGCTTTTTTACAGGCTGCTGTAGATAAGTTGAAAGCAGGCGGCAGGCTTATTTACCTGGGAGCAGGAAGCGGCGGCCGTTTATCTGTAATGGATATCATTGAACTGCCCGTTACTTACGGTATGGAAAAATGGCAAATAGATGCAGTATTGGCGGGTGGTGTAGAAAACCTTGTATTAGCGCTTGAAGAAAAGGAAGACGATACGGAAGAGGCATGGTTGATGTTGCAGGAAAAAAATATTTCTGAGAAAGACATTGTGCTGGGCGTATCAGCCAGCGGCACTACGCCATTTGTGTTGCACGGGCTTAAAAATTGCCGTGAAAAAGGGATTACCACAGGCGCGCTGGTAAGTAATTACGGCTCGCCCATTGCAGCGTATGCTGATTATCCCATTGAAGTAATTACAGGCCCTGAATTTGTTACCGGCAGCACACGCATGAAAGCCGGTTCTGCGCAAAAAATGGTTTTTGATATGATTAGCACCTCCTGCATGATACAACTGGGCCGCGTAAAGGATAATAAAATGGTGAATGTGGTAATGATTAACGATAAAATTACCGACCGCGCGGTGCGCATATTGATAGAGCAGGGGGGCATTGATGATTATGTACGAGCAAAAGAAATTCTTTTTAAATACGGAAGTGTAGCCGCTGCTTTGGACAGCAGGCATGAGTGGGCTTAAACGGTGCCTTGATTTTTTCATGAGTGCATAAGGCTTACCTATGGCTGAAGCAAAGCTGCTCAAGATTTCTCACCTTCCGAAGGCAAAGCCCTACCATCCCAGGCTGTGATTCGAATTTTTACTTTTACTGGCATACCGGGTTTTATCGTAATTTCGATCCCGGATGCTTTCGGTTTAACGTCATATGGAACGCAGCGTAGCGGAGTGAAATATCTGCCCGTTCCTAACAAAATTCTTCAATTTGTTGCAAAGGATGTTCCCGAAAGGTGGCTTTTGGTGAATGGCAATAGGCGCCATGTAAAAGCATTGCGGTTAGTGTAAGAAGTATATTTTTATTTACAATATTGCTTTTTGGATACTATGTTTAGCGTGTGGAAAACAATATCGCAAAACTCAAAACAATATAAATGAGAACATTGAGCAACCTATTGTCATTTGTGGGAATATTCTTATTGATGACAATTCTTATGGCGGTTAGCTGCCAGAAAGAAAAAATACCGGTAAAGCCGAGCATTCATTCCTTTAATGTTTCAGCTACTACAATGAACTCTGCAACTTTTAATTTTAGTGTTAGCAATTTTACGACGCTGAAGTTAACAATTGATGGAGTGACTGTAGATGTATCTGGCGGCACTTATACCCACAGTGGTTTAGTGTCGAACAAAAGTTATACCGCAGTTTTAACTGCAACAAATGCTGATGGCAGTGTAAACTCTTCACAAAGTTTCACTACTGCGAAAAGTAGTCTCGCGGCGCAAGTGAAAATAATTGACTCCACCATGAATGGAGCCACCTTTTCTTTGGTTGCCAATAGTAACGCTTCTATTGTGAGTCAAACTTTAATCAACGTAAATACTTCTGAAAGTATAGACGTGACAAGCAAGACTACACATAGTGTAAACAACCTCGTTCCAGACTCAAGTTATACTTTTACTTTCAAAGTAAAAGATAATACTGGGAACGAAGTAAGCCAAAATGTTACCTTTAAGACAAAAGAAAAAGCCAGTGAGTGGTTTTCAATGAAAAAGGTTACTTATGAGTATCAATTTGATATCATAGGTAATGCTGTCAGCGCTAAGCTGACCATTGAAACCAATAACTCCGCCAGCTCTGCAAAGACTCTTGATTATTTATCAGCCGGATTTGGTGAGTATGGTAAAGCAGTAAAAATGCTTCGCTATTCATTAAATGGTGGCAACTGGGTAAGATCAATTGCGTCTCCTGAAGGAGTAGTTGCGTTTACTAATGTAACTTTTCAGCCAGGTGACAATACTTTTGAATCATACTTTTCTTTGAAGCCAAATGTTGGTGGTGTACCAAACAATTCACCACTTTCTTTTTCATTCATTACTATGCATGACAGGGAAGGAGGCACATTGCCAAAAGGAGGCAGCTTCCCAGCTGCTGTACCAGTTGGTAGGGTAAATGCAGCAGTACAGCCAACGGTGATAACCACAACTTGGTTAGGTGATGCTTATGTAAATGCCGGAGAGGTTCCACATGGAACAATTTATAGTGATGCTGGTTTATATCAGCAATACGCTATACGAGCAACTGGTCCTACAGGAGCTAGACTAACAAACATTCGTCTGAAAAATCCATATGCATCATTTACTGGTTTAGAATTTGATAATAGTTCTTGGAGTTATTATAATACAGGAGCAACAAAGACCGCTTACATCACAAATTATTTTTGGGAGACTGAAGTTATTAATTCAATTTTGCAATATAAATTTATCAATTTAACTTTGCCAAATGATTTTGATAATAATATTCTTATGACAGATGGAGTCTCTTATAATAATTATTACATTAGATGTAAAATTAGAAATTCTAATCATAATACTTTTTTTTCTGGTACTTATACTCCAGAAAGATTTGGTCTTGAGCTTGTGTCTAAATATGACATAACTATTAAAAATTCAAACGGGCAAGTTGTGGACCTGTCAGACGTAGTAGTAAAGCATGGTGATACTGTTCTGCAAAATTAAAATTATTGTTTAACTTTTAACCACTCTTTAAACCACTCAAAGAGTTACATAGCCACCTGAAAGGGTGGTTTTTTTATTGATAGAAATGAGCTGGTTAATGACCTTCTTTTGCAGTTTCCTTTGCTCTCCTAAGCTACCTGGCATTGGCGAAGCTGGTTATTGATGATAATAGTTCTTTATGATCTCATAAACAGCCTGCGCCACCAGTTCATGCCCCGTGTCGTTCGGATGCAGCTTGTCCTGGAACAGGCTGTCAATATTGCCGGGCTTGTCTTTGCCCCAGTCATAAAACAATTTCCAGGTATCAATCAGATAGGTGTTTTTGCATTTTGCAATTTTTTTTATGGCTTCGGCATATGTTTTCACGTTCTGCCGACGAAACTCTTCATAAGTAGAGGTTTGCGGATTAGGGGTGAGTAAAATAACCTTGCTGCCTTGTTTTCTTACGTTTTTGATGAAATGCCTGATATTGTTTTTATAGTTTTTTAAAGGAATGCGTCCTGGTGTGCCTTGACCTTTATCCTGATAGGCATCATTCAGGCCAAAATTAATCGTTACCCAGTCTGCATGGTGCTTGAGCACTGCCGTATCAAAGCGATCCATTGCATGTACCACTTTGGCAACAGCATTATCTTTTATGGAGCCTGTATGGCTGCTGCCAACACCTGAGTTGATGACATGATTAGATATACCTGCACTGTCTAACTTTTCGTGTAACCTTACAGAATACACCTTGTTTACGCCTTTGCGAAAGGCCGTGGTAGAATTGCCGAAACACACAATAGTTATTGGCTTTTGGCTGTAGCTTATTGTACAGGTGAAAATAAATATCAGTAGTGTCAGTATATTACTCATAATATATGGTTTCTATATGTCCGTTATTTATCTGTTGTTGATTTTTGATATATATACTTCTACCGGTTGCAATATTTTGTCAGGAACTTCAGGTGTTTTTAGTTTCACATTTTTTGTTTTGCTTGTATTCGTAGCAATGATGTATTTTTCTCCTTTCGAATTTTGCTTGATCATAATATGCAAATCTCCTTCTACTTTTGTGTGAACGGTTGGGAGTTTAATAATAGGCACTGTTTTATTAAATTCTTCGAGCATGGGAAGCAGGGCGTCAAAGACTTCAGATGTTTTTCGCCAGTCGTTCCAAAATAAAATGCCGGTAGCACCATGAATAATTGATGTATAAATCTGGCATTTTACGATGTTTACATACGCTTTCGGCGTTAACTGCGCTGGTTTTGCATACCCGTTTCCGTCAAAATATAACCAAATAGGGGTGTGGGGCCCTAATGCATTTTTCAAAGCATCTACGGTAATACCAGCCAGTATGGGATGCGTAAAAAAATCTCGAAAAGCATTGATGCCAAATACGTCTCCGCTTTTTTTATATCCTGCAGCTAATTGTTTTGTATTTTCATACCAAATCGATTTAAGGGTTTCTGCATCGTATTCTGTGTATGAGTATTTACCATCATGAAATTGATAAACCGGCAAGCCATTATAAGCTTGAGAGAAACCCAGTAAAGGGATTTCCGATTCGAGGGCTCTCTTATCTATTTTTTCATAAGGTGGAGCTGTAGGTAGTTCTTTATGCGTTTTCAAATATTCCTGTTCAAATAAATAAGTACTGCCTCTGCTATGCCCCACCAGATCAACAAAAACCAGAGCATTATTGTCGTTTTGTTTGGCCCTTTCAGTAATTTTTGCCCCTACAGATGGTGGTATGGCCCATTTGCTTACCCCTCCTAAAGCAATTTCGTCAATATGGGAATAAATATGTTTTTGATCCCGAAATTTTACTAAAAGTTTATTGATTTCTAAATCAAGATGTTTTTCAAAAGCAACATCTGTTACCACCTTTTTCATATCCTGGCTTCTGTAGTAGTCCTTATCTTTACCCTTATGGTAATTACCAGCCTGATCTATAAAGTTGTGAAGGATGGCAGAAAATGGATTGAGAATTTTTATTTTATCAGACATGTATTCTCTCTGTTGACCAGGGTTGGTAAATACCATGTTGAAAGATGCGGCACGTTGTTTAAACACCGATGCTCGTTTTTCATAATCTTGTTTATCAGTTTCAAAAGAGTCAGAAAATATATACCCCGGTAGATGCCAGGTTCCAATAGCAAAAAATTTTTCAAATGTATTATTTAAAGGTGCTTTTTGTAAAGCCCAACCATTGTTGTATTTCCATTCAATTCCTGTGGTGTGCTGGCTAAATGCTGTATATGCAGTTAATACCCATAGTAGTGTTGCACTTATCAAGTAATTTATTCTCTTCATCTGTCTGATATTAATAATTGCGGATTTCAGTATCATTATTGGCATATAAATTATATGGCAAAAAGCCTGTTTAAACTTACTGCAAAATAGATCGCTTTCTTTCACAATAATTTAAACAGGCATCAAAGTATGCAAAGCCCAATGTCTATTGCTTCAGCTTTGCAATATTATTATGGATTTTGTCCACAGCGTTGATCACATCATCCATATCAGATTTTGATCCGATCATCATACCGCCATTCCATATCCAAAGTGCAGAGTTATAGGTTTTGATCAAAGAAGGACAATGGTTTTTTTGTTTGTATTGTTCAAAATCCAACTCTTTTGAAGAGTAACACTTTCTGTAAATTTCTGAATTGAACACTTCTTTTAACATCGGTTGTGTATAAAGAGGATCATTGGGATAGCCGGTTCCTACAGGAACACCTTCGGCATTCATCGCTTCAATAAAGCGTTTGCGTGGCAGACCGTCCATTTTATCCTGGTTGTACACCATCGCATAAATGTAATAAGATGCAGATGTGGCTCCCTTATGCAATTGCACCGGAGTGACGCCCGGATACGCCTTGAGTTTTTCGTTCAGGTAAGCGCCGTTCTCATTCCTTAGCTTGTGCAGCTCCTGAAGTCTCTCCATCTGGCACAATCCAATCACTGCCTGGTACTCTGCCATGCGGATCTTATTGGCGAGGATGAGTGCAGTAATAGCACTGATTTGCCCTGATACGGAACCAGATGCATAACCAAAATTGTGATATGAATAAAGACGGTCATAATAATCAGTATCGTTTGTAAGAATAGCGCCGCCTTCACCAATAGGAAGGTTTTTTGATGCCTGAAAACTAAAGCATCCGGCATTGCCAAATGTTCCTACTTTCTGGCCGCCAATCTCTGCAAGGTGCGCCTGGCAGGCGTCTTCTACAACGAACAATTTATGTTCTTTGGCAATCTTCATAATGGCCGGCATGTCGGAAGGATAACCGCAAATATGAACTGGCAGAATGCCTTTGGTTCTGGGTGTGATCTTCTTTTTGATCTGTTCGGGATCTATCTGAAACGTTGCAGGATTGATATCTGCAAAAACCGGCATGGCGCCTTTGTAAAGAATACCAAATATAGATGCGCTGAATGTGTAAGGAGAGCAGATCACTTCGTCGCCGGGTCCGATGCCAGATTGCATCCATGCGGCGCTTAAAGCGTTTGTTCCGTTAACAGTGGTCAGGCAGTGTTTCATACCGTGCGTTTCAGCCCATTTCTTTTCAAACTGGCTCACATTACGGCTGCGCGACCAGGTAAGGCTTTCCATCACTTCGTTCATTTTTGGATTGTACTTCTTATCCCATTGTGGCCACTGCTGCCATTTTTTATTGGCGCGGACAGGCGTTCCGCCAAGCAGCGCGGGCTTATCTGATGTATTTTTTGAACTTACAAAGTTGGGTGTAAAACCCGATACGGCTACCCCGGCAGTAGCTACTGCAGCCGTGCTTAAAAAATGACGGCGGCTGATTTCATTTTTTTTCATGTGACGATTTTTTATGTAATAATGTTTATGTATGATTTGATGCGATGTTTCTAAACAATTTTCTGTATTTAAACCAGATTCAATTTTCCTTTAAGCTGAAATATGTAATGGCAAACCTTTATAAATAACCTTTCTTAACAAAACCGGCAGCTCAATCCTGTAAACCGTGTACGTACCTCAAAAATACTGAAATTTATCAACAGTAAATAATTTTTTACAGTATTAATAAAAAAAACAGTTGAACAAGAAGCGGTATGCTGAATAAAAATTATTTCTGCCTGCGGCGGGATGAATACCGCATATTCACTATCAGTGCAATCATGCAAATCAGCAGGCCGCCAAATTCCCTTGTTTCTTCTATCCAGGGTTTGGTTGCTTTCATGCTTTGCATAATATTTTCCGCGTTATGCTCGGTACTCCAGCTCAGCACGCCATCTTTGTCAAAAAACAAATAAACAGCATAGGCTGTGTAAACGATCAATCCCAGGTAATATAACGCGGGTGTATACCGTCCTTTAATAGCGGCATAACACAGCCAGGCAGCATACAGATAAAGCAGTATCCAGGTGGCAGGATCAGGATCATTATATTGCAATACTGCCGATGCAATAAAAATGATGATAAAAAAAATGTTGAGCGCCTTCATTGAACTTATGCATCAAGTGGAGCAAAATAAGTGCAGCTTGCCGCTGCATCTACCGGGCCTTTAAACAGGGAGCAGGTTCCGCATTTTGCGCCTTCTGCCGGAGGAAAATACAATTTACATACATCGCAGCGCATATCGGGAGATGGAGCTTGTTCTACATAACCTAAACTTTTTCTTTTCTCAATCTCATCAGAGCTTAAGCCGGTTACATCATTGCAATGTTCAGGCTCTACCATTGATTTAGGCTTATTTGCGCCACCGGCTGCATCTGCTGGTTTGCTGTCGTCAGGCTTACAGCTATTCAGCAGGAACACGCCGCCTATAAAAGCGCCGGCATATCCTGCGCATTTAGAAATAAATTTTTTTCTTGACAATTGCTCGTTCATGATTGACAACGTTGTTTATTTAAAATGTTGAATTATAGTATCTGCTAATGCCTGTTGCTCAAGGCTGCCCCAGCTTTTGGCTTTTGCCTTAAAAACAGAGTCGGCATTTTTTGAGTTTTCAAATCCGCGCCGTAAGCCTCTTAGCATAGGAGCTTTTTTGGATGCAGCCAAAGGTGTATTTAATAATTCTAAAAGGGTTTTAACCTGTGCTTTATCAAACCTTGAGCCCACAATGTAAGAAAGGTCTTGTACAAAATCGTTTGCAGGTTTTGAAGTGTCGCTTCCCTGCGGGCTTTGTAACCAGGCTTTCAACAATGAAGGAGATGAGCCTGCATCTGTGCTCAGCACAGCCATTTGAAAACTTCTGTCGTGCCCATACCTGTTTAACACGTCAATATAAACAGGCTGGCTGTTGTTGTTCTTAAATTCACCTATGCTTAAAGTAGCCTGTAATACAACTTTGGCAACAGGGTCTTTGCTTAGTAAAACCAGGCCACTATAACAATCAGGAAAACGCTCGGCAAGTATGGCAGCATTATATCTTACGCCGGGAGATGCATCCTGCATGGCTTTTTTTACGATCGTTGCGTTTAATGCATCCAGCGCCTCCAGCACATACAATGCATGCAGGCGCGCTTTATCGCTGGTGCTTTGATTTAATATGTTTTGTATGGTGGCGATTACTGAGCGGTCCTGCCTTTCTACAAGCAGCCTGTGCGCGGTAATGGCATACCATTCGTTGGTGTGAGAAAGCAAACCCGCCAGTTCAATGCTGCTCATTTTGCCAAGGTTGGGTTTTGTAAATTGATAAGTAGCATTTGCTGGCATGATGCGATAAATGCGGCCTTTATCTGTGCCTTTCATAAAATCCATATCCTTTTGCAAATCTTCAGGAATGGAAACAGGTGTTTCAATATGCTGCCGGTAAAAATCAAGCATATAAAAATAACCGTCTGGTGCAGTTGTATAATTTACCGGCCTAAACCAAGAATCTTTTGAATAAATGAATTCGCTGCTTTGCTCAGTCGGGGCACGTTTGGCAATAAAATAACTACTGTCCTGCGGCGCTTCTATTATACTTCTGTGTGCCAGATTACCTGCCACTTCACCTATAAAAAAGTTGCCATACAGCTCAGGCATTTTATCACCCACGTAAAAAGTTCCTCCGCTGCAGCCAGTAAATTTTCCCCTTTCATATTCAATGCGATTGAGTTTTTTTTCCTGAAATTCCTTGTTCCTTTTTTTGGTTCTTTCTGCGCGCCAGTAGGGCGTTTTAGAAACCTGGTACATAGAGTCAGGATATGCAGCAATATTTTTCATTGAGCGCGTGGATGGCATGTATGGGTGCCTGTGTGTGTAACGCCATGCTATCAACATTTGCTGTATGGGGATGGAATTTTCAGTAATAAATCTGTTGCCGTAAAAATCAATATCCTGTCCAAACTGCCCTGGGCCAGTTTCATTTTCAAACAGGTTTTTGTCTAACCTGAAACGAAAATCTCCGCCTTTTACATTTAAGGAAGTGTTACCCGGGCCTGGTACATAAGTTATATCTCCATCCTGGCCACGGTTGTTGGCATAAATCCAATTATCAACTGAAAACTGAAGATTTGAAATTTGCGTTTCGTAATTGTCTTTAAAAAATCCAGTAAATAATTTTTCCCTAATATCTGCCTTGAAATCGCCATTGGTATCTTTTAAATATAATATATCAGGTGCTGCAGTAACCAGCAGACCGCCTTTCCAAGGCAAAATACTTGTTGCTTCCGAAAGTTTATCAGCAAATACAACAGACGAGTCAATTGTGCCGTCGTTATTCATATCAAATAACACCCTGATTTCTCCTTTTTCTTCTCCTGGCTTGGGCGTGTAGGGTGCATTTGGCATGAGTGCTACATAGCAATTGCCATTTTCGTCAAACTCCATTGCTACCGGGTCAAACACAAAAGGCTCGCTTGCAAATAATTCTACTTTATATCCCTCTGCTACGGTCAGGGCTTTTAAAGCATCCTGTGGGGAAAGCGCTTCGGGATAGCGGCTTTGCTTACACGAGCTAAACATAGCAGACAGGATCCATACACAAACAACAGGTAAAAACAATTTTTTGCAGTTCATCGAGTTGAATAAAAGGGTGATTAATATTCGGTAAAAATATTAGATTTAAACTAAAAAAAATCTTTTTTGCCAAAAATACGTGTACGTACCCAAAAATCCTTAGATTTGTTTCTGCGAAATTGACATCACCATATCATAACGTATGAGCCATAACAGTAACAGTCGTAGAGATTTTATAAAGTTATCAGCATTATCAGGCCTGGGTCTTGGGCTTAGTAGTTCAGTGCCATCCATTGCATCAGAAGTTTTTAAAAGAGAAAGTGGCGCAGCGCTTTTTGTACCGGGTGGCAAACCGGATATACCTTTTGTGCCGCGCCGTGTGGCAAGCTGGTGGAATTCGATAGAAGACCTGCAATGGAATCAAAAGGCTATTCGTGATAAAGTAAAGCGCCGTGCCGAAGGTTTTGCCAGGGCCAATATAGATACGGCCATGAATTATGGTTTTCATATCAGGTTTGACTTTGCCAATTATTTTGGACAGTTGAATGAATACTTTGCTGCAGTAAAAGAAGAGTTGCATCAATACAATATTAAATTTATTGAGCACTACTCGTGCAATCACGTGGAGCGTCCGCGTGGTAAAGAGGAGTTTGACAAGCTGCACCGCACGCAGCGCCATCATATATTATTGTTTCATGATGAGCAGGCTGCAAAGCACGCGCAGTACGAAGGGCATTTGTTCCAGGAAATTTGTGAGGTAGACTTATTTGACGGCAGCAGGGGATATGCACGCCAGTATCAGATGGAAGCATTTTGTCACAACAATCCAGGCTTTTTAGATATGCATAAAAAATATTTACAAAGGTTGGTGCGAGAAGTGAATTTTGACGGGTATGAAATAGATGATATGTGTGACTATGTGGGATTGCGAGCATGTGGTTGTAAATTTTGCAGAGAGAGATTTCAAAGGGATTACGGTCATGAAATTCCTCCAACAACGGATAAGAGTTTTTGGGGTGATACCACGAAACCCATGTTGCTATGGGGCAATTATGAGAACCCTGTTTTTCGCGACTGGATCAAAATGAAAGATGATGTGATTGCAGACCACGTGAAACTGTGTAAAGATATTATTGAGGATAAACCAATGCTTACCTGTTGCTCCAGCACGGGTCCCATAACGTTGAACGCCATTTCGCTGAACCTGGAGCGCATTGCTGATATACTTGATTTTTACATGCTTGAAAATGTGGGTACCAATATCCGCAGCGTCAACTGGCTTGAAAAAGATGCAGAAGCATTGCAACAGAAAGATATTGCCGAAAAGCGCGGATTTGCACCTGCAATGGCATTGAGCTATACTATTTATAAAGATGGCGGTTACATGGGTTGGGCGCTTGCAAGATTTTGGGGAGTGGCCAACTGGGCCAGCACTTTTCACCAAAGGCTTTCAGAAGATCCGGTAGATGCAATGGAGTTGGAAGAAATGATCATGGAGGTGAATAACTGGGAGGTTAAATGTAGTGATCTGAATCATTATAAATCTAAAGACTTTGTTGAAGCCAGGCTGGTGTACAATTATTATTGTCGTATGAATGGCTGGCGCGACGAAAACGGTAAAGAGCAATGGGATAAAGTAAAAGCTTGGTCTAAGCATCTGGCTGAAACCAACGTGGGCTACAGGTTTGTACGCTACAGAGAGCTTGCAGATGAAGAGATGCTGTCATCAGAAAAAACACCTTTAATACTGGACAGTGTGGCATGTTTGAGTGATGCACAATACAATGCCATTGAAAAATATGTATCTAAAGGAGGTACGGCCTGGCTGGCATTGCCTTTTGGTACTCACGACGAGAAAGGTTTTAAAAGAAGTGTACCACTGTCTGACAGATTGTTGAAAAAGAAATACCGGAACCTGCACATTGTTGAAACAGCAACGAAAGCACAGCCGATTGATCTGTTGATTGCGGAAGGTAAATTTAAACCGGCAATCAGGCAAATATCAGGCGATGCCGGCTGGTGTGTACGCGCGCGCAGATATGGAGATAAAATGGTTCTGCATTTTTTGAATTCTAAAATGAAGGCAAACCCACACCCAACCGTAAAGGACATTAGCGGGCAGCCAGTGATTACAACAATAGAATCAACAATACAAAATAACAACCTGGTTTTTGAAATAGACCGAGCAAGATTGCAACTGCCTGCATTAGATTTGTACAGCCCTGAACTGAAAGATGTTGCAAGGGCTGTGGCCATAACCAGCTCTGGCAAAAAGCAATTGGTAAAAGTTGACCTTAGCGGGTTGAGCATTTACGCGGTGGCACAATAATATTTTGTTTTTATTGAACCATATATATGTTGAGACTAATTTTGCTTATATGCTTTTTTTATTTTAGTGGTATCGAAACATCAGCACAAAAGGATTCATTTTATATACTCACGCCTCCACCACCGGTTCAGCCGCGATTAAATAACCCATTGGTTTACGGATGCCGACCAGGAAATGATTTTTTATACCGCATTCCATGTCAGGGAGAGCGACCTATTGTTTTTACTGTAAAAGGATTGCCAAAAAGTTTGCGCCTTGATAAAAATTCGGGGGTTATCTCTGGTAAGAGCCCAGCAAAGGGCACCTACCAATTAAATATTATAGCAAAAAATAAGCACGGCGTTAATACTAAAAGTTTCAAGATTATTTCTGGAGAGAAAATTGCCCTTACCCCTATAATGGGCTGGAATCATTGGTATGCTTATTTCGATAAGCCCACAGACGCTCTTATAAGGCAGGCCGCAGATGTAATGCTAAGCAATGGTTTGGCAGATGCAGGCTATAATTACGTTTGTATTGATGATTGTTGGACAAACGCTCACGAAAAGAACCGCATGCCCATTCAGGATTCTTTGCGCTTGAAAAGGAGGCGGGATTCAAGCGGTAGCATTTTACCTAATGATTATTTCCCTGATATGAAAGCGATGACAGATTATTTGCATCAAAAAGGTTTTAAAGCAGGTATTTATTCGTCGCCTTCAAAAAGAACGTGTGCAGGTTTTGAAGGTTCTTTTGGGTACGAGGAAAAAGATGCAAAGCAATGGGCGAGCTGGGGCTTTGACCTTATTAAGTACGACCGTTGCAGCTATCCTGATGATGCGCCGTATCATACGTTAGAACAAGCTAAGTATCCTTATGAAAAACTAGGGCAGGCTTTGAATACGATAAGCAGGGATATATATTATAGTTTATGCCAGTATTATGGTTCTGAAAAGGATGGTGATGTGTGGAAATGGGGCGGGAGTATAGGTGGTAACTCCTGGAGAACAGGTACAGATATTAATGCTTTTTTGCCAGATGTTTTTAAAGTAGCCTTAAGAAATATACAGTTCGCTGCTTATCAAAAACCCGGGGAATGGAACGATCCTGATTTTTTAATGCTGGGATGGTTAGGAAACAGGAGGACTGGCGGTATTTACCGTACCATCATGCATCCAAACACGCAATATGCTTATGTTTCATTATGGAGCCTGATGGCATCACCATTATTTTTTAGCAGCCGGATTGATAAAATAGATGCATTTACGCTGAACCTGCTCACCAATCATGAGATCATAGAAATAAATCAGGACCCGCTTGGCTTATGCGGAAGATTGGTTACTCTGAATGAAAAACAGTTTTTGTTGGTTAAAGATTTGCATGATGGCGCTACGGCAGTTGGTATTTTTAACCGCGATAGTACCAACGTAGAAATAAATATCGACTTAAAAGATATTGGTTTAAGGGAAACATATGATGCACGCGATTGCTGGCGGCAGGTACTTATTGGCCATGACCTGTCATCCTTTCAAACAACTGTTCCAGCCATTGGTTGCGCGGTAATAAAATTTAGTAAAACGAACTAACAATTATTACACCCATTTAATTTATGGTATGATGAAAAATATAATTTCACTGACCGTATTTGTTTTAATATTTTCTATAGCTGATGCGCAAAGCGATTTAAAGTTCACTAAAAATTATTTTGAAAGCTTAAACCATACACATGATCTGGACCTACCCGCCTGGGGGCCTTACAGCAGGCGCTATGCAGGCATTTCGCATATTCCCGATGTGAGCAGTGGAATGCGGTTTGATTTTTTTGTAGCGCCGGGTTATTGGCGCAATAAGGTTTTGATTCCTTCCGTGCGGTATGAATCTGGTTACTATCCCTGGAATATTAGCAGTGATTACAAAGAGATCAGTTACCGCTATCAGTTGGAATGGAAAGACCGGGTATACAGTGATGTTACTTATTATACTGTTGACTCAGGCACCGTACTTGTAAAAATTCAAACAGTCAACCAAACGCCTAAGGCGCAAAGCCTTGTAATAAATCTTTTTGCGAATATTGAATATCCTGATAATTATTCTTTATATAAAATAGAAAAGAATGAAGGAGAGGTTTGGTACAATGCGTTGCAATATACCGTTTTGGGACATAAAATAAAAAGGCTGAATGATAACCTTATTTATGACGGCTGGCTGCGCGATGAGATGCGAGGTTCACAATACCTTGACGGCAGGGCAGTGGGCCGCAATTTTGGCGCCATTGCAGGAGACAGTATTGCATTTGATGTACAGGTTACAGAGCAGCAGAAAAGCGGGTCAATCGTTTTTGTCTATCGTGTGCGGCAAGGTAAAGCAGCAATATTTAAAATGACAGGGCTGGGTGAGGAACAACGGCTTGTATTTAAAGGTAACGGCGACAGGCAAATGTTGGCTGTTAATTATAGTACGCTGCATGCAGGGTTAAAAAAGTTGAAGCTGGTATCTGAAGGTACATCTAATATTGACCTGAATGGATTTTTGATTTCTTCAAAGCCAAATGCAACAATACAGATTACTGAGCAACAAAAACACCATCAGCCGGAAATTACAGAAGATGAAAAAAATAAAACCTTATTATTGAAATACGCTGATGCAGCGCCTTACTACGGCATTGCCTGGGATGCTGATCAGTTTCTAACCCGGCAAATACAGCACGATACACTCGAGTTTTATTTTAGAGACAGGGTGCCTGATCATTTAAGCAAAGTGGTAAGAGGTAATTACCGCGGGCATTTTATGGATGTTTTTATCCGTCCGGTATCAGTAAAAGCCAACTCTTCAAACACGATGTATGCTTTGATTTCGAGTGGTTCCAAAGCATTTGTTGAAACCAGTTTAAAAAAGCTGGAAGCGTTGAAACAAAAAGCTTTTACCGCAAACGACAATAGTTTTAAAGGATTATTGCCCGGAGCTGAAAAATATATTTTTGGCCAGCAGTTGATGAAGGCTACTGCCCTGGGCAACATCATGTATCCTATTTACACGCAAAACCAGTTTATCAAACACTATCCGCCCGGAAAATGGTGGGCCATGCTGTACACCTGGGACGCAGGTTTTAACGCATTAGGGCTTAACGACATTGATCATAAAATTGCAGCAGAATACATCAACACATATACCACAAATGAGAACAGCCAGTCTGCATTTATACTTCATGGCACGCCGCTGCCTGTGCAGTTGTACGCGGTTCAGGATCTGTACAATAAAACGCAGTCGAAGGAATTGCTTGCATATTTTTACCCGCGCATCAAAAAATATTATGATTTCCTCACGGGTAAGTTTGCAGGTTCAACAGTGCGCACTTTTAAAAGTGATTTGCTAAAAACATGGGATTACTTTTATAATTCCGGTGGCTGGGATGATTACCCGCCGCAGCACGCCATTACAGGAAAGCCTGTTCGCGCTTCCATAGCTTCTGTTTCCACCACTGCACATGCCATTCGGGCTGGCAAAATTTTGCGCATGATGGCAACGCAGTTGGGTAAGAAAGAGGATATAAAAATTTATGATAAAGACATCTCAGATTTTTCCAAAGCTATTTTAAACTATACCTGGGACGCTGAAGCCGGTTACTTTAGTTACATGGTTCATGATAAAGAAGGTAAACCTTCTCATTTTTTCAGGGATTCTGCAAGCGGTAAAAATTTTAATATGGGCCTGGATGGCGCCTACCCAATATTGTCAGGCATTGTAAGCGAACAACAAAAATCTGTGTTGCTGGATAAAATTTTCTCACCCAAACACATGTGGACAGATGTTGGGATTTCTGTTGTGGATCAGTCATCACCATATTACCGCAATGATGGTTATTGGAATGGCGCCGTGTGGATGCCGCATCAATGGTTTATGTGGAAAACCATGCTGGATATCAACCGGTCTGATCTTGCTTATAAAATAGCGCAAACAGGGCTTGAAACCTGGAAGAAAGAAACCGATGAATCTTACCATTGTTATGAACATTTTCAAATAGAAACAGGGAGGGGAGCTGGCTGGCACCAGTTTGGCGCTCTTTCCATGCCTGTAGTAAACTGGTTCAATGCTTATTATAAAGTTGGCACCATCACTTCGGGATTTGAGGTGCAGATAAACAGCTTTGAATTTAAGGATGATTTTACATTTTTAAAGGCTGATATCAGTTTTGACGAAGCCACGCCCCCACATCAAAGAAGTATGATAGTAGTAATGCATCCGGGTAAAACTTATTATGCGAAGTTCAATAACAAGAATTTGAAAGTTGAAGAAATAAAAAAAGGATTGTTGCAAATAATTTTGCCTGCTACCAATAAACCAGGGAAGTTAATAGTAAAACCTTAAAATAAGTATAAAAAAAATTTGGTCATTAATAAAATATTTATATTTTCGTTAACGTACACAAATGATGTACGTAAGATTGCTTTTTATACGCGTATCTTCATTTTTATAAATTCAACTTTTATGAGTAAACCTTACTATCTAGCAATTGATCATTTTGCAAAAACGAATATACTGGCTTTGTTATTTGGCCTATTTTCGTTAACGTTACCGACCATGGTATTTGCTCAAGCCTTAAGAACCGGTACAGTTACCCAAGAGCTCACCGGTGAAGCGCTTGCAGGTGCTACGGTGTTAATAAAAGGAACCGCCAGGGCTACCACAACAAATGATGACGGTAAATTTTCAATTTTAGCTAATAACTCCGATGTATTAGTGATTTCCAGAATTGGTGAAGAAACAGTGGAGATTCCTGTAGGGGGTCGCACGGTGATTAATGTGCCGCTGCGAATGGTTGCCGCCAGTGGCGATGAAGTGATCGTAACAGGTTACCGTACTTTACGCAAGTCTGATGTAACTGGCTCCATTACCCAATTAAGCGGTGATGATTTGCAAAAAGCGCCTGTGGCCAATTTTGCACAAGCCCTCGAAGGTCGTGTGCCGGGCTTGCAAATCCAATTTCCTGATGGCCAGCCTGGTGAAACTCCTACATTTATTATGAGAGGTCCAAACTCTCTCAACAACAGCCCGCAGCCATTATATGTAATAGATGGGTTTCAAATGGAAAGTTTTAATCCGGCAGGCCTGAATATGGATGATATTGAAAGTATCGCTTTTCTGAAAGATGCCTCTTCTGTGGCGCAATATGGTGCAAGAGGCGCAAATGGCGTGGTGATCATTACCACCAAGAAAGGCCGCATATCAAGGCCTACGCTGGCTTTTAATGCCAGTTATGGATTTAATTCTAACCGTAAGACGATGGAACTTATGAGTCCTTATGAGTTTTTAACAGTAAACAATTATTGGATCACTGACCCGACAACGCGCTCTAAAACAATTAATAAGTTTTTTGAAGATGGTAAAACTATTGAAGACTATAAAGATGTGCAGGGAGTGGATTATCAGGATTATATTTTTACAAGGGGTAAGGTAAGCCGTTACAACATATCTATGCGCGGTGGTAATGAAACCACAAAATACCTGGTTTCAGGAAGTTATTTTGACGAAGAAGGTTCTATCGTGTATACAGGTTCTAAAAGTTACAGCGCAAGAATTAATCTTGAAAATAATATTACAAAAAAATTAAGGCTCAATTTTATCGGTGACTACTCCGGTGTAAAGC
This sequence comes from uncultured Niabella sp., assembly GCA_934486785.1. Classification (GTDB taxonomy): domain Bacteria; phylum Bacteroidota; class Bacteroidia; order Chitinophagales; family Chitinophagaceae; genus Niabella. Next base: position 83,968 of record CAKSQK010000002.1, on the reverse strand, counting down.
GCATAGGGCCATTTGTGAGGCAGGGTACAGGAGGAACTTACAATACTTCCACAACCCTCATGTACAGAGTTTGGTCGTGGATGCCATTGCCTTTCCCTGGCGTTGATGTAGATGAATTAATAAACGAATCTGATGAAGATGTTTTTACTGCTTCTGATCTTCGTATAAGCCCCATCACTGATTATCAAAATCAGGATTTGAATTATCTTACCAATTCTTTCAACGGTACAGTAGCGGCTACATATGATATTAGTAAAGTTTTTACGTTCAGGTCTACTTTTACCGATCGTTATTCCTCGCAGAATAATTCCTTCTTCTATAACGAAAAAACATCTCCGGGAAGGTATCGTGCGGGTGTAAATGAAGGGGGGCCGTGGGGTGGCTATACTGTAATAAATGCAAATTCTATAATCAATGAAAACCAAGTGCTCATAAGGCCGAAGCTTTCTAAAAATCATTCTCTTACAACCATACTGGTACAGGGCCTTCAAAGTTCCAAAATAAGGGGAATGGGTTACAATGCGAATTTTCTGCCGCTGCCGCAGTTAGGATTGCCCGGGCTGGAACAGGGTGAAAACAGGGGCATGACCTCTTATTTAAATGAAGAATCCCGTGTATGGTTCCTTGGCCGTGCAGATTACTCATTCATGTCGAAATATGTTTTTAATACTAGTTTAAGGGCTGAAGGATCATCCAAATTTTTAGGTGATAACAAGTGGGGTTATTTTCCTTCATTTGGCTTTGCGTGGAATATGGACAGAGAAGGATTTATGAAGAATGTACAATCTGTCATCAGCAGTTCAAAACTAAGGTTCACCTACGGCGCTTCGGGTAATGACAGAATAGGGTACTATGATGCTTTTGATCAACTGAATTACTCAAGAAACGGCTATCCTTTCAATAACTCACTTGATGTAGGAAGCGTTTCAAACAGTACCCTCAGAAACGAAGACCTGAAATGGGAAACCACCACTGGTATTGACCTGGGCTACGAAATAGGTTTGTTTAAAGAAAGAATAAAACTGGATGTAACCCTTTATCAAAAAAAAACCAGAGACCTGTTGTATAGGGTAATATTGTCGCCAAGCAGTGGTTATGGATCAGCATTTAGAAATATTGGTTCTTTGGAAAATAAGGGTATAGAAATTGAATTAAATACCCTGAACGTAAAAAGCAAAAATTTTCAATGGAGAACCAGCTTTAACATTACAACCAATAAAAACAGAATTACCTTTTTGCAGGAAGATGCCCGCAGCATGCTTTACAGTGTGAACTTTGAAGCCAACTTCGGAAACCTCTATATTCAAAATGTGGGCCAGCCAACTGGCATGATGATCGGATATGTTTTTGACGGCTTATACCAGTTGAGTGATTTTTATAATCCCGCGCCAAATGTATATACACTAAAAGAAGGCATTCCCATCAATAATGCATCAAACGCTGTAGGGCCAGGCCAGTTAAAATACAAAGATTTAAATGGTGATATGAAAATTGATGCCAATGACCTTACAATTATAGGTCGCGGGCAGCCCTTACACTACGGGGGTTTGGCAAATACATTTACTTATAAAAGAGTCACATTATATGCGTTGCTTTCATGGGTATATGGTAATAATATTTACAATGCCAACCGCCATACTTTTGAAGGCAACAGTAACGTAAGGCCTTTTATTAATCAGTTTAAAACTTACGAAAACAGGTGGACGCTTGATAACCAGAATACCGATATTCAAACTCTCAGCCGTGCCACGGCAGGCAGAGCCGGCTTTTATAGTTCGCAGTATGTGGAAGACGGATCATTCCTGCGTTTAAGAACAGTAAACTTAGACTATGCCCTTCCCGCTGTATGGATTAAAAAATTGGCTTTAAGTAATCTAAGTATTTATTTCAGCGGGCAAAACTTACTTACCTGGACAAACTATTCCGGCTTAGACCCACAGGTTTCAGTAAGCGGTAATCAGGTGCTTGGCCCCGGCTTCGACTATTCAGCTTATCCGGCTGCAAGAACCTACACATTTGGAATCAGGGCAACCTTTTAATACTATAAACAAGTTTTAATTATGAAAAAGCTACATATTTTAATTTTTATCGTTGTTTTGTCCATGGGGGCAGGGTGCAAGAAGTTTCTGGACAAACAACCAAATGATGTGATTAACAGGCAGGGATTTTATAAATCTATGCGCGATTTTGACCTGGCTATACAAGGGGTGTATAACACTTTACAGTCAGTTCACAACGGTACAGGCGTTTCGCAGTATGGATGGGGTGCTGATGAAGGCTTCGGTGCACGCAGTACTTTTGTGGTTCCGGGTACTTACAATCTAAACTCCAGCGCATCTTATTATAACTCGGTATGGAGTGCTCTGTACTCAGGAATTAAAGAGGCGAATATTCTTTTGGATGCCATGGAAAAAAATCCGGATGTTTTTTCTGACAGCGCTTCCAGGGCAAGAGGAAACATCATTAAAGGAGAAGCCATGTTTTTAAGGGGGTATTATTATTTCATGCTTGTACAATTGTATGGCGGTGTTCCTTTACGGTTATCAGTTATTGAAAGTGTTAATAACATGGATTTGCCAAGAAGTTCAATTAAAGAAGTGTACAACCAGATTCTGGCAGATATCAGACCGGCAGAAGAAATTGTGCCCGATATTACTGCATTAGGTTATAGTGGCAGGCTAAATAAATCAGCTGTAAGAGGTATTTTAGCACGTATTAATCTCACCATGGCTGGCAGGCCATTACTTGAAACCAATCGTTTTGATTCTGCCAGGTACTGGGCAGGTAAAGTTATTAATGATGGGGTGGCCGGACATGATTTAAGCCCTGACTTACCCGAGCTGTTCAGAAAATTTGCTGCGGATGAATATGATATAAAAGAAAGCATTTGGGAAGTAGAGTTTGCGGGAGATAATCTTAGCCCTACGTTATACAACGAGTCAGGTAATGTGGCATGTTTTAACGGTCCTGCCTCAAACAATGCTGAAACCGGTTTTGCAAGAGGGTATACCGGTATCACCAGAAAAAACTGGCTGATGTTTGGAAGCGGTGATGGCGACATGAGAAAATGGTTTAACATCGCCTGGTTTAATTATGCAGCTACCGGCCCTAATGGCACCAAAACTTATAAAGGAACTTCATCCAATAATACATTCTGGTATGGATATCAGCCCGGAAAGTTTCGTAGGGAATGGGAAAAGTACCGACCAAAAGGCGGTTTTTCTGCCACGCCGGTTAATATGCCCATCCTCCGGTTTGCGGATGTTCTTTTAATGTATGCAGAAGCAGACAATGAGATAAATGGGCCAACCGCCGAATCTATTGAATATGTAAACCGCATCAGAAGACGCGCCTGGTCTACTGGCATTGTAGATGCAGGTGTAAGAGTTGTCAATCAGGGATCAGGTTACGATCCTGCTAATCCGCCAAAGGTTACAATCTCGGGCGGGGGCGGAAGCGGAGCAAGAGCGGTAGCTACTGTAGCGTCCTCCGGCGCAAACCTTGGTAGAGTAACTGCCGTGGCCATGACATTTACTGATTCTGTGCTTTTCTGGACACGCGGTTCAGGATATAGTTCTGTACCAACAATCACAATTGATCCTCCACCGCCGGGTGGTACACAAGCAACTGCAACCATTACAGCAATTTATAATAAAACTCAGGCTGAAGTGCCAGCCACGGCTCGGGCCAGTAAAGATGCTTTCAGGGCTTTTATTCAGGATGAGCGTTTCAGAGAATTGTGTTTTGAAAACCACAGAAAGTTTGACCTGATTCGCTGGGGTATTTTCCTGGATGTGATGCAGCAAATGGCGGTAAGTGTTAAAGCAGACTATAATGGCGCTACAAATTATATTACAACCGGCTATGCCAACGCAACTGCACGGGATACTTTATGGCCAATACCTTTAAATGAATTGACTGCAAACCCGGTTGTTACACAAAATGCGGGGTGGTAAAAAATAATTTTTAAATTTACATTTTTATGAAACGATCAAAATATATATTCTATGCTTGCATTGCTATCGTAGTTGCAGGTTGCAGCAAAAAGCTGGAAGTGGCTAGCCCTGAGTTATCAGTGACGCCCTTATCTACAACAGTTACCGCAGGAGAAGCCGTGATATTTACAATAGTAGATGAAAAATCTCCGGATAACCTGTTCTTCTTTTCAGGAGAGCCTAACCAGGAATATTCTAATTCGTACGGTGTTGGTAAGGGCCGCCTGGCCATCAACAACTCTGGATATAATTTTTCTTTTCAAAGCCGGTTTGATTATAACGGACCACCCGCAGATAGTATTGTAAAATATGGTCTGCAAACAGGGCAATTATCTATATGGGCTTCCACCGACTTTAACGGAAAACTGGATTCAGCAAGTGTAGTAAATGCTACCTGGACGGACATTACCAGCAAATTTACCTTGCCAACAGCACAACATGCATCATCACTTACAAATTCGGGAATAAATACACTTTCAGATGTATTAGTAAAAGGCAAGCCTCTGTATCTCGCTTATAAACTCACTACAAAAAAGCAACGAGATAATGGCTATTCACAATACTGGAACATACAGAACTTTGTGATACAATCCAGAGATACAGTAGCAGGCCAACTGCCTGTATTGTATAATATGGGTAAGATGGAGTTTAATTTTGTAGATATGCAAAAGGGATGGTGGAGTTCTTCATTATCTCGTACGGCAACAGTTGTAAGAATGGGAGGCCCAAATCCTTACATTACAAGAAGTGAACAACAGGATTCCATTATACAGGCAACAGGTGCTCAGGTAGATCCACCAATTACTGAGGCATGGGCAATAAGCACCCGGATCAATGCAGATACCGTTTTCCTTGGTTATGATACACCAGTTACCCTTGCAAGTTATACAACCGTAAAATTTCCAACTGAATATTCTTACGTGTATAACACACCCGGCACTTATAAAGCTGTGTTTGTAGGTGAAAACCGCTCAAAAGATGAAACGAAGACTGTGGTTAGAGAGTTTACGATAACTGTTACACCTTAAAAAGGCGTAACACTATAAAATTTTTAATGGCCTGATTTTGTCAGGCCATTTTTTCATAATGTTCACTTTTCAATAAAATGCCTCCGCTGGTTTTGTAAAAGTCATCTGTCAGCTCAAAACCGCCGTTTTTAATTTCTGTCCATTCTTTACCATAGAAGGGATGGTATTTCAACATATTGTTCCAGTTGGCATAATTAATATTGCCATTGGTTTCCATCAGGCTCATGCCCAGGTTGGGAAACGGTTGCAACCTTGCGGCAAGGTTCTTATGCCAGTCAATTAATATTGGGTTCACAGTAAGGTCTGCGCACAGGCAGGGAATATTATTGTCATAAGCTACTTTGGCTATCTTCATGCTTTCGCTTAAAGTTTTGGCAATTCCCTTCAATACCATAGCGCCATAGCCCAGCCTGATCTTTCTTACCGCATCAGCTTCTGTATGTATGCTTTCATCTGCCGCTATACGAACACCCAGATCAGCAACGTTTTCATGATTATTCATAGCCAAAGGCTCTTCATACACAAGAATGTGTTCTAAAGCGCCAATGCTTTTAGCATGATGAAGATACCTTGCCAGTGTTTCTTTTTTCTCGTATCGGCCATTTGCATCCATAGTATAAAACACTTTGCCGTTTGCAGTATGGGGCGTGTGAATATTTTTTAAGGCATTATGTATTTCAGTCAGGCGCATCATATCTTTCTGCAGCATTTCTTCCTGAGTGCCGGGCTGCCCGGTTTTTATTTTGATGACAAAATATCCTTCATCAACAGCTTTGATGATGTCGCCTACAGGCATATTATATGTGGCCAGAAAAAGCAGCGCCAGTTTTTTATTTCGATAGGATAGAGATGGTTTATAAATTCCCGGGATCATTTCATCAAAATTTTTGAAATGATTTTCATTTGCATACAGCATCCATGCAGCATTGTCTACACTTACAAGGCCATTGTATATAAAATTAGTATCAAGATCGTTTTTACCGGTTATAGTTTTTCCGCGCTCGTATAATTCCGGAATAATATTGTCGAGTAAGTTTACAGGTGTGGTAAAATTGTAATTGGTTGCAATGTTCAGTGCTTCCTGCGTTAACTGATACATGAACCTGTTGCCCTCCGTTTCGCTGTGCCTGGCAAAGAGTTCTGCATCTGCATACAAAACGCTTTGTGTGGCAAGGCCAAGACCGGTTTTGTTATTTGTTGATGTGATCTTACTTACCACCTGCCACAGCTCGGTAAGGTAGTTTCCTTTAAATCCGAATTTTCCCTTTAGCATTTCTTTCTCATATGCTGTGGAAAAAGATTGAATGCGGATTTGTTTTAAAGGACGGGAGGAGGTGGGAATATGATTCATGCACGATGTTGTTGCAGTAAGTAAGGCAATGTTTTTTATAAAATTTCTTCTTTCCATTATCTGTATAGTTCGTGTACATTAGGCGTGTGTTGTAAAATACTGTCAATAAAGCGGTAAGCGTCAAGCCTGATGCTTTTTGGAAAGTCATGCCCGGCATCGGGATAGGCTGTTTTCAAATTTGCTGAGGCGCCAGAGGCGTTGTAGGCCGGCTCAATAATTTTCATAGCTTCTTTCACGCCGTCAATATTAAAGTTTGCATCGTGCAGGGGAGAGTTGGTAAAAAATGCCCTGGGTGCAAGCGAAGCGATAACTTCGTCAAAATCAAATGGCACCTGGTCTGGATCTAAATTGTATTTGGTTCTTACCAGCGGCATATAACGCTCCTGTGCCCAGGGGCCCATTTTTCCACCATATTGCCGGGTTGGCCTTTCTCCTGCATCGTAATAATTAAATTTTGTCCACCCGCAACTGCTTACCGTAACCTTTATTCTATTGTCAAATGCAGAAGTGAAAATAGCATTATGCCCGCCAAGCGAATGCCCCAGCACGCCAATTTTTTCGGGATCAACCTGCGGTAATGATTGTAGGTAGTCTATACATCTGATATGATTGAAAATACCTTTCATGGTGCCAGATGCATACCTGTCTTCAGCAAAATTGTAATGTTTCATTTCCCCAAAGCTTGGGTAATCCGGCGCAATCACCACGTAGCCTCTTTCGGCCAGTTCCACTGCATAAGCCCTGTCTGTTTTAGGGCTTTCGCCGCTTAGTACCATTTTGCCTGTGCCATCCGTGCTGTGTAACACAAGCATTGCGGCACGTCTTGCTTTGGCATTATCAATATGCGGAATATAAAGCAAAGCGGGTAATACTTCGCCCGGTGCTACTGTAAAATGTATGTGATACCGCGTATAACCTTTGCCATTTATACTGTCAATTATCTTCGTGTCAAACGCCGGTAAATCCTTCAGGTCCGGTAATTTGCCCATAACAAGTTGCATACTGTCTAAAATAGCTGGCTGTGTTTTTTGAATTGTAACCGGCTGGTTCACAGCACAGGCATTGATTAACAAGAACCAGATGAGAACAAAAGGTGATAAAGTTGAGTTTGATTTTATGTACATGGCAAAATGATTAGTAATGCAGAAAGGTTAAAATTAATTTGTTTATTTGATATTTTTGCATACTTTCGGGTACGTTAACGAAATTTTTTTGTATTTGTGATTTATAATGCTTAATGTCTGGAAACAATTGCTGTAAACTCATTTATTTTATTGAATACTGATTATATATTTTATAATGAAAAAATCAAAATCATTAAGCGCCTTTACCAGGTAGTAAAGAGTAAAAATTTAGAATATATGGTTTATTCTCCCGCTAAATTATCGGGAACTCCAACAGAAAAAATAAAAAAAACACACACATGAACAAAGATAATTCAAGAAGGCAGTTTATTAAGAACAGCGCTATAGGCTCCGCGGGCATTGTGCTGGGTGCTAATAGTCTTTTTGCCAATACAACGGTGATGCCGTCTGCCTCAGCATCTGTTCCAGCAATACTGGGCGGCAAACCTGCCTGGAGTAAAGCCAAATGGATCAAATGGCCGATATGGATACCCGAGCAGGATGAGCCATTACTCATGCAGGCCATGAGGAGTGGCAACTGGTCACGGTCAAAACTTGTGGATCAGTTTGAACAAGAATGGGCGCAAATGTTGGGTGTGAAAAGAGCATTGGCCACTGTTAACGGAACCAACGCATTAGTAGTAGGTCTAAACCAGTTAGGGATAGCTGCAGGCGATGAAGTGCTGGTGCCGCCATACACCTTTATCGCTACTATTCAGGCAATTACTACTAATGGCGCTATGCCGGTATTTGTAGATGTTGACCCCAATACCTATCAAATAGATCCTGCAAAGATCGAAGCAAAAATCACTTCACGCACAAAGGCCATTCTCCCGGTGCACATACTTGGTATGCCTGCAGATATGGACAGGATTATGGCCATCGCACGTAAGCACAACCTTATTGTGCTGGAAGATGCCTGCCAGGCCCACCTTGCTGAAATCAATGGTAAAAAAGTGGGTACCATAGGCAATGCCGGTTGCTTTAGTTTTCAAACTTCAAAAATATTGCCGCTGGGTGAAGGTGGCGCGCTGGTGTCAAACGATGACGATCTGATGGACAGGGCTTATTCTTTTCACAATCTTGGCCTGCCTTACGGCCTGCCCCCGGGCGCTGTGGCAAGCGGCGGAGTGCGCCAGGGCAGCAAAACAAGGCTTGCAGAGCCGCTGGCCGCAGTTGGGCTGGTGCAAATGAAAAGGCTGCAGGCGCAGGTAGATACCAGGCATAAAAACGCTGAATACCTGACATCTAAAATTAAAAACATACCAGGCATTGTGGTTCACAAGCTATACGATAATGTAACAAAGTCTGCATACCTGCTCTACGCTTTCCGTTACAAGCAGGATCAGTTTAAAGGCCTTCCCAGAAATGCATTTTTAAATGCAGTAAGAGCAGAAGGCATTCCGGTAAGCATGGGTTATACACCGCTGAACAAACAGGAATTTATTAAGCAAACTTTTGAAACGCAAAACTTCAGGAAAACATATTCTAAAAAGCAGTTGAACTATAACAAGTGGATGGCAAAGAATCAATGTCCTGAAAATGACAAATTATGCGAAGAAGCCATATGGCTGACGCAGAATCTTTTATTAGGATCTAAGAGCGATATGGATAGTATCGCGTCGGCCATTCAAAAAGTATACGACAACGCAGAAAAGATCAAAAACGCGGTAAAATAAACCCTGTTAGGATTGTCATAATTCAATAAAAAAATAATTAAATATGGAAACAGACTTAGTGGCAAAGAGCTACACCAGGCCCTCTAATGGTGAGCAGAAGCAAAGTGGCAGCATCATTGCCAGAACTTTTAACTCCGGTTTCAGAGATGCGCATGATACCTACAACGCGATCTCGGCCGCCAGCGATGGTAAAATATATTATGTGCTTAGCTGCGATAAGCATGATATTGCCGGCAGGATGTATAGTTACGATCCCGCAGGCGATGTAATTGAATTTTTAGCAGACCTTACTGAAATCTGCGGTGAGAAGGGTAAAAACCTTATATCACAGGGGAAAAGCCACGTAGAGTTTTTTGAAAGTGGCAACAAGCTGTATTTTTCCACGCACGTGGGTTTTTACGAATTGATTGATGGCATGGATCGTTTGCCGGTGAACGCTCCTGAAGGTTTCGGCCTTTATGCTGGTGGTCATATTTTGTCATACGATCTTACTACCAAAGAATTTGAAAGACTCAGCATCCTTCCAAATGGAGAAGGCGCTGTGGCCATGACCATGGATTGTGAAAGGAAACAAATCTTTATCATTACATGGCCCACAGGCAGGTTCATCCATTATGATGTGGAGAAAAACGAATTAAAAGACCTCGGTAAGATCAGTGGCAATGGTGAAGCAGGAATGCCGGGTAATGACTTCAGGTCGCTGTGCCGATCGCTGGTAGTGGATGCGTCTACCGGTATTGTTTATTTCTCTTCTTCAGAAGGCGATATATTTTCTTACAAACCGGGCGATGCTGCTTTTGCAAAGGTAGAAGGTGTTGATCTGCGAATTGATTATTTTGGTAAATACGATTTTACAAGGCCGGGCAGCATGGGTTACAACTGGCGCAAAATATTCTGGCACCAGGGGCATCAGGCAGCTTATGGGGTTCATGGTAATTCAGGGTACCTGTTTAAGTTTGATCCTGCAAATAAACAAATCGAGCTGATTGACCGCATCACTTCAGAGCCATCAAAAAAATGCGGCATGTTCGACCAGTTCAGTTATGGTTACCTGGGCTACATACTTGGCCCGGATCAAAAAACCATTTATTACCTGACAGGCGGCCCTATTTACGAAAACGGACAAAGGGTAAAAGGTGCCGATGAAATTGCAAAGGGCGCTGCTAAGGGAGAAGAAAACCTTCACCTTGTTACTTACAACATTGAAACGAATGAATACAACGATCACGGCCCTGTATTTTATGAAAACGGCGAACGCCCTTTGTATGTTAATTCAATAGCTGTGGGAGCAGATGGTAACGTGTATACACTGGCGCGCGTAACTGTTGATGGTAAAGTGATTACAGACCTGGTTCAAATTCCAAATCCCCTGAAATAAAAAGAGACATATAATAATTATTATTGAATAAGAAAAATTGTAAAGTTCCAATGAAAATACGTGCGCTGTTCCTTAGTTTTTTTGTTTTATTAATGGTGGCAGAAGTAACTGGCCAATTGTATGCAGGCGTCAGTAAAAAAGTCATCACACCCGGGTTGCCATTTCATTTAACAGGTTATGCATCTCGAATAAAACCCTCTACAGAAAAAGTGCATGATCTGTGGGCTAAAGCCCTGTTCATTGAATCGGGTAGGGATGCAAAAACAGTGATAGTAACAACTGATGTGCTGGGCCTTACGCCGCAAATTCATTCCGAAGTAGTGGAGTTGTTGAAACAAAAATTTGGTTTTCAAAAATCGCAGGTCATCCTCAATTCCTCGCATACGCACTCCGGCCCAATGATCTGGCCTTCTCTTGAAAAAATCGGTGATTATGATTCTACAATGGTTAAAAGTTTTATTAGATACAATCATTTTCTGGTAAATGCAATCGTAGAAATTGTAGGGGATGCCGTCAAAAATAAATTTCCGGCAAAGATCACGAGCGGCCATGGCCTGGCAGATTTTGCTATGAACCGCAGGCAAATGGTTAATGGAAAGGTTATCAATGGTAAAAACCCCGGTGGCAGCAAAGACCATGACGTGCCTGTACTTAAAGTAGCCAACAACAAAGGTGGGATTGAAGCGGTTTTGTTTGGCTATGCCTGTCACAATACCACTGTTACCGGAGCCAATTATCAGATTAATGGAGATTACGCAGGCTTTGCACAAATAGAACTGGAAAAAGCTTATCCTGGCGCTACTGCATTATTCTTTACAGGATGTGCCGGCGATCAAAACCCGCAACCCCGCGGCACCCTTGAGTTGGCTGAACAACATGGCAACACGCTGGCGAATGCAGTAAAAGTTGTTCTGAATAAAAATATGAAGCCCGTGAACGGAAACGTTCGTTCGCAAATAAAGGAAACCACACTGCAGTTTGTTCCATTTGATGTGAAGAAATACGAAGAAGAACTGACTGGTTACAATCCTTTTATGCAACGCCGCGCCACGCTGATGCTTGAAGCCTACAATCATGGTTGGGATGTTACCCGATACGAGTACCCGGTACAGGCCATGCGTATTGGTAATTCCCTCACGTTTATATCGCTTGCAGGCGAGGTTGTGGTGGATTATGCATTGAAGTTAAAAAAGATATACCCTAAGGAAAATTTATTTATTGCAGGATATTGCAATCACGTGATGGGTTATATTCCCACTAAAAAAATATTGGAAGAAGGTGGCTATGAAGCTGAAGAAAACCTCATCTATTATGCAAAGCCTGGCCCTTTTGCCCACGATGTAGAAGACAGGATTTTCAATACCATCAGGGCATTAATGAGCGGCCTGGGTGTGAAATAAAAATAATGTTACCATATTAAAAAAAACTAAATAATGAGAATCAAACTCTTTGTATTAAGCGCTATTATATTGCTGCTGGGTGCCTGCAGTTCAAAAAAGAGCGTTGTTGGTTCACGCCATAAAACGACGCTTGGCACTTATGCCTCGCCGCCTCGGTTAGAAAACAGCCGGGTGGATGTGAACAAACTTATTGAAGAACTACAAGATCTAAACGCCAATACGTATAACTGGCTGGTGTGGCAGCATACAACTGACTGGGATGATCTGCAACTGTTTTTACCCGAAGCCAGGAAGAAAAAAATAAATGTATGGGTTACGCTGGTGCCCCCTTCCGAATCACAACCCAAGGCAAAGTGGAATTCTGAACCCTATAAAATGGACTATGAAAGATGGGCAACAGAAATCGCAAAGCTAAGCAGGCAACACACCAATCTCATTGCATGGAGTATTGATGATTTTGCACATAACTTAACCACATATACTCCTGATTATTTGCAAAAAATGCTTGCTAATGCAAAAGCGGTAAACCCAAAGTTGTTGTTCATACCCTGCGTTTATTACAGGCAAATCAATAAAAGTTTAGCTGAAAAATATGGTGCTATGTTCGATGGGATACTGTTTCCATACCGCGCTGAGTCTAAAGGCGCCAATTTAACAGATGCCACTGTTGTGCAAGATGAAATTGCCAATATTCGCACATTGTTCAGAAGCGGTTTTCCTGTATATCTGGATGTTTATCAAACAGCCCACTCACGCTTAGGCGCTTCTACACCTCAGTACGTAAAAGATGTGGTTGTTGAAGGATTAAAATATGCTGACGGCGTGCTGATCTATACCCATCCGCACCCGGTAAAGGAGTCAGAAAAATATCTTTATATAAAAGAACAATTCAGTAGAAAATGAGATTTGTATTAACAATGATCGCTTGCCTGACAATTGTTGCTGTTACATCATGCACCAGTTCTTCAAAAAATACAGGCGCTGCTGACCGGGCAAAAAATGTTTCTAACATCAAGGCCACTTACGCGGCACAGCCGCGGCTAAACAATGGCCGTGTAAACAATGAATTGCTGTTGTCGCAATTAAAAGACCTGAAGGTGAACACTTATGTATGGCTCATCTGGCGCGGTGAAAAGGATTGGGAAGACATGCAGGCTTTTTTACCTATGGCAAAAAAAAGTAACATCAATGTGTGGGCTTACCTGGTTCCTTATTCTGAGTCAAAACCCCGCAAACGCTGGTCGTCAGAGCCTTATGATACCAACTATTTTAAATGGGCGGAGGAGATTGGTAAGCTAAGTCTGAAACATTCCAACCTCACTGCTTTAAGCATAGATGATTTTGTAGCATGGAACCTTCAGTTTTATACGCCGGAATACACAGCAAGAATGGTAAACATTTTACGCGGCATTAATCCGCGTGTGGCTTTTGTGCCCTGCATTTATTATCGTTCCACAAAAATCACAGACTATGCCGCGCAGGGCTACCTTCCTTATTTTGATGCTGTGTTGTTTCCATATAAAGGAGAAGCAACAGGGAAGGAAACCCTTAAAACAACTTCTTCGTTTGCAGAAGAACTGCAAACCATGCACGCGGCGTTTCAAAACAAATTACCCATTATAGTAGATATTTATTCATCTGCGCATTCCAAAGCGGGTTCATCAACGCCAGAGTATGTAGTAGAAATGATAGAGCTTTCCAGGAAGCATGCTGAAGGGATAGTAATTTACCTGCATCCTGATCCTGAAAAGGAACGCGAAAAATACAACGCTGTAAAAAAAGCATTTGGAAGTTTTAAATAGAACTCTTTATTTGATAACGGTAGAATTTATATGAAACATTTCAGCAGGAGAAGATTTATGAAAGATGCGGCAGCATCTCTTGCAGGAATAACAATGGCAATGAACGGGACTGCCAGTGAATTGCATTCGGCGGCTCCAACGCTGAGCAATCATGAAATGCAGGCCGGGCGTGGGTTTGATTTGATGAAAGAAGTGCTGAAATACCCTAAGATAGATTCGCACGTGCATGTAAGCCTGTGGCAAAAAGGTCCGGAAGATAACATAGAGTTTTTTGAGCGGTTGGGATTTACGAGAATGTATATTTCAAGACCGGTTACGGCAAAAGAAGCGCCACCCGAAGCATTCATCAAATCGAATGAGATGATGTATGAAGCCATGAAAAATTATACCGGTAAAATGGTGGGCATGTTTACAGTTAATGCCTTGTATCAAAAAGAATCTCTTGAAGAAATTAAAAGAAGAGTAGACCAGGGTTTTGTTGGGTTAAAAGCATATTATCATGTAAAGATCAACGACCCGCTTTTTTATCCCATCATTGAAAAAATGATTGACTTGAAAATGATCATGCTGGTGCATGCAGAAGCCACGCTGGGCAGCGGTGGTTACCGCATGAAATACGATAAAAAAAGAATGCCTAATACATCCGTTCCTGAAGACTTTGCAGATATTGCCAAGCGTTACCCCGAAGCAATGTTTCAATATGCGCATACTGGTGGCGGGCCAGACTGGGAATATGCATGCAAGGTTTTAAAGAATTGTCCGAATGTGTACGTGGACATATCAGGAAGCAACAATGAAGAGAACATGATCAATTTTGCGGTGAAGGAACTGGGAGAAGACAGGGTGCTGTTTGGAACAGACAACATGTATTTTCAGGGAGTGGCCAATGTGGTTTCCTCCAATCTTACGGAAGTGCAAAAACGAAAAATATTTTTCGATAATTATAATAGCATTTTAAAAAAGGGCGGTTATCAAATCAAATGATCAACTGAATTTTAAATGAACAGGAGAAATTTTGTTAAGAATACAGCAGCATCTTTTACTGGTATGATGCTTACGGCAGGGGCAGGAACAGGTTGTGCTACTCAGTCTGGCATTGCAGGCAGTGCATCAGTTTCCGAAAAAAAATATGATGTAATGAAAGAGGCCCTCAAGTATCGGAAATTGGATGCTCATGCACATGCGCACCTGGGCCTTGATGTAACGGCTAAAGATTTTGAATTTATGAACCGCTTCAATATAGAACGTTCTTATGTTTCAAACCCGCTGTCAGCCGGCCCTGGAAATCCTGAACAGTTCAGGCGTCACAACGATCTGGTGTATGGCGCCATGCAAAAATACCCCGGCAGAATGATTGGAATGTTTACAGTAAACCCTTTCTATAAAAAAGAATCGCTGGATGAGATACAGCGCAATGTTGACAGGGGTATGGTAGGGCTCAAGGTTTATTATCAGTATAAAATCAACGACCCCTTGTTTAACCCTATCATCGAAAAAATCATTGATCTGAAAATGATCACGCTGATGCACGCTGAGGCCACGCTTGGTACGGGCGGTTACCGTATGAAATATGACAAAAAAAGAATGCCTAACACATCCGTTCCCGAAGATTTTGTTGACATGGCAACGCGCTACCCCGAAGCGATGTTGCAGTATGCACACCTGGGCGGTGGTCCTGACTGGGAATATGCCTGTAAAGCATTAAAGCATTGCCGCAATGTGTATGTGGATACAAGCGGTAGTAACAATGATGAGTTTATGGTAGATTTTGCGATAAAAGAACTGGGAGTAGAAAGAGTTTTATATGGTACCGATCTTTCTAACTCTTACTTTCAGGGTGTGGGTAAAGTGCTGTGTTCCAATACAACAGAAGAACAAAAGCGCAAAATATTTTTTGAAAATTACAATAACGTTTTAAGAAAATCCGGCAATCATGTTCGTTGATATCAATGCAAATGTTGGCCACTGGCCGTTTAAAAAACTAAGGTACAATACCTGCGCTTCGTTGCTCAAACGCATGAACCAGTATGGTGTGGATATTTCAGTAGTGAGCAATCTGAATGGGATTTTTTATAAAAACACGCAGTCAGCAAACGAAGAATTGTATGACGAGATCAGGTCTGACAAAACTTTTGCAAAACGCATCATACCTTTTGCCATCATCAACCCTGTATATGCCGGCTGGCGCGATGACTTGCATACCTGCATAAAAAAAATGGGTATGAAAGGCATCAGGCTGCACCCGTTATATCATGATTACGATGTAACTGAGGCGCCGGTGACCGAACTGGTAAAAATGGCCCGTGATTATGGTGTGCCGGTAGCATTTACCATGCGCATGGTAGATTCAAGGCAGCGCTCGTGGATGGATTTGCCAAAAGAATCATCACCCCGCGATTATATCCCTATTATAAAAGCCGTACCTGATGCAAAGTACCTGTTGCTAAATATTTGTAACGGTTTTGCCTTCAGCAAAGAAGAACGGGCTGTATTAGATAAGGCTAATTACTTATTCGATACATCAGGCCGCAGCTTAGATGTGGTAAGGGATTTTTTAAAAAATTTCGGTAAAGACAGGTTCGCATTTGGTACACATGCTCCCATCCTTGATTATTTATCCGGCATGCTGCGCGTGGAATACTTGAACAGCGATGAAGTAACTGAGAGTGAAAAAGAAATGTTGCGATCAGGTAATGCTCTGAAATTTCTTAATTTATAATTGTTTCCTAATCTATAAATTTTAAAATATGAAAAATTCAATCAATAACATTGGTAGCTTATGCTACGACAAGGGGTGCTCATACTTATAATCATAAGCTATGCAAGCTATCCTAATAAAAAATCAAACCATCGAATTCTTTTTTTAATTTTAAAAACTTCAGGAATGATCTCAAAACTGTTTTTCCCTTCCACTAAAGCTTTGTTTACAAAATTTAAACTGGTTGTGCTGTTTGCTGTTCCTTTATTTTTAGTTAGTCATATTGTTATGGCTCAAAGTATGACTATAAAAGGGCAGGTAACTGAAGCTGAAACCGGTAACCCAATTGAAGGTGTAAATGTAAGCGTAAAGGGTACCACCAGAGTAACTACTACTGGTGCTACTGGTGAGTACAGTATTAATGCAAATGGTACAGATGCGCTGGTGTTTAGCTTTATTAACATGACAGAGCAGGAGGTGTCCATAGGCAATCGCACTACCATTAATGTGGCATTATCCCGTAGTGCCGGAAGCCTGGATGATGTAGTGGTGGTGGGCTACGGCACCGCCCGCAGAAAAGACTTAACAGGTGCAGTTGCACAGGCAAATGTTGGCGATATGGTGAAAGCGCCAGTAGCTAGCTTTGCAGAAGCGCTTGCAGGTCGCGTGGCGGGTTTGCAGGTAACTGCATCAGATGGTCAACCCGGTCGGGGTCTTAATTTTGTTATACGCGGCCCCGGATCTTTAACACAAAGCACATCTCCGTTATTTGTTATTGACGGATTTCCATTGGAAAGTTTTGATCCTGCTACGCTAAATCCAGATGACATTGAATCTTTAACAGTACTTAAGGATGCATCATCAACATCTATCTATGGTTCAAGGGCTGCCAATGGTGTAATTTTAATTCAAACAAAAAAAGGTAAAGTAGGAAAGCCTGTTATAGAACTTGGTTACACTTATGGCTTTCAGGCTGGTAGAAAAAAGATGGAACTGATGAGCCCTTATGAATTTGTAAGATATCAGCTTGAAAGATTTCCTACTACAGTGGCTGCACAAAACTGGTTGGCAGATGGCAGAACACTGGAAGATTACAGAAATGTAGAAGGGATTGATTTTCAGGATCATGTATTTACTAAAGGTGCGGTAAATAACTATTCCTTATCCATAAGAGGTGGTAATGAAAATACCAAGTATTCTCTTTCTGGAAATATTTTTGACAACCAGGGTATTATTGTTAATACCGGAATGAAAAGATATACAACAAGGCTGAATCTTGATCAAAAGTTAAGTAATAAAATAAACGTGGGTGTTACCATGGGATATTCCGGTGTTACATCCTGGGGTCAGGTTATTAATGCCATTACCGGTACAAGCACGTCTACTTACTTATTGTTCAGAACTTGGGCTTACCGGCCAATCCCGTTTCCAAATCAGGATAGTTTAGACTTGCTGCTTTCCGAAGTTGATGAAACATCTGTAAATGCCGGTGATTTCAGGATCAATCCATTAATTGATTTGCAGAACCAGCATCAGTATGATTATTCTAACCTTTTTGAAGGGCTGGGGTATATGAACTCATTCCGGGGTTAACACTCAGGCTGAGTGGAGGATTGCGCAGGAATACATTGCGAATGGACAGGTTTTTCAATTCCAAAACACCGCAGGGCAGTCCTTATAATGTTTCTAATTTAAACGGAATTAATGGGTCAACTCAAAACAGATTTAACAATCAGTGGTCCAGCGATAATACGCTTACTTACAGAAAAAACATCAATGATGTGCACAACATAACTGCACTTGCATTAGTAAGCCTGCAAAGCGAAGATTACAAGGCCAGTGGTTATTCAAGCAGATTTCTGCCTAATGAAGGTTTAGGAATTGGCGGTCTTCATCAGGGTACAATTTACAGTCCCATCAATACAAGAACCAATAATACAAGAGCATCTTATGGTGGTAGGCTTGATTATGGTTTCATGTCCCGTTATATATTATCACTTACTTTTCGGGCAGATGGTTCATCTAAGTTTCCTGAAGCAAACAGGTGGGGTTATTTTCCAGGGGCCGGTATAGCCTGGAACATGCAGAATGAAAATTTTTTAAAGGATAGCAGGGTAATTTCCAATTCAAAATTAAGAGCTACATACGGTGAGGTTGGTAATGACAGGATTGGAGATTTTGCTTCTTACGCATTTCTTTCTTATGATATCAATGGCGCTTCGTATAACAATTCAACACCTGAAGGCATGATCAATCAATCTTCTATGGCTAACAAAGATCTTAGCTGGGAAACTACAACTTCTGTTGATATTGGTTACGAGCTGGGATTGTGGGACAATAGGTTCGAGTTTATTGTGGATGTATACAAGCGCACTACCAATAATTTGTTGCTAAGTGCTCCACTACCTTTAACAACCGGTTATAGTTCTGCAACAAAAAATATAGGTAAGCTGGAAAACAAAGGTTTAGAAATAACAGTGAATACATTAAATATTGCTAAGAATGATTTTTCCTGGAGAACTTCCTTCAATATTAGTTTCAACAAAAATAGAATAATGGCATTAGCTGATGGGCAGAGGGCACTTAATAACTCCGTTCAAACCGATGTGAATTTTAATGATGTTTTGTATAAATCAGAAATTGGACGTCCGTCCGGCATGATGGTAGGTTATTTATGGGCAGGCAACTACCAATATGAAGATTTTGACAATCCATCTCCCGGAGTATATGTTTTAAAAGCCGATATTCCATATTATGGAACCAGAGATGCAATATTGCCTGGGAATATTAAGTATGTTGATATTAATAGTGACGGTATTATCAATTCAGATGATAAAACATATATGGGTCGCGGGCAGCCGATTCACAATGGCGGTTTTGTAAACGATTTGCAGTACAAAGGCTTTACCTTCCACACATTCTTTCAATGGATATATGGGTACAATATTTATAATGCAAACAGAATTACTTTTGAAGGCGATCCCAATGGCAGAAGTAATATGAATATGTACGCATCATATGCCAACAGATGGACACCGGACAACCCTACCAATGAGCATTTTAGGGCTGGTGGCGCAGGAGTAATTGGTTATAATTCTACCAAGTATTTGGAAGATGGTTCGTTTTTAAGATTAAAAACGGTAATGCTGGAATATTCTTTGCCTCAAAATATTATTCGCCATGTAAGAATGCAAAGGGTTGCCATTAATGTAGCTGCTCAAAATTTGTTTACATGGACAAAATATTCTGGCCTTGATCCTGAAGTTTCTACAAGAAATAATATTCTTACACCTAATTACGATTATTCATCTTATCCTCAGGCACGCACCATCGCCTTTGGATTAAAAGCGACATTTTAAACAAAGTTTTTAACGATTATAATTAATAAGAAATGAAAAAAATATATCTGTATTATTTTCTGGCATTTGGAGTATGCTTTGCATCGTGCAAGAAATTTTTAGATACAAAACCCCAGAATAATCTGTTCCCTCAGGGCTACTATGTTACTAAGGAAGAGTTGACCTATGGTATCAACTCTGTATACGATGCGCTTTTCTCAGTAAATATATATGGCAATAATGCATTGTATATGCTTGGTTGGATGGCCGATGAAGGATACATGAACCGGAGCACTATTGCAACAGGGCCTTTCAGAAACATTGTAAACTCTGCAGACCCTTATGCGCGAAATATATGGCAACACTTATACATTAGTGTTAACCGCGCTAATGTAGTATTAGCTAATGTGGATAATAACACGGACATCAGCCAGGAGTTTAGAGATAATATACGTGGAGAAGCGCTTTTCATGCGTGGCTATTTTTATTTTATACTTGTTCAGAATTATGGCGGTGTGCCCATCAAATTGCAACCAAGCAATTCTGTTGTGGATGTGAACATAGCAAGGGCTTCTGTAAAAGAAGTGTATGACCAAATATTGAAAGATATGAAGGAGGCCGAGCCGCTGGTAAGAGACATCAAAACTTTGGGTTATGGAGGTAAGATTTCAAAATCTGCTGTAAGAGGGATTTTAGCCAGGGTTTGTTTAAACATGGCAGGATTTCCGTTAAATGATGTTACTAAGTTTCAGGAGGCGGCATCCTGGGCAAAGAAAGTAATTGATGACCAGGCCTCGGGTCACAGTCTTAATCCAAGCTATTCTGATATTTTTATCAAGCTTGCGGCAGACCAGTATGATATAAATGAATCCATCTGGGAAGTAGAATATTGGGGCAATAATCTTGAGGGTTATAATGAAGCAGGAACAGTTGGCTACATTAACGGCATCTCTACAAATTTAAATTCTCCCACAGGCAGGTCAGATGCGTATATGTCCATCACATCAAAATTATTCAATTCTTATAATGATGGAGATTTACGCAAGTATTGGAACATACCATTTTTTAATAACCTTGCTACAGGTCCAAACGGATCTAAAACTCTTATAACCAAGGCAAGTATCACAGAAGAAAGATTAAAATACCGCAATCCGGGCAAGTACAGAAGAGAGTTTGAAACGTATCTTCCCAAAGCCGGTCAGCGTACACCAATAAACCTGCCGCTGTTGCGATTCGCAGATGTGTTGTTAATGTATGCTGAAGCTGTAAATGAAGTAAGCGGACCTACTACAGAAGCTGTAAACGCAGTAAACCTTGTAAGAAGAAGAGCATGGTCAAAAGGTATCAGAAACATTACTGTTACAAGCAGCGGCTCTGGATATACAACGGCTCCAACAGTAACCATAAGTGGCAATGGTGGTGCAGCAGCAAGGGCTATAGTAACCAACGGCCAGGTCACCTCTATTGAATTGCAGAGAGATACAACAGGTATAACTTATGAACTGGCAGGAAATTATAGCACAGTTCCAACCATCACCATCAGTGGCGGGGGAGGTAGTGGCGCTACAGCAGTGGCAACCATATATACAGATACCGATGCAGATATTAGCGCTGCAGACAAAGCGTCTAAAGAAAGCTTCAGACGTCTTATACAGGATGAAAGAATGCGTGAGTTAAATTTTGAGTATATGAGAAAATTCGACTTATTACGCTGGGGTATCTATTATGAAACCATGCAGGATATGGCTGCTCAAATATTAGTGGATAATCATACAGCAGTTTTCTCAACGTATTATTCAAATGTGCAAACCCCAAGGGATCTTTTAATGCCTATACCCATTGATGAACTAAAAGTTAATAGCGCAATGACACAAAATCCCGGGTATTAATAGTTATTCGATTATTGGTAAATAAAATATACATCATGAAAAAAAATACCTTTTATATATTCAGCATCACTGTACTATGTTTAGTACTGTTTTCCTGTCAAAAAAGATTAGAGGCACCTGAGGCACCCGAGTTTACTGTAACAACAGAAAAAACCACATACAAAGTAGGGGAATCTATTGTATTTAATTTTACAGGTACGCCAGATAATATTACATTCTTTTCAGGCCAGCCCTTTAAAGAATATGACATGAGAAATAAAAATAGAATATATGATCTTTCATCAGGCGGAGTTACAATGGATTTTGCTACACAGTTGGCTGCCGGCGCTGCCAATTCGCAAAGGAATCAACTTTCTGTTTGGATCTCTAACAACTACAACGGAAACGGCACTTTTGCTGATGTAAAAGCGGCCACCTGGACAAATTTAACAGGGTTCACCCTGGCTGATACCACAATTAATAAATTATCAGGTTCCAAAGACATCAGCGAATATTTTGCAGATGGAAAAACCGCTTATATCGGGTTTAAATATCTGACAAAAACACAAGTGGATAACGGCCCGGGCCGCGCGTGGTTTATCCAAAGCGTTAACTTGAAAAGTACTTTACCGGCTGTAGGTGGGCAAACATTATTGGTATCTAATCAGGCTATGGCAGGTTTCCGAATTATTGATCAATACCCTGGCAACGCTCCATCACAATCAAGTGTTACAAATACCCGTATCACTTTACAGCCTAATCGCTATTTTGCCCCGGCAGATTCTGGTTATGTTGCAGGAAGTCCCTGGAACGATCCGGCTACAGAAACATGGGCTATTTCAAGAGGCTTGAAAAAAGATTCAGTGAACTTTGGCCCTGACAGGGGAGTGTCATTAAAAGGATTGAATACAGATTTTCGTGAAAATTATATCTTTAGTTACAATGCTCCCGGCATCTACAAGGCCTATTTTGTTGCTGCAAACAACACGATTGATGCAACAGCAGAAACAGTAAGAGAACTTACCCTTACGATTGAACCTTAAAGATTATCAGAGATGTGATAGCTGAAAAGATGCGATTCACTAAGAAAATAGATTTTCCCGTTTAAAAAATCGCCGCCGGCAGTAATTGCCACCGGCGATTTTTTTATTAATTCAATCTCGTGGCTTTGCTGGTTAATCCTGGCAATCTTTTGCCTGAATAAGATGTAAATATTCCCTTTTGGATCTTTTAGAAATACCCTTGGGCTTTGCTCACCGGTGGTATGCCCAAAATCAGAGGTCATATTTTTTGTAAACAATACCTGCTTTGTATTTGGGTCAAAAACAAAAAACTCATTGCTATTAACAAAGCCATATACCATTCCATTATTACCAAGGCAAAGGTCAGTGTACACCCGGGCATGGGCAATGGGCGCATCCTGCCATATTACTTTTTTAGATGTCATATCCATAATGTAAAGCACCGCTTTGGCGGCTTTTACTTCGCCGCCCGTACCGGCAGCAATAGTGGTTCCCCCCAATATTTTATTTCCTGGTAATTCGGTAATGCTCAAGGTAGACTGGTTTACTACCACTGCTGAATCCTTTAGTAAAGTGCCTTTTTTGGTTTCTGTATTCCATATCAGCAGTCCGCCGCCTGTATGGCCGTATGCAGGCGTGCCGCTTAGCACGATGGTTTTTTTATCGCTAAGTCCTTTGATCCTGTGCGGCCGGTTAATGATGGGGTTGCCGTTAAATAGATAAGCCGGGTTGCTATTTGATGGCTTGCCGCTGGGCTTTATCCACGGTTTTAAAGGATCGTATTGAATAAGGTCGCCGCGCGGGTAACCCCCGGAATAAATAAAACCATTAAATGTGGTCATAGCATTAAGCTGGCTGTACTCCGAAAAATTTCTGAAACTATCAGTAGCCGGATCAAAACTATACAACTGCATCGGGAACGCTGTACCGCCATATAGCTTGCCGTCGGGGCCGGTAATTACACCTAATGACCATGAGCCTTCTGTTTTATAGTCAAACTTTACAGTTCGTTTGGCACCGCCTTCTTTGGGCTGAATGGTAAAGTATCTGTCTGTAAAATGAATGTAATCAAGAACGTCTCCATTTGGAAAAGTTTTGTGGATAAAACCCTGATCCCCTGAGCGTGTGTATTCAGGCGTAGCTGGTATTATACTTTTTTCATCTGTAATGGTTCCGTTATCGAGAATCATCCACGGAAGGTTTTCTGCACTGTTTGTTTTTGCATATACCTGCCCGTCTGTGCCTCTGTATAAATAAGCCGTACCCACCTGCCGCTCGTTTTCCGCAAGCAGTGGGAGTGACTTTTCTGTCTTTGTATTAAAAGCAATGATCTGGCTGCGGGTAGTACCAATGCCAATGTATATCCATCCGTTATTGTCGGCAGCAAGGTGGCGCGGGTACTGTGCCCAGTTTTGCGTATATAAAAAACCGTAATCTTTTATTTCACCGGTTTGCGGAGAGAATTTTATAAGCCCGGTTTTTGGATAGGTGGTGGCCCAGATGTTTCCTTCTGCATCTTCAAGCATTGACATAGCTAACCTGGGACTTGTTTTTTTTACGGCAGTGAACTGCTTTTTTACAGGATCGAACTCGCTGAAATAACCGTTAAACAGTGTATAGTATTTATGGTTTTTAGAAATGATTGAAGCAAAAGGAGCATCTCTGCCATTAGGAAAAGGCGTATCAAAGTGCATGGCTTTGCCGGTTTCGGCATCAAGCAACAGCAGGGTGTAAGCACCACGGTGGTCAAACAGCCAGCTTAGAATAATATTTCTTCCATTAGCGTCAGCCGTGGTTACAACGCCACGCCTGTAAGCCGCCCGCGATGTGGTGCCATGATCGTAAAAGCCATTGCCCAGGTCTTTTTGTGCAAAAGCCACAGCATGATCAAGCAGGCCTGAAATAAGTAAGATCAGGCAGAAAATGACATGAAGTTTGGGAGAACGATTAATTTTTATAGAACTTATAATTTTCTTTGGTGATGATGTCAATAGACATGTAGTGGGTTTTTGTAACCTCATCATTTTTTACAAGTTTATCGTAAAGCGCCATTACGCCCCTGTATGCTTGTGCTTTGGGTTTCTGGCAAATCAGGAAATCAATTACGCCGGATTCGAGGTAGTTTAGATTCTTTTCAATAAAATCGTATCCTACAAGAGCAATGTTTTTAATCTTCGTTTCTTCCAGGTACTGCGCCACATAAAAAACCCTTGAGTTGGTAACAAAGATCACATTTATATCGTTGCTTGTAAGTGCTTCTGCAAGTGTTTTTTTAATAGACGGGTAATCGCTTTCCCCGATCCTGAGGGTTTCTATTTCTATTTTTTTACCTTCTTTTCGAAAAAATTCTCTAAAGCCTTTTTCTTTTTCTTCCAGGTGATAAACGCTGTCAGGGATTTTTGAAATATTGATGATGAGCGCTTTTTCACCATCGTTCACGAAATAGTTTACAAGGTGCCCGCCGGTATAACCGCTTGAGAATAATTCAGGGCCTACATAGCATAAATTGTTCAGCCCCGGAACATCAGAATTGATAAAAACGTAAGGAATATTTTTTTTATCACATTCTGAAGCAAATATTTTTGCATCTTCTACAAAGCTTGGTGCAAACAGAACGCCGTCTACATTCTTCTTTAAAATTTTGTTGTACTGCGTTACAAAGGTTTGCTTATCGTTCAGGTCAAAAAAATATTTATCAAAAGTGATCCCGAAGGGTTTTATTTCTGCCTCGGCCTGCTCAATGCCACTAAGCGGAGCCTGCCAGTAATCCGTTTCTTTAGATACAGCGGGAATGAGTGTGGCAAACTTTAGTAACCTGCGCGATGCAAGGCGCCTGGCAAGTATGTTGGGCTGGTAGTTGTACTTCTTAATAATATCAGTGATCTTCTTCTTGGTACTTTCTGATACGCCAGACCTGTTATGCAATACCCTGTCAACAGTTGCAATTGATACGCCGGCCTTGTGTGCTATTTGCTTAACGCCAAAAATTTCTTCGCCTTTCATATTTTGGTTTTAGTAGCGGTATAATTTCATACCTGTACCAAAAATAGATATTATTTATCTAATTTATGACTGCTGTCTTTATCAAGAAACAATATAGCATTGGGATGTGAGCGTAAAATAGTAGACGGAAAAAGGGGCGACTGCGCCTGATGCAGTGTGTTGTAAACAGCATTCGCTTTGAGTGCTCCGGGTACCATGCAAAATATATGAGCAGCCTTCATTAAAGCTGGTATGGTAAGCGTAAGCGCATGTGTAGGCACGTCGGTCATGGTTGCAAAACAGCCATCGTTTACCTGTTGCTGCCGACATTGCATATCCAGGTCAACCACCTTTACCAACTTATCATCATTGAAATCGGCAACGTGCGGATCGTTGAAAGCAATATGCCCGTTTTCACCAATGCCCATGCAAACTATATCTGTAACCTTCGTGTTCAGCATATCTTCGTAACGCTGGCATTCCGCTTCAATATTTTCTGCATTGCCATTTAAATAGGTTACTGATTTGAATGATACTTTACTAAAAATGCGGTCTTTTAAAAAGTTTCCAAAGCCCTGCGGTGCATCGGCGTCCAGTCCCACGTATTCATCCATATGAAACGCGTTGATGCGGCTCCAGTCCACATTATGTTCAATAAGAGATGCTATAAATTCGTTTTGCGAAGGCGCGGCGGCAAATATAATGTTCACCTCTTCCTTTTGCAGTAGCAGTTCATTTATTTTTTCTGCCGCCAACGTGGCTGCAGCTTCACCCATTTCCTTTCTGGTTTCGTAAATTTTTACCTTCAGTTTGTTTTCCATTTAAACAGAGATTAAGTTAGTTTCATAAACAATGTTTCCTTTCACAATGGTGGTGCTCACATTTATATTTTCATCAAAAATGATCACATCAGCGTCTTTGCCTTTTTCAATTGAACCTTTGCGATTATTTACCTTCATAATTCTTGCAGGTGTGTCAGTAGCCATTTTTACGGCGTCATAAAAAGGAACTTGTGCTAGGTGTATCATGTTTCTTACAATCCTGTCGGTAGTGGCCACGCTTCCTGCAAAGGCTGTCATATCTGGCAGTTTAGCCACACCATTTTCAATAATCACGTTCAGGCCGTCTTTTTTGCTGCCCAAAATGCTTGGTCCTTCAGGCATGGTAGCGCCACGCATGGCATCAGTGATCAATGCAATTCTGTCCGCTCCTTTTATTTTATAGGCAAGTT
Source organism: uncultured Niabella sp. (assembly GCA_934486785.1). Classification (GTDB taxonomy): domain Bacteria; phylum Bacteroidota; class Bacteroidia; order Chitinophagales; family Chitinophagaceae; genus Niabella. The sequence continues at coordinate 57,072 of CAKSQK010000002.1, read as the reverse complement.
TTAAAAGCGGGGCGGGCATGTGTATGCCATCGCCGATCACTTCCACATCCAGCTCATCAATCAGGTAAGCTGCTTCCACTGCGCCGGCATACCGGTAAGCATTGCGGCGTGTCACGCCCAGCATGGCTGAGTACAGGTGGGTAACAAGCGTATAGCCGGCTTCAAAAGCTTTTTCCACATCTTCATATACAGCTTCGGTATGGGCAATAGCGGGCAAAACATTTTTTGAAGAAATGTACCTGGCAAATTCCAGCGCCCCGGGTAGTTCCGGAGCTGCGCTCCACCTGGCAATGTGTTTAGAGGATGCTAAAATTTCTTTGTATTCATTAGCATCCGGGTTGCGGATGTAGCGGGGATCCTGTGCGCCTTTCTGGCTCATTGCAAAATAAGGCCCTTCTATATGAATGCCTATAAAATCAGCGCCGCCGGTTCCCTGCTCCAGAACTTGTTCGTATATGGAAAGCGTTTCCAAAAGATCTTTTCCTCCGGCGCTTAGCGTGGTGGGCGTCATAGATGTGGTGCCATGCTGCGCATGCACTTTTGCAATGGTGCGGTAACCTTCTGCATCATTATCCATGAAGTCGAAGTTGCCGCCACCGTGCAAATGAATGTCTATAAAACCCGGCGAAACATATTTGCCGCCTGCATCTATTGTTATGCCGCCATCAGTATCTTCTACGCTTTGTGAAATGGTATCAATCCGCCCATCCTGCAGGTATAAAACAGCATTGTTTTTGATACCCGATGGTGTAATGATTTTGCCGTTAATAATTTTGATCAGTCCTCTCTGCCCCATGCCATCAGGTGTTTTGCTTTATTAATTTCAAGGTTTTTCTTATTAAGTTTAAATTTAAGAGTGAAAATAACGAAGATTGTTAACGGATTGTCTTATGCCAACGATATTTTTTCTCCATTGTAACAATTACCATTTGCGGATCTTATGCCCGTAAAATGCGTAAAACATTATGTACAGGAAGCAGGGAACCATGATCCAGTAAGCTTCTCTTAAACCTATGGAAGTGGCCAGCGCGCTGTAAAGCGAGGGCGCCAAAGCGTTTGCCACAAGCCCCATGATCATAAGAGAGGAACCTATTTTTGTAAACCTGCCCAGCCCGTCAAGCGCCAGCGGCCATATGCCTGCCCAGATAAGTGAGTTGGCAAGACCAAGGGAACACAGGAACCAGATTGAAAGATCCAGCGTGTGCGGCTGTAGGAATGGAAGGTCTATGGTAAATTCCCCATGTGCCAAAACTACCAGCAGCGATAAGACGGCTCCCAGGGTGGCGCAAAATTTTAATGCTGTTTTCTGGCTGAATAATTTGGGAATACCTACAATGCCAAAGATGTATCCAATCATTGTTCCAAAAAGAGTGATCGAGGGAAGCGTTTTGGCTTCAACCAGTGTTTTACCCATTGACTCGGCGTAGTTGATCACGGTATCTATTGATAAGATTTGAGTGGTTAAATGTAAGAATAACGCAATGGCGCCAAGTATAAGTTGCGGAAACTGAAAAATAGTTTTCTTACCGGAGTTAGCCACCAGCACTTCATCCGACTCGTGTTCCGTATCAATTTCGGGCAGAGGTGAATAGCGAACAAAAAGTCCAAGCATAAACAATACTGCCGCCACAATTGTGTAAGGAACCATCACACGCCTGATCAGTTCCTGTAAAACAATATCTCTTTCCTCAGGCAGCATCGTGGGTATTTGCTTGAACATTTCATTGTCTGTAGGCCTTAAAATGGCCCATGCAAAAATCAATGGTGCTAAAATACCCGCCAGCTTATTGCAAACGCCCATCATGCTGATTCTTTGCGCGGCTCTTTCCTGCGGACCCAGAATAGTTACGTAAGGGTTAATGGCTGTTTGCAAAACCGCAAGGCCTGTACCAATAGAAAAAAGGCCGATAAGAAACACAGCATACGTACTGAAATGGGCTGCCGGTACAAAAAGCAATGCGCCTAAACCCATGATCCAGAGCGCGATCATAAGACCTTTTTTAAAGCCAACTCTTTTTAAAAGATAGGATGCGGGCACCGAGATGAAGAAGTAAGAAATGTAAAACGCAAGCGTAACAAAATATGACTGGTTATTATTCAGTTGAAACGCTACTTTAAAATAGGGTATCAAAATGGCATTAACCCATGATATAGCCCCAATAATGAAAAACATACAGCCAATGATGGCTAATGAAACAATCGTATCCCTGCGGCTTAAACTATTGCCGGTTGCTGATAGTTCAGTACTCATTAAAAAAAATGTTTTGTTGATTAAAGATTAAACTATAGAATATTCGGGTTTCCAGTATTCAGTATTTCCGGTTTCTGTGGATTTGTTGCCTAAATGAACGGCTATGGCCACATCTTTTCCTGTAATTTCATTACAGGTAGCTTTTTGCCCTTTTCGGATGCTATCTTCAAAAGCTTTCATGGCATAAACGGTTGGTTCAATACCTTCGCGGTCAGTATAAATTTTAATACCTTCACCTTTTTCCAGCGCTTCTTTGGTTGCACCGGTTACACCATCTACAATTGCTAATTCTTTTTTCTTAGGTTCCATGTAAAGTTTTGCAAAATCTCTGCCCATTTCAATTGTACCTTCGCTGCCTAAAATGCGTGTTATGTAGCTATTGTACTGGTTGCTGAGTATAGAGGTGACGCTTGATTTAATGCCGCCGGGATATTCGTAAATCGCGCGAACATTATCGAATGTTGTTCTGCCATCCTTCCAGTAATTCACATCGCCCATTGCCATTACTTTTTCGGGCCTGCTGTCTGTCAGCCAGTTCACAACATCTATCTGGTGGGCAGAGAGCTCTGCCAATACACCGCCAGAATATTCTTTATACATTCTCCAGTTGATTTGCTTATCGGTATAACCTGCTGGCACGGGCCTCCTCCAGTTGGAGTTGCGGTTGTATTGCGATTCAAAATGTGTAACCTTGCCGATTAAACCGTTTGCAATGTAAGTTTTAATTTTTGGGTACATGTCGTAATACCTGTACTGGTGTCCTACCTGAAAAACCAGTTTTGGATGTTTTTTTACTTCCTTAACAATGTTTAAAGCCTGCACAATGTCATAGGTCATTGTTTTTTCAATATAGATGTGCTTGTTGGCTTTCAGCGCATCCATTGCCATAGGGTAGTGAAGATATAGCGGGGTGGCGATCACTACAGCATCCACATTTTTATCTTCCAGCAGTTTTCGGTAGTCGTTATAACTTTTACTATTTGGTGCGGATAGCTTCATACCGGCAGCTAAATTCCCGGGAATCAAATCACAGCAGGCTGTAAGCGCAAGCCCCGGTGTATTTTTTATAACGGTTGCCAACCCCAAACCTCTCTGCCCTACACCAATTAAACCGATTTTTATTTTATCTGAAAGAGTGAATATAGATGGCGCCGAATTTCCGGCAATAGCCAGTCCTGATAAGCCAATCATTCCGGTTGTGAGGAATTGTCTCCTCGAAAAATTCTTTTTCATTTGAAAAGTATGTTATGTGAAGTAAACAATAATAGTCAAATCGTTCGTTTTGCGTTTACGTTACCGAAGATACAGAGTTTTTTAAACTCTCACAAAAAGTTTGGCAAGAATAAAATCATGACTTTTATCAGGTAATAAAATTGTAATACCATTTTTTGTTTGTTACCGTATTGTTGTTTGCGCTGTATAAGCGGCAAATAGATCAATTCCTAATTTCAATTCGTTTGTGGTTTGTTATCTTCGCATCCTTATGAAAGATAGAGAAATTGTATTGAGCGGAGTGCGCCCTACGGGCAATCTTCATTTAGGTAATTATTTCGGTGCATTAAGAAATTATGTAAAAATGCAGGATGAATACGAGTGTTATTTTTTTATAGCCGACCAGCACTCGCTTACCACGCATCCTGATACAAAAGAACTGCGGGAAAATGTGTTGCATGTGGTTTCAGAATACATTGCCAGCGGACTTGACCCTGAAAAAGTGGCATTATATTGCCAAAGCCATTTACCACAAACGTCAGAGTTATACCTTTACCTGAACATGCTTGCTTATAAGGGCGAACTTGAAAAAACCACAACGTTTAAAGATAAAGTAAGGCTGCAACCTGGTAATGTGAATGCAGGATTGCTAACTTACCCGGTGCTGATGGCTTCGGATATTTTAATACACCGGGCCACGCTGGTACCCGTGGGCAAAGATCAGGAGCAACATCTTGAAATGACGCGCAATTTTGCACAGCGCTTTAACCATAGGTTTGGTAACGTTTTGCCCGAACCTAAAGCTTTTAACTTTGGCAGTGAGCTATTAAAAGTACCAAGCCTTGATGGCGGGGGAAAAATGAGCAAAAGCGAAAACCAAAATGCCACTTTATATCTTTCAGATGATGACGAGGTGCTGCGTAAAAAGATCATGAAAGCAAAAACAGACCAGGGCCCGGCAAAACCAAACACTCCTAAGCCTGATTACATTATTAATATTTTCGACCTGATGAAACTGGTAAGCACGCAGGAAATAATTGAAAAATTTGAAGCCGACTATAACAATTGCTGCATTCGCTACGGTGATATGAAAAAGCAACTGGCAGAAGATATGATCGCTTACATTTCGCCAATAAGACAAAGAGCCAGAGATATAAGAAATAATGAAAGTTATCTTAAAATCATACTTGAAGAAGGTGCAGAGAAAGCAAATAAAAACGCTGATAAGACTATGCAACTGGTTCGTGAAGCAATGGGGTTAAAATATTTTTAAGAAAATAAGTTGCATATAAAAAAGAATAGCTATTTTGAAGTTCAGTACAACTTCATTATTACATGAGCATTAAGTGATAAACATGGCCAAATCAAAATCAAAACCAAAGCATATAGCAATTGCAGGCAACATTGGTGCAGGTAAAACTACCTTAACCGAAATGTTGAGCAAGCATTATAAGTGGATACCCAATTTTGAAGATGTGGATCACAATCCTTACCTGATGGATTTTTATGAGGACATGCCCCGCTGGAGTTTTAACCTTCAAATCTATTTTTTAAATGGCCGCCTGAAGCAGTTGTTAGACATTCAAAGCGGTACTGAAACCGTCATACAGGATCGTACCATTTATGAAGATGCCAATATTTTTGCTCCTAACCTGCACGAAATGGGGCTGATGAGCAAAAGGGATTTTGATAATTATTACGACTTTTTTCAAACCCTTAAATCAATGGTACGCCCACCCGATCTTTTAATTTACCTGAATGCTTCGGTACCCACGCTTGTGGGCAATATTCAAAAAAGAGGGCGAGAGTATGAAGAAAACATCCGGCTGGATTACCTGAAAAAGCTGAATGAATTTTACAATAAATGGATAGAGCATTATAAAGAAGGCCCGCTGCTAACCATTGATGTAGACAAAAACAAGTTTGCAGAAAACGAAGAAGACTTTGGCCAGATCATTTCTAAAATAGACTCGCAGTTATATGGCTTGTTTTAAAATTTTTATTTACAAATAAATTATAATGCCGGTTCTTAGCACCGGCATCTTGTTTTATAAAATGCTTAAAATATGTTTTGGCTTATCTTTACGAACTAAATGTTGTTTATGAAATATTTACCGCTGAACCCCAAAATATTTATTCAAAACCGCAAACGTTTTGTTTCCAAACTGCAAAAAAAGTCTATCGCAATTTTTCTTTCTAACGACGAAGTGCCCGAAAACAGTGATGCGCTGCACCGCTTTAAACAAAACAGCAACCTGTTCTGGCTTACCGGCATCAGGCAGGAAGATACGATGATGATCTTTTTTCCTGATAATCCAGACCCCAAATACAAAGAGGTACTGGTGCTTGTTCGCCCCAATGAACTAAAGGAAAAATGGGATGGCAAAAGATTACGCGCCAACGAGGCTACCGCCATGAGCGGCGTTAAAACCATTATTTGGGCAGATGCGCTGCCCGCGCTTTTACAAACCTGGATCCATGCTGCCGAAAATATTTATCTTGACACAAACGAGCACGACCGCCAGGGCGTGTTTTTGGAAACAAGGCAGTACCGCTACATTGCCGAAATGAAAAAGCGATACCCGCTGCATAATTATGTACGTCTCGCGCCCATTATGCTGGCTTTGCGCGCTGTTAAAACAGCCGACGAAGTGGAAGTGGTAAAACAGGCGATTGATATTACAGATAAAACTTTTCGCCGCCTGCTTGGCTTTATAAAGCCCGGCGTGTGGGAGTATGAAATTGAAGCCGAGATCGTTCATTCATTTCTTAGTAACCGCGCCACACGCGAAGGATACAGCAGCATTATTGCAAGCGGGGACAATGCAAGGATCTTACATTACATTAACAATAATCAGCAATGTAAAGACGGAGATTTGATACTGATGGATTTTGGCGCTGAATACGGAGGTTACAATGCCGATCTTTCCCGCACGGTACCTGTAAACGGCAGGTTTACCAAACGCCAAAAAGATCTGTACAATGCCTGTTTAAGAATTCACCGCTACTGCGCATCTATTTTAAAACCGGGCATTACGCTAATAGATTATACTGAAAAAGCAGGAACGCAGGCTACAAAAGAATTTATAAAGCTGGGGCTGCTCACGCGGGCCGATGTAAAAAATGAAGATCCCGAAAACAGGGCTTTCCGAAAGTATTTATATCATGGTATTTCGCATCATCTGGGTGTGGATGTGCACGACCTGGGCCCCTTTCGCTCACCGTTACAGCCGGGCATGCTGTTAACAATTGAGCCTGGTATTTATGTAGAAGAAGAACAAACAGGCATCAGAATCGAAAATAATTTCTGGCTTACCAAAACCGGGAACATTGATCTTATGAAGAATATTCCCATAGAAGCTGATGATATTGAAAGGCTGATGAGCGGCAGGGCATAGGCGCATTCACTTTTATTTAAGGAGGAAAACAATGAAATAGTCATCAACAAAAAATTGTACCATCCCGATAACCATCGGCATGGCGTATTACATGTGACCATAAAAATTAGCCGCAAAGCGGCGCATAAAAGAATAAGCACATGAAACAAATTCCCAATTTATTCACGCTTCTCAATCTTTTGTTTGGATGCATTGCCATCGTGCTCATTCTGCAATACAACCCGGGTGGCAACCTCAATTTCACAGGCATATCGCTCATGCTGGGCTGTTTTTTTATTTTTTTATCTGCCTTGATTGATTTTTTGGACGGGTTCGTGGCGCGCCTGTTCAATGCCACATCGGAAATGGGTGGGCAACTGGACTCTCTGGCTGATGTGGTAAGTTTTGGGGTGGCGCCGGGAATGATCCTTTATAAAATGCTTGAAATGGCTCTTTCTCAAAATCCGCAAATTGAAGATCCTTTTTGGTTTCAATTGCCAGCTTTTATATTGCCCTGTGCCGGCGCCTGGCGCTTGGCAAAATTCAATTTAGATAATGAACAGCGGTATTATTTCAAAGGCATACCCATTCCTGCTGCCGGCCTTATTATTGCTTCGTTACCGCTTGCGCGGGTAGGCAGGTGGGATATTGAATCTTTATACAGCAATATTTTTATCATTTATGCACTCATACTGCTAATAAGCTATTTAATGGTCAGTAACATCCCCATGATGAGCATGAAGTTTAAAAGCAAAAATTTAAAAGATAACCAGGATAAGTTGTTGCTGTTGGTTATTGGGTTGACTGCTGTTATAATTTTGCAGTGGGCTTCCGTACCGGTAATATTTATAGTGTACATCTTATTGTCTCTGATTTTTAAACCTGCTAAAACCAGTCAGTAGAAGTGCCGCAAAGAAAATTTTTTATCAAACATCTTTCATGCTTTATCTGGTTCCCACACCCATCGGTAATTTAAAAGACATTACGCTGCGCGCGCTGGAGGTGTTGCAGGAAGTGGATGTGATCCTGGCTGAAGATACCCGCACCACGGCGCACCTGCTCAATCATTACAACATTACCAAAGCGCTGACGCCGTATCACCAACACAACGAGCATAAAATTCTGCAGCATTTAACTGACCAGTTGGCTCATGGTAAAAAAATGGCTCTGGTAACCGATGCCGGTACTCCCGGTATTTCAGATCCTGCGTTTTTGCTGGTTCGCGAATGTGTGAAAAATAATATAACCGTCATCTCGCTGCCGGGCGCCACGGCTTTTGTGCCGGCGCTGGTCAATAGCGGCATTCCCACCAATCGCTTCTGCTTTGAGGGCTTTCTTCCCTTAAAAAAAGGCCGCCACACGTTGCTTGAAAAACTAAAGGCAGAAGAGCGCACCATGGTGTTTTACGAATCACCCATGCGCCTTGTAAAAACCCTCAAAGACCTGGCAACATACTTTGGCCCGCACCGCCAATGCAGCGTAAGCCGCGAACTGACCAAAATATTTGAAGAAAATAAAAGGGGAACTTTGCAGGAGGTTGCAGATTATTTTTCTCAAAAAACGGTTAAAGGTGAAATTGTCATCGTGGTGGAAGGCCTGATTGCTTAATTTTGCTGGAATTAAATCTGACTGAATCAATATTTCTCATTCTAAAAAATAGTATATGGCTACAATTAACCTGTTGAAAACCAGGCTGCTGTTTGCGCTGTTCTTACTCGCAGGCATGGCTGCTACAGCCCAGGTAAACTTAACTGATAAATTACCCGTAGATCCTAAAGTAAAAATAGGAAAGCTGGAAAACGGCCTCACCTATTACATCCGGGAAAACAAGAAACCCGAGCAAAAAGTAGAGCTGCGCCTGGTGGTAAATGCAGGCTCCATACAGGAGGACGATGACCAGCAGGGGCTGGCACACATGGCCGAACACATGGCGTTTAACGGAACAAAAAATTTTAAGAAAAACGAGATCGTCAGTTTTTTGCAAAGCATTGGTGTGGCATTTGGCAACGACCTGAATGCTTACACCAGCTTTGATGAAACTGTATATATTCTACCCATACCAACAGACCAGCCGGGTAATCTTGAAAAAGGTTTCCAGGTGCTGCAGGACTGGGCGCACCAGATCACCTTTCTGGATGAGGATATTGAGAGCGAACGCGCAGTGATCTTAGAAGAAAGCCGCCTGGGCAAGGGCGCTGAAGACCGCATGTTTCGCAAAACCTATCCGCATCTTTTTGCGGGAAGTAAATATGCAGACCGCCTGCCTATAGGCCTTGATTCTATAATTAAAAATTTTAAGCCCGATGCCATTCGCAGGTATTATAAAGACTGGTACCGGCCAGACCTGATGGCTGTAATTGTTGTGGGAGACGTGCCGGCAGCAAAGGCTGAAGAAATGATCAAAAAACATTTCAGCGGCCTGAAAAATCCTGCCAGTTCAAGGCCCAGAACAGATACCGAAGTGCCGGCTTATACCGAAAATACTGCCAAGGTGGTAACGGATAAAGAAGCTACCAATTACATGGTTTCTGTTGCTTACAGCGCCTTTCCCTCAAAGCAGGCTACAACTGTGGGTGGTTATAAAAATGATATTTTAAAAAGTATTTATACTTCGCTGCTCAACCAGCGCTTGGCTGAACTGACACAAAAAGAAAATCCGCCTTTTGTATTTGGCTATACTTATTTTCACAGTTATGCCCGGGGCTACGACCAGTTTAATGCCGGTGCTGCCATTGCCACTGCCGATGCTGCACAAAAAGGCCTGAATGCCTTAATGGAAGAGATTGAACGCGCCAGGCGCTTTGGTTTTACTGAAACCGAATTGAGCAGAGCTAAAATGAGCATGCTGGCTGCCATGGAAAAAGCTTATAACGAGCGCGAAAAAACAGAGTCGGCCAATTATGTGGGCGAATACATACGCAACTTTTTGGAGCAGGAACCTATACCCGGCATTGAAATGGAATATGCTTATTATAAGGCCCTGATACCGCAAATTACGCTAACAGATTTGAACGAAGTATCAAAGCTGCTTGAAAAAACGCCGCAGTTTTTTGTATCAATGACAGGCCCTGAAACAAACAACCTGCCACAGGCTGAAAGTCTTATTAGTATTGCCACTGCCGCGGCCGGAAAAGACATTAAGCCTTACGAAGAAAAATTAATTGCTACAAAGTTGCTGGCAAATGAGCCGGTGCCCGGCAAGATCATTAAAGAAACGGCTGACGCAAAACTTGGTACCAAAACCTGGACGCTGAGTAACGGAACGACCGTTACCTTTAAAAAAACAGATTTTAAAAATGATGAAATACTGATGGGCGCCCGCAGGTTTGGCGGTACCAGTAATTACGGCGTAGCAGATAAATACAATGCCGCCTATGCTTTAAATGTGATCAATGCCATGGGCTTTGGCGCATTTTCTCCCACCGATCTGCAAAAGGTGATGGCGGGTAAAGTGGCCAGTGCCGGCGCTTCTTTTGGCGCTACGACAGATGGCTTTACAGGTAACAGCAGTGTGAAAGACCTGGAAACCATGTTGCAGTTATTGTATTTAAAAGCCACGTCTCCAAGGGTAGATGAAGCGTTGTTCAAGACCTTTGTTCAAAGAAACAAATCGCAACTGGCCTTCCTGCTGGCCGATCCGCAAAACGTTTTTATTGATACGTTGCTAAAAACAGTTTACAACAATCACCCGCTGGCGCCAATTGGTGTGCCCAGGCCTGAGTATTTTGATAAGGTAGACATGAACCGTGCCCTGGCCATTTATAAAGAAAGATTTGGCAATGCTTACGGTATGAACTTCGTATTTGTGGGCAGTATTGATGAAGCAACGCTGAAACCTTTGGTTGAAAAATACATTGGAGGGTTGCCATCAGTTAAAAATACATTCAGCTATAAAGATAATGGCCTGCGGCCCGTAAAAGGTGTGAAAGAACTGAACGTGAACAAAGGCCAGGCCGATAAAAGCCTTATCCTGTCTATGATCACGGGGGAAATACCCTATAGCGAAGATTTAGCTTTGCGTGCTTCAGCAGTAAGTGAAGTGTTGAATATAAGAGTGATTGAAGAATTACGCGAGAAGATACAGGGCATTTATGGCGGCGGCACAAGTATTGGCCTGAATAAATATCCTTATCAAAACTATTCTGCCTTTATTCAATTGCCAACAGGCCCTGATAAAATTGATACTTTAATAAAAGCAATGAACCAGGAAATTGAAAGTATTAAAGCAAAAGGCCCTTCAAAAGACAACCTGAATAAGGTAAAATTGCAATGGATAGAAAGCAACCGTACAGCCATGAAGCAAAATGGTACATGGCTGAGCTATATTTTAAGCTCAAGGGTTGAGAACAGGGATGTTGACCGCTTTCTTAATTACGAAAAATATGTGAACGCATTAACAGAGCAAAGCGTGCAGGATGCAGCAAATAAAATATTCAGCGGTAAGAACAGGGTTACCGCCGTTTTAAGACCGGAGAAATAGAACTGATTGTAAAACCAGGAGGCTGCCTTAAAAGCGCGGCCTCTTTTTTGATGTCAGATAATTTCAATCACCATAGCGCTGGCGCCGCCGCCACCGTTACAAATCCCTGCCGCGCCATATTTACCGTTTTGCTGCTTCAATATGTTGATGAGTGTAACAATAATCCTTGCGCCGCTTGCGCCAAGCGGGTGGCCCAGCGATACAGCGCCGCCGTTCACATTTACTTTAGCGGGATCAAGCTGCATGCGTTTGCTGTTTTCAATAGCCACAACGCTGAAAGCCTCATTCAGTTCCCAGTAATCAATATCGTTCATTTGCAGCCCGGCTTTTTCAACTGCTTTTGGTACAGCAAGCGATGGGGTAGTGGTAAACCATTGTGGCGCCTGTTCAGCATCAGCATAGCTTAAAATTTTGGCAATGGGTTTTAAGCCAAGTTGTTCTGCCTTTGTTTTACTGGTCAAAACCAATGCTGCTGCGCCATCGTTCATGGTGCTGGCATTGGCAGCAGTCACGGTGCCGTCTTTTTTAAAAGCTGGGTTCAGCGTGGGTATTTTATCAAATTTTACATGAAAGGGTTCTTCGTCTTTTGCGATCAATAGCGGATCGCCTTTGCGCTGCAAAACCGTAACGGGTACTATTTCATTGTCAAATTTCCCGCTGGCCCAGGCATCATGGCTGCGCCTGTAACTTTCAATGGCGTAGGCATCCTGCGCTTCGCGTGAAATATTGCATTCGCCTGCGCAAAGCTCCGCAGCAATGCCCATCGCGTTTCCGTCGTACACATCAGTCAATCCGTCTTTCGCAAGGCCGTCAACCAATGTGGCGTTCCCGTATTTCCGGCCCCAGCGCATGTTATCAGCATAAAAAGGCACATTGCTCATGCTTTCCATACCGCCGGCAATAGCTACATCTGCATCGCCCAGCAAAATACTTTGTGTGGCAAGTGCTATGGCTTTCATACCGCTGGCGCATACTTTGTTTACCGTGGTACAATTTACATGATCGGGTAAGCCGGCAAATTTTGCAGCCTGGCGCGCAGGAGCCTGCCCCAGGTTGGCCTGTAATACGCAGCCCATAAATACCTCGTTAATATGATTGTGGCTGATGCCCGATCTTTCCACAGCAGCCTCTATAACAGCAGCGCCCAACTGCGTAGCGCTAAAACTTTTAAGGCTGCCTCCAAAACTGCCTATTGGTGTGCGTAAGGCGGCAAGTACATACACTTCGTTCATGGTTATTGTTTTTAAGGAAACAAATGTAACCTATTTTGCGCGTGAAGCATGATACCCAAAAGGCGTTAAAAACTGTTTAAAATAATGTATAAATCATACCTTTTAAATTGCTTTGCTGCGAAGTGAAATGATCAGCATGGCATAAAAATAATGCAGTATATTTGGCTGCTTTTAAAATTCCATGTATGAAACTGATACATTCTTTACTATTTGTTGCTGTTATAATTTTTTCCTGTGGTTCTTCACGTCCGGGCATAGCCGATCCTTATGTAAAAGCGAAAGATTCTGCATTTACCTACAATATTATTACAGGCGCCGATCAAACGGAGAAATACATTGATTACCTTAAAAACAAGCGTGTTGGCGTTCTTGCCAATCCAACATCGCGTATTGGCAATGTGCATCTTGTTGACAGCCTTTTGGCGCGCGGCATTAAAGTTGTAAAAGCTTTCGGGCCTGAGCATGGATTTCGTGGAGATGCTTCGGCGGGCGCAAAAGTGAGCGATGATGTGGACGCAAAAACCGGCATCCCTGTCATTTCACTTTATGGCAGTAAAAGCAAACCTTCTGCACAAGATCTGGCCAATGTAGATATTATGATCTACGACATACAGGATGTAGGTTGCCGGTTTTACACTTACATTAATGTGCTGGGCAAGCTGATGGAAGCCTGCGCAGAAAATAACAAACAGTTACTCATACTTGACAGGCCTAATCCAAACGGTTACCTGGTTGACGGCCCTATACTGGATATGAAGCTGAAATCCGGCATTGGCGCATATCCCATTCCCATTGCACATGGGCTAACAGTAGGCGAAATGGCATTAATGATCAACGGTGAAGGTTGGTTGCCCAATAAAGCAAAAGCCAATGTAAAAATTATACCCGTTGCCAATTACCATCATGACATGATGTACACATTGCCGGTAAAACCATCGCCCAATCTTAACACGCAGCAAAGCATTTTACTCTACCCATCGCTTTGCCTGTTTGAAGGCACCATTGTAAGCCAGGGCAGGGGCACTTATTTTCCTTTTTCAGTGTTAGGCGCGCCCGCCCTGAAAGGCAAATACAGCTTTAACTTCACACCTGTTAGCATAAAAGGCATGGCTGAAACGCCGCTGCATCTGAACAAAGCATGCTACGGCCTTGACCTTCGCAACTACGATATGAGCAATTTGATCAAAGAGCGCAAGATCAATATACAATGGATGATAGACCTGTACAACGCCTACCCCGATAAGCCGAAATTTTTTGATAAAACCCAAAGCAACCAAATTGGTGATATTAACAAACTGGCCGGTGTGTATGATTTCAAAAAACAGATTGAGCAGGGTATGAGCGAAGAGGACATTCGCAAAACCTGGGAGCCAGGGTTGGCAGCTTACAAACAAATGCGAACAAAATACCTGATCTATCCTTAATATAACGCCTCTAATCGTAATAATTTGCAGGAACAGTTTGTGATAAAAAGTAACAGCAGTGCAAACTGCCAGCCGGATGCGCTGGTGCTGCTGGTGGGGAATGATTATTTTTCATATGCCATTCTTGATGACGACCACCTTTGTGAACTGAAAAGATTCTATTTGCAGCACACAGGCGTGGAGCAACTGAACACGATTTTACAGGCAAATGATGTATTGAACGCACCTTTCGCAAAAATCATAACAGCATTTGATTACAGCACCAGCACCTTGTTGCCGGTTGACTTTAACACAGGCGATAACACTCCCTTGTTGTACTTAAACAATGCCGGGCAGCAGGATCATTTTATACATGAAGTGGTTACAGAGTGGGAGCTGGCCAATATTTATGCTGTACCTTATGAGTTGCTGAATTGGGTGCTGACACATTTTCCTTCTTCAAAATTCTGGCATGTGCAATCCATACAATTAAAAAATGCAGCGAAAGGTATGGCGGATGGTTGTATGGATCTGAACGTTCGCGATAAAAATTTCAGCGTTATAGTTACAAAGCAAGATCAGCTATTGCTGGCGCAAACGTATCACTACAACGCGCCTGCGGATGTGTTGTTTTATTTATTGAAGATCTGTGAAACCTTTCAATTGCAGCAGGAAACCGTTCGATTGAATATTTCAGGCCTGATTGATAAACGCTCTGTTCTTTACAGAACGCTGTATGATTATTTTCTGAATATTGTTTTTAAAGAAGCATCGTGGCAGCAGGCAGGTGAGCATCCTGCACATTATTTTACTCTTTTGAACCAGGTAGCGCTATGCGAATCATAAGCGGAGAATTGGGCGGCCGGAAAATTAACCCGCCGGCAAAAATGCCGTATACAAGGCCTACTACCGATATTGCCAAGGAAGGCCTTTTTAACGTGCTGCAGCACCGCATTGACTTTGAGGACATCAAAACTCTCGATCTGTTTGGCGGCACGGGCAGCATCAGCTACGAGCTTGCCAGCCGTGGCGCGGGCCATCTTACCATTGTTGAAAAAGACAATATGATGTTTGAGTTTATCAAAAAAACGGCCGCTGCTTTAAAAATTAATAACATGCAGTTTTTAAAAATGGATGTGTTTAAATTTTTAGAAAGCTGTACAACACAATACGATTTTATATTTGCCGGGCCGCCCTACGCGCTTACTGCTATTGATGAAATTCCAAAATTAATTGTACAAAAAAACCTGCTTGCTGATGAAGGCATTTTTGTGCTGGAACATACGCCACGCAACAATTACAAGGATTTTGAGAAATACAGTTTCGAAAAAAACTACGGTACCACCATATTCTCTTTCTTCATCAATAAATAAAGCGGATGCTGAAAAAAGAAGCAAGAAAAATTTATAAGCAAAAGCGAAGTGATATCTCAGCGGTTCAGCGTGAAAAATGGAATGACCTGCTTTTGATACAATTTCAAAAGATCAGCCTGCCTTTTATTAACGTGGTTTTTACCTACAAGGCCATGGAGGAATACAGCGAAATTGATACAGCCAATATTCTCAGGTACCTGGGTTTTAGCAATCCGGAGTTAACAACTGCTTACCCGGTTTGCAATTTTACGGACTATACCATGAAAGCCGTTGTGGCAGATAACGATGATGATTTTATCCTCAATCGCTTTGGCATTTTAGAGCCGTCGGGCAATACAGTACTAAGCGCCGCAGATATTGACCTGGTACTGGTGCCCCTGCTTTGTTTTGACAAACAGGGTTACAGGGTTGGGTATGGAAAAGGCTTTTATGATAAATTCCTGGCGGGCTGCCGCCCAGATGCTCTCAAAATTGGCCTGAGCTATTTTAAACCGATAGATAAAATTGCCGACCGCAATGACTTTGATATACCTTTAGATTATTGTGTAACGCCTGAAACAGTTTACGGGTTTTAGGCATTTTGCTGATGGCACAAGCGCCAAGAAAATTATTATTGGATGCGATTTGAAAACGTTATGAAACGAAAGTCCCGGTTTTTACTGCCATTATCATGGTTGTACAAAGCAGGCGTTATCGTTCATAATAAAATGTTCGACTGGGGCTGGAAAAAAACGGCTACATTCCATTTGCCCGTGATTTGTGTAGGCAACTTATCAGTGGGCGGAACCGGTAAAACACCAATGGTAGAATATTTATTGCGGTTGCTGTCGCCACAATATAAAATTGCAACCATAAGCCGCGGATATAAACGCCAAACAACCGGCATGCTGATTGCAAATAAAAACACTACGGCTGCCGAAATAGGTGATGAACCGCTTCAGTTCTATTCAAAATTTCCCGGAACAAAAGTGGTAGTGGCGGAAAAAAGAGCCGAAGCCATTAACAGCGTGGTGCAACAATTTCCGTCAATTGATGTTATTATCCTTGACGATGCTTTCCAGCATCGTGCTGTTTCTGCAGGGCTGAATATTTTACTTACCGAATACAGTAACCTGTTTGTAGATGATTTTTATTTGCCTGCCGGACAGCTAAGAGATTTAAAAAGTAATTATAAAAAAGCTCAGGCAATTGTTGTAACCAAATGCCCGCCCAACCTCACAGTACTGCAAAAAAATCAGGTTATTCAAAAGATCGGTCCGCAGGCATACCAGCAGGTATTTTTTACATCCATACAATATGAACAGTTGTACGGTGTTTTCCATCATGCCCAAAAAGCTTTGCACGATGTACAGAATGCATTGGTTGTGACCGGCATAGCTAACCCTAATCCACTTTTAAGTTACTTAAAACGGCATGATATTAGCTTTTCAATTATCAGTTTTCCTGACCACCACAGGTTTAGCCAAAACGATATTGATACTGTTAAGAAAACTTTTGAATCAATGAAACAACAAAATAAGATCATCATCACTACAGAAAAAGATGCGATGCGGTTAAGAGAATTTAAACACAGCCTGCAGGAGTTCCCGGTTTTTGCCATCCCGGTTGCACACCGGTTTTTATTTGATGAAGGTGATGATTTTAATAAGATGGTATTTCGATTTATACAAAATAAAAAATAGGTTATGGGAAGAAAAAACAAGCCTTCAAAACCCAGGGTATCAGGCTCAAGAAAAAAAATTAAAAACACAGCAAATGATACGATCAAAGGTACGCTTGATGTAACACGCTCAGGCAGGGGCTTTGTAATTGTGGAAGGAATGGAAGATGATGTACTCGTATTTCCTGAAGATATCAATAACGCCATGGATGGCGATACGGTGCGCATAAAATTACGCTCAGGATTTGATGAAAGGATGAAAGGAAAAGTGGTTGAAGTTGTAAAACGCAAGAGAACGGAGTTTATGGGCGTAGTGCAAATGAACAAAGGTTTTGCATTTGTACTGGGCGATAAGGAAAAAGGCGTACCCGATATTTATATTTCAGAAAAAAACATCAATGGCGCAAAAGAAGGAGATAAGGTGATTGCCCGCTTGATCAAATGGGATAAGGGCGACAAACGGCCTGAAGGCGAGATCATTTCTGTAATGAGTGAAGAAAATGAAGCCGATGCGGCCATGCAGGAAACGTTGCTTGAGCACGGTTTCCCGTTGCATTTTAGCGATGAGGCATTAGAAGTTGCCGGCCGCCTGCCCGAAGACATCTCCAAAGAAGAGATCAGCATTCGCAAAGATGTGCGGGGCTTACTTACCTTTACCATTGACCCTGTAGACGCCAAAGATTTTGATGATGCCATTTCTTACCGTAAGCTAAAAAATGGCAATCATGAAATTGGCGTGCACATTGCAGATGTTTCGCATTATGTTACACCGGGCAATGCGCTTGATGAAGAAGCTTATCACAGGGCAACATCAGTGTATTTGCCAGATAGGGTAAACCCAATGCTGCCGGAACATATTTCTAACGTATTGTGTTCTTTAAGGCCAAATGAGGATAAGCTCTGTTTTTCTGCTATTTTTCAGTTGAACGACAAAGCCGAAGTAAAAACATACTGGCTGGGAAAAACGATCATTCATTCAAATCGCAGGTTTACTTACGAAGAAGCGCAGCAGATCATAGAAACCGGCGCCGGCGACCATGCTGAAGCAATACTGGCTGTAAACAATATTTCGCAAACCTTACGCAAGTACCGCTTTGATGAAGGAGCGATCAATTTTCATTCAACCGAAGTAAGATTTAAACTGGATGAAAAAGGAACGCCATTAGGCATAGAATTAAAAGAAAGCAAAGAGGCGCATCAGCTAATTGAAGAATTGATGCTGCTGGCAAACAGGTATGTGGCGCGGCATGTTTCAAAAGTAAAGGTCAATAATAAATCTATTCCTTTTCCTTACCGTATACACGATACGCCTGATGAAGAAAAATTGCTGCCCTTTATAGCGTTTGCCAATAAATTTGGATACAAGTTTGACATCTCAAGCGCGGAGACCATTGCCAATTCTTTTAACAGGCTTTTGCAGGAAACAAGAGGCAGGCCCGAGGAAGCCGTGCTTTCAGAATTAGGCATTCGCACCATGGCAAAAGCTAAATACACGGCAAGTAATGTGGGGCATTACGGCCTGGGCTTTGAATATTATTGCCATTTTACTTCTCCCATCCGCCGTTATCCTGACATAATGGTGCACCGCATTTTATTAGAGGTGCTGGAAGACCGTGTGAATCTTGATAAGAAAATGGAAGAAAAATGCAAGCATTGCAGCGACCGTGAACGCAATGCGATGGAGGCCGAGCGCAGCGCCAATAAATACAAGCAGGTACAGTATATGCAGCAATTTATAGGTGAGGAATTTGATGCCATCATCAGCGGGGTTTCCAAGCATGGTTTCTGGGCCGAAACAGTGGATCATCTTTGCGAAGGAATGGTATCAATGGCCATGCTGAAAGAGCACGATGATTTTGAACATTCTGAATCAGATTACGCGCTGATTGGACGCCGCACAAGAAAAAAATTTACTATGGGCGACAAAGTGCGCATACAGGTGGTTGCCGCCAATTTGGATAAGCGTCAACTGGATTATGACTGGGTAAAGGAGTGATACCGGCCTGGGGTTTATAAAAAAAATGTACAGGATGGTGTTGAATGATTTTGGAGTTTGGTAAAAAGCTCCTATTTTTGCCCTCCCAAAAAGGGGCCCCGTAGCTCAATTGAATAGAGCATTTGACTACGGATCAAAAGGTTTCAGGTTTGAATCCTGACGGGGTCACCAAAATATCAAACGCGTTACATACAAGTAGCGCGTTTTTTAGTTTAAATTCTCCTGTATTCATTCCACCACCTCAAACAAAAACACCTGGCTCTTTTGAATTTTCTGAAAATTGTTATCGGCTATTAAAATTAGCGAGCGGTTGCCGTTAGCTAATCTTGGGCCCAAGGTCATACCTTCTATATTGTCAGTAAACTGGTTGAGGCTGTCTGAATTCAATAAAAGTCTTTTAGACATGGGCTTGTAGGCAATCTTATCGGTAAGGCTTGCCACGTTTAATACATTTGTAGCATCGGAGTAATCGGCCAGGTAAATTTTTATTGTTGAACTTAGAATACCCATGGTGAAAGACCGTTCCATTACCAATAGTTTGTTTTCATCATACCAAAGTATTTCCGGCACGCCATTTACCCTGAAAGCGTCTGCCAGCAAAGGTTTGCGCGCCACCGCGTCCAGTAAATAAGCATATTGTGCTACGGGTTTTCGCGTGGCAGTATTGTATTTTGTGATCCTCACCGGCGCACCGGGAACATCTACATCGGCACGCGGGCCATCGTCAAACAAAGGTTCTTCAAGGCTTACATACAATGCTTTTAAATTTTTATCAAATGCTAGTCCCTCAAAAACTCCATTGGTGCGCGGTCCGGCTTCGCCTGCTTTCATGCGCATATGCGACGGGATCAAAAAGCTATCTAAAAAGTTGCCCTTTACATCCATTTCATATACAAATGGATCCTGCATTACTGAAACGCCATTGCGCACAGCCTTGTCACCCTCACTGGACCATACCAGCGTATTTTTTAATGGATTGTAACGGATAGATTCCGGATCGGCGGCCCGCACGGCATCTTCTTTTATTGATGGAAATGTGTTGCCGCCGGCTTGTTTTAAAGTGTGTACTGATGTAAAGTTTACGCCTGCAAATTTGTTGTTTTGAATATCAATTTTGGCCGTGTAAAACCTTGCAGGGCTTGTAGCAGAGCGTTCATCGCTGATGATGTAATATGTTTTTGTTTTTGGGTCGTAATCAATGCCTGAAAGCCCGCCCACGAGTGTGTTTTCGTAAGTAAGATTGTGTGGAATTACATGCACATCCAGCAGCCTTAGCTTTGGTGTTTCAAGATTACTGTGTGTAATTAGCCCGGGTGCGCAGCTCCATCCTATAACGATGATCAATAGCAGTTTCAACAAATTAGTCCTGTACATATCTCAGCTATTTGGGGCCGAAGGTATAGAATTTATTTATGGCGATAGGTGAGAAGTGATATGTATCATTGCTATAAAAATGTTACAAGCCGTAAGCCGGATTCTGTCGTGGGCTATCATTTATCTGTTGCAGGGGTTACCCCCGGCAATCAATCTGCCTACCCTCCGGCATAGGAGCGGGCCGCTCCGCCGGTTTACATGGCATTTCAGCATACAAGGTTTACCCGCCATGCGCATTACTACGCAGGGCCGTGAGCTTTTACCTCACGTTTTCACCCTTATCCACTAAAAGTGGACGGTTATTTTCTGTGGCACTGTCTATTATCCCGCTTTGCGGAACATCCGGCTGTTCACCGGTGTACTGCCCTTTGCTGTCCGGACTTTCCTTGGCGCAAAACGCACCACGATAGCCAGGCTTGTAACATTGCAAAGATAGATAAAACTCAAACCGGTTTATTATTAGGCGATCAGTTAATATTTTTAATTATTAGGTAATATGCTAATAATTGAAATTATTAGGTAATATGCTTATATTTGTTTCATGATAGCAGTTATTACCGGTGATATCATTCACTCTGCCAAAATGAATCCCAGGCGCTGGATGAATACTTTAAAGAAAGGCCTGGGCAAATATGGCAAACCACCAGAAAACTGGGAAATATACCGGGGCGATGCCTTTCAACTGGAAATAAATGATGCGGCTGAGGCATTAGGGGTTGCAATTCACCTGAAGGCAATGCTAAAATGCGTATCAGGACTGGATGCGCGCATGAGCATTGGCCTGGGGCAAAAAGATTACGGAGCAAAAAAGATTACCGAAGCAAATGGTACTGCATTTGTGCATGCAGGGCGTAAATTTGATATGCTGAAAACAGAAAAAGTGAACCTGGCGATCCATTCGGGTAATGAAAGATTTGACGATGAGATAAACCTGTTTTTAAAATTTGCGCTCACGTTTATGGACGGATGGACAACCACTTCGGCGGCGCTTGTAGACGTATTGATGAGCAACCCCGCAAAAAATCAATCCGAGATTGCGGCGTTGTTAAAGATCAACCAGTCTGCCGTAAGCCAGCGCAAAAAAAGAGCGCATTATGACCTGATAGAAGAGTTGAACCAACACTTTAAAATTCGCGTAAAAGAAACCTTTGCATGATATTATTCCTGAAGCTATTGTTAGCGCACCTGCTGGCAGACTTTATTTTACAGCCTACGGGCTGGGTACATGAAAAAGAACGCCTGAAACACAAAAGCTCTAAGCTTTACCTTCACCTGCTGGTACATTTTGGCTGCATGGCTTTACTGGTTTGGGAAACGGGCCTTTTACCGGCAATAATTGTTATAACGATCGTACACGGCGTTATTGATTACCTTAAAATTCAATACCAGCACTCAAACAGGCGGGGCGCCTTCTTTTTAGACCAGTTGCTTCACATCGTTACACTGATCATTGCAGTATGGGTTATACAAAACAATGCGTTTGCCGGATATGGCTTTGCCTGGAACATTTACTACCTGCCCGTAATAACAGCGCTGGTGTGGCTTACCATTCCCTGCTCCATTGTAATACGAAACATCATGTCGGCATGGTCATCGCAAATACAATTTAAAAGCACAGATATTGAAACAAAATCTTTACAGAATGCCGGAAAGATCATCGGTATACTGGAACGGGTACTCGTGTTTATTTTCATCATGGTCAATCACTGGGAGGCTGTTGGGTTTTTGATCACGGCAAAATCTGTTTTTCGCTTTAGCGATCTGAAACTGGCGCAAGACAGGAAACTGACCGAGTATATTTTAATCGGAACACTGCTAAGCTTTGGAACAGCTATTGTAACCGCTATCATCACACAGTATATTCTGAAGCAGATCAGTATTTAAAAAATATTTCAGTGGCTCCATAGCCGTAAGCAGGGTGGTACTGGTTTACAAAGTAGCTGACTTCTTTCTTTAAACGCAGGGCATCATGCACTTCATCCCGCAGGCGGCCGGTGCCTACGCCATGAATAATGATCAGATGCGGCTGATGGTGCGCTATTGCCAGGTCATAAAACTTTTCAAAGGTTTTTAGTTGCAGTGTGAGTATTTCAAAATTATTCATACGGCTGTATTCGTCTGTTAGTTTTTCAATATGAAGGTCAACCACGGTTCTTGCGGGTTCCAGATGCTTTCTTGCTTCTTTGGCCTCGTACACTTTAAAACCTTTATTGGTCAGTTTATCCAGTGAAAAACCGCTTTGCTGCTCTGGCGGCCTGTCAGGGTACACGTCAAATAGCTGGTAAGAAAAAGAAGCTTCGCCTTTTTCACGCATTTCAGATATGCGATTAAACAGTTGCTTTGGCTTTAGTTTGATAGCCGCTTCAAAATGAGTGGCCTTTTTTTTATCTTCTATGGGTAATGAAAATTCAAAATTAAAGGCAGGGCTGTCGCTCATATCTTCAAACGGCACATCATGAATATAAAAATGCTCAAAAGGCTGAACAGTATTTTTCAATTCAAAATCCGCTTCTCCAAAAAAAGTAAGCCTGTAAGTAAACTGGTATGGGTGTGATGTATTATTTACAAGATGCAGTTTCAATTCTTCAACCACATCATCGCCAAATTCATCTATGTCTGAAACAGGAAGGATGTTCAGCCACACGCCATCTTCCTTTTGCTCACGCTTTTTTGCCGGCTGTTTTTCCTTGCGCACATCATCCACATAAGTTTTTTGAGGCTTATGCTGTTTTTTCTTTTCAGTAAAATTTTTAAAATAAGGAAAATCAATCTGGTCAAGGTACACGGGAAAATGCACACCACCCACATCTACCAGCGCCATTTTTTTATTGATAAAATCAACAATGATCGCTTCTTCGTTGGAATGCAATATTAAAACTTTATCGCCTACCTGGTACTTCATTCTTTTATATTATCATTTGTAGCAATGCGGCTTTCCTTTGCCAGATTGCTGTTGCGGTATCCATACAGGAAATAAATCACAAGACCTACTGCCATCCACAAAAAAAACCAAAACCAGCTAACAGCAGGTATTTCAATTAATAAATACAGGCACGACAAAACGCCCATAATAGGAATTAACGAATATTGCTTTTGAATTGTTTTAATGGTAATGATGGTTGCTATGATGATGAATAAGAGAAACAATATTTCCTGGTAGCTTTCGTGCGTGATATTTGCAACTGAATCATACAGCCTTTGCCTGAATATATAAATAAAAACAGCCAGCAGCACGGGCACCACATATCGGCCGTTAATGTACGGGATTTTAAATTTTGTACTTTCTTTTGGTAATGGCGGCAACATCAATACACCGCCTGATACCAGTACAAATGCAAACAAAGTGCCGATGCTGGTAAGATCTGTCACAAGGTCTGCCTCAAGCCACAAAGCGCCAATGCCTACGATGATGCCGGTTACGATGGTTGAGAACGATGGCGTTTTATATTTGGGATGAATTTTTTGAAAAGCTTTTGGCAATAAACCGTCACGGCTCATGCTCATCCAAATACGCGGCTGGCCTATTTGAAAAACGAGCAGCACAGAAGTGGTAGCCACCACCGCGCTTATGGAAATGATGCGCTCGATCCACGGCGCTCTTTGCTCAAACACAAAAGCCAGGGGGTCATAGACGTTTTTAAATGATGAGTAGCTTTCAATTCCCGTCAATACCAATGCAATTAAAATATACAATACCGTGCAAATGATCAGTGAGTAGATCATGCCGCGCGGCAGATCGCGCTGAGGGTTTTTACATTCTTCTGCCGTAGTGGAAATAGCGTCAAAACCAATATAGGCGTAAAACACTGCCGAAACACCTTTTAATACGCCTTCAAAACCGTTTGGTAAAAATGGCCTCCAGTTATTAGTATCCACAAAAAAAGCGCCCGCTACAATAATAAAAATGATCACCGCAATCTTAAAATACACCATATAATTAGCACTTTCTTTACTTTCTTTAATACCGATGTATGCCAGCCAGGTAATAAGCACAATAATGATAAATGCGGGCAAGTTAAAGAACACGGGCATGCTGCCGATTTTTGGCGCATTGTTATAGGCATTGATGGCAAACTGGTAATTCGCGGTTTGCTCAGCAGGCAGGGGTGTGGCTGCCGATAATGCCAGCGTAGCCTCATTGTAAGCATTGATGGCGGTTTGTGGATCCACAAGCATCCAGTCTGGTAAATGAATGTTGAAAATGTGAACCAGTAAATTATTGAAATACCCGCTCCAGGAAATAGCTACCACTATATTACCAATGGCATATTCCAGGATCAGCGCCCAGCCAATGATCCATGCCACAATTTCGCCAAAGCTCACATAAGAGTAAGTGTAAGCGCTGCCTGAAACGGGAACGCGGCTGGCAAACTCTGCATAGCATAAAGCTGAAAACCCGCAGGTAATAGCGGTGATCACAAAAAGCAATGATACGCCCGGGCCGCCATTGTAAGCCGCACTGCCAATGGTTGAAAAAATGCCGGCGCCTACTACGGCGGCAATCCCAAGCAGCGTAAGGTCTTTTACGGTAAGAATTTTTTTCAGCGATTCTCCGCCGGCTGCACCCTGGTCATCCTGTACGGCTTCTGTAATTTTCTTTTTTCTAAAAAGCGGGTTTGGCATTTGTTTCAATTAAGGCAGAAAATTAGGAAAAAATATTTGCGCAAATGAAAATATCATCCCATTCATGTATGTAGCCGTAAAATAAATTTCGCCTGCTATCTTTAATGTTCCCTGCGCACAAGTAGTTGCGCCAGGTGTTTAAGCGGCTCTTTGCGGGTAGACACCACTGCCATATCATCAAAATGCTGCAGCGCATCATTAAGGAAAGTTTCTTTCAACTCGATGGCCCACTCATCAATTTTACAATCCCTGTAAATCTTCAGCACTTCATCTACTTTAGTATCGTCATCGGTTTTAAGCAATTCATCAAGCTGGCTTTTTAATGATGGGCTGGCGGTTTCCAATGCCCTTATGAGTAGAAAGGTTTTTTTGTTGGAGCGTATATCGCCACCTATTTGCTTGCCAAATTTTTCAGCGTCTCCAAACGAGTCCAGGTAATCATCCTGCACCTGAAAAGCCAGGCCAATTTTTTTACCTGCTTCATACAGCAGCTCAAGGTTGCCCAGGCTGCCGCCACCCAAAATGCCTCCCATTTGCAGGCTGGCCGCAATCAACACAGAAGTTTTCAGCGTGATCATATTCAGGTACTCTTCATACGTTACATCGCTTCTTTTTTCAAAATCCATATCAAGCTGCTGGCCTTCGCAAACCTCAATAGCTGTTTGATTAAACAAATACATGATACGATGCAGCAGGTTACTGTCAATACGGTTCAGCGATTCGTATGCTTTAATAACAAGTACATCGCCTGCAAGAATAGCTGTAGGCTCGTTAAACTTCTTATGCACGGTTTCCTTTCCGCGCCGCAATGGCGCACGATCCATTATGTCATCATGGATCAGCGTGAAATTATGGAACAGCTCAATTGCAGTAGCCACTTCCCAGGCATCGGGAATGATATCACCAAACAGTTCATTGCCCATCAGGCACAGTACCGGCCTTATTCTTTTGCCGCCAATGCCTAAAAAGTAATTGACGGGGTCGTAAAGCGTGGCCGGGCTGCCCGGAATGTTGTGTGTATCAAAATATTCTGAAAACTTGCGCGATAATTCTTGAAACGTATGCATGATTCAATAAAATAGTGCTCAAAAGTAACACAATAAACTATTGTAAGCCAGAAGCCCGGTGTTTTTTTAGGCTGCTGGTGCCTTATATCAACGCTTTAAGCCCTTGTTTTCTTGGCTTTTACTCATGAAAAAACGACTTCCGATACAAAAAATAACAGGGGAATAATTTTTGATCACGTTTATTGAAAAAAAAGTTTGTAGGTTTAAAAAAAAAATTATCTTCAACCGCTGATGTATGGCACTTTTACTGCAAAAAACCATGCTTTTTAAACCTTGTAGTATGTTGTGTGCCAGCAATGTACTGATATAAAAAATTACTTATGAGCGTAAAAAAAGACGGTGAGGTGATCATTGAACCCAAAGATGTTTTCGTGGGCAAAAAAGATGCGCCCGTTACTCTTATGGAATTTGGCGAATATGAAAATGAAGAATGTGCCAAAGCCAACGAGATTGTAAAGCAGATCTTAGAGGATTATGACGGCAAAGTGAAATTTAACTTCAGGCACTTCCCGCTTACCCGTATTCATCAGCGCAGCCTTAAAGCAGCGGAGTCGGCAATTGCTGCTGCACAGGAAGGCAAGTTTTGGGAAATGCATAATGTGCTCTTTCAGAACAGAAGAAACCTTGGAACCACGAGTTTAAAATTACACTCGAAAGACGCCGGCGTAACCAATAAAAATTTTTTGGAAGAACTGGTAAACGGAACCTACGGCTGGCAGGTTCAGGATGATTTAAAAGAAGGACTTGACAGGGGCGTGAAAGACATTCCGGCATTCTTTGTAAACGATGTGCCTGTAAAAGGAAAGCCTACTTACGCCACTATTTCGGCAGCCATTAATGAAGCGCTAAAGAACGTGAAAAAGAAAACACCCGCAACCAAAAAAGCAGCGCCTAAGAAAAGCACATCAACGGCTGCGGCTAAAACCAAAAAGTAGTGCCCACATTAGCCACTGAATTGTTTCAAATCTATAGATCAATTGATCGTACATATTCTATTATCTTCTGAAAGCCTTTACAGCAAAGGCTTTCAGCGTTTTTAGTGTTGAAGATAACGGTTGCTTTATAGCTCATTTAAGTGACAATAACAATTTTTTGCCATTGCGTTTTTTAAAAATTTTCAGATAAAGAATTGAAAATTCTTCAACTAAAAAAATAAATCGTTGGTATAAAAAAAAAGTCAGGGATAAATTTTTTTAATGTTGAATAATTGTGGATATTCGCTGTCCTACCAAACTTTTTTTTGCCTATGGCGAAGATGTATTTTGGGAGTGGTGAAGTAATATAATTTTATAACCAAGCACTATAAACTATTAAGTCTCTGATGGAGAAAAATGCTGAAAAAATCTGGTCTGACTGCTTAAAGATTATAAGAGATATTGTAGAGTGGCAGCATTATAAAACCTGGTTCGAACCCATCAAGGCAATTTCATTAAAGAATAATGTTTTAGTAATACAGGTACCCAGTCAATTTTTTTTCGAGTACCTTGAGGAACATTACGTAAATTTATTGGCAAAGACGCTGAAGCGTGAACTGGGAAAAGATGCCCGCCTTGAGTACAGGATAATGGTGGATAGCGGCAATAATAAGAACAAGCCGCTTACAATGGATGTGGCCGGCACAGGTTACAAAACATATTCTAACAATGAAATGGACTTTCCGCTCGTGATCAACAACCCTGTAAAAAATCCGTTTGTTATTCCCGGCATTAAAAAAATGCAGATAGACCCTCAATTAAATCACAATTACACTTTTGATGCATTTATTGAAGGAGACTGCAACCGTGTGGCACGTAGGGCAGGCAAAACCGTAGCCGAAAAACCCGGGGCCAACTCTTTCAACCCGCTTGTGGTTTACGGCGGGGTAGGGCTGGGCAAAACGCACCTGGTGCAGGCGATTGGCAACGATGTAAAGCGGGCGCATCCTAATAAGATCGTTTTATACGTTAGCTCAGAAAAATTCATCAACCAGTTTATGGATCATAGCCGCAACAACGCCATAAACGATTTTATACATTTTTACCAGTTGATTGATGTGCTGATCGTAGATGATGTACAGTTTTTTGGCAAAGCCGAAAAATCCCAGGAGGCATTTTTTGCCATTTTCAACCACCTTCATCAGTCAGGCAAGCAGCTCATTCTTACTTCCGACAAATCCCCCAAAGACCTGGAAGGCGTGCAGGAGCGGCTGTTGAGCCGTTTTCGCTGGGGGCTAAGCACTGATTTGCAGCTACCCGATTATGAAACGCGCATAGAAATACTGGAGCGTAAAATGAAGGCTGACGGACTTGAAATGCCTAAGGAAGTTGTAAAATACATTGCTTATAATATCAATAGCAACGTGCGCGAGCTGGAAGGTGCTTTGATCTCGCTTTTAGCCCAGTCATCGCTGAACAGGAGAGATATTGACCTTGACCTGGCCAAAAAAGTATTAAGAAACTTTATTAAATCATCCAGTAAGGAAATTACCATTGATACCATTCAAAAAATGGTGTGTGATTATTTTGGTGTTCCTTACGAAAAATTATTGCAAAAAACCCGCAAGCGCGAAATTGTACAGGCTCGCCAGATTACCATGTACCTGTCAAAAGCCTTTACCAAAAACAGTTTAAAAACCATTGGCGAGCATTTTGGCGGGCGTGATCATACTACGGTTATCCATTCCTGCCAAACGGTAAAAGACCTGATGGATACTGATTCTGTATTTCGTGAGAATGTATTGGAACTGCATCAAAAAGTGCAACTTGCTGCCATGTAATTTTATTTAGACCGATGCTTGTGTAAGTAAAGGATCACTGCCAGCCCCGTAAGGCTGGCAGCGGTGTTTTTAGGGAATTTATTTTACTGTAAATTAGTTTATATAAACCTGAATGGTTATTTTTGCATCCCTAAAATCAATCAGCCGGTGAGGTGGATGAGTGGCTGAAATCAGTAGTTTGCTAAACTGCCGTACGGGTTAAACTGTACCGCGGGTTCGAATCCCGCCCTCACCGCAAATTTTGCCTGATACAGATCTGAATGTATCAGGCTTTTTTATAAATAATTATACTTCTATTTCTGCAAATAAAAAGTTGGTACAAAATTTACAAACTACTGTTTAAGATTTTGTACCGATGGATCAGACTACCCTCATAGGCCTTATTGCCAGCATTATTACAGCCAGCACCATGGTGCCGCAGCTTATTAAGATCCGAAAGGAGAAAAAAGTAGAGGGCATCTCAAAAGGTATGCTGTTTATTATTATTACAGGCTTATCTGTGTGGGTTTGGTATGGATTTCTAAAAAACGACTGGATCATCATAGGGTCAAATTCTTTTTCCGTAACGATCAATATCATAACACTTTTCTTTGTATATAAATATAAAAAAGCGTCTTGAAAATTTGGAGTTTCCCTCATCGCTTACCTGTTGTTACTACCTTTTTTATTATGTGCTCATCCTGCACACGATATATATGATATTTTTCAGATGGCTTGAAATTTGTACTCAGCAACTTTGGCCATATAGATGTATAATAACATAAATGCTAAATATCATGAGTAAGAAAACTACCCCACTGAAAGAAACGGCACAGGCGGGATCCGCCGAAGCAGTTAAAAACCTGAGAGACCTTTTTGAAGACGGATTAAAAGATGTGTATTGGGCTGAAAATGCGCTGGTACAAGCGTTGCCCAAAATGTTTGATAATGCCACTGATCAAAAGTTAAAAACAGCTATTAAAGAACACCTGGATCAAACCATAGAGCAGGTGGCAAGGCTGGAGGCCGCGTTTGAATCGCTTGGCAAAAAAGCAGAAGGGAAAAAATGCATAGCCATAGCCGGTATTATAGAAGAAGGCGAACAGATGATGCAGGAAACCCAAGCCGGCGCTGTTCGCGATGCTGCTATCATTGCATCTGCCCAAAAAGTGGAGCATTACGAAATAGCGGCTTACGGCACGCTGGCAGCTTTTGCAAAAACATTAAACGAAAGGCCCGCGCTTGACCTGTTGCTGAAAAACCTGGGAGAAGAAAAAAAGTCTGATTTTCTGCTCACAACCATTGCCGATACCAACCTGAACTCACAGGCAATGTCAGACAGCTTCCAGGTAAAAGATGAAATTAACGCGGTTTAATGTTTCATCATTTAGCCAAAATACATCGTACCATTAATAATATTTAAAATTATACAAATGAAAATAAACGAACAGGAGCCATATGCAAATGGTGCAAACCCTAAGCTGGAGCAGTTGGGGAAATATATTACTGACACGCAGGGCGAACTGATGAATACCAACCAGGGATTAAAGATCAATGATGATCAAAACTCCCTGAAAGCAGGAGAACGCGGGCCGTCATTACTGGAAGATTTTATTTTGCGTGAAAAGATCACGCATTTTGACCACGAGCGCATCCCCGAAAGAATTGTACATGCCCGTGGCTCGGCCGCACACGGCTATTTTGAATTATACGAACCATTAGGTCAGTACACAAAAGCAAAGCTGTTCAACGATACCAGCGTAAGAACACCTGTGTTTACAAGGTTTTCAACCGTGCAGGGCCCGCGGGGTTCTACCGATATGGCAAGGGATATCCGCGGGTTTGCCGTAAAATTTTATACATCAGAAGGAAATTATGACCTGGTAGGAAATAATACTGCAGTGTTTTTTATACAGGATGCTTCGCAGTTTCCCGACCTCATCCACGCTGTAAAGCCCGAACAGGATAATGAAATTCCCCAGGCAGCATCGGCGCATGATACGTTCTGGGATTTTATTTCACTAATGCCCGAATCTATGCACAACATCATGTGGCTGATGAGCGACCGCGCCATACCGCGCAGTTACCGCACCATGGATGGTTTTGGCATCAACACATTCCGGTTCATTAATGAAGAAGGGAAATCTCATTTTGTTAAATTTCATTGGCGTTCGCTGCAGGGCGTGCTGGGCTTGTCGTGGGACGAAAATCAGCGCATTGCAGGAAAAGACACGGACTTTCACCGCCGCGACCTTTGGGATGCGATAGATTGTGGTTATTATCCTGAGTGGGAACTGGGTGTGCAAATCGTGCCTGAAGAAGATGAGCACAAGTATCCGTTTGATCTGCTCGATCCCACAAAAATCATCCCCGAAGAAATTGTACCCATAAAATTTATTGGTAAAATGACGCTTAACCGAAACCCGGATAATTTCTTTGCAGAAACAGAGCAGGTGGCGTTTCATCCCGGCCATTTAATACCGGGTATTGATTTTACCAATGATCCGCTATTGCAGGGGCGGTTATTTTCTTACACGGATACGCAATTGCTGCGCCTGGGTGGACCCAATTTTCACGAGATACCTATCAATAAATCCATTCCCGAAGTGTACAACAACCAGCGCGATGGATTTCACCGCATGCAGATTAATAAGGGCAAAACCAATTATCATCCCAACTCGCTGGGTGGCGGTTGCCCGTTCCAGGCAATGGTGGCACAGGGCGGTTTCAAATCGTTTGAAGAAAGGATTGATGCCAAAAAAATACGCGCCAGAAGCAAAAGTTTTTTTGATCATTTCAGCCAGGCTGAACTTTTTTATAAAAGCCTGAATGAACATGAGCAGCGTCACGTGCAGCATGCATTTTCGTTTGAGCTGGGTAAAGTAAAACATGTTCCCATCAGGCAAAGAATGGTGAATATGTTGCTGGAGGTAGATGAAAACCTGGCTCAGGTTGTTGGAAAAAAATTAGGCCTGGTTCCGCAAAAATTACCACAACCTATTACGGGTAATATACCGGCCGATGGCAATTTGGAAGATCACCACTCCTTTAAAGTGCCTCAAACTATTGACAAATCGCCCGCGCTGAGCATGGCGCATCGCCTGCCTGATAACATTAAGGCTAAGCGCATCGCTATTTTAACAGCAGATGGCGTATCGGATGAAGCGTTTACAGTTATTAAAAAGAACCTTTGCGACATGTATGCAATGGTTAAAATTATTGCACCTCATCAAGGCTTTGTAAAAACCATAAGCGGTGATGAATATGCTGTTTGCGAAAGGTATGATACGACCGCTTCTGTTTTGTTTGATGCGATCTATGTGCCCGGCGGCGAAAGCATTAATGAATTGCTGGGCAATGCTGATGCGGTACATTTTGTGGCTGAGGCGTTCAAACATTGCAAACCCATTGGGGCGGACAATGAAGGGATAGAGCTTTTGAAAACAGCCTTGCCTGAAGATAAGATACAGTCAGAAGGCGTTATTACCAGCGGCAATCTGGATGAATTTGTGGAAGCGGTCAAACAGCACCGTTTCTGGCAGCGTGAAGAAAATCCTGTAGTGCCCGCATAAATATTTCGGCCGCCTTAAAATTGCGCTGTTGCTTAGCAGCCGGTCATTAAGGCGGCCAGATTATTACCATCGCTTTGAAAATTGAGTCACCTTCGGGTGGCTCTATTTTTTATAGAACCATTTTTTACCTTAAAAAATTTAAGATGAAAAACAACAGCAAAGCGCCGTTTTTCGAAGGGCTGGCCAACAGGGTCACCCAGTTAACCGGCACCTCCATGGCCTTTATCATTGCCGTTTTTATCATTGTAGCATGGGCCGTTTCGGGTCCGTTTTTCAAC
This sequence comes from uncultured Niabella sp., assembly GCA_934486785.1. Classification (GTDB taxonomy): domain Bacteria; phylum Bacteroidota; class Bacteroidia; order Chitinophagales; family Chitinophagaceae; genus Niabella. The sequence continues at coordinate 24,440 of CAKSQK010000002.1, read as the reverse complement.
TTTTCCGAAACCTGGCAGCTGATCATTAATACCAGCACAACAATCGTAACGTTCTTAATGGTTTTTTTAATTCAGAAATCGCAGAATAAAGATTCCAAGGCCATACAGTTAAAGCTTAATGAATTGATCGCATCGGTAAAAGGCGCCAGCAACCGCATGGTGAATATAGAAGACCTGAATGAAGATGAGCTGGATAAATTACATGAAATGTATATAAAGATGGCGAAGGTTACCATATCGAGGGCCGGTATGATCGCTTCATCAGGTATTGAAAAGCAGGTTACTTCCATTGATGATAAAATGGATTCGATCGAAAGCAGGGTGGATGAAGTGAATGAAAAGATGGATGATAAGTTATCAGAAAAATAGAAAGTTGTTTTTGCACAGGCACAAAAAAAGTGAGGAAGCCATTGACTACCTCACTCTGCTGAATAACGCGGGACTCGAACCCTTCAAAACATTCTCATTACAAAGAAATCTGCGATAAACTATAAAGAGCGTTGACTCAAAAGAAAACCACTTCAAACTTCGTTACTAAAACATACAGACCCTACCATGGGAAGTGCGCTATACAGCTATAAATTTAAGGCGAATATTGCTTGTAAACAAAATTATTTTATGGCGTATTCTGGGTATTTACCACGCCATTGTCAACTACAACTGTGCTGCCTCTTGATGGCGCAATATTAAGCATGACAAGCCACTGCTGGCTGGTCGTTTTTTTAGTCAGGGGCTGAACATGAATGCCGGTAGAAAAGCCTTTGCTTTTCACACCATCCTTACTGCAAATAACATTTTTTTCAACCAGCAGCCGTTCTCCCAGCATGCCCCATACTTTTATGCCTTCTATCAGGATCCGTTCAGCGCCACTTAACCGGTCAATGTTGATATGGTTATCCTGGATGGCAAGGTTCCTGCAATTTCCCGTAAATATGCCGTGGCGCTCAAAGTTGCCGGTATCCCTGGGCAGTGTAATGCTGATCGTGTTTCCGGCAATTGTAACTGCTTCGGCACGGTCGTGTACATTTCTTTCAGCACGATGGCTTAAGCCAATGTGAATACCTGCCAATACATTTTCAATATAATTATTTAAAATTTTTACATCCTGCGCTTTAGTTCCGGCAATAGTTATGCCGCGCGTGCCAATAGCATTTGTTTGTGCCAGCAAAGCGCGCCGCAATGCTGAAAAGGATTCTATTTTGGTAAAATCCTTATTAGTCAAAACTTTTTCAGCCAGTTGTTTGATGTGCTTTTGCAGGTCTGCAGCAGAAGCAATATTTGTGGCAGGATTTTGAGATAAAAGCCTGTTCCAATCATTCTTTAAAGAGTTGCTTGTAAGAAAGTTTACAGTTTGCCCGCCACTTGTCAATGATACCACAGCCAGGCCTTCCGTTGCAATTAAATCTTTTACACCTGCTTTTGAGATGAAGGCAGTACGGGCAGCCGAAAGGTATCTTTTATCGCTTAATAAAAATTCTTTGCCACGCGCGTTAAAGGTTCCGTGGGAGTTTAATTTATTATTCTGCAAAAAAGTTTTATCAGTATTAACAACAAGGATTCCCTGCTGGTAATGGCCGATAAATAATTCACAGTTTTCTATGGTAACCGATCCCGGTGCTTCCGCTTTGTTTCTTGTGGTAATGCAGGTTACTTGTTTTTTAGATGCCGCACCGCATTGCAGCATGAGGTCATACATTTTTACCGTGGGGCAATCCAGGCTGGTGATTACACCGTTTAAGTGTGCAGTGCTCGCTGGCGGCTTGTTAACAAAAGAAGAAGTGGACGCGTACAGATCGCGGATGGTGACTGATTTGCATTGTTCAAAAAACAGCGCGGCTTCCGGCCCCGAAGCCAGGATACGTGTGCCCATGCCTGCGCCCACCAGTTTCAGGTGCCCTTTGTTTTTTATGCCTGCAGTATTGGCTAAAGGATATTCACCTGCCTGAAAACAGACCTGGGCATCTGCGCCGTCTGCAATTTTTTCAAAAACCCTTTCCCATCCCCGCCCCGGAAAAGCAATGTATGTGCAGGCGCCATCCCGTTTATGGCACAGTTCATCCAACGCTTCCTGCACATTGGTTGCAGTTGATTCGGTACATCCGCGGTTGCTGTAACAAATGTCTTCTGCACAAATTTCTGTTAATGCAGGAAAGGCAGGCCGGCAGTCATCTATCGTAATATTTCCATTGATCACTTTTATGATCGCCAGCCGTGCAAAATGTCTTTCAACGCCAAGCGGTAATTGTGGCATGCTGTTCTGAGCGGCGTCTTTTGGCCATTCAATACCGGCAGTAGCGGTGCGGGCTGGTACCAGCCAGTAATCGCCGGCTTTGTAACTGCCCGGGCTAAACATTAGCTGAATGCCGTTCTCCACATTAGCCCACGATGCAGGCAAAGGCGCCCCGTTTTGCAGCCCGGCGCCACTCATGTCCCATCTTCTCAGTTTAAGGTTGGGTTTACCCTGGAAAGTGTTTGCCGATGTTTTTAGCTGTATTTGTTTGAGCTCGGGCTTTACGCTTTCAATTTCGAACAGCGTGGCTGCAGTACCGGATAATTCCGGTTCTACTATTTCAACCCATTGCCCTGCTGAAAAACCCAGTATTTCATCTTTGCCAATGCCTGCTACGGTAAGGATGCTTCCGCTAACACTTAACACAGCGGTTTCCACCGAAGCATTGTCACGCGACCATGCATAAGTAGCTGTTGCCAGGTCGCCACCGCGTATGATCTGTATCCTGTAAAGCTGGTTCTCCAGGCTGCTGTACCCGCCTTTTGGCGGTAGCAGGCAGGGTTTTGAACTTTCTGTATTTTCAGTGGTTTGAACATTTAACTTTCCCGTAGGCGGTTGTATCAAGTCGTTCCACTCTGGTACGGTAGTTTTACAGTCAAGCGTGCCGGAGGCCTGCGTTTTAAGCAGCTTTACCTGCCATACATTTTGCAGCCGCGTGGTAGTGTCTGCTTCTCCAAGCGCCACCTCCTGAATTTCAGGATCATCCAGGTAAGTAATTTCACGTTGCCAGCCTTCCAGTGCCGCGATATAGTTCCCGTCTTTTAATGTGGCGTTTTGTCCATCGGCAAACATGCTTTTATCTGGACTGGAAATATGAGGCTGCTTCAGGTAACTTTTTGCAGGCGTTACTTCACATTCAAACAGCAGCCCGTTCATATACATGCGCCCGGCAGAGATGAGCAGGTCTGTTTTATTGGCAGCAGCGCTTATCTTAAATCCGCCGTTCTTTTTTGGAACGCCCGACTTCCCGATCAGGTCAGCCGAAACGGTTTGATCTCGATAGTTCTGCAGATCCACCTGTTCGTTCCAGTCGGCATCTGTCTGCACTCTTCCCTGCTGCTCAAGCACAGCATGGTAATGCTTTTTACGGTTAAATAATTTCCGTGAATAATCTCCGGGCATGGTATTGAGTTTATTTATGAACCAAAGAAGATACCCGCTTCGAGGCCGAAGCGCAGGTACTCATTCAATTTTCTTTGCAGGTCTGATACACGCTGAAACTGGTAAAGCCTGTTGTAAGCTCCCATTTCAGATTCATTGTCAGCTCCCTGAAGGATTTCTTTCGCGCAATGTTCGTTCAACTGGCAGTAAGAAGGATCTCCAAAACCAACAGAGTTAAAAACAGGCCGCATCCTGGCGGCATGGGTTATAGTTTCCGGCTGGCATTTAAATTTTTTAGGTACAACAGAGCCGGGCGGAACATAAGAATACCGCACGCAACCTTGCTGTGTTTTTTCTGCTGCTACCGGCGGGCCGCCACTGTTGCCGGAAAGAAAGATGGAGTTGGAAGCCAGGTTCAGCAGTGTTGTGCTTACTTTGCCAATGACAGTTGTGTTGGCAATGTTTAACTGTGCACCAAAGTTTTCCATTCCTTTATATGCCCAACTGTTTTCATCATTTGCATCAATAATACTATCATTGATGGTACAGGTTGCGTTCTCATTGATGATAATAGCGCCGGTTATGGAATTTTTTATGGTACACACGATACTGTTTGTTTCAATTTTTATTCGTGGCTGAACCGGTTGCGCCGGTACCGCTTCAATGGCCGGGCTTTCGGCAGGCAGCAGCGTACAATGATTGATATTTAACGCAGCACATTCATTTAAAAAACCTTCGGGATTGGTTGCAGGTACGCGTACACAGCCGCCTATTACAAAAATGCCATCGAGCGTAAGCTCAGACCCCTCTCCGCCAATGATGTCCAGGTCTCCGTTCAAAACCCAGACCGGCCTGGTTTGGCCTGTGGCCTTAATCGTAATTTTCTGTCCTTCCTGTAAATGGATCTGTGGCGTTTCAATATAATAGTCGTTATCTGTAAGCTCTATTACTCCATTTGCTGTAAGGTTTGCCAATGCCTCCTGGATGGTTGCAAAATGGCCAGGCACGCGTATTGTGTTTTCATCCGGGTTATCCATAACGGCTTCACGCACGAACTCTCCCGCGCCTGTTTTACCAAAACTTCCGTAATAATAGTTGACAAATAATTTTTCCGGTGCTTCGCCCGGAGGAAACGCAATTCTTCCCAGTTCTGGGTCAATGGTTATTTTAGTTGCAGGTGTATTGATCCAGCCACCGCCGCTGTCATCACTCAGGTTACAAATAGTAATGCCAGAAACCGGTATGTTATACAGCCAGGTTTTCCCGCCGCCTGGGCCATAAAACTGCGCGGAGTTTTTATGCATTCTCATGCGGCTTACCGGCATGGGCACGTGATCAGCGCCAGCTACCTGGCTAATGCTTTCTTCAGGGTTTGGAAAATGATACAGCGCCGTATCTCTTCCCAGGCAGTCAAATGTAAAACGGGTTTCATCTATTTTATAAGCACGGCCGCGGGTAACAGGTTGCGCGGCAATTCTCCACAAAAAAATACCCAGGTTTGGAATATTGTATTTGCCGCGCCCGGAGCTGATATTTCTTACATCAACCGTTCGCGTATAGGTGTTGAAAGGTGTGCCTGAGAAGTAGGCTGGCGAGCTGTTTCGCACGGCGGCCACTGCAATATTTTTAGGGCGCAAATGGTTCATGTATTGTGTGGTGGAAAGCTTTTGAAAATATTCCACAATATTAGCCGGCCATCCTGTTATATCCCGCGCCAGTTGCTCAATTACCGAGGCAGTACCCTTACGCCTGCGGTAAGCCAGTGTGTTGGCCACCTGCGCGCGCTGGCTGAAGCCTGCATCTGGTACGGTTAGCAGATCCCTGGCGCCAACCAGGTCGCCGATATAAGGCACTACCCATTCGGCACATGTTTCAATAAACTGGTCATCGTATAGCTGGTCAAGATTTTGCTCAAGAAGGGCTATCTGCTCGCCAAATAATTCTATAAAGGCTTTTAAGGGGCCTTTGTCTTCACCTGTGGCCGCAGCAATGGCTTCATCCCTCAACCGGTACACAGCCGGGATCAGTTCATATAATTTTTCCTGATCAAAACTCATAGAATAGGTGTGAGGCTGATGGCGTTGGGCGCAATGGTTAAAAGTTCCGCACCTGAAAAATGATTGGCATTGATCGCCGGCAAGGACGCATCAATAAAGTATTGAATAGATGGCATAGCTTCTTCTGACCGGTGGAGCGCGTCAACATCAACTGCTATTACGCCGGGTGTTTCCTGCAGGCAGGCGATCACCTCGCTAAAGCTTACCGGCTGCATAAAGTTTCTCAATTCAAAAGAAAATTGCTGCAACAGCCGCTGTGCGGCATTTTCCAAAACATTTTCGGGAGTATGATCGGGATGGATCATTAAACCTGCGCTGACACTAAAATACCGCGGCGTGTAAGAAGTAATATGAAAGGGAACCTGATTGGTGCCTGCTTTGCTAACAGCGGATGCCAGGTTTTTGTACAGGGCTGTGTTGGGATTGATGGCCGCGCCGCCTTCTCCGGCAACGGTTATAAATACCTGCTGCTGCTTTTGCCTCCTGGCCCAGGTGGCATGTGCTTTGGCAATACCTGCAAACGCTGTGGCAAAATCTTCATAATCCTTCAATGAAACAATGCGGTCAAGGGTTAATATAGTTAGCGAGGCATTTCTTCTGGCCAATTGCAGTGTTTCGGGTTCTTCGGCACCGGATGTTATGACAGGGTTGATGGCGGATTTTACCTGCAGGGGTTTTGTAGCTAACTGTGAAAGCTGTTTTGCCTTTAACAATCCCGGCGAGCCAATGCCTTTGCGGTAAGTGGCTACCACGTTGTTCTGGCCGCTTGGTAAGCGTGCGCCGTTAATGCCATCGCCAAAGATCACCGTTGTGTTTCCTTCATTGTCGCGCCGCGTTATATACACATGCTCATCCGGCCCGCGATCTATAAAAAAATCGGTTTCCTGCCACAGGAGTTCATTTACCCTGATCTCTAACGTGGAACTGATGCCGGAAGCAGTTGATGCACTTACGTAGGTAAGCGGTGGCTGTTTTAAAACAAATTTCTGAAAAGCCATTGAGGCATCGCCGCTGCCCAGTATTTCGTGAGTGGTTTCTCCATGTGTGGCTGGGGCCACGTTCGCATTGATTATGACGGAATTTCGAATGTAATTGTATTGTAAAGCTTCCACAAGTTTTAACACGGTTTTGCCGCCTTCAACCAATACCTGTTTGATAAAAGCAATTTCGCTGTAAAGAATGCCAGGTAAATCCTGTTTTTCGCCACTTATTGAGACGGGTTGTTTTTCTCTAAGGCCAGGATAATATTTGTCTAGTATGATCGTGTCTCCACTTACTGCTGAAAGATCAGGAACTGTGGTCAGTACCAATTTTTCACTTTGCACTAAAATTGAAGCGCGGCGAATGCTGTCAAGGCTGTTATTGTTGCCCCACCATTTGCTTTTGCCTGATTCATCGGCTGGTTGTATTTCAAGTGTCGTGGTTTTAGAGCTGATGCCGTAACGGGTGAGCACGCCTGTGGCAGCACTTTTTATTTTATAAAAGGAAATGGTATTCGAAGTATTTCCCGGGTTCTGAATGGCAATAAAACCGTCTGATACTACTTCATCGTAGGCGTTGTCCAGTTGCAGTACGCCTTCGCTTTCGTTCAGCGTATAATTGGTTTGTGTAGTGGTGCCATCCGCAATCACTGTGTTTTTCTGGGCATTGTATCCAAACACTGCGGCCTTTTTTCTAAAAACATAAACCTCTGTATTTTGTGGCGGCTCAACAGTTTGATTCAGGCCTGCTTTTAGTTCCAGCTCTGTCCATTGGTTAACCTGCGTGATCATTTTCAGGTCTTTTGCATAAAAGCTCGACTGGATGATTTGCTGGGAGATGCTGTTATTAAAACTTACGGGCGCGAGGTAACTGGTAATTATAGGCACCATGTAAATGCCCACAAAAGCAGGCGCGGGATTTACCACAACTGATGCAAGGTTTAATCTTGTAGTGCCAGCCACATTATCTGTGAGCGCTTCGTGCACAGTTCTAAGTTTATTACCCGATTGCTTTCTCAACAAAAGCACATCTCCCTTTTTAATTTGATTGTCTGTTCCTTTGATATAAATAACATTATCATCTACCGGTTCCTGGGGCAATTCGGCCTGCGGCCTGATCTCGTTCCATTCTATCCGTGCTTCAATGGGCGTGATGGTTTCAAATGTTTGTGGTAGCTGATCTTTCTCGGGTATGCTTTGTATTTTAATACCCTTATCAATGGTGATGGGCAACGCGCCGCCGTAAAGATTTGTGGCGTGAACCGTGGGTAATTTCGCATCAAGTGTGGCCTGCGGCTGTTCAAGCGTAAAGGCAATGTAAGTGCCGGCCGCCACACCGGGACGCAATTCATACCCAACCAGCCTTGCCAGTTCTAAAATTGAAAACCGCTCGGTAGCAGTGCGCAGGTAAGATTCATTGATGATGCGCTCCTGGTAAAACGTAAACACATCTGCCAGCACGCTCCATGCATCTGTTAATGCAATGCTGTAATCTGTTGCATCCCTGGCAGCCAGTCCTTTTAGGTTTTTATGCAGGGACAGCCTTGCCTGAAGCCCCTGCAAAAAATCGCCATATTCGCCTATCCTGTAACCTACAGCGTCAAGGCCGGGCCTGTTGCTGACCTTCAGCGGCACTTGAGGCAACTGCTGCTCACAACTATTGCAACATTTTTCATTCATAATTGAATATGTTTAATTGCCACCCGACATGTTGATGTTTAAAATGCCGTTTTCAAGAGCATTGGGATCATTGTCAAGCCTTGCAATTTCAGTTTTCCCCACAAAAAGTTTTCCGCTGGTTAAAGCCTCGGCGCTGCTGATGCCTAATCTTTGAAATTTTTTGATGGTAACTGATGCAACGCCCGGTTGCTTTTGTATTACAGAATAAATTTTGCTTAAATAAACAGGCTGCCCAAAGGTAAAATTGTCCGGGTGAAAAGCGCCTGTTTCGCCGCCGCCCAAATGACGGTTACTAAGCTTTTGAAGAATGGCAGCCTTTACATGCGCGCGGGAATAATGTGGTAACACACATATATCAATTTCAATTTCTAGAGGCACGTAATCAGGCGTTTCAATTTGCAGGTCTTGACCAGCCAGCCTGTATTTCTCCAAATTCTCAGCCAGCCCGTTTATAAATGAATCATCAAAGGCTTGCCGGCTTGCGGTATCAACTGATAAAAAAACCGTGCGCCAGCTTCCTGTCCAGCGTAGTGTGGCTGCACTTCTTTGAATATTTTTATGGTAAGCACTGGCCTTTTCTTCATAGTCGCTTATGGTTACTGCTCTTTCCTGTTTTCTGAACGCGATGGGGGCGCGGTATTTTACTTCCTCAATGGTTTCGGGTTCTGCTCCGCCAATGCCTGGTGTAATGTTTTCAATGGAAAGTATGGTATCACTGCTAAGGTTGGCATCGTTTGATACCATATGTGTCAACGCGCCTGTGGCGATGTTGCCGCGATGCCCATTTCCTGTTCTGTACAGTGCATCAAAGCGCATTCCGTGCACAGGCATTTGCCCGTTTTGCCCATTTCCAAAACGTATGAAGGTAGCGCCATTGTTTTCTGTTTCTGCCACAAAATCCCGGCTATTGTATTGGCTTGATACAAGATCTTTTGCCGGCTGCCACAATAATGCAGCATCTGTTTTTTCTTTTAAAATAATATGCGGAACAGCCTGCGCAGGTTGCAAATACATCATGGCGGTTGCAGAGGCCGGAATATTGCCACCATACTTTTTACCATTTGTAAGCGGCGCGTATTTTAAAACTGGTTTTTTGTTTTGAAAAGTATAATGCAATTCCTGCGAAACGGTGTTTCCATGATCTGCCAAAACAATATTACCAAGCAAGCTGCTTGTGATTATTGTTTCGCCGCTTTCATTATGTGTATTGATGCAGAAGGCAAAGGGCAGTGCATCATCTTCATGCCAGGTAATGCGCGTTACGGCCCGGCCTTTTGGGTTAGGCGGGGTAGTTTGGCTTTCAGCCAGAATATCGTATGTATGCTCAGCAGCAGTTATACAAACCGCGTGGCGTTTGGCACGATCTGCATCGGCCGGCTGAAAAGTATGCGGGTTGACATCTTCCTTTATTACAAGAATTTTTCCTGCAAGCCCGTGTAAATGCCCGTCAAGCGTAGCGCTTGTAGCGCCTTCCTTTAGGTGACAGATGGTTTTGCCCCAGTTGTAGAAGTTGATATGGTTCAGGGTGCTGTCTAATTCCACATCAAAAACGGGTTCAAACACTTCATAGCCACTGCTGCTAAAAAGTTCAACAGCCTCTGATGAATCCTGTTTCATAACGACTGGTTTACCCGGGACTGTTGTGACAAACTTTATCTTTCCCTGGCTGTTGCCAACCACCGTAATCCCTGAAATACCGTCAGCTATTTTCACGTGTACCCATGTTCGGGCATTGCAGCCATCATGCATGTGATAGTCTGCCAGCCGGGCATGTCTTTTTACAGATATTCTTTTTCGGGCTGTGCCCAGGTAAGCTTCAGTAGCTATGGCATCCTGCCTGTAGCTGAGATAATCTCCTGCATAGGCCAGCAATTCAACCAGCATTATACCCATATCTGCCGGGTTGCGTTCCTTCCAGGTAGGAATGGTAACCGCCATCCTGTCAAGCAGTAGCTGCCTGAACGTGGCATAGTCTTTTGCCAGGTAATTGATAGAAGGTTTTGGCCCGCGAACCGGTGGTGCGCATGCTGAAGTTGAGATGCAGTCAAACTCGCTGGGGCAGCTAACCTTAAATGAAAACGCCCGGGTTGACAATATTGGATCAAAACCTTCAGGCGGTGCGTCATTGCCCGGTTCTGCTATTAATTGCAATTGGTAAGTGGAGAAATCACCTGCGTGAAACAGTTTTATCACCAGCATGTTTGTAGCAGCGTTGGGCAGGGGCGGAGAGGCCAGGTCGGATCTTGTTGCTTCCAAAACGGTGATATTGCTGATCCTTTCACCACCTGTGATTGCAATATTGGAAGGCTGTATGGCTGTGGTTGAAATTTCTTTTAAAAAATGTACGATCAGCGTGGTTTGGCGCAGCTCGTCAGGATCTGAAGGATCGTCCGCCACTTCAATAAAATCTATACCGTTTACAACGGGATGTTGTAAAACAGCCAGCCGGCGCTCATCGTTATTGCAGCAGGTATGGTTCATTGCAAGCTGGTAAATACGGCACGCTGCATATTGCGCGTGCTGAGGTTTAAATAAATAACAGTTATCAAAAGTGATGTATCCACACGTTCTACCAGAACATCGTGCACTTCAATCAATTCGCTCAGCCATTGAATTAAAGAACCCTGTATTAAAAATTTAGTGGTGGCAGCCAGTTCATCGCTCAAAGGTTCAAAAACCAATTGCAATAACCCACAGCCAAAGTCAGGGCGGTTTACCCGCTCGCCGGGATTGGTAAACAAAACCTGCTCAATCATATCCATGATGTGTTCATCAGGGTCAGCGGTTTTTGTACGCAACGCATGGCTGAACTGGTATGGAAATTTAATGTTCATGTTTTACATTCCAGAAACCCTGGTCTGGGTTGTTGTGATCACCAGGGGAGAAGGATTGGGTACACAAACCGACTGGCTATCAAAAAGCAGTAGCGGTATGCCCATTGATGTGATGCGTGTAGCGGCTGTGATCCATTGTGCGGTGAGGCAGGGCTGGGGCGAGCTGCCATTAGTAAACGGGCACCCCGCAATGGTGTAAGGTATGGGCTGCATCACAACAGGCTGGCCGCTAACCGTTACACGGGAGTTGGTGGAAACAGGTTGCGCCTGCCCTCCATGTGCGCAAATAACTGATGCGCCAAAGTGAAGTAAAAAACCGGGCATAATTGTTATTGTAAATAATTGATGATTAGGAATTAGTAGCTGTATTCTCAAATTATATTCAATGCACCATTATTGATGGTAACCTGTGGGCCGGTCATTACAATGCTGGCTCCTTTTCCGTTTTGAATATAAATGCCTGTATCGTTTACGATGATGGAAGCGCCTGTTGTGCTTTTGAGCATGATGCCGCCGGAAGGCCCCGGCAGGTCACTGATCATAAAACTGTTTTGTCCCATGGTTTGCATCACGATATTGGGTGAGGTGGGCAAACCTGCATGCGCCAGCGGCGGAATGTCTGACTGTGCTCCCCAGCGGCAACCTACCCAAATGGGATAATTGGCATCTCCGTTCTCAAATTCTACCCACACTCCGGCGCCAATGGGCGGCACCGCGTAAATACCCATTGGCGGACCTGTAGGGCCTGCCAGGGGAACACAGGCTTCAGCCCAGGTACTGGGTACCGGGCCTAAAACATCGGGGATCATGAGTAAGAGCCTGCCCCGCATTTCCGGGTCAATATTGTTGACAACAGTAGCCCTGTATTTTCCAAAGTATTCAGGCATGGTTAAACCATTACAACAGGTGTGTTAGATACCACACCGTCTCTTGAAAGTGTAAAATTTTGTTTGTATGCTCCCTGTTTGATGCTGTGCGTTACGCTGTCAACATAATACATTCCGTCATACGCTATCCCCGCGCCTCTAACGCCCACCATCATACCCGATCGCAAAATGCCTTTGTAGCGTGACACATCAAGCGAACCGCTTGCCGTAACTGCAGGCGGATTGCCGGAACTGCTCATCATATCTCCAATAATTTTTTTCATGGCCTCGCTGGTATTATTCTTTGAAAATGAGTCGGCATACGATATTTTAAAAATAGGCTGGGTGGGACGCAAGCCCATGGGCGGTTTTAGCGCGTTTATGTTTGGCACCGGAATGGGAAGCACCACTTTTTCCGTAACCTCATCAAAAATGCTGTAAACGTTGATCTTCTTAGCGGTTCCATCCATGGTAAAGCTCAGGGATTCTACATTGGTATGGGCATCCATATTTACTGACAGTGCACGCTGTGGTATAGGCAGGTGCATTTCAGGCCCGAAATAAGCGATGTTCTGCCCCGGTAGTGGCCCGGGTATGATGTAGAAAACATAACCACACTGTTGCGCGAGCGTTCTTAAAAATTGCAACGGAGTTTGTTTGGTAATGCTGTCCCATCGGTCTGTGGGCGAGCGTACGGTAAACACAGGTGGCGGAATTACAACAGGCATAATGCCTAAGAAAGTAAAGGGCGCCAGCGCGGCATACACTTTGGCTGTATCAGGTAAGGCCGGCATAGGAATGTTGACTTCAACCATATCCATCAGTATACTGATGTCTTCGCCGGTTACGGTAAATGTAGATTTGCCTGCTTCATTGGCAGGCGCCATTTGGTGATTGGTAATAATGCCGTCCATCAGAACCTGTGGCAGGCCGTTCATGGTAGCAATCAGCACCACCCTTGTGGTAGTGGCGTCAAAAAAGCCTCCCGCGATCAAATCAGCCAGGTATGCCGCTTTTTTATCAATAGAAAATGACAGTTGAAAACCGCTGCGGTTCCTGCTGTTTGAAATTTGTATTTCAGACAACATGTCCGTGAGCTTTTGTGGCGCCGGAATTGGAATGCCCGGCCCGATCATCAGGGTTAAATAAATTCCTTTAAGCATGTTTATTGCCCGGTATGCCGCCCGGCAGTGTAATGTTGATGGCCTTTCCGGGTGTACCTGTCAGTTCGTTGGGATGCAGCACTGCATTGGCATCAGCCAGTTGCCAAAACCTTTCAGCATCAGAATAATATTGATGTGCCAGCAGATCGGGGCGCTCACCTTCGCTGGTAAAATGTTTTTGCAGCAGGAAAAATTTTTCCGGCGCGGGTATCAGCCTGCGTGAGAGATAAATAACAGGTTCGCCATTTTGGCTGCCGGTGATCCTGGTATTGATGCCATGATACCTGCTGGATGGTGAAAACGCGCCGGTACCCAAACCCGTTTGCTGTAAAAATATTTTTGAAATGTCTGTCATCATATACTGTTAATGCCGAGGTCCTGCAATTTGCCTGCATTGAACTTTGCGGCCAGCCTTTCTTTGTTTTGCTGGTAACTCATGAAAAGATTGCCGCCTTTATGATCAAATCCAAAGTCATCCGTACTTAGCACGCGCATGCCCAGGCTTACTTTGGCCCTGATAGGATTTAGTAACGGGTCGAAGGCTTCTTCGGTAATACTGAATTCTGTGATCCTGACGGGAATGATGCGATTTTTATTCCAGATGAAAAGCGTGAGCGGAGTTTCCATCGGCAGTATTTCAATTGAGCCCATACCGGCCACGCTGTTGTTATGATTCATTTGCGCGCTTTTGGGATAGATGAGGGTTTCCAGCACGGCTAATTGTGGCTGAATGCCGAGTTCGGCAGTTTGTGGGTCCCCGTTTTCCATTTTATCTGAGGCATCAATTTCAGCTTCCAGCTTAATAGTTTCCACCGGCGGGCCGGCCAGCCGCAGGGGTTCTGAACGATTGCCATTGCCTTCTCCCGCGCCTTGTGCCTGCAGGGTACGGGTAAGCGTATCGGGGTTGTATTGCAAAGGAATGACCTTTTCAACAGCCAAAGTATCGGGGTTGACCAATACTATACCACCTTTAATTAATCTTGGAGAACCGGGGAATGAGGACATTGTTTTATGATTTAAACAGGAGGCAGTTATGGGGTTGTTGTTATCACTTCGCCTTCATCAGGACTTTGCCCGCTGATGCAGTGAACGTACCTGGCCCAGGCATCAGCAGAATTCCAGTTATCTGCGGTTGAATATGCACAGTCGTAATAAGGAAAATAAGATTCGCTCTCCGGCTCTCCAATGCCCACTGCATGCGCCGCTTCATGTATCATGGTTCTGATTTGTTGCTCTTCTGAAATATTAAAGAAATTATTACACAGGTGAATGGGTACCCTGTTGCCCACAACATATGCGTTCCATTGAGCGCAACTGTCAATTTCAGGGCCTACCATAATGCTACCGCCCATTAAAATTGAATTCATTCTCTGCAGGATTTCTGCAATCTGTTCCAGGTTTACAATGTCTGGGGCTATCAAACCGCGTACTACCTCAAGTGCTTCTAACCTGTTAAAGTGTCTGCCTGTTCCGTTAATGCGCAAATATGCAATGGAAACCCTGTGGGCAGCCTTTCTGCGTGCGTTGTTAATCACCTGTCTTCTTGCCTGCTGGGCGGCAATAATTGATGCTTCGGAAACCCCCGTAATTGCGGCAAGGTCATCAGTCTGCATGGTGCCGTTGGTACTGTCATTCATTATTGAATCAGCATCATTGGCGCGGGGGCTTTTATTCATCTGCTCCCTGAACCAATGAATTCTGTCGGGCATATCCATATCTGCGTTGGCCGCATGGGCATCAATGTAATTGTACCGGTCATCCAGCCCCATCAGGTGGTGCATTTCGTGGGCCAGCCCGTTAAGGCCGCCAGACCAATTGCCGGAAGTGGTCCACTGGTTCAGGTCTACATCCACATTAAAAACATCATTTGCATTACGGTTTACAAATTCAAGATCAACGGTATAACCAAAAGTAGCCGATCTCTTTTCTATACCGTCTTCCATCTCTTTTACATTGGCAATATCCTGCGCGTTCCTGCCGTTGAGTTTTACTTTGATTTTTACGAAGATGTTGCCCGGGTCTCTTGTGTCAACATAAAATATTTTTCCGCCTTCACCTCTTCTTCTCGTCCAACGCCGTGGGGGTGTTGTGGATTGCCTTTCTTCGCTATTAGCGGCGTTTCTTCCTGCAGGGTAAAAAAGCCTTGAGCGCTCGGCAGAGAGCGAGTCGGCCACCTCGGCTTCATTCATTTCGCGGGTGGATTGTTGTGCAGGGGTGCCTGCTGCAGCAGCAGCGGCTGCTTCTTCTGACGTAGCAGGCGCGTCGGGTGTGTTTAAAAGTAACAGCAGGTGATCCAGGTAATACTGCCAGTTATCGCGGGTTCTTGCAATGGAAATGATCTCTCTGATCTGCCTTTTTGACCTGGCTGGTAAACTTGCATAGACGCTGTGATTGAGGATGGAATTAGCTTGGGTATCAAAAATTACCAATTCCTCGCGCGAGGGTGTTCGTTGAATAAAGTTGAAAGCAGCGGCGGCGTTTTGTTGCACCACATGTGTCAGCTCATGACCCAGTAATCTTTTTCCAGCATAAGTTTGCGGTGAATATTGCCCGCTGTTGAAGACGATGTTGTTTCTATACGTGTAAGCCAGCGCGTTGATACTTTTTGCTGACTGTGATGCTGTGGCATCATCATGTATTCTTACATTGCTGAAATCATAACCAAAGCGGGGTTCATAAAAGTTTCTCAATTCTTTTGATAAAGGTTTGCCACTATTATTTAAACCACCTATATAACCCGCTAAAGACTCATTCACAGAAACGGATTGTTGATTCGTTTCTTTACGCTGTAATTTTTTCTTTTCTTCCTCTTCTTCGCAGTGAGCACATTTTCTTTGAATCAAATCAGGCTGGGGCATGCGCATGATCGTATCTGCCATGGCATCGGCTTCCTGTTCATATGGATCGCCGGGCTGGTTGATGCTTAGTTTAGGTTGTATGGCGGTTGCCGCGATGCTAAAATTAGCCCGCTGGCTGTTGCGTGGGCCCGTTACATAGCCTGTGGCTAAAGGCTGGTGCTTTTCGTCTGCCGCAGGCTTTGCTACGCCTGCTTTCTGGATGTTTTTAATATCTATAGCCGCCTTCATTTGAGAGTCCTTTGTAAAGTGTACCGGCAATGCTTTCGCCGGTGGCTGCCGGTTTTTGACCATGATGGATGTCAAATGCACCAGCATCCAGATGTTGAATGAATATTCCTTTAGTAAGCATGGCAGGCAAACCCTGCTGGGCAAACATTTGCTGCAATGCTGCCTGAACGGCGTCTCCAATATGGTGCCGCTCGTGTGGTGATAAACCGTGCAGCACAAGGTGTTCAATGTGTATTTCTACAGAGCGATTCATACCAGCGCTTTTAATTCCCCGGTTAACGGCATTTCAAGTTTGGCGTATTCTGTTTTTGCCGCTTTATAGATATGCTCCATTTCCACAGCGCCGTCCTCAGCGGCAAGAAAAGCGGCGTTCATGGCAATGTTGTGGATATTGCCACCCGTGATCGTGAATTTTGAAAGCCTGTCCATGTCAAGCCTGCCGGTAGGCGTTTCAGCAGGAAACACCCGGCTCCAAATTTCAGCTCTCTGTTTCGCATCAGGAAAGGGAAACTGAACGATGAAACGAATGCGCCTGAGAAAAGCTTTATCCAGGGCGGTTTTCATGTTAGTGGTAAGTATGGCCAGCCCGCGATAAGTTTCCATGCGCTGCAATAAATAGCTTACTTCGATATTGGCGTAGCGGTCGTGGCTGTCTTTTACTTCGCTGCGCTTCCCAAACAGGGCATCGGCTTCATCAAACAATAAAATAGCGCCGCCATCTTCAGCCGCATCAAAAATTCTCTGCAGGTTTTTTTCTGTTTCACCAATATATTTATTCACCACTTTGCTCAGGTCAATTTTATACAGATCCAGTTGCAGCTCATTAGCCAATACTTCTGAAGCCATCGTTTTGCCCGTACCGCTTTCGCCGGCAAACAGGGCGCTGATGCCCAAGCCCCGGTTACCTTTAGATGAAAATCCCCAACGGTTGTAAACAGTATTCCTGTTTTTCACGTGCATGATGATTTCCTGCAAAATATTTTTTTGCTGCTCAGGCAATACCAGGTCATTCCAGCCTGCCACCGGTTCAATCCGCTGTGCAAGTCCGGTAAGCCGCGGGCTCGCGTATTTGCTGCAAATTTTCCAGAGCTGCTTTTCTTTACCAGGGGCATCAGCAGGTCCATCTGTAGCCAACCCGTTCCATTCTGATGCGGCACGCTGAATGGTTTGATTTGAAAGATTGAATTGAGAAACAACCCGGTGCAGCATACCATTAGTGCCCGCCTGTTGGTTGCCCAGCGCCTGCTTCCATAATTCCAGTTGCTCTGCTTCAGAAGGCCTGGGTATGTCAATCAATATTTTTTGGCGGCCGGTTGCCGGTATCCAGCCATCGGTGCTAATTATAAGAGGCGTTTCAATTTTAGAAATGAAATGGCTGATCACCCACGATCTCTGCCGTTCGCCCGGATCTACGGCATCACACTCCAGCAGCAGGGTGAATTTTTTCAGCAGGGCTTCCCGCTGCCATAGCCTTGCCAGCTCGTTTAGCCCGCCTGTTTCCAATGGCAGGTTTAAGCTGTTTATAACAAACAGCGGCCTTCCAGAAGCCCGCGCAACGGATTGTGCCATGGCCTGCCTTTCGTCGGCGTGCTGCCCGGAAAGGACAAGTACAAATGGCTGCCCGGGTTTTACTTCTTTTTTTAAAATATGTTGCAGCTTGGTTGGCAGCGCTTGCCCGGGGTGCCTCACAGGGCTGATATAGCCCTCCAGCTTTTCAGGAAGTTGCCCAATACCGGTTAAAAAATGCAGCATACTTTCATCAATTTTTAATGGGGCCTGTGTTAGTGTTGCTGGCCGCCCTGTTTCTATCAGTTTCCAATACCGTAAAGCGCCGCCGGGCGTGATGGCGCTCCAGTGCGAATGATCAAAAACGGAAAGCGCCAGTGCAAAAGTTACCTGGCCGGTACCATTCATTGCGTTGATCAAAGAATGAAATTCCGAATCCAGCTCAATGGCTGCGCATAACAGTAAAATATCTTTTTCAAACTCTGATAAGCCAAAAACCTGCACCAACTGCTCCACGGCCGGGCGTGATGGCATTTGTGTAAGAAGTGCTGCCATTTCGGATTTTTTCTCAAAACCCTTTTCAGGCGCTTTGCCATTTTGCCGGGCAAGCCTGTTTTTTAATTGCAGCGAAAGCCGTTGTAACTGAAGCGTAAGGTATTCCTGGTTATCAGCCAGCCACTGGTTATGTTCATAATTGTTGCTCATAAACTGATAAGCGGAGCGTTGTATTGCTGTGTGATGCTATTTGTTTGCAGCGGCGATTCCGCCCCGTCTACCACAACCCGTAAAAGATAAGAACCCTGTTTTACGCCCGATACCGGTATCTGAAGGTTTGTGGTCGGTTGAGCCGGTTCGCCAAAAGCGGATGCCGGCATGGAGAACGTGTAAGACTGTGGAGTTGATGCTGTTAATTCATTCAGTAAAACCTGTACGCGCTGGCCTGGTTGCACCGCAGGATTTATTGTAACGCTGAGGTTTGCAGATACGGAACCGGCTGGCGCTACAACCCTGTTTTGCACTTGTGGCGTGCCGGTTACTGCTGGTGACAGTGTAAAAAATGCCGGCTTTGACTGAACGCCTTTGTGCGGAACTTCCGGAGAACCCATGAGTACCGGGTGTACTACGTTGAGCTCGTGCATGCCGGCTGCCAGGCTTGCTGGCAAACTAAAACTGGCTTCGGTTGCATTCACTTCCAGGCTGGCGGCTGCACTGTCTATCGTATTGCCGTCAATCATAATTTCTACCACTTCGCTATCCATTTCAGCGCCCTGTAAGATCAGCCGGTGGCCTGCTAATATTTTTTGATGTTCCATCGCTGGCTGGCCCACCGCCGGGCTTGAAAGTATTTTTTCAATAACGGGAATCTTAAACGGCTTTGCATATATCCTGCGTTCGCGTACCGGCAGCCCTGGCTTTACAACCCTTTCACTTTCGATCAAAACCACCGTTACTTTATAAGCCGCGGTAGGCCGGTATTTGGCGCCAAATGCTGCCCACAGCTTTGAAATGTCTTCAATGCTCAGCCCTTCGGGCGTTATTTTAATTTGTTCAACCTGCGCAGCCAGTTCGGCGCGTGATAAAAAACGCAGCGAATCCGGAAGATGGTTGGAGGCATTATTGACCTGTACCGAGCCTGTGGCCTGTGTGATCTGCTGCTTTGCCAAAACAGGCGTTTCATGAAAAAACTGCATGCCCATGCCCAGTAAAATATCGGTATGCAATTCTGATGCGCCATAAGCGGTTAAAAAATAATGAAGGTCAAGCGCCAGTGGCGGGTTTGTGGTACGATCGCCTGCAGCGTTGAAAGATGGATACGCAATGTTTTGCCACCCCGCATTGTATGTGGCCTGGTACATAAAAATATTAAGCTGGCTGGCTTCAGTTTCTCCGTCTGTCCTGATGCGGTCGGGTGGGAGAGAGCTGACTGTAATATTGTTTTGCGTGATACCCGACACATCGTTGTTGATCAGCCCGTCGTTCAGCAAATCTTTTAAAACCTGTGTAACGGCTGCTATGCGTAGGGCAGTGCTCATTTGTGTGGTGCTGCTTTTCTGTTAAAATAATCCTCCAGCGACATTTTTATATATTCCTGTGCGGCGCTCCGGCTTTTGGTTGGTTGTGCGGCAGCATTTGCTCTTACATCTACCCGCCCAATGGTGACTTTAATAACAGAATGGCCCTGCATGTTTACAGCACCGGGTTTGCCCATATTTTCTGAAGCAACATTCAGGGAAACAGGCAACGGAGCTGCGTTTAACAACGATTGACCGGGCTTGTGTAATATTTCCGGTTCCTCCATCCGAAAGCTGCCTTGATCAATATTTTTTGTAATGGCGGGTTCTGTTATAAACAGGTTGGGTTGAACGGTATGAGCACCTTCTATTTTGCCATCCTGTGTTTCTGGCAACGGAGAAGCAGGGTTGAATGTTGTTTGATCAATCATATCACCCGGGGCCTGTTCAAAATAACCGGCTTGCTTGGTTTCGTTCAAAAATGATCTTTCTGCAATGTTTTCCGGCGCTGCAATTGTTGATGTAGTTGGTGTTGAAACAGGTTGTGAAACCATTTCTGCCTGAGGGGCGGCTACAGTATCAGTTCGTGTATCCGTTTCTTTCAACTCACCAGTCAATGGCTCTTCGGCAACAACCGGTTCAAAACGATTGTATAGCCGTGGTTGTACGGGCTGCACAGGGCTGGTGTGGCGCGCGATAATGTGCTGAAGAAATGCGCTCATGTATTGATCATTTGCAAATACAATTGCCTGCGGCGTGGCGATAGGGCAAGGATCTCATTTTCTGACCAGTTGAAATAGCGGGCAAGCAGATAAATTTCCTGCATAAGTCTTTGCGCCCAGTTGTTCACTTCTGCCCAAAAAAAATTCAGGATGTCAAAACCAGCCTGCCAGTGATGGCCACATACCGGGCAAGCCAGGTCAAACTGTATATCGGCATGCGGATCCTGCAACGCCATTTCTTCTTCCACTGCATGTAAAACCGAAACCGGTACACTTTCAATTTCTGCATCAGCATTCATTTTTTTTACTTCGAGCAAACAGCCTGTAAGAATTGTGTAACGGGCTTCTTCGGGCGGCAATTTTTTCTGAATGATCTTCAACAGGTCCAGGCTGTTGGCCAGCCGGTATGTAATGTGGTAACCCTGCTGATTAGTGGCATATGTTTTTACGGTAAAAAGCTGGTCAAATTGCTGAAGGCATAGCTGCGAGGTATGGGTTTCCCATTCCGTTTTTTCCTGGCAGGCCGGGCACCCGGCCGTTTGATGCATTTTGTGGCCAAAGACTGTTTGCCGTACCTGTAGAAGCCGTGCATCGCGTTCCCCAATGCTTAACCTGGCCAGGTCGTTCAGGCTGGCGCCTTCGCAGGCTTTGGCAAGGATCAGCAGGTTGCGGGTGACCAGGTTTTGATCAAGGCCCTGCTCCCACGCGGCAAACAATTCAGCAGTTGATAAAGCCTTCATGCTACCGGTTTATTGCGGCTCGGTAAAAACAGGTTCGGCTGGTTCTGAAACTTCATAATCCCTTTCCCAGCCTTCATTCTCGAGCTTGATATTTTGAATGGCAACGGCATTGGCATTGGCATCCAGGTCGGGCAGCGCCTGATACTCCGAAACCCAGCACCTGTAAAGCTTATAAGCAATGGCAAGCTGCCCGGCTTCGTTGTACAGTTCAATAATAATATCCTTACGAAAGTCTTTCAGTGATACTTCAGCTCCCAGGCCAGAGCCGAAATTCCAGATCTTATTGGCCCATTTTTCAAATTCAGTATCATGTGTTACGCCCCGTTCAAGGGTTACGGCTTCAAACTTAGTTCTGCCGGGAGATTTGCGACCCGTGCTGGGATCACCACCTTCGCGGTGCTCCACCACTTCGGTGGTGCGTTTTAATCCGCCCACTTTGCTAATGCCCGCTACATAGCGGCCATCCCATTTTACGCGGAACTTAAAATTTTTGTATGGATCGAAACGCTGTGCGTTGATGCTAAATTGTGCCATAATATGATGTTTTTTTAAGATTCAATTTGTCCTGCCAGTTGCTGGATTTTAATGATGACGAACTCTGCCGGTTTTAACGGTGCAAAGCCGACAAGGATATTTACAATACCCAAATTGATGTCGTTTTGCGTGGTGGTTTCTTTATCGCATTTTACCAGGTAAGCCTCCCGCGGGGTTTTGCCCTGAAAAGCGCCCTGGCGGAAAAGATTGTGCATGAACGCGCCTACGTTCAGGCGTATCTGCGCCCAAAGCGGCTCATCGTTAGGTTCAAACACCACCCATTGCGTGCCGCGGTACAGGCTTTCTTCAATAAATAAAGCTGTGCGCCTTACGGCGATGTATTTATATTCATCAGCCATTACATCAGCGCCTCTTAAAGTGCGTGCGCCCCATACCACGCGGCCTGCCAGCGGAAAGGAGCGAAGGCAGTTAATACCCAGCGGGTTGAGCTGCCCGTTTTCGGCATCAGACAAAATAGCCTGCAATCCCTGCGAACCGTTCAAACCTGCATCAAGCCCGGCCGGGGATTTCCATACTCCCCGTGAAGTATCGGTACGTGCCATAATGCCGGCAACCATTCCGCATGGCACCATGGCTTCTACCTGGCCTTCCATTTGCGGGTCGGACTGCAATACGCGCGGAAAGAACAGCGCCGCGTTCCTGGCTGCATCTCCATTAATACCCAGGCTTGAGAGGCCGGTGGTGGCGGCATTGGCAGGCGTAGGGGAAGCGCCCCAGGCTACCGGCGCATCTACCAAAAGCATGGCCCTTTTATTTACGCAAAGCGTTAAAGCCTGCTGGTAAACTGAAGCCTCCGTATCTCCGGCCCTCGTGGGTGGCGGGATGCACAGGATATTGAATTCAGCTTTTTGTAATGCCCAAAGGCCGGTATTGTTATTTTGCGAACCGCTGAACTGGCCGGAGCCTACAGGGCTTCCATCCAAACCGCCCGTAGCTGCAATGGGGCTGGCCGTAACTTCAGGGCGTGCAAAATCGGTAGTGGGATTGTTTTGCACTTTCGCGATCTGCGAGTTTTGCAGTAGTATGCGAGGCAGGAAGCGTGGGTCAGTTGCAATTCCTGAAACATTGAAATGTTGTTCGATAAGGCTGCCTCTGGTAAGGGTAAGATTGAATTGCGTGGTAGACGCAGCATCTTTGGTGGCATGGTTTACCGATGCCTTGATCTCGTTACCCCAACTGCCGCCGTTTACGGCTTCCAGCACGAGGCCTTCATCCCCGTCGGGCAGTGTAATGGTAGCAGCCGTAGCGGCGTTTGCTACGCGTACGATCACGGCGCGACTGCCGCCGTTCATATAAAAATCTTTTACGGCATAGCTCATGGTGCTGCCCACCCACAGGCCGCCAAAAATTCTTTCGTAATCAGCAAAGCTGTTGATGACGGTGGCTTTATCTGCAGGACCGCTGGCGGCAGCCCCGATAAAGGCGGTAACAGAGGTGGCTACCCCTGTGATGGTTCTTACGCCGCTGGGTATTTCTTCAATATAAACGCCGGGGTAAGTAGGTTGTACTGGCATGGGTAAATTTTTAAATGAGTATGATAAAAAGTCACGCTACGCGGGAACCCGCTTTGTGTGTGTTGAAATGTATTCCACGGGAATGTCGGCCAAAACATTGCGCTGCAGCAGATCCATACGGATGAGCAGCTTTCGTTTGCCGTTGTGCCGTATGATCTCGCCGTTAAAACCCGTGAATGGGCCATGAGTGATCAAAACGTTTTCACCCGCGGTAAACCTGTCGGAAGAAACGCTGATATCGCTGCAGCCCGAAGTAATAAGCTGCCTGAGGCTGGTGATGGTGCAATCGCTGACAGATGCAATTTCTTTACCGCTACGTAAATAATATAAAAGGCCTGGAAACTCGAGGCTGGTAAAATAGGTATTTGCTTCGCTGAGCCTGATAAAAATATAGGAAGGGAAGAGCGGAACCTGGAGGTATTTGCGGCGGTCTGACCATTGCCTGAGTGTTTTGATCATGGGCAGGAAAAATTCAATGCCGGTAAGCGACAACAGGCCGGCTACTTTTTTTTCGTGCTGCGGGCGGGTATAGGCCACGCACCATCCGGGTTTGAATGTATTCATGGAGTTCAGAGGTTGAATTGGGTTTTTATAAAAAGAAAATGATGGTATTAATAAAGCGGTGGGGCACAGCTATCGCTCATCCTTGTCACAAAGATTTTTGAGAAAAAAATGATTTTTTGAAAAACGAACCTACCGGAATCAAATAGAAAAATTTACCATAAGGAGCTTCCTGATCTTCGGTGTTACAATACGTCTGGTAAGTGCTGTAATTCGTGATAAATATAGAAAATAATTTCAGCGGCATATTGTTTTAACAGGCTTTTATGCACAAACTACCGCATTTTAGGTATGTGATTCGTTGGGGAGAATACCTGTGAAATCAAAGCAGGACAGGGTGTTGCCGACATTTGATGGATAGCAATAAATATGTGGATATTTACATTTTACCAATCGCCAAAATATTTTTATTATTGTGTATTGCTTGCTACTATGAGATTTTTGATCAAACTGCAAACTGCTGATGAGGAAATACCTGTCAACTACCAATACCCACTAAGTGCGGCATTGTACCGGATCATTGCAAAGGGTGACGCGGCCTATGCGGCTTTTTTACACGAAAAGGGATATGGAAAAGGATTCAAGTTGTTTACGTTTTCGCAGTTGCAAGTGCCTTTTAAAATTGTAGGTGACCGGCTAAGGTTGCTTGGAAGCGAGGTGAATTTCCAGGTGGCTTTTCATTTGCCGCAGGCAATTGAAAGTTTTGTGAAAGGCCTGTTTCAGAGCGAGGCAATTGTGATAGCAGATAAAAAATCCAGATCCAGATTTACCGT
>CAKSQK010000001.1 GCA_934486785.1 uncultured Niabella sp. | reverse complement strand
ATATTTCATTTTTCAAATTATGAATATTGCCCCAATTCTCTACTTTTAATTGCTACGGTTTTTCGGGAGGAGGTCAGACTGAAAGGCTGTGTGCATCAAGACATTTTACGTAAAATAGAAGTCCTCACGGAGATGGCCAGATGAATACTACGAAGTTTCCTATTTTCCTTATTGTTTAAGCATTCAGCTAAATTTGCTACATAGCATCATCCTTATACACTGCAATGAAACTTTCCGTGATCATAGTGAATTACAACGTAAAATATTTTTTGGAGCATTGCCTTTGCTCTGTACAAAAAGCTGTGAATAATATAGATGCTGAAGTTCTGGTAATTGACAACTGCTCTTCTGACGGCAGTGTGTCCTACCTCAAACCTCTTTTCCCCCGTGTGCGATTTATTGAAAATAGCGGGAACATGGGTTTTGGAAAAGCCAACAATTTGGGTATAGCACTTGCAAAAGGGGAATTTATTTTATTACTAAACCCTGATACGCTTTTACAGGAAGACACCTTGCAACAATGCCTAACAGCATTTGAAAAAAATGAGAAGGCCGGCGCCATTGGCGTACGAATGATTGACGGTTCAGGGCGGTTTTTAAAAGAATCCAAAAGAGCATTTCCCACCCCAGCGGCAGCTTTGTATAAATTAACGGGGATTTCAGCGCTGTTCCCCACATCAAAAGTTTTTTCAAAATACCACCTGGGACATTTAAGCGAACACCAAAACCACGAGGTTGATGTGCTATGCGGCGCTTTCATGATGATCAGAAAAACCGTCCTAAATAAAACCGGCGGGTTTGATGAGGACTTTTTTATGTACGGCGAGGATATTGATCTCAGCTACCGTATTCAGAAAGCAGGTTACAAAAATCTTTACCTGGCCAGCACTTCTATCATACATTTTAAAGGAGAAAGCCTGGTAAAAGGCAGCCCGCGTTATGTAAAAATGTTTTACCGGGCCATGGAAGTGTTTGTAAAAAAACACTATGGCGGAACCCGCAAAGCCGCTTTCGCAGTTTTATTACGTACAGGTATCTGGCTGCGGGCATCCATTGGTTTTATAGCCGGTTTTGTTAAGAAAACCCGTTCCGCCGCTATTGGTAAAACATTCAAAACGCCGACTAAAATTCTTATTGCATCTGATGAAAAAGAGCTGCAACACATTTTACAAATCTTACAAGCGCACCACCCTGAAACAACATTGGCCGCATGTGCCAGCAATCCTGCACAACTGGAAGCTTTGCAACAGCAAACAGGGGCCACGGAAGTAGTTTTCTCAGGATCTTCATTCGGTTATAAACACGCCATAGATTTTATGAGCCGGCAGCATGATGGACTTTGCTATCATTTTTATAATGCCACCGGGCAAACCATCATCAGCAGCCCATTAAAAAATGAACCGGGAGATGTGGCAGCCCTCAACAAGCCTTAGTTATTCATACTTACAGGGTGGTAATTCAGTGATAAATTTTTGCTGATTGTCATCCAGGACAAGCGTTTTTTATCTGCACCGGCTCAAACGCAGTACCTCACAATGTTGTATATTGCGCCATTCAAAATATTGTTGCCGGACTATAACAGACAGTTCATGAATATTACGTCTCTCATTGATATAAAAATTCCTAAAACGCTTGCCAGGGCATTAAGACTGCCCGATTCAAGTCCCCGGGCACAGCAAAGAAGAGTGCTGAAGAAACTGTTGTCAAGAGCGCGTTTTACCGAATTTGGGCAGCATTATAATTTTGATAAAGCCATTTTTAGTGAAGATGTGGAAAGGCGGTTTCAATCGCTGGTACCTGTTCATGATTATAATAAAATATATAACGAATGGTGGCAAAAAACCCTTGATGGTGTGCCTGATGTAACCTGGCCCGGAAAAATTAAATATTATGCCCTCAGTTCCGGCACTTCGGAAGCGGCCAGCAAATACATTCCCATTACTAACGATCTGTTGCGCAGCAACACCATTAATTATATACGTCAGCTTTTCAGCGTTTTTTCTTATGAAGAAGCCAACCGAAAATCTTTTACCAAAGGCTTTTTAATGCTTGGCGGCACTACCGATCTGCAAAAAGGACCGGCGGGTTGGTATGCCGGAGACCTGAGCGGTATTCTGGCAAGAAAAAGACCGTTCTGGTTTCAAACTTTTTACAAACCCGGGGGGCGTATTGCTGCCATGAAAGACTGGAACCAGAAGCTAACTGAGATTGTAGAACATGCCCGGGAATGGGATATTGGCTATATTGTAGGTGTGCCTGCCTGGTGTCAGATGTGTATGGAAATGATTATTGAACATTATAAAGTTGATAATATACACGATATATGGCCCAACTTTGGTTTTTTTGTTCATGGCGGCGTATCCTTTCAGCCTTACCGTAAATCATTTGAAAAACTTTTAGGCAAACCCATTGTTTACGTGGAAAATTATCTTTCCAGCGAGGGTTTTATTGGTTTTAAAATGAGGGAAAAAGGAGGAATACAACTTGTTACGAACAATAATATCTTTTTTGAATTTGTACCATTTACCGACAAAAATTTTGACACCAGCGGAAATATTGTAGCCAACCCCGAAGCCTTACTGATTGATGAAATTGAAACCGGAAAAGATTATGCACTGCTGATGAGTACCAATGCCGGCTCCTGGCGGTATCTGATTGGCGATACCATAAGGTTTATTAATAAACACACCTGCGAACTGGTGATCACCGGCCGCACCAAACATTTTTTAAGCCTGGTAGGCGAGCACCTGAGCGTGGAAAACATGAATCACGCCATTGAAGCCGCAAATGAGTATTTCAACATCAGCATTCCTGAGTATACTGTTGTGGGTTTTCCATATGAGAATTTTTTT
Source organism: uncultured Niabella sp. (assembly GCA_934486785.1). GTDB lineage: Bacteria > Bacteroidota > Bacteroidia > Chitinophagales > Chitinophagaceae > Niabella. The sequence goes on along the minus strand of CAKSQK010000001.1, from coordinate 557,941 downwards.
GCGCACAAATGGTACGTGGCCACAAATGATAAGGTTGACGCCGGTTTGCTAAAAAATTTTATAGATAAAAAACTACGCGAACTGAATGATGATTATGCTACCGAACGCGACAGCGCGCTGAAGGAAGTTTTCCTGGACATTTTACCGCAGGAAACCTTTTTGAAGTTTATGGAATTAAAAGGTAAAATTGGCAGCCAGCATAAATTTCCGCGCGTTATGAAAGGCAAAATGCTTGAAGAATGGAATCACTTTCTGGCCTCGGGCAAAATTTAACCTCTTGCTTTTTAAAAACTTCGTTTATTTTGTTGTTGTATGATCGAAGCCTTACTTAAAGGAATAACGTTGGGGCTTTTGCTAAGCATTGCTGTGGGTCCGGTTTTATTTTCCATCATTAAGCATAGCATCAATGTGGGGTTGAAGGGAGGTTTTGCTTTTGTAGCTGGCGTCTCTGCAAGCGATTTTACGCTTGCCATCATCAGCAATGTGTTTACGGCGCTTTTTGAAGCCATCAGTACGCACAAGCAGGTGATCGGTGTTTCGGGCAGCGTTTTTTTGATCATATTGGGTATTTATTTTTTATTTTTTAAGAAAGTAAAGATCAACGAAAAAGGTAAAGTGATGGATGTGGAAATGCGCGGCCGCGATTATGTAAGAATGTTTGTATCGGGCTTTTTTATGAACATCTTAAACCCTGCTATTTTTCTTTTCTGGCTTACCGCTTCCACCACCTTCATCAACCATACCATACAGGAGCGGCTGGTATTGTTTTTAACCTGCCTGTTGCTGGTGCTTACAGCCGATATTGCCAAAGTGATGCTGGCCGGCAAGATCAGGAACCGGCTCACGCCGCATAATATACAGCTCATCAACCGCCTCAATGGCATCATACTCATTGGCTTCGGCATCGCGCTCATCTGGGGCCTCACGTCTCACTCTTTCCCCGAGTTTCCCAACCAGTAATCTTTAGTGTAAGTTCCTGCCGGTGCGTTTTGAAAGTGAATATTGCAGAACCCTACCTTTGCCAAAATATTGTAGCATGAAAAACTTCTTTATTATTTTTTCGCTGGCTTTATTTACACTCTCCTGCGGTAACCAAAGCGCAGATGCAGGCGAAACAAAATCATTGCCGGACAGCCTTTTTGATGAAGTGATCGCAGGGCACGATGTGGCCATGCCTAAAATGCCCAAACTGGAACGGCTGCTAAAGCAAACCAGGCAGGCAATAGACTCTGTAAACCAATTGCCCGCCGCCAAGCAAAAAGAACTGTCTGCCTATAAAGCGCAGCTTGACAGTACCTTAAAAGCTCTTGAGTACGGCGATGCCGCCATGACAGAGTGGATGAACGGCTTCAAATATGATTCGTTTAAAAACAACGAGGCAGAAAGAATAAAATACCTTCAGTCAGAGCTTGAAAAAGTAAACAAAATGAAGGATGCCGTGCTTAGCGGAATCAGTAAAGCAGATTCAATTTTTGCCCGCTAAACTTACGCCGGCCTTTCAATTTCCCTGCAAAGGGCCCCGAATGTTTCTTCAATACTGCCTGAACCATTTATAATTTTCAGCAGTTTTTTTTCGTGGTAGTAATTGGCCACAGGCTCCGTATCGCGGTGGTAAATAGCAAACCGTTTTCTTATAATCTCTTCATTGTTATCATCCGGCCGGCCTGATGTTTTGCCGCGGTGGATGATGCGTTTCACCAGGTCGTCATCGTCTACGTTCAATAGCAATACACTGTCAATAGCAGTTTTTTTTAGCGCCAACAATTTGTCCAGAGATTTTGCCTGGTTTACCGTTCTTGGAAAACCGTCAAATAAAAAACCACTGGCGTCTTTATGTTCTTCAAGGCAGTTATCAATAATCCCCACCACCATTTCATCGGGTACCAGTTGGCCTTTGTCAATAAGCTTTTTGGCTTCGTTTCCCAAGGGGGTTTTTTTTGCAATTTCAGCGCGCAGCAGATCGCCTGTTGAAAGATGAACCAAATCATATTTTTCAACTAATTTTTTTGATTGTGTGCCTTTTCCGCTACCGGGAGGCCCAAAGAGAATAAGATTGTACATCTGTAAGCCCTGGTTTTTTAAGGAGTGTAAAGATAGGGAGCCGGAGCACACGAAGGATTGTTTTTGATTATAAAATATCAGCTGGCGCATGGTACATAACAGCAGTGACGGCTTTTGGCAGATGGTTTTGCGCTGCACCATACATTCTAAAACATTGGCGCAGTAAGTTTTTGCGTTGTTTGTTTATACCTTCAAAAGTGCTATTTTTGCCAACCTTTTTTAATATATATATTATAAGTTATGTCAATCATTCAGAAGATACAGGATAAATACGGCAAAGTAATGGCCATTATCATTGGTTTTTCTCTTGTCATATTTGTGGTAATGCTTGCGTTTGAAAACGGTGGAAGCCTGTTTAGAAACCAGTCTATGACCGTGGGTGAAATTAACGGGGAAACCATAGACATTCAAAACTTTAGCGGCCTTGTAGAGCAGCAAACCCAAATGCTGAACGCACGTGGCATGGCTACCAACGAAATGGCCGCGCAGCAAGCCAATGAGCAGGCATGGAATCAGGAAATTGTACGCGTACTTATAGACCAGGAAGCTGAAAAACTCGGCATTAACATAGGCCCAAAAGAATTAAATGATCTTTTATTTGGCTCTAATCCGCCGCAGGAATTAAGGCAGGCATTTACCGATCCACAGACCGGTCAGTACAATGGCGCGATGGCGCAACAGCAAATTAGCCAGATTAAAACAAGCGGTACTCCCGAGCAAAAAGCCGAGATGAATGCTTTTTTAGAACAACTGGTTTTACAGCACCTGGGCGAAAAGTTTGACGCCCTGCTAACTACAAGCATCAATTTTCCTAAATGGATGATTGAAAAGCAAAATGCCGAAAACGCATTGATATCGAAAATCTCATTTGTAAGAGAACCTTATACCAGTGTTTCCGATTCTGCTGTAAAAGTTACTGATGCTGATATACAGAAGTTCATTGATAAAAATAAAAATGACTTTAAACAACCTGAAAGCCGAAGCATTGCTTACGTGGCCTTCAACGCACAGCCCAGCGCTGCCGACAGTGCTGCTGCCTTAAAAAATATTTTAGAACTAAAAGCTGCGCTTGACAGCACCAGCGATGTTCAGGGCTTTTTAACAAGCCAGGGCGTAAATACTTTTTACAACAGCTACATTAGCAGCAACCGTATACAGGTGCCCATGAAAGATTCCATCTTTAGCGTGGGTGTGGGCAACATATACGGTCCCTACATTGATGGCAACAGCTATTCCATTGCTAAAGTATTGGGCACAAGGCCCATTCCTGATACGGTAAATATCCGGCACATTTTGATTGGCCTTAGCACACAGGATCCACAAACCGGACAGCAAATTCAACTCAGAGATACTGCTACTGCCAAAAAACTGGCCGACAGCGTGGCGCAGGCCATTGCCAACGGCGCAAATTTCGACTCAATGGTGGTTAGATTTTCTACCGATCCCGGCAGCCTGAACACAGGTGGTGTGTATGAAGATGTACCATCAGGCCAGATGGTGCCTGAGTTTAACGACTTTATTTTTAACAACCCCGCTGGCAGCAGAGGCGTTGTAAAAACCGATTTTGGTTATCATATTATTGAGATCCTTTCGCAAAAAGGCCGTTCAACCGGTTATAAAATTGCATACCTAAGCAGGCCTGTTGAAGCCAGTACAGAAACCGACCTGGCTGCAAGCGCCGAGGCTACCAGGTTTGCCGGAGAGGTGAAGGATGCAAAAACCTTTAACGCTGCTGCTGAAAAACTGCAAAAAGAAAAAGGCATCAACAAAGCCATTGCCACCGATATTGCACCCACGGCTTCAATGATCCAGGGCGTTGGCGCATCAAGGTCTTTTATCAAAAGTGTTTATGAAGCTGATCTTGGCGATATTGTACAACCGCAACGTGTGGGCGATTTTTACTTAGTTGGTTTGGTAACCGAAGTAAATAAAGAAGGTACCATGACGCCTGCCAAAGCAAGAATGCTGGTAGAGCCGCTGCTCATCAACGAAAAGAAAGCAGAGCTGATCAAAAAGAAAATAGGAAACATTACCACGCTGGAAGCTGCCGCCAAAGTTCTTAACAAAACAATCGAAACCGCAGACAGCATCAGGTTCAATGGCCAGGGCTCTCCTGTGCTGGGCTTTGAACCAAAAGTTATTGGCGCATCTTTTAACAAGGCCAACCTTAATAAAGTGGTGCCCGAAGCCATCAGCGGCACACAAGGTGTGTATGTAATGCGTGTTGACAATCAAACAGCAGTACCCGTACCGCCGCTGAATGTGGAGCAGGAAAGAACCATGCGTTACATGCAGGCTAAACAGCAGGTTCGCTTCCAGTCTTTACAGGCGCTGAGAAATGCAGCAAAAATAAAAGACAATAGAAGTAAGTTTTATTAACTATATTCGGTGTGAAATTTTCAACCAGAATGCACTGCAGGGCAGCCCCTTAACCAGGGGCTGTTTTTATTTTATGGCTGTAAAAAAAAAACCTTAGCAGGCCAGCTTTGTTACTGTTTGTATGGAGATAAGAAACAAAATAGTCGAAAGCGGGATCATTACACTTGATCTTGAAAAATTTTTTCCTGAACACGAAGTGGTACTCTTTGACATCAAAGACTATCTTTTTATGCAAATGATCTTAAAAGAAAAAGATTTCAGGGAAGCGTTGAAAACCCATAACTGGGATCAATATCAAAATAAAAACGTGGGCATTGTATGTACCGCTGATGCCATCGTTCCGCTATGGGCTTACATGCTCATCACTACTTATCTTCAGCCGGTTGCCAACTTTGTGGGCGTTGGCGATAAAGAAGAAATACAAAAAAGATTGATGCTGAAAAGGATCTCCGAAATCAACACGGCAGATTTTGCTGATGCCCGCGTGGTGATTAAAGGTTGTGGCGATCTGAACATCAGTGATTATGCTTATGCAGAAATGACACGCCTACTGTTACCAGTGGTAAAAAGCATCATGTATGGCGAGCCCTGCAGCACGGTGCCGGTTTACAAGCGAAAAGCTATATGATCACCACTTCGGTGCGTTGCGGCTTATCGTTGGTTTTTTCTACAGTATAAGCATACGCTTCTTTCAGATCTTTTTGGCCGCTGTGCGTGTACACCAATATCCGGCGGCCATCTGTACAAACATGTACAATGCCGTAAGCTGTTTTGCTAAAAGCAAAAAAAGTTCCTTTGGGTTGCGAGGCTGTCGGCTTCACCAGTTTTGCCCAGCCTTCTGTTTTCAAAAAAGCCACCATTTCCGTCACAAATATCAGCGGCCTGTCAATGCGTGAATGCTTCCCCAATGCACCCACCAAATTTGCCCGCGGGTGTATATATTCTTTGGCAGCATTTTCATCACCAGAAGAAACAATGGAAACAAAAGGGTTGACCGCTTTTAAAAAAGCATCTGAAAAATCGGCGGAGCCATGGTGCGGAACTTTAAATATATCGGCCTTTAATGGTTTGGATCTTTTATTGGCCACCAGGTAATCTTCGGCCTCCTCGTTCAGGTCGCCGGCAAATAAAAAACTCACATGGCCATACTGCAGTTTTAATATTACAGACTGGCCATTAATGGTGTGCGATGCCGAATATGATCCGGAGGGTGCTGTTTCTTTTACAGCGGCTTTTTTTATAACAGATGCTGAAGGCGTGCGTAAAAACTTCAATGCCGGCATACCATTTACCGTTTCTTCAACAGGCCCCAATATATTTACCGATAAGCCTTCGCCTAAAAAATTAAAATCGCCTTTACTTGTATGGCTTAGCCGTTTTTGCAGCATCTGATAATTATATCTTTTTTCATAAGTGCTTAACGTTTTTGCCCATGCTTTAAAACCACGGTTCCGTTCTTCTTCTGCCACCTCGTCAAAACGGTTGACCAAACCCGTAACATAAAGTTGTTTGTTCCACTCCACTGTGGGGCCAAGCATGTCTTTTTCCTTTTTTGAAGAAGGACGTTTTACCATGCCGTTGTGAAACACCACAGAAGGTTTGATGAAGAGCCTTTTTTTAGGATTGCTGTTCGTTTCTGATTCTAAAATTTTCGGAAGGCCTTCAAAATGATCGGCATCGCCGTGAGAAATGACGACACAATCAATCACTTTTGGGTTTTTAGCAGATGATCCGGCATAGCGCGCCGCAAGGTAGCGCGCAAACAATTGGTTTTCGCCACCGTCTATCAGCATTACTTTGCCCTTAGGTGTTTCAATTACCGAAGCATCGCCCTGGCCTACATCTACAAAAGAAACCCGCAGCACATTTTTTTGCTCCAGCGGAAGAAGGATCTGTTCCTGTTTGATCTTAGCCGGCTTGATAATAAAGCCTTCAGACCTTACCGGCAGAATACTGCCGTCTGCAAGATTTTTAAAATTCCTCAGACCAATCTTAATAGTATTGCCGGATGTATCTATGAGTTCAACCTCATCGCCCCATGCAAGAACAGTGATTAATACAGCCGTTTTTTTGTCTGCACCGTTGTAAACCTTAACCAGGTCTGCTGCAATAAAATGTGTGAAGGTATTCATCGTTGATATTTTAGCGCATTAAAACCAGCCTCGTCTTTTAAAGGCCATTAGCATCCAGATTGGTATTATAATCATTATACCCACTGCAATCCAAAAGCCCCAGTGGTGGCCGCTCAGCGGTATAATGTCAAAGTTCATCCCAAAGATGCCGCCGATTACTGTTGCCGGAGCCATGAGGCAGGTTACGACAGCCATCACTTTCATTATTTCATTCAGCTTCAGGTTCACGTTGCTAATGTAAAGGTCTTGCATGCCCATAATCATGTCACGGTAGTTATCTACCAAATCTATAGCCTGCACACTGTGGTCATACACATCTTTAAAAAATCTTTCATTATACTCCGTAAGTAGTTCGCTCTCGCTTTTAATGATATTGGCCAATACTTCCCTTACCGGGTAAATGCTGCGTTTTAGTACAATTTGCTCTTTACGCAAAATATTAATTTGCGCCAGCGTGCGTTTGTTGGGTCTTCGCACAATCTCTTCTTCAAGGTCTTCAATGTGATCGCTAAGTTTATCCATTACAAGGTAATAATGATCTACAAGCGTATCGAGTAAGGTGTAGTACAAGTAATCGGCCTCCTTGCCACGTGTTTTGCTGGTGGGGAGTTTCAGCCGGTTGCGCAGCGCATCAAACACATCACGTGTGGGGTCATCCTGAAAAGTAATCACTAAGTTTTTACCCAACACCAGGCTGATCTGTTCATGTTCGACTGATTTTTTTTGCTGGTTGTAATACAGCATGTTCATTACGCAGAAAAGAATCTCATCAATCTCGTCCATCTTAGGGCGCTGGCCCACAGCCAGAATATCTTCACGCAACAGCGGCGATATGCCATACCGCTCGCCAATCTTCTCTACATCAGCCTTGCGCAGACCATCTACATTAATCCAAACGATTTTATCATTGTCTGTTTTTAGGGTTAGCAAATCTGCTACTGATATATTTTTAATCTCCTCGATCGATTCTTTATCATAAACAAAAGCCGAGATCACCACGTTGGCCGCCTCTTCCCGCACGGGCACCACTGTTGGATTTACAGAAAGAATCTCACGGGTTCTTTCTGTTCCAAAAAGTTCCAGCGGGTTTAAAATATAACGCAGGTATTTTTCAGTTTGGGATTTCATAATGGAAAGATAGATTTAATTGGCTGAATTTATTAGCCGCAAATAATAATTTGAAAAGAAGCACGCGGCCATTAACTATTTTGAGCAATGCGTATATTTGAATGTTGGTGGCAATACCAATAAACGATACACTTAAGACCAAACAGACGACTAAAACGAGAAAAATTAAACCATTTTACAGGCATCCACATACACAAAAACAATTGTGTAAACGGATAGTATCTAAAGGTCTCCCAATAGCTATCAGGAACCGACAAGAATGATAACTTTACCAATTGATAAAAACAGAGATAAATAATGTTTGAACAGACCTTTAAAAATATTGATGATATACTTCATAAAGACGCAGGTTGTGGCAGTGAATTGGACTATGTGGAGCAGACATCTTGGATTTTGTTCCTTAAATACTTGGACGACTTAGAGAAAGACCGAGCTACAGCAGCCGAACTAACAGGCAAGACTTACACGCCGATCATTGACAAGGAATATCAATGGACAGTTTGGGCAATGCCAAAAGGCAAAGACGGAAAACTCGACCACCACAAAGCCCTGTCAGGTGACGACCTCACCGACTTTGTAAACAACAAACTCTTTCTTTACCTCAAAAAGTTTAAGACCAGTGCCGAAAGTGCCGACACCATTGAATACAAGATTGGCGAGATTTTCAGCGAACTGAAAAACCGCATACAAAGCGGCTACAATTTGCGTGAAGTGATAAATCGCATTGATGAGTTGCGTTTCCGCACCCACGCAGAGAAGCACGAAATGAGCCACCTGTATGAAGACAAAATCAAAAATATGGGCAATGCAGGGCGAAACGGTGGCGAATACTACACTCCCCGACCGCTCATTACGACCATTGTAAAAGTGGTTGCCCCAAAAATTGGTGACAAAATTTATGACGGTGCAGTAGGCAGTGCCGGCTTCCTTTGTGAAGCGTTCGACTATTTGCGAAACAGCAAATCACTTTCTACCAAAGAAACCGAGATACTGCAAAAACGCACCTTTTACGGCAAAGAGAAAAAATCATTGGCGTATATCATAGGCATTATGAATATGATTTTGCACGGAGTGGAAGCTCCCAACATCATACACACCAACACACTTGCAGAAAATCTTGCCGATATACAGGAAAAAGACCGCTATGATGTGGTACTTGCCAACCCGCCCTTCGGCGGGAAGGAACGTGCCGAAGTGCAACAAAACTTCCCGATTAAAACAGGCGAAACCGCTTCGCTCTTTTTGCAGCACTTCATTAAGATTTTGAAAGCAGGTGGCAAGGCAGGTGTGGTCATTAAAAACACATTTTTGAGCAATACCGACAATGCCACCGTTGCCATACGCAAAACCTTGTTGGAAAACTGCAATCTGCACACCGTTTTGGATTTGCCCGGTGGCACGTTTACGGGTGCAGGGGTAAAAACCGTGGTGTTGTTTTTTGAAAAAGGCAAACCCACACAAAAAGTTTGGTTTTATTCGCTGAACCTCGACCGTAATTTGGGCAAAACCAATCCACTCAACGAAAACGATTTGGCAGAATTTGTTGAACTGCAAAAGACCTTTGCCGATAGCGAAAACTCTTGGACAGTAAATGTAAAAGACATAGACCAAAGCACTTTTGATTTAAGTGTAAAGAACCCGAACAAAAAAGAAGAAACTGCTCTACGCCAACCACAAGTTATATTGGAAGAAATGAAAGCATTGGACGAAGAAAGTGCCGAAACCCTGACTATGATTAAAGAATTAATTGATTAATAGGATGAAAGAAATGACTGCAACAAAAGAAATCCTGAAATCATCTAAGCCTAAAAATCCTAATGCGGACAATATGAAGCACGGTTGGGAATATTGTCAATTAGACGATGTAGTTACAAAAGGTTCCTCAAATATTTCATTGAATAAAATTAAAGATGAAGATGGGGAATATCCTGTGTTTGCAGCACAAGGTTTTGTACAAAATGTTTCGTTTTATCATCAGAAAGAAGATTATTTAGCAATCATTAAAGACGGAGCAGGAATTGGCAGAGTTTCAAAACATCCTGCAAAATCATCAGTGGTTGCAACAATGCAGTATTTAATTCCTAAAAATGGTTTTGATATTGATTTCATCAAATACTTTTTAGAAGGAATTGACTTTGAAAAGCACAAAAATGGAAGTACAATTCCTCACATCTATTTTAAAGACTATAAATCTGAAAAGTTTCCAAAACTTCCTCTACCCGAACAACAACGAATTGTTTCCATTTTAGACGAGAGCTTTGCCGCTATATACAAGGCAAAAGCTAATGCTGAACAGAACCTCAAAAACGCCAAAGAACTTTTTGAAAGCTATTTGCAGGGGGTGTTTGAGAAGAAAGGTGATGGTTGGGAAGAGAGAACTTTAGAAGAGATGGCTGACGAAAAATGCACTCTTTCTTACGGAATAGTTCAGCCAGGTGAAGAATTTGAAAATGGCTTGCCAGTAATCAGACCAACTGACTTGACAAGCAGATACATTAAAGTTGAAGGATTAAAAAGAATAGACCCGAAATTGGCTGATGGTTACAAGAGAACAAAATTAATTGGAGATGAACTTTTGTTATGTGTTCGGGGAACAACTGGTGTTGTTTCAATTGCTACACCTGAACTCAAAGATGCGAATGTAACAAGGGGTATTGTTCCTATTCGTTTCAATCCAAAAATACTCAATCAGGAATTTGGATATTATTTACTTATTTCAAACTATGTGCAAAAGCAAATTAGAGCAAAAACCTACGGTGCAGCATTAATGCAAATCAACATTGGAGATTTAAGGAAAATTCTCACTCCTTATCCATCTCTCAAAGAACAACAAGCCATCGTCCGCCAATTAGACGCCCTGCGAGCCGAAACACAAAAGTTGGAAGCGGTGTATCAAAAGAAAATTGCTGATTTGGAGGAATTGAAAAAATCCATCTTGCAAAAGGCGTTTAGTGGCGGTCTGAACCTTGATTTTAAGGATTCGCAGATTACCAAGATTAAAGAAAAATCAAGCAATCAAGTAAATCAAGTATAATCAAGGTTCAAGACAAAAGGAAAGACAATGAAAGAACAAGACTTAACCCATAAAATCATAGGAGCCGCAATGGAAGTGCATAAGCATTTGGGTAATGGTTTTCAGGAAGTTGTGTATCAAAGAGCTTTGGCAATTGAAATGCAATTGCAAAACATTGAATTTGTCAGAGAACAAGAAATGCCTTTGGTTTACAAAGGATATGACGTAGGCACACGCAGGGTTGATTTTTTTGTTGAGAACAAAATAATGGTGGAAATAAAAGCCATCATTAATTTGGAAGATGTGCATTTAGCACAAGCAATGAATTATTTGGAAGCCTACAATTTGGAAATTGGTCTGTTAATCAATTTTGGATCAAAAAGTTTACAGTTCAAACGAGTACACAATAATAAAATCAAGCAATCAAGTTAATCAAGCATAATCACGGTTCAGACGATAATGGAAGAAAATAAAAACATAGATAAGAAATCACTCAAATTCCTAAACGGCAAAAACACCGATTGGAATGAGCTGGCCAAAGATTGTGTTTGTTTTGCCAATGGACAGGGCGGTTTTATCTATATTGGCATTGAAGACAAAGCAACTCTCCCACCCGAAAAACAGATAATAACCGATAGAAACTTTCCTGATATTATTCAGAAAAACATTGCACACAGGACAGTTAATGTAGGTATTGCCGTAACCATTGAAACTGCTGAGAATAAAGCCGAGTATATTCAAGTACAGATTTTCAGAAACGCACAAACCATTGCATCTACTACCGATGGCAAGTATTATGTAAGGGTTCACGATGAATGTAAGCCTGTGCCTCCTGATGAAATGGCCCGTTTGGCAGCTGATAAAAACGCTTTTGTTTGGGAAGAGCAAACCACCAAAAAGGTTCCTGCATTTCAATTTGATGAAGCAAAAAGAAGGACTTTTCTATATGACATCAGAAACTCACAACGGGTAAGTCGCTTTATCAAAGAAATGGATGATGAAGAAATACTAGATTTCTACTTTATCCAAAAGAATGGCTTTTTAACCAATTTGGGTATTTTATGGATAGGCCAACGCAACGATAGGGCTTCGCTTTTGTATCCACCTGCCATACAAGTCATTCGATATGATGACAAGGATGAAAAAGTATGGAAGTTGCTTTTAGATGATTATTTCGCCAATCCCAAAGAGCTATTAGAAAGAGTTTTGAACGATGTTCCTGATTGGCAGGAAAGCGTGGAAGTATCAGAAGGGATGTTCCGAAAAAATATCCCATTTTTCCCGATTGAAGTAGTCAGAGAATTGGTGGTGAATGCATTGGTTCATAGAACATACACCACTCGGGGCGATATTTTTATCAATATTTTCCCTGATAGAATGGAAATCCATAGCCCGGGACGATTACCATTTGGAGTAACACCCAAAAATATATTAAGTCAATCGATTAGAAGAAATGAACACCTTTCCAAAATATTTTATGATTTAGGCTTAATGGAAAAAGAAGGTAGCGGCTATGATTTGGTTTATGCTAAACTTTTAGGTTCAGGAAAGCCTCTACCCATTGTAAAAGAAACTGACGAGCGGGTTACTGTGATTGTGAAAAAACAATTTGTGAGCAAAGAAGTGGTGAGATTGATGGATAAAGCAAGCAATGAGTTTTCGTTAAAACAAAAAGAACTAATTTCATTAGGCTTATTGGCACAACAACAGTCTTACACAGCTCTTGAAATATCTAACATTCTTAATCAAAATGAAGAAGTAGGATTAAGAAATTGGTTGGGCAGATTGATTGATTTGGAATTGGTTGTAAAAACGGGCAAAGGGAAAGGAACTCAATATGCGGTAAATCCTGAATTTATCCGAAAAATCAATTTCAAGGGAAAAACTAATCTTAAAAACATTGAAGATTACCGTTTAGAAGAATTGATTTATAAAGATTTGACAGCATATCCGAATAGCGGTTTTGGAGAAATTCATCAAAGAATTGGCAAGGAAATCAATGAGCATACTGTGAAGAGAATTTTAAAAAGTATGGTTTCAAGAGACATTTTGATTATTGTTGGTAGTAAACGATGGGCAAAATATTCTATAAAGCAAAAGATGTAAGAAAACGATGTTTTACTTTATAGAATTCACTTTATAGAACCGTTTTAAAAAGACAAGTGACTGAAAATCATTCACTTGTATTAATTAAAAAGAAGTAAGCAAAACTAAATATGCTTTAAAAGAGAATTTATGAACGAAGCAGAAACAAGAGCAGAACTCATAGACCCAATGCTAAAGGCTTGTGGTTGGGGCGTTGTGGAAGGCTCTAAAGTCCTTCGTGAATACAACATAACGGCAGGTAAAATTCAAACAGGTGGTGGCAGGGGTAAAAAGGAAATTGCCGATTATGTGTTGGTTTACAAAGGCATCAAATTGGCTGTGGTAGAAGCTAAAAGTGATGAATTGGAAGTTGGCGAAGGCGTAATGCAAGCCAAGAAATATGCGGAGAAACTAAAATTAGAAACCACCTACAGCACCAACGGCTTAGCCATTTACCAAATCTGTATGAAATCGGGCGAAGAAGGTTTGGTAACAGACTTTCTAAGCCCTGATGAACTTTGGGATAAAACCTTTCCTAAAAGTTCGGAAACTGAGCCTGCCGAAGTGTGGAGAGAAAAATTTGCCAATGTTCCCTTTGAAGATAAAAGCGGAAGTTGGCAGTTACGATACTATCAGGAAATTGCCGTTCAACGCACCGTTGAAGCCATAGCGCAAAACAAAGACCGTATATTACTTACACTTGCTACCGGAACAGGTAAAACAGCTATTGCCTTTCAGATTGCGTGGAAACTTTTTCAGACCCGTTGGAACTTGTCTTCGTTAGGCTCAGACTACGTTCCGAGAAGACCGAGAATTTTATTTTTAGCAGACAGGAACATATTAGCCGACCAAGCCTACAACTCCTTTTCGGCATTTCCCGAAGATGCTTTGGTGCGGATAAAACCCAACGAAATAAAGAAAAGCGGAAAAGTGCCCACCAACGGAAGTATTTTCTTTACCATTTTTCAAACCTTTATGACTTCTCCTTTGGACAATGCGGAATTGAAAATGGACAATGAAAGAATATCTACAAGCATTGCTGCTGAACCTTCAAATAATTATCAATTTCCCGTTGTCAACTATCAATTATATCCAAACGATTACTTCGATTTCATCATCATTGACGAGTGCCACCGTGGTGGAGCGAATGATGAAAGCAATTGGCGGGGCATTCTGGAGTATTTCAGTCCGGCAGTGCAATTGGGTTTAACCGCCACACCCAAGCGTAAAGACAATGTGGACACTTACAAATATTTTGGCGAACCGGTTTACATCTATTCGCTGAAAGAAGGCATTAATGACGGTTTCTTAACGCCATTCAAAGTAAAACGCATCAAAACTACGTTGGACGATTACCGCTACACTTCGGACGATACGATTGTAGAAGGAGAAATTGAAGAAGGCAAGTTGTATGAAGAAAAAGACTTTAACCGCACCATTGAAATTGTAGAACGGGAAGCCAAGCGGGTAAACATCTTTTTAGATGAAGCCAACCAAAACGAAAAGGCAATTATCTTTTGTGCCAATCAAGGACACGCAGCATTGATAAGAGATTTAGTAAATCAAAATGCCAAGAGCAAAGACCCGTTTTATTGTGTTCGTGTTACTGCCAATGACGGAGAAGAAGGCGAAAGATTGTTGCGTGAATTTCAGGACAACGAAAAAACAATCCCAACCATTTTAACTACTTCGCAAAAACTCTCCACAGGAGTTGATGCACGTAACATTCGCAATATCGTTTTGTTTCGTCCTGTCAATTCAATGATTGAGTTTAAACAAATCGTTGGACGTGGCACACGTTTATTTGACGGCAAAGCGTTTTTCACCATTTACGACTTTGTAGATGCGTATCAAAAGTTTAATGACCCTGAATGGGATGGACCACCAAGCGAAGAAGAACCTTGCAAAAAGTGCGGTCAAAATCCGTGTGAATGTGAGTATGTGCCGCCAAGACCTTGTCCAGTTTGCGGAGAAAGACCTTGCGTTTGCGAAAAACAACCGCCACAACCTTGTGAGAAATGCGGACAGCGTCCTTGTGTGTGTAAGAAGAAAGTAAAAATCAAACTGAAAAACGGAAAAGAAAGAGAAATACAATCAATGATTTCTACTTCGTTTTGGAGTGCGGACGGTAAACCGATTTCAGCAGAAGAATTTTTGAATAATCTGTTTGGCGAGTTGCCCAAACTTTTCAAAGACGAAGAAGAATTACGGAAACTTTGGAGCAATCCATTGACAAGAAAAGTTTTGTTGGAGAATTTGGAATCAGCAGGTTTCCCGAAAGACGATTTACTGACTTTACAAAAGTTAGTAGATATGGAAAAAAGCGACTTGTATGATGTGTTGGAATACGTTTTCAATGGCGACTATATCGCAATGACAAGAGAAGCCAGAGCCAAAGCTGCCGAAGCGACAATTTTTGCCTTACTCAACGACAAACAAAAAGAGTTTATCACTTTCGTTTTGAGCAAATACATTGAAACAGGCGTGGACGAACTCGACCAGGAGAAGCTACCAATCTTACTGACAAACAAGTATCAATCTTTAGAAGATGCAAAAGAAATTTTGGGAGACGTGGCAAACATCAGCAGACTGTTTATAGAATTTCAAGAACATCTTTACAAACAGAAAGCAGCGTAATGACAGGACAACTAACACAATCCGCAACGAGCTCACTTTATACCAATCATTCTCGTACACTGCTGCTATGCTGACAGAAAATATATTCTCAGCTTCAAATTACTATCAGCTCTCATATGCAGCCGGCGGATTTCTATTCAATTTTTGTTGTTACCTTCAACACCATGTCAATCAAAGGCTCCAGCAAGGATATTGAAACTTCCTGCACAACAGCAAGCCCTGGTTGTAATCAGGCAAATGTATAACTGCAGTACCATTAGCTGAATATTAAAACTATAACAACTATAAAACCCATGTCGTATAACATTCCACAACATCTTACAGGTTTGAATGATGCCGAACTGGCAACTTCTCAGGATAAGTATGGGTATAATAAAATGAATGCTGCTCCGCAAAGCTCCTGGATCACTCTTTTACTTGATATTGTAAAGGAGCCCATGCTTATTTTGTTGTTTGCTATTTCAGCCATTTACCTGTTAGTGGGTGACTATGGCGAGGCGTTATTTATGTTCATTGCAATTGTAGCGGTGTCTGCCATTTCTTTTTATCAGGATAATAGAAGTAAAAAAGCTTTAGAAGCATTAGAAAAACTGAACGAACCGCAGAGCACGGTCATCCGCAATGCTAAGATCATACAAATTCCCACACATGAAATTGCTGTTGGCGATTTGTGTATTATTGAAGAAGGCAAAATGATCAATGCTGATGGAAAAATTGTGCACAGCAATGATTTTTCGGTTAATGAAGCATCGCTTACAGGCGAGAGTTTTTCAGTGTTTAAAAACCAGGGAACCGAAGACCGAAACGTGTACAGCGGAACGGTGGTTGTATCGGGTTTGGCAGTTTTTGAAGTGGAAAAAATTGGTGATGAAACCAAACTGGGTAAAATCGGGCAATCAATAAAAGATATTAAAGAAGAACGATCGCCCCTGCAAACGCAAATCACCAAATTCGTTAAATGGATGGCCGTGATCGGCGTTGTGGTTTTCTTATTCGTTTGGGGTTTCAGTTTTTGGAAATCGCGTGATCTGCTGGAAAGTCTGTTGGTCGGCCTTACCATGGCAATGTCCATTTTGCCGGAAGAAATTCCTGTTGCATTTACCACTTTTATGGCGCTCGGCGCCTGGAAACTGATGCGGGAAGGCATCATCGTAAAACGAAGCGCTGTGGTGGAAACATTGGGTAGCACCACCGTGATTTGCACCGATAAAACCGGAACAATCACTGAAAATTCAATGCAGTTAAAAGCGCTTTATGATTACCAGACAAATAAAATTTATGAAGATAACCAGTTTGATGATCCTGCACTTTCTGAGTTGATTCAATATGCGATGTGGAGCAGCGAACCCGCTCCGTTTGACCCGATGGAAACCACTTTGCATCGGGTATATGCGCAAACACAAACCAAAGATTTGCGAAAAGATTTTCAAATGTCCCATGAGTATCCGTTGCGAGGCAAGCCTCCGATGATGACACATCTTTTTGAGAACGCATCGGAAGAGCGGATCATTGCCGCGAAAGGCGCGCCCGAAGCCCTGCTGGCCGTTTCCAAAATACCTGAAGAAGAAAAAACCAAGCTGCGCCATCAAATAAAAAGTTTAGGAAAACAAGGCTATCGCCTGTTGGCCGTTGCCAAAGCTGATTTTAAAGGCAGCAGCTTTCCCGAAAAACAACAGGATTTCAATTTTGAATTTTTAGGACTTACCGTTTTTTACGATCCACCCAAAAAAGGCATCCGCGAAGTGTTTCAACATATTTATGATGCCGGAATTAAAGTGAAAGTGATCACAGGTGACCATGCAGATACCACCCATGCCATTGCGCAACAAGCGGGAATTATGAACGAAAACCCGGCGGTAAATGGTAATGAAATCCTTTATCACACCGAGCCGGAGCTGATTGAATTGTCAAGAAAAACGACTTTGTTTACGCGTATGTTTCCAGAAGCCAAATTGCGAATGGTTAACGCGCTTAAAAAAGATGAAGAAGTGGTGGCAATGCTGGGCGATGGCGTTAACGACGCCCCCGCGCTAAAAGCTGCACATATTGGCGTAGCAATGGGACACAAGGGAACGGAAATTGCAAAAGCTGCCGCTTCGCTGGTGATAACTGATGATGATTTAGGAAAATTAGTAGTAGGCATTGCCGCTGGTCGGCGCATTTATGCCAACATTAAGAAAGCTATTCAATATATTATTTCCATTCACATTCCGATTATTCTCACGGTTTCGTTGCCGCTGTTTTTAGGTTGGGTGTACCCGCATATTTTTACACCGGTTCATGTCATTTTCCTGGAACTAATCATGGGACCCACTTGTTCCATCGTTTATGAAAACGAACCCATGGAAAAAAATACGATGCAAACGAAACCACGGAAAATGACCGAAACATTTCTGAACTGGAAAGAACTTAGTATTAGTGTTGTTCAGGGTTTGATGATTACGTTGGGAGTATTAGTTGCTTACCAATTTACCGTGTTACAAGGTGGAGATGAAGTAACTACCCGGGCGATGGTTTTTACTACTTTGGTATTTGCCAATATCTTGCTCAGCCTGGTCAATCGCTCTTTTGTTTACAGCCTTTTGGAAAGTTTTAAATACAAAAACAATTTGTTCCCCATCATTATCGGTGCAACATTCGTCATGCTTTTCGGCATTCTTTATATTTCGCCCATAGCCAATTTCTTTCAGGTAACCGGTTTACAAATTAAGGAATTAGGAATTGCCTTTTTAATAGCAGCCATTTCTGTTTTATGGTTCGAAGGATATAAATGGATAAAAAGAGCCAATAAAACAAGTTCTAATAGTTGAAACAATCATTTTAATTTATCCCTCAACAGTTGCTCCGCTACTTTTAAATCTTCCGGTGTGTCAATAGCAATGTTTTTATACGAGGTTTCGGCCATGTAAATATCCACATCATTGTCTAAAAAACGTAGTTGCTCCAACTTTTCGGTTTGTTCCAAAACGCTTTGTGGCCAGGTAATAAAGGCAAGCAACGCTTCTTTGGTAAAAGCATACACACCCACATGTAAATAATACACCGGTTCAATATTAACATCGCGTTGATAAGGTATTTTACTGCGGCTAAAATACAATGCCCTTCCTTTTTGGTTCACCACCACCTTTACCATATTGGGGTTGGCGGCCTCGTCATTATTTTCAAACCGGCGCATGAGCGAAGCCACGCGCACCTCTTCATCATTAAACAAGTTGATCAGTTTTTCCAAAGGTTCTTTTTGTATAAAGGGTTCATCACCCTGCACGTTCACAATCACCTCTGCGTTCAGGTCCTTCACGGCTTCGGCAATCCTGTCGGTACCGCTTTCGTGCGCCTTAAGGCTCATCATGGCTTTTCCGCCACGGCTCACTATTTCTTTAAAAATAATGTCGCTGTCTGTTACCACGATCACCTGATCAAACAGGCCGCTGTTTTTAGCGGCATCGTACGTGTGGGTAATCACCGGTTTATCGCCCAGCATTTGCATCAGCTTAGCCGGAAACCTGGTGGCGGCATAGCGCGCAGGTATAACAGCAATAATTTTCTTCATGTTTCAAATGTAAGTATTAGCAGTTTTTTGCAATTTCCAAATATTATTCATACTCCTGCCCGCAGTCGTAGCAATGATATACTTTTTTAAACTGTATACCCGAACCCATGAACATCGTTCTGAAAAGAGTAGTTAGCACGTTAGAAACTTTTTTGGGTGTGCTAACAGATGTAATGTTGTTTGAACCGCAATTGGGGCATGGATGATCCTGATAAAATTCCCGCTTAACTGTTTTTAAAATCTGCAAAGCCCTTTCCATCTGCGGCTCGGCAACCATTAGTTTTATACCATTCTGCCCACTAATTAAAAAAGGTTGAACGGTTACGGTCATCTCATCTTTCAGCCAGCAGTTGATGTTCTCGCTCTCCAGCAAGCCTTTGGCCAGGTTGGCTGAAATATAATTATCATATACCGCCGCTATCCTGTACTTCATGTATTGAAATTATGCAGAAATTGGTTCAACTCCGCCTGCTGTTTCTATTTTCCTACGTTGCTTCGTATGATGTCCATCATCTGGTTCAGGCCGCTGCGGGTGCCTTCAAAAAAATTACCCGCTTGCATCATAGGGAGGCTCTGCTGCACAATATCGGCAATATCATTTTGTGTAATAAATTTGGCCGCAAAAGGGCCATAATCAACCTTTGATTTTTGCATGCCGGTGCTGATGGCTATGATCATTCCACGCCCGCTTTTGCCGTGTACAAGATCCCATTCTTTATACAAAAGTGCGTTGTTGGCATCAAAGTCCTGCGTTTGCAAATGTGTGGCGCCCAGTGTAACGAGTTTGATGGGAATGAGATTGCTTCTTTCAAAGTTGCGCAGCAGACTGTCAAGCTGTTTTTCTTCTGGGACTGAAAAAATATTTTCATAATCATACACCATATTGATGTCTGCCGGCGTTGCCTTTGGCTGAGACGGAATTTGAACCTGAACGTTCTGTTGTTTGCGCTCTGCTACAGCATGGTTTAATTGCCTGGATGGATTACAGGCTGTAAACAGCATAAACAATACGGAGAATAATAAAATGTTTCTTTGCATGAATGTTCCTATGATTAATAATTAACAATTAATACTTCATTTCTCATCGGTTCAGAATCAGGTTGATGTAAAACGACGGCCGTGTAAGCTTTGCTCTCAGGTCTACCTCGTAAAACATACAAGACATCAGTTCTTTTACTTTTTTATTGCGTGCGCTAATGTTGAGCAACAGATTGAACAGAAAAGGATATTTTACCAGTTTCTGCAGTTTAGTACTAAGCCGCAACTCGCGCCCAAGCGCTCTTTCAATTTCATTGTCGTATGCAGACAAAAATGAGGCCGAATAATTGTTGGCCTTTACGGCTTTTTCTGCAATGAACGCCGCATTTCTGCCGGAATAAAGAGCGTTGCCAATTCCCTCACCGGTAAAAGGATCAATCAATGAAGCGGCATCACCAGTCAGCAAAAATCTTTCGCCGGAAAGCTTTCTTTTTTTGCTGCCCAGCGGCAGGCCATAGCCATCAATGGTTCCGGTAAGTTCGGCATTTTTAAAGCGCTCTTTCAAAACTGGGTCTGTTTGTACAATGCGCAGCAATTCTTTTTTCAGGTTTATCTTTTTGCGGCTTACCTCACTGCTCATTATGCCCAGCCCTACGTTGGCCGCACCATTGGGCAATGGAAAAATCCAGAAATAACCCGGCAGCAGGCTTTTTAGAAAGTGAAGTTCAATAAAATTATCGGGGTGCATGCCGGTTACATTGTTATAATAAGCTCTTACACCCGCATAAAAATGATTCGGCTCCATTTCAATGCCGGCAATTTTTTTAGAGAAGGCAGAATGCGCGCCGTTAGCAATGATCAGCATTTGCGCTTTTACCAGAAAGCCTTTTTCATCGCTCATTAGGTAGCCATCACTTTGTTGCTTGTATTGTGTAATGTTTTTTCCTTCGAAGAGTTGTACATGTCTGCATTTTTTTACTTCTTCTACTAAAAAGTTATCAAAATCTACGCGCTTGCATACATAGCCTACCGGATCCTTCTTTTCCAGCTCAGGGTTGTTGTCATATTCGGGATGAAAGCCTACATCCAGCGCTTTGCGATTTGGCGCAATAAAACTTACGCCCCAGCTATTGAGCTTAAAAGATTTTTGTTTAAGCCTCGCTGCCACTTCGGGATCAATGCGGCTGAGGCAGGTGGGTACTT
This sequence comes from uncultured Niabella sp., assembly GCA_934486785.1. Lineage (GTDB taxonomy): Bacteria > Bacteroidota > Bacteroidia > Chitinophagales > Chitinophagaceae > Niabella. The sequence continues at coordinate 536,775 of CAKSQK010000001.1, read as the reverse complement.
TTCCGCTCAGTCCGTCTCCACACACTTTATCCCGCGGAAAAATAGCTTTGTCCACAATCACGCATTCAATTCCCTGCCGGTTCAATTGCAAAGCAGCGGCTGCACCAGCTGGGCCCGCGCCCACCACGCAAACTTTTGTTTCAATCATAAAATAAAAAGCTCACAATAAAGTGAGCATAGGTTGTTTTAGTCTTCTGCGGCTGATCAGTTATTGATCATCAATGGCATTACCAGCATCAGCAGTTCTTCGTTTTCTTCCTGCTCCATGGGTTTGATGAGGCCGGCTTTGGAAGGGGTGCTCAGTTCCATATACACTTCTTCGCTGGTGGTAGCATTCAACATTTCTATCAAAAACTTGGCGTTAAAAGCAATCAGCAGGTCTTCGCCATTGTACTGGCATTTCATGCGTTCGTTTCCTTCAAAGCTAAAATCCACATCCTGCGAGGCCAGTTGCAATTCGCTACCACTGATGTTGAGTGCTACCTGGTTGGTGCTTTTATTGCTGAAAACGCTTACGCGGCGCAGTGCTCCCAAAAAGTCCAGACGGTTTACCACAAGTTTGTAAGGATTTTCTGTTGGTATCACCACCTTATAATCGGGAAAACGCGCATCAATCAGCCGACAACTCATTTTTGATTCGCCATAATGCACAAAAAAATGATTGTTGTTATAGTTCAGTATTATCTCGTTCTGGTTATCTGCTAAAACAGATTTGAGCAGGTTGAGGGGTTTGCGTGGCACAATAAAAGACTCTGTGCCCGGTGAATTCACATCAGTTCTTTTATACCTAACCAGGCGGTGCGCGTCTGTGGCTACAAATTGAATGCTATTGCCGTCAAACTCAAAGAACACGCCTGTCATAGCTGGACGCAGATCATCAGAACTTGTAGCAAATAAAGTTTTATTGATGGCTGTAAGCAGGGCAGATGAGGTCATGGTAAATGAAGTGGTATCATCGCCCACGGGCTCTTTTGGAAAATTATCCGGGTTCTCGCCCATTACCTTGTATTTTCCGTTATCGCTGGTAATTTCTACGCCAAAATTCTTATCTATTGTAAAGGTCAGCGGCTGATCAGGAATGTTTTTTAAAGAATCAATTAAAATTTTAGCGGGGATACAAACACGGCCATTGTCTTTTGCCTCAATAGGCATTTCTGTACGCATTACAGTTTCAAGGTCGGTAGCCACAATGGTCAGCTTGTTTTTGTCTATTTCAAACAAAAAATCCTCCAATATGGGCAACACAGTATTGGAATTGATCACACCCGAAACGGTTTGTAAATGTTTAAGTAATGATGTTGAAGAGGCAATAAATTTCATCTGCTATTGTTTTATAACGTAACGTGAGCGAAACTACTATTTTATTATGTATTCAATCTAAATTTTTATCCTTCAACATGTGAATAACCACGGCATTGCCGCCGCGTTTTTGATTATGATAAAAACCCTACTTTTATGCGGTAAATCTTTGTAAATATCATTTCTTTCCTGAGAGTTTTTTAAAGAAGAATCCATGCCGGGGCAGGTAACCAAAGAGCAGGCTTTGCAAAAACTGCGGCAGTATTGTGCCTACAGCGAGCGGTGCCACGCCGACGTGGTAAGCAAACTTTACAATCTTAATATATGGAAAAAAGATCACGACGAAATTATTGCCACGCTCATTGAAGAAAATTATCTGAATGAGGAAAGGTTTGCAATAGCCTTTGCCGGCGGGCATTTCAGGCAAAAACAGTGGGGACGCAATAAAATATTGCAACACCTCAAATTAAAAAAGATCAGCGCATACTGTATTAAAAAAGCAATGAAGGAGATTGAGGATGAAGAATACAATAAGGTTTTCAAAAAACTTTTTCAAAAAAAATGGGACAGTCTGAAAGGCGAACGAAATAGGTTTGTAAAAATGAAAAAAACTTCGGATTACTTAATACATAAGGGGTTTGAAACAGAACTTATCAATGAACTTTTTAAACAGCAGTAGCGAAATATATTTATGTCACAACTCAGTTTCACCATTATACAATCCACCCTCCATTGGGAAGATAAGGAGGCCAACCTGCAAATGTTTGAGCAGAAGATCTCGGGCTTAAAAGAGAAAACTGAAGTAGTGCTTTTGCCTGAAATGTTTTCCACTGGTTTTACTATAAATGCTGCCGCGCTTGCTGAAACCATGAATGGACCCACTGTGCAGTGGATGCAGGCCATGTCAGCCAAATACACAATCATTCTGGCGGGAAGTATGATCATTAAAGAGTTTGCGGAAAATGAAAAGGAGGTTTTTTACAACCGCCTGATTTGGATGCAGCCCAATGGACAGTTTGGCTTTTATGATAAGCGCCACCTGTTTGCCTACGCAGGCGAGGATAAGGTTTACAGCCCTGGCAACAGGCGACTAATTGCATCGGTAAAAGGCTGGAAAATTCATTTGCAAATTTGTTATGATCTCCGGTTTCCGGTTTGGGCCCGACAAGCACCTGCTCCCGGGGAGAAAGAGCACATGCCGGAGTATGATGTTTTGATAAACATTGCCAATTGGCCGCAGCAGCGCAGCCACGCCTGGAAAACTTTATTGCAGGCACGTGCCATAGAAAATCAGTGCTATGCCATTGGCGTAAACCGTGTGGGTGTAGACGAAAAAGGTGTGGCATACAGTGGCGACAGTATGATAGTAGGCCCTCTGGGCGAAACGATTTACCACAAAAAAAATGAGGAAGATATTTGTACAGTAATCTTGGAGAAACAAACCCTCGACAGCGCCCGGCAGCAATATCCATTTTTAAGGAATGGTGATGGGTTTATGATAATAAATGATTAAAAAAGGCGAACATTTCTGCCCGCCTTGAATTCTGAATTCCTTAGACCTTTATATGGCCGGATTTGTATGGCCGTCCGGATGGTTATCACCGGTTGGTGGTGGCACATTCTCTGTGTGCACCGTGGTATTGTCTGCCGCGGCTTTATTGCCAAAAATTTCATTTACCCATTTTTCAGCACCGGGAAATTGTTCCTTCAGAGCATCACCACCTTTTTTAGACAATTCACTAAAATAATCCTTCGCCTGATCTGTAGTTTTCACGGCTTCGTCTTTCAGGTTCTTGGCCTTGGCTTTTAAGTTAGCCATCAGTTTTTCTTTTTCTTCGGCGCTCATGCTGGCATATTTACCGGCAGCAAGACCGGCCAGCGCACCCAGAATGAAAGTTGCAATGTGTTTGTTATTTACCATTTTTTCAGTTTTTTGTTTGTTACAAAATCGTATGAAACAGTATCAAACTTTGTACCTGAATTTTTTTAGGCCAGAACGCGGCATTCGCTTGATTATTTAACGCCGACTATTTTCATTTCATCAATCAAATGTTTGGCGCCGGCAAATTTGTCAATAATAAAAAGTATGTAACGCGCATCTACCATAATATTGCGGCAAATAGACGGATCGTAATTGATATCGCTCATAGTGCCTTCCCACACGCGATCGAAGTTGAGACCCACTAAATTGCCGTTGGCATCAAGCGCCGGGCTGCCGCTGTTACCGCCGGTGGTGTGGTTGGAACCTATAAAGCAAACCGGCATTCTTTTATCGCCATTTTTATCGGTAATGCCATACTTGCCGTAATCTTTATTTTTATACAGAGCGATTAATTTTTCGGGCACATCAAATTCGTAATCACCGGGCACATATTTTTCCAACACCCCATCCAGGTAGGTTTGATGATTGTAAATTTTAGCATCAGCCGGAGCATAACCTTTCACCTGCCCATAAGTTACCCGCATAGTGCTGTTAGCATCAGGATAAAAATTTCTATCAGTCATTACATCCATTTGAGCCTGCATATATTTTCGCTGCAAATTATCAATCTCGGGCTGGTACCGGTTAAGCGCTGGTGTAATTAAACTATTAAAGTGGATGGCCATATTGTTCACCAATCTGAACACTTCCTGCTGCTGTGCCAGCCGGTATAGCTGGTCTGGATCAGTTTGCAGTAAATTCAACATTCTGTCCGTATTCAGAAAAATATTATCATCATACATGGCATTAGCCCATTTTTGATAATCACCACCATATTTGGTTTTTAAATTCTGCGCCATTTCCGAAACAAATTTCGGATCCTGCTTTTCTATATATAATTGCATCATGGCGGCAAACATCTCTTTATCCACATTCAGGTTCAGGTCTTTATACAAACCTGTTAAGCTGCTGACCTGTGTGGCTATATCTTTTTTGTAATCATCAGGTTGTTTGGAAACTTTTGCATTCATCAGAGATATTAAGCGATTGGTGATGCCAAAAAGTTCCACCTTACTTGTGGTCTCCAGGTAATAATCACGCGCCAGACCGTAAGGTTCTATCATTTTATAATTGCGGTTGAGTTCCTGCAAAACCATTCCGTATTTGTTTTTAAAATTTGTATTTGCGTTGACGCGTTTTAAAAACAATGCTTCATAATCTTGTTTCTTTTGAAACGCATTGGTTTTAGTTAAGCCCAGTACTTCACCCTGCCACTTTTTCCACGCATTAGAAATACCGGCATATTTTGAAGCATATTGTATTTTAATTGCTTCATCAGCGCGCATGTATTTGTTCAGTATTTCCAGGGCTTTGTCTCTGATTGAAATTTTTGCAGGGTCATTTACTTCTACAATCTGGCGCACGGCTTCGCCCGGCAGGTATTGTGTGGTGCGGCCGGGAAAACCAAAAACCATGGTAAAATCGCCCTCTTTTACGCCGCCCAGGCTGATGGCCAAAGATCTTTTGGGTTTGTAGGGTACATTATCAGCGGAGTAATCTGCAGGCTGGTTGTTTTTATTGGCATAAATCCTAAAAAGGCTAAAATCCCCGGTATGGCGCGGCCACATCCAGTTATCAGTATCCTGCCCAAAATTTCCAATGGCCGAAGGCGGCGCACCAACCAGGCGCACATCTCTAAACCGTTCAATTACAAATAAAAAATACTGGTTGCCTTCGTAAAAAGGTCTTACCAAAATTTCCTGGTACTCTTCTTTTTTAGTGGTTTTGCGTAGCGCGGCAATATTTTTATCAACTACTGACTGCCTCTCACTTTCTTTCATGGTAGCCGCCACGCCCTGCAGCACCTGCTTTGACACATCATCTATGCGTACAATAAAAGTTACCGTAAGGCCGGCATTGGGCAGCTCTTCTGCATAATTGCGCGCCCAGAAACCGTCTCTCAGGTAATTTTTATCTACTGTTGAATGCCTTTGAATATTGCCATAACCGCAGTGGTGATTGGTTAAAACCAGTCCTTTGTCAGAGATGACCTCGCCGGTGCAACCGCCGCCAAAAATCAAAACGGCATCTTTCAGGCTGCCTTTATTTACATCATAAATATCCTTTGCGCTGATCTTCATGCCCAGGGCTTTCATCCTTTTTTCGTTCACAGCCTCTAAAAACTGGGGCAGCCACATGCCCTCGTCGGCCCTGGCAATTAAAAAACTAAAAACTGTAAATACAACCAATAAAAAATTCTTTTTGTACATTTTATTTTAACTTTTGGATGAATAACAGGTGCGTTTTACAAGCAACAACAGCATACCGGCCTGGGTTTTAGCAGGTATTTATACCCAAAGATATGTGAATACCCGCTTAAAAATGTGTATAACCCTGTGTGAAACGTTTGTATGAAATCTTATAACCGGGTAAGAAAATAAAATTTTTACCCGGTTTGGGTTTAGGCGTTAGGAATTCATTTTTTATGCCGTTGATATTAACACAGTATGAATGGAATATTAAATAAAAAGTTTTACCGGCAGCCAAATTCACAGCAAAGTGGATAAACCAACAAATGAGGCTGTATTCTTGTTCTATTGATGTGAATTAACCTTTTAAAATGTGCATAACCACAATTCCAAATTTTTTCCGGTTGATGTTTTTTCTTTTTATCCACTAATTCACAGCCCTAATAATAATAGGCTTATTTTAAAAAAAGTATTAATTATTATTATTTTAAAAAGAAAAATTGTGAAAAACAGATTTTTGGAAAGATTGACTTTTGGTTTGTATCATTGCACAACTGAAATTTGAAAATTGAACTTTTTATGGCAGAATTTTTACCGGAAGCGATCAACGACGTGGAAGAAACAGGTTTTTTGGACATCGAGGTAGACCCCACGCTGGACCTTTTTGCAGAAATTGAAAAACTGAAAAAGGAAAAAAACGCTGTTTTGCTGGCTCACTACTACCAGGAGGGCGATATTCAGGACGTGGCAGATTACATTGGCGACAGCCTGGGCCTGGCGCAGGAAGCCGAAAAAACCGATGCAGACATGATCGTGTTTGCCGGTGTGCATTTCATGGCCGAAACGGCAAAGATCCTGAATCCTACAAAAAAAGTGGTGATCCCTGATTTAAAAGCGGGTTGTTCGCTAAGCGATAGCTGTCCGCCGGAACTGTTTCAGAAATTCAAAGAGCAGCACCCCGACCATGTAGTGGTGAGCTACATCAACTGCAGCGCAGGCATTAAAGCGCTGAGTGATGTGATCGTTACCAGCAGCAATGCCAAAGTGATTGTGGATAGTTTTCCGCCAGAACAGAAAATTATTTTTGCGCCCGACAGAAATCTGGGCGCTTACCTGAACAAAGTAACCGGCCGTAACATGCTGCTCTGGAACGGCGCGTGTATGGTGCATGAGATCTTCAGCCTGGAGAAAATTACCCGCCTGCAGCACGAGCATCCCAATGCCAAGCTTATTGCTCACCCCGAATGTGAAGAACCACTGCTGAAAATGGCAGATTTTATCGGCTCTACCACGGGGCTTTTAAAATACACCATGAACGATGACGCGCAGGAATACATTGTTGCCACCGAAACGGGTATTTTGCACCAGATGATCAAAGCGAGTCCGCATAAAACATTCATACCCGCACCACCCAATAATGAGTGTGCGTGCAACGATTGCCCGCACATGAAGCGTAACACGCTTGAAAAAGTGTACCTGTGCATGAAGTACGAAAAACCTGACATCATTATGGATGAAGCATTGCGCCTAAGTGCCAAAAAACCCATTGACAGGATGCTGGAGATCAGCAGGCAGGCGGGATTGTAGGCAACCTGCTTGAAAACCATTAACTTTAAACATCTGTCAAACCTAAAGATGTAAGGTTTATCATGCTGCGTCATCTGCATTTTTTAAGGCTTGTTTTCATTCATGGCATTACTGCTTTTGGCGGGCCGCAGGCGCACCTGGCCATGATGATGAAGACCTTTGTAAAACAAACGCCTTACGTAAGCCAGCAGGAACTGTTAGAGTACAATGCTTTTTGCCAGTTGTTACCCGGCGCCTCATCTGTTCAAACCATTATGCTCATTGGCTTTAAGCGTGGTGGTGTTCCGTTAGCCGTACTAACTTTACTGGTGTGGGTGTTGCCTTCCTGCGCGCTGATGCTGGGCCTGTCTTTTTTGGTCAACAGCATGGGCGATGATGATTCATGGCAGCGTATTTTTAAGTTTATTGTACCCATGGCCGCGGGGTTTTTAATTTATGCATGCGTGGCGGCTTTTCCGTATTCGGTTAAGAATTTAATTACGGCTATTATTGCCGTTGTAACCTGTTTAGTTACTTTTTTGGCATTTGGCAAGCCCTATATCATTCCGATACTGATCGTGCTGGGCGGTATATTAACCAACCTCAGCAAAAAAAGAATTCCCCAAATTCATGAAAAGCCAAAGAAGGTACAATGGTGGAACATCTGGCTTTTTGCCATCATTTTTATTTTAGCCGGCGCCCTTAGTGAAACAGCGCGCAAGCAGGACTGGGACAACCGTCAGCCGCTGAACCTTTTTGAAAATACTTACCGTATGGGCAGCCTGGTTTTTGGAGGAGGTAATGTGTTAATGCCTTTAATGTACGAGCAATTTAGTGTAAGGCCTGAAGCCGTGCAGGATAAAAATCCAAACGTGATACAAATTGACCGTAAGGATATGCTGTTGGGAATGGGGCTGGTACGTGCCATGCCCGGCCCGGTATTTTCAATTTCTTCTTATACGGGCAGCCTGGCGCTACGTGATGGTGGCGTTCCCATGCAGGTTTTGGGAGGTGTGATAGGAATGGTGGCCATTTTTCTTCCGGCAGCGTTGCTGGTGCTTTTCTTTTATCCCATATGGAGCAACCTGAAAAAGTTTTCAGCCATTTACCGTTCGCTTGAAGGAATTAATGCTGCGGTTATGGGTATTATGGCTGGTTCCACTATATATATTATGAAAGATATTTCTTTTCTTACCCAGGATTTCTCCGGAGTTACCAACGCGGCCGTTATTGCAGCAACTGCTTTAATATTAACCTTTACCAAAATACCGGCGCCGGTTGTGGTGGTTGCATGTCTTGCGCTGGGCGCTTTCTTTTAAATTTATTTTCTGTAATAACCGCCCTTTTCAATTTCTTCAATAACAGCGTCGGGCAACATATAGCGTACAGACTTTTTCTGGCGAATAAGCTGCCTTATTGCTGTGGCAGACAGCTCCAGCAGCGGAGCGTCTACAATGGTTAAACGAGCGTTGAGCGAATTATCAATAATAAAACCCGGGCGATTGTATATAATTATATTATAATTATTTATAATATAATCGTAATTTTTCCACTTCGTTATGTTTTGAAAACTATCACCTCCCATAATTACCACAAACTCATCATTAGGGTATTTTTCTTTTAAATGATTTAATGTATAGCTTGTATAAGAGGGCCGGGGTAAATGAAATTCAATATCCGTTGCCCGAAGGTGTAGTTCACCTTCAATGGCCAGATTCAGCAGGTGCAACCGGTGGTTTTCATTTAGCAGTGACTGACTTTCTTTTAGCGGGTTATGTGGTGATACCACAAACCATATTTTGTCAACCAAGTCTTGGTTAATGATATAATTGGCAATGATGAGATGGGCGTGATGGATGGGATTAAAAGAGCCAAAAAATAAACCGATTTTCATAGGCCATATTTTTATATCAACTCTACTTCAATATATCTGGCTTCTTCTACACGCAAGCTCAACGTATAACCGGCTACAGCTACAGAAATCGGGTCATTCAGCGGAGCTTTTTTTAAGATCTCGATAGGTTCGCCTGGCAGGCAACCCATTTCCATTAATTTGAGAAAAATCTCTTCAGATGTAAATTTTGTAATCTTTGCTTTTTGACCGGCTTTTAGGTCTGACAATAATTTAAATCCTGTATGCATGGTACAAAACTAACCATTGTCATTTGTTTTTTGTTTACGATTTTTGAATGATGGGTGCAGTTTCAACAATAAAAATCTTGTTCTTTTTTCAAAAGAATGTCAACCTGCCTGAGCGCAAAAGGCTGAAACAATTTTTATCCGGTTTTTTTCAGCAGGCCGGAAAAACCTCCGGGGAGATTAGGATCATCTTTTGTTCTGATGAAGAGCTATTAACAATGAACCAGCATCATCTAAAACATAATTATTATACTGACATCATTACATTCCCATTTACTAATTTTAATGAGCCGGTTATTGAAGCCGAACTTTATATAAGTATTGATCGCGTAAAAGATAACGCAGCGTATAATCAGGTTACGTTTCTACACGAGCTTCATCGTGTGATTTTTCACGGATGTTTACATCTTATTGGGCTGGGGGACAAGAGTGAAGAGGAGCAGCGCTTCATGAAACAAGAGGAAGATTTACTTTTGAACAAGTATTTCGTTTCACGTGGAACATAACTTGTTTGTTTCACGTGAAACATATAAAGTTTTATTCCTTGGCTCACCATTAATACCTTTGCAAAATGTTTCAAAAATACGATGTGATAGTAGTAGGAGCCGGTCATGCCGGATGCGAGGCGGCGGCGGCGGCGGCGAATCTGGGTTCAAAGACGCTTTTAATAACAATGAATTTGCAGACAATTGCCCAAATGAGCTGTAACCCGGCTATGGGCGGCATTGCAAAAGGTCAAATTGTACGTGAAATTGATGCGCTGGGCGGTTACTCAGGTATTGTAACTGATGAAACAATGATACAGTTTCGCATGCTCAACCGTAGCAAAGGCCCGGCAATGTGGAGCCCGCGCGCCCAAAGCGACAGAATGTTGTTTTCGTCTAAATGGAGGGAAATGCTGGAGCAAACTCCTAACCTGGATTTTTATCAGGATATGGTAAAAGGCCTCATTGTTAAAGATAACCGGGTTTGCGGTGTTGTTACAGGTATGGGTCACGAGATTCATGCAACATCTGTTGTACTTACAAATGGAACGTTCTTAAACGGAATTATTCATATAGGCGAAAAACAGTTTGGTGGAGGAAGGGTTGCGGAGAAAGCTGCAACGGGAATTACGGAGCAATTGGTACAGTTTGGGTTTGAGAGTGACCGCCTGAAAACCGGTACACCGCCAAGAGTAGATGGCCGCAGCCTGAATTACAGCAAAATGGAAATTCAGGAAGGCGATGATGAGATTACGGGATTTTCTTTCACAAATACCAAAAAAATCTCTCCAAAGGAACAACGGTGCTGTTGGATTACATACACTAATACCAATGTGCATGAGGAGTTGAAAACCGGTTTTGATCGAAGCCCTATGTATGCAGGAAGGATTGACGGTACTGGTCCCAGGTATTGCCCAAGCATTGAAGATAAGATCAACAGGTTTGCAGAAAGAGAGCGCCACCAGTTGTTTGTAGAGCCGGAAGGCTGGAATACTGTAGAAATCTATGTAAATGGCTTTTCTACTTCATTGCCGGAAGAAGTGCAATACAAAGCTCTGCGAATGGTGCCGGGTTTTGAAAATGCGCGACTGTTCAGGCCGGGATATGCCATAGAATATGATTATTTTCCACCAACACAGCTTACAAATACATTAGAAACAAAATTAATACGTAACTTATTCTTTGCCGGGCAAATAAACGGCACAACAGGTTATGAAGAAGCTGCCTGCCAGGGATTGATAGCGGGAATAAATGCCCACCAGAATGTGAGGCAAAAGGAACCTTTTACATTAAAAAGAAGTGAAGCCTATATTGGGGTTTTGATTGATGACCTCATTAACAAAGGCACTGAAGAACCTTATCGCATGTTTACCTCACGTGCCGAATACCGGACCTTATTAAGGCAGGATAATGCTGATGCAAGGTTAACGCCGCTGAGCCATGCTATAGGACTGGCTTCTGATGAAAGAATGGCAGGAGTTTCTGAAAAGAACCAAAAAGTTGCCCGCATCAAATCTTTTTTAAAAGAGCAAAGCATCAATCCGGCAGAGATCAATGAGTTTTTGCAGCAGATGGATTCATCGCCCATTACTGAAAAACAAAAAATTGAAAAACTGTTATTAAGACCTGGTGTGGAATTGGATGACTTAGCCAGCGTTGTTCCTTTTATTAAAGAATATTTGAAAGATTTTTCAGCGGAGGAGGCAGAGCAGGCATCCATCCAAGTAAAGTATGACACATATATACAAAAAGAAAAGGAACTGGTGGCCCGCATGGGCGAAATGGAAGATCATGTAATTCCCGAAAGTTTTGACTATTCTAAACTTGCCTCTCTTGGCAATGAGGCGCGTGAAAAACTGATCCGGATAAAACCACGCACTTTAGGGCAAGCCAGCCGCATTTCAGGCATCAACCCCAGTGATGTACAAATATTGATGGTGTATATGGGAAGGTGATGAAGACTTTGTACATGCCAAAATTTTGTACAACGCATAAAACTTATTTTTACCAATCAACAAAACGATTGCAAATGCCACAACAAAATTGTAAAAATTGCGGAAAAACATTTACCGGTAAATTTTGCAATCACTGTGGCGAAAAAGTGTATACTGAAAAAGATAAGCATGTTACTCATTTTTTTGAAGAAAGCCTGCATTTTATCACGCATTTTGAAGGTAAATTTTTTACCACGCTAAAAACAATATTTACCGCTCCGGGCAAATTATCTTTCGAATACAGCTATGGCATCAGGAAGAAGTACTTTAAACCACTATCATTTTTTTTGATGCTGGTCATTCTTTACCTGCTTTTTCCTGTTTTTGACGGGCTGAACATCAGTATGGAAGAACATACCAACAGGCAATATGGCGAGTTTGCGGCATCAAAAATCGAACAAAAAATAAACAGTACGGGCTTTACCCGTCAGCATTTGGCAGAAATCTTTGAGGAAAAATCATCTAAGATTTCAAAGCCTTTGTTATTGATTATTATACCGCTCACGGCTTTATTCACCTGGCTGTTTACTTTTAAAAAAAGAAAATTATTTTTTGACCAGTTAGTAATCTCAACAGAGATCAATATTGTATTTCTGCTTTGGGGTTTTTTGCTTTTACCGTTTATTTTCATGCTCTATGCATCGCTAACCGGTTATACACAGTTTAACGATGAGTTGATCACATACCTGATTTATATTCCTTTATTAGCGTATTGCTATGTAGCTTTTGCCCGCTTTTATCAATTAAAATGGTGGCAGGGAATATTGCTTTGCCTAACCATATATTTTGTTCATAGATTAGTGGTTTTTACCGTCTATAGGTTTATTTTGTTTAATATTGTACTTAACCAAATCCATTGATATAAAAATGAAACTCCTTGAAAATAAAGTAGCTATTGTAACCGGTGCAGCCAGAGGAATAGGCGAGGCTATTGCCACAAAATTTGCAGAGCATGGCGCAAACGTGGCCTTTTCTTATATAAGCGACAGTAGCGCAGAACGAGCGGCTGCATTACAGGAAAAATTATCAGGCTTGGGTGTAAAAGTTGTTGCTTATAAAAGTAATGCAGGAGATATAGCCCAGTGCGAAACCTTTGTAAATAGTGTGCTGCAGGAGTTTGGTAAGATTGATATTTGTGTGAACAACGCCGGTATCTCAAAAGATAACTTACTGCTGCGCCTTACGCCAGAGCAATGGCAGGATGTTTTAAATACTAACCTGAACAGTGTCTTTTACATGACCAAGCAAATCATCCGCCCGATGATGAAAGCGCGTAGCGGCAGTATTATTAATATGAGCTCTGTGATTGGTGTGATGGGCAACGCCGGACAGGCAAGCTACGCGGCCAGTAAAGCAGGCATCATTGGTTTTACCAAAAGCATGGCAAAGGAACTGGGTAGCCGCAACATTCGATGCAACGCCATAGCGCCGGGCTTTGTAGAAACAGACATGACGCATTACCTGAACGAAGGTGATGGCGCGGCAAAGTATCTTGCAGATATACCACTTGGTAAGTTTGCAAAGGGAGAGGATATAGCTAATGTTGCATTGTTCCTGGCCAGCGATATGGGATCGTATATTACAGGGCAAACCATCAGCGCTTGCGGCGGATTGAATATTTAAATTATAACGAAAATAGCCTATCTCAGGGTAGAGTATACGGTCAGCCGGAAACTGTTTGACCCATAAAAATACATTTTCTAATCCATTACTATGATTAATCTGGCAACACGTGAAAACCGATTTTACACACAATTAACCTCTCAGTGAACACTTTCAAAGGAAAAGCTTACGCTATATTTTTTTAAGCTCATATTTTCGATAGCTTTTGCAGCAAATACAGTTCTGTTTTCGAAGTCTGATGCCACTAAAATCCCCCTAATGTTTTCTTTAATGCCATTTTCCTTTAATGCCCCGATATAGCCCAAAAGCTGTCCTACAGCAGCATCTTTAGCCCTTCCTGCTTTTGTTTCAATAACAACATAATCCCCGTTACTGTCTTTGCAGAGGATATCAATAAAACCGGCATCTGTCTTATACTCTCTGTTTACTAATGTCAAGCCGTCTTCTATTTCTGTTAGTCTGCTGGAAATATAGTTTTGTAAATCCCTTTCAATTGAAATCGCGAATTCCGATATCGGTTCTTCTCCCATGACCTGATCTACAACTAAATCTTGACTTTCTACGAAATCGGGTAAATCGAACTTACCTGTATTGATTTTAGATTTATACCATGCATAATGAGTTTCTTTCCATTTGCTTTTAGGGAAATTTTCTAAAACAATTTTAGTTAAGGTTTCATAAGGAGGCATTTCGCCATTTGATATAGTTTGGTCGATAACCAACTGCTTAATAGAAGTATACTTTTTCATATAGATGATTTTTTTTACTGTGAACAATAATTTAAAATAGCTTTCCATACACTTCTTCCACCCGCCCCACAGGCACTATTTCTATCTGAAACCTGCCTTTTTGTTTTAAAGACTGGTTGTATTTGCTTACAATGATCTTTTCAAATCCCAGCTTTTCGGCTTCGGCAATGCGCTGGTCAATTTTATTTACAGCGCGTATTTCGCCGCTAAGGCCAACTTCACCGGCAAAGCAAATGTTTTGTGGTAAAGGCACATCCTCGTAAGATGACAATAAGGCACAAAGTACCGCCAGGTCAATGCTGGGATCTTCTACTTTAATGCCACCGGCAATGTTCAAAAACACATCCTTAACACCAAAATGAAAACCACCCCGCTTTTCCAGTACGGCCAACAGTAACTGCAGCCTTCGCAGATCAAACCCGCTTACTGTGCGCTGCGGTGTGCCATAAACTGACTGAGTTACAAGGGATTGTATTTCTATAAGTAATGGCCTCACACCTTCGAGAGTGGCAGCAATGGCTATTCCGCTCAGGGGTTCGTCTTTTTGGGTGATCAGGATTTCACTGGGATTGGCCACACCACGCATGCCGCGGTCTGTCATTTCATAAATACCCAACTCGCTCGTACTGCCGAAGCGGTTTTTAAGCGTGCGTAAAATACGGTACGCATAGTGGCGGTCACCTTCAAACTGAAGCACCACATCAACCATATGTTCTAAAATTTTAGGTCCGGCAATGCCGCCTTCTTTTGTAATATGGCCAATTAAAAACACAGGCGTATTCGTTTCTTTTGCATAACGTTGAAACTCTGCAGCGCATTCTTTTATTTGAGAAATGCTGCCCGCACTTGCATCAATAAAATTTGATTGTAGCGTTTGCACACTATCAATAATTACAATGTCTGGTTTTACTTTTTTTATCTCCTGAAAAATGGTTTGCGTGGTGGTTTCTGTCAGCAGGAAAAAATCATTGCTGTGAAATATTTCATCATCATTGCCCAGGCGGTCTGCACGCATTTTTATTTGTTGTTCACTCTCTTCACCACTCACATACAGTACGCGTAAATTTTTTAATTGCAAACCATTTTGTAAAAACAATGTGCTTTTGCCAATACCCGGTTCGCCGGCTACCAGCACAAGGCTTCCCAATACAATGCCGCCGCCTAAAACTCTGTTCAGCTCTGCATCAGGGGTGATGATGCGTCGTTCTTGTATGCTCTTTACATCAGCAATAGCAATGGTTTTATGTACACGTTTTTGATCACTGGTATACTGGTTCCAGTTTTCTTTACCACCGCCTTTATCAATCACTTCTTCTACAAACGTATTCCATTGCGTGCATGACGGGCACTGGCCCAACCACTTCACACTTTCATAACCACAGTTTTGGCAGAAGAAAGATTTTTTTACTTTACTCATTGAATAAAGATAGGCAGAATACAAAATGCAAAGCGATGCCGTGCATCAAAAATTTTATAGCGACAAAAACAATTTGTAATAAGCAAAGTATGGAATGTGCAATATGCAATTCTATAAAAGTAAAAAGGCCAATCTTGCGACTGACCTTTTACTTACTAACCCATTAAATTCTGGTACTAAGATACAAATCTGGCTTAAATCACCAAAATGAAATTGTACAATCCATTGGTTAAGAAATTATAAAATTTTGAAAGGTGTACTTACAATTGTATAAAAATCAATCAAATAGGATGTATAAAAACTAATTTAAAACATTTAAAAAGTTTTCTACATGACAAAAAGTCGTTAAATCTCCTTATTTTGGGAATGGTTTTAGATTTGATGTATATTTTGGTAATAGAATGTCTTTTTTTATAATAAACACAATTAAACATGATAATGCCTCCTGAAGTAATTATTCTTTCTTTTGTTTTCATGGGAATTAGTATGGTCGTTTCCATGATCCTTAAAGCGAAATTTAATAAATATAAAAAAGTTGGCCTGTCTAACGGCATGAGCGGCAAGGAGATAGCTGAAAAAATGCTTCGTGAAAACGGTGTTGGAAACGTACAGGTTATTTCAACCCCGGGTTTTCTTACAGATCATTACGATCCTACTAAAAGAACTGTAAATCTAAGCCCCGAAGTATATGAAGGCCGTTCGGTAGCTGCAGCAGCTGTTGCCGCGCACGAGTGCGGCCACGCGGTGCAACACGCAACGGGTTATGGCCCCCTGCAACTTAGAAGCAGGCTGGTGCCGGTGGTTCAGTTCAGTTCTACCATCGTAAACTGGGTGCTAATGATCGGGTTTGTAATGTTTTTATCAGGCAACAGCACGCTGCTATTAATAGGTATCATCCTGTTGGCAGTAACGGTAGCTTTTTCATTAATTACATTACCGGTAGAGTTTGACGCGAGTAAAAGAGCTTTGGCCTGGTTACAACGTACCAACGTCACCAATTCACGAGAGTACCCCGGCGCTAAAGATGCCTTAAAATGGGCGGCCACTACTTACGTGGTAGCAGCGCTTGCGGCTTTGGCTACTTTATTACAATACATTGCCATTTTTATGGGCAGAAGGGATTAATAACTAAGATATCTTTCATAAAAAAATTCCGGGGCACAAACCCCGGAATTTTTATTTCTACACCATTCTGAAAAACACTACTTTAGTTTTTACAAAAACCCTGAATTTGAAAAAGCTGTTTTTTCTTTCTGCTATATTTTTTCTTTTAGTAATTGATGCGGTTGCACAACTGCAATCTCCCGAACAATTTTTAGGCTATAAAATCGGTACCACGCATACCCGCCATCATGATGTGGTGACATATTTAAATCATGTGGCCCAACAGGCGCCGCAAAAGGTAAAGTTGCAGCAGTATGGCCACACCATTGAGGGCAGGCCGCTGTATCTTGTTTTTATCTCCAGTGCATCGCATATCAGTAATTTAGAAAATATAAGGCAGAACAATTTGCGGCTTACCAAACAAAGTGGTGATAGTGGTTTGCCAAACCCGTCAGCTCCGGCCATTGTTTGGCTTAGCTACAATGTGCATGGCAATGAAACCTCATCAACAGAAGCAGCATTGTTAACGCTTTACGCGTTGGCCAGCCCTTCCAATCCTCAAACCACACAGTGGCTGCAAAACACTGTAGTTATTATTGATCCCTGCCTGAACCCTGACGGCAGAGAACGGTACATCAACTGGTACACATCTGTGGTGGGGAAAAACTACGATGCCACACCCTATGCTCGCGAACATGCAGAACCCTGGCCCGGCGGCAGAAGCAATCATTATTATTTTGATTTAAACCGGGACTGGGCATGGCAAACCCAGTTGGAAAGCCGGCAGCGCATCAAACAATACAACCAGTGGCTGCCACAAATACACGTTGATTTTCATGAGCAGGGTTACAACAGCCCCTACTATTTTGCGCCTGCGGCGGAACCTTACCACGAAGCCATCACTCCCTGGCAGCGCGAATTTCAAAAAACCATTGGGCGCAACCATGCTAAATATTTCGACCAGAAAGGCTGGCTGTATTTTACCGGCGAATGGTTTGACCTGCTGTACCCCTCTTACGGAGATACATATCCCACTTACAATGGCAGTATCGGCATGACTTACGAACAGGCGGGCATTGGCGCAGGCCTGGGCATTATTACTGCGGATGGAGATACCTTAACGCTTGAAGACCGCGCCGAACACCATTATACCACTTCTTTAAGCACTATTGAAACAGCATCACAACATGCAGCCAAACTGGTGAGCGAATTTCAAAAATATTTTGCCACTGATCATTCCGGGCCATACAGATCCTACATTATAAAATATACACCGGAAGACAGGGAGCGCATCAATGCATTGCTCCAGTTTTTTAAAAACAACCAGATAGAATACGGCCGCGGCGCCGGCAGCGGTTCCGGCTTTGATTACCATACAGGCAAAAATGCTTCTTACAACATTTCTCCACAGGATGTGGTGGTGAGTGGCACACAGCCTAAAAGTGCGCTGGTACGCGTATTGTTTGACCCCAACCCAAAACTTGCCGACTCTGTTACGTACGACATTACATCATGGGCGTTACCTTACGCTTATGGCGTGCAAGCCTATGCCAGCACAAAAAAAATTAATATTACTAATGCGGGATTCAGCACGCCACCGGTACGCAACCAGCTTGCAGATGCGTATGGGTACATCATCAGGTGGCAGGGCGTACAATCAGCAGGCGCGGTAGCGCAACTTTTAAAGCAGGGAATTAAAGTACGCTACGCGGAAGCGCCTTTTCATGTAGGCGCACAGGTTTTTCCTGCGGGTTCTGCCATTATTTTAAAAAGCGCCAGCAACAGGCCAGATCTATTACAAATTTTAAACGATGTTGCCAACGAGCGAAACGTGGAAATAGTGCCTGTAAGCACCGGCATGGTTGACAGGGGATTTGATTTTGGCAGCTCACGCGTGTATTTAATGAAAGCGCCAAAAGTTGTTTTGCTTACCGGTCGCAGAACTTCATCACTTTCAGTGGGCGACATCTGGCATTTTATGGACCAGGAGCTGAATTACCCGGTAACGCTTGTGGATGCAGAACAAATTGAAAACCTAAGCCTGCATAACATAGATGTACTGATTATACCTGATGGCTATTATTCTTTTGGCGAAGCCTATACCGAAAAACTGGCAACATGGGTACGCTCAGGTGGAAAAATAATTGCTTTTGAAAACGGTGCCGCATTTTTATCAAAACAAAAGTGGAGCAATGTAAAATTGAAACCTGATGATAAAACAGACGCGGCTGAAAACAATGACCCGTATAGCACCTTAAAAGTATATGAAGACAGGGAGCGCAACCAGTTGCAGGAATACACGCCCGGCTCTGTTTTGAAAGTAGACCTGGACAATACGCACCCTTTAATGTTTGGTTACCCACGGCATTATTATTCTTTAAAAATGGACACAACCCTTTACGAGTTTATTAAAGAAGGCGGCTGGAACGCGGGCGTGATTAAAAAAGAAAGCCAGCTATCAGGCTTTGTGGGCTATAAGTTAAAACCCCGCTTGCAGGATGCGCTGGTTTTTGGTGTACAAAGTATGGGCCGCGGCTCCGTGGTATATTTTACGGATAATATTCTGTTTAGAAATTTTTGGGAAAACGGCAAACTGATGTTTGCCAACGCATTGTTTTTAGTGCGTGAGTAAAGCATCAGCAATTAACCAGTATTTATAAAAGCAAAACCACGTCGCAAGACGTGGTTTTTACCAGATATATGGATTAAAACCTAAAGAACTTCGGGTCTCACTTCTTCAGTTTTTGATTGTACATATTCTTCCACTTCATCAGCCTGATCTTCAAACTTGCTTGCAAGGCTGTCAATAAAATCAGCAAATTGGTTTTTAAGATCGTTGCCCTTATCGGCAATTCTTCTGCGAGTTGTATTTCCGCTATCCGGCGCATATAAAATACCAACTATTAAGCCTAACGCGAAACCTGTAATTAACTTATTCATGGTTTATATTTTAAGGTTTTAAAAAT
The DNA here is from genome assembly GCA_934486785.1 of uncultured Niabella sp. GTDB lineage: Bacteria > Bacteroidota > Bacteroidia > Chitinophagales > Chitinophagaceae > Niabella. The sequence goes on along the minus strand of CAKSQK010000001.1, from coordinate 517,263 downwards.
ATTGGTTTCACAAAATACACAAATAATTGTGCCAAAAAGCATTATACTGCCAAAAACCATTATAAAAACGAAGGCAGTACGCAGTTGTATCAACTAATCCCTATAATCACGGCCGGTGAGTTCTAAAAATAAACCCTCAAGGCCGTCATGCTGATGTTTTATTAAAAGATTTTGTAAACTGTCTTCCGCAATGATCTGCCCCTGGTCTATCAAAGCCACAGCCTGGCAAAGGTCTTCTGCTTCTTTTAATTGGTGCGATGTGTAAACAAGCGTAGTACCGTTTTCTTCATTGATCTTTTTTAAAAAAGTAATGATGGCATTGCGCGAATGTACGTCAACGCCCACCGTGGGCTCATCTAAAAATAAAACTTTGGGATTGTTCATTACACCAATGGCAAGGTTTACCCTGCGTTTCATACCGCCCGAAAAATGTTTTACCGGTTTGTGCTGTACATCGGTCAGGCCCATAATGGCCAGCAGTTCGGTTGTTTTTTGTTTGATCTGTTGTTTATTAAGACCATACCAGGCGCCAAAATATTCCATATTTTCTACCGGGGTTAGTTCTTCGTAAAAAGAAAAATCCTGCGGCACCAGCCCGGTCATTGCATTCATTTCATCCTTACCTGCATTTACTTCTTTGCCTAAAATTTTCAAAGACCCGCGTTCATAATGCAGCAAACCGGTCATGAGGCTCATAAGCGTGGTTTTGCCCGCCCCGTTAGGCCCAAATATACCAAAGCGTTCGCCCTGCTTCACCTCTAAATGTAAATCTTTAATAAGCGGAGGTTGATTTTTATATGCAAAATTCAATTCCTGTATTTGTACTGCTAACGCCATTGGTACGAAAGTAGGGTAAAAATACGATCGAAGAAAAACTGCCAAATATTTGAAAATTTAAATAACATATTGAGGCCAATTTGTAACAATTAGCCAAATGAGAAAGTGAAAATACCCTCAGGAGGGTATTAAAAGAAGCTATTCTACCGAATAAATTTGCTATTTATAAAAGCAAACCTCTATAATGATTAAAATTTTCACAACCACGGTACTTTTTATTATTTGCGCCACTAAGCTTCATGCACAATGCTGGCAGAACATTTACACCGGAAGCTCCGCTAATCATTCCATAGCCATTAAAACTGACGGCACCTTATATGCCTGGGGCGAAAATAATAATGGTGAAGTAGGAGACAATACAACAACAGAAAAGCCTTCACCTGTCAGTATAAGTACTTCTACAGACTGGAAAGCGATAGCGGTGAATGGAAACCACACCTTGGCATTAAAAAACAATGGGGAGCTGTGGGCCTGGGGTTATAATGGCTGGGGAGCCTTGGGCGATGGAACCACCAATAATCAGACACAACCTATCCGAATAGGTACTCAAACTGATTGGGATACCATAGCGGCAGGTCAAGGTTCTTCACATGCTATAAAAACCGATGGTACGCTGTGGGCCTGGGGGTATAATGGGTATAATGCTGTGGGTATTCAGGGTGCGGTATATTATAATACGCCCACACTTGTCAATAGCGACACTAATTGGAAAGCTGTTTCGGTTGGAACTTATAGTGGCGTTGCTTTAAAAACTGATGGCACCATGTGGCAATGGGGCAATGGTTATTATTTTGGGGCACCAGCGGTCTCGCCTATACAAATAGGAACAGACAATGATTGGAAAATGGTCTCGCATGGTTCTGAACATACGCTTGCTTTAAAGAACAACGGCACCCTTTGGGCCTGGGGAAATAACCTAACAGGCCAGTTGGGCGATGGAACAAGTGGCGGCTCATATGCCGGTTTGCCAAAACAAATTGGAACAGATAATGACTGGCTCTATATTTCTGCCGGTGGAGCTGCCAGCTTTGCCATTAAAACAGATGGGAGTTTATGGGGTTGGGGCAGTAATTCGTACGGGCAACTTGCCGATGGCAGCAACGTGAATAAGCTTGTGCCTACCCGCATAGGTACAGCTACAAACTGGAAGTCAGTTTCAGCAGGTCCGTACCATACTTTTGCATTAAAAAATGACGGCTCCCTATGGGCAGCCGGTTTAAATGATAGGGGGCAGCTTGGGGTAGGTAACACCACCAACTCCAATACATTTGCTTTGGTTGATTGCAACAGCGCCATGCCTGTGAGTTTTGGTGTGATTCATGCATTTATAAACAATAATAAGCTACAGGTTGATTGGGAAACCCTTAATGAATCAAACAACAGCCATTTTGAAATTGAAGTTTCCAAAAATGGTAGAACTTTTTATAAAGTCGGTACGGTAACATCAAAAGCAGCTGGCGGTATAAGCAACTCTCCGTTAAATTATAATTTTGAATTAGACCTTACATCCGCATCTTATCTGGCCATCTCTCTTTTACCCCTAACGTTTTTGTTTTGTTATTCAAACAGAAAAAGAAATAAGCTATTGTTTATAACCACGTTCTTACTTATTGCTTTTATTAGTTGCCAAAAAAACAGCAAATCGGTCGTGGTAAACACAAAATATATTTTCGTACAGATAAAACAGGTAGATAAGGATGGTTCTTTCAAAACCAGCCCGGTAATAACTGTAACCTATTAAAAGAATACTTCGTATGAGCAAGATTTTTCTATGTTGCTCATACGAATAAAAAAAGGGAGAGAACAAGACTGCTCCCTCCGAATTATTACATGAGAAAATTTACAATTTAAGCGTCTGCCCTTTTATATTTTTTGTAGAGCATTATATCTCCCTGGGCATCCACATCTACATGGTACCAGTTTTTGTGATCTTTTAAAGTAATACGGTAAGAAGTAGCTTTGCAGTCAGAAACTTCAACTACACCCCAAATGTCATGGCGGGCATAGGCCTTTTTTACTTTGTACAGAACATCAAACGGCAATCCTTCTTCGTTATAATAACGTATGGTTTTTACAAGCGATCCTTTTTGGTCAAGAAAAGCCCTGGTTTTTACATCTCCGTTTTTAAAAGAAGCTTCTGTGTACTTTCCAATGCTCGACCAGCGCACATCTTGTGCATCGGCAAACAGTTGATTAAAGGTTTTTAAAACCTTATCACTTACGGTTGGGTTGTTGTCTGCTGCAAATGCATTTATACTAAGGAACAGTGCAGCTAAGAGGATTAAGTTTTTCATTTTTTAAATTTTAAGAGTTATTATTTTTTTGTTTTGTTTCTGATACAAAAGTAGCGTGCGTAGGCGCCTCGGGTCAACAGCTTTTTGGTGAACAGTAGTGCAAAAAGCGGTAAACGGCACTATCTTCGGGGCGAAAGAACAAGCAGCTATGCAACCTTTTTATAAGCATCGGTGAATGACGGTTTTATTGTTATTGATATATTTATATTTCTTAAATCGGTCAGCAGTTAAAAATGTTACAGGCGAAATGTGATAAGAATGTTAAGACGGGTTAACCAATATAGGTGTTGCCCAGTGTTATTTTACCAGGCATAGGTTATTGCCTACATTTGCCATTCAACATTCCATCATGAAAATAGATACAAAAATTATACACGCCGGTGTGGAACCCGATCCCTCAACCGGCGCCATCATGACGCCCATTTTTCAAACTTCTACCTTTGTGCAGCATGGCCCCAATGAGCACAAGGGTTATGATTACAGCCGCGCCGGAAACCCCACCCGCACAGCTCTTGAAAAATCTTTTGCCGCGCTCGAAAATGCAAAGCACGGCCTGGCGTTCAGCAGCGGTGTGGCAGCAACCGATAGCCTTATAAAACTACTAAAGCCGGGCGATGAAGTGATTGCAGCCAACGATATGTATGGCGGTACTTATCGTCTGTTCTCAAAAGTGTGGGAAGCATATGGAATAAAATTTATTTATACTGATACTTCTCAAATTGAGAATGTGCAGCATGCGGTTACCGGAAACACAAAGCTCATCTGGATTGAAACACCAACTAACCCGCTGATGAACATAACGGATATTGAAGCCGTGGCCGGTGTGGCAAAGCAAGCCGGTGCGCTGCTTTGTGTAGATAATACTTTTGCATCGCCCTATTTGCAAAACCCTATTGATCTTGGCGCCGACATTGTGATGCACTCCGTAACAAAGTACCTGGGCGGGCACAGCGATGTGGTGATGGGAGCATTAATGATGAACAGCGATGAACTCCGCGAGCAATTATTTTTCATACAAAAAAGTTGTGGCGCAGTACCCGGCCCAATGGATTGTTTTTTGGTATTGCGGGGTATAAAAACACTGCACGTGCGCATGCAAAGGCATTGTGAAAACGGCAGAAAAATAGCGCAGTATTTAAATGCGCATGATAAAATAAAAAAAGTATACTGGTGCGGCTTTGAAGATTTTAAAGGATATGAAATTGCCAAAAAGCAAATGCGCGACTTTGGCGGCATGATGAGCTTTGAATTAAAAGATGAAAGCATGGAAGTGGTTACTAAAGTTTTAAAAGCTACTAAAGTTTTTGCGCTGGCCGAAAGCCTGGGTGGTGTAGAATCGCTAATCAATCACCCGGCTACTATGACGCATGCTTCCATACCGCGTGAAGAAAGAATTAAAAATGGCCTGAGCGACTCACTCATACGACTCAGCGTGGGCATTGAAGATGCCGAAGATTTAATTGAAGATTTAAAGCAGGCTATCGGGTAAATGTAATGGATGATAATTTCAAAGACTTTTTATACATGAAGGCTGCACAATACGAGCAGCCTGTGTTTATTTTGGGCGATCCTATTTCAATTCCACATTTGTTTACAAAAAAACAGGATATTGAAATTGCAGGATTCTTTGCAGCTATTCTTGCCTGGGGCAACCGCAAAAGCATCATTAACTCTTGCAATAAATTACTGACATGTATGGATGATGCGCCCTATGATTTTATTATGAATTTTGAAGAAGAAGATTTGGCTCCTTTCATGAAATTTGTACACCGCACTTTTAATTCTACTGACCTTTTTCATTTTTTTGATTATCTTAAATATCACTATCAATTTTCAGAATCGCTGGAAACTGCATTTTCAAAACATTTACAACCGGGTGATGAAAATATTGAAAAGGCACTGATCGGTTTTCATCAGTCATTTTTTGATGATAAAATTTTTCCTGACCATCCTGTAAGAACGAGAAAGCATATTGCTACACCTGCAAGAAAATCTGCCTGCAAAAGGCTGAACATGTTTTTGCGCTGGATGGTGCGGAGCAATGCAAAAGGCGTAGATTTTGGTATTTGGAAAAATATTAAACCAGCTCACCTGGTTTGCCCGCTTGACCTGCATGTGAGTCGCGTAGCACGGCATTTCAAATTGCTAAGCCGCCCGGTTAATGACTGGCTTGCTGCAATAGAACTTACGGCTAAACTGAAAGAAATGGATGGTGATGATCCTGTAAAATATGATTACGCGCTGTTTGGCCTGGGAGTAATAGAAAGGTTTTAATGAATATAAAAGGAAGAAACAGAAATCACTTTTCTTTTTTAGAGAACATAAGGCTTTTTACCTTTTCCTTGTCTTCTTTTTCTTTCTTTAGGTCGAACATAGTTCCAAATACATAGTCCCATAATGTACTGCTCACGCCAAAACCTTTGCCTTCATCTTTATAATGATGCAGGTGGTGGTTGCGCCATAAGCCTTTCATCCATTTAAACGGCGGGTTCCACGCGTGAATGGCATAATGCATAGAACCATATAGTAAATAACCCAGCATAAAACCCGGAAAAAACATAAACGCGTGCCTGCCCATTATTAGGTAAAAAAAGCTGAGCAAAAACGAAGCAATTATAATACTCGGAACCGGGGGCATAAACAGCCTTTCCCTGTCTCTGGGATATTGGTGGTGATTACCGTGCATTACATAAGCAATTTTTTGAATAGTAGGATTCTCGCTCACCCAGTGAAAAATAAAACGATGCGCCAGGTATTCAAAGAATGACCAGGATAATAAACCAATTAAAAACAGCAATAAAATATAGCCGGCAGAAAAAGAAAGATTAACAAAACTGTGATAAAGCATGTAACTAATAACAGGTATATAAATGCCCCAAATAACCAGCGGATGGGTTTTTGTTAGCATTTCAAGGTAGTCATTCTTAAATAACCGGGCTTGACCTTTGTTATGAATTTTATCAAATTTCATAATGCAAATTTCAGGTTCAAAAATAGCCGTTTTATGGGTTAAAGCCAAAAGTGCAATAGCCACCTCTTTGTTAAATCACGTTAATCATAAGCAAATTTCCAACTGCTCAAATCGGGCTGATGCCTTCTTGCCCTGCTTTTTTCATACTTATAAATAGCCTCACCCACTTCTTTGAAAAATGGGTATCCGGTTTCAATGTATTCGTATTTACCATCGTTTAGTATATTGTCGCTGTTTACATATATGTTTCCGCTTAGCATAAATTCCAGGTTGTTCTCAAAGTCAACAATGTAGCAAACATCAGTAAGAAAGCCGTAGCTCCAGCCGGTTTTATTAAAGGAGCGTATGTGAGGCGGTATGTTTTGTTTGCCATCTTTAAAAAAGAAAAACTTGGTATAACTATCAAAATAGGTTGCTGTATCATATTTGGGAAAACGGCTCTCAGAAGGCTTTTGCGACATGTATTTGTATAAAATTCTGTAATCATCATCCGTAAGATCAAAGCGTTTTTTCTTAGAAACAGATTGAGGAAATAAAACAGATTGCAGCATTTGCTGCAGGTCTTCAAGTGGTGCGTTATTGTGTGTTGTAAAATCCATCGGCTCGTTTATGAGTTTGTCATCTTTATCCCAATGGCCTTTACCGAGCAGAATTTTTTTGCTTAAATCAAATGGCATATCATTATAAGCCGGTGGTTGAGTATATAAAACTGTTTCTCCATCCACAAATCTAACCTGGTTGGTATGCCGGTTTTCTTCCATATCCATATTGGTATAAAAGCGCCTGGTAATGCGCAGGTCTTTATAGCCTTTGTTCCATAATACCTCATTCAGTTCTTTCTGGCCTACAAATTCATACAACCTGTTGTAGGCATCATTATCACTTACTAAAAATATTTTTTTTATGTAATGGTTGATAGAAGGCAATCCGTTTGCAGCACTGTTGTCTTTTGTAACGGCAGTTTGTTTGTTGTAAGAACTGTCTGTGAGCATGGTGTTGTATTTATTCACACCTGAGTTCAGGCGGTTCAGTTTTTCAAGCGCGGCAAAGGCCACGGGCATTTTTACCATTGAGGCCGGATTGAAATACCGGTTCCTGTCAACGTTCAGATAATAGTTTGTAAACTTTGGTTTGTTGTTTTTATTCCGGTCAATTTTGGTATAGATGACCTGGTAGCGAAAGATATCTGGCTTGTTCAATATGTTCAGCAATAAAGGCGAAGCCTGTTTTCGTAAAAGTTCTTCCAGCCACGGAGTGTTTTTTAACTGGGCCTGTAACTGAGTCATAATACAAAATAAAATACTGATGGACAATAGGCGTTTCATTTGCACAATTTATGTTATTTACTATTTACATTTTGATGTTCCTCATTCATTATTAACTATGCGCCACTAACTATGAACCATTCACTATAACCAGTATCTTTGCCGCCGGTGAATGAAGTAAAAACATAAAATGCATGAAAGAAACTCCTTTTACTCAAAAACACATAGCTCTTGGTGCTAAAATGGCTGAATTTGCAGGTTACAATATGCCCATCAGTTACAGCGGTATAAACGACGAGCACCAAACCGTCAGAAACAACGCTGGCGTTTTTGATGTAAGCCATATGGGCGAATTTATTTTAAAAGGAGAAAATGCTCTGGAGCTACTCCAGCGTTTAACAACCAATGATGTATGTAAAATAGCGGTGGGCAGGGCGCAGTACAATTGCTTTACCAATCAAAATGGCGGCATCATTGATGATCTGTTAATTTACCGTATTGAAGAGAACGTGTACATGCTTGTGGTCAACGCATCAAACATTGAAAAAGACTGGAACTGGCTTACCACTCACAACACTCATAATGTGGAGATGCACAATATTTCAGACAAAACGGCCTTGCTGGCAGTACAGGGCCCACAGGCTACAGTCATTTTACAACCACTTACTGACATGAACCTGCTGAACCTGAAGTATTACACATTTGTAAAAGGAAAATTTGCAGGTGTGGAAAATGTGCTCATCAGCGCCACGGGTTATACAGGCTCAGGCGGTGTTGAAATTTATTTTGAAGATAAGCATGACGATGCAGAAAAAATATGGACGGCCATATTTGAGCAGGGCGCTCCAAAAGGCCTTAAGCCAATTGGGCTGGCAGCAAGAGATACGCTGCGCCTTGAAATGGGATTTAACTTATACGGTAATGATTTAGATGATACCACCACGCCACTGGAAGCTGGCCTGGGTTGGATTACGAAATTTAGCAAAGACTTTATTGGTAAAGAAGTATTGCTAAAGCAAAAAGCCGAAGGTGTGCAACGGAAACTGGTGGGCTTTGAGCTTACAGATAAAGGCATTCCCCGCCACGGCTACCATATTTGCGATGAGGCAGGAAATGTAATTGGTACAGTCACTTCCGGCACACAATCACCATCTCTCAACAAAGCTATTGGTTTAGGATATGTACAAACATCATTTGCGTCAGATGACACGCCTGTGTTTATTAAAGTAAGAGAAAGACTGCTGAAAGCCCGCGTGGTAAAACTACCTTTTAAATAAACAGTGCGATTGAAATTTACAAATTGAGATTCTTTTCATGAACAATAAACCTACCCTATATACCTGCGTTTCTCCGGCGCTGATCCATTTATACGATTTAAGAAACAGCGTGGTGGTCATCATTGATGTGTTCAGAGCCACCTCAACCATTGCAGCGGCCTTGCACAACGGCGCACGCTACGTGGTGCCTGTGGATACCATACCAAAAGCTATTGAAGTAAGCAAACGCCTGCACGGCATTGCTGCTGGTGAGCGCGATGGTAAGCTGGCCGAAGGCCTGGCTTATGGCAATTCTCCGTTAGAGTATTCGGCTGATTTTATAAAAGATAAGATACTTGTTTTAACAACAACCAACGGTACAAGACTTTTACAAATGGCTTTAGATAATGGCGCTGATGATATCATCACCGGTTCATTTACCAATCTTTCAGCTGTATGCAATTATTTGATCAGGCAAAATAAAAATGTAATACTGGCCTGCGCAGGGTGGAAGGACCGGTTTAACCTGGAAGACACAGTTTTTGCCGGGGCCGTTATCAGCCGGGTAAAAGATCACTTCAGCATTCATTGCGATAGCTCGCACACTGCTGAAATTTTATATCAAAGCAATAAACACGAGCTGCTGTTATTTGCGTCAAACTTTACACATTACCACAGGCTGGTGGAACGGTTTGGCTATATTCAGGACATTGAATTTTGCCTGACTGAAGATAATGCCAACGTACTGGCGCTTTATAAAGAAGGAAAGCTGGTGAGCGAAAAAAATCTTTAAAACTTCAGCTTTAATAAAGTATTAGCAGGAACAATGCCTTTAGTTATAAGTAAAGAAGTAATAAAAAATAAGTACAGGGATAGATAATCTCACAATCAGTTGAAGGGCATCATACTTTTTCACCCGTAATTTTTTATTGTTTAAGAATACTATCAACAAATAAATTGTTAGCAGGAATAACAACACACCTAACACCAATGCAAAATAGTTAGAAACAATGTTTGGAAATTTAATTCCTAAAAATAATGTTAGAAGCGAAAGCATCCCTAATACGTTACTTATTAGAACAAGCAGTCTGAAATTTTGTACACTTTGCATAAAATAAATTTTAACTTATACAATCCATAAAGGAAACAACAGCAGGACCAACTCCTACATAACCTAAATAAAGGTACTACAAGTCAATACTTTTTGATTCGTGTATAGTATTGGATGGCGATCAAATCCGCTACACAAATCTAAAAAACATTACCAAATTTATTTTTAGCAAGAATAATTCGGAAAACCGGTAAACTTTCTTTTATTTTTGCCGATTGCCCGGCCCCATTGTATATTTCCCCCTTGCTGGGAGATAAGGCTCCGAAGGCAGTTTAAAAGGAGAAAGATTTGGCATTACCACATTTAATAAAGCAGGTTTATACTTATGGTACCGATGAAGTGATCAGGCGCGGTAAAAAAACGCACGCGCTTGGTTTTACGGAGTTGGTAGAATATGATAAATTATCCGGCGCAGTCACCTTTCGGGTAAAAGACGATACGCACAGCACTTTTTATAAAGTGTACATCAGCAAGTTCAGCGATCCCAAATCCATTTCGCTAAAATGCACCTGCCCTTACAACCTGGGCGATATTTGCAAGCATGAAGTGGCAGCGTTGTTTCAGTTGCAGGAGCTGATTGATAAAGGCCAGCTTGGCAATGAAGAAATTTATTACGATCAGCGGCACACGGTAGTAAAACTGCGCAACCTTGATGTGCGCTCCATCCGCCACCTTTGTTCGCACGAAGCATTTAATGAAGCAGAAAAATACCTGCAGAAAAAAAAGCCAAAAATTGTACAGGCCAAGGATGAAACCGTAAAAGCAGTTGTAGATATAGAGGGCACTGCATACGATGTAGTCATTCGTAAAAATGAAGAAAGAAATTTTGATACCAGTTGTGATTATGAAGATACCGGTCACCCGCTTTGTTTGCCTAAAGTGATCGTTTTTTTGTATCTCATCCGCGAGCATGGGTCAGGCTATTTTGACACCATCCGTAACCGCGATGTAGAAAAAAATAAATTGCTGGAGGCATACGGCTACTCTCTCAATGATGATTTAAAAGGGAAGTTTGAATTTGTTTTTAAAGATGGTAAACCTTTCCTGCGCGTGCTCGACAGTAAGATCAAAAGGATCAATACGGTTACAGATGCGGCTAAAACGCCACCCGTTCAGCCAAAGCAGGAAACACCAAATGACCTGCCCGAAACACAAACAGAAACGCTGCAACCCTCGTTGCGCCTGGGTTTTGTGATCAACTTTAATAAAAGATCTTATCCTTACTTTTCAGTGGCCGCCATCAGCGGCGAAGCAAACGAAGAGCAAAACGGCTTTGCCGGCCGCGTGGAAGTGCTGGATATTACACGCTACATTGATCCATCTGCTTTTAGCGAAGCAGATAACGCGCTGCTGAACACTGTAAGAAAATTGCAGGATGCAGAGATCAGCAAATACATCAGTCGCAATTCCCCGTTTGCAGATATTGCAGGAAACATCATTCTTCCTGAGGGAGATGATACGCCTTCCGGCATCAAACAACTCATCAATGAATACATGGTGCCGCGCTTAAAAAAATTAGTGGCAGACGCGGGTGATGACGCGCTTGGCTTTATCGTTCCCCAGGGTAAAAAATTCGTTACACAAAATATTGAGCACATTGATGTTTTTACCGAACCTGCCGTTACACAATTTTATGTTGATAAAAATGATGATGAAACGTTTACCATTGACTGCCTGGTAAAACTGCGCGGCATGGTACACGGCGTGGAAGAAAATGAAAGCCCTTCGCCGCTCATGTTCATTTACAATCACCAGTTATTTTTATATGCCAATGCTGATGTGGTTTCGCTGGCAGAGCAGTTTTTGCCCGAAGGCCGCATCACCATTAAAAAAGAAGACTGGCCTGATAAGCTGCACAACTTTATCTTGCCGCTGGCAAAAGATTATAAAGTAGATTTTGACAGTTCAATGGTGCAGCATATGAAGAACCTGGTGCCGGAAGTAAAACTGTTTTTGGTTGAAAAAGGAGATTACCTTTTGTTCAAACCGATGTTTACATACAATGGTTATGAGGCAAAAGATGGCGGCAATGTAATGCTGATACCGGAGGCTGGCAAAGTATTATCCATACAGCGCAATAAGCCTATAGAAGAAGCCTTCATGCAAAGGCTGAAAAACCTGCACTCCAATTTTACTGAAACGGAAGAAGGTAACACGCTTGCGCTAAAAGGCAGTGAGGTTATAAAAGACAACTGGTTCTTTTTATTTGTAGATGCCATGAAGGAAATGCTGGTGCCGGTATTTGGCTTTGAAGCGTTGCACAACTTCAGGTTCAACACAGCCAAGCCGCAAACACGTATCTTCATCAGCAGCAATACAGATTGGTTTGATGCCAAAGTGGATATTGTTTTTGGCGACCAGAAAGTTTCTGTAGCCGAAGTAAAACGCGCGCTGGCCAACAAGCAGCAGTTTGTGCAGCTAAACGACGGATCGCTGGGAATTTTGCCAGACGAATGGCTGAAAAAATACGCATTACTCTTCAGGGTGGGTGAAGGCAGCACCAATAAGCTCAAGCTTTCGCATTACCACCGCAGCGTGATTGACGAGTTGTACGAACTGAAAAATGATGATGAATTATTTTTTGAGCTGGAAGAAAAATACAACCGCCTGCGCCAGTTTGACCAGATACACGATGTGCAGCCGCCGGAACATTTACAACCCATTCTTCGCCCTTACCAGGTGGCTGGTTTTCAGTGGCTGAATTATTTGCACAACATCAACTGGGGCGGTATCCTGGCAGATGATATGGGTCTTGGTAAAACCGTGCAGGCGCTGTCTTTCCTGCATCATTACCGTGCCAAATACAATCATATGCGCGCGCTGGTGGTTTGCCCCACCACACTTATTTATAACTGGGAAAACGAGATCAAAAAGTTTACGCCTGCACTTACCTACCACATACACCACGGCAGCACGCGTACCAGAAAAAGTGAAGATTTTAGAAAATACGATATTACTATTACCACTTACGGAACGCTGAGAAGTGATATTAAAATTTTCCTGGGGATGAAGTTTGATTACGTGTTGCTTGATGAAAGCCAGGCCATTAAAAACCCGGCAAGCAAGGTAACCAAGGCAGCCGGCCTGCTAAGCGCCAAACACAGGCTTTGCATGAGCGGTACCCCGCTGCAGAACAATACATTTGATATTTATGCGCAAATGAATTTTTTAAACCCTGGCATGCTCGGCAGCATTGAGTTTTTCAGGCAGGAATTTGCTATTCCTATTGATAAGCTGGGTGAACAGGATCGTAAAGAGCACTTGCGCCGCTTGCTGTATCCCTTCATTTTACGCCGCACCAAAGAGCAGGTAGCCAAAGATCTCCCTGAAAAGCAGGAAATGATCTTATGGTGTGAAATGCAGGATGAACAAAGAAAAATTTATGACGCCTATCGCAATGATTACCGCGATAAAATACTCGGCTCTATCAACGACCAGGGCATCGCACGTTCACAGTTTACCATTTTACAGGGCCTGATGAAGCTGCGGCAAATATGCGACTCGCCTGCCATTTTGAACGAGGATGAAGTGTTTGAAAATCATTCCATCAAAATAGAAGAACTTTCGCGCGAGATCACTGAAGACATGAGCAATCACAAAGCGCTCATCTTTTCACAGTTCCTGGGTATGCTGGCGCTCATCAGGCACAAGCTGGAAGAGTTGGGAGTAAAATATGAATACTTTGATGGCAGCACTTCAGCGCCAGACAGGGAAAAGGCCATTCAGAATTTTCAAAAAAATGATGAAGTACGCGTGTTTTTAATTTCGTTGAAAGCGGGCGGCGTGGGACTGAACCTTACCGCGGCAGACTATGTGTATATTGTGGATCCCTGGTGGAACCCCGCAGTGGAGCAGCAGGCCATTGACCGTACGCACCGCATTGGGCAAACAAAAAATATTTTTGCCTACCGCATGATCTGTAAAGACACGATTGAAGATAAAATTTTACAGCTCCAGGAAAAAAAGCGTGCACTGGCTAAAGATCTTATTTCTGATGAAGCGGGCTTTGTAAAATCGCTTACCAAAGAAGACGTGGAATACCTGTTTAGCTAAACAAAATTTGATTTATGAAATTCAGAAGATTTTTCCTGCTGCTCCTTTTCCTAATAATGGTTGTTTGTTTTTTTACAAAACCAACAGAGCAGGAGTTTATGGACTACATACAACCCTCAATTGCCAGGACAGGTATTGCACCTGTAGTTGATTTTGAAGACAGGTTTTTGTATGTGAAAATAAGTGCCATTTACATACACACGGCAGGCGCTGCTGCACAAAGCGGGCACCCTGTGGCAAGTGCTGCCAAAGAAGAATACTTTGGCGTTTTTAATAAATTCTGGAAGATCAACAACACAAATCAATAACGGCTGTAATCAAGATGTTCTATCAGCTCGCCGGGTTTTAATAGATGCGTTTTCATTCCCATCATTTCTGCAGCAGGTAAATTTGAAATGCTGTCATCAATAAACAACGTTTCTTCTGCTTTGATGCCTGCATCGTTCAGTACAAATGCAAAGGTTTCTTCATCGGGCTTGCGCCGGTAAATAAGGTGAGAAAACCATGCTTTGTCAAAAAAGTCTTCCAGCTTTTCATGCCCGGTTTCTTCCTGCAGCATTTGCATAAAACGGTTGTAATGAATTTCGTTGGTATTGCTTAAAAGATAAACGTTGTAATCTTTTCTAAGCATCTCAACAAATTGCAGGCTGCTTGTTCTGTAACTTATCAGCATCGCATTCCAGGCATGTTGTAGCTGCTGGCGGCTAACTGTTCCCGGCGCCAGCAGTGCCAGCTTATCATAAAACACATCCACTTCAATTTGTGCGGTTTCCAGTTGTTGAAACAGTTCATCAGCATGCTGCTGGGCAAACAGGTTTTCAAAATTATGGTAGCCAAGGGCTTCAAAGGCATTAAAAGATCTTTTAAAATCAATATTCAGCAGAACGCCTCCAAAATCGAAGATGATATTTTTAAGCATGGCCGCTAAATTAGCCATTACGCAAATAAAAAAGCCACGCTTTACGTGGCCTGAATCATTATTCTTCTTCAGTTTGTTTTTTCTTTTTGGGAGAAGGTGGGCGTGGCGGACCTTTTCTTTCTTTTTCAGCTTTTTCAGCTTTTGGCTCATCTTTTTCCTTGGCTTCTTTTTCGGCAACTTTTTTCTCATGTTTATCTTTCCAATAGTTGCCTACGCCTGTCCATCTTTCTTTTTCACGTTCATGCCTTTCTGCCCTTCTTTGTTCTGCAGCTTTTTCTTTTTCTGTTTTAGCTGTGGATTCTTTGGTTTCTTTCTTTTCGGTGCTTTGTGCATTTACGGCACCAATGCTGAAAATGCCAAACGCGATCAATAGTAAAAGTTTTTTCATTTTTAAAAGTTTTTAAACGGTTGGACTGAATGGGGCAAATTTAGCGGATGAGCCCAACTTAAAAGTTAAAAGCGTTTGAAAATATGCCAAACTACCTAATTTAGGTGATACTGCTGTTGCTGAACAACTCTATTTGTGCAGGCATGATGTTGAAGCTCTTACGGTGATGTATGCAAAGCCCATGAAAATCAATAGCGCTGCGGTGTTCGGGTGTGCCATAACCTTTATTGGAGTGCCAATTGTAGTGAGGGAACTCCTGGT
Organism: uncultured Niabella sp.; assembly: GCA_934486785.1. Taxonomy (GTDB): domain Bacteria; phylum Bacteroidota; class Bacteroidia; order Chitinophagales; family Chitinophagaceae; genus Niabella. Next base: position 501,908 of record CAKSQK010000001.1, on the reverse strand, counting down.
GGAGTGTTTCCATGTACTCATCCCTGCTGGTTTTGGCCAAAATACTGGCTGCAGCAATGTTTGAATACTTGCTGTCGCCTTTTATCACACACTTATGGGCAATATTTTTATAAGGAATAAAATAATTTCCGTCAATAACCAGGTGCTGCGGAATAATGCGCAAAGCATCGAGCGCCAGGTGCATGGCTTTTTGAGAAGCCTTTAAAATATTAATGGTGTCTATTTCATCCACATCTACCATGGCTACCGCCCAGGCCAGCGCATGCTCCTGAATGTAAGCTTTCAGCTCACGGCGAATGGCGGCTTTCACCTGTTTGCTATCGTTTAATAATGGGTGGTAAAAATTTTTGGGCAGGATGACCGCTGCTGCAAATACAGGGCCTGCATAGCAGCCGCGGCCCGCTTCATCGCAGCCGGCTTCTACCAGGTCTGTTCTGAAACAATTTTCCAGCAGCGGTTCGCAAATAGGTTGCTGTATTATTTTTTCCTGCTTCATTTACAATTCTTCTTTATCCGTCAATAGCTTAAAGCATTTTTCTTCCACCACGGCATGTATACTGCTTTCGGTGTTTACGGGTTCACCGTCAATATGCATGGGAGCCATGCCTGGGTTGCTGATCATGATCTCCGGGGTTTGAAAATAAATAATACTTCTGTTATGATCAATTTCTTCCTGTTCTAAAAGTTTATTTTGCCCGCCAACCTGCAACATGGTGTTGTACAAAAGGGCCATTTTAGATTGTTCCGTAACGATTACAATATCCAGCAGGCCATCGCTCATTCGTGCTTTTGGCGCAATGGTAAAATGGTTGCCAAACTGGTTGCTGTTGGCAATGCTAATAAAATAAGCTTCAGTTTCAAAATGTTTTTGCTGTAATGTGATTTTGAAGGGATACGTTTGGGCGTTAAAAAAATTTTTAAAGATTTGTTGCACATAAGTTGCCAGCCCTCGCTGGTTTTGCTGTGAAAAATCGTAGGCCACCTGTGCATCAAAACCCAGCCCGCAAAGCATGCAGGCAAACCGCTTATTGATCCTGAAGCCATCTGTGAGAACAGCCTGGTTGTTGAATATGGTTTCCAGAGCTTTTTTAGGCGTTCTGGCTATGCCGGCGCCAAATGCCAGCCCATTGCCCGAACCTGCCGGTATGATGCCAAACTGAACGGGCAGGTGTTTCAGGCTGTCAATCACCTGGCTTACGGTGCCATCGCCGCCAACCACCACAACGTCTGTAATGCCTTCTTCCTCAATCCTATTGTGCAAAAAAGCATAATCGCCATCGGCCACCGATGGAACGAACCTGAATTTGATCCCTTCCTTCAGCGTTTCAGCGGCTATCAGGTTTTGTAAATCATCTTTAGCGCTGGTTCCTGAAACGGGGTTCACAATGTAAATTATCTTTCGCATGCGGCGCATTCATCAAAGGTATCATTCGAAGCTGATTGTTGGCCGGTTCCACTCAGTTTTAAATAAAATTCATAAATCCTTCGCCAGTTTTTTAATATCGCCGGCAATGCGGCTGATAAATAGAAACTGGTCTACAATGGGTTTGTATTCCATAAGCGTAGTGCGGGTTTCGGTATTGCGCAGGCCCTGCTGCATTTCGCTGCGACGCTTTTGTACCAGTTCCTGAATATCATCACGCAGCTCCTGTGCCGATACTTTTACAAGTGAAACCACTTCATCTTTATTAATAATATTTTTTGCTTCGGTAAGTTCGGCTGCGATGTCTTCTGTAATTGGCACCAATTCGCGGGATGTATATTTCGAAGCATATTGCTGCGCAAAATCTGCCAGCGTTACAATATGCGAGTTAAGTACAGTGATGAGCACCGTAAACTGGTGAAGTTTTACCGCATTCTGCTGCTTGTGTTTGGGTTCGTTAAGCATGCGTGTGAAACCTCCTGAAAGGTTGGCCTGAGCCACAAATGCCTCTTTACGGCTGAGGCGATAAGTATGATCGTCAGTAACACCTGTATGAAATGATGAGGCCACCGTTATAAAATAGTCTTTTGATTTTTCAAGGGCTTCCAGCATGTAGCTCTTCATCTGATCTTTTTCCCAGGAAGGAGCCAGCGTGTAAGTGGCAATAAATGCAATGAGCGAACCGATAACTGTATCAATAATTCGGTTTTCAAGCACATTTATAAAATGCCCGGGATCAAGCATAAAAAAGAAAATAATAAGATAGGCTGTCATAAAAACAACCCCAATAAAATATTTACTGCGGATGAAGCTATAGCAAAGCAGCATCAAAGTGATCATAATGGCCAGCATCCAATAATGATTACTAACGATCAATAAAATCATCACACCTATCAATGCTCCGATGATGGTACCGATGAGGCGGTGATAATTTCTTTGCTTGGTAAGGCTGTAGCTGGGTTTTAAAATTACAAGAATGGTAAGCAGCACCCAGTAACTGTGGCCAAGATTTAACATTTGTGCAATGATATAACCCGCCGTGGTAGCAATACTTACGCGTATGGCATGTCTGAAGTTGTTAGATTTAAAAGAAAGATTTTCTATAAACAACTGTCGGTTAAAATTTGTGGGCTCCACAAAATCTTCAAGGTTGCCACTGGGGTGAAAGCGTTTGATCTGCTTTCTGTCATAGCGCGTGTAATGGTGCAGCGTATAAATACGCATTGTCATATCTTCTACTGACTCCATGATCTTGCGCATATTGATCAGCGGGCTGATATTTTCGGGCGCGCGGTGCTCATTAATAAAAGATTCAAAATCTTCTTTTAAAACTTTTAATGAATCGTTCAGGTTTTTTGAAATGCGCGAAGGCCGGCCGCTTTGCACGGCAAGACCAATTTCATGCAGCTCGCGGGCCATAGTAAGAATATAGCCTCTCAACTTGTGCAATATGCCCGAATCATCGAACCGCTTGTGCATAGACTCGTAATTGTACACGGTGCCGGTAGCTTTTTCAAACAGGTCAATCGTATCAATAAATATTACAAGCAGCGTGCGGCTGGTGGTGGTTGACTGCCTTACGATGCTGCGGCTTTTAAAGATCATTTCGCGCAGCATTTCCTGCTTTTCATGAATATCCTGGTGCTGCAGCATCAGGCTTTTATAAGTCTTATCGTAATCAACTTTTTTACTGTAAAAAGCAGAACGCGTTTTTAAATAATCACCTATTAAAAAAATATACTCACCCAGCGCCTGTTGTATAATGCGGTAAGGCCTTATTCTGAAAAGTGCCAGGCTGAGCAGCATGTACCAAACGCTTCCGGCCAGTATGTACAGCGCGTTGTTTACAACTTCTATTCCGCTTCTCTCGCTGTCAAACGTAAGCACCATTACGATGATGCCCGCAAAACCGATGATACTGACACGGCTGCCATACACGCTGATGATGGTCAACAGAAAGCACAGCAATGCAATTAAAATGGTAAGCAGCACGGTGTTGCCACTGCTGAAACCGATCAGCAGCACGATACAGAAATTGAGGATGAGCGTGGCCAGCATACCGTTGAAACGGCGTTGCACCGGGCCGGGTATATCGGCATTGCTCACCGTCATGGCGCCCAGCGATGCAACAAGGCCCACCTGGTACAGGTTGAAATAAGAAAGTACAATAGCTGGCAGCGTAACGGCAATGGTTACCCGCAGCGCGAAAGCAAAATTATAGCTGTTTACAAACCTCCTGTATTCCTTTATGTAATCCACTCTTACAAAAGTAGCTAACTGCGGGAGTTTTTGTTTCGCGCAGATGGCGCTGATTTTTATCTGCGTTCTCTGCGCAGTATTTCATCTGCGCAATCTGCGGAAACATTGTTGTTCAACTGCATCATTTGGCCAGCAGTTCTTTTACAATGGCTGAAATGGTTTTGCCATCAGCTCTTCCGGCCAGTTGTTTACTGGCCGCGCCCATCACTTTGCCCATATCCGCCGCAGAGGCGGCGCCGGTTTGGGTAATGATGTTGCTGATGATCACTTTTAATTCTTCTTCTGACAGTGGCGCGGGCAGGTATGTTTTAATCACCTCAATCTCTTCTTTTTCTTTTGCAGCAAGCTCAGGCCTGTTTTGTTTTTCGTAAATATCCAGCGAGTCTTTTCTCTGCTTCACCAGTTTTTGCAAAAGTTTAATTTCATCTTCGTTGCTCAGGGCATCTTTTGCACCGCTGGCCGTTTTAGCCAGTAATATAGCGGCTTTCACAGCACGCAGGCTGCGCAGGGCTACTTCGTTTTTGGCCAGCATGGCGGCTTTTATGTCGTTGTTGATATTTTGTTCGAGAGACATTGTCAGGGGTTGTTTATAAGTGATTGCCTTTAATAAATGCAGTAAGGCTAACCAGCTTTGTTTTGCTCCAGTTGCTTCTGCTGAAATTTTTTGTAGAACTCTTTTGCAAAGTTCTTCATGTCTTCCACCTGGTCGGTGTAGCGTGTGGCGCGGCCGTATGTGTCAGCCATTGTCATTAGCGTTTGATAAAAAAAGTCGGCCATTTCATCCACCATCATTTTTTGTGTCCATAAATCAATGCGAAGCGCTTCCCTGTCTTCACCGTTCCATAAAGCCAGTATGATGGCTTTGGCTTTTTGTGCATTTTGTATGGTGCTGTCGGTAGCAAACCATTCTATATTTTCCGGAAAGCGGTTTTCATCCATTTCCACATCAATAGTTATGGTAGATTTTTTCATTCTTATAAATTTTTGTTGGAAGGCAAATGTACGCAAAAGGCCTTACGAAGGGCTATCGTACCCATTACTCTAAGATAATTTGATGCAGGGCGGTTAGATTTTTTTCTGCATCAAAGTCTTTCAGCATGCCGCCGGCACTTTCTGAAAGCAGGGTTCTTTTCATTTCATTTTTGTATAAAAACATCATCTTCTCTGCAAAGCTGTCGGGGCTGCTGTTGGTGGCTTCTAAAATGATTTGGGGGTAATCATTAAATATTTCGGAGCGCAGCGCTACCGCCGGTGTACTACAGGCCAGCGCTTCTAAAACCGGCAGGTTGTAAATAGTTTTATCGGTTGTGCTGATGAGGGCATAAGCTCCCGCGATCATTTTGGAAAGCGTGGTTTCGCCGGGCCCGTTGATCACGTTCACATCCTGGCGGTATTTAAAATTTGACAGCGGTGTCAGCATCTCTTCTTTATCTTTTGTAGAAAGCTGCGGCCGCAGGGCCACCACAAGCTTCCAGTTGGTTTGCTGCATTTTTTTAAAAGCAGAAAAAGCTTTCAGCAAATTCAAAAAACTTTCCTTGTCCACTTCAAAATCTGCAAAGGCAAAATATTCTTTTTCATCTGCAAATTCCTGTTTTGCCCCAAGCCTGTCTTCGTACAACTGCGGGCCAAATGTGGCCGCAATGACGGGTGGGGCTGCCATTAGTTTTTCCTGCAAAGGCAGGTGCAGGTGCGCTAATTTTTGCAGATGTGTTTTAGAAAATACAATGATCCTTTGCGCTGCTTCAAGCTTACTCAAAACCTGTTTTTCCACGGGGTGATCATTGTTTAAAATGAGGGTCTGGTGCAGCGGGGTTTTTATCACGTCTTCTGCATCAAAAACCCATATCCTGTCAGGCATATGTTTTTTGATAAGTCCTGCAATAGCTTTTTGCAGCATCAGGCTGCCGGGTAAAAGCCCGCTCAGCGCAGGTCTTACGGCAATATTGATAGTGCCGGGAATTCTTGCATCCCGCTGTGTTTTATTAAAAATATAAACTTCATTTCCGGCGTTCTGCGCCAGCAGTGTTGCAATGTATAATGAAGATGTTTTGTAAAAAGATTCGCCTGCTATGATTGCAATTTTCATTCATTCAATTTTATATACCATTTCCGCAGCGGTCATGTTTTGTTTGCTTTAGCGTATTGCAGCATATCGCCGCTTTCCACAACGGGTTTACCGGTTACATCTTTTTTATACCAGTACACCCACGCTGTAATTGTTTCTCCGTTAAAATTCACATCCACTGCCTCACGTTCATAATCAGCCTCCTGCCCTTCTTCGGGGTAAAGGCCTTCGTAATCATCTAACTGGGCCATGGCAAACGAAAACTCAAGCGGGTTATTGATCTCGTAAAGTTCGCCCTTGATAAGCCGGCCCGTATCTTTTGATGTGACCACCGGGTAAGTGCCCATATCGTACATCGTGCCTTTAATGGTGGCCGTTCCCAGCAGTGTAAAATAACTTTTTATGTATTCGTAAGCATGGCTTTTAAAGCCTTTGCGCAGCGAGCCGTAAACAAAAAGGTGGTTGGTTTGCATAACGCTTAAAGTTACAATAATCAGCAGGATAAATAAAATCTGCATTAACGTAGCTCCTCTGCATTGCGGATCAATTCTTTTGCTTTTTCCATTTTATAATCCCGGGCATTTTTTATGGCTTCAATAGTGGGGCCGGCAAAAACATCGGGCCATACGCCCTGCCCGTTCTTAGGCAGGTCTTTATCTATTACCAGGCGCATCAGCGGTAACCTGAAACGTATTTTGGTGTGGGGCAGCGTTACCTCGTTTATAAACCAGGCCGTGTTGCCATAAGCTGCGCCGCCGCTGGGTTCGCCTACGATCGTTACATTTTGCTGGGATTTCAGCATGCTCATTACCAGCACGGATGCTGAGAAAGAGTTGCCGCCGCTTAAAATAAAAACGTTGCCATTGAAATGATTTCTTTTGCGTGGTTTGTAATAATGTGTTTCGTAATAAGTGAAATGATACCGGCCTGCAGCTTTTTTGCGCGTCATAAAATGCAGGGCCAGCCTCGTCCAAAAATCATTTTGAATATGCCTGCCAAACCGGGTTTTCCGGGTTTGGGCATATAAAGAATCTGCAAGCTTGAAAGGTTTATCGGCAATGAATTTTGTCAGCAGGGTTGAATTGTCTACCCGTCCGCCGCCATTGGATCTCAGGTCAATGATCAGATTTTGAATTGAATCCTTTTTAAGGCGGGAAAATGATTGCCTGAAGAATGGTTTCAGCTTTAGCTTTTGCGAAAAACTATTAAGCTCCAGGAGCGCAGTATTTTCCGTATGGTCAATCGTTAGCAACCGGGCATCATTCAGCCGTTGCCTGCGGGTTTGCTTCCGGTTTTTTTTCAGCGACTGTACAGTATGTTTTGCACTGTCAGCCGTAATCACTACGGGCGTTATAGCAGCATGGCGGCTGTTGCCTGAAGCATCGCGGTAAGCAACCTCGTATACAGGCTTCCAGCCGTAAAGCGCTGTGTACAGCGAGCCAAACCAGGTACCGGTGCTCAGCATCTGGTCTTTTGCAACAGGGTTATTGCCATCGGCATTGATATAATGGTAAAAGGTATCAAGAAGCTGTTTCACATTCATTCCATTTAGTGAATCAATCATGGTGCCACGTGGCAGCAGGCTGTCATTGCCATGTGCATTGTGTGTCACAACCACGGTATCGTTCCATATTTTCAGGTATAATGGAAATGAGATCCTGATTTTTAAGGTATCAATATATTTCAGGTATTGCCTGGATGCTTTTACAGAAGTATGCCCGCACTGGATGTTTGTATTTACCATATTGATGATCTTTCTAAAATCATACTCCGTAAGGCTGTCATGCAGGCGGTTGCGCCCTTCTGCAAACACCTTGTCCATAACCGGTTTGGGCGTGTACCAGTACAGCGAAGGATGCCGTTCTTCCAGAATGTTTTGATACAGCGCATAGTCCTGCTGCAACTGCTGCGGACTGAATTTTTTATAAGGATTGAAATTATTTTTTGATGCGCTGCAACTACTCAGGTATATCAGCATTATCAATAAAATGCCGGTTAGCAATACCGGCTGCGGCAGCTTATATGGGCGGAGCGCTGTTGCAAAAGCCTTTGCTGCCATGTTATTTCAACGGGTTCCATCCCTGGGCGGTTATAGCATGTTTGTTACCGCCTTTGGTCATAATATGAGCGCCTTCAGATGCTTCTGTGATATAACCAATGATGCTGATGGCGGGATTGTCTTTGATCTTATCATAATCTTTTTGAGCCACTGTAAAAAGCAGTTCATAATCTTCGCCGCCGCTCAGCGCACAAGCCGTGGGGTCTATTTCAAATTTAAAGGCAGCCATGCGTGTTTCCTCGGCCACCGGAATTTTTTCTTCGTGCAGCACACATCCCACATTGCTTTGTTTGCAAATGTGCAGTATTTCAGAGCTCAGGCCATCGCTGATATCCATCATGGCGGTTGGCAACAATTGTTTTTCGGAAAAAAATTCAATGATGTCCTTACGCGCTTCAGGTTTTAGCATGCGTCCTATCACGTAAGTTTCCTGCTCAAGGTCTGGTTGCACATCAGGGCTTTCTAAAAATATTTTCTTTTCACGTTCAAGGAACAGCAGGCCAATGTATGAAGCGCCCAAATCGCCGCTTACACACAGCAGGTCTCCTTTTTGGGCGGTGCTGCGTTTTACAAATTGATCAGGCGCTACCTCGCCAACAGCGGTTACAGATATTACAAATCCTTTTTGCGATGTAGTGGTATCACCACCTACCAGGTCAACACCGTAATAACTGCAGGCCGCGTACACTCCTTCGTAAAACTCGTTCAGGGCTTCCAGGCCAAAGCGGTTGCTAATGCCAATGCTCATGGTAATTTGTGTGGGAACGGCGTTCATGGCATACACATCGCTCAGGTTTACGATCACCGATTTATAGCCCAGGTGCTTCAGCGGCGTGTACATCAGGTCAAAATGCACGCCTTCCAGCAACAGGTCGGTGGTAATTACAGTTTGTTTACCAAAATGATCAATAACGGCGGCATCATCTCCCACGCCAACCAGGGAAGAAGCATTTTGAAGTTCTATATTTTTAGTGAGGTGTTCAATAAGGCCGAACTCCCCTAAGGTTGAAAATTCTGTTCTGTTCATATAAAAAAGTTTTGCTTTTAGGGGTACAATTTTCTGTTGTTACAAATAGGTTGCCTGTACCGCCTTGTTGATATGTTATGATGTGGCTGGCTGGTCCGCGGCCCTCCCGGTATCTGCCATCATGTTTTCCTTCACCTGCTTCCAATAACCTTTGCCATATGCAACCAGCACTTCATTGCCTGCAGCAATATTGCGTGTGGCGCGTATATAAACGCGGTTGTCGTCTTCAAAATACTCCGCATTGTTCTTAATGCCCGGTACGCGCGTCAGCCCTGTGGCATCATTGGCATAACGGCCAAAAGAGCCCGGTTGCTTTTGCGCATCAATCACGTTATCATCATCAATGTGATAAATGTAATAATTGTCTGCATCGTCCTCCACCTCTGCCCAGGTGCGGCGGCGGCCTTTATACTCTGTAATAATATCACCTTTTTTAAAATCCACTTTTGCAAACAGGCCCAGGCCGGCGCCCGGCAGCGTGGAAGTTTTTATAAAAAGGGTTTTGGATGATGGAGTAGCCATAATATTTATTAGTGTGGCGAAGATATTCAATCAATACCGGGCGCAAAAATATTTAAATGCATTTCCACCAGGGCGCGGGCATTGCTTTTAATTGTGGCGTATATTTGCACGCTGTTGCTTCGGCTATGCCGGAAACCCGCATTTTTTTCAACTTAATTCACACTTTTTTATGAAGAAGATTTTTGTATTTGTATTGATTGCAATTACCATCAGCTTTAAATCTTTTGCTGATGAAGGCATGTGGCTGCCACATTTGCTGGGCCAGCAGGTATATGTAGATATGGTTAAGAAAGGCCTTAAACTAACGAAAGAACAACTGTACAGCGTGAACAAAAATTCGCTGAAAGATGCTATCATTATTTTTGGCGGCGGCTGTACGGGCGAGATTGTAAGCCCCGAAGGGCTGATCTTTACCAACCACCACTGCGGTTACGGGGCTATTGCGGCAGCCAGCACCATGGACCACAATTACCTGCGCGATGGCTTTTACGCGAAGAATAAAAACGAAGAGCTTAAAACCAGCTTAAGTGTTCAGTTCTTAATAAAAATTGAAGATGTAACCAAAGAAGTGCTGGATGCGCTGGGCAAACTAACCGGCGCAGAAAGGGCAGCCAGGCAGGCTGAACTGCTGGAAGGAATTAACAAACGTTACAGCAACCCCGCTAAAAGCATTGAAGCGCGCACCAGCCCGCTGTTTAAAGGCAACCAGTTCCTGGTTTTTGTATATGAGCGTTTTGGAGATGTGCGGCTGGTAGCCACACCGCCCGAAAGCGTGGGAAAATTTGGCGGCGATACTGATAACTGGGAGTGGCCCCGCCACACAGGCGATTTTGCTGTATTTCGTGTGTACGCCAACAAACAAAACCAGCCTGCTGCCTACGATGCTGCTAATGTGCCCTTCAAATCAAGGTGGTATTTGCCTATTTCTTTAAGAGGTGTAAAGGATGGCGATTTTGCCATGATCTGGGGCTACCCCGGCGGCACCAACCGCTACGAATCTTCTTATGGCATTAAACTGGCTACGGATATTAACAATCCTAAACTGGTGGAGCTGCGCGACATGAGGTTGAAATACATGTTTGAGCAGATGAAAAAAGACCCGGCTGTGAAGCTCAAACTGGCCTCAAGCTATGCGGGCATTGCCAACTACTGGAAATTTTTTGACGGCGAAACAAAGCAGCTTTTGAAATATGATATTTACGGCCAAAAGAAAGCGGCTGAAGAAAAATTTACAACATGGGCAAAAGGCAAACCTGAATTTGAAAACATTTTTAGCGAGTGGAAGGCAGCGTATGACGAATGGCGCCCTTATGCCGAACACAGGGTTTACATTAACGAAGGCATTTTTGGCTCCCCGCTAACAGGCTTTGCTTCATCGCTGCAGCAGGTGCAAAGGGCTTTAAAATCAGGCGCTACAAAAGAGCAGCTTGATAAGATAACGGCTGACCTGAGCCAGAGAAGAAAAAGTTTTCTTGAAGGAGAAGACAAGCCATCTGATGAAAAAATTCTGGCGGCAGCCACCCGCATGTTTTATGAAAATATTGATAAAGACCAGCAGCCCGCCGCATTTTATACCGGGCTTCAAAATAAATACGGATCTTTAAATACCGAAGAAACGTACAAAAAATATGCTGCAGATGTGTTTAACAACACCATGATCTTTGACGATGCCAAATGGAATGCATTTGTTGAAAATCCTACGCTGGCAGCATTGGAGGCCGACCCCGCCGTGAAGCACGCGGAAGCTTTCTTAAGCAATTACACGGCCACCATTTCGCCCAGGTTTCAAAAATTCAATACCATTAACAACGAACTGGGCCGGCTGTATTTAAAAGGTGTGCAGCAAATGAATCCTTCCAAAGCATCTGCAATGTACCCCGATGCCACGTTTACCATGCGTGTAAGCTATGGCGCCGTGAGGCCATACAAGCCTGCTGACGCGGTTACTTACGATTATGTAACCACATCTAAAGGAATATTGGAAAAATACAAACCCGGTGATTATGAATTTGATTTGCCTGATAAACAAATTGAACTTTTGAAGAAAAGAGATTTTGGCCAGTATGCCGATCCGGTTCGTAAAGACCTGGTGATCAACTTTATCACATCAAATGATATTACGGGCGGTAACTCCGGCTCGCCGGTGATCAATGGCCGCGGCGAACTGATAGGGCTGGCTTTTGACGGCAACTATGAGGCATTAAGCCACAAGCTGGCGTTTGATAAAGACCTCAACCGCACAATTAATGTGGACATCAGGTATGTGCTTTGGTGCATTGATAAACTAATGGGCGCTAAAAATATTATTAACGAATTGAAGCTGGTGAAATAGTACGGAAAGTAATTGTGTAAATAAAAAAGCTGCCACAGCATGATCTGCGGCAGCTTTTTTTATAAGCCATAGCTTAAACTGTTGCTCCCAGCATTTGTAAAACAGTTTTGATCCTTTTCACCGTTTCTTCAGTTCCAATTAAATGGGCTATATCAAAAACATGCGGGCCAAATTTGCAGCCCACCAGCATGATGCGGAAAGGCATCATCACTTCTCCTGGTTTTAACTGAGCTGATGCGGCGAGCTCTTTAAACCTTGTTTCCATTGCCAGTGCATCATCAAAAGTTTGACCTGCTAATATATTTGCCCATTCTTTAAAAAAGGCCGTTTTGGTTTCGTTCCATTTAGGTTGAATGGCATGAAGTTCCAGTATTTTCGGTTCTTTAAAAAAATATGCTGATTGTTCGTAAAAATCAGTCAAAAGCGTGCAGCGGTCTTTCACCAGGTCTATCACTTTCTTTAATAGATCTGCATCGCTTACTTCAAGCCCTTTGGCTGCCAAAACCTGCTGTACATCCTTTATCAGATCATCTGCGCTTAATTTTTTAATCCATTCATGGTTGATCCATTTGGCTTTTTCATAATCAAACTTAGCGCCGGCGCTGTGCACGCGTTCCATAGAAAATTTTTCGATCAGTTCTTCCAGCGAAAAAAGTTCCTGCTCTGTACCATCGTTCCAGCCTAAAAGCGCCAGCAGGTTGATGAATGCCTGCGGCAGAAAACCTTTTTCTTTAAAGCCTTCCGTAAGTTCTCCGGTTTTGGGGTCGGCCCAGTTCATGGCAAAAACCGGGAAACCATATTTGGCGCCATCGCGTTTACTAAGTTTGCCGCTGGGCCCAAGTATGAGCGGAAAGTGTGCCCACCGGGGCATGGCGTCTGTACCAAATAAATACTTCCAAAGCAATACATGCACGGGCGCGCTGGGCAGCCATTCTTCACCACGGAAAGCGTGGCTGATCTTCATTTCATGGTCATCTACCACTACGGCCAGGTGATAAGTGGGCATACCGTCTGCTTTTAGTAATACTTTATCATCTACCAGTGAAGTATCAAAACTCACTTCTCCCCGAATCATATCATTAAAACTAATTATTTCATTTTCTGGCATTCTGATGCGGATCACATAAGGAGTGTTGCTGCGAATCAGCCGGTGCACTTCATCTCCAGAAAGGGTGAGAGAGTTGCGCATTTCCATGCGCACTTTATGATCGTATTGGGGAGAAGGATTTTCATCCGTTCTGTACTTATTGCGCATTTCATCCAATTGCTCAGGTGTATCAAATGCATAATAAGCGTGCCCTTCGGCCACCAGTTCTTCAGCATATAATTTATAGCGTTCTTTTCTTTCGCTCTGGCGGTAAGGGCCATAAGGGCCGCCTGTTGCCACGCTTTCATCAGGCATCAGCCCGCACCATTTCAGGCATTCAAAAATGTATTCTTCAGCGCCGGGCACAAAGCGGGTTTGGTCGGTATCTTCAATGCGAAGCACAAAATCGCCGCCGTGTTTTTTTGCAAACAGAAAATTATATAAAACCGTTCTTACACCGCCCAAATGCAGGCCGCCGGTTGGAGATGGTGCAAAACGCACCCTTACTTTTTTATTTTCGCTCATGCCGCAAATGTACGCAATGGTGATAGCAATCGCGGCTGGTAAATTCTGTTGACGGTATTATACAGGCAAATTGTTTTGCAGGAAAACACATAATTTCAGCAAAAAATCAAACAAAAATATGGCAACAATTAACTGGGGCATTATTGGATGTGGCGATGTGACGGAAGTAAAGAGCGGCCCGGCATTTAATAAAGTGGCGGGCTCAAAGTTGGTGGCCGTAATGCGGCGCAATGCTAACCTGGCAAAAGATTATGCTGCCAGGCACGGCGTACCAAAGTGGTATAGTGATGCCAATGATTTGATTCATGATGATGACGTGAACGCGATTTATGTGGCAACACCACCATCGTCACATTTGCCATACACGCTTGCGGCCATAGCAGCCAGAAAGCCTGTGTATGTGGAAAAGCCTATGGTATTGAATTATAAGGAAGCTTTGGAAATGGCTGAGGCAGCCAGAAACCATCATGTGAAAGTGGTAGTGGCACATTACCGGCGGGCGCAGCCGCTGTTTAAAAAAGTAAAAGAGCTGATCGAACAAAAAGCGATCGGGGATATAAGGCTGGCCAACCTGATTTATTATCAGCCGGCACTGAGCCCTGAGCAACTGGGTGTTGAAAAATATGCATGGCGGGTACAGCCCGAAATATCCGGCGGCGGCCTGTTTCATGATATTGCCCCGCACCAGGCAGACCTGGCTTATTATTTTTTTGGCGCCGTTGAAAAAGTAAGCGCTGTTGCTGCCCGGCAGGGCGGTATGTACGATGCCGATGATATAGTGGCCGGCTCTGTGCTGTTTCAAAATAATGTGGTGTTTAACGGGTGCTGGTGTTTTAATGTTGCGCCCGATGCTACGGCAGATGAGTTTGAGATCACAGGCTCGCTGGGCAGGATCAGTTTCAGTGTATTTAAAGGCAATACCATAAAACTGACGACTGGTAACGGGCAGCAGGTTTTTACATTCGATGCGTTAGAACACGTACAACAACCCATGATTGAGGCGGTAGTGCGTTATTTTTCAGGTGAGGGAACTAACCCTAACACCCCTGAAGAAGGTGCTGAAGTGATGCGGATGCTGGATGCATTTACGGCCAAATAGTTACTCCGCTCCGCGCTGCCAGCGCAATTTTGTGCCGAAGCCTTTTGTGCTGTCTGTCATTTTAATATGGGTGAGTTGAATAACCCAAAGCTCCCCCGGCTTTACCACAGCCAGTGAATGGCGCTTGTGATAGCTGGCACTTGCGCCTTTTGCAAGCGGGTCGTCATTGCTAAGCAACACACCTTCAAACTGTATGCCCTGCACCAGTAATTTGTTCAGTTTATCAGGCAGGATGGTTCCGGCTACATGGCGGTTGTGCAGCAGTAACTGAGAGTGCCTTGTTCCGGCAGAAGATTTATATATCAGGCAGTAATTCTTTTCATCCCAGGCATAAAAAGCCGAAAAGCAATACGGCCTGCCGTTTTCATCTACGCAACTGATAGTTGCCGCAGTTTGCTTTTTTATAAAATGTAGGATGTCTTCATGTATCATATTCACCAGTAATGTTATTGTTCAATTTTTATCACTTTCACAGGGCAGCCATTTATAATCTGTTCAAGACTGTCACGGTAAATTTCGTTCAACAAAAGCACATGTACACGCCGCTTTTGCACGGCATTGATCAGGGTAGCTTTTCCATCCTTTTTGCTCATACGCCACAGTTGGGGTTGTTGCTCATGGCAAAGGCCGCAGCCAATGCATTTATCTCTGTAATGAATGATCTTACTCACTGGCAGCGGCTACAATTTTATACAGCTTATCATTATGCGTGATTTTTGCACTGACGGGAAAGGTGATCTTATCTCCCTTACCTGCTAAGGATGCCTCAACGCCGTTTACCACAAGCTTTTCAGCAGTTTTCTTCATCATGCCGATGTGTGAACCGCTCACCATGAAAGTGTCTCCCTGTTTTATTGATCCGGTTTCAATTAAAAATTCACCAATGCCAATTTTGGGATAATATTTAGTGGCTTTGCCCAGGTAAATTTTTCTTTCAGTGGCAGCCGAGCCTGGATTTTTTGTCCACTCGCCCAGCTTTCTTCCCAGGTAATAACCATCCCAAAAGCCGCGGTTATACACTTTTTCAAGTTCCTGCATCCAGCCTTTGGCTTTTTCTTTTGTATAAGCTCCGTCTGCAATGGCATCAAGCGCCTGGCGATAGCATTGTGTAACCACATGCACATAATCAGCGCCTTTGCTTCTGCCTTCAATCTTTAAAACATCAATACCTGTGTTTGCTACTTCGTCTAAAAAATCAATCGTGCAAAGATCTTTTGGTGACATGATATATTCCTGGGCGATCGAAAATTCAGCGCCGCTTTCTTTGTCCTTTACTTCATAAGCCCTGCGGCAGTTTTGCTGGCAGGCGCCCCTGTTGGCCGAGGCATTTTGTGTATGCAGGCTTAAATAGCATTTGCCCGAAACAGCCATGCACAAAGCGCCGTGGCCAAAGATCTCTACTTTCATCAGCTTGCCGGAAACACCCCGGATGTCCTTTCTCACAATGTCTTTGCAAATGCTTTCGGTTTGCTTTAAAGTCAGTTCCCGTGCAAGTACCACCACGTCTGAAAATCCTGCATAAAATTTTACGGCTTCAGTATTGCTGATGTTGGCCTGCGTGGAAACATGCACCGGTATGCCCAGCGCTGCACATTGTGCAATTACGGCAAAATCTGAAGCAATAACTGCATGGATGCCCGTGCATTTTACTTGCTGCAAAATGGTTTGCAGCAATTGCCTGTCGTGATCATACATAACGGTATTCAGCGTTATGTATGCTTTTACATTTGCGGCCTTACAGCGTTCAGCCACTTCGGCAATATCATTAATGGTAAAAGTTTTCGACGAAACGGTACGCATGTTCAATTGTTCCACGCCAAAATAAATGGCATTGGCGCCGGCATTGATAGCGGCCTGCATACTGTCGAAAGAGCCTGCGGGAGAAAGTAATTCAATCTTTTTCATTTTCTGATCCGCATTGCATGTGCGGTTTTAATGAGTGACAAAGGTACTTTGCAATAAAAAAATATGGCAATGATAAAAATCATGTTTTGCAGAAGAATTGTAGCGTAAGCATTTAGCACTGTAAAGCGATAGTTTTGAGCAAGCGCAGGTAAACATTAGCGCTTTGCAACTATCTTTACAGGCAATTTTTAAAAGGAACATGTAATGATACAACTAACCAAAGTTTTTCATTTTGAAACAGCCCACGCCATTCATGGGTATAACGGGCAGTGTAAAAATATTCACGGGCACTCTTATGAGTTGCATGTAACCATTGCCGGCGATGAGCCCGGTGATGCGTATTTACCCGCGCCGGGGTTTTTGTTTGACTTTAAGGATATTAAAAAAGCGGGGCTTGAAATTGTAGAGGCATTGGATCATAAAATAGTGCTGTCGAAAGATTATATAGCTGAACACCGCGAACTTGAAGCGCATGAAAACCTTGTGGTATGGGAATTTGAGCCAACGGCTGAAAATATTTTGCTGTATGCCAGGAATGTCTTTAAAAAAAATCTTCCTCAAAACATCAGGCCTGTAAAAATTAAATTGTTTGAAACAAAAGATTCCTACGCTGAGTGGCAGGAAAGTTAGCGCAAACAAAAAAGAGCAGGGAATGCCTGCTCTGAAAATATTGTAATTATATTAAGCTCAGATCAGATTATTGGCCACAAGGTATTCCGCGATCTGAACAGCATTGGTGGCGGCGCCTTTGCGCAGGTTATCGCTCACGATCCACATGTTCAGCGTATTGGGTTGTGATTCATCTCTTCTCAGCCTGCCCACAAAAACTTCGTCCCTTTCGTGTGCATCCTTAGGCATGGGGTATTGAGCTTTTGTAAGATCATCTACCACCACAACGCCGGGCGAAGCTTCCAGCAGATTTCTTAGTTCTGCAAGGTCAAAATCTTTTTCAAATTCTACGTTTACGCTTTCGCTGTGGCCGCCCATTACAGGAATGCGAACGGTGGTGGCTGTAACCTTAATGTTATCATCGCGCATGATCTTTTTGGTTTCATTCACCATCTTCATTTCTTCTTTGGTATAACCGTTATCCGTAAAAACGTCTATCTGCGGGATCACGTTCAGGTCAATAGGATATTGATAGGCCATTGGATATTCATCAGCCCTGCCTGCCACTGCTTTGCTTCTTTCGCCCATCATTTGGTCAACCGCTTTTTTACCCGTGCCGGTTACACTTTGATACGTGGAAACCACGATCCTTTTTATTTTATATTCTTTGTGCAGAGGCGCCAGCGCCACCACCATTTGCGTGGTAGAGCAATTAGGGTTGGCAATGATCTTGTCATTTGTGGTTAAAACATCAGCATTGATTTCCGGAACCACCAATGGTTTGGCGGGGTCCATGCGCCAGGCTGATGAATTGTCTATAACCGTAATGCCGGCTTCTGCAAATTTTGGCGCCCACTCGGCAGAAGTGCTGCCACCCGCCGAAAAAATAGCAACGGCAGGTTTTGCATCAATTGCATCCTGCATGCCGATAACCTTATATTTATTGCCTTTGAATTCCACCTCTTTACCCACGCTCTTTTCAGATGCAACAGGTAATAATTCCGTAACAGGAAAATTTCTTTCAGCGAGTACCTGCAACATTTTAGTGCCTACCAGGCCTGTTGCGCCAACAACTGCAACTTTCATTGTGTTTTTTTTAATTTTTTTGTGTTATAAAATATCTCCTAAAATTCAGCCTTACCGGCAAATTCGCATAGAGCTAAAAAAGCCTCCCTGTTTGCGGGAGGCCTGTTAAAAATTTATGCTTAGCACATACAAATCCATAACCTCCCTTAAGGATGTATTTTGGTTGTCTTTGTATGTTTCTTTATTGCCATGCCTGCAAAAATAAGGTGGTGATGTTTATCTGCCAAAAAAGTAACAGTATCTCATCAAATTGTTTTAAAAAAATCTGTTTGTAAAACGGGAAGGAAGATGCTTACCTGCCTTTTACCGGGATGATGGTGGTTTTGTTTTTGCTAAAAATGTTCAGCTTGTTGGTCATAAACCACATGATGGTGAAGGATGGCACAAAGTCCATACCCGGCAGCGCTTCTTCAATAAAGTTAAAAATACCGCCTATCATACCTTTTTTGCCGCCAAAGGTTTTTGCAAAAATGGCGGCAGAAATGGGCGCCCATGCCAGGTCAATTACCTCGCCCACTCCGGGTATTGCAAACGACAGGTAGCCAATGGCATCCATTACTATACAAAATAACAGGGAAGGAGATTTTTGATTGTTTGTCATTTTTCTTGCTGATTTTTACCTAAGAGCGTAAAAAAAAGTTGAGGGTTGTATGTTACCGGTAAAGGGAGTGATAAAAACGGTAAACGCCAGGCCTTCAAAGTATTAAAAAAGCGGCATTTTAGCCGCTTTTGTGTTTTATAAAGTTGTTTCAAAGTTTGTTAGTTCTTTAAACTGCTTCAGGCGTTTGTTAATGTCGGCCCTGGTTAATTCTTTCAGCCTTGAGTTACCAAATTTTTCTACGCAAAAGCTTGCCATTACAGAACCCATGATGATCGCTTTTTTCATGTTTTCAAAGCTAATGCTGTTGGTTTTTGCAAGGTAACCGATAAAGCCGCCCGCAAAAGTATCGCCTGCGCCGGTTGGGTCAAACACATCTTCCAGCGGGAATGCCGGAGCAAAAAACACCTTGTTTTTATGAAACAGCAGGGCGCCGTGTTCTCCTTTTTTAATAACGAGGTATTTAGGCCCCATTTCCATGATCTTTTTAGAAGCTTTTACAAGCGAGTGCGTGTGGGTAAGCTGCCGGGCTTCGGCATCATTTACCAAAAGCAGGTCAACACGTTTTAAAACTTTTTTCAGGTCGTCCATGGCCGTTTCCATCCAAAAGTTCATGGTATCCATTACCACCAGTTTGGGTTTTTTCTTCAACTGGTCAATTACGCTTATCTGAAGTTTGGGCATCAGGTTGCCAAGCAGTACAAATTCGGCGCCCTGGTAGTTTTGTGGAACCAGCGGGTTAAAATCGGCCAGCACATTTAAATCCGTTACCAGCGTATCGCGGCTGTTCATGTCTTCATGATACCTGCCCTTCCAGAAAAAAGATTTTTTATTTTTTACCCTTTCCACGCCTTCCATTGAAATGCCTCTTGCTGCCATTGCATTCATTTCATCCTGCGGAAAGTCGTAGCCTATGATTGATATCTGGTTGATTTTTTTTACAAAATAGCTGGCCGCGTAAGCTGCATATGTAGCTGAACCACCAACGATCTTGTTGGCTTTTCCAAAAGGTGTTTCAATGGCATCGAACGCCATTGTGCCCACTGTAATTAAAGACATAATAAGGAGTTACTGAACTAATCTGATTTTATCGGCGCAAAGTTAGGGTTTTAAAAGAAGCCGGTGCAGCCGTTTTACAGAAATTTGAACGCCACGTATACGGGGCTTTAGCGCAAATCAGTGCCACGGTTTACATTAAAAAAACATAGCTTTGAGAAATGAGCTCGTCAATAAAACGGAAAAAGTCTGCTAAAAAAGCATTGATCATATCTACAGCGGCAAAAATGTTTCGCGAAAAAGGGTTTACCGGCAGCTCCATGCGCGACCTTGCAGAGCATATTGGCATTGAAGCGGCAAGCCTTTACAACCACATTCAGTCCAAATCGCAGATACTAAACGAAATTATATGGGGCGTGGCGCGTGATTGCAAAAGCCAGCTTGAAGATATTGAAGCATCTGAAGGTACAGCACTGCAAAAAATTGAAGCGCTGATACGCTTTCATACGCAAATGATGCTTACACGTTTTGAAGAATACTCGGTAATGGTAAACGAATGGATTCATTTGGAACCCGAAAGCCTTTCGGAGTTTACAACCGAACGCCGGCAATATGTAAAAAAGATGGAAGCGATTGTGCAAACCGGTATTGACAGCGGAGAAATAAAACCGCTGATGCCATACGTGGTAGTGCTGAATATATTATCATCTGTACGGGGGCTTGAGTTTTGGCACAAAAGCGCTAAAACACACACGGCTGCCGCGATGGAAGAAAATATGGTGGCGCATTTAATTGGCGGGCTGAAGAACTGATGTGCTGCAAAAAATCATCTAAACCTCTACCCTGAAGCTGCAATTACTGATCTTAAGAAAAGTAGCGCTCTCACTTTTTAATATGCCGTTGGCTTTAATGTAACCTTCAGTAGTGGTGTAATCAATAAGGAATGTAATATTGGGCGTGGCCTGCGGGTCAACCATGCTTAAAAACTTACTGCTGTCGGCCTGGTATAAAAACAGGTTTTGGCCGGTAGCTTTTTCAAGCAGTTCTTTAAAGATCTGTATCATGCAAACGCCCGGCAGCACCGGCTGGCCGGGAAAATGGCCTTTAAAAATATCGTGGCTGGCATCAATGGTAAGGGCTGCTTCAATTTTGCCATCAACATCTGTAAAAGATTCTGTTTTGTAAAGATTGTCATTCAGGATTGTCATAAATACGCTTGAGGTTGATGTCAAAGTTAAAGTTTGTATGATGAATTTTAATACTATCGGGCACACCATCTTTTACATCGCCTGAAAAAGCTTCCACTACTTTTTTTGAGCTGCTGCCACGTTCCATACGCAGCAACCGGGTGCAGGCGGTATTGGTAACGTAGTAATAATAGTCTTTGCCTTCATGCCAGGCAAAATATATTTCACCTTCTTTTTGGTTTTTAAAGCGGTAAGGTTTTAATACACCGGCCGGTTGATTGAACAGGATCAACTGAAAATCTTTTTTCAGCGTTTGCTTTACAGCGCCCTTGTTCATGTTTTCAACAATCGAATGTACTATAAATGTTCCTGACCGGGAAAATTCAAAATCAAAAAATGTAAAGCCGGCATCGTTTGTAAACAAAATCCTTGTGGCGCTGTCTGGCATTTGCTTGATCAATAAAACACCGCTCAGGTGGTTGCCTGTTACATCAACCGAGGCACGGTACAAAACTCTTTTAAACCGGGGCTGAAATTGGTACACACACGCTGCATTGCCTTCAGCCCGGGCCAACTGTTGATAAGCCTTAGGCGCGCAGGAAGAGAAATAAAAAGAGAAAGCCAGTATTAGCAAAGCCAATGTGGATGCGGCTTTGCGCCTGTAATGATTATTTAATGGTAAACAAGGCATCTGGCAGGCTGGCATTTAATTTTTGGTTGCTGTAGTTCATAGATGTATAGTCGCCAGATGGTTCAAACATTTGTACACGGCTTACAATAAAACTGTTTTTATTCATGATCACGTTCACCTTTTTAAACAAGCCTGCCATTTGCTTAGTAACCGGCGTCATCTCTGCAAGGTAGGTATCGGCATCTTCAAAAAGCCGTACGGAAAAATTTTTATTTTCAAATACGGTACCGCGCATGCAATCCATCATAAGCTGGTTGATCTGCTGGAACATTTTATTGGATCGGGCAGACATAGTGGTTGTTTTGCTGCCATCTTTAATAGAAACCTTGCTGCCATTTATTACCATAAGGTATTGATAAGGAGATGTGTACTCCATACGAACCTGGTTTTCTTTCTTAAAATAAAATTTACCTTTTGAAGTTAATTTTTCTGAAAGTACAGCCAGTGTTTTTACCTGTGTAAAGTCTGCCGATATGGTATTAATGCCCGATGATGCTGCGGTAAATTGCGACCTGAACGCATCGTTGCCGGGTACTGGTTTGTACTGTGCAAATGCTGTATTTGCAATGAATAGAAAAAATAAGATCAAGTATTTGTTCATAACTTTTTTAATCAGTGGTAGCGCGGTAAGCCTGCAAATCTAACAATTTATCAAGCCGCACAATATCGTACTGCTGTTCTTTAACAAAACGTAAAAAAGCGGGCAGCATGGCGGTTGTGGCAGCGCTGGTATCATGAAATAAGATCACCGCGCCTGGCGTCAAACGTTTTTTTATTTTTTGTAAAAGGTCGTTGCTGTCCTTAACCACCGTATCCATAGATCGAATGTTCCAGCCAATGGCATTATAGCCCATGTTTTTTATAGCTTTTGCCAGGCTGGGATTGGTTACGCCATACGGCGGCCTGAACCATGCCATTTCTCTTCCCGTTAGCTTGTGCACCAGGGCATGTGTGCGCTGCAGTTCTGCTTTCATTTTAGCATAGGGCAACATGTCAAACCAGAAGCCATGGTTGTAACTGTGATTACCAATCAGGTGCCCTTCATTGTGAATGCGTTGCAGCAACTCCTTGTGGGCGGCAATATGTTTGCCAATGCAAAAAAATGTGGCGGGCGCCTGGTGCTCTTTTAATAAATTTAGTATTTGCGGGGTGAACCGCGCTGGCCCGTCATCAAACGTAATGGCAATTTGCTTAATGCCCTTGTTTTTGCCGTAATGGGTTTTGATATAAAAATTGGAACGAACATTGAAACTTCCGTAAAACAAGAACAAAGTGTACACCAATATCAAAGCAATAATCCACGAAAGGTCAAATCCATAACGATACTGTATGGTCGCTAATGCCAGCAGCAGCAAAGCAAACACAATATTGGTATTTCGGAAATTCAGCATGCTGATAATAAATACAGCGATGGATATTGCAGCTTATAATTATTATAAATCAAAATATTTTTAAGGGCCGCACCGGGGTTTGCCTGGCTTCCATGGCTGATCATTTTCGTCGCCATCCATAGTGCAAATGCCGTGGAAGTAGGATATTCTCCGCAATAATTTTTATAGCCTGCAAGCCTTTTGCCTGCAAATAATTTTTGAGCAATCGCATTGTAATGCGCATCGGTTTTAGCATCTCCGTTGTTGCCCAGCATCACCAGGCCGGGATCCTGTACATTATTTTTCTGTAAAAATTCGGTAATCAGCTCTTCTGGTGGGCGTTGTGTTTTATAATATGTTTTCACATCCACCAGCTTTGCCATGGCGTTTTCTGTTCTTTCCTTGCTTAAAACAAAAAATGCAGCGCCCTCTCCGGCCATTGTACCGCGTGTACCCGATGTGAATAGTTGGCTGCTGTTGCCATCAGTTTTGTATTGCCCAAACCGGCTGATGATTGTATGGCTTTTTTCAATGATCTCGTCAGCAGCGCCTACTAAAACGGTATCAGCCTCATCTTCGCCCATCAGCGAAAGGGCATCAAGCAGCGCAGCTTCAAATGAGGCGCCACGGTGTACATAGGTATTGTTGTAATTGTGGCAGCCCAGTTGTAATGCAATTTGTGCCGCCACGGTATTGTGTGTAGATTGTATAAAAGCTGTTGGAGAAAGCAGTTCCTCTTTAAATTCCACCAGCCTGGTTAAAAAAGCATCCGTATCTGCCAGGCATCCATAAGACGTTCCAGTAATGATGGCATCGGGCTGATGAATACCTGCCTGCTGCAAAGCTTCTACCGCGGCTGCCATACCCATTTTTATAATACGGCTCATGCGGCGGATCAGTTTGGGATCAATGTATTTTGTATAATCCGGCTCAATAGCATCCAGCCGCTCTCCCGTATAAGCCGCGGGAGAAGTAAGCATTTGCTCAAATGATGCCTGCGGCGAAACTGCTGATGTAGAGAGAATGTACGTCAAGTTTTTTTATTGATTGGCTGTGAGTTAAAAATTGAAATTTATAATCGCGCTGCCTGCAACTTTCTATCTATATTTTTGAAAACACCAGCGAACTGCAATTGCCACCAAACCCAAACGAATTGCTCATCACGTGGTTGAGGCTGGCCTGCTGCAAAGCTGTTACGGGTTGAAACGGCAGCTCTTTCATTGGCGTTTCAAAACGCAGGTTGGGAAAGACCAGCCCTTCTTTAATGGCCAGAACCGAGTAAACAGCTTCTATACCGCCACTGGCGCCCAGCGTATGGCCCGTAAAAGACTTGGTGGAACTCATGGCCGGATAACGGCCTTCAAACAAAGTTTTAATAGCAGTGCCTTCGGCAATATCATTGTTAGTGGTGCCCGTTCCATGCAGGTTGATGTAATCAATATCAGCGGGTTGCAGCCCTGCTTTTTTCAAAGCGCCTTTCATGGCCAAAAGGTTGCCCGTTCCATCTGGGGAGGAGGCGGTTTGATGATGCGCATCATTGGCATTGCACCAGCCGGTAATTTGTACTGCCGGTTTTTGAGCCATGCTTTTGGCAACTTTTTCTGAAACCAATACCAGGTAGCCCGCACCTTCGCCCAGGTTCAGCCCGCGCCGGTTTTCATCAAAAGGCTGGCACAGTTGCTGGTCAAGGATCATTAAAGTGTTAAAACCGTTCAATGTAAATTTTGTAAGAGAATCAGCGCCGCCGGCCACCACCACATCAAGCAGGCCCTGCCTGATAAGCCGGGCGCCTAAAAAAATACTGTTGGCAGATGAAGAGCACGCCGTGCTGACCGTAGTAACAAAATCTGTAATGCCTAAATGGTCCGCAGCAACTTCCGTTACCGCGCCGCACTCATGGTTTACCACCTCATGCAAATCGCCCGCATTGGTATCCTGCAAAAATTCCTGGAAAAAATGTTCAGTTTTATCCATACCGCCAACAGAGTTGGCTGAAATAAAACCGGTCGTAAATTGTTTGATGTCAATGCCTGAATCCTCAATGGCTTCTTTGGCGGCCATCGTGCTAAGCAAAGCTGTGCGGCTGATGTAATCTGACATTTTAAGCTGATCACACAGTTCTTCGTTGGACAGCTTTACTTCGGCTACTGGCAATTTTCCTGTATGAATGGAATGCAGCCGCTGAATGGAGCCCATGCCAGGCCGGCCTGCTTTTAAAGAAGCCAGGTTTTGCGCCACGTTATTGCCAATGCCCGAAATAACGCCAATGCCGGCTATATAAACAGGAGCGTTTTGCATCATAGCTTATTGCTTGTTTTCAGCCTGCCTTTCCAAAATAAAATCGGCCATGGTAGCTACTGATCTAAAAACCTCCTGGCCCTGCTCAGCGTTGTTCAGTTTTATATTATATTCCTGCTGCAACAAAACGATCAATTCCAGCGCATCAATTGAATCAAGCCCCAGGCCTTCAACAAACAAAGGATCGTGGTTGCCAATGTCGGCAGGCGTTTTGCCTTCCAGCTTCAATTGTTTGATGATCTGCTCTTTCAGTTGCTGCAATAATTCATCCTTATTCATAAATTGTGTTTAATGTTTAAAAGTTTCATGTGTGTGTTTTGTTTTTATAAAATAACCAACACGTTCATATTTTTTTACTTATTACCGGTTGTATAGTTGCTTCATCTTTGGTTATTTCAGTGTTTCAATATTTTTATTACACGGCACACCCCTTAAACTTTCAAACTGTATAACTCTTTTAAATTTCCGGGCGTAAAGTTAAGCCCATTTTCCATTGATTTTTTTTCTGCTAAAAACAAACACGCGTCGTACACATCGCTTGCACTATCTATCCAGCCGCAAACGCAGGCTTTTAAGCTTTGTTCTTCAAACAGATTGGTAACATAAAAGTGCAGCCATTCCGCGTCAAAAGCATCGCTTATAAAAAAAGCATTTTCTCCTTTGAATTTGTACCTGATGCTGATTTCACCAATCACTATATTGGGCAGGGTGTACACAAACAAGGCAGGGCTGGGAAAACTGTGAGCTGTTTCATAATAGTTTATGTCTGCTTCAATGCTTGCATTTTTATTTGACAGAACAATACCTGCTTCTTCGGGTTTGTATTTGCCAGGGTTAAACTCTTTTAGCAACACATCAGCAGCAACGATGCCCAGCTTGCCCAACGCATCCATTTTATAAAATTTAGGATAATCCATCTTCAGCCCGTTTTCGTATGCTTCGCGAAGAAATTCAGATGGGGATAAGCTGCTTTCAAAAATGGTTTTGCCGTTTCGCAATATTTTTTGATCGCGAATTAAAACCGATGACGTGATATGTATGCCTTCGTGCATCTGATAAAAATCTGTTACGCTTCATCTTTAAATCCGCGCCCGATGTATTCAATGCTGTCTCTAACTTCTGGGGACAGCTTTTTTTATTCTGAAAATGGTGAATAGTGAAAGCAGCCTGGAACTTTATTAATTTAGGTATTCAACTTGATCCCTTAAAGTGATCGTTCTTGCTGTCTTATTCAATATTTCATTGTGGTTCTTTACGTAGGGATTGTCTGTCTCCCATACGTAGCCGGCAAGCACGGAACAAATCATTTTTTTGATCTCAGGGTCCTGGTCTTTTGCAAAGAAAATGGTATGCAGTGTGCCATCGTACCAACCCATTACATAGCTGCGAAACGTGTTTACACCCTGCATCATCACTTCGGTATATTCTTTTTCCCAGTCAATTTGTTCGCCTTTTAAATGCTTCACTGCAAGGTTGCCGGCCAATTGGCTTGAAACGGTTGCCAGCGTTACACCAGAGGAAAAAACAGGATCTAAAAATTCTGTAACATTACCAGTAAGCACAAAGCCGTTTCCGTAAAATTTTTCTGTAGTGGTGCTCCAGGATTGTAGTATACGCGGCTCAAACATAAATTCCATGCCTTTCATTCTTTCTGCAATCCAGGGTTCTGTGGCTATGGCCGCACGTAATTGCTCCTCGGGCGTTCCTTCAAATTTTTCAAAAAATTCAGGATTTGAAACAAAACCCACAGAGGTAATGCCACTTGAAAAAGGAATGATCCATACCCATACCTGCTGCTCGTGCACTACGATGGTGATTCTGTCAGGCTCTTTATCCATTTGGCGGTTCAGGTCTTTAATATGTGTGAACAAAGCTTTGCGTGGCGGCAAGTTTGAAGGCCTGTCCATACCAAACAAGCGCGGTATCACACGGCCATAACCACTTCCGTCAATAATAAAGCGGGCTTCAATTTGTTTTTCGCTGCCATCAGCGCTTTTTACAGTTGTTATTGAGGTGCCGTCATCCTTAAACCGTATGGCGGTCACTTCCGTTTCGTAAGAGATAGGAACGCCCTGGCTTTCCAGTGTATCGGCCAGTGTTTTGTCAAACTCAGCGCGTGGTACCTGCCAGGTCCACTCCCAGCCCTTTGTAAACTGGTCTGCGAAATAGTAATCGCACACAGCTCCTTTATGAACAAATTTTGCCCCGTTCTTTTGTTGAAAATTTTTGGCTTTCACGGCATCTAAAAAGCCTGCTTCATCCAAAGCTTCCATGCAGCGTGGCAACAGACTTTCGCCAATTACAAAGCGTGGAAATTTTACTTTTTCAACTACTTTTACTTTATAGCCCGCTTTATTTACGATTGATGCAGCTACCGTTCCAGCAGGCCCGGCCCCAATTACAAGCACATCTGTTTTTTCTGACATGATATTTTTGGTTTTAATGTTTTTAAAGGAAGGAATGTATGGCTACGCATTTAAAGTTGTTGTGTTGCATGCAACAGGTATCCTTCATAAGCGTGAGTTTATTTTTGATAATCTATGCGTTCCCTGATTTTTTCCGCGGCCTCTTTGCCTGCCCACTTTTCACAAAGGTACAGCCCCAGATCAATAGAAGCAGATACGCCGCCAGAGGTGATGACGGTGCCATCTTCTACAATGCGTTCATTCACCACATTTTTACAATAAGGCTTCAGCGCGCTCAGTTCTAAAAAATGGGTGGTGGCTTTTTTGCGGCCCAAAAACCCTGCTGCGCCAAAAATTAAAGCGCCGGTACAAACAGATATTTTGTGTTTTACTCTTAGCGAGGTTCTGATCCAGTCAATAAAATCATTATCAAACTGCAGGCGCCTGGCGCCAAGCCCTCCCGGAACGATTACGGCATCGTATTCGGCCAAGTTGGGTTTTATGCGCGTGGCTGACATTCTAAGGCCGAAGTTGTCTGTTACTTCGGTTTTATAAGAGCAGATGTCCCAGCTAAGATCAGGAATATAGCCCAGCGACCGCAGGCGCGTTATGGGATCGTATACACCAATCAGGTCGAGCCAGGTAATTCCGTCAAAAACGATAAATGCTATTTTCATATATTCCTTCTGCTATAATTGCTAAAGTTGTTCCGCGGCGGCGCTTCAGCCTTTGTGTGTTATTGTTTTCTTTTTTTACATTTTAATAGTGTGTGACTAAGTCCAATGCCGTCAATTTGCTCCACAATATCATAACCGGCGCGGTCAATACATTTTTTAAATACGCGGCTGTCATACATCTGGCTGTTGCCGTTTGCAATGGCGGTAAAGTATATTGATAGCTGCTGAATGCAGAAGGCCGAGGTTTCAAAACGCTGGGTATCCCAGAAGGCTTCTAAAATCAACACCAACCCATCGTCATTGACCGACTGTTTACACTTCTCTAAGATAGAAACAATTTCGTCTTCGGAAAAACAATCCAAAAACTGACTCATCCATACAGCATCAAAGTTTTTTGGAAATACTGCATGCTCATCCAGCACATTGCAAGGGTAAAACGATACCCTGTCACTAAGGCCCAGTTCCAGAATGCGCTGTTCGGCCATTTTGGTTTGCCCCGGCAGATCCATAATGGTTACATGAATATCTTCTCCATGCGTTGCCGAAGCCGAAGCCCATTTGCCGGTGTTTCCGCCGATGTCGAGGAGGTTTTTTATGTTCTCGTTGTAAATCTGCTTAACAACTTCAGGGAACGCGATATCGCTAAAAAAGTGATCGTACTCAAACCAGCTTTTTTTCAGTTGTGGCGGCAGGTCTTTTAGGCCGTGATAAATGGTGGGCCAATCGCCAAGTTCTTTCAGGCCGGCGGGTTTGCCGGTCTCAATCGCTTCTTGCAGGTGAAACATGCCTTTGTAGCAAATGTCGTTTACAAAATTCATATTCACGTTAGTAAGCGGGTCGTGCAGGATAAAATACCCGGTTTTTGTTATGGCAAATTTTTCTTCGCTGGTATATTTTATTAGGTGCATGCCCAGCCCGGCTTCCAGCAGCACGCGCACAGCGTATTCTGAAAGGTTTACTTTTTCCACAATTTCCTGCAGGGTAGTACCTGCAGACCTCGCATCTTCTATCACCTGTAAAATTCCTTTGTCTCTTAAAACCCTGGCCACCTGAAAAAGAATGGGGCCATGAGCAATAATTTGAGCTAAATGTTTTGAATCAATTGCAGTTTTTTGGTCTTTTTTGTAAAAATCAATCATATTTTTTTAATGGTTTATTATAAGACTGGTTAATATTTTAACTTGGGTAAGGTAGGGCATGACTATTAACTATGAACTATCTGCCAGCTTAAAAATCACTGATGCATTACAACCGCCAAAGCCTGAAGCCGTTTTTAAAAACGCCGTTATGTACTTTTCAGTCAGGCGGATGCATACATTTACAGGCATTGCCGTTCCCGGGGTTTCAAACCCTTTTGTAGGAATAATTTTTCCTTCTCTCATTGATTGTATGCTCACTACCGTTTCTAACAAACCTGCTGCGCCCAGTGTATGACCATAAAACCCTTTCAGGCTGTTTAAAGGAACATGCTGCAACCCCGCTAAAGTTATGGCTTTGCTTTCCATATCATCATTATAAAGCGTAGCGGTGCCGTGCGCTGAAATAAAACCTATATCTTTTTTATCAATACCCGATTCCTGCAAAGCGGCATCAATGGCCTGGAACAATTCTTCGCCAGTACGCGATGGCCCGGAGATATGATTGGCATCGTTACTTACAGCGCCGCCTGCCAACTGAATGGCATCCGCTATTGGTTTGTTAATTGATAAAATAACCGTTGCGGCCGCTTCACCCAAATTAATGCCCTTGCGGTCTTTATCAAACGGTTTGCACAATTCATCGCTCACCGCTTGAAAGGATTGAAAGCCGGATAAAATGAATTTTGAAATAACATCGGCGCCGGCCACAATCACGGTATCAAATTTTTCAGATTGGATCAACCGCTTTGCAGTAATTAATGCCACAAGCCCCGAAATGCAGGCGTGCGAAACAATTATCGGTTTGGTTGTAACACCAAAATGCGCTGCTATTTTTTGTGCTGATGATGAAAGACTGATGCGCTCTTTTAGTTCAGGTGTTAGATCATTTTCTTCCAGCAGGCTGATATTGCCTTTGGTAGAAGAGATAATCAGCGCGGTTCTTTCGGTGGCTAAATCAATATTGGTTTTCGAAACCGCATCTTTGATGGAGGCGATAACAATTTGTTCAAATTTTGTGAAGTCGCCCTCATCAAAAGCATTAGCATTAAAAAGAGATGCGAAGAATGGTTTGTCACTCTTTTTTGTATCCTGATGTTGTTTAACCGCTGACTGGCCATTGCATAATGCAACGAAATTTTCTTTCGTGGTGTAGCCCAGCGGCGAAACAATATTATCTGCAATTACAAAAACCTCCTTCATGCCCTACATTCTCATTTTACGTTTCCACTCTTCAAAAAAAGGAGGGTTGTTTAAAATTAAAGTTTGTGAATCCTTATCCAAAAAAACCTGCGTGGTTGAACCTGTTGCAACCAGTGAATTGTCGGATACTTTATAAAGATTATATGTGAAAATAATTTTTGCCGCTTCGCAGGGAACATAAGTGGCTTCCACGCGCACTTTATCGCCAAACTTTAAAGATTTTTTGTAATGACACTCAGTATGTACAATGGGCACTACAATATTGTGGTTAAAAAAATCCATGTAGCCAATGCCATGTTGCTTTCCAAATGCCTCGCGGCCGTCTTCAAAATAGCGAATGTAATGGCCATGCCACACAATGCCCAGCGGGTCGGCCTCGTTAAAACGTATTAAAACTTCTACAGTATGGCTTAGTTGGCTCACTTTCTTTTTCTGTTTTTTGCATTGAGGCTGAGGATAATATTTTTTAAACCGGCAGCCCAATAGTTTCTGAAACTAAAAGACATGCCTACTTTGCCTTCATGCCTTTCGTTAAGAATGATCTTTTTTGTTTTATTATCAAACACCAATACCCATGCCGACATTTTTTCCTGCGCTTTATTCATGGCATCCACCACAAATAAAACACCCACTCCTGCAGAGCCGTCAGTTTTAAAACTTTTAAGCACAGCGGCTGCATCATTTTCGGTAAGCCTGTTATAATCTGTGGTGTTTGATGATAATATCTTATCGGGTTTGATTGATTCATTTCTTTTTTTCACGGTTTCTAAAACTGCGGGTACTTCAACTCTATTAAAAGCTGCTGCCACATTGTATTTATCAGACTCTTTGATCATGAGGTCATTGATGCCTGTATACTGTCGGTTTACAATATCATCAGGATTGGCTTTGGAATCGCCGATCAAAAGCGCTTTGGTAAAATCAACACCATAAAAAGTAACAGGGATGCTTTTATCGGCTAAAACATCCTGAATAGTTTGTGCTTTTAAATTGAATGATAGTACAATTAAAGCAAAGATGAAAATTGGTTTTAAGTGTTTCATGTGTATATTTTTTATTTTTTTTAATGGTCACATGCCTGTCCCGATTTTATCGGGGAGAATACGCCAAATATTCATTCACGGTTTGTATGCGAATTTTTGTTTATGGCTATTTCATGTTATTAAATTTTAAGATAATTAATCATTGGCTATAAAAATTCTCATTTCACAAGTGGCAATGCTTTGTTCGTTGCAGGTGATCTCCCCGTCAATAATTGTAGCATTAAAAATTTGGTTTTTAATGTTAACTGTAGTTTGTAACTGGTCGCCTACGGTTGGTAATGAATGAATCCTGAGGTTTTGTACCGCACCGATAAACCCCACCGGCGCCGGTTTATTTTCCTGCTGGCAAATGTAACCCATGCGAGCCGCGCACGTTTGTGCGATATTTTCAACCAGAGCGGGCTCGTTTAACTCACCGTTTACGGTAAAAATATGATCAGCTTTTACCAAAAAAGTAGAGGAAGCGCCACTGTCATCGCAGGTTTCCAGTGTGTCTACCATTACAAATGGCGGGCGCTGCGGGATCAGCGGCAATATGTTGCTTGCTATGCTCATAAACGGGCTAAAAGTAAGAAAAGTTCAGTGGATTATTATAGGATTCTATGAATGAGCGTGGCACGATTTGTTAATTTTTCCAGAACTGATAGTAATTATACCATTGTGCAGGATACTTTTGAAGCTTTGCTTCCATTTCAGCAATAAAATCGTTCAGGATGTCTTGTGGCTTTACATTTTCTTTTGACCTGTACACTACCCCGGGGCTTGCATAAAAATGATAATGGTAATGACTTTGCTTCATGGCAAATACAAAAGAAACAGGCACATCAAGCTTGCTCGCCAGTACAAACGGCCCTGCGGGAAAGCTGGCCTTTTCACCTAATAATGTGGCTTCAATTGTTTTATTGCCCCGCAAAAATCTGTCGGCATGCATACATACAAATTCGTTGTTGTTCAGCGCGTCTGTTATTTCATAAATATGAGAAAGATTTTCTTTGATCACAATGATTTTAGCATTGCGCCGGCCGGTTTCATTTTCAAGAAATTGTTTCAGTTGCTCGTGCTCGTTATCATACATAACAATATTGATGGGTGTGGTAAATCGTTTTTTAAGCAGGTGGCCCGCGATTTCCCAGTTGCCCACGTGGCCGCTTAGCAGCAGGCCGCCTTTCCCCATCGCAATCATTTCGTTAAAATAGACCTCATCGTCAAAATTAAAAGTGAATTTATTTTTAATGCCCGCCATCATTACTATGCGGTCAATAAGGGCCTGGCCAAATAAGTAATAGTTTTTGTAAAGCGTAAAAACTGATTTAAAAAACGGGAACTGCTGCCTCCGGCGCAAATAATACCAGATGGCTTGTGTTGATTTCCAGCTAAAAAGAAAATAATACCCTGCCACAAAAATTAAAAGTAAATAAGCAGGGGCCACACCCAGCCCGCGCAGCACGCTTATAAAAATGCCGTAACCTGTTTTATTTCCTTTTGATTTACCGGTCCAGGCCAATGGTGTGTAAAATTTAAATGCCTTCAAAGCAGGCAGGATGATGATTTAATTCCAATAATGGCGATGCAAAGAAACGGCTAAAACTTATGCGGCTTCTTTTTTAGCAATCTGATCCCTGATGTAATTGTAAAAATCTGTAAATGTTTCAAGCGGTGCAAAATCTCCCGGCTGCACTTTAAAATGAAAATTGCTTTCAAGCGCTACCACAAGGTCAATATAATCCAGGCTATCCAGGTCTAAAACCTCTTTAAGGTTGGCCTGTGGGGTGATCAAAGCTTCTTCTGCCTCAAATTCTTCAACAAGAAAGGAGTTGGTTATTTGAATTATCTCTTGCATGCTAGTCATAGTGCATTACCATTTTTTAACGATGAGGGTAGAGTTGGTTCCTCCAAACCCAAAAGAATTGGACAAAAATACATCTATATTTTTATCAGTTGCAGTTTTTATAATATTTATTCCGGCTGTATCATCGTCGGGGCTTTCAAAATTTATATTAGGCGCCATAAAGCCATGCTGCATCATCAGGCAACTGTACACAATTTCGCTGGCGCCGGCCATCCAGCATTCGTGCCCCGTCATGGATTTGGTAGAACTTACAGGTACTTCGCTGCCAAATACCTGGCCAATGGCCTGCGCCTCGCTGGCATCGCCCGCCGGGGTGCTGGTAGCATGGGCATTAATATAATCTATTGCAGATGGTTGCAAGTCCGCATCGTTGAGCGCCATTCGCAGCGATTTTGCCGGCCCTGCCACAGTTGGGTTTGAAATATGCTCACCGTTTGAAGAAAAGCCGTAGCCAATCACTTCAGCAATAATATTTGCGCCACGTTTCTGGGCGCTGTCAAGGCTTTCGAGCACCACTGTGGCTGCGCCACCGCTGGGAATGAGGCCGTCGCGGTTTTTATCAAAAGGGCGTGAAGCTTTTTCAGGCGCATCTTCCCGAACTGAAAAAGCGCCCAGTGCATCAAAAGTGCCCATTGATAAATGATTGATTTCCTGTGCGCCGCCGGCAATGATGCAATCCTGCAGTCCCGATTTAATTAATATATAGGCCAAGCCTATGGAATGTGACCCGCTGGCGCAGGCCGCGCTTACCGTAAGGTTAATGCCTTTCAATTTGAAAATGGTGGCCAGGTTCATGGTTACGGTGGAGTTGAGTGTTTGAAACACTGCTGCCGAACCTACCAGCATGGTATCTTTTTTCTCACGGATCAGATCGGTGCTTTCAATAACCGCCTTTGCAGAGCTGTCGTTGCCATATAAAATGCCGGGCTCAATTTCAGCAATATAATCATCAGTAATGCCAGCCTGCTGCAATGCCTCAAGCGTGGCTATGTAAGCATATTCTCCCTCTTCGGCCAGCATGATGCGGGAGCGCCTGTCTAACAAGCCCTTTAAAGAAGGCCGGTCAACCCAGCCGGTGAGCGCCGAACGGTAGCCAAAATCTTTACGCACAGGATCGTAAACAATACCCGACCTGCCGGTGCGCAGCGAGTCTGTTACTTCCTGCAGGTTTTTACCAATGCAGGAATAAATACCCAAACCTGTAATGACAACTCTTTTCACAAGTGCAAATGTAATGGTATAATGTTTTGGCAGTACATTTTTACATGACGTAAAAAGGCTTTTTTTGCTGATCTTTTGCAGAAAAAGAATGTTTTAATGTGTTGTTGGCCATTGCATCGCTGCAAGTTTTTTATTGCTATAAATAATATCTTCCTGATTTAGGAATTGACTGTCAGGCAGGTTCCTGTTGGCACGCTGCTTTTTTCCAAATCTTTTCGCATCCCACGCTGCTTTTCGTACCTTGCAAACTTATGCAGGATTATTTAAAAGGACTGAATGAAAGGCAGACAGAAGCGGTTTTACATATAGACGGCCCGCTGATGATCATTGCCGGTGCGGGTAGTGGCAAAACAAAGGTATTGACAACGCGCATTGCACACCTGATGGCAAGCGGCGTGGATTCATTTAATATACTGGCGCTTACATTTACCAATAAAGCGGCTAAAGAAATGAAGGAGCGCGTGGAGCATATTTTAGGCAATAATGAAGCAAGAAATTTATATATAGGAACGTTTCACAGCGTGTTTGCCCGAATTTTAAGGGCAGAAGCGCATCGCCTGGGCTACCCCAACAATTTTACTATTTATGATACTGACGATGCCAAAAGCGTGGTAAAAACAGTGATCAATGAATTGCAGCTTGATGATAAGCTGTACAAGCCTTCCACTGTATACAACCGTATTTCCTCGGCCAAAAATGCATTGGTAACACCGGCTGAGTATGCCAATGAT
The DNA here is from genome assembly GCA_934486785.1 of uncultured Niabella sp. Lineage (GTDB taxonomy): Bacteria > Bacteroidota > Bacteroidia > Chitinophagales > Chitinophagaceae > Niabella. The sequence goes on along the minus strand of CAKSQK010000001.1, from coordinate 466,505 downwards.
TACTACATTCAGCAGGAAGATATGCGCAGCAACCGCCCGGCCCTGGCAAAAATTTTTGATGCTTATTGCAAACGCTGCTTTAAAAACGGGGCAATGGATTTTGACGACCTGCTGCTGAAGTTTTACGAGTTGCTGAAAAATTTTCCGGATGCATTAAGCAAGTACCAGCATAAATTTAAATACATACTCATTGATGAATACCAGGATACCAACCCGGCGCAGTATGAAATTATAAAACTGCTTGGCGCCATGCATGAAAATGTGTGCGTGGTGGGAGATGACGCACAAAGCATTTACAGCTTTCGCGGGGCCACCATCCAAAACATCTTACAGTTTCAAAAAGATTACGACAATGTAAAAGTGGTAAAACTGGAGCAGAATTACCGCAGTACGAAAAGCATCATCAATATTGCCAATGAAGTGATCAGCAATAACAAGGGCCAAATACCTAAAGTGCTTTTTACAGAAAATGCCGAAGGCGAAAAAATACGCATTGTACGTACCATGACGGATAATGACGAAGGTAAATTTGTGGCAGATACCATTCAGGAACAAAGGCTCCGCAACCATTATAATAATAAGGATTTTGCCATCTTGTACCGTACCAATGCTCAAAGCCGGGCTTTTGAAGAAGCGCTTCGCCGCATGTCTATACCGTACACCATTTATGGCGGCATCAGCTTTTACCAGCGTAAAGAAATTAAAGACCTTGTGGCCTACCTGCGTCTGATTATCAATCCCCGCGATGAAGAAGCGCTGAAGCGCATCATTAATTATCCCGTTAGGGGAATTGGTAAAACCACTCTTGATAAGGTGATCCTGGTGGCCAATACCCACGATGTAACCATGTGGGAAATTTTACTCAACGCCCCCCAATTAGGTTTTAGAAGCGGCACGATTGAAGCGATCAACGAATTTGTGCTCATGATCAAAAGCTTTCAAAGCATGCTTCAAAAACAAAATGCTTATGATGTGGCCTTTCATGTGGGCAAACAAACGGGGCTGGTTAAAGAACTGTTTAATGATAAAAGCACAGAAGGTTTGCAGCGGTACGAAAATATTCAGGAACTGCTAAACTCAATAAAAGAGTGGGTGGAAAGCCCTGATAATGAAAGCGGTGAAGTAATTGACAAAAGCCTGGGCGCATACCTACAGCAAATAACACTGCTTACTGATGCCGATGAAAAAGATCCTGATGCAGATACCGTAAAACTTATGACCATACACGCTGCTAAGGGATTGGAATTTTCATGCGTTTTTGCCGCAGGACTTGAGGAATCTCTTTTTCCTAATGCTATGGCCATTAATACCCGCGAAGAACTGGAAGAAGAAAGAAGGCTGTTTTATGTGGTAATAACCCGTGCCAAAAAAAAGCTGTGGATTTCCTATGCCAACACGCGCTACAAATTTGGAACCCTCGTACAAAACGAACCCAGCCGCTTTATCAATGAATTGCCGGAGAATTACCTTGACAGATCTTTTGAAGGCGGTGGTGCAAAAATCTCATCTTCATTTGGCTTTGGTTCTTCTGCTTTTAACCGTATGAGCGGCAGTGGTGCCTGGAGCTCGCAAAAAAAAGCTGCGGGTGATGCTGAAAAAAAATATGGGCCACCTCCTGGAAAAAAATCCACACCCTCTTACCTACCCCCAAAGCAAGAGAATAAAGTGGTGGAGCACACGCCCACGGAAGGCTTTACGCCCAGTGATATTTCTCAATTAACTGTTGGTCAACAAGTAGAGCATCAAAAGTTTGGTTTTGGAGAAGTGGTGAAGATAGAAGGTGCTGCGCATAACCCCATGGCCTTCATCAAATTTGAACACAATGGAGAAAAAAAAATACTCCTTAACTACGCCCGCCTAAGAATAGTGCAATAGTATTATTCATTATTTTTATAAATCTTTTTATTTATATAAGTTTTTATTTTATGCAAGGTTGACACTCAACAAATTGTATTTTGTTTTAATGTTTTTTTTAAACAAAATCCACAATCGGAACAACTTTTGCTATTAGATATCTTTTAATGTTAGTAAAATGTTAGCTCAAAAAGTGATTTCCTTAGATGAACATGGATGTTATTTTCTAACCCTTGAAACGGTGGACATGGTTGACGTGTTCACTAAACCTGTTTACAAACAGATAGTGGTGCACACTTTGAATCATTTTATTGATACCAAAGGCTTGGTGGTATATGGATGGTGCCTGATGACAAACCGGTTATACCTTATAGCCCAGGCGCAGCGGCATGTTTTATTAGGAGATATAAGAAAAGGGTTTAAACAGTTCACTTCAGAAAAAATTTTAGAGGCCATACATTCAGAACCTGCAGAAAAACAATCGTGGATGCTACAGCGTTTTGAAAAATCAACAGGATTATTTCATGCCCAAAAAAAACATGAATGCTGGAAGAAAATTAAAGAACCTGTATTGGTAGATGTAAAACGGCCTGACGTGATGGCTGAGCACCTTGAGTTTATTCATAACGCGCCGGTAAGAGAAAGGGTGGTGCAATATCCTGTAGATTATTACTACAGCTCGGCCCGTGATTACGTGGAGGGTGCTGCAGGGCTGGTTAAAATTACAAAACTCAGTACGGTAGAACAAGCGATTGACACAATTGAAAACCGTAAAAGCAGTTTTAAAGTTAAATATAACCGACAGTAAAAAATTTATTGTTTATAGCAGTTTATATTTGTTGCCCCTGTATTAGCTGGGGCAATTTTTATTAATGCCCACCAAGAGAAAATATAAAAAGAAAAGCCGTCATAATTATTACCGCGTGGCATCAGTAATTTTTTTAATCATGCTGATCGTGTTTCTTTTGCGATGGAACGAGAGCCGCAGGGTAAACTTTGTAAAATACGAAAAATTTGGAATAGAAATACCTGCCGACTACGCCATTCATGGCATTGACGTAAGCCGCTATCAGTTAAATATCGGGTGGAACCGGGTGAAGAAAATGAACGTTGAAAACATCAGGATTGGATTCGCGTTTATAAAAGCTACCGAAGGCGAAGGCCTCATGGATCCTTATTTCAGGAAAAACTGGAGAGAAGCGGAAAAACATAAAGTAACACGGGGCGTATACCATTTCTTTTCTCCAAAAAAAGACGCCGTAAAACAAGCCAGATTTTTTATTAAAAATGTAAAGCTAAAGCCGGGAGACCTGCCACCGGTACTGGATATTGAAACTACAGGAAACGTTTCGCCTGGAATGCTAAAAGCCAAAGCCATGGCTTGGTTAAAAGTTGTGGAAGATCATTACGGGGTAAAGCCCATCATTTATACTTATGTAGACTTTTATAAAAAACATCTGGGAGAAGAGTTTGATGAGTATCCGCTTTGGATTGCTCACTATTATCAAAAGCACAGGCCGCGCATCAGCCGTAACTGGGTGTTGTGGCAGCACAACGATCGGGGCAATGTGGATGGTATTACTTCAAAAGTAGATTTTAATGTTTTTAATGGAGATTCGATTGCTTTCAGGGAGTTTTTAATTCAATAAAATTACCTGTCATCTTTTTTCAAAAGGATAAAAAGAAAGCCCAAAGGTCAGTAAAAAGCCTCTTGAATAAAGGTCATAGCTTTCTGTAACTACGGGGGTGCCGCTATCGGTATTGTTGCTTACAAGCGGGTTGGTGGCAAAATTAAAACCAAAGTCAAACTTTAGCCAGTTGGCGTTACGAGGGCCGGCCTGTAAATGCAGCGATGGTTCAAATATAGGCATAAACCCATTTTGTGCTGTATTGTAACCAAGTATTTGCTCTTCGTTAAGGGTGTAGTTGGTATTTATTTGATCCAACCGCAGCAGGGCGAAACGAGGTGCAAACGACATGCGAAAATCGTCGTTAAAGAAGAAATTGAAAGCCGGGTTTAAAGATAATTTAAACAGGTTGGCGCTGAAATTTCTGTGGCGCACTGCGCTGTAGGGATCTGCATCGTCAGTTGATCTTATTTTGCCAAGCCCGCCATCCACAACCAAGTTGAAATAGTTTTTTCCCGTAGCGCCCATAGGGGTATAGTAGCCTAAGCCTGCATGAAACAGCGAGCGTTTATAATGGATCCGTGTAGCAGTGCTGCTGATGCTAAGATCATCATCATTAAAATGATCTGTTTCAGTACGGTACATGCCCCCCAGTTCAATCAAAAAATGATCAGAAAGGGCAAAGCCTGCGTGGCCATCAAAGCCAACGCTGTTGTCAACATCATCATTATCAGGCGTAAAGTCCCTGTTAAATGTTGATGGATTGATTGAGGCCGAGGCTGAAAATTTCATATCGCCCTGTTGCCTGAAAAATGATGCGTTATACGCAGAGGGAGAGTTGATATAGCGTGGATTATTACAAGAGCAAAGAACGATGCCGGCTATTGCAGTGCATAATAAAAGGTTTTTCATTGCTGAAATTTTTAATAATGAACATCTACGGTTAAGGCCGCGCGTGCCAACCCTTAAGAAACTAATTTATAACTCCCATTCTCCCAAGCCCTGACGAGTCACGGTAAACCCTTCTTCATCGTCATACATCACAACTGTAGAAGGAGATGTGCCGCCAATGCCGCCATCAACTACAATATCCACCAGGTTTTTATAATTGTTGTAAATAATTTCAGGATCGGTGTATTCTTCCACATCATTGCCGGGCAACGATGTACTTAAAATGGGATTGCCTAATTCTTTTATAAGTGATATAGTGATCTTGTTATCGGGCACGCGCAAACCAATGGTATCTTTTCTGCCCTGCAAAATTTTAGGCACCTGTTTACTGGCTGGCAATATAAAAGTGTAAGGCCCGGGCAGGTATTCTTTTAGTGTTCTGAAAGTAGCCGTTGAAATTTGCTTTGCAAATGTGCTTAGGTGGCTCAGATCACTGCATACAATACTGAACTGTGCTTTTTTAGGGTCTATGCCTTTAATTCGGCAAATCTTTTCTACAGCTTTTGTATTGTAAATATCGCAGCCAAGCCCGTAAATCGTATCGGTTGGGTAAACAATTATGCCGCCATCTTTCAAGGATTCAACCACCTGCTTTATAAGCCTGGGTTGCGGGTCTTTAGGATGAATTTGAATAAACATGTGTAAAAAAATAAAGCGAGTGTGAGTCAGCGCCCGCACCCGCAATATATAAACTTTTTCCAAGCCATGAACACTGTTTTACTGAACTGACCAGGTTTCCTTGCCTCTTAGCAAGGCATTCAGGTCTGGTGTTTTGCGGGCTTTGGCATCTTCAAGTTGCAAAGACATCATTTCTTCGTAGCTGGGACGGTTGGTGTTTTCGTAAAAAACACCAAAAGGGCGTGGTAAATGGCCTTCAATGGAAGGGTTGTCAAAAATACGCGTCAATATTTGCGCTTTGTAAATATCACTTTCATCATGAATCCATAGGTCATCTGCACTAAAACCTTCGCCTATTGTTACCACCTGAGGCTGAAAGCCATCAAGGCGCAAGCCTTTATTAAATTCTTTACCAAATATCAAGGGTTTACCCTGCTCTAAAAACAGGGTTTCATCAGCCTTTGTAGTTTTTTCGGTAAACATTTCAAAGGCCCCATCATTAAAAATATTACAGTTTTGATAAATTTCGAGAAAAGAAGTGCCCTTGTGTTGCTGCGCCCTCACAATCATTGCTTGAAGGTGTTTGGGATCACGATCCATGGAGCGGGCAACAAACGTGCCATCAGCCCCCAGCGCAAGTGCCGCAGGATTAAAAGAGTGATCAATACTGCCAAACGGGCTTGATTTGGTGATTTTACCTCTTTCTGAAGTGGGAGAATACTGCCCTTTTGTGAGACCATAGATCTGGTTATTGAACAGCATCATATTAATATCAAAATTCCTCCTTAACAAATGCATAGTATGATTGCCGCCAATGCTCAGGCCGTCACCATCGCCGGTTACTACCCACACACTTAGTTCAGGCCTTGAAGCCTTAAGGCCGGATGCAATGGCTGTGGCACGGCCGTGAATAGAGTGCATACCGTAAGTTTCCATATAATATGGAAAACGGCTGCTACAGCCAATGCCAGATATAAATACAATATTTTCTTTTGGTATGCCCAACCCGGGCATAACCCTTTGTACCTGTGCTAAAATTGAATAATCTCCACAACCCGGGCACCAGCGAACTTCCTGGTCTGTTACAAAATCTTTTGCCGTTAATGCAGGCGCTAAAACTTCTGACATCTTTTTAAAAATTGCCACCAAAGTTAAGGATTCTGCTACATCTTATCTGTATTAATTACCGGAGGCATGGAATTTTAACGAAAGGCATGGTTTCCCCACAAAAGATGGAGAGTGAAAGACTGCAGCCGCCAATTATCATTAAAAAGAATAACTTCCTGTGTCAATCAATTTGTTTGCAATCCTTCTCCTTGCTTCTTTTGTATTAAACGGTTCGGCTTTTGTAAAGCGTCGCAGGCCCATCAGTATCATACGCTGTTCATCACCTTCGGCAAAAGCATTTACGGCGTCTTTCCCGCTTTTATGCACCATGTCTGCGGCATCATAGAGATAGGTGCGCATCATATCATTGTACAGCGATGCGCTTTGTTCGCCACGCATAGCGGTAATCTTCATGGTACGCAGCAGCACGCTTTCGGCATGAAACAAAGCAATGGCCATATCAGCAATATTCATCAGCACTTCCTGTTCCTGTTCAATGTTCATCATAAATTTTTGTACGGCTGCGCCGGAAACCATCAGGATGGCTTTTTTTAAGCCGGCCACCAGTTTTTTTTCTGAGGCAAACATAGCATCGTCTTCTGCGCCAAACTCCGGAATGCTCATCAGTTCTTTTTGCACATCCATGGCAGGCCCCATCAGGTTCAGGCGGCCCTGCATGGCGCGCTTCAGCGTCATATCTAAAATCAGCAACCGGTTGATCTCGTTGGTTCCTTCATAAATGCGGTTGATGCGGCTGTCGCGGTAGGCCCGGCTGATGTTGTACTCTGCACTGTAACCATTACCGCCATGAATTTGTACGCCTTCATCCACCACAAAATCAAGCAGTTCGCTGCCAAATACTTTTAAAATGGCGCATTCAATGGCATATTCTTCGGCAGCACCCAGCAGGGCTTCGTTAAAAGGTTTCCCTTCGGCAACCAGCTCTTGCTCTTTTGCGCCAATCCAGGCTGCGGTTCTGTATAACGCTGATTCGCATGCAAAAATACCAATAGCCATTTCGGCAAGTTTGTGTTTTACGGCGCCAAAGCTGGCTATAGGTTGTTTAAATTGTTCACGGGTTTTGGCATATTCAATTGAAATATTGGCTGACCTGCGCGCGCCGCCCAGTGCTGCTGCACAAAGTTTTAAACGGCCAATATTCAAAATATTAAAAGCAATGCGGTGGCCTTTACCAATTTCGCCCAGTACGTTTTCCACAGGTACTTTTGCATCCTGAAAATATAGTTGTACGGTAGAGGACCCTTTGATCCCCATTTTCATTTCTTCAGGCCCTTGTGAAAAGCCTTCTGTTCCGCGCTCTACAATAAAAGCGGTAAATTTATCTCCGTCAATTTTGGCAAACACGGTGTACACATCGGCAAAGCCGCCATTGGTGATCCAGGCTTTTTGGCCATTCAATAAATAATGCTTTCCGTCCTCGCTAAGCCTGGCAGTTGTTTTAGCGCTCAGGGCATCGCTGCCCGCGTTAGGTTCTGTAAGCCCGTAAGCGCCGGCCCACTCGCCGCTTACCAGTTTTGGTATGTATTTCTGTTTTTGTTCCGGCGTTCCAAAATATAAAATGGGCAGGGTGCCAATGCCGGTATGCGCGGCTATTGCCACGGCGTAGGAATGGCCGGCGCCCAGGTATTCATTTACAATGGTAGAAGTAACAAAATCTTTTCCAAGCCCGCCATATTCTTCAGGAAAAGATGTGGACAATAAACCCTGCTCACCGGTTTTTTGCAACAGGCTTTTCATCAACCCTTCTTCAAGGTTGTCAATACGATCAAGTATGGGCATTACTTCACTGTCGAGAAACTGGTTACACATATCGCGTATCATCTGCTGCTCATCGTCAAACTGTTCGGGAATAAAAGTTTCTTCTGGTTGCGATTCTTTGATCAGCCATTCGGCTCCTTTGATAGTACCTTGACCCATGGTAAATGATTTTGTTGATTTAAAAACGGCCACATCTTTTATGAGCGCGGGCCTGCAAACAATTGCTTTAAATTAAAAGTAACCGCATTTTACCTAAAAACCATTTACTGTAAAATAAATTGAGTGTAATCAACCAGCCATGCATGCGCTTACATTTATTTGAATAAAAGAAAGTTAGTTTTGTGCCACATGGCTTTGCTCATCATTACCGGAATATTGTTTTTATGCTATACAGCGCTGATCATTTTTTATGACCAGGCCTGGCGAAGGCTGCCTGTTTACAAGCCTAAGCAGCAATATCAAAAAGCCGCCAGGTTTTCTGTCATCATTCCGGCGCGTAATGAAGAAAAGAACATCGGGGCGCTGCTAACATCACTACGGCAACAATCTTATCCTAAGGAATGGTTTGAGGTGATTGTGGTAGACGATCATTCAGACGATGACACTGCTGAAGTTATTACAAACGTTACTGCAGAAACTGATCATTTTCATTTAATAAGAATGACGGGGCAAAAAATGAATTCTTATAAAAAGAAAGCCATTGAAACCGGCATTGCCGCAGCGCAATATGAATGGATCATTTGCACGGATGCGGATTGTGTGGCGCCACCGGGCTGGCTATCGGTTTTTGCAGGGTTTATTGCAGAGAGTGACCCGGTATTCATTGCTGCGCCGGTAAGGCTTATGCCTACTGCGCCGGCAAATGGTAAAGAAAATACGCCGCTGTTCATTTTTCAGTCGCTGGATTTTATAAGCATGCAGGGCATTACGGGTGCCTCAGTTTATAAAAACGCGCACAACATGTGCAACGGCGCCAACCTGGCTTACAAAAAACAGGTGTTTTATGAAGTGAACGGATTTAAAGGCATTGATGCCATTGCCAGTGGCGATGATATGCTGCTGATGCACAAGATTTGGAAGCAATACCCTGATAAAATTGCTTATTTAAAAAGCCGGGAGGCCATTGTAAACACGCTTGCAGCCCCATTGTGGAAGGATTTTTTTAACCAGCGCATACGCTGGGCCAGCAAAGCAAAGTATTATGATGATCAAAGGATTTTTTGGGTGCTGCTGCTGGTGTATTTTTTAAATGTATCATTTTTTGTGCTGCTAACAGCGTCGTTTTTCAGCATCAAATATTTTTACGCATTGCTTGTGTTATGGTTTGCAAAAACGCTGGTGGAGCTGCCGTTTATGGTAAGTGTGAGCCGCTTTTTCAACCGGCAAAAACTTTTAAGATGGTTTTTCTTTTTCCAGCCGGTACACATAGCCTACATTATCATTTCGGGCTTTTTAGGCATCTTTGGTAAATATGAATGGAAAGGAAGGAGGGTAAAGTAGTAAGCTGCGGGAGCAATTCTTTTTTCTAAAAAAACAAAATAGCTTATTTTTAAATCCTCATTGCTTTTACCAAAAAATAAACATGGACCAAGTAAAAAAAGTATTAGGGATTGTATGGCTGCTAATGGCTGCTGCCGCGGCTTATTTCTGCATATTCGTATTTGGAATACCAAAACTTGGCGGCCACCAGGAAGATGTTGTTTTTGGCATCATTATTCTTTTTGTGCTAACGCCAATCATCGTGGGCGGCCTGGCTATGTTTGGGTATTATGCACTAACCGGCGAGTACGGCAGGAATAAAAGCTAAACCCCAACATCTTTCTTGCACAAAGCGTTTGCCTTATAGAATATAGGCTTTTTTTAAAACAGTCGGCATGGCCGGTATATAAGAAAGTCTTGGTATTTTAACCGGCAATAAATTGTTTTTTATATTTTTAATGCCCCTGTTTGCCATGTTTAACGAAAGCAGGCAACACCATAATTTGTAATCATCAACAAAACATATTTTAAGAATGAAGAATTACGTGATTGAATCCTTGCCGGATTATTTTAAACAGTACAAAAAATCAATTAAAAACCCCAAAAAGTTTTGGGATAAAATAGCCGATGAGAATTTTGTATGGTACCAGCGCTGGGAAAAAGTAGTGAACTATAATATGCATGAAGCCAAGATTGAGTGGTTTTTAAATGCAAAGTTGAACATCACCAAAAATTGCATTGACAGGCATCTGGCACAAAGGGCTAATAAAACAGCCATTATTTGGGAGCCCAATGATCCCGGCGAAGCAGCACAAAATATAACCTACCAGGAGTTGTACGACCGCGTGGGCAAAATGTCAAATGTGCTGCGGGAGCAGGGCGTGCAAAAAGGAGACAGGGTAACCATTTACCTGCCTATGATCCCTGAATTGCCTATTGCCATGCTGGCGTGTGCCAGGGTGGGCGCTGTGCATTCGGTGGTATTTGCAGGTTTTTCTTCCAGTGCGCTGGCCACACGTATTGATGATAGCGGAAGCAAGCTGGTCATTACTTCAGACGGTAGTTACCGCGGTACAAAAGTCCTTGACCTGAAAGGCATTGTAGATGATGCGCTGACCAAATCATCATCGGTTGAAAAAGTATTAGTGGTAAAGCGCACCAATAATGAAATAAAAATGAAAGAAGGCCGCGACGAGTGGCTGCAACCCCTTGTAGATGCCGCGCCAATAGATAACATTCCTACCATTATGGATGCGGAAGACCCGTTGTTCATTCTTTATACATCCGGCTCTACCGGTAAGCCCAAAGGCATGCTGCATACCTGCGCGGGCTATATGGTGTATACAGCCTATACGTTTAAGAACGTATTTAATTATAAAGAAAATGATATTTACTGGTGTACGGCAGATATTGGCTGGATCACCGGGCACTCCTACATATTATACGGCCCGCTGGCAAACGGCGCCACCACGGTTATTTTTGAAGGCATTCCCACCTACCCCGAACCGGACAGGTTTTGGCAGGTAGTGGAAAAACATAAGGTTACACAGTTTTACACCGCGCCCACCGCCATTCGTTCTTTGGCAAAAGAAAGCAGCGAGTGGGTAGAAAAGCACGATCTTTCTTCTTTACGCGTAATTGGCTCGGTGGGAGAACCCATTAATGACGAAGCCTGGCACTGGTACAACGACCATGTGGGGAAAAAGAAATGTCCCATTGTAGACACCTGGTGGCAAACCGAAACCGGCGGGATCATGATATCGCCTTTACCTTTTGTAACCCCTACAAAACCCACTTATGCCACACTGCCCATGCCGGGCGTACAACCGGTGTTGATGGATGAAAAGCGCAACGAAATAACAGGCAACCAGGTTGACGGCAATCTTTGTATCAGGTTTCCCTGGCCCGGCATTGCACGCACCATTTGGGGCGATCATGAGCGCTATAAGAACACTTATTTTACAGCATTCCCGGGTAAATATTTTACCGGAGACGGGGCACTAAGAGATGAAGTAGGATACTATCGCATAACCGGCCGCGTAGATGATGTGATCATTGTTTCGGGTCACAACCTGGGTACGGCCCCAATAGAAGACAGCATCAACGAGCATCCCGCCGTGGCCGAAAGCGCCATTGTAGGTTACCCGCACGATATTAAAGGAAATGCATTGTACGGCTTTGTAATTTTAAAAGAAACCGGCGAAAGCCGCGACAAGGCCAACCTGCGCAAAGAGATCAACCAGATCATTACAGACCAAATCGGGCCGATTGCCAAACTGGATAAAATACAGTTTGTATCGGGCCTGCCCAAAACACGCAGCGGTAAAATTATGCGGCGTATTTTAAGAAAAATAGCAGAAGGAGATTTCAACAACTTTGGCGATACCTCTACCCTGCTTGACCCGGCTGTGGTGGAAGAGATCAAAAACAACAGGATTGAATAACGAGAAGTGTATAACGATCAGAAGCGGCTGGTTTAAAAAAACAGCCGCTTTTTTGTTTAAATGATTTTCAAAACCGTATCGCGTACATTTGTAGTCTTCAACTTTACAATTATGAGCAATGTACAAATTCCCTGGCAGGATAGGCCCCAAGGCAACAGCGACGTGATGTGGCGTTATACAAATAATCCTGTAATAGGCAGGTACCACATCCCCACTTCCAACAGTATTTTCAACAGTGCAGTTGTGCCTTTTGGCGATGGTTTTGCAGGCGTTTTCCGCTGTGATAATAAGGCCGTGCAAATGAACATTTTTGCTGGGTTTAGTAAAGATGGCATTAACTGGGACATCAATCATGAGCCCATTGTAATGAAGCCCGGCAATACCCAAATGATCGAATCAGAATATAAATACGACCCACGCGTGGTATGGATTGAAGACCGGTACTGGGTAACCTGGTGCAATGGCTATCATGGCCCAACCATAGGTATTGCATATACTTATGATTTTAAAGAATTTTTTCAGTGCGAAAATGCATTTCTGCCGTTTAACAGGAACGGGGTATTGTTCCCGCAAAAGTTTGACGGCAAATACGCCATGTTAAGCCGCCCGAGCGATAACGGCCATACGCCGTTTGGCGATATTTATATCAGTTACAGCCCGGATATGAAATACTGGGGCGAGCACCGCTGTGTAATGAAAGTAACGCCTTTTGCTGAAAGCGCCTGGCAATGCACCAAGATCGGTGCGGGTTCGGTGCCTTTTTTAACCAGTGAAGGCTGGCTGATGTTTTATCATGGCGTAATTACTACCTGTAACGGTTTCAGGTATTCCATGGGTGCTGCCATTCTTGATGAAAAAGATCCGTCAAAAGTGCTGTACAGAACGAAGCCTTACCTGCTGGCCCCCGCAGCTCCTTACGAGCTTGCAGGTGATGTGGCTAACGTGGTGTTCCCCTGTGCTTCATTAAACCAGGGTAATAAAGTGGCCGTGTATTATGGCGCCGCCGATACGGCAGTGGCAATGGCTTTTGGATACATTGATGAGATCATAGCTTTTACAAAAGCAAACAGTATATAATGGGTTTTTAGCAAAGGCTTTGACATCATATTCATTCAATGCCTGTATTTAAACGTCATTTCGAGCGGAAGCGAGAAATCTCTTTAATTGGTTTTATTCCATGTCTGCGCCTCAGCAAAATTTCAACATACAAAAATGGGTGGCAGCCGTATCAGTGCTGTTACTGGCTGTTAAGTTCACGGCATATGCTTATACATTTTCTGTTGCAATATTGTCTGATGCGCTGGAAAGCATTGTAAACGTAGTGGCCAGCCTGATAGGGCTTTACAGCCTATATGTGGCAGCCCGCCCAAGAGATGCCAATCACCCTTACGGCCATGGAAAGGCAGAGTTTATATCAGCAGCCATTGAAGGCACGCTGATAGGCATTGCCGGCGTAGTCATTTTGTATAAAGCCATTATGCAACTGGTAAACCCCGTGGCTATTGAAAGGGTAGACCTGGGCATCATTTTAATTGCAGTAACAGCCGCACTTAACTATGCCCTCGGCACATTCTGCGTCATTAAAGGCAAAAAGAACAACTCCATTGCTTTGCAGGCAAGCGGTAAACATTTGCAGACAGATACTTACTCTACCTTAGGCGTAATTATGGGGTTGGCATTGCTTTATTTTACCCGGCTGGTATGGATCGATTCGGCTGTGGCCATTATTCTTTCTTTATTTATTATCTATACGTCGTACACCATTTTAAGGCAGTCCGTAGCGGGTATTATGGATGAGGCTGATGAGAAGATATTGCAACAAATGATCGGCAAGCTTAGCAGTAACCGCAGGGAGAACTGGGTGGATCTTCATAACCTGCGTGTTATTAAATACGGCAGTGTGCTGCATGTAGATTGTCACCTTACCGTGCCCTGGTATTTGAATGTAAGAGAGGCGCATGATGAAATAGATGCGCTGGCAAGGTTTGGCAGAGATGAGTTTGGAGAAAGCATGGAACTGTTTGTGCATGCAGATGGTTGTCGGGAGTTTCAATGCCCTATTTGCAGTAAAGAAAATTGCCCTGTACGTTGCTATGAGTTTGAAGGCCACCTGGAATGGACACTTCAAAATGTAGTAAACAATGAAATGCACAAGGCTCCCGAAAGTTCATTAAATTCGTAGGGTTAACAAACGCTACTTATGCTATCAAAAAAATCTCAATATGCCATAAAAGCCCTATCTTATATTGCTTCCAAAGGCGATGAACGTCCGGTGCTGATTTCAGAAATTGCTGCTGCAAAAAAAATACCTATTAAATTTTTAGAAAACATATTGCTGCAATTAAAAAAAGCCAATATTCTTGATAGTAAAAAAGGAAAGGGCGGGGGTTATTTTTTCAGGCAACACCCTACAACTGTAAAGCTGGCTAATGTAATACGGCTGGTGAACGGGCCTATTGCTATGCTGCCCTGCGTAAGCCTTTATTTTTACGCCAGGTGCACCAATTGTGATGAAAAAAGTTGCGCCCTGCATGATGTAATGGTAGAAGTGCGTGATGCTACTCTTAACATTTTGGAGAATAGAATGGTGAGCGATTTAAAAGAGTAATTATGATTAGAAAGACCCACCAAAAATGGCGGGTCTTAATACATATAAATGCACTTGGTTTAGAGGGTATCGGAGTGGGTTTGGATGCTACATTGATTCTTTTTATCTTAACTATTTTACCAGGGTGCAGAATTGCCTAAAACATAGCCATATCTGCTTACATTAAGTCTTTTGGTATTGTTCACTTTACCCTCAAGAGAATTTGTAAAATTGGCACCCAATTGTAAAATTGCATATCTCATAAATGTTACGTCTGCATAGGGAATTTGTGAAACATATAAAGCTATTGCGCCCGTTACATGAGGTGCTGCAAACGAGGTACCGGAAGCATTTCTGTAATTATTACCTGGTGTTGTTGTCACAAGGCCTTCTCCAGGGGCAGCAATATGTACTTTGTTAGCTCCATAATTTGAGAAGTAGGATAGCTCTCCCATGCTATTGATTGATGCAACCGAGATGACATTTGGTACGGCATAATTAGCAGGGTACAGATCAGTTACGTCGTTGTTTGAAGCAGAATTGCCTGCTGCCGCTACAAATACAATACCTGCTTCATGCGCTCTTCTGATAGCTGCTTCCAGAATGGCTGAATAACCACCTGCCCAGGAATTATTAAGGGCAACAATATTAAGGCCTTTTTGCTTTAAATCAATAAAGTAATCAATAGCTCTTACAGCATCTGTTGTAAAGCCTCCGTGAGGGCCCATAAATTTGGCGCTAAGAATTTTTACATTCCAGCTCATACCAGCCACGCCAATGCCATTTCCACCCCTGGCGCCTATGATACCGGCCACCGCTGTTCCATGAACGTCGCCGCCTGCATCATACACCGTATTATCATTATTACTAAAATCCCAACCGTGTATATCATCCACATAGCCATTTCCGTCATCATCAATTCCATTGTCAGGAATTTCAAAAGGGTTTACCCCTATATTGTCTTTCAGATCTTCATGATTGATGTCAATTCCCTGGTCAATTACCCCCACATACACATTAGGAGAACCCGTTACTCTTCTTCCCCACAGTTTCGCTGCCTGTGTTCCAAATTCGCTGGTTTGTGACATATTCCACATGGAGCCGCCAACAAAGTATGTATCGTTTAATTGCGTGGGCTTATAAATCTGGTTTAGTTCCACAATCGCAACATCCGGATTGTTTTGTAACTCTGCTATGGTTTGTTTAAGGGGTTTTGAAACTTCTAATACGTGAATTTCACCTCTTCTTCCGCCTGGCCTGATTGCATTGGTTCTAACAGACCTTTTCATTCGGGCGCCTGTTCTGGAAATGATGCCTGATCTTTTGCTGATTTGAGTACCTTCTTTAAAAACTACCAGTATTTCAGAATTACCATTCTGTACAATAGTAGAAGGGCTTAATGGTTCGGAATCTGGAGCAGTTACAATGTCAGATTTTTGACAACTGTATACGCTAAGGCCTACAACGCCGGCCAAAAGAAGGCTGATAACATTCTTTTGCATGGTTTAAAGGGGGTTTAAAATTTAAATAGCTTTTTCTAAAAAGAAAAACGTCTAAGTTTAATTTCAAAAAAACTTTTCTTAATGAAAAGATGGTTTAGGGTTCAAAAAAAGCTTTTCCGATGATAATGATTGGTTTAGTTTAAAAAATTGGTTTAGATGGTTAAAAATTAGTTTCAGCAGACAAATAGTTACGGGCAATAACTGTCATCTGGTTTTAAATACAAATACTGGCATAAAATGTTCATACATGTTTGTTTTTATGTTATACTTAAAGAACGATTAAAAAAACCATTATTTATTGAAATTCTCCCAGTAAGATATAAGCGAAAATACGCATATTTTAAAATTAGCAGAAAAAATGATGGCAAATTAAAAATTTTTTTTGTCATTATAAAGTTTCCAATATTTGTTAAGTTCTTAATTAAAAGATTGGCAAATAATCATATGCGATGATAATGTATTATTTTTATAATGCGTACATGATCATTATCATATTTTGATTTTAAAGTACAGCAATGAAAAAAGCCTTCCTATACTCAATCATTCTGTTTTTGGCAACGCCAGTAAATGCCCAGCAGCAATACGCTGGTTTCCGCAGCAGCAATCATATGGGTGTAAACGGTGTATTTTTTAATCCTGCTTACATTGCAGGTAACCGATTTAAATGGGATGTGAACGCCTTTAGTATCAACGCTGGTGTGGGAAACAATAATAATAAATTTGCACTAAAAGGCATCGGTTCCATTATAAAAAATGCAGACAGCCTCCTATATACAAGTACGGGCAATAACCGCCTGAACGCGCTGGCAAATGTTAACTTTTTAGGCCCGTCGGCTATGATGCAGGTTGATGAAAAAAGCGCTTTAGCCATTACCACCCGTGTACGGGCCGTAGCCAATGTGCTTGATTATGACAGCCGTTTGATCAACTCCATCAGGCAGCAGGTAAGTTTTAGCACCTTTCCATATTCCATTGCTTCATCTAATAACCAGGGTACAAGGATCAACGCGTGGACTGAAATAGGCGCTTCTTACGCGCGCGTTTTTTCAGGCGATCCTGTACATACATTTAAATTGGGTTTGACGCTCAAATATTTAAGGGGAACCGGCAGCGTATATGTAAACATTAACAGCCTGCAAGCAACACTGGACAGAGATGCAGGCGGTACTTATATTACAGATGCAACAGGCTCCATTGCCACCTCCTCAGCCGTGGATTTTGAAAATTTGAAGTTTAATGAACTGCTGCGGTCAACAGGTTCAGGTTTTGGCGGAGACCTTGGTTTTATTTACGAGTTCAGGCCACAGGGCAATAACAGCACCGGCGCTGAAAATGGTTACAAACTAAAGCTGGGGCTGTCAATACTTGATGTAGGCGGCATTACCTACAAAAATGATCCCCAGTATTATTCTGATTACACAATGCGCATACCGGCGGGTGATAAGCTATACCTGGAACAGTTCAGCGATAAAAACATCAACGAAGTCAAACAAATTCTGGATGCCGATACACGGTTTACCAAAAATGCAGGCAGCAATAACAGAATAGCATTGCCTGCAACCCTTTTGGCTGACGCCGATTATCACATTTCTGAAAATATATACACCAACCTGGCCGTTCAGGTAGGGCTGAGCGCTAAAAATAAAATTCAAAACCCATATTACACCGGCAATATAACACTTACGCCACGCTTCGAAAACAAAACCTTTGGCGTTTACCTGCCATTAAATTACAATCCTTTAACCCATTTTAATGCCGGCCTTTCATTGCGCGCCGGCCCCTTCTTTATAGGTTCCGGCAGCTTATTTACGCTGGCCGCAGGCCAAAGCAAACAAATGGATTTTCACATGGGATTACGGTTTGGAGCGTTACAGTAAAAGCCTGAAACCACAGCCCTGCAGCTGTTACAACAACAAAAATCATTGTTAATAAATAGTCCACCAAGTTGGTAGAATAATCTCAACCACATATATTTGCAGTCTTTAACTTTTAAAAAAATAAGATTATGTCATTAAGATTAGGAGATATTGCGCCCGATTTTACCGCGCAATCCACCGAAGGTGAAATTAATTTTCACGAGTATTTAGGTGATAGCTGGGGAATCCTGTTCTCCCACCCTGCTGACTATACTCCCGTATGTACTACCGAGCTTGGCCGCACGGCGCAGTTAAAAGAAGAGTTTGCAAAGCGTAATACGAAAGTGCTGGCAGTAAGTGTAGACCCGCTTGACAGCCACTTTGGCTGGAGAGGCGATATTGATGAAACTCAAAATTGTACGGTAGATTTTCCTATTCTTGCTGATGCAGACAGGAAAATTGCAGAGCTTTATGATATGATCCACCCGAATGCTTCAGAAAAAGTAACCGTGCGTTCGCTTTTCATCATCGGGCCCGATAAAAAGATCAAACTCATCATTACTTACCCGGCCTCAACCGGCAGAAATTTTCATGAAATACTGCGCGTGCTGGATTCCCTGCAATTAACTGCCTACCACAGCGTGGCTACTCCTGCAGACTGGAAAACCGGTGAAGACGTGATCGTGGTGCCTGCTGTTAGCACAGAAGATGCAATCAAAAAATTCCCTAAAGGTTTAAAAGAAGTAAAACCTTACCTGCGTTATACACCGCAACCGAATTTATAAAGAATGCAGGCCGAGCCTGAGATGAGGACATGTTTACAGACGAACAAATACACGAAATAGAACAAGCGTCACTCGTTGACGCTTTAAGCATTGTGGCAAACCGTTTTCCTTACGAAACGGTTTTTTCCACTTCTCTGGGCCAGGAAGACCAGTTGCTTACAGATGCTATTTTAAAAAACAACCTGCCGGTAAAAATATTTACGTTAGATACCGGCAGGCTTTTTTACGAGCATTACGATCTGCTCGAAAAAACCAATGCCCGTTACAAAACCAACATCCAGGTATATTTTCCCGATGCCACAGATGTGGAGCAGTTTGTAAACAGCCAGGGCATTAATGGTTTTTATGAGTCAATTGAAAACCGCAGGCATTGCTGCTTCATCCGTAAGGTAAAACCACTAAACAGGGCGCTTCAGGGCGCAAAAATATGGATCACGGGTTTGCGTGGCGAACAATCAGCCAACAGGCATGATATGAAGATACTTGAATGGGACGAAGGTCATCAATTATATAAGTTCAACCCGCTGATACACTGGTCTTATGAGCAAATGCTCGATTACATCAAACAAAATAACGTACCTTACAACCCTTTGCACGATAAGGGTTACATCAGCATTGGATGCGCACCCTGCACCCGTGCTATCGGGCCTGGCGAAGACCCCCGTGCCGGCCGCTGGTGGTGGGAGGTTTCACACAAAGAGTGTGGCCTGCACGCAGCCAGGTAGTTTACGGTAACCGGCTGCGATCATACTGCTTTTACTTTTTATGTCAGTAGGTTTCAGGCAATTGGTTACGGTAATTTTTTATTAAAAAAGATAACATAAGCGACGCAAAGTTCACACGAATGAACAAACATTTAAATTACTTAGAACAACTGGAAGCCGAAGGCATTTACATCGTGCGCGAGGTGGCTGCTCAGTTTGAAAAGCCTGCGCTGTTGTTCAGCGGGGGTAAAGATTCTATCACGCTGGTGCAGCTTGCAAAAAAAGCATTTGCTCCCGGCAAAATTCCTTTCCCGCTGGTGCATATTGATACCGGCCATAATTTTCCGGAAGCACTGGCGTACCGCGATAATCTTGCAAAAGAATTAGGTGCCAAATTGATTGTGAGAAAAGTGGAAGATACCATCCGCGAAAGAAAGCTTACCGAGCCTAAGGGAAAATTTGCCAGCCGCAACTGGCTGCAAACGCACACGCTGCTGGATACCATCGAAGAGTTTCAGTTTGATGCCTGCATTGGCGGCGCCCGCCGCGATGAAGAAAAAGCACGGGCCAAAGAAAGGATCTTTTCCGTGCGCGATGAATTTGGCCAGTGGGAGCCCAGGTTGCAACGCCCCGAACTTTGGAATATTTACAATGGCCGCATTCACAAAGGCGAAAATGTGCGTGTGTTTCCCATTAGCAACTGGACAGAGCTGGACGTATGGAATTACATAAAAAAAGAAAACATTCCGCTGCCTTCCATTTACTTTTCGCACGAGCGGGAAGTAATTGAGCACGAAGGCCAGCTTATTGCAGTATCAGATTTTATCACGATTGATGAAAACGATGTGATCGTAAAAAAGAAAGTACGCTACCGCACAGTAGGAGATATGACTTGTACTGCCGCGGTGGCCTCTAATGCAACGACTCTGGATGAAGTGGTGAATGAGATCATCGCTACCCGTATTTCAGAGCGCGGCGAAACACGCATTGATGATAAGGTAACAGAAGCCGCCATGGAAGACAGGAAGAAGGGAGGGTATTTTTAGTTGAGGGGTGGAAAAAGTTAACAAGTTGAAAAGTTGAAAAGTTAACATGGTTTATGGAGTTATAGGAAAGTAAATAAATATATTTTTACTTATAAACTTATAAAAATGCCATATCAAAGTTTTGAAGATTTAGAAGTTTGGAAAAAAGCAAGAGAACTAAAAAATGAAATTATTGAGCTTGTAAAAAACTTTCCTGAAGGAGAAAAGTATAGAATAATTGATCAGCTAAAAAGAAGTTCAAGATCTGTAGGAGCACAAATTGCTGAAGGTCACGGAAGGAATAGCTGGCCAGATAAACTTCGATTTTGCATCATAGCCAGAGGTTCATTAAGTGAGACTTTAAATCACCTGATTGATGCTTTTGATGAGTCAATTATTGATGATGATAAATTAAAATATTTCAGAAGAAAAATTACTGAGGTAGAAATGTTATTAAATGGGTACATTCTATTTCTCAATAAAAAAATAAAAGATCATTGATAGGCTTGCTACTAATAACAAGTTAACGTGTGAACTTATCAACTTATCAACTAAAATATGGACATTTTAAGATTTATAACCGCTGGCAGCGTAGATGATGGAAAAAGCACGCTCATCGGGCGTTTGCTGTTTGACAGTAAAAGCATTTTGCAGGATCAGCTGGAAGCTCTGGAAAAACAGTCTAAAAATAAAAATGCTGATGGCATAGACCTGGCATTGCTGACGGACGGGCTGCGCGCCGAGCGCGAGCAGGGCATTACCATTGACGTGGCTTACCGTTACTTCAGCACACCTAAAAGAAAATTTATTATTGCTGACGCTCCGGGCCATGTGCAATACACGCGCAACATGATCACCGGCGCTTCCAATTCCAACCTCATTATCATTTTAATTGATGCCAGGCTGGGCGTTATTGAACAAACGCGCCGCCACTCAATCATTGCCTCTTTATTACGCATCAAACACGTGGTGGTGGCCATTAATAAAATGGATCTGGCTGATTACAGCGAAGAACGCTTTAATGAAATAAAAACCGATTACGATAAAGTAGCGCAGCAGTTAAACCTGCAAAACGTAACCTACGTGCCCATCGCGGCGCTTCACGGTGATAATATTGTAGACAAAAGCGCAAAAATGCCGTGGTACAACGGTTTGCCGTTGTTGCAGTTTTTGGAAGAAGTGGAAGTGAGCGAAGACATCAACCACACCGACCCGCGTTTTCAGGTACAATATGTAATACGCCCGCAAACGCAGGAGCTGCACGATTACCGCGGCTATGCCGGCGAGATTATTAGCGGTATTTACAAAAAAGGCGACAGGATAAAAATTCTTCCTGTTGGCATAGAAACTACGATTACCAAAATTGAAATAGCCGGCGAAGAGCAGGAAGAAGCTTTTGCTCCACAGGCGGTTGTGCTTCATATTGCTGATGATATAGACATAGTAAGAGGCGATACATTTGTGCGTATTGATAACCTGCCAAAAGTGGAGAATGAAATAGAAGTACTGTTGTGCTGGCTTGATAACAAGCCTTTGCAACAGGGCAATAAATATTATATACAACACAAGAGCCGCCTGGTAAAAGCCATTGTGCGCGAAATTGAATACAGGCTTGATGTAAATTCTTTAGAGCGGGTGGAAGTAGCTGATACCGTAAAACTCAACGAAGTGGTAAAAGCCAAACTCAAAACTGCCGCACCTTTGGTTTACGATCCGTTTGAAACATTAGACGGTACCGGCAGCGCTATCCTCATTGACGAAACAAGTAACAGCACCGTAGCCGCGGTGTTGCTTTCATGAGTTTTTATAAACTAAAATTTTAACAGGCCTGCAAGGTTTATAAATAATTATTAATAATGATCTTACCGCATTCAAAAGCGCTCAGGCGCTCTGATGATAAGCAGGGCAAAGTTTATCTTACCGCCGCGGGCCCCGGAGATCCTGATCTGATTACCGTAAAAGCGGCCGATGCTTTGCGCAGCGCCGATGTGGTATTAACCGACCGCCTTGTCAGCGATGTAATATTGCACCGGTATGTGCCGGCAATGGCCGAGATTGTGTATGTAGGAAAAGAGTGCAGTAAAAAAGTATCCACGCCGCAGGAAAAGATCAACAGTTTAATTGTACAATATGCGCAGCAGGGCAAAATCGTGGTGCGTTTAAAAGGTGGCGATGTTTCCATCTTCTCAAATATATTGGATGAGTTAAAGGTATTGGCTGAAAACAATATTGCTTATGAAATTATTCCCGGCGTAACATCAGCGTTAGGCGCAGCCGCTTACGCGGGAATTCCTTTAACAGCGCGTGGTTACGCCACTGCCGTAAGGTTTTTAACTTACTATAAGTCTGATGTGGTTACGGAAGCGTACTGGCAGGAGCTGGCAAAAACAAACGACACGCTGGTGTTTTATATGTCGGCAGCCACCATTGGCGATGTGGTAAAAAAATTAACCACGTATGGCATTGCTGCAGATGTGCAACTGGCCGTAGCTGAGCAGGCAACCACCTGCTTTCAAAAAATTCATACCACCAATATTTATGAGTTTGAAAACACCTTCAGGGACAGGCAATTCATTTCTCCTTCATTGGTGATCATAGGAAAAGTGGTGGCCCTTCATAAGCAATTCAAATGGCTGGCAAACGATGGCGCCGCAGAACAATATTTTACGTCAGTAGCCGCAACCAGTAATATGTATGAAATTTCTAATTCTGTAAAAAATGTTGTCTGAAGAAAAACTGAAACAACTGAATGATTTAACCGGTACACTAACGCGTGAAGAGTTGACCTGGCTGAACGGCTATATTGCCGGGCGCGCGGGTATTTCACAACCGGGCACTAATGGCGCGGCTGCAAACGGCGCGACATCAACGCCCAAAAAAATCACACTGGTATACGGCACTGAAACAGGCAACTCCAAATCGCTGGCCATACAACTGGCCGGCATTGCTAAAAAGAAAGGTGTGGCAGTAAAGCTCGCGGGTCTTGATCAGTACCGCGTGTCAGACCTTACCAAAGAAGAAAATTTTTTCGTGGTCATCAGCACACAGGGCGAAGGCGATCCGCCGCTGCTGGCGCAAAAGTTTTGCGATTACATTATGCAAAACCAGCCCGATCTGAAAAAAATGAAATTTGGCGTATTGGCACTGGGCGATTCATCTTACGCGCAGTTTTGTAAAACCGGTGAAGACGTGGACGCCAGGCTGGAAGCGCTGGGCGCACACCGCGCGCTGCCATTAAAAAAATGCGATGTAGAGTACGAAGCCGATGCGCTGCATTGGATTGATAATGTGATCGCATCATTACAGCATACCACGCCAGTGCAGGCGGCAGCAGTGCCTCAAAATGCGCCGCCAGCAAAACCTGCCGGAAAAAAATTTTACAAAGGCACGGTGATCAGCAGCGTCAATTTGAATGACATTGGCAGCAATAAAGAAACCTATCATATTGAGATCAGTTGCGATGAGCCCATAGATTATCTGCCGGGCGATGTGCTGGGCGTGATCCCGCATAACAAACGCGAGATTGTTGACAGGATTGTTGAGCTTACCGGCATTGACATAAAAAAAGAAATAGAGCATCCCAAAGCAAAAGCCACGGTAGAAGAGCTGCTGGGGCAGCGGCTTAATATTTCTTACCTTTTAAAATCAACCATTAAACAATACGGCGTAATAACGGGGCAGGAACTGCCTGAAACACGTTTAAGCTTGTACGATCTTTTAAGAAAATATCCTTTAAAAGATAAAAACCAGTTTGAAGAAGTAATCAAAATCATGTCTATACAGGCGCCACGCCTGTATTCAATTTCATCATCGCCAGCCGCGCATGGTAATGATGAGGTACACATTACGGTAGTGAAGGATAAATTTATGGTGGAAGAAGAAAGAAGAACCGGCGTGGGTAGTAAATTTTTGGCAAACCTGTTGGCAGATGAACAGGTAGAATTTTTTATCCAAAAATCCAAACACTTTAAGCTGCCGGATGAAAGCAAAGACGTGATCATGGTGGGGCCGGGCACTGGTATAGCACCATTCAGGTCGTTTATTGCCGAAAGAGATGCCATAGGCGCATCAGGCAGAAACTGGCTTTTCTTTGGCGAGCAGTATTTTGTAACCGATTTTTTATACCAGACAGAAATACAGAATTATTTGCAAACAGGCGTGCTCACCAACCTGGATGTAGCATTCTCACGCGATCAGCCGGAAAAAATATACGTGCAGCACAAAATGCAGGAGCGTGGCGCCGAGCTGTATGACTGGCTGAACAACGGGGCATACTTTTATGTGAGTGGTAAACGCGATCCTATGAGTAAAGATGTGGAAGCCACTTTGATTGAGATATTTAAAGAGCATGGCAATAAAACAGAGGAAGAAGCAAAGGCTTTTTTAAAAAAGCTGGGTGATGAAGGAAGATATGAGAAAGATGTGTACTAATGCATACATTAGAAAACATTAGTAATATGAATAAATAATAACTAAGGTAAATGAGCGATAAAACTTTATCAGGTGTAGAAAAGATCAAAGCCGCAAGCAACGGCCTGCGCGGCACATTAAAGGAAAGCCTGTTAGATAATTTTACGGGCGCCATTCGTGAA
This sequence comes from uncultured Niabella sp., assembly GCA_934486785.1. GTDB lineage: Bacteria > Bacteroidota > Bacteroidia > Chitinophagales > Chitinophagaceae > Niabella. The sequence goes on along the minus strand of CAKSQK010000001.1, from coordinate 441,594 downwards.
GACGATCAGTCGCTGGTAAAATTTCATGGAATGTACCAGCAGGATGACCGTGACCGCCGTGAAGAGCGCAGCGCGAAAAAGCTGGAATGGCTTTATTCGTTTATGTGCAGGCTAAGGCTGCCCGGGGGTTTTTTAAAACCCGACCAATATATGGCGTTGCACCACGTGGCAGGCGAGCACTCAACCGGCGTTATAAAGATCACCACACGCCAAACCATCCAGTTGCACGGAATTTTGAAATCTCACATCAAGCCTACCATGCATTCTTTCAATACCGTGGGGCTTGACAGCATTGCCACCTGTGGCGATGTGAACCGTAATGTTTGCTGTACTTCAAACCCCGGCGAGTCTCCCGTGCATGAAGAAGTATTCCGCTATGCCGCAAAGATCAGCGAGATGGCAAAGCCTAAAACACGCGCCTGGTACGAGATATGGCTGGACAATGAAAAGCTGGTAGAAAAAACCGAAGACGACCCTTTGTATAAAGACAGGTATTTACCACGCAAGTTAAAAGTAGGCATTGCGTTGCCGCCTAATAATGATGTGGATGTTTTGATCAATGATGTGGCGCTGGTTGCCATTGTTGAAAATGATCAGTTGCTGGGCTTTAATATTGGCGCCGGCGGCGGCCTGGGTACCACCCATGGCAATGATAATACTTATGCCAGGCTGGCCACATTATTCGGCTTTGTGCCCAACGATGAAGAAAAGATTTTAAAAGCTGTTTACGAGATCATTACCGTGCAGCGCGATTTTGGCAACCGCTCCGACAGGAAGCAGGCGAGGCTGAAGTATACCATTGACAGGCTGGGTGTGGATCACTACCGTGAAGAGGTGGAAAAACGCTGCGGCTTTAAGCTTGAACCGGTGAGGCCTTATTCATTTACACAAAGGCAGGACAGGTATGGCTGGGTAAAAGATTACAAAGGCAACTGGCACTATACCGTGTTTATCGAAAATGGCCGCGTGCTTGACGAAGAGGCCCTTCCCTTAAAATCTGGTTTGTATAAAGTGGCCGAAAGCGGTAAAGCCAACTTCAGGTTTACGGCAAACCAAAACGTGATCGTGGCAGATATTGCTGAAAAAGATAAAGCAGAGGTGGAGCAGATATTGCAGCAATATGGCATCATTGCCCATACGGAACATGCCGGTGCTATGAGAAAAAATGCCATAGCATGCGTGGCGCTCAACACCTGCCCGCTTGCGCTTGCAGAAGCACAAAGGTATTTGCCAACGCTCATCAGCCGCATAGAGCCCCTGCTTGCAAAGCACGGGTTGCTAAATGACGATATTATTCTACGCATGACCGGCTGCCCCAATGGCTGCGGCCGTTCGCCAAATGCCGAGATAGGATTTGTGGGCACAGCCCTGGGCAGGTATAACCTGCACATTGGCGGCGACAGGCTGGGGCTGAGGCTGAACACAAAATATAAAGACAACCTGAACGAAGAAGAGATCTTAACCACGCTTGATGAATTGTTTGGTGTGTACGCTGCTGAAAAAAATGTTGGCGAAACTTTTGGGGATTTTAGTTTTCGTAAATGGATAGCTTAATGAATTATGTAAAATCATTTCCATGAGCATAAATTTTTTACAACAACTGTTTGAGAACAACAACCAGCCCGGCAGCAGCCTGCCTGATAAGCAACAGGCTAAGGAATTCATTAACGGCCTGTTTGAATTTCTGTTTATTCCTAAAACGGGCGTAAATAAAAAGCAAAGTGATATAGAAAAAGGATGGGTATCTTTTAAAAGCCACCTTGCAACCTTGATATACGATGTGGTTGACGATGGAGCAGCATCTCAAAAATTAGCAGAAGTATTTTTTGATGAGCTCCCCGGCGTGTATAACATTTTATTAAAAGATGCGCAGGCTTTTATCAGCAACGATCCCGCGGCACTAAGCATTGAAGAAGTGTACCAAACCTATCCCGGCTTTTATGCAATTGCCGTTTATCGCATCTCCAATATTTTATGGAAAAAAAATATTAAAACGCTTGCCAGGCCGTTTACCGAGCATGCCCACAGCCAAACGGGCATTGACATTCATCCCGGCGCCGGCATCAGCGAGTCTTTTTTTATTGATCATGGTACCGGTGTGGTTATTGGCGAAACTGCCGTGATTGGTAAAAATGTAAAGCTTTATCAAAGTGTGACCATTGGCGCATTAAACTCTGCAAAAAATAAAAAAGAAGGTAAGCGCCACCCCACCATTGAAGACAATGTAATTATTTACAGCGGCGCCACCATTTTAGGCGGCGAAACCGTTATTGGACAGGACAGTGTGATTGGCGGCAACGCATGGGTTACATTCAGCGTTCCTGCAGGTTCGCTGGTGTACAATAAAAGCGAGGTGGTTGCTAAGGATAAATTCTCACACAAAAATTCAGTGGAAGAAATTTTTAGGAACCAGTAATTTGTATGAGCAAAGAGTTGCCAAACGATATTGAGAAAAGCTCGAACTTGTTGTTCCCGGTTTTTTTAAAACTGGAACAGCTCAACCTGCTGATCATAGGCGGCGGTAAAGTGGCTTTGGAAAAGCTGCACGCCGTGCTAAGCAATTCTCCCAAAACCCAGATAAAGCTTGTTGGTAAAGAAATTATTGCCGAAGTAAGGCAGCTTGCAAATGAAAATACAAACCTTGCCTTATTGGAAAGAGCTTATGCAATAGAAGACTTTGACGGTGCCGACCTGGTGATTGCCGCGGTAAATGATATTAAAGTAGCAGAACAGATACGCCAGGATGCCCATCAGAAAAACAAGCTTGTAAATATTGCTGATAAGCCCGAACTGTGCGATTTTTATTTAGGCTCCGTAGTAAAAAAAGGCAATCTCAAAATTGCCATTTCAACCAACGGCAAATCGCCTACCGTGGCCAAACGCCTGCGCGAAACTTTTAATGAAGTGATACCCGCCGAAATTGATGAGGCGCTTCACAACATGCATATTATAAGAGACCAGCTAAAAGGCGATTTTGAGCAGAAGGTGCACAAGCTGAACAATCTTACACAGGTGCTGGTAGAAAAAGAGGGTAAGGCCAAAGCAGTGTCTTACAGAAAGCTGGCCACCAGGGTGCTGATGTTTTTTGCCATTATGCTCATCGGCCATTTCATTTTCGACTACCTGCCTTACGATGCCATTAAAGAAGGCTTTCGAGAAGCGTTTTCTTCTTTTGATAAAACTTTTCTCATCATGCTGGCCGCGGGTTTTCTGGCGCAGCTTGTTGATGGGGCGCTGGGCATGGGCTACGGCGTTACCAGCACGGCGGTTTTACTTTCTGCCGGTATAAGCCCCGCTGCCATCAGCGGCAGTGTGCATACCGCCGAAATGTTTGCCAGCGGCGCTTCTGGCTACAGCCATTACAGGTTTGGAAATGTAAATAAAAAACTGCTGAAAGCGCTGATCGTGCCAGGCGTTATCGGCGCTATTTTGGGCGCCATACTTTTATACTACATTGGAGAACGGTACAGCACGCTGGCAAGAGGCCTGCTGGCTTTTTATACCATGTTCTTAGGTATTAAAATACTTGTGAACGCGCTTAAAAAAACAATTCCTAAAAAGAAATTCAACCGTTATGGCCTGCTGGCCGGCGCCGGTGGCTTTTTTGACAGCTTTGGCGGCGGCGGCTGGGGCCCCATTGTTACTACAACCCTTATTGGCAAAGGGCGCACACCACGCTTTGTAATTGGCACGGTAAGCCTGACTGAGTTTTTTGTAACCTTCTCCAGCGCGCTCACGTTTTTTGTACTGCTGGGCATCTCGCACTGGCAAACCATTTTGGGCCTTATCATTGGCGGATTGCTGGCTGCGCCAATTGCTGCAAGGCTTGTTGGCAGGCTGAACCGAAAAGCAGCGCTTATTGGCGTGGGCATATTGGTAGTGATCTGGAGCATCAGGATCATGGTGAAGCTGGTTGCTTAACTTATCTACTACCCTTTAAACAAATGTTTGTAATACCTGCAAACAGTAAATAAATTCCGCAACTGCTTCTACCTTAATAAATAAAAATTAATTTTTGCGCAGGACGTGCGCACCAATGGCGTCTAAGCCTTTATACAATCCGGATTATTACATTGGGAGGCCATTTTAAAATTGTATGAAGAGATTTGCAACTGTAATTATAGGTTTATTAACGACGCTTTGTGCCATTGGCCAGCCTCAAAAATTATATTTTGAGCCCACGTATGCCACCGGTATGCCGCAGTCAAAGCTTTTTAGCGAAGTAAAATACATTCCTCTTGAAACAACGAAGGAAAGTCTTTTTGGCAGGATATACAGGCTGATCGTTACAAAAGATTATTTTATTGTTTTTGACCGTGATACAGACGCCATTTATTTTTTTGATAAAAACGGAAGGTTTGTAAAAAAATATACATACAAAGGCTACCAGATCAGATCAATTGAATATGATGAAGCTAAAAACGCGCTGTTTATTTCAGGCCTTAATAAAAATTATAACCCTTCCCAAAAAGAGATTCAGGCTGCCATAGATAACCCCATCAACAACAGCTCCATCAAATACAGCCAGGCTGTTTACTACGATCTGAATAATGTAAAAGCTGAAAGAACTAAGGTTATTAAAGACTTTGAAATTGTGATGGCTAATCCGCGCCAGTTTAATAAAAACCAATGGGTGTACAGTTATATTTATGCCAACAAAGCCTGGAAGGATGCTGAAGATTACGAATTGAAAATTTATGATGGCGTAAAAACCATTGGCGCTTTCTTCCCGTATAACCGTAAAACGTCTTCCATTTATTACAGCAGCCCCGAACGTATTTCATTTTTTAAAACATCTAATCCATCTACCATATTATTTACAAGGCCTTATCATTATACAATTTATGAATTAAACTCCGACAGTGTAAGGGAATTGTACACCATCATTATGCCGGCGGCCAATACTATTCCAAATTCTTTCTTTACTGAAAATTTCGATTCCCGCAGCAAGCTGGAAGATTATAAAATGAAGAATTCAAACTTTGTATGGGGCATTGATAATGTGATAGACCTGAGAAATTATCTCTTTTTCAGCCTTGATTTTTTCAGAAGTTTCAGGGAGCGGAATTTTATGTTTGATAAAAAAACAAAACAATTCATCAACCTCAGCAAGGTTACTTATGACAGTACCAATGCTTTTTTACCTGTCATGGGTAACAGCATTCAGTATTACGATGAAGATTACTTATACACCAGCATTTCATCTGCCTCAATGTTTCAGAACAAAGAGTCGAACGCTGCCAGAAACCCTGTATATGATGCGGCTCTAAAACATTATTTTGAAACTGGTAAGTCTACCGATAATCCTGTAATTATTGCGCTGAAGCCAATATCTAACAATTAGTAAATGCGATCCATCTTCACACTGCTTATTTTTTTACTGCCTGTTGCATTATTGGGCCAGGTAAAAGATTCTTTAAAATCGGGTAGCGTTACAGGCGTGGTAAAAGATTCTACCAACGAATACACGCTTCAGTCCGTAACCATCACTATTTACAAAAAAGCTGATTCGACTTTGCTGGATTACCAGTTGACCAACGCTCATGGCGAGTTTCATTTTCAAACCATACCGGTTGTTACGCCCGTGATCGTAAATTTTTCTTACGCAGGCTATAAGCCTTATTCTCAGACGATCCAGTTAGATACAACTGCTCGCCATTACAACTTTAAAACAGTATTACTTTCCAGAACTTACGGTTCTATGGATGAAGTGGTGGTGCAGGCTGTGCTGCCCATAAGAATGAATGGCGATACACTGGAGATTAATCCGGCGGCTTTTAAATTAGATTCTAATGCCGTGGTGGAAGATATGCTGCGGCGCGTGCCGGGCGTAACCATGTGGGGCGATGGAACCATAACCGTGAATGGTAAAACGGTAAACAAATTGTTTGTAGACGGCAAACCGTTCTTTGGCGGCGACCCTGCTATTGCCACGCAAAACCTGCCCAAGAACGCGATAGAAAAAATACAGGTTTACCAGGAGCAGGATTACACAAAAGATAATATTGATGAAGACCCGGCTGACTCTTTGCTGACGATGAATATTAAATTGAGGGAGGACAGGAAGTTTGGCATTTTTGGCAAAGTAGGCGCAGGTATTGGTACTGATAACCGCTACGAAGCCGATGCTGCCTCGCAGGCGTACAACAGAAGAAATCGTTTTGGGCTTGCCGCCGCTACAAATAATATTAATAAAAGCGCCGACATGCAATCTATAGTGCGGCAAAGCTCTTACCGGGATTTTAATCCTTCTAACAGGTATGTGGCTAATTTTGGCGGATCGGGGGTAAATAAAATAGGGTTTGTGGGGGCCACGTACCAGCACAATTTTTCGGAGGAGACCAACAGCCGGCTGAATAACCAGCTTAATGCGGGATATAATTTCAGAAGCAATGCAAATGATGTTAGCTCGCGCACCAGTTCGCAGTCAACCATACAGGATACGCTGTTGTTTGGCGAATCTCAAAGAACTTCATATTCCGAAAACGAAAACCATTCTTTTAACGCCGGTTATAACAAGCGAGACAGAAGCACTGAGTTTTCGATTAACAGCGGATTTAATGCAGGTAACAGCAATGCGGTATCCAACAGCTTTACTTCTTCTGAAAAGCAATTTGTGGGCCTTGCCAGTACCAACGAGCAAAACACGGTGTCAGAAAGTTCCAATCAGAACGTTTCTTTAAATGCATCGTACAGGAACAGTGATGATGATGAAAGAAACCTGAAAAGCTTTAACCTCAATTACAGCACTAACTATTCTTCCAACAACAGCAACCGCAATACTACTTCAGATATCATATCTTTTACCGAGCCTTCAAAAAGCAGGTACATCAACCGTAATTATGACAATGAATCGTCAAACTTTAATAACAGCCTGGGCTTTGGTTACAATGCGTTGAAACGGCTTTTGTTTGGCAGCCACAACCTTTGGAACATCAATATCAGTTTCAACAACCAGTTGTCTTATTCAAGATCCGATTTCGCAACACTGGCAAGTAATCTTGATACACTGACAAACAGCTATGATATTATGGACAGCCTTACGTACTTCAACAACATTACCCGTTTTGAAGACAGGCCATCGCTGCGGTTCTCAAAAAGTTTTCGTAAAAACCTGTCAGACCGTTTCTTCAGGTTTTTAAATGTATCGGCCGTGCTGCAGGGACAGTTTTTGTCAGAAAAAAATGAATCAGATATTGAGAATAGGAATATTGAAAGAAATTACAGCTTCTTTTTGCCAGGTTTGAATGTTTCGTATACTTACAACAGGTTTAGAAAATACAATATCAATGTAAATCTTTCGCAAAACAATTCAGCAGGCATTCCTTCCATTGATCAGCTATTCCCCATCATTGATAATGCGCAAACCACTTTTAATTATGGCAATGCACATTTAAGGCCATATTACAACAATAACATCAGCTTTAATTTCAATTACGAAAAGCAGGGCAACCGTGATAAAGGGGAGTTCAACTTCAGGGTGTTTTTTAATGCGGGCCAAGTAAGAAACGGCATTACAGACAGCAGCTATCTTGATAACAGCTTACAGAGAACGGTGTATCTGATCAACATTGAAAACGGCAGGCGAAACATGAACGCCGGCATTAACGTTGGAACCTCTTTCAAGCTTAAAAAAGACATGCTGCAACTGAATTATTCAGGCAACTATAACAACAATACCACGCCCAATTATATCAACGGTTTATATTCCTTATCAAAAAACAACAATATCAACAACAACCTCAGGGTGTTTTATTCAGTGGGAGATATAGCCACTTTTCAGGTAGCGCAGGGCCTGAATTTGAACAGCAGCCTGCAAACAGGCCGGAACCTGAACTCGTTTAAAAACACCACATACATTACCAATGCGAGTGTCAATTTGAAATATCCTAAGAATGTAACGCTCAGCAATACGCTCGACTACCTGAACAACAAAAACGCCGGCGAAACCTCTTTATTATGGAACGCTTTTGTTACGTACCGCTTCTTAAAAAGCAAGTCTGCAGAGGTTAGGTTTTCTGCAATGGACATTCTTCGCCAGAATAAGAACATTGACGTAAATACCGGTCTTAACTCCCTGAGCACTACGGTAACCAACGGGCTTCAGCAGTTTTACATGGTTACGCTTTCCTACTACCCGCGTCGCTTTGGGCAGGGAGGCAGGGGTGGCGGCGGTGAAAGAAACCGCAGCTTTGAAAGGCCCGGCGGCGGTGGTTTCAGGGGCGGTAGCCGTCCATCGCGAAATTAGCCGGTAAGCAAAACCATTATATTTACAACAATTACGCTACCTTTGCACCCGCAGGCAGATTTGTTTATTGTTCAACCTGCATAAAAAAATGGAACTAATAAACGAATGATCCCACCCCGTTTATTTTTCCGCAAACTTTTTGTTCAAATGAATGATTTAAGAGAATTATTAAATGAGCGTATACTCGTATTGGATGGCGCTATGGGTACCATGATACAGCGCTATAAATTAAGCGAAGGCGATTATCGCGGAGAACGTTTTAAAAACTGGCATAAAGATGTAAAAGGCAACAATGATCTTTTAAGCATCACCCAGCCACAGGTTATTAAGGCCATTCATAAAGAATACCTTGCCGCTGGCGCTGATATTATTGAAACAAACACCTTCAGCAGTACCAGCATTGCACAGGCTGATTATGACATGCAGGAACTTGCTTACGAGCTGAACCTGGCATCAGTAAAATGTGCCAAAGAAGCTATTGCTGAATTTAGAGCTGAAGGCAATACATCAAAACCACTTTTTATTGCAGGCGCTATTGGCCCGCTGAATAAAACCCTGTCGCTATCGCCTGATGTAAACAATCCTGGTTTTCGGTCTGTAACCTTTGATGAAGTGGTTGCCGCATATTATGAACAAATTAGCGGACTGGTGGAAAGCGGCGCTGACCTCCTTCTGATTGAAACCATTTTTGATACGCTAAATGCCAAGGCCGCCATTTTTGCTGCAAAAAAATTCTTTAGAGAGCGCCCTGACAAAAAAAGAGAAATCATGATCAGCGGCACTATTACAGATGCATCAGGCAGAACGCTCAGCGGGCAAACGCTTGAGGCATTTTATATTTCAATAGCGCACGCCGCGCCATTAAGCGTGGGTTTGAATTGTGCGTTAGGCGCTAAAGAAATGCGCTCACATGTAGAGGAGCTTTCTCAAATAGCCAATTGTTATGTTTCGGCTTACCCCAATGCAGGCCTGCCCAATGCCATGGGTGAATATGACGAACAGCCTGAACAAACAGCCGCCTTTATTAAAGAATGGGCAACCGAAGGTTTTGTAAACATCGTAGGCGGATGCTGCGGTACTACTCCCGCTCACATCAAAGCAATGGCCACGGCGGTAAAAGGTTTGCAACCGAGAATTTTAGAACCACAATTCACTGTTTAAAAAAATCGGTGTAAGATAGTATAACGATTAGTTGTTAAACTATCATTTACACTTTTGAAATTTAATAATGAAATCAGTTCAATCATATCTTACACTTAGCGGGCTCGAGCCTTTGGTGGTTCGTCCTGAAAGCAATTTTATTAATGTAGGAGAAAGGACCAACGTAACGGGCTCTAAAAAATTTGCAAGGCTTATTCGCGAAAATAAATATGAAGAAGCGCTGAGCGTGGCACGCCAACAGGTGGAGAACGGCGCGCAGATCATTGACATCAATATGGATGATGCCCTGCTTGACGGCGTGCAGTCCATGACCACCTTCCTCAACCTGGTGCAAAGCGAGCCTGATATTGCCAAAGTGCCTGTTATGATAGACTCTTCAAAATTTGAGATCATTGAGGCTGGTCTTAAATGTGTGCAGGGCAAATGCATTGTAAACTCTATTTCCATGAAGGAAGGAGAGGAAAAATTTATTGAACAGGCAGTCATTTGTAAAAGCTATGGCGCCGCGGTAATTGTAATGGCTTTTGATGAAAAAGGCCAGGCTGATACCAAAGAAAGAAAAGTGGAGATCTGCCTCAGGGCTTATAAAATTCTTACTGAACAGGTAGGCTTTGCCCCGCAGGATATTATTTTCGACCCCAATATTTTTGCCATAGCCACCGGGCTTGAAGAACACAATAATTATGGCGTAGATTTTATTGAAGCTGTAAAAGAGATCAAACAATTGATGCCGCTTACCAACGTAAGCGGTGGTGTGAGCAACCTGTCGTTTTCTTTTAGAGGTAATGAGCCTGTGCGTGAAGCCATGCATGCGGTATTTCTGTATCATGCCATAAAAGCGGGCATGACAATGGGCATTGTAAACGCGGGCCAACTGGCAGTGTATGATGAAATTGAACCCCGCCTGCGCCAATTGTGTGAAGATGTGATCCTGAACCGTAACAATGAAAACAACGAGGCAACTGAAAAATTACTGGCTTTTGCAGAAACCGTAAAAGCGCAGGGCAAAACGATAAAGAAAGATGATGCGTGGCGGAACGGCAGTGTTGAAGAACGACTGAAACACGCGCTGGTAAACGGCATTACAGATTATATTGATGAAGATACCGAAGAAGCAAGGCTGAAATACCCGCGCCCGCTTGAGGTGATAGAAGGGCCGCTTATGGCAGGTATGGATGTAGTGGGCGACTTGTTTGGCGCAGGCAAAATGTTTTTACCGCAGGTAGTAAAAAGCGCGCGGGTAATGAAAAAAAGTGTTGCCTGGCTGTTACCGTTTATTGAGCAGGAAAAAATTGATAACCCCGAAGTCGGGCAGCAAAACGCGCCGCTGATTTTGCTGGCTACAGTAAAAGGGGATGTACACGATATTGGCAAAAACATTGTAGGCGTGGTATTGGGTTGTAACGGTTACCAGGTGATGGACCTGGGCGTAATGGTGCCGGCAGATAAAATACTTGATACGGCCATAAAAGAAAAAGCCGACATCATCGGGTTGAGCGGGCTGATCACACCATCGCTGGATGAAATGGTGCATGTGGCAGGCGAAATGCAACGCAGGGGCATGACGCAGCCTTTACTGATAGGAGGCGCCACCACATCGCGCATGCACACTGCAGTTAAAATTGCCCCGCGGTTTGATAATGGCGTGGTGCATGTTTTAGATGCTTCAAGAAGTGTAACGGTAACCGGCTCGCTTTTGAACCCTGAGCAGAAAGCAGAATTTTTATCAGGCATTAAAAAGGAATACGATAAGCTGGCTGTAGAATTTGCCAGTAAAAAAACCATCAAAGAATACATTCCCTTCAGCGAAGCGCAAAAAAATAAAACGGCTATTGACTGGAAAAATTATACACCTCCCACGCCGGTGTTTACAGGCATAAAAGTATTTGATGATGTGGACCTGGCCGGGCTTAGAAAATATATAGACTGGCAGCCTTTCTTTATTGCATGGGAGCTGCATGGCCGTTTTCCTAAAATACTGGAAGATGAGGTGGTGGGTGTGGAAGCAACAAAACTGTACAACGACGCCAATGCCCTGATTGACCAGATCATTGCTGAAAAATGGCTGACGGCCAAAGGTGTTGCCGGCTTCTGGCCGGCGGTTAAAACCGCTCCAAATACAGTGGTTGTAAAGCACAAGGGTAATGATATACGGCTTGAATTTCTGCGCCAGCAACAAAAAAAAGCAGCAGGGCAGCCCAATTTTAGTTTGAGCGATTTTATTTCAGACGATCAACCCGATCATATTGGCGCATTTTCTGTAACCATACAGGGTATAGAACCGCACCTTGAACGCTTTGTTGCCAACCATGATGATTATAACAAGATCATGCTGCAGGCCCTTGCAGACAGGTTTGCAGAAGCTTTTGCAGAATACCTGCACGAAAAAACCAGGAAGGAGCTTTGGGGCTATGCTATTGATGAAACGCTGGCCAACGAAGACCTGATCAAGGAAAAATATGTAGGCATTCGGCCTGCACCGGGCTACCCGGCCTGCCCTGATCATACTGAAAAATACAAGCTGTTTCAATTACTGGGCGGAGAAGAAAATACGGGCATCCACCTCACTGAATCGCTGGCCATGTACCCTGCGGCATCGGTTTGCGGCTGGTATTTCAGCCATCCTGAGAGCAAATATTTTGGTGTGGGAAAAATTCAGCCAGACCAGTTTGCAGATTATGTGCAGCGCAAAGGCATGAGTGAAGATGAAATGAAAAGATGGTTAAGGCCGATTATGGAGTGATGAACCAGATGCTGTTTTATACATACGGATAATCTCTTTCTATTAATCCTTCTTCTTTCATGCGGTTCCAAAAGGCAGCAGGTATAACGGCATCAGCCATCTGCAAATTTTCTTTTACACGTTGCGGATGGCTACTGTTGAGCGCGATGCTTTTTACGCCCGGTATGTTTATGGCAAATGAAATGGCAGCGGCTGCGGGCTTAATACCGTATTCATTGCAAATGCTATAAAACCTGCTGCGCCAGTGGTAATATTTTTTGTGGGCCGGGTTGGTTCTGCTCAACGCTTCATAATTAAAAAAATTGCTGCCCATTAAAAAGCCGCCATGAAAGATGGCAGAGTTGATAATAGTGATGCCTTTATTGCGCAGATGCTCCACAAAATTCAGCAAGGCTTTAGAGTGGTCGAATATAGTAAGGCTGTTAGCGATCATCACCCAGTCAAGCGCTACATCCTTTTCAATCAGCTTAATAGATGTCCAGTCTTTAGCGCCCACGCCAATAGACTTTACGAGGCCTTTCTGTTTCAGGTCTTTCAGCGCCCGGTAGGCCTCTAATATGTCGTTGTATTTTTTGTCCTGATCATCCTTGTTAACAGCAGAAGCAAGGTATTCATCAGGGTCGTGTACTGATACAAGTTGTACGCCATAGCCGTTCAGCAGTTCATTGCCCTGGCTGTAGCACTCTAAAATGCCGTTGTAGCTTATCTTTTGTTCAGCATCAAATTTTAAATTGCACCAGATGCCTTTTTCAAAAGTAGGTTCGGCAGTTGTAAGTGGTTTGCGCACCCATGCAAGTTTATTGCTGATGAGCACCTGGTCTTTTTCTATTTCCAGCCTGTTAAGGCATTTGCCAAGCTCTTCCAACGCAAGCCCGGCGCCATATTTTCCAGCGCTGTCAAACGTAGGCATGCCCGGTGTATTATCAATATATTCTTTTACAATGGCTGATTTTTCTTCAAATGCCAATTCCTTGTATAAGTTTCCCAACAGGCTGGTTCCCGATATCACTTTTGGCAATAGCATGCGTGTAACTATTTTGGGCAAGTTAAACGATTCCGGTAAAAATACTATGGGATATTATGCACGCCGCATAACAAATCTATTTTAAAGTAATATTAAACACATGCCGCGTTTGGAATGTTATACATTTTGTATCAACAAACAACACCATGGCCAAACCTCATCAACACATCGTGATCATAGGCGGCGGCTTTGCCGGCTTAAACATCATTATGAAGTTGCAAAACCAGCCCGGCATCACCGTCACACTTGTAGATGTAAACAACTATAATTTTTTTCCTCCCCTTTTGTACCAGGTAGCCACAGGGTTTTTAGAGCCTTCGGCGATCAGTTATCCTTTCAGAAGATTTTTAAGAAAAAGAAGCAATGTCATGTTCAGGATGGGAGAGCTAAAGCGCATAATGCCTGAAGAGAATAAAGTGATTCTTTCAAACGGAGAGATTGGGTACGATATATTGATACTGGCCACGGGTGCGGAAACAAATTATTTTGGAATGGAGAATGTAAAACGCAATGCCATTCCCATGAAAACACTTAGTGATGCACTTGCCATGCGCAACCTGCTCTTGCAAAGACTTGAAGAAGCTACGCGCACCAGCGATATTGAGGAAAAGAAAAAACTCATTACTGTTGTAGTAGCTGGCGCAGGTCCAACAGGTGTCGAGCTTTCGGGCATGTTTGCAGAAATGCGCAAGAATATTATTCGCAAAGATTATCCGGAACTCAGTGGCCTCGGATTAGGAGGTATTTATCTTGTTGATGGAGCGCCGGCAGTGCTGGCGCCCATGTCTGAAAAATCACAGCAATACACTTATCAGTCATTGAAAGACTTGGGCGTGATTATTAAACTGAACGTAACTGTAAGTGATTTTACAGATGATGTGGTGCAATTGAGTGATGGCACTACGATTGCCACCAAAAACCTGATATGGGCCGCAGGTGTTGCGGCAAAAACCTTTGATGGCATACCCACAGAAAGTTACGGGCGCGGCAGGCGGCTCATCACCAACGAATTTAACAGGCTGGCAACATTTGAAAATATTTATGCCGTGGGCGATACCTGCCTTCAAGTACACGATCCTGCGTTTCCAAACGGGCACCCGCAGGTGGCGCAGGTAGCCATTCAGCAGGCAAAGAACCTGGCCAATAACCTGCTGCGCCCACCAAGCGGCTGGCAGCGTTTTATTTATAAAGACAAAGGTTCTATGGCCATTATCGGGCGCAATAAGGCCGTGGCCGATATTCCTAAAAAGATACATTACAACGGTTTTATTGCATGGCTGGTTTGGCTTTTTGTACATGTGATGTCGTTACTCAATTACCGTAACAGGCTGAGGACTCTTTACAATTGGGTTGGCGCGTACTTTAGTAAAGATCAGACATTTCGTATGATCATCAGGCCAGATGAAAGAGATGATTAAGCATTACATTTGCAACGAACACAGCATGTTTTTTTTATGAATGAATTTTTAGATGCCGTTTATTTTGATAACACGGTAAGACAATACCTTATCACGGCGCTCATTATAATTGTAGTGTTTTTAGCCAAGCGTTTTATTGCACATTATGTAGCCGGCTTTATTTATAACCGCATCAATACACGTTGGAAGGCTATTGATAAACCTACTTTTAAAAGATTGGTGGCTCAGCCTCTGGGTTTATTTTTCGTATCTCTGGTTACGGTTATTACATTAGATAAACTGAGATTTCCGCGGCAGTTTGATATTAGAATTTACCAGCTATCTCTACACGATGTGTTTCATATTATTGGCACATCTGCCATTATTATCACATTTTTTTTGTTCCTTGTTAAATGTTTAGACTTTGCCGGGCTGATCATAAAAGAACGGTTTGCCGATGGTGCAGAAAGGTCTAAAAGCCAGATCATATTCTTTTTCAAAGATCTGGTGAAAGTATTGCTGTTGCTGATTGGCGGTTTGTTGATTTTAAAATATGCTTTTGGATATGATGTGAAAGGCCTGGTAACAGGGTTGAGTATTGTAGGCGCCGCCATAGCACTTGCGTTGAAGGAAAACCTTGAAAATCTGATTGCCTCTTTTGTGATATTTTTTGATAAACCTTTTACAACAGGAGACATTGTAAAGGTCAATAATATTTCCGGTGTAGTTGAAAAGATTGGCTTGCGCAGCACGCGTATCCGCTCAGATGAAAAAACATTTATAACAGTGCCCAATAAACAAATGGCTGACAGTATACTGGATAACCTTACTGAACGGACCCATCGTAGATATATTTTGAAGTTGGAAATATCCCCAGCCACACCTCATCAAAAAGTTGAGGAACTGATTGACGGTTTGAATCAAATTATAAAAAAAGATGCAATTCAGATTGCATCAGTGTACGTAACGGAGATAAACGCCACGGCAATTATCATTAATATTGAAATTTTTACAGGTAATATTGCTTTCAGCATTTTTCAGGATGTAAGGCAGGCCGTCAACCTTGAAGCGCTGGCCTTAATGGAAAAGCTGGGAATAGAAGTGGCGGGTAAAAAAACGGATGTAAATATTACCACGCAGGGGCCTGCGCAACCGCCGCCTTCTAAGATTTTGTAAGCAGTGCTGCCAGTTCCTGGTCAAACCTGCCGGTTTCGCCATACTCAACCACGCGCCCCAGTTCTTTACCATTTTTAAACACGATAATGGTGGGCACATTGGTTACTTTTAAAATACGGGTCAGCCGGTTTTTGTCCTGTTTCGTGCTGTCAACAGCTATCATGGTTATATTTTTTTTGTTGAAGCCAACGGTATCTAAAATTGAAAAAAACCGGGGAACCACATAATGCGAATCCGGGCACCAGGTGCCAACAAATACCAGAAAGTTCACACTATCCCTGTTCGCTTCAAATGCTTTTACCACGGCTTCTTTTTGTTTGTAAGCATTTTGAGCTTTTGCAAACCAGCTAAAAGCGCTGTCGGTTTTTAAAAGGCTGTCATTAATAAATCCCACATACATTTTGCTGCCATTATCAGCAACAGTTTTGTAATCCTGAGCACTTACAAAATATGCGAAGCACATTAATAAGGCTGATAAAGATAATCGCTTCATAATTCTTAAAAAGGGCTGGTAATAGGTATGGCAGATTGTCTGCTGTTATAAGTTTGCCTTTAGCTCTAAAAAGAACGACTTAATTTTTTGTAGTGACTGCACGGCGGCAAATTTTTCTTCAGCCGATTTGTGATTTTTTAGATATTCCCGTGCACCCTCAATGGTATATTTTCTGCGGCGCAGCAGGTCATAAATAAGATGCAGGTTTTTAATATCAACCGGCCTAAAAAACCGATCTCCCTTACCATTTTTTTTGGGTTTTAAAATATCAAATTCACTTTCCCAGTATCGTATCAGCGAATGGTTTTCGTTGAACATTGCCGTAACCTCGCCCATACTATAATATTGTTTTTTAAACAGTTCTTCATCATCAGGTATTTCTATCAAATCTGCAGCAGCGCTGTTTTCCTTTACTGAGCGGCGGCCACGGGTACCTGCAACTTTCTTAACCACCGGTTTGATTGTTGCAGCCTGCACTGCCGGAACTTCTTTTTCCTGCACATAAGTTTCCTCCACCGCGTCAGGTGGGGCTTCATTGCTTACTGCTGTTGCCGGTTCATTGACAGGCTCCACATCAACTGCTGGCGGCTCAATGGGCTGTTCAGGAATTTTTTCTTCAACCGTTGCGCCTGTGCTGCCAGGTTCGGGTGTTTCTATAATTTCTGGCGGGCGCAGGGTATTACGCCGCGGCTTGGGGGCCGGTTCGGTTTTTTCCACTTCATCAAAAAACGAAAAAACGCCTTGTGGTTGCGAAGTTGCTTTTGACATGTCACAAATCTACAAAAATGGCGCAGCATTTTTGCCTGCGCCATTTTTACAACTTGTTTTAAGCTGAATAAAAGCTTATTTTATCAATGCTTTAACGATTTTAGATGAGGCAGTTTTACCATCAATATCCACCTGTATGATTCTAACAAATACACTCTCATCGTTTGAGTTTTCTATAACATAATCAGATTTGCTGCATGAGAACAAAGTGACACTTAAAAATGCAAGTGAAAGTATGGAAAGCATTACATATTTTTTTCTCCTGTTGTACATCATGGTTCCTCCGGCTAATAAAATAACAGCCAGCCCTCCGGCAATTGCCCCGGCAGGAAGTTGATGTGTAAACGTATATTCAATGTTAGAAGCAGAGTTGCCGTTGGTTGCAGCACTTTTTACTTCCCCGATCTTTGTAAAGTTGCGCCCGTCTTTCGACACTTCTATTTCAAAATGATTGTTATTGGTTTCATTTAGCGTATTCCAGCTAACAGTAAGGCTGTTGTTAGTAACAAAAGCATTTACAGCGTCAAATGTAACAGGAAGCGGTGTGGCCACACAGGGTCTTTGCGTTCCTAAAGTGGCAGCACCTTTATTTTGTCCGGAAGGAACAGTGCCACCAGGTAAATCAAGTATAATTGTTGATGAAGTAGTAAGAGCGTTTCCGCTGATAAAATTGCCTGTAACTTTAATATACCCTGTGCCGGTTAAAGGATTTGGTCCGCTTACATTTATAAAATTCTTTGTATAAATCAACCCGCAGTCCATTGTGTTAGTGGCATTATTAAACATAACGGATTCCGATGCCTTTACAGTTCCGGCAATGAGATTATTGGGATTGGAGAAATTAATATTGGTTGCACTAAGTACACCACCAGGGTATAAGTGTAAATATCCCGTGATAATAGCATCGCCTGAAATTGTAACTTTTCCATGTATGGTAAAGGGATAGGTAGCGGATCCTTGTACACCCAAAGAAGTAGCCGTTATTTCACCACCTACTTCCACTGTTATTTGCGGGTTATATGCACTGAATTTTCCATTAATGATCACTTTTCCGCCAGGTTTTACAGTAAGTGCAGCGCCAAAACCAGTACTTGTATTAGATATCAGCGTACCATGTACAATATATTCATCACTCACCCAGTTAGGAACTGTTACAGTCGCGCCTGCCGGTACCGTTATAGTAGCAGCGTTGGAGGATAAAGATGAAAACACAGCAAAAAACATTGCTAACGATAAAAATTTAAAGAGCTTTTTCATATCAATTTTATTTTAGTGGTGGCAAAAGTATCCTGATATAAAAGCCATATATTTTCTATTCGATGAACGTGTTACTATTTTCGACGAGTGGCTTTAATGAGCCGATGAGTTTTTGATAAAGTTTAAAAACAACCCTATTGTAATGTGTTTTTTGAAATTTTAGAAAATTTTACCTGCTAATACCTGATTCCCGTCAAAAAAAGCAAATATTTTTTTTGTTCTTTTTTTAAGAATGACAGCAACAACCGGTTATAGGCTATTTGTTATATTTGACGCAATGGCAAGGTGTTTAATTTTACTTACGTTTCTATTTATCGCAACCGGCGCAGCAGCGCAGCTCTATCAAAAACCCGTATATCCTAAAAACTATTTCAGGTGGCCTACCGAGCTGAAGCCAGATATTGTGGCCAACATGGGCGAGCTGCGAAGCAACCACTGGCATATGGGGCTTGACGTTCGTACCAACCAGGCGGTGAACCAGAGTGTAGTAGCCAGCGCCGACGGATATATTGCATTTGTAGGCATCAGGCCTTTAAGTTTTGGCCGGTGGATTATTATCAATCATCCCAACGGGTTGTCTACTTTATATGCCCACTTAAATACGTTTGAGCCAAAACTTGAAGCTTATGTAACCGAGCACCAGTATCAAACAGAATCATGGGAAACACAACTGGAAATTCCGCCCGGGCTTTTCCCGGTAAAGAAAGGCGACTTTATTTCTTACAGCGGTACAACAGGCGGTTCGCAGGGGCCGCATGTACATTGGGAGATCTTTGAAACAAAATCCGGCAAAAGGTTGAACCCCACCTTGTTTATGACGCATATTGCTGATAATATAGCGCCCACGCTGGTTCGCCTGGCCATGTACGACCGCAGCAATTCGGTGATTGATCAGTCGCCACAATTGATCAGGCTCTCAAAAACCGGCAGCGCGTACACTGTACCGGGTGGAACCATCAGCACAAGCCTTAACAGGCTGAGCTTTGCCGTACAGGCTTATGATACGCGCAATGGAACTACCAACCAGGATGGTATTTACAGCGCCAGGCTTTTTTTTGACGGCAATGAGATCAGCAGTTTTTATATTGACAGCATAGATTATAATGATACCCGGTATATGAACTGCCATGTGGATTATAAAATGAAGGCAAATGGCGGCGCCTGGGTGCAGCATGTTCAAAAACTGCCCGGTGACCGTGGCGGTGTGTATTATGATATGGGCGCAAAGGCCATCATCAATCTTTACGATACTTTACAGCACCAGGTAAAAATTATTGTAAGCGATGCCAATGGCAACAGCGCTACCATTAATTTTAAAGTAAAAAACAACGGCGCCGCTGCACCCGTGGTTAAAAGTTATGAATGGATACCCAACCAGTTGAACCGTATTTTTAAATATGATTTTGAGGCTTACCTGCCCATGTTTACCCTGTATGATAAAATGAACAGCGGCTACAGCCGCAGCGCCGGCACAGCGCCGCACAGCGTGTCGGCAGCGCACAAGCTGGGTGAAAACTATTTGCCTGCGCATACCCGCTTTGAGATACGCATCAAACCCGATAAAACCATTTCCAATGAAAACAGGGATCAGGTAGTGATTAAAAGAACTACAGGCAGCAGGTCAGAAACGCAAAAAGCCGTTTGGAACGATGGCTGGATGACGGCCCAGTTCAGGGATTTTGGAACCTATGAAGCTTTTATTGACAATGTGCCACCCGTTATACCAAACCTGGGAAGCGGGGAGGTTGTCAACCTGGCAAAGGCCAGCCGTATTTCTTTTACGCCTACTGATAATTTCGGCATTGCAGATTTCCGTGCAGAAGTGAATGGCAAATGGCTAAGGTTTACCAATGATAAAGGCCGCACCTGGGTATATCATTTTGATTCGCGGGTACCGGCAGGAGTAGTTCACACACTAACCGTAACGGTAACCGATGTGGCTGGAAATACAACCACAAGAAGCTGGAAATTCACCCGCTGATAATACAGGGCTTTACTAAAAGGCTGTGCCAATAAAAGAAATAGTAAATTGCAGCCTTTATCAAAACAAACGTCATGGCTACACATTTAACGGAAGGTAAAAAAGCGCCAAGCTTTACCGGCATTGATCAAAATGGAGATAAAATTTCATTGCCTGATTTTAAAGGCCGTAAAGTGGTGTTGTATTTTTACCCGGAAGACGATACGCCCACCTGTACTATACAAGCCTGTAACCTGCGTGATAACTATAAACTGTTGCAGGACGCGGGCCTGCAGGTGATTGGCGTAAGCCCCGACGAGCCACATGAGCATAAAAAATTCAAAGAAAAATACGACCTGCCCTTCCCGCTGATCGCTGATCCCAAACGCAAGATCATTGACAAATACGGCGTATGGGGCGAAAAGCAAATGTTTGGCAACAAATTTATGGGCCTGATACGCACCACTTTTTTGATAGATGAAAGCGGTTATATTGAAAAGATCTTTTTAAAGCCGCGCAGCGCGCAGCATGCCGAGGATATTTTAAAAAGCCTGAACGACTGATGAAGGGTTTCTTCATTAAAGAAAATTCCATCATAGCAAAAATTGCAGCCTTTAAGCTGCGCGGCAAAAGAGTGGCGATCGTAATAGGTAATTGCATTTACCTGCATGGCGTTTCCAAAGAAAATTTTTTACAAAACCCAACATGGCTGCGGCATGAGTTGAAACATGTGCAGCAATTTGAGCAGCACGGCCTCGTTCCTTTCCTTGCAAAATACATTTGGCAAAGCCTGCTGCATGGCTATCATAATTGTTGCTATGAAAAAGAAGCCCGGGAAGCAGAAAACGATGAAGCACTGATTGCGCATTATCAACTGCTGAACAGCGATAGGAACCTGGCCGATCATGATCCGTCAAAAAGGAATGAAGAAATGGGTTAACTTTTTTCTGCTTTACGCCGGCCTATAAATTCTTTTACTGTCCTGATAATTCTGCCGTAAAATTCTTTGTTGAACAGGTTAGAATCGTGCATGGCCTTATAGGTAAGAAATATGCCCACGGGCACCAGCAAATAAGTGGCCAGCCACATACCGTTAAACGGAGACATTTCTCCTTCTTTCGCCAGCTTTTCTCCACGGGTTGACACAAAATAAAAGATCATGAAAAAGATAATGGCAAAGATGAGCGGTGTGCCAAGGCCTCCTTTGCGAATGATGGAACCCAGTGGCGCACCGATCATAAAAAGTACCACGCAGGCCAGCGCCAGTGCAATTTTCCTATGCCATTCAATTTTATAGCGCCGCAGGCTTTTGTCCTGCTCTACCAGCGAGGTGGTATTCATTTCAATATTGCTTTTCAACGCTGTAATGGCGCTTACGGCGCGCTCCTGCACCTGCCTGCGGGCACTGTCTGGTATCACTGCTAAAAATGTATTGCCATCGCGTTTGGGCCGCGGCACAAATGCCTGCCTGGCCTGTGCCAGCGCCAGGGAGTCCGGCGCAGGATTTAATAAGCTGTCGCTGTGGTGCGTTGTATCGCTTAAAGTATTTTTTGCAGTGGCCGTAGTATCTATTCCTGCAATTTGTGTAGCTGAATCTTTGGTAGCAGCCGGTTGTATGGCTGCAAGTGCGCTGTCTGTTTTTTGTGTTGAAGGGGCGGTTATAGAATCTTTTACAGGCGTAGCTTTTTTGGTAATGGCGGGCCTGGTTTTTTTCTTAACCGTATCTGCCGGCTTTTGTAAAACTTTCCATTTAACCTTTAGACTATCTGCAACGATCTTAGCCACCAGGTTGTTTTTTGTATTGCCAAACACATAGTCCTTCCTGTTTTTACTTATGTTTAAAATGTTGGGTGGCAGGGTAGCGCCTTTTACCACGCTGTCTTTATAAGCCAGTATAGGCAGGCTGCTGTAAAAATACAGGTCATACCGTTCCTTATCGGTTTGGTAAAACCGGTTCATGGAATCTATTGCCACATCAAGCTGGCGCATGCTGTACACTCTTTCATTGTTGCGGTTATTGCTGTCTTCGCTGGCGCGGAAATTAAAAGAACTGATGTCCAGTTGCTTTTTGTATTCTTTAAAAGCCATTCGGACGTATTCCGTGGAAGAATCAGCCGGGTTGCCGCGCTCCTGGTAACGGATGCCGTCTTTCAGGTGAAAATCAAGGTAATGCTTGTCGGGCGAGGGCTTCATGATGCCGCTTTTGGCTACAATAAAATTATCCTGTAGCTGATGCGTTTGTTCATACACGATCACATCCCGGATCACGCTGTCATTGGCTTCTTTTTTACCAATTTTAATGGCAAAGCCTTCCAGCTTATCATTAAAAACACCTTCCTTAATTAAAAACGCAGGCTTGGCAAGCACAATATCTGCCAGCAGTGTGCGCGATTTTAAATTGGCCACCGGTATGATGTAATTGGAAAATAAAAATGCGCCAACAGCAATAATAATGGCTACTACAAATAGCGGCCGCATAAAGCGCAGCAGCGATATGCCTGCTGATTTGATGGCTACCAGCTCAAAGGTTTCTCCCAGGTTGCCAAACGTCATGAGCGAAGAAAGCAGCACGGCCAGTGGCAACGCAAGCGGAATTAAAACGGCGCTTTGGTACCAGACAAATTTTAAAATAGTGGCGGCATCAAGCCCTTTGCCTACAAAATCATCAATCCAAAGCCAGAAGAACTGCATCACGAGCACGAACAACGTGATAAAGAACGTGGCGATGAAAGGGCCTACGAACGATTTTACAATTAATTTATCTAATTTTTTCAATTCCTTATCGCGTATCTATCACCCCATTGGTAAAAAAGGAGGATAACTTAAACATTTAAACTTTCAACCTGTGTTTCCTATCTTGCAAATAACGTTTACAATATGGAAGCAGCAAAATTACAGTTTTCAGAGCACGAGATGAGCCTTGTGAGCAACGCGGATTGGATTTTAACAAAGAATGAGATTTTAAATAAGATCGGCCGTTTACTGGGAGCGCTGAACAGTATTCAAAAACAATTGATCAGGGAAATGGCTGCCGGCCTGCCGCCGGAAATAACCGATACAACACCTAAGATATCGCGCGGTGAAAATTACAAAGGCCTTCCGTATATGGTTTTGGATTATCCGCGCCTGTTTACCCGTAATCATATTTTTGCCGTGCGAAGCCTTTTTTGGTGGGGCAATACGCTTAGTGTAACGCTGCACCTTTCGGGCCAGTGGCAACAATTTTTTGCCGGAAACATTTTACGTCAGTACGAGTTTTCAGTTCAAAACGATTTTGTAGTTGCCACGGACGATGATGAATGGGCGCATGACGTGGAAAGTGTAGGTTTTATACCGGTAAAAAATTTATTAAAAACCGATGTGCATCAAATACTGGCAACAAAGCCTTTTTTTAAAATAGCATTGTACAGCCCGGTTGATGAGTTGAATAGCGGTATACAAATTTGGGAACAACAATTTAAAAAGGTGCTGCAGTTGCTGCATTGAATGATGGTTGCCTGAATGCCCGTTTTAAAAATTCTACCACGCGGGGGGTAACAATTCTATCTTTTTTATTACCTAAAATATTGTTTACTTTAAAATGGCCGTAAGATTCGGCATTTACAAGTTCTACCGCAGCGCCGCTGCTCTTCAGCTTTTCAGCAAAAGTTTGCGCCATTTCTATCCGGTAAGTTTTGCCACGCATGACAATTAAAAAATCGGGGTAGCTTTTACCCGGCCTTACCTGTAGCACGGGCGATGCCTCTTTCCATGTTTCAGGGTTATTACTAAAAATGCGCTGATAGATACTGGCGCCTGCCCTGCCCATTTCATGCACATCGTAGCCTTCGGTGTCCAGGCTGATTATTCCTTTAAAATGATTCGGGCTGATGTTCCTGGGCGGTAAAAATTCATCACTCGTGGCAAGCAGCGATATCATTTGAGCGCCGGCGCTGTGCCCCATTAAAACCATTTGTTCGCGGTTGCCGCCATAGCGGCTTATATTTTCGTAAATCCATTTTATGGCATCTGCCACATCATTTGTATGCGCGGGGTACTGAGTTTTTTTATGAAACAAAGAGCTTAGCCTGTAATTCACGCTTACAAAAACATAGCCCAGGCTTTCAAACAACGCAACCTTGTGCCTGATTTTGGTAGATTTATCGCCCAGCAGCCACCCACCGCCATGCACAAATACAACCACAGGTTTGTTGCCGCCTTCGGCAGTGTTATAAATGTCCAGAGACAACTTGTTTGCTTTTACGCCCTCAGCCTGTTTGTATTGCACGGTTGTTTTTTGCAGGGAGCAACTTGTCAAAAACATAAGGAGTAAAATAATTGTATAGCTGGAATACATTTTCATGAAAACATTTCTGTAGTTAGACCGTGCAGCAGTTGTTACAATTAAAACCATCCTGTCTTTTTTCTTTTCCGGGTTCCGCCGCTAATGCCAATGGCGCCTAAAATCGTCCGGATGATCTGGTTGCCGGCTGTGCGGGCAAAGCTTCTTACCAACGGATCGTCCAGGATGCCTTTTTCTTTTTTTGACCTGGGATTTTCTTTTTCCTGTAAAACCGCTGCATCGCGTGAGGCGGCGGCTTCTATTTTTTCGGTAAGTATTTCGTGAGCGCTTTCTGAGTCTATCACTTCGTTATAATACCTGGCAATTCGCGAGTTGCTGGTAATAGCATCTATTTCGGCATCAGACAAAATATCCATACGGCTTTGCGGCGGGCGCAGCATGCAGTGCACCAGCGGGGTTGGCACGCCTTTTTCGTTCAGCATGGTCACAAGCGCTTCGCCAATGCCTGCCTGGGTAAGCAGTTCATCGGTGTTATAAAAATTGCTTAAAGGATAGTTTTCTGCAGTTTGTTTAATTACTTTTCTATCGGCAGCGGTAAAAGCCCTTAAAGCATGCTGCACTTTAAGGCCCAGTTGCGCCAGTACGGGTGCAGGCACATCCATAGGGTTTTGTGTGCAGAAAAATATGCCAATGCCTTTGGAGCGTATGAGCTTTACAATGGTTTCGATCTGGTTGAGCAATGGAGCGCCGGCGTTGTCAAAAATAAGATGCGCCTCATCAATAAACATGACAAGTTTGGGTTTATCCAGGTCGCCTTCTTCGGGGCTTGAGGCATATAGCTCGGCCAGCATTTGCAGCATGAATGTGGAGAATAGTTTGGGCTTATCCTGCAGGTCAGTAACGCGCACGATGGATACCATGCCGCGGCCCTGGTTGTCAATACGCATCAGGTCTTCCACATCAAAACTTCTTTCGCCAAAAAACAGGTCAGCGCCCTGCTGCTGCAATTCAATTACTTTTCTTAAGATCGTACCGGTAGAGGTGGTTGAGATCTTTCCATAAGTTTGTTCCAGTTCGGTCTTGCCCTCATTGCTTACCCAATGCAATACTTTTGTAAAGTCTTTCAGATCGAGCAGCGGCAGTTTATTGTCATCGCAGTATTTAAAGATCATGGCCACAAAGCCGCCCTGCGTATCATTCAGGCCTAAGATCTTTGAAAGCAATACGGGGCCAAACTCGCTTACCGTGGCGCGCAGCCGCGTGCCTTTTTCATTGCTGAGCGTTAAAAATTCTATTGGGTAAGCCGTGGGCTTGTATTCAATATTTAATTTTTGGGCCCGGTCCTGTATGGAATCAGTAGCCTCTCCGGCAGCGCCTATCCCGCTCAGATCTCCTTTAATATCCATCAGCACCACGGGTATGCTGGCATCGCTCAAACCTTCGGCCAGCACCTGAAGGGTTTTGGTTTTACCGGTGCCTGTTGCGCCGGCAATCAACCCGTGGCGGTTGAGCGTTTTAAATGGGATCAGTACATCGGCGCCCGGCACTACCTGCCCGTTGAGCATTGCCGTACCTATCTTATAGCTTTCTCCTTTAAAAGTGTAGCCTGTTTTTACGGCCTCTAAAAATTTTGAAGTATCTGCCATGAATTATTTTTTTACAAGATAAGACTTTTGTAAAAGCCATCAGCAGCAGCGATCAATCACGTTCATGTATAAAGCATTGTGTTTTAACAAAAAATTCGGGCTACTTTTACAATATCTCAAAAAGGATTAACTTTATTTGTTCTCAAACAAGTTAAATTAAATTTTTATGGAAGGAAAGAAACCGCATATCCTACTTTGTGAAGATGATCCCAACCTGGGAAACGTACTCAAGAACTATCTTGAACTGAACGATTACGAAGTAACGCTTGAGCGTGACGGAAGGCTGGGCCTTGCTGCTTTTCAGCGTGAGAAATTTGACCTGTGCCTGCTGGATGTGATGATGCCGCACATGGACGGTTTTACACTTGCCGAAGAAATAAGGGATGTAGACCCGGATATTCCATTGTTTTTTTTAAGCGCAAAAACCATGAAGGAAGATATTATACAGGGGTACAAGCTGGGCGCTGATGATTATATTACAAAACCTTTTGACAGTGAAGTATTGCTTTTAAAGATAAAAGCTATTTTAAAGCGCAACGAAGAACTGAATAAAGAAAGTGAGAATAAAGAATATCAGTTGGCAAGCTATCATTTCAATCCTAAGCTGCGCCAGTTAACGCATAATGATACCACGCAAACCCTTTCTCCCAAAGAAAATGAATTGCTGAAAATGCTGGCAGAACACCTGAATGACCTGTTGCCACGCGAACAGGCTTTGAAGAAAATTTGGGGCAGTGATACTTATTTTAATGGAAGAAGTATGGATGTGTACATTGCCAAACTTCGCAAATACCTTAAAGATGATGATAAAATTGAAATTGTGAATATACATGGCAACGGTTTCAGGCTGGTGGTACAGGAATAAACTTAAAAGAGAGAAACTATATAACCCCGCAGCAAAGCTGTGGGGTTTTTTTGTAGTGCATTTAATACCCGTTTTCACCTTAAAGCCGTTTTGTTACTACCAATATTTTCAATGAAGTAATTTATAATCTATTGATAATAAGGTAAAAAATCATTTAAAATATTTATGGTTAAAAAATTGATCTTGTTAATATAAATTTTTACATATGCGAAATGTAAATTATCATTATGCGATCAGTTCGTTCGACAGGCGTTTTATAGTGAAATGCACTAATGGTTTTAATACGGTATCTATAGATGAGTTTGATGATCCTGATAATTTTTTAAAATCAGTATTGATATTTCCATCGGTAAACGATGCGGAAGATTTCATTTTCCGCAATAACTTGCTGAATGTAGATGTAACATTCAGGCCTGAGTTGTTGTAACGGTAACCGGGAAAATAACCCGGCAATAAATGATTATAAATGCAAAGCCCCGCGAAAGAATCCGCGGGGCTTTTTAATGTTAAATCGCTGTAGGGGGAGGGTTCGAACCTCCACGAGGTAGTTAGCCGCTGCACAAATTGTTAGAAGGAGCTACCTTCAACCTACTGGTGGTCAACCCCAGTCGGTGGCGCTGCAGCGCCATCGGCTTTACGCAGTGTTTATCCTGTGATCCTCACCCCCGAGACAAGAGGGCATGTCTGCCAAAAATTTCATCACCCCACAATATGTAAGAACTTGTAAATTGTTTGATAAGACAAAAATAAAGGAAATAGTCAATTGATTCCAAATAATTCAACAAAAATTTGGAAAATATAGATAATATCTAAATATTTGCAAAATATATTAGAAATTTATAAAATCAACCTGCCATATGAGCAACAAATTTAATCTCGACAAATTAGACCTTCAGATCATTCAGCACATGATGGAAAATGCTGAAATTTCTTATGCCGACCTTGGAAAAAAACTTTTCGTTTCTGGAGGCACCATTCACGTGCGTATCAAAAAGCTGCAAAAAGACGGCATTGTTAAAGGTACTAAATTAAATACAAACCTTAAGCTTTTGGGTTATGACGTAATTGCATTTATAGGCATTTACCTTAAAGAAAGTTCTTTGTATGATTCTGTGGCAAAAGAATTGTATAAAATGAAAGAAGTGGTACGGCTCAATTATACCACTGGCAATTACAGCATGTTTGCAGAGATCATTTGTAAAGACATTAGCGAGCTGCGCGATGTGCTGCACGAAAAGCTACAAAAAATAAAAGGCATCGAAAGAACGGAAACGCTCATTTCGCTGGAAGAAAGCTTTAACCGCAATGTTCAGGTGCTGGATTAGTGGCATCTCTGTTTCGCCAACTTAGCTTGGCTGGCAGAGTATTTATGAAAACGTCATCGGTTCTCCCGATAAACGGGACGATAGTTGGCTCCATCTTAAAAATATTTTTTATGGCCGAGATCAGGAACATAGAGCTAAGGCTGCTTCAGCCGGAATATTACGAAGCCTTGCGCGAAATGATGGTGGTATCTTACCCAAGCATGCCGGGTTCCGTCTGGAAAGAGCATCAGATCAAAAAACTGATTGAGCTGTTTCCCGAAGGGCAGCTAACCGTTTTTATAAACGATAAGCTGGCAGGCTGCGCACTTTCAATCCTGACTGATGAGGACAATATTTTCAACAAACATTCCTACCGCGAAATAACCGGCAACTACACGTTCCATACCCACAACCCAGAAGGCAATGTGTTATATGGCATTGATGTGTTTGTTGATCCGCAGTGGCGCGGCCTGAGGCTCGGGCGCCGGTTGTATGATGCCCGCAAGGAGCTTTGTGAAAAATTAAACCTGAAAGGCATTGTGTTTGGCGGCCGCATACCCGGGTATCACAAGCATGCCAATGAATTAACGCCTAAGGAATACATTCAAAAAGTAAGAAATAAAGAAATACATGACCCTGTATTGAATTTTCAGCTTTCAAACGATTTTCAGCCCGTGAAAATCGCAAAAGGCTATCTGGAAGGCGATGTGCTGAGCAGCGAGTATGCCGTGATCATGAAATGGAGCAATATTTATTATGAAAAGCCTACGGCACAGGCTGTTTCAACAAAAAAGGTCGTGCGCCTGGGGCTGGTGCAATGGCAAATGCGCCTGTATAAAAACCTTGAAGAAATGATGCAGCAGGTAGAATACTTTGTTGATTCTGTTTCAGACTATCGCTGCGACTTTGCGCTTTTCCCTGAATTTTTCAATGCGCCGCTGATGGCCGATTACAATCATCTTTCTCCTGCTAATGCCGTAAAAAAACTGGCTGAATTTACACCGCAGATCAAAGCCAAGTTTGCAGAGCTGGCGGTTTCCTACAACATCAATATTATTACCGGCAGTATGCCGGAGCTAAAAGATGGCAGACTGTACAACGTGGGGCACCTTTGCCATCGCGACGGATCTGTGGAGGAGTACATCAAAATACACGTTACGCCCGATGAAGAAAAAGTATGGGGTATGCGCGGCGGAAATACAGTAAAAACTTTTGATACCGACTGCGGTAAAATAGGTATTTTAATTTGTTACGACAGCGAGTTTCCCGAGCTAAGCCGCCTGCTGGCTGATGAAGGAATGGATATATTGTTTGTGCCCTTTCTTACCGATACACAAAACGGCTATTATCGCGTAAGGCATTGCTCACAGGCCAGGGCTATAGAAAATGAATGCTATGTGGCTATTGCAGGCAGCGTGGGCAATCTTCCCAAAGTGCATAATATGGATATTCAATACGCTCAATCGGCGGTGCTTACGCCCTGCGATTTTTCTTTCCCCGCAAATGGCGTGAAAGCCGAAGCCACCCCTAATACTGAAATGGTTTTAATTGCAGATGTTGACATAGACCTGCTGCGCCATCTGCATTCGTATGGCAGTGTAAAAAACCTGGTTGATAGGCGCAAAGATTTGTATGATGTAGTGAAGCTGAAGAAAAAGTAATTGATATGCTTATGCAAACTAAATTTCGGATATGTATAATACTGCCAATCGTATTATTCATTCTTGCGTTAATTTTTTTATTATCTAACTATACCGTATTATTTTATGATACCAATGTTAAAGTAAAGTTCAGATTACTTTATATTGGTATCTTCATTTTGCAAATCTATTTGATAAAGGAGGTCGATAAATCACTGTTGAAAATTGATTTTAAACCTCAACAATTTATTTTGTACAGGCTGTTATTTTTTCACCAGGCAATAAGTAAAGATTTGATTATAAATATTGCTGAAAAGAAATATAGTTTTAACAGGTTTGGGCTGCCTTCCCGTTATTTGCAGATTACACTAGCAAATGGAAAATTTTTCTGTGTATATGAAATATATACCAGAAATTACGAATCTTTAAAAGCGTTTTTGAACAGTTACGGTTGAATATTGCTGAAAAGAGGCCTCAATACAATCCCTTCAGCAGTTGCACTACTTCATCCTGCACGCCTTTGCCTTTGTCTTTGTTGTAAAATTCCTGTAAAGCAATTTTCATATCTTCAAAAGAAGCATTGTCCTTTTTCAGTTGTAAAAACATTTCAGTTCCTTCTTTGCTTCTTGGCCCCCAGTGAAACAGGTCATTGCCATTGGCATCGCGAACAATTAAAATAGGGATTGATCTGGTGCCATTGGTAAGGTACTTTTCTATTTCAGAATCTTTATCGCGCAACTGTATTGAAAACTGGATATGATCATTCAGCTCGCTCATTAAGTAAAGAACGGGAACAATATGCGCCGCGTCGCCACACCAGGGCTCTGTGATCACGATCCATTGTTGCCTGGCTGTAATGCCTTCCTTCATAAACTGTGTGGTCGCCTCCGTAAGCGGATTTTGTTTCAACCACCTGTTGTTACGGCTCTTGTTTAGTTTTGTGTACTGATAATATTCTTCATTATCATAAGGTGGTTGCCTGTCTTTGCCGTCTGCTATTTCCCTGAAATATTCAAGGTATTCATTCCATGTCATGATGAGTAGATCTAATGCCCGAAAGTAACAAACTTTTGCCGTAATAACTTCAGCAATTATCTTTATGCAGTTCCTGTCACATATCTTCTAACTGATTTAAACATGCTAAAAAGTATTTTGTGTATTGCTGCGCTGCTCTCATTTTTAGTTGCTGCTGCTCAAAAAAATGACATTGAGATCAGGTTTAAAAAGCCGGCAAAAGATTTTACAGAGTCGTTGCCATTGGGCAATGGCCGTATTGGCGCCATGATCTTTGGCGATACCAAAAAAGAGCGCATTGCTCTGAACGAAATTTCGCTTTGGAGCGGCGGCCCGCAAAATGCCGACCTGGACAGTGCTTACCAATACCTGAAACCCATACAGGAATATTTGCTGAATTATGAAAATCAAAAAGCACAATCGTTATTGATGAAGCATTTTATCAGCAAAGGTCCCGGCTCGGGGCATGGCCGGGGTGCCGGTGTAAAGTATGGCGCGTATCAAACCATGGGCGATTTATTGATTGAATGGACTGACAACGCTGAAACCATTTCTGATTATAAAAGAATTTTAAATATTGAGAATGCCCTGGCCACCACTGTATACAAGCGCAATGGCAACGCTATTACACAGGAAGTATTTACTGATTTTGTAAATGATATTGTCTGGATCAAATTCACCAGTGCAAAGCAGGCAGGCCTCAATTTTAATCTGTCATTATACCGCAAAGAAAATGTATTGGGCTACACCACCGTCAACAGACAACTTGTGTTACACGGCCAGTTGCCTTCGGGTAAAGATAAAGGCATGCAATATGCTATAGTAGCGCGCCCGGTTATTACTGGCGGTACGCTTTCAGCCAAAGACAGTGTACTGCAAATTCGCAATGCTACTACCTGCATCATTGCTATTGGTATGCGTACCAACTACAATTATGAAAAAGGCGGGCTGCTAAAAAATGATGATGTTGTTAGCGCTGCCCAGGCAGATGCCGAAGCCGTAAAAAAGAATTATGAAACTGCTAAAGCTTTATCAACCAAAAAATATGCTGCGTTGTTTAATCGCTGCCGCTGGAAAGCGCCATATATAAAAACTGCTGTTGATACCATGTCAACACCTGAAAGGCTGGTACACTATGCTGCAGGCAAACCTGATAACCAACTGCCTGTGCTGTACTTCAACTACGGCCGATATTTATTGATCGGATCTTCAAGGCCGGGGTTATTGCCTGCCAACCTGCAAGGGCTTTGGGCGGTAGAGTATCAAACCCCGTGGAATGGAGATTACCATCTCAACATCAATATTCAAATGAATTATTGGCTGGCAGAAACGACTAATCTTTCCACATTGGCGCAGCCATTATTTACATTTACTAAAAACCTGGTACCTAATGGAAGTGTAACCGCCAAAAAATATTATAATGCCAATGGTTGGGTAGCACATGTTATTTCAAATCCCTGGTTTTATACCTCTCCCGGCGAAGGGGCCGAATGGGGTTCTACCCTTACCGGTGGTGCATGGCTGGTTACACATATTTGGGAGCATTACTTGTTCAACCGCGACAAAGCGTTTTTACGAAAGTATTATCCTATTATTAAAGGCTGCGCGCAATTTTTACGCTCTGTTTTAATTAAA
Source organism: uncultured Niabella sp. (assembly GCA_934486785.1). GTDB lineage: Bacteria > Bacteroidota > Bacteroidia > Chitinophagales > Chitinophagaceae > Niabella. Next base: position 408,981 of record CAKSQK010000001.1, on the reverse strand, counting down.
GAAAAAAAGCACGGCTGGTATGTTACAGCGCCGTCTAACTCGCCGGAGAATACGTACATCATGCCCAACGGTTTTAAAGGAAATACCTGCATGGGGCCGGCCATGGATATGCAGATCTGCCGTAACATTTTCACTGCTGCCATAAAAACTGCGGCTATTTTACAAACTGATAAAGCATTTGCTGAAGATTTGCAAATAATTAAAAATAACTTAGCGCCCAATCAGATCAGCCCTACCAACGGTGGCGTGCAGGAATGGCTGGATGACTGGCCTTCGGCCGAACCGCAGCACAGGCATGTATCTCACTTGTATGGCCTGCATCCATACGATGAAATTACGCCGTGGGATACGCCGGAACTTTCGCAGGCAGCTATAAAAACCCTGCAAATGCGTGGTGATGGCGGTACGGGATGGAGCAAAGCCTGGAAGATCTGTTTTTGGGCGCGCCTTGGCAATGGCGATCATGCGTTTACGATGTTTAGAGGCTTACTACAACCAGTTGCGCAGGGCCGGGGGGGTGGTAGTTATAACAATCTTTTTGACGCACATCCGCCGTTTCAGATAGATGGCAATTTTGGCGGCACGGCAGGCTTGGCCGAAATGCTGTTACAAAGCCATGGAAAAGATGAAGCCATACGTTTTTTACCGGCATTGCCCTCGCATGCCGACTGGCAGGAAGGTTCTATTACAGGGTTAAAAGCCCGCGGCAATGTAACTGTTGATATGCAATGGCGCCAGGGTAAGGTTATTAAAGCCGTTCTGCATCCTTCTACAAATGCAGAAGTAAAAATTGTAGTTCCCGCAGGCATGGGCTGTTATTCTGCCGCAGGCAAAAAACTAAAAACCGGGCTGAATAAAACAACCGGCATAACTACGGTAGCTGCCAAAGCCAGTAGCGCCATCATCATCTGGTAATAATTTTAGCAGCATTAAATTGAATGCCTTGTTTGAAAAGAGTTCTACATTTGCCAAATGCAAATGAATGATGATTTACAGGTAAGGTGGTGGGGACTTGAAAGCAGGCTGATGGAACGGTTTGGCAAAAAGCCAGACATGGAAACAATTTTATTTTTAATAGGCATACAAGAGCTGGGACAGATAAAAGATAAATTTACCAAAGAGCAAAAACAGGATTTGATGCACATAGCCGTGTGCAGGCTGCTTTTGCCCGGCGGCTTTTATGAATTAGAAGACACTGATGCTGAAGGCTGGCCGCATTACAGGCAGTTAAAGCCCATGCCCGAAATGAGCCCTGTTGAGCAGGAAAATTTTCTAAAAGATTATATCCTCTTGTATTTTCAGGAGAATGAATTTTAAAGCTCAGCGTACAATCTGCAGTTTCAAAAGGTTATTGGTAATCTCAAGCACTTCAAACAACACCACCTGCCCTCCATTGCTGTTTAGTATCCGCAATTGACGAATGTCAGGCCTGTAATTCCACGTGCCAGGCGCCATATAATGCGCATCTGCCGGATGCAGCACCAAATATTCACAACGACCATTTTCTTCTAATTGATACACCTGCCTGAATTTGCTGGGCGCAAAAGTTTTATAATCGGCTGGGCGGTATATTTCCACATTTCCGGCACTTTCTTCGTAAGAATGTTTCCATTCTTTTTGAAGTTCTTCCGGGTAACTGGTCTTGGTTGACAACGAGCTTTTTGCACAGGAGGCAAATACAATAACAGCAAGGAAAAGGATCAGATAATTTTTCATATTATAAAGTTACAGTTACACAATTGCAAATAATCTGCCATTCAAAAAAACTATTATCTAAAAGATTAATTTTGATATCAAATCACGGGAATATGATCAGAATTTTGATGTACGGTGTTATAATAGTAAGTCTGTTGGCTTCCTGCAGTGCGGCAAGAGTAACCGGCGCTGATAAAAGAAAAGATGTGCTGCTGCAAACTTCCATGGGAAACATCACCCTTCGCCTAAGTGATGCCACACCGCTGCACCGCGACAATTTTATAAAACTGGTGAAAAGCAAATATTACGATGGCATTTTGTTTCACAGGGTCATCAACCGGTTTATGATACAGGCTGGCGACCCCGATAGCCGCAATGCTTCCGCCGGCCAGCCGCTGGGAAATGGCGGCCCCGGTTATACCGTTCCCGCCGAGTTCAGGCCAGAGTTGTTTCATAAAAAAGGAATGATTGCCGCAGCGCGTGAAGGCGATGATATAAATCCGGCAAAGGCAAGCAGCGGCAGCCAGTTTTACCTCACCCAGGGAAAAGTTTTTACGCCTGCTGAACTGGATTCATTGGAAATAAAACGCCTGAACGGCAGAAAAATACCTGCAGCGCATCGAAAGGTATATGAAACGCTGGGCGGCGTACCCCATTTAGACCAGAATTATACCGTATTTGGAGAAGTGATTGCCGGTATTGAAGTAATAGACAACATTGCAGCAGTGCCCACCAGCAAAGGCGCAGATAAGGACAGGCCCCTGAAGGATGTAAAGATCATCAGTGCCAGGATGGTGAAACGAAAATAATACAGTAAAAGCAGCAGCGTAGTAAAGCAGCCTAAGTTAGTTGCCTATGCGGTGAAAAAGGTCTTTTACCTGGTAGTCCCAAAGCTGGGTTTGGTCTTTAATGTCTTTCTTTTCAGCAAAATCGGTAATAACCAATATGGTTTGGTTGGTGATCTCTGATTTATCAATCCTGAATTCAAAATATTCGTCTTTTGGCGCGCCGTCCCATCTGAAACGGATGAGTTTTTCTTCTTCCTGCTCAATCACTTCGGCTTCTTCAAACGAACCGTTCCAGCCAAAAGTAAAAATATTGCCCTGTTCGTCCACAGTATCAGCAAACCACTCTCCCAACCCGTTGGAAGTGGCTAAAAATTCGAAAAGTATATTAGGAGAACAACGTACAGGGTACTCCAATGTAAATTTCTGTTTACTCATCTTCTTACATTATGGCAATTAATAGTTGATGTTGCCGTGTGCAATAATAGAAAAATTATGATACAATCAAAATAAATTTTTTACTTATTGAAAACCATCACGTTGTATTAAGATTTTCATGTTTTGTAACCGTAGGCAAAAATCCCGGGCAGCGTTAGGGATTGGTTGCGGGCATCCTGCTGCAATGCCTTATAAATAGTATATTTGCAGCCTTAAAAAAGAAAAACAGTTAAGCCAAATGTTCAATAATCTACAGGATAAATTAGACAGCGCCTTTAAAAATCTTAAAGGGCAGGCAAGAATTACCGAGCTGAACGTGGCCACCACGGTAAAGGAAATTCGCCGTGCGCTGGTAGACGCCGATGTGAACTATAAGATAGCCAAAGAATTTACCGATAAAATAAAAGACAAAGCCGTTGGTGAAAAGGTGATTAATGCCATCAGCCCGGGGCAGCTCATGGTAAAAATTGTTAAGGATGAGCTTACCGAGCTCATGGGCGGTGAAGAAGCCACGTTCAATGCAAAGGGCAACCCGGCCGTCATCCTGATCGCAGGTCTTCAGGGTAGCGGTAAAACCACCTTTAGCGGTAAGCTGGCCAATTATCTGAAAAATAAAAAAGGCTTTTCACCCATGCTGGTGGCAGCAGATATTTACCGCCCCGCGGCGATGGAACAACTGCGCGTGCTGGGTGAGCAGATAAAGGTGGATGTGCATATTGAGGCAGAAAATAAAGATGCCGTAAGCATTGCAAGAAATGCGGTAGCCGAAGCAAGAAGCAAAAATAAAAATGTAGTGATTATAGATACCGCCGGCCGCCTTGCCATTGATGAGGCAATGATGACGGAGGTTACCAACATTAAGAACGCTGTAAACCCGCAGGAAATTTTATTTGTGGTAGACAGCATGACGGGCCAGGACGCGGTGAACACGGCTAAGGCGTTTAACGACAGGCTTGATTTTACCGGCGTGGTACTTACCAAGCTGGATGGCGATACAAGAGGTGGCGCAGCTATTTCTATTAAATACACGGTAAACAAACCCATCAAGTTTGTAAGTAATGGCGAAAAAATGGATGCGCTGGATGTGTTCTATCCCGAAAGGATGGCACAGCGTATTCTGGGCATGGGCGATATTACATCGCTGGTAGAAAAAGCGCAGGAGCAGTTTGATGAAGAACAGGCTAAAAAGCTTGAAGGCAAGATCAGGAAAAATAAATTTGACTTTTCTGACTTTAAACAGCAATTGCAGCAGATAAAAAAGATGGGCAACATGAAAGACCTGCTGGGCATGATACCCGGCGTGGGCAAGCAAATTAAAGATCTCGACATCAGCGATGACAGCTTTAAAGGCATTGAAGCCATCATAGACTCCATGACGCCCGAAGAACGCGAAAACCCCGACCTCATCAATGGCAGCCGCCGCAAGCGCATTGCCGCTGGCTGCGGTAAAGATATTGCAGAAGTAAACGCGTTTATGAAACAGTTTGAACAAATGCGCGACATGATGAAGAATATGAACAAGATGGGCGCTTTTGGCAAAATGATGCCGGGAATGGGTGGCATGAAAAGGCCGTTTTAAAAACGGTTGATCATGAGTATCATTGAGCTTTTACATCAAAAAGTTGAGGGGCTGCTGTACTTGTCAGAAACGGAATACCCTATTACGCCTTTTGATATAACTGCAACAACTGCCGAAGAGATACCCGCATTGCTTGCAGCTTACAAACAAACAGAGGCGCAGTTTGTAAAATATATTTCACCGGAAACATTTTTTGCACGCTTTGAAAATTACCTGGCCCATGGCGTTCCTGATGAATGGATGAATAACAACGCCAGGGCCTTCTTACAACTGCACTATTTTTTACAGGAACATTTTACGCAAACCTTAATTTACCGGATTGAAAAGCCCGGCGAAGCCGTAATGCCAATTTTTATTATTTGTAAATTGAACAATGGCAGTTTTACAGGGCTGCAAACAACTGCTGTTGAAACTTAAGCATTTTCCGGTTTTTCCGCACTTAGGCTCTCCCCGCATTTTTTACAATAATCCGCGTCAAGCGAATGGTTGCCGGCGCCACAACGGGGGCACTTTACATCAATGGTTTTACGGCGGTTGTCCATAGCCACAGAAGCTGTCATAATACCGGTAGGCACCGCTATGATGGAGTAACCAAGGATCATAATAAAAGAAGCGATCATTTTACCCAGGGCTGTAACAGGCGCCACATCACCATAACCTACCGTGGTAATGGTAACGATGGCCCAGTAAATACTTTGCGGAATACTGCTAAACCCTGAATTTTTTTCAAACTCCACTACGTACATAAGCGAGCCGAGAAATATGGTAAGGAGTATCACAAAAAATAAAAAGATAAATATTTTACGCGAACTGCGAATGAGCGCAAACATCAGGTTGCGGCTTTCGTCTAAAAACTTCACCATGCGAAAGATGCGGAAAATACGCAACAGCCTGAAAGAACGAATAATCATCAGCATATGCCACTGCGGATAGAAGAACTCCAGGTAGGAAGGTAGTATTGCCAGCAGGTCTATAATACCGTAAAAACTTTTTGCATACTTTTTCGGTCTTTTCACACAATACAACCTTATGAGATATTCTATAGTAAATACAAATAAAAAAAAGTAATCCAGCACCCGGAAGGTATCGCCCCATTTCGCGGCAAGAGGCTTTACACTTTCCAGCATTAGCAGGGTAATGTTCAGCGCAATGGCAACAAACAATAAAACGTCGAAAAGCTTACCTGCCGGGGTGTTTGATTGAAAAATTATTATATAGATGCGTTCCCGCAAAGAGCCTTTTTCATCTGGCTTATTGCTATCTTGCACAACATCATGCCTGTCTGGCAAAATATGAAATAACGACACGGCGCATTGTTTTAACCATTAAAGATATGGTTATTATTGCAGTTTCTATTTGGCCTGCAGCAGGATTTTTTGTTACTCTATTTTGTTTTTATCGTATACATTTTTTGAAACAAACCAGTAAGGGATGATGCTGGCAGCACATAAAATACCAGAGATAAGGTAGACCTCTGAAAACCCCATAATGCCTGAAATAAAGCCGCCCGCAAGCATTCCTATGGCAAGGCCCAAATCAAAGCTAAGCATGTAAGTGGCATTTGCCGTTCCGCGCTTACCGTGGCCTGCAATATTTACATATAAAGTTTGCATGGCAGGAAACAGCATTCCATAGCCAATACCAATAAACAACCCTGATGCGCAGTAGGCAAAAAAATTATGAAATATAGAAAAAGCAATCAGCGAAAAAGCGATCAACAAAAAAGCGATGAGGTTGATGTGATGAATAAAACCCCGGTCAACCATCCGGCCTGCAAAAATGCGCGATGCCATAATGCCTCCCGCCCAGAACGCGAAAAAAATACCCGGGTTTTGAATGTTGATCTCAAGGCCGTACTGCGCTACAAATGGGCCAATCGTACCCCATGCAAAACTGGGCAATAACTGGTTTAGAAAAATGGGCCAGCTTTTTACAAGGAAAAACCGGTCCATTGATAAAACGGGTTTTTCTACAGGGCGCTTAAAAGGTAATTTTATAAAGGAAGCGATGAGCACACCCAGCGCTGCCATAGCTACTGCCCACCATAGCAACATCTGAAAACCATTGTTATAATAAATGTGTATGGCAATAAATGGCGCTATGGCCATGGCAATATTATTAAATGTGCCAAAATAACCAATGCCTTCGGAGCGGCGCGCTGAAGGAATGACGTCAATGGAAACGGTATTGGTAGAAACAGTGGCCAGCCCCCACCACAAGCCGTGAATAAACCTTACCACTACAAAAAGCATAACCGTGGTTGCGTAAAAATAACCGGCAAAAGAAAGGGCATATAGTAAGGAGCCGGTAAGTAAAAGCCCCTTTCGGGAAAACATATCAACCATATATCCGGAAAACGGGCGAATAAGCAGCAGCGCTATGGCATAAGAAGAAAGTACAATGCCTGTTTGCGTTTGTGGCACATGCAACTGCTCTGTAATGTACAAAGGAATGGAAGGCATTAGCAGGTTGAAGGAACATGCCAGGAAAAAATTGGTGAGGGTAATGATCACAAACTCACGGTTCCATAATCTCAACTCCATAGGCTGGTTTTTCTGCATTTAAAAAGCTGCAAAGCTACGGAATAAAAACCGGGGCCGGTAATTGATAACTTACCTGGCGGGGTAGCGGATCAAAATTGTGAAACATAAAAAAAGCGCTCAGAGGGCGCTTTTTAAATGATTTTTAAAGAGATTTTAGTTTGTCCCTGTTTTCATAAACTTTCATGGCCGCGTTATAAAAATCTTCCATATAAGACATTGGCGCTGTTAACGGCCCGCCGCCTGAAAGCCTTACCACAGTGGCACAAACTTTATCGCAGTTGGGCATGTGCTTGTTCTTTTCTTTAAATTCTTTCAGCCGTGCCGCGCTGAAAAGCATATTATATTCAGGAAGTGTTGTAATGTAGTCTATCCAACTGTCTTTATGCAAGCCCTTTCCAATATATCCACCTACCGGAATACCTTCTGCATTCATGGCTTTGTAAAAAGTGGCAATGGGTACTCCGCCAAAAGCTTCCTGGTTGTAGGTTAATGCATAATTATAATAAGCGCCATCGCCATTGCCGTATTTAATTTGCGGCTGCAATCCTTTAAAATCTTTAAATTTTTGATCAAGCCAGCGGGCATTCCTGTTGCGGATGTCGTGCCTTTCTTTGTGGGTAGCCAATTGTCCTACCAAAATTGCAGCCACAACTTCCGGCATGCGGTATTTAGGCCCAATGCGCACGTTGGCGCCGCCTTTTAAATAATCAGTGCCGTGCTCAATTACGGTGTATGCATGGTTTGCCAGTTCTTCATTATTTGTAAAAATAGCACCGCCTTCACCACATCCAACTACTTTAGATGCCTGAAAACTCAGGCAGCCAATGTCGCCTATCGTGCCCAGGGTTCGCCCGTTATGCGTGGCCATGATGGCCTGGCAGGAGTCTTCAATTACTTTGAGCTTGAGCTTATTTGCAATGCGCATAATATTATCCATATCGCAGGCTACGCCCATAATATGTACCGGCATGATGGCTTTTGTTCTGGGCGTAATTTTTCTTTCCACATCTGCCGGCTCAAGCTGGTACGACAATGGGTTCAGATCGGCCAATACAGGTAATGCCCTTGCAGAAAGGATGGCCGCAATGGTTCCCATATCAGTATATGGAGAGGTGATCACTTCATCACCGGCGCCTATATTTAGCGCATGTACTGCTGCCGAAAGCGCGTTCGTTCCGGCATTGGTCATTCGCACATATTTTGCGTTGATATATTTTGGCAGCTCGGCTTCCATTCTCTGCACCATGCTAATGCGAAGCCTTTGCGCTTCGTAGCGTGTCCACCTGCCGCTCTTGTATGATTGCATGGTGGTTTCTTCAACGGTTTTATCCATCCAGGGCCAGGCAGGCCAGGGTTGGGCCTTTGCATCATGTACAGGCGTACCGCCTAGTATGGCCAGGTCTCCGCTTACTTTTTTGTTTTGTGAGAAAGATTTGTAAGAACCTGCAAGCAGGGTTCCGGCAGTTAGAACAGAAGCTTTCCCCAGGAAAAGCCTCCTGTTAATGCTGTTTTTTTTCATGATTTGTTTGTTTTAGATACTATGGCAACGTTTACGTACCCGAAAATAACGAAAAAACATCGAAAATTTATTTTTTCATATTTTACTTTTTATACTGGTTGCAGGCTTTATGAATGGTGTTGGCCAGTGGTGTATATTCAAACTGTGGTAATGCCCGGGGCAGTTTGGTATTGTCAAAAACAGTCTGGGTTTGGGCCAGCTTAGCAGTTTCCCTTGTAATTAGTGGTTTTTGCCCTGAAAAAAAGGATTTCAATTTTTCCATCCGCCACGCAATGGCGCCCAGTAAGGGGGTTGCCTCTTTATGCGGCCTCTTTTTGCCAAAGGCGTCAGCCATTGTATCAAAAAGTTTTTTAAAGCTCCAGTTGTCATTGCAAACAATAAACCGTTGCTCCGTGATATTGCTTTTCATTAGTTCAACAGCACCTTTTGCCACATCTTCCACATCAGTAAAGCCGTTTACGCCATTGGTATACCAGCCAAATTCGTTATAAGCGCTTTTAAAAATAGCAGAGCTGCCTGTACTCCAGTCGCCATAACCAATAATAGTGGCAGGGTTTAGTATTACGCCTTCCAGGCCCTCGGCAAAACCACGCCATACCTCCAGTTCAGCTTTGTGCTTGGTGATGGCATAATGGGTATTAGCATTGCTGTCTTCCCATTTGGCATTTTCATCTACCACGGTGCTGTTCTTTTTTCTGCCAAGCGCTGCAACCGAGCTAATATAGACCAGCCTTCTTACATCCTGTTCTATGGCAACATTTACCACGTTGGCCGTACCCTGAATGTTAATCTGGTACATATTTTTTCGATCAGCTTTGCTGAAAGAAACCACCGCCGCGGAATGAATTACAATATCTATGCCTTGCATGGCATCTGCAAGAGACATCACATCAAGCACATCGCCCTGCACCCATTCTACTTTTTGTAAAATACTATTGTCAATAAATTGGGGCATTGCACTGGTAGCTCGCTTAATGGCACGAACGGCATATCCATCCTCAACCAATTGCCTGATGATATAACTGCCAAGAAACCCTGTGCCGCCGGTAACAAGTATTTGAGGTGAAGGATTTATGATTTGAAATTTGTGCGAAAATACATTTTATTCCAAATCAATAATATCCCCCGGCTTACAATCCAGCGCTTTGCAAATAGCTGCCAGTGTTTCAAACCTTACGCCTTTTGCTTTACCTGTTTTTAATATAGAAAGGTTTACTATGGTTACACCAACTTTTTCAGCAAGTTCAGTTAACGACATTTTTCGTTTTGCAAGCATTACATCTAAATTTATTACAATAGGCATGACAAATATTTTAGATGAAAGATTCATTTTCATTTCTCAATTCACCAGCATAATGAAGCAAATCTGCCAGTAAAAAAATACTACAGATAAGAAACCACGCAACGGGTGATGAAAAGACTGTCTGCGCGATGATATCAGTAAAAATACCCGGCCTTGAAAATATCCCAGGCAGCGATTCGTTTTTATAAATGTATTGTTCACGGGCGATGGTAGAAATTGCATCCATCAGCATAACTAAAATACTCAGCCACCCTATTCTTTTAATAGTAACATAATATTTTGGATTCCATTTTTCTTTTTGTAAAACTTTTTTTATGATAGAAAAAACCAGCCATGCCATAAACAGGATCAGAGCAACTTTCACAAAGTCGAAAACATTCAGCGGTAAGATCGTTTCGCGATAGTTATTGATAACAGTCTTATCCGACGCGGATGAATTGGCAATAACAGTAATTAAGTTAACAATTAATGCAACGCCCAAAATACAAAGCGTTAAAATTGTATTGGGGTTTAATTTAAATTTCTGTTTCATATTTTAATTTTGCAGCTAAGATAAACAGTTTTTATAATAAAACAAATATTATTTAATGTTTTATTATAATTAATATTCATTTAGCGATAAAAATATTTAAAACATATACTTCGTAATCCTGCTTATCTTTAACGCATGAAGAAAATATTATTTGCTGCAATTTTATTTTTAGGCGTAATACAGGTTTCAGGGCAAAACACCGATGAGGCTTTCATTAAAAAAATTTCTGATGAAATATTTACCCATAGCCGGGCGTATGAAAACCTGCGTGTGCTTACCAAAACAATCGGCCCAAGGCTGGCAGGCACCCCGCAAATGTACAAGGCTGAGGAATGGGGCTATAATCTGCTGAAAGCCACTGGCAGCGAAAACACTTTTAAGCAGGCCTGCATGGTGCCACGTTGGGTGCGTGGCCGTAATGATGAGGCCGCGGCAATATTGCCCGGCAATAAAAAGAAAACGCTGGATATTGTGGCGCTGGGCAATAGTATTGGCACGGGAGGCAAATGGCTTACCGCCCCTGTAATAGTGGTAAATTCATTTGAAGAACTTGATGCGCGGAAAGATGAGGTAAAAGGAAAAATTGTTTTTTACAATTATAAATTTGATCCCCGCTATGTGGAAACTTTTTTGTCTTATGGCGATGCCGTTAAGTACAGGGGCGGGCAGGGAACCAGTGCAGCCGCAAAATACGGGGCCGTGGCAACCATTGTAAGAAGCATGACACACGAAGCCGGCAACAATCCTCACACCGGCGCCACGCGCTACGACTCTGCATACAGGATAAATCCTGCTGTGGCCATTGGCCTGCAGGATGCAGACTGGCTTGCAGATGCTGTAATGAAAAATAAAAATGTAATGGTGCAGTTAAAAACCAACGCGCATTTTTTACCTGATGTACAAGGGCATAATATAATTGGCGAGCTTAAGGGAACAACATTTCCCAACGAATATATTGTGGTTGGCGCCCACCTGGATAGCTGGGACAATTGCGAAGGCGCACACGACGACGGCGCGGGCGTTACACAAACCATCGAAATTTTAAGAACCTTTAAAGCGCTTGGCTATCAACCGCAAAGAACCATCCGGTTTGTATTATTTGCAAACGAAGAGAATGGAACACGCGGCGCACGCAAATATGCAGAAGAAGTTGAAGCCAAAAATGCAAAGCACCTCTTTGCCCTTGAAAGTGATGCGGGCGGTTTTACGCCACGGGGCTTTCATTTTGATGTAACGCCGGCAGTATTTGATAAGCTGAAACAATGGGCTCCGTTATTTGAACCTTATGGAGGGAACAGGTTTGTAAACAATGGCCAAAGCGGCGTGGATATTAGTTTTTTAAAGAAGCTGGGTGTTTCATTAAGCGGCCTGGCGCCAGATTCTCAAAGATATTTTGATATTCACCACTCAAGGGCCGATGTATTTGAAAGCGTTAACAAGCGCGAGCTGGAACTGGGCGCCATTAATATGGCTGCACTAATTTACCTGGTAGATAAATATGGTTTGTAGAGCCTTACTTTTGCAAGCCAATTGTAAAAAATGACTGTAAAACTTATTGTTGATAATAATAATGAGCTGCGCGAAGTGCAGGAAAAAGAAAGGCTTCATCCTGTTTTAAAAGGCGTGGCCATCATGCTTTCCTATATTTTTCACCCGGTATTTGTACCCGTATATGTAATGATCTTCCTGCTGTTTGTTCAGCCCTTTTTATTTGTGGGTTTTGATGACAGGAACCGCGTGCTCATCCTGATCCAGTCTGTTTTAATGTTTACTTTTTTCCCTCTGGTTTCGGTGGCGTTATTAAAAGCGCTCAGGTTTATCAGCTCTGTAAAATTAAAAGACCGTAAAGACCGCATCATCCCGTTCATCATATGCAATATCTGGTATTTCTGGATATGGTATGTGTGGCGCAATTTACCCCAGATGCCGCGCGAGGCTGTGGCATTTGCCATGAGCATATTTCTGGCATCATCCATAGGCTTGTTGTTCAACATCTATCTTAAAATAAGCATGCACTCCATTGCCATTGGGGTTGCAGCCGCTTTTTTAACAGGGCTTTCCTTTCAATATGATGTTGGCTTTGGCTTTTATCTTTCCCTGAGTTTTTTAATTGGCGGCGCTATATGCACATCAAGATTGCTGTTAAAAGAACATCATCCTTCAGAAGTTTATTGGGGCCTTGCCGCGGGTTTGCTGGCCGTAATGGCAGCCAATATCATTACCTGAACTGGTTGGCCTATCCTTTAACAGGATTAAAGAACGCAGCGGCATCGCCGGGCAGTGGAACAGGTTCTCCGGCTTTAATTCCAAGCGTGGTGATGTAATGCTGCACATCAGCCAGGGTAAAGGATTGTTTGAATTCATCACGCAGTTCTGAATTGCGGTTGGCCATGCAAACATTACCCTCTTCGCTCTCAATAAAAGTAAGGCGTAATTGATCTTCAAGCCGGCTGATGAAACCGGATAATGCTTCCTGTTCTGTTTTCAAGTTTACCTGTGTTTGAAATGAAAATACAAAATTCTGCCAACTACTTATAACGAAAGCTGCAAAGCTTTATAGAACAAAAAATAATTCCAAATATTTTAGTTTTATACTGCTAAATATGTTAGTTTTGTTGTTGATAATTAATTTATAACGGATAGAGGTATATTGTAATTTTGAATTATGGCAAAAGCAGAAACTAAAGAAATAGAAATGAACAGTGAAAAACTGAAGGCGCTAAAGCTTACCATGGAAAAGATTGATAAAGACTATGGTAAAGGCAGCGTAATGCTGATGAATGAAAAATCAGCAGCCTCGCACGAGGTGGTCTCAACCGGCTCCATCGGGCTGGATACAGCGCTGGGCATTGGCGGCCTGCCGCGTGGCCGCGTAGTGGAAATTTACGGTCCTGAATCGAGCGGTAAAACAACCATTGCCACGCACGTAATTGCCGAAGCCCAAAAGAAAGGCGGCATGTGCGCCATTATTGACGCAGAGCACGCCTTTGATAGTGCGTATGCGCAAAAGCTGGGTGTAAATGTTGACAATCTTTTGATCTCTCAACCCGACTATGGTGAGCAGGCGCTTGAAATTGCCGACAGGCTGATCCTTTCCGGCGCGCTTGATGTGGTGGTGATTGACTCGGTAGCAGCATTGGTTCCAAAAAGCGAACTGGAAGGCGAAATGGGCGACAGCAAAATGGGCCTGCATGCAAGGTTGATGAGCCAGGCATTGCGTAAGCTTACAGCCACCATTTCCAAAACCAATACGGTTTGTATTTTTATTAACCAGCTACGTGAAAAGATTGGGGTAATGTTTGGTAACCCTGAAACCACAACCGGTGGTAACGCATTAAAGTTTTATGCATCGGTAAGGCTGGACATTCGCCGCAGCACGCAAATAAAAGACGGCGATGAAACCATAGGCAACCGCGTAAAAGTAAAAGTGGTAAAAAACAAAGTAGCCCCACCTTTCAGGGCTGCAGAATTTGATATCATTTTTGGAGAAGGCATCTCAAAAACAGGCGAGATCATTGATATGGGTGTTGACCTGAACATTATTCAAAAAAGCGGATCATGGTACAGCTACAACAATGATAAGCTGGGGCAGGGCCGCGACGCCGTGAAGAACCTGCTGATGGATAACCCGGGGCTTTCAAATGAAATTGAAGGAAAGATCAGGGAAAAAATTGCAGAGATGAAGGGATAAAATTATGACAGGTTAGTAAGGCCGCTTCTGTAAAGGAGCGGTTTTTTATTACATATACAAATTCATAAAAAACACTTTTGCAATTATTTAGGAATTGTTGCCAAACGAAAAAATATAACCCGCCGTCATAATACCAAACGCGTTTCATGAAAAAACTTTGGTTCAAATTTTAAAACTCATCACCATGAAAAGGTATTTATTGGCTGGCCTTGCCACAGCTTTGATCGGTTTCTTTTTTGTACCTGCTGCGTCTGCACAAATGCGCCCGGGCGTAAACACAGGTTACAACACTCGTTATGAAAATGAAAGATACGGCAACAGTAATCACAGCAACTGGGTCAACATAGCCCGCACGCGTGTTTCATCCGGCAGGAATTATGAAAAAGTGAACATAAACAGGAGGTTTGGAAACGTTCGCCAGTTATTGTTTAATGCAGATGGGCCGGTGCATATTTACCGCGTAACCGTTCGGTACAGCAATGGCCGCACAGAAGAGCTGAATGTGCGCAACAGCAGGCAAAACAACAGGAGAAGCAGCCGTAACAGCGACCTGGTCGTTACAGTTCCCAACCGCTGGAACAATGAAGTGCGGCAGGTAACCTTTTGGTACGATGTTAATGATCGCTCTCGTTACAGGCCCACCATTAATGTACTTGGGCGGTAAAATAAATTAGATTTTAGGGTTATAAATAGAGGGTTCACAGCTCCGCATTTATTGCGGGGCTGTTTTATGTTCTCATCTTTTTTGTAACTATTTAAGTGTAAAATGAAACTTAATATGATTTAAACCGTTTCATAAGCAGGTAAGGCATGTTAGTTGTTGCATTTTATTTAAATTCTTTTATTATGAACAGGTATTTTAAATTTTTTATCCCGGTTTTAGCAATTGTATTATTCTCATGTGCGCCTTCACAGCGTTACAAAAGCGATGACAGCAGGTATGGAAATGTTTTAAACGAACGTAACAGCGAAGCATATAATAACCGCGACTGGAACAGGCTAGCAAGCGTAAAGGTGGCGCCACGGAAAGAGCAAAAGAGCATCAACGTTAAGCGCCGCGATGGAAAGGATATTCGTGAGCTTATGTTTCGTACTGATGATGATATAAATGTTTACAGTGTTGATGTAAAATATTCTAATGGCCGAAGCGATCAGCTAAGCCTGCGTCCCGGTATGTATGACAGGCGCCAGCAAAACAATAGCAACGACCTGGTTGTTTACGTGCCTGATCATGGGCGCGCAAGAGTTACAGAAATTATATTTTGGTATGATGTAACCAATCGCTCCCTGTTTAGCAAAAGGCCTGCTGTGGAAGTCTTTGCCCGTTAATAAAATAATGTTGTGGTTGTAATGCTCTGCGTATAGCGGAGCATTTTTGTTTGTTATAATAACCGGTGAAACGCAATACGGCATGTTTCTTATCTTTAAACCACTTCATAAAACAAAAAAAGAGATGAGCAGCAATAAATTTTGTAAAGATATTTCCTCGGTTGCCGTGCACGCGGGGCATCATAAAATAGGTGAAAAGGCCCACGTGATGCCGGTGTTTGCCACATCAGTATTTACATTTGACAGCGCCGAGCAGGGAATGAACCGCTTCAGCGGCGCCGAGCCGGGCTTTATCTACTCGCGTTTTGGAAACCCCACCACAGCCGCCGCACAGGAAGCCATTGAAGCGCTTGAAAGTTTTGGGCTTAAAAACGATGACGGATCTGACCTGCAGGTAAAAGCTTTGCTGTGCGCCAGCGGCCAGGCAGCAATGGCCACTTTATATTTAAGTATGCTTTCTGCCGGCGATACCATTTTAAGCAACACAACAATTTATGGCGGAACGTTTGAGTTTTTTACTGACATGCTTCCGCAGTACCAGATCAAAACCGTGTTTACAGATCTTACCGATCCTGAAAACATGGAAAAAGCTTTAAAGCAACACCAGGGAGTAAAGATGATTCAGGTAGAAACGCCTGCCAACCCAACAATGAGCTGCACAGATATTGAAGCAGTTTGCAAAATTGCAGCCGCCCATAATGTAAAAGTGTGTATTGACAATACATTTGCAACGCCTTATTTGCAACAGCCTTTTGGCCTGGGTGTTGATTTTGTTTTTCATTCTACTACAAAATTTTTAAACGGCCATGGTAATGCTATTGGCGGTGTGCTGCTTGGAAAAGATATGGAGCTGATGACAAAAAAAATTGCCAAAACGCATAAACTCCTGGGCGGCCACAGCAATCCTTTTGATGCCTTTTTATTATTAAATGGGTTGAAAACACTGGCGTTGAGAATGGAAAAGCATTGCAGCAATGCGATGGAAGTTGCCAGCTTTTTAAAAGAACATCCTGCAGTTGAAACAGTAAATTATAATGGGCTTGAAAGCCACCCCGGTTATGCAGTAACACAAAAGCAAATGCGCCGCGCGGGCGCTGTTATGAGCTTTGAATTAAAAGGTGGATTGCAGGCGGGTAAAAAATTTATCAATGGTTTAAAAATGTGTACACGCGCTGTTTCGCTGGGCACTGTTGATACGCTGGTATCACATCCTGCATCCATGAGTCATGCCAAAATGAAGCCTGCAGACCGCGAGAAAGCCGGCATTGGTGAAGGTTTGATCAGGTTGAGCGTGGGTATTGAAGATGCGAGCGATATTATCAGGGACATGGAACAATCTCTTGAGGGTTTGTAGCGGTCGTATAGTTTTTGTAAGTTTGTACTCCGTTCTAATGAATAAAAAAAACGAAATAATCATTCGTAAAAAAGACGGTTTTAACGGCCAGAAAGCCATTGTACTGCCCCGGCCAATCATTAAAACCTGTGAGCAAAACCCTCTTACCAAAAACTTACATATTACTGATATAGGCTTTTATCCGCGTGCCGAATTTCATTATCGCGGGCGGGAGAACGGCAGCCGCCAAAACATTCTCATTTATTGTATCAATGGATTTGGATGGGCTGAGATCAATGATAAAAAAACAAAAATAAAGCAGGGAGAGTACATCATCATTCCTCAAAATATAAAACACAAATACGGGGCTGATGAGCAACATCCCTGGTCAATTTACTGGGTGCATTTTAAGGGCGAAGACACAACGCATCTTACAGATGCCTTAAAAGGTGCAAAAGATAATTATTTAAAAGCAGTGTCGTATAGTGATAAAAGAATTGAGCTTTTTGACAGTATCTATAACACGCTTGAAACCGGTTATAGCACAGACAACCTGGTGTACGTAAACCTGTTGATGTGGAATTTTCTTGCCACATTCTGTTACCCTCATTTGCATACTATACCAGATAAACATACCGACAGCCCTATTGATATTACAATAGAATATATGCAGCAAAATATTCACAAGCAGCTAACCCTTAACGATCTTTCTTCGCTGGCGCATATTTCCACATCTCATTTTTCCGCGTTGTTTAAAAAGAAAACAGGTTACCCGCCGTTGGAGTATTTCATTCATTTAAAAATACAAAAAGCATGTCAGTACCTTGAGTTTACTGACATGCATGTAAAAGAGCTTAGCTATACGCTTGGCTTTAACGACCCGTTTTATTTTTCGAGGTTGTTTAGCAAGTATATGGCTATGCCTCCGCTGGAGTTTCGTAAAAAGAAACGTTTTAAATAGCAATCCGCGCTTCAGCCATAGCTAAATGCTGCGTGGCGCCACCGTGGCTTTGGTCAATTTCTAAAACATCTTTGAAATAACTTTTAGCGCGTGCGTATTGTTGCAGGCCCAGGTAGCCAAGCCCTATTAAATACAGGCAATGCGCACGGTTTTTAAGAGATAGGTCATCATCAAAGATCATCAGGTCTGGCAGCGACACTGCAAAGAAATCCATTTTCACGGTGTCATTGCGGTGCTTTTTACCATAATTGATCAGGTTGTTGAACCGTTGTTTTGCAGCCGCTTTATCTTCAAGCTTTAACAAGGCCATGCCCTGGTAAAAAATCTTGTCGGGCTGCTGATCGTTATAGAACACAGCCGGCGCAGGCTCGCTTAAACCTGTGGATGCTTTTTGCCAGGCGGCCCTTGCTTCGTTCATCAAACCTTTGGCTTCGTACACACAACCCAGCCAGTAAAAAATATCGTTTTCCTGCGCACCGTGTAGCTTGCCTTCACCAATGTTCTCAGGGTATTGCTGCGCTTCCGCCAGCAAAGTTTCAGCCTGGCTTAATGCGCCGGCCTGCAATGCTTCTTTTGCAAGCTCTGTAGTGATTAAGATATGCTGGCCCGAAGTTTTGCCTTCGCCGCCTTCCCAGGGGTGAAAACTTCTTGCCTGCAATAATTGCCTGGCTTTTTCAAAATTGCCGGTAAGGCTGTGCAGTGTTATGTATTCCGTATAAAGATCATCGCGGTCGTTTACAAGTGATTCATACTGCTGTAAAAATAAAAGCCTCTCTTTCGGTTTTTTATTTAGTTTTTTATACAACTGATCCAGTTCAAATAAAATCCTCGAGTCTGACGGGTCTGCCTTAAAGGCTTTTTCAAACAATTGCAGCGCCTCTTTCTTTTTATCAAACTTATTGTAATACGCCAGCCCCAGGTTGCGCAGCGTGGTGGCAAAATTGCCATTGATTTTTACGGAACGCTCCCATGCCTGGCGTGCCTTGTCATACAGGCGTTTGGCGTAATAAAAATTACCCAGGTAATAATGCGCTTTATAATCTTCAGGGTTGATCTCAATAGCCGTGTTCAGCACTTCAATATCTTCTATCCTGTTTGGAAATACCTTATCGGGTGATTGTTGAAATGCTTTGCCGATCTGCTTTTTAGCCTCATCAGTGCGGTTTCTCATTCTCTCTGCAAAGCCCAGATAATAAAACACCATCGGGTCTGCCGTGTGGGGACTGATCAATGATAAAAAGTCAACGACTTCATCAAAGCAGCCTGCATCAATATACTGCTGTGCCATTTCAATATATGTGTATGGCCTGTTGCCAATGAGCTTTTGTATGGCTGCGGTTTGCTCGTTTGCCTGCTCGTGCATGCCTTGCTGCAGGTAGCATTTTGTTAGTTCAAAACGGCTGGCGTAATCAAACGCATCTATTTTTAATGTTTCTTTGATAAATGTGATGGCATCATCTATCCTTCCCAGCGCACGTAAGGCGAGTGCTTTTAAATGCCTTGCCTTTAAGCTGTGAAAATTTTTTAAAACAGATTTTACGGCAAGTTCATATGCTCCGGCCCAGTTCACTTTTATGGCGCTGATGTAAGCCAGGTGCAGAAAAGCATTGTCCTGCAAGGCGGCATTCCATGTGCTTTTATACAACCAGGTAAAAGCCTCATCGTATTTTTTTTGATACTTAAGGCACAAGCCTAAGTTATACAACGGCTCTCCATCATATGGGTTGGGATTGTGTTTCAGCAGCTTTTCAACCGCGTTTCTTAAGTAAGGTTCTGCCAGGTCAAAGCTGCCGCGGCGCAGATACCAAAGGCCCATTGCGTTATTGCTGCGAATGTCGGTAGCATCGCGTTTCAAGGCTTCCTGGTAATAATCAAGCGGTGAGTAAGTGGCATGGCGGTACTGCTCCAGGTGCAATCCTGCCAAAAACAGCTCTTCATTTGTTTTGATCAGGGCGGGCTCGTCAATGGGCTTTGCCGGGTCGGGAATGGCCTCACCCTGGCGGGTTACGGGCGAATATTCAATTAGAAGACCTCCCTTATCGTCAAACACTGCTACATGGTAATCCGTTTTGCTTACGGCAGGATCAGCATGAATGGCTTTTTCAAAAGTGTTTACCGGTGATAACTCCGCGGTTTCTGAAAACAATTCTTCCTTTCCCGCGCTTAGTTTTATGGTTACCGTTCTTTTTTGTGTGGTATAAACCTTTACTTCCACCTGCCCGTTGATCTCAAGGTTTACCATAGCATCTATCGAAGCGTTTTTTACATAGCCTATATTTTTATAAGGCATGAAGTACTGTTTAAATGCCCTGGCTTCATTGGGCATAATCCAGCCAAAGTCGGGCTGGTTGTCTGTGTACACGCCGCACATCAGTTCAAAGTATGGGCCGTCTTCATCAGTCAGGTGTTTATCCCATGCTTGTCCAAATTCGCCACAGCCCCATGTCCATTGTTTTTTGCCGGGGCTTACATGGTGATTGGCCACGTGCATAATGCCCGCTTGTTTTTTATGATGATAGCCACCTACAAAATCAAACTGGCTATTTACGGCCATGTACGAAGTGGGCACCGGGATGTTGGTGTAAACAGAAATATCAGTGCCGGGTGAGTAGTCAACTTTATAATATGTGCCCGTTGCAATGGGAAAAGAACTTACATCGCGTTTGCCATGATCATACACGGCATGCACATCGGGCGGAAACACACTTTGGTAATGCTCATCTACCGACACGGCGGGATTTGCCCACCACAAAAAGGTTTGCGGAAAAGGTGTGCGGTTGTACAGTTTGGCGTGCAGTTCAATATAAGCTTTATCGGGATAAAGCGTGAACCCAAGCGCGCACTTGGTTCCAAACATTTTTTCATACTCGTTTACCCAAACGGTTTTGCTGCCATCTGCATTTTCTTCTATCAGGTAATCAGTCGGCTCAAATGTAGATGGCCGGTGGTGCTGAGGCCAGTTAAACTCAATGCCGCCACTGATCCATGGCCCTGCAAGCGCAACAAGCGCGGGTTTTATTACCTGGTTGTAATACACAAAATGGTAGTCGTTGGTTTTATCATACGCCATCTGAATGCGGCCGCCGAGTTCGGGCAGTACCATCACTTTCAGGTAATCGTTCTCCAAAAAAAGAGCTGTGTATTCTTTGTCAGATTTTTCGTCATACACTTTATCAATTACAGGATAAGGGTAAACAACGCCACTGCTGCCCTGGTACACGCGTTTTTCAAGGAACATCGGGTTTTTTTCGGGCGCTCCTGTTTTGTAAGTAGGAATTATAATTTTTTCTTCCCATGCTTTCACTTCCATTGTCTGCAATAAATTTTATTTACGAATATGATTGATCAAACAGGCTTTATTTACAGTCGCGTATTAATGCCCTGTAAATACATTGTCCATTTCTTCCAAACTTTTTCCTTTGGTTTCTTTTACTTTAACCTTCACAAAAAAGAAACCGAGTGCGCATACTCCCGCGTAAATATAGAACGGGGTATAAGTACCCATGTTTTTTGCCATAATAGGAAACGTGAAAGTGAGTATGGCGTAAGCCACCCACAGCGCTATTACAGCCACGCTGGTAGCTGCCCCACGAATTTTGTTAGGGAATATTTCTGATATTAAAACCCAGGTAATGGGAGCCAGCGTCATGGCATAAACACCAATGGCTGCCAGCAGCGACCATGAAGCAGCCGGCGATCCCTGCTGTAAAAGCATGGCGCTGATGATGTATAAAATGGTGAGCCCTGTTGCGCCAAACAGCATCAAAGGTTTACGGCCCAGCTTATCTACCTGCCACATGGCAACCAGTGTGCATACAAGGTTTACCAGGCCAATAAAAACCATTTGTTTCAATTGGTCATCCTGGTTAAAACCAACACTTTCAAAAATTTTGGCGGTATAGTTAAATACGACATTAATACCGCAAAACTGCTGGAACATGGCGAGGCCAATACCTACAAGCACTGCCGGCAATACCGACTTTTCAAAAACGGCAGCATAGCTTACTTTAACATTGCCTTTCAATGTGTCTTTAATGGAAGGTATGGTATCGCCTGCATATTGGCTTCCTCCTATTTTTTCCAGTATTTTACCTGCGTTGATGTCCTTTCCGGCTTTTACAAGCCAGCGCGGGCTTTCGGGCAGCCAAAGCACACCTATAATAAACAATAGCGATGGTACGGCGCCAAGCCCCACCATCCAGCGCCAGGCATCCACGCCTTCGTTGCGCAGTGAGTAGTTAACCAGGTTGGTAATAAAAATACCAATCACCACTGTAAGCTGGTTGATGGAAACCATACGGCCGCGCATGTGTGCGGGCGCTATTTCTGCAATATACATGGGCGATAAAACAGAGGCCATGCCTACGCCAATTCCTGCCATAAACCTGTATAGGATAAATGATGCACTGTTGTGTGAAAAAGCCATTGCCAGTGATGAGCCAAAAAATATAACCGCGGCAAGCATCAGGCCTTTTTTTCTTCCAAACCTGTCAGACACTGTACCGGCAATTACACATCCTAATATACAGCCAAATGCAAGTGTGGCCGTGGCAAGGCCTTCCTGCACCTCGTTAAAGCCAAACTGTTCTTTTAAAAAAGGCAGGGCGCCGGCAATCACTGCAAAATCAAATCCAAACAAATAACCGCCAAGCGCAGAAATAAAAGAGATGCCGGTGATGTAACCAGGATTGAAAGAATAGGTTTGGGTCATAAGCCAATGATTTGTTTTTATAAATAACCGCGGCGCCTGAAATGGTTATCTTAATGCCATGAGTTGCTGCGTTTTATTACATAAATTATTTTCTTTTAAAAAGAGCTGCAAGGCAACCATTCACACAACAACAGCATCGCATATTTTTTTCATAACGGCTGCAATACCAACAAAGGTGATCGAAATTATTTCTTTATACAATGGATAAGATAATGAAAAGTATAGATTTTTTTACGATTCAGCAATCATAAGATTGTACATCTTTTTCATAAGATCGGCTATTGTTTCAACTTTTTTTTCAATCGATTTTTGTAATTGATAGCTTATAACGGGCTTGCGGCAAATTTTGATCTCTGCCAGATAATAATATACAATAACCCGGGTAATTTTTTTTATCAAATAAACATAACGATATGAACCGAATCCTGCTATTAACAATTTCCTTGTTAGCGATGGCTTTGACTGGTGCAGCGCAACAACGAACATTAAGCGGTAAAGTAATTGATGCTGCCACACAACAGCCACTATCAGGGGCCACCATCAGCGTGCTTGCCAGCCCTTTTGCCAGTACCTTAACCAGAGACGATGGCAATTTTTCTATTGCTGTGAATGGACGGACTTCCATCATGGTATCCCATACCGGCTATGTAGCCAAAACCATAGAGATTGCCGACAACCAAAGTGCTGCAGATGTGTTGCTGGAGCGTAATATAGAAGGCATGGATGAAGTAGTGGTGATCGGTTATGGTACACAGCGCAGAAGAGACCTTACCAGCGCCATCAGCAGTGTGAGCGCTGAACAAATCAGGGAGATGCCTGTAACCAATATCAATATGGCGCTGCAGGGCAGGGTGCCGGGGCTGCAAATTGTAAGTGGCGGCAACGAGCCGGGCGCCGGAACAAGAGCGCGCATCCGCGGCATTAATTCAATAAACGTGGAAAACGGCCCGCTGTATGTAATAGATGGTGTAATTACCACTGGCGACATAAGAGAAGTGAACCCAGAAGACATAGAAAGCATTGATGTCTTAAAAGATGCATCTGCGGCTTCTATTTATGGCGCACGCGCTGCCGAAGGCGTTATCATTATCACTACCAAACGTGCTAAGGCAGGCAGGGCCAGCATTAATTACAGCGGCTACTATGGTGTGCAAAAGCCGGTGCAGGAGTATGAGTTTATAAACGGGCAGGAGTATGAGCAGATAAGAAGACAGGCTTATTTTGATGACAATCCCAACCCCAACTTTTTAAATGATACCACTGCCGATAAACGTTTTGATGCGCAGATGTTTAACTCGCTTGAGCTGCAAAGCATCAGGGAAGGAAAAAGCTACGACTGGATAGCGCAAATATTAAGAAATGCACCTATTCAAAGCCATACCATCAGTGTATCAAGCGGCAGCGAGCGCAACAGGCTGTACATTAGCGGTAACTATTTTAACCAGGGCGGCATCATCAAAAACTCTGATATGAAGCGCTACTCGCTGAATGTGAATGGTGAAACGCAGATATCGCCTAAATTAAAAGCCATTCTGAGCACAAATATTTCACATATTGATAATAATATTCTTGATAAGCAGGTTTATTACAACGCGCTTACCATTAGCCCGCTGATGCCTTTTGTTGATGCACAGGGTAATTCAACAGTGGTTGAAGATCCTACCAAGGGAAGCCTCTTTGTGATCAACAACCCCAATGTTCTCATACAATACCCGCGGTTTAAAGATGATGGCCGCTTTTTAGGAAGCCTGGCGCTTGAGTATAAAATTCTTAAAGAGTTGCAATACCGCACCTCTTTAAGCACAGATATTTATTCCAACAAAACATCTTTTTATGCGCCCAGAACGGTGAACATCAACAACAGTTACCGCGAAAGAGGTTACGCATCCATAGAAAATTTCAATTACCGTGATTACACGTTTGAAAACATTCTTACCTACGATAAAACCTTTGCAGGCGATCATGCCGTTTCTGCACTTGGTGGAATTATCTTTCAAAAAAGAAGGCAGGAGTACAATTACCTGACGGGAACAGGTTTCCCCTCAGATAAAACCACTTTTAAGGATATGAACCTGGCTTCGGTAAGGAACATTGGCAGCAACTTCTTTAACTGGAGCCTTATGTCTCAGATAGGAAGGGTGATTTATAAGTACAAAGAAAGGTATATTTTAAACGGGAGCATCAGGCGCGACGGTTCTTCTTATTTTGGTGAAAACAATCGCTATGGCGTATTCCCTTCAATCAGCGCGGCCTGGCGGTTGATTGATGAACCTTTTATGCTGGCTTCAAGAGACGTGCTGAGCGATGCCAAGCTAAGAGTGGGTTATGGCGTAATTGGTAACTACAACAGGAACTATTATGCAATTTATTCGGCCATGAGTTCTACGGCTTATCCTTTCAACGGGCAGTCTAATGTTTCGGGTTTTCAGATCAATCCGTCATTTCTTATGAACAAGGATCTGCGCTGGGAAGCACAGCATCAGTTCAACGCAGGAGTTGACGTGGGACTTTTTAATAACCGCGCCGTCATTACAGCCGATTATTATAATAAAAACATTCAAAACCTGTTGATGGATTTGCAACTTCCGCCTTCAGCCGGCTACTCGCGCCAAACCATCAATGTGGCAGAAATGAATACCAGGGGTTTTGATTTCAGGCTGAAAGTGGATATTATTAAAACGCCCGAATTTCAGTGGCAAACAGAATTCAATTATTCAAAGTTCAAATCAAAAGTTACAGCATTGCAGCCGGGTATCGACTCGCTGAGACCTGACCTTAAAGTTGGCGAAGCACCTAATAGCCTTATCATAGGTTACGTGTATGATGGCTTATACCAGGTTGAAGACAGCGTGATGCTTCGCAAATTAAATGCAAGGCCCGGCAGCGTTAAAGTGAAAGACATGAACAACGACGGCCTTATTAATGCCAATGATATGACCATTATTGGCAGAACCACACCCGATGGCTGGGGCGGCCTTTGGAACTATTGGAGGTATAAAGGCATAAGCCTTACTGTATTTGCAAGCTATATGTATGGGCACGATATTTTTAATATAGCTTATCAGGATTACATGTATGCAGATGGCAGGCGTGTGGTAATGAAAAAAGCATTGAATTACTGGACGCCGACAAATACAAATACGGATATACCGCGGCCCAACGCTTTTGGCGATGCGCTGAAAACACTGCCCAACGGCTATTCGAGCTTTGCCGTGCAAAAAGCAGATTATATCAAGATCAGAAATATCACCGTTGGTTATGACTTCCCTTCAGCCCTGCTGAACAGGCTCAGGATCAATTCTGCCAACGTTTATCTGCAGTTTACCGATCCATTTATTTTTACCAGCTACAAAGGTGTTGACCCGGAGATCACCCAGATCAATACCGGCCAGTGGTCTGGCGGTAGCAGTACCAGCAGCTACGACATTTATCCACGCTACCGCAGCACTATACTGGGTTTGCGTATCGGCTTGTAATATCAGACTTATTGAAAAATAAAAATTATACAAATGAAACATAAATACAACATATTTAAAGCGCTTACGGCATTGTTTGCCTTCGTGCTCATTGCTTCCGGCTGTAAAAAAGATTTAGGATATGTGCCCGAGTCGTATCTGTCGCCTGAGCAGGTATATTCGGATGAAGCAGGCTCAGAGGCAGGAATTACCGGTATTTACCGCCAGTTGCAGCTTTTAAAAAGATCAGAACACGGGCTGTTTGGAAACATCGGCACCGATGAAGGAACTACATCAACTTTTGTAAGAGGCTGGGGCGGTTACTGGCTGCAATTATCAGCCGTTAACAGTTATGAGCCAGCGCAGCTTACTTCGCAAAATGAACCCGTGTTTTTTTATTGGGAGCGTTGCTATCTTGGAATAGCCAATGCCAATACAGCCATACGTTATCTGCCTTCAGCCAACATCAGCGATCAGGTAAAGAACAGGCTGCTGGGTGAAGCAAAATTTTTGAGGGCAGTGTTTTATTTCTATCTGGTTCAGTTTTTTGGTGCAGTGCCCATGCCCACAGAAAACCCGGTGCCTGAATATGACAAAGATGGCTACCCCCGCACACCGGAGGCGGATGTGTACAAACTGATTGAAGACGACCTGAAATTTGCCATGCAGAACCTGGGCAGTAAATCTGCCATGGGCGTGGGCCGTACCAATAAAGAAGCTGCAACAGCGCTGCTGGGCAAAGTGTATTTAACAATGAAAAATTATGCTGGCGCACAGGCGGTTTTAGAACCTTTGATGAATACCACTGAGGCCAGGTTGCTGCCTAATTACGCCGATCTGTTTAAGGAGGAAAATGAAAATAACGCAGAATCTCTGTTTGAAATACAATATGGATCAGAATCAGGTCACACGCAAAACTTTACTGAAATGCTGGGAAGCTGGGCCCTGGCAGGCAATCAGCCGGGCGGTGGCGGACAGGTGGCGCTGGTTACAGATTATGCCGCCAATATCTTTCCGGCAAATGATACAGTTAGGAAAAATGCCTCTTTGCGCTCAGTGTATTACGACCCCAACACTGGCGCGCCCGGCTATCTTAACTGGTGGGCAGATGTGGGCAAACCGCACGTGAAAAAGTTTGAACAAAAGCCTAACCAGCAGGCTAACGTGGCTACAAAAAATATTGGCTACCTGCGCTACGCAGATGCTATATTGATGTATGCCGAAGCGCTGAACGAGCTGAACAGAACAAGTGAAGCTCTGGCGCAATTAAATAAGATTCGCACAAGAGCAGGCGTTAATGCTTACAGCGGCCTTTCGCAGCAGCAGTTCAGAGATACGATTGTAGTGGAAAGAATGAAAGAACTGATGTTTGAAGGCTGGCGCTGGTTTGATTTAAAAAGATGGGGATTACTGGTTTCAAGAACCGATGCTTATAATGCCGCGGCTAAAGGTAATATAACCGGTCCTAAAAACCTGCTGCTTCCCATACCGTTCAGAGAGTTTGCCAATAACAGAACATTAAAACCCACAGATCAGAATCCGGGGTATTAAAGTTGTTATTAACGGCACACGCCATAAATGTTATGGAATAAGTATTTGCGAGCGTCTTATCCATCAGCAGCATTGCAACAGGTGACATAAAATGACAGGGATACAAGCAATATTGACAATAGTTGCAATTGGAGCAACTTCTGCGCCATTAGCACAACGTTTTGAAAAGGATACAATACTGATTCTAAAACACAAAGCAGAGTGCGAACTTCCTGCAATATTTATTGACAGCAATACAAACAGCAAATTTTATGGCCCTATTTCAAATTTCGATTTTTCATATACTGATAGTGACAATTATAAAGTATCAATTGTCGGGTTAAAGCAGCAGTATCCTGCTTTACAAAAAGTAAAGCCGGTCATTCCCTGGTACAACTGGGTAACTTTAAAACAATATCAGGATCAATTTTATGTTTATTCCCCGTGCGACTTTCTATATCATCTTCGCCAGTCTGTAAACGATACCACATTTATTGACTGGACAGGCGAAGGGCCTGTTGCTAATAAAATCATCAGCCAGAAAAAGATTGACGATGATACTTATCAGTTTATACTGACAGGCATTCAGGGCCTGGAAAGATCAATAATAATTTACATAATTGACCGCAAAAAGGGAATTGCAGTATTTGAACAATCAAATAAAGGAAAAGGCACAACATATAACTTAATGATAGCGGCAGATAAAATAAAAAGTGTTCCGATCATTATAAACCATTGCCCTGTACAGAAAAAACCTGAGTTTAATTTTGATGAGCCTGACTTTAAAAGACTATTAACAAAGAATGACAGGTGATTTTACATTTCTGAGCGAAACTGATTATAAATGATCCGGATTAAAATAAAATATATTGTAACCTTTTATTGTATTCTCATTGTTCACAACTTAACTGCACAGCAAATTAAGCAGCAGGCAGACAGCCTTATTGTTACAAGTAAATATTACACAATTACCCTTAACCAAATTACCGGAAAACTTTTCTTCTCCTTTTCTAACGGAACTGAATTAAAAAATGCCATTGCTGTTCTGAATGTAAATAACAGCTACCTCATTAAAACAAACAACTATAACACGCATAAATATGATATACAAAATGTAACAGACGGTATTGACAAAGGCAGGCTCATCACTTTTACACATACCGGTGGTAATAATAGTACTTCCATTACACAATACATTACCATTTACGATGATAAACCCTTTTTTCTTTTAGGTGCGTCAGCACAAAAAACTGGTGCAGTTATTTACAGCAATTATTTTAGCCCGCTGGCGCTGATGACCGAGGATGGCGGAGCAGGAACGGTGGCTGGCAATGAGCCGAGGCTGCTGGATATGACCTTTGATAACGATAATTGGACCAAACTGCTTATCGTAAATTGGCGGGATAAAATAAAATCCGGAACAGGGTATCATTTTACATCGCTTTACGATTACGAAACCATGAGCGGCGTGGTAATTGGTAATGTAACGCACGACTTTTGGAAAACGGGTTTTAATTACGCGCTGGCTGATCAAAAAGGCACGATCAATTCTCTGATAGCTTATGGCGGGGCTGCCACGCCCGATGACAAATCTTTGCCAGGCGAGTATGGCGGCTATGATGGCACGCACGATGTGGTGGCACATGGAAGCATGCAGGGCGAAATAATATTCTCTCCTTTGCTGTTTGTGGGCGCGTCAGAGCATGTGTATGACGCTTATAAACAATATGGCGAGGTGAATGCAAAAATATCAGGCGCTTTAAAATGGAGTGGCAATGCACCCGTGTACTGGAACAGTTTTGGTGTGGAAGATGTACTTGGCCACCGCAAAGTAATGATGCCTGCAGGCGTTGCAAAAATATCTGAGTTTCTCTACACTCTTAAAAATTTTAACGCTCATGCAAAACCCTCGCTCAGCATTGACTCGTATGACCAAGGTATTTATACAACGCAGGTTTTAAAAACCATTGGCGAATACGGCCAAAAACACAACCAGCAAATGGGGTTCTATTTTATTCCCTTTGCAATATGGACGTGGCAAAAAAATATTGATAAGGATAAGCTTCAGTTTACCGATTACTACATCAGGGATGTAAGCCTTAAAGATAATCATGGTAAAACCATTATTTACAAAGATGGTGAGTTTGGCGCGTATCCGCTCGATCCCACGCACCCTGCCACCAAGCAGCGCATTATTGCCGAGCTGCAAAAAGCCAAAGCCATTAATGCAAAATTTTTAAAAATAGATTTCCTTACGGCTGGTGCCCTTGAGAGTGCCACGCGTTACAATAAAAACATTCACTCCGGCATGCAGGCTTACCATTACGGTATGAAAATGCTGAAGCGCCTTGTTGATTCTGTGCTGGGGCCGGTTATATTTATTACACAGGCTATCTCGCCCACTTTTCCCGTGCAATTCACACATGCAAGATTTTTGTCAACAGATATTTATTCGCACTTCAGAGATGATATGCAGGGCTATCCACATTATGGCGGTACCGCTTCATCCATGATCACCAACGCTCACCTGGGTTGGATGCAGGGAACTATTTTGCCATACAGCAATTTAGACGTGTTGGTAATGAAAAATTTTCAAAAAAATGCAGACCTCTCTGAACGTGATATTAAAGTACGTTTGTTTTCTCTCATGTCGCTGGGAAGTATTTTAGGCGATGGTTCTGATTTTAGAAATAACCTGGCGGCTGAAAGAGCTAAAAAAATTCTTGACAATAAAAATGTGGCAGATTATTTTGCCGCGCCTAAAGCTTTCATACCTTTAAGGTTCTCTGACGGCCTTTCACAGGATCAGCAACTAAGCTTCTTTTTACCCGGCGATACAGTTCTGATATCTGCCTTCAATTTTAATCTGAAAAAAGAATATATTCAGCCGGTGAGCAGGCAACGCATCAGATTAAAAAAAAGATGTTGATTACCTTATTACGGATTTCTTAACCGGTAAGGTTACGGCTACCATTGCTTCAGGCAAAGAAAATTTTGAAGTAAACGTGCCGCCTGCTGATGCTGTAATGTTGAAGCTGATTCCTGTAAAATAATCGTATTTAAATAAAAACTCTAAGCATGCAAAGAAGTAGTAAAGTTTCCACACTGTTTGTTCTGTTCTTCATTTTCACCAATGCCATTGGTATTGCTCAAACCATTCCCGTTCAAACCAGCAACGTGGCCATGGCCCTGCAGGTAGATGGACAAAAACGTTTAAAGATCATACATTTTGGAAAGCCTTTACAAAACACTGCTGAGTATGAAACAGCAGCTTCGGTTTATGACAGAAGAGAAGAAGGCGCCAACAACCTGAACCTCGCTTTTACTGTGGCAGGCATTAATGCCAACATGGTAGAGCCTGCCATTGCCGTGGTTCATGCAGATGGTAACAACTCGCTCGATCTTTTGTATGAAACCCATACGGTAGCTAACACGCCGGATGGCGCAGTTTTAACAACCGTTACTTTAAAGGATGGGGTTTATCCCTTCACGGTACAATTGTTTTATAAAGCCTGGCAGCATGAAGATGTGATTGAACAGTGGAGCAGCATCCGCCACAATGAAAAAGGAAATGTGATGTTGAATAAATATGCTTCTGCCAATCTGTATTTTTTCAATCGCAGTTATTTTCTTACCAGCTACAATGGCGTATGGGCAAGAGAATTGCAACCTGAACAGACACAGTTAAAACAGGGCATGCATACTATACAATCGCGGCTGGGTACGCGTGAAAACCTGCATACCTCTCAAAATTTTATGCTGGCGTTTGACGATAAGGCCACAGAAAATACCGGCACCGTTATGCTGGGGCAACTGGCCTGGCATGGCAATTACGCCATTCAGTTTGAAACCGATGCATACCAGAACCTGCACCTGGTGGCCGGCATCAATCCCTACCAGTCTGCTTACCAGTTAAAGCCTGAAGAAACATTTACCACTCCGCGTTTCATTTACACGCTTTCGCACGACGGCACTGGCAAAGGCGCGCGCAACCTGCACAACTGGATGCGCAACCATAACCTGCTCGATGGCAAGGGGCAACGCCTGACATTATTAAATAATTGGGAAGCTACTTATTTTACTTTTGATCAGGACAAACTGGTAAGCCTGTTCTCTGGCGCTAAAGAACTGGGCGTAGATATGTTTTTGCTGGATGATGGCTGGTTTGGCAACAAGTACCCGCGCAACGATGACCGCGCGGGTCTGGGCGACTGGCAGGCCAACCGTAAAAAGCTACCTGATGGTGTGCCGTATCTTGTGCGCGAAGCTGGTAAGCAGGGCGTAAAGTTTGGCATTTGGATAGAACCTGAAATGGTGAATCCTAAAAGTGAGTTGTATGAAAAAAAACTGGATTGGGTAATACGCGAAGAGAAGCGCCCTGAAATTTATTTTAGAAATCAGTTGGTGCTTGATTTGACTAATCCTGAAGTGCAGGACTTTGTATTTGGTGTGGTGGATGGTCTTTTTAAAGAAAACCCTGAGCTGGCTTTTATTAAATGGGATTGTAATGCGCCTATTTTTAACGGGCATTCCAAATACCTGGAAAGAAAAAAAATACCTCAGTCACACTTGTATGTAGAATATGCCAAAGGTTTGCAAAATGTATTGAAGCGCGTACGTGCTAAATATCCCAAAGTGCCTATGATGCTGTGCTCGGGCGGAGGCGGGCGTACTGATTATGAATTGCTGAAATACTTTACTGAGTTCTGGCCGAGTGATAATACCGATCCGCTTGAACGAGTGTTTATGCAATGGGATTACTCATACTTCTATCCTTCCATTTCAGTATGCAACCACGTAACCGAGTGGGGCGATAAACCTTTAAAATACCGGGTGGATGTAGCATCAATGGGTAAGCTGGGCTTTGATGTGGATGTGCAGAAATTAAAACCAGAAGAACTGGCTTTTTGCAAACAGGCTGTTCAAAACTATAACGGTTTTAAAAATATTGTATGGCACGGAAATATGTACCGCCTGAAAAGCCCTTATGAAACCAACATGGCTGCGCTGATGTATGTAGCAGCCGATAAAAACAGCGCAGTAATGTTCAACTACCTTTCTGACTGGCGGTATATTTTCACGGCCACACAAAGCCCTATACGCCTGCAAGGGCTTGATGCAAGTAAAAAGTACAGGCTTACAGAACTGAATTTATACGGCAACCAAAAATCTTCTATTGACAGCAGCAGGGTTTACAGCGGCGATTTCTTAATGAACGTAGGTTTCAACCCATATGTAAACTTAAGCAGAACCAGCGTGGTGGTTAAGATTGAAGCATTGTGACCGGCTTAATTAGAAAGTTATAGATTGACAATATTCCCCTGTTTTTAAATTTTAAAGCAGGGGAATATTTTTTTTGTGGTTTAACAAAATATTATAAATTCGCTTATGCTCTCTATAGCCACGAATGCTGTGATATAAGAGAGGATTGCTATAAGAACTGTCTGGATTGCTTAATATCTTGTTATTAAAACCACATACTTAAATGAGAATGAAAGCCATTGGAACTATTCTGCTTAGTTTCTTAAGCCTATTTGGGGCTGCACAGGTAAAAAACATATCCGGAATTGTGAGAAGCGCTGATGATGGGATACCATTAGCTGGTGTTACAGTCGTCAGTATAAAATCAGCCAATCAAACTACCACAGATGCCAACGGCGAATTCAGGATCACTGCGGGGGTTGGAGATTCTCTTTCCTTTTCTTATGTAGGCAGAACCACTTATACAGAAGCGGTGGGCGATAAATCGGTGCTTGATATTCGCCTGTATTCGGCTACAGACCCCATGGACGAAGTAACGGTAGTAGCTTTTGGTAAACAGAAAAAAGCCAGCGTGGTTGGTGCTGTGTCTTCTGTAAATGTAAAAGACTTGCGCATACCGGCTTCAAACCTTACGAGTGCATTTGCAGGGCGTATACCCGGTGTCATATCTTACCAGCTTTCGGGTGAGCCTGGTGCGGATAATGCGCAGTTTTTTGTACGGGGTGTCACTACCTTTGGTTACCAGGCATCGCCGCTTATTTTGATAGACGGTTTTGAATCTACTACCGATAATTTAGCCCGCTTACAGCCTGATGATATAGAGTCATTCTCTATTATGAAAGATGCTCTTGCAACCGTGCTTTATGGGGCAAGAGGTGCAAACGGGATCATTATTGTAAATACAAAGGCTGGTAAAGAAGGGCCTGTGGTTTTAAATGCCAGGGTGGATGTGAACGTTTCCAGTCCAACCCGCACTATAAAAACACTGGATGGCGTGCAGTATATGAAATTATATAATGAAGCACGCATTTCAAGAAACCCTCAGCTTGGTGCCTACTATAGCGAGCAAAAAATACAATCAACCGCATCCGGCGAAAACGAGATGATCTTTCCTAACGTAGATTGGTATAACACGCTTTTCAATAAATCGACAACTAATATGAAAGCGAATATAAATATTTCCGGTGGCGGGCAGGTGGCCACTTATTATGTATCGTTCGGCGCAGATAAAGAATCCGGCTTATTAAAAGTTGATAAACGCAATAACTTCAACAACAATATTGATATCAATCGCTATTTTATAAGATCAAATGTTATTTTCAAACTCACTCCATCCACCAGATTAGATACCAGGATACAGGGGCGTTTTGAGGGTTACAACGGCCCGTTTGTACCGGCATCAAATATTTTCCGTATGGTAATGAACAGCAACCCCGTAGATTTTCCTGCTGTGTACGAGCCTGACTCTGCCAACCAGTTTACCGAACATATTCTTTTTGGAAATGCTTTTGTAACAGGCAGTTTAAAAGCTAATCCTTATGCAGAAATGGTACGCGGTTACGAAGACAGGAATGAATCTAACATTACAGCACAGGCCACTTTAATGCAAGACCTTGATGCTATTTTGAAAGGTTTAAAGTTCCAGGGCCGCGTTTCTGCCACTACGTGGAGTAGGTACGCGAGCCTGCGCTCTTACAATCCTTTTTACTACGACCTTGAATCTTACAACCAGGTAACAAGAGACTACACGTTATTCCCGCTCAATCCCACCTCAGGGCAGGCCTATTTAGGAAATGTGCAACCAATAAGAGATGCGGATGGCAGGTATTACTTTGAGGCGCGTTTTAACTGGGACAGAATTTATGGCAAGCACGCCATTTCTGCTATGACAGTGGGTACCATGGAAGAAAGGCTGCTTACAGGCGGTAACAGCACATCCATATATGAAACGCTGCCAGAAAGAACTATGGGCAACTCAGGGCGTGTAAACTACACCTTTGATAATAAGTATTATCTCGAATTTGCATATGCATACAACGGCTCAGAAAAATTTACCGGGGATAAACAATTTGGTTTCTTCCCCTCTGTTGGTGGTGGCTGGACGATTTCAAGAGAAAAATTCTGGGAGCCTGTAAAGGATGCTATCAGTACATTGAAAGTGCGTGCCTCCTGGGGCATTGTAGGTAACGATGCCATCGCGGCGCGCGCTGACAGGTTTTTCTATCTTTCAGACATAGCCCTCATCACAGGTTCTAACAGCACAACCGGCGGTTACAGATGGGGCTCATCTTTTATGAACTCCTACGGTGGTTATACAGTTAGGCGCTATGCCAATCCGAATATTACCTGGGAGCAATCCGAAAAACTCAACCTGGGGTTGGAGGCAAATTTTTTAAGAGAATCTTTGAAAACCACGCTTGATGTTTTTAAAGATAACCGGCGAAACATATACATGAGGCGTGAAAACTTTCCTGCCACAGCGGGGCTGGAAGCTGCTGTAAGTGGTAATGTGGGAGAAGTAGAATCCAAGGGCCTGGAAGCATCAGTTGACTATCAAAAATCTTTTTCCAATAATTTTTGGGCTTCAGTAAGAGGCAACTTTACCTATGCCACCAACAAGCTGATTAAAATAGATGAGAAAAATTTTCCAGACGAATACCTGAAAAGACTTGGCAGCAACATCAACCAGCAATGGGGCCTTGTTGCAGAAAGGCTGTTTGTTGATCAGGAAGAAATACGCAACTCGCCACGTCAGGACTTTGGCAATTATATGGCAGGAGATATTAAATATAAAGATATCAATGGCGATGGGGTGATCAATGATAACGACAGGGTGGCCCTTGGCTTTCCTACGGTTCCTGAAATTCAATATGGTTTTGGAGCTTCTGCTGCATACAAAAGTTTTGATTTTGCATTTTTCTTTAATGGAAGCGCCAGAACATCATTTTTTATTGATGCCACCGCTGCCAGCGATGATAACAATGCCGGTATAGCGCCGTTTGCCAACAGAAGAAATGCTTTACAAATTATTGCCGATGATTATTGGAGCGAGATCAATCCAAATGTTCACGCTTTCTGGCCACGCCTATCCACCGATCCTATCAACAACAATACCCGCCAGTCATCCTGGTGGTTAAGAGATGGATCTTTCATGCGATTAAAATCGGTTGAGCTTGGATTTATGCCCAAAACACTCAAGAGGTTTGGCATCAAACAGGGAAGCCGGATATATGTTAGTGCAGAAAATTTACTCACCTTCTCTTCATTCGATCTTTGGGATCCTGAACTGGGAAGAAGGGGCCTTGCATACCCGCCCAATAAAAGATATAATGTAGGAATTCAATTATCACTCTAAAAGAAAATTGCATTATGAAATATTTGAAACCCATTGTTTTTATTATCGTTTTAATAACAGGTTTTTCCTGTAAAAAATACCTGGACATAGTGCCTGATAATACACTACGCCTCGAAAACATATTTGAGCTAAAGGAAGATGCCTGGAATGCCCTTGCAAAAGTGTACGGCTATATGCCGCAGGACGATAAAGTGCACCTTACTTCATGGACGCTGGGCGATGAATGGATTGGCCGGCTTGACCTGGACAATAACGTGGGCGACCTGAGGGCCATGCGAATCATGCGGGGATTGCAGTCGGAAAGTTCCCCACAATTGGGCTTATGGTCAGGAACACAGGGGGGCAAACCTATGTACCAGGCTGTCAGGCAGGCCGATGTGTTCTTGTCTAATATAGACAGGGTGAGAGATATGATGGACGCTGAAAAAAAAGACTGGAAAGCACAGGTAAAAATGTTGAAAGCCTACTATCTTTTTTTACTGATGCAGCGCTACGGCCCCATTGTAATACCTGAAAAAACAGCTTCGCCTGAATCAGAAAAAGAAGAGTTGTTTTTGCCGCGTTTAAAAGTTGAAGATTGCTTTAATTATATCTTAAACCTCGTCAATGAATCCATCCCCGACCTGAAAGAGAAAGCAGGCGAAAATGATTTGGGACAGATAGACCAGGTTGTGGCAAAAGCCATCAAAGCCCGTATATTGTTCTTTAGGGCAAGTCCTTTCTTTAACGGCAATAGTGAGTATTTTGGAGATTTTGTAGATCATGACGGTCAGCCGTTCTTCCCACTGGAGTATAACCGGGAAAAGTGGAAAGAAGCCATTGACGCTATCAATGAAGCCATTATAGCCGCGGAAGCCAACGGCCGCGGGTTGTATACATTTGACAGAGAACCTTATTTGTACGACAGGGATGCATACACCAGGAATTTTGACAATATAAAAAAGATTTACGACCTACGCATGCTCATTGTAGACCCGTGGAATAAAGAAATCGTTTGGGGCTATTCTAATTTAGATTATTACAACCAGGGAGAACTGGCGCACGGGTCAAACATACGTTTGCCGGCAGGGTATGGAGATGGGGTCGTAAATACGGCAGCCTACTCTTGGCAATGGATGGCTTCAAGCTATCAAATGGCAGAAAGGTATTATACAAAGAACGGCCTGCCAATAGATCAGGATATGACCTTTGATATGAATACCCGCCATAATATTGTAACTACTGCAGGTGCAGCTTCCAGCGAGTATGTTCCACTGCTGGGCATTATGCAGCCTGGTGCACAAACCATTAATCTCTATCTTAACAGGGAGCCACGCTTTTACGCCAACCTGGGTATTACCGGTGGTTACTGGCGGGCACATACAGTGAGAATCAATACAATGATGTTCGCCAACAGCGATGGCGGTTTTAACTCCTCACAACATACTACTGACTTTTTGTGTACAGGTATCGGTGTTCAAAAATTTGTACATCCTGAATCACAGTCTAATGCATGGCAAAGAACCATAAAATTCCCTTACCCGCTTATTCGCATGGCCGACCTTTACCTTATGAAAGCAGAAGCTCTGAATGAATACTCCGGACCCGGCGCACCAGTGTATGAAGAGATTAATAAGGTGCGAAATCGCGCAGGTATTCCCAATGTAGAAGTTGTATGGTCTGACCCAAGCCTTACCAGAACGCCCGGCAGGCACCTAACAAAAGAAGGTTTGAGAGAGATTATATTGGAAGAACGCGCTAATGAATTTGCATTTGAAGGACAGCATTTTTGGGATATGTGGCGCCATAAAAAAGCAGTTGCAGCGTTTTCCACACCCATATGGGGTTGGACGCACACGGGAAGAACAGCTACAGACTTTTTTGTGCTGGAAGTAAAACAGGCCAGAAGATTTACAATAACAGATTGCCTTTGGCCTATTGACTTGAACGAAATGAATACGAACGGAAACCTTATTCAAAACCCGGGCTGGTAAATTAACTTTAAAATGATATTCGTTAATTGATAGTATTATGAAAAATCAAATTCTTCTATTAATCATATTGCTGGCAGCAGCAGCCTGTAAAAAACAACAGCGCTTTACCATGGAATCTGATGGCACGCCACCCGGCAAAATCACGCTACGGAGTTATCAACCCCTTTACGGTGGCGCACGTTTTTTTTATACAATTCCAAATGATGAAGACCTGCTGGGTGTAGAAGCTGTTTATACAAATGAAAACAACCAGACCTTTAAGTTCATGTCTTCTTATTTTATTGACTCGGTTGACGTGTATGGCTTTGCCGATATACGTGATTATAAAGTGCAACTTTTTGCTGTAGACAGGGCAGGCAACCGTTCCGAGCCGCTTGATGTTTCTATTACGCCGCTGGAGCCTGCGTATAGAAAAGTTGCCAGCACCATTCAGGCAAAGCCGGGCTTCAGTTCTTTTTTTCTTGACTGGAATAATGAGTTGCAGCAAAATATTACGGTGTATGTAGATTATGAATTTCCTGATAAGGGCACAACGCGAAATCTGACAACGGTATTTTCATCCAACCTGCTTACAGACAGAAGATTTGTTAACGATTTGTTTCTTACACCAAGTGAAAAAGTAAAAGTAAAAGTGCGCGTGGGTGATATCTACGGTAATATTACCGACCCCATAGACAAAGGGGAGTTTAATCTATTTGAAGATGTGCAAATTCCCAAACAAAACTGGGTACTGCCAAATGCCAATGATTCTATTGGTGGAGTGCCCATGTGTTTTGGTAACGGGCTGGAAGGCCGGTCAGCAAAAGTGATTGATGGCATTATTGACCGGGGAGATAATCTAAACTTTATGCACACACAAGCCCGTGGCCGCACCGGCAGGGCTGCAGATGGTAATATGCCCTGGAATTTTATTATAGATATGGGCGCAAAATATGAAATCAGCCGCATCATCACCACGCAACGCCACTCGGGTGGCCTGGCCAATGTAAACCGCGGCCAGTATTATCAAAGTGAGAACGTGGGCCTTTACCGGGTATATATTTGGGATGATGTTAAAAATGCATGGGAGTTTATAATGGAACATAAAATACCTGTGCCCCAGGGACTAACCGAACTGGAATTTGTTAAAAAAGGCGAGGCCGGAGATATGGCATATATGTTCCCCGACAATCCGGCTTACACAAAGGCCACCCGCTGGTTCAGGTATGAAGCAGTAAAGTCGTTTAATGGTAACTATACCCTGGATAATGCGAACTGCTTATCCGAGATCACCCTGTTTGGCAGAAGAGCGAATTAAATAACAGTGCTAAAATTTGCAACAATGAGCAAAAAACTATATTTATTACTAATAATTTCTGTATTAATCATAACCTCTTGTGGTAAAATATATGATAATATTGAACCCTATACAGGAGAGATTGTGTACCCGGGAAAGTTTGATACCATCATAGGCCGTGTGGGCTATGAGCGTGTGGAAATAGACTTAATGAAAGTGGGCCGCATTCCCTCCAGCCAGATAAAACTGGGTAAGGCCGTTAAAACGGTGGTTGAGTACGATGATAAAGTCATCACTATTGATACACTGGCCTCCTGGCTGAATATTAAAGGCCTGACCATGCCAAAACTGTATCGATTTAAAGTATATACAATTGATGAATATGGCAATAAATCGGTACCGCAGGAAATTGCTCTTATTCCTTATACTTCCAGCGATCTTCAGAATATAGTCATCACATCACCCAGGGTGCTGGCTTCACCATCATCTGCCGTGCTTAGCTGGCCCACAGGGCTATCATCAATACTGCTCAATTATGTAAGCCTTGAGTATAAGTACACCGACAAGAGTGGTACGGTACGTGAGGGTAGCAGAGCAGCCAATCCGCGCATTTTTATGGCCAACCTGGCTTCGGGGCAACAATCGCCTATTGATATTACTTATACCCTTGTTCCTAAAGTAAACGGAGCAGCCATTTTGGATACGGTTAAGTTTACCCAAAAACTTCCTGTGATGATACCCACCGGCTCTACAACGTTTTCACCGGCAGAACCTGCCGTGCTTACAGCCAATGGTATTACCACGTTTACTGCAGATGCTGTGGCCAGCGTACAAAAACTCATCTTCCCTGTCCATACCGTTACCCTGCAGGATATTTTTTATTTTTCAGGACTGAAAGAAATAGACCTTACCGGCGGCGGTATTTTCCCCATGACTGTTACCAGTTATAACCGCAATAGTGTGGTGAAAAACATAGGTGGCGGCCCGCTTGTAGCATTTGCCAGGCGCGTGGGCGATATGCCTCTTTCAAATGTGCAATATCTTTTAGACCTTTTGGACCTTGGCATTTTAACTAAAGTAAAATACATACGTAACTCAATGGGTATTGATCAATACCTGGCACCCTACGCGGCATCAGGGGTTATTGAATTTGTAGAAAAACCTGCTGAAGCGCTCATTCCACTTGACAGGTTTTTATTAGACGGCGTGGTGCAGGATAATGCATGGCGAATGGCCCTAGAGGTACCCGCAGCTTCGCATCCGGCCGGTGCAGACTTGCAAAATGTGATGAAAGCTACAGTGATGGACAGAAGCGGATCTTTTGTATTAACACTACCTAAAGAATATGAATTTGATATGGCTAAATACAAGTCATTACGATTTAAAGTGTATGCTCCACCTAAATCTGTGTTTGCAGGCATATATGCTCCATACCAGAGATTGTGGCCCAGGATTATGAATTATATGTGGGCGTTTACAACTGAAAGTGCATATGGGCAACAGTATTGGGCACCTAATGCTAATGATTATGCTATTGCTGATGCAAATCTTGAAAAATGGATTGACATGAGAGTAGATTTGAGCCCTGCAGTTGGCAGGCACAACCGCGTAATTGTAATGAATATTGGTGGTGAACCCAGCCTTACATTTGGCACACCGCCACAACCCATTACTTATTATTTTGCCAATTTCAGGTTTAGCGATAATTAAATTATACTAACAAATCCTCATCACCGGCAATACGCCGGTGATTTTTTTTGGATTAATAATGATTTGAATAGTCTTTCAATACAGCCCCCGGCAAAAGGGCATTTCCACAGTTGCAGAATAGCGTCTAAAAAAAACAAAAAAAATTGATGACTTTTTCGCGGCCTGTACGATAATAGTGCAAATCACTTTATCATGAGCACTTCAAACATCTTAAACCGGGCGATTTTTGTAATCCTCTTTTTTGCAGCGGCAATGAGCCTGCAGGCGCAAACCTGGAATGGCAGCGTCAGTTCTGATTGGAACAACCCCGCCAACTGGACTGGCGGAATACCCGTGCCGGGAAGTGGTGTAACCATTCCCGCGTCAGGCAGCATCACCAACTGGCCAAAGCTGCCTGCTGGTACATCAGATGTTATCTTTAATTGGTTCACCATGGAATCGGGCAGCAGCCTTGATGTGAATGGGCGGCATATCACGGTAACCGGAGTATTAGATATGGGTGGTGCTAACGAAGTTACCATAGACAACAGCGCTGGCGGAGATATTGTTTTTAACCTTGGCACAGGCGGTACCAATAAGCAGATCGGGAAAGTTGCATTTACCAAAAATGTTATTTTTAATCTTAGCGGTGCGTGCATTTTTTATGATGGCCACGGTAGCGGGGCCACCCGGTATTTGGGCAATGTGACCTATAATATAGGCACTACCGCCATTTTTACAAGTGGCAACAGCTTTGCTAACGAGTACCATGGTAACCTTACTGTTACGCGAACCGTAACCGGGCGCACTATTCTTTTCAGGAAGGGGCTGGCTGCTTTAACCGGCAATTTCAGCTATACTAATACTATTGGTGGCGACAGTAATATCAATGATGGTGACCAACCGGCCAATGCAGCTGCTGCGGCAATTGGCGGTACTGTCAATATCCAGGTGAACGCGCAGAGCGCCGGTTATTTTAAAATGAGGGATATTAAAAACAGTACAGCGGGCGGCACCATACTAGTAGAGAATGTGAGCACTGGTATAGATTTATACAACAATACCCTTTTGGCTTCTGTAAACCTTAATGGGTATAAAGGTGTTGGAAGTTTCTATAATAACAACATTACCGGTGATTTTACCCTTACCCAATCAGCGGGAAATACTTCTTTTACCTATTTGGGCGGCAACCACATAACCGGTAATACTGCCATTACCCAAAATTCTACAGTAGCTTTTTTTACCGGGCACTCTAATGGTAATGATGTCTTTGATGGTGATTTTTCCCTGGCCAGAAATGGCAGCGGCAATGTATTTATTGCTTTTAACCATGACCAGGATTTTAATGGTAATGTTGTGTTTAATACAGTGTCGGGCTTAGATATTTCTAATAACATCGTCACATTTGGCGGCAGCAGTAACAGCACGCTGGAGCAGTTGGGCGCCCAGCCATTGATTTTTTCCAGGGTTCGCATGAACAAAACCGGCGGCGCCGTTTTAACGCTTTATGACCCGGTAACAATTACCATCAGAGCTGTTTTTGATAATGGCAATATCGTTAGCTCTGCCGGCAATTATTTGCGCTTTAATAATACTGCCGATCATATTAACGCGTCTGCGGCAAGCCATGTAGTGGGCGTGGTACATAAAGCCGGCAACCAGGCGTTTACTTTCCCCATAGGCACGGCCGTCAGCTATAACCCGGTAGCCATTACAGCCCCGGCTGCTGCAACAGATGTATTCAGTGCTGAGTATAAGCATCAAAACCCCACCGATGCGGGCTATAATACGTCCAGCCATGCCGGTACGGTACAAAGTGTAAGCCGGTGCGAGTATTGGGATGTGCAGCGGTTGAACGGCACTTCTAATGTAAAGCTTACATTTACCTTCAATCCGCCATGCGCCGGTGGTGCTTATATTACCAACCCTGCCGCGCTTCGCGTGATGCAATGGAACAGTGGCACCAATACCTGGCATGACCTGGGAAATGATGGCAGCTACACCGGTAGCACCACAGGTACGCTTACCACGGCCGCGGCAGTGAGTAACTTTAGTGATACCAGGCCTTTTACCTTTGGATCCACAGATGCAGTCAGCAACCCTCTTCCAATAACTTTTGGAAGCATTACAGCCACCATGCGGAACGGGGGTTTAGAAATAAAATGGATTACAGAAAATGAAACCGGTAACAGCCATTTTATTATTGAAGCATCTGCCGATGGCAAATCCTTTACTGAAATAGGCACCGTACAGTCAAAAGCCGAAGGCGGAAACAGCAGTAGTTCCCTTAGCTACAGTTTTGAAACAAATATAAGCAGCGTTGCTTTTGCATCGCTTGCCGGTTTAGCAGTTTTGGTATTGTTATTACCTATTGGTAAAAAGCAGCGTCAACTGGTAGTCCTGGCTATGTTGTTTTGTGTTGTGGGCTTTATTGCCTGCAGTAAGAACACCAGTGATTTGGGAACCAGCAATGACCGGAAATTATACATCCGCATTGCACAGGTGGATATTGACGGAACAAAAGCGTATTCTAAAATAATACAAATAGTGGATGAGAGATAATATTCACCATTGGCTTGGATGCCTGATGTTTGATTTTCAACCTGGCACACTATCCTTAAGCTATTTAAAAATTAAAAAATAAATATTATGCGAATATTCTTATACGTCTTGCAGGTAACGCTTCTCTTGTTTGTTGCTAACATTTCTTTTGGGCAGATCATTTGGCGCGATGGTATTCAATACGCTTCGCCACAATTTGCATTATATACAAATGCAACAACTTCAGTCGGCGCGCGTACAATAGCTTCAGGGGTTTCGGTTACTATATCTATTGGTAACGGTATCACCTTTGGGGGATATTGGGATATTGGCCCTGCTCCGCAAGGCGCATATTCTACAACTAATTGGAGTACCAGTAGCACGAATTACACCAATATAGACTATATACAGTTTACTATAAATGTACTGCCGGCTACCAAACCTGTAACCTTAACCAGTTTTCAATTCAGAGCATCTCGCAACAACAATGGCCCACAGGATTACTCATTCCGAAGTGGCACAGGCAGTGAAGTTTGGAGTATAGAGCATGGTAGTGGAAACAATATTCCCAACAGCACCACTACCGCCAGCTTATATACTGTTGGCTTTAGCCCCGCAATGGTGTTTACAGGCGGAACCTCAAGAACTTTTCGTTTATACTTAAAGCGTGCCGCAAATGCCA
This sequence comes from uncultured Niabella sp., assembly GCA_934486785.1. GTDB lineage: Bacteria > Bacteroidota > Bacteroidia > Chitinophagales > Chitinophagaceae > Niabella. The sequence goes on along the minus strand of CAKSQK010000001.1, from coordinate 364,799 downwards.
GTGGTTTTTTTTATTTGCATGATTTTGTGTTTAATGGTTCAATATCATTACCTGTAAACTTTGGTACTGTTGCAGCCGTACAAAAAGAGGAGACTTTAACCGTTAAATGGAATACTTTGAAAGAAACCAATAATGCTTACTTCGAGGTGCAGGCGTCTAAGGATGGCAATATATTTAAGACCATCAAAACCGTATTGTCAAAAAACGGCAATTCAGACATAATGCAGGATTACGAAGTACGCATAACTGCTTCCGATATGAATTTCTTATTGGGGATACCTGTCCTTGTAGGGTTGCTGTGCTTAAGTGCAAGCCGAAAAAAGCGAATGCTTTTCTGCATTGCAGCGCTAATCGTATTGGCAACAAATTTCATAGGTTGTAGCAAACAGGGCAATATTTTGGACATAAAAGGCGATTTTGAAAAAACCTTTATCCGTATTGCACAGGTGGATATAGACGGAACAAAAACGTATAGTAAAACAGTACAGGCGGTGAGGGAATGAGCCAATTAGCCAATTTGATAATATGATAATGTGAAATGTGATGATGGGGGAGCAGTAAGCAAGTTGTAGTAATTTGAAATCTTAATATTAAATGCTACAAACCTGTTGTATAAAAAGCTTAGGGTTGCCGAATGCTGGTTACAGGAAATAGCTTATTTTTAGCGTAATCAATCACGCTATGAGTAAGCTGAACTTAACTGAAAACCCCGACAGTATTTATATTCAGGCGCTAAGGGCCAATGACGAAAAGGCGTTAAAAGAGTTGTATGTGGCCAATTACCACAGAGCAGAAAATTATATAATAAAAAACAGCGGCAGCATTGAGCATGCCAAAGATATTTACCAGGAAGCTTTTATAGCCATGTGGCGCAATGTGCAGCTGGATCAGTTTATGCCTGCAAATGCGGGTTCTCTCAATAATTATCTTTTTACCATAGCGAAGAACAAATGGCTTGATTACCTGCGAACGCAAAAGATTAAAAAAAATGTAAAGCTTGATGATGGTTACGAAGAGCTGATGACCATTGAGGAAATAGACGATATTACTATAAAGCGGCTGGCCCGGGTTAAAGAAAAGTTTAAAGCGCTGGGTGACAACTGCCGCAACCTCCTTAAAAGGTTTTATTACGGCAGGGAGTCATTAAAAAGCATTGCTGCCGTTTTCAACTGGACGGAGGCCACTGCAAAGAACAATAAATACCGCTGCATCGAAAAGTTACGAAGCCTTCTAAAAGATTAAATCATGAACAACGAAAACAATATATCGGAGGAGGATCTGGCATTGATAGAACAATACCTGCACCGTCAGCTGCCTGCAGCAGAACTGCTCAGTTTTGAGCAGCGGTTGTCTGCCGATGCGGGTTGGCGGCAAAAGGTTGAAGAAGTGCGCTTGATGATGGTGGGTATACAGGAAGCCGTACTGCAGGATAAATTAGACCAGTTTCATAATGAAATAAATCCTGCAACGTTAAAAGCAGTGAGTGTTCGAAAAAGCAGCTGGAAAAAATGGATGGCTGCGGCTGCGGTTATCGCTATTGTTATTTTGGGTGGATCTCTGTTATTCCAAAAACCAGCGCATGAAAAACTCTTTGCTGCATATTACAAGCCGGATCCCGGCTTGCCGGTAGTGATGGGAGAAGAAGGTAAGAGCCATTATACTTTATATGACGGTATGATTGATTATAAGGAAGGAAATTATGCTAAAGCCATTGAAAAATGGGAAAGCATTGGTAATAGCCATACAGATACGCTCAGCTATTATATGGGCTTAGCCAATATGAGCGCAGGAAATATGGAACAGGCTATTAAGTACCTTGATGGTGTAATTGGAAAAGGAGGCAGTGTCTATTGGCAAAAAGCAACCTGGTACCTTGCATTAATTTATATAAAGCAGGATAATAAAGAAGCTGCGGCAAACCTGCTCAAAAAAATAGAAGACATGCCGGCGGCAAAAGAGCTGTTAAGCCGTATGTCCCGTTAAGAGGAGCTACATAAAGATATTCAGTTGGATGAAGAATTTACTGCTCATATTTTTAGCTGTATCCGGCTATATTACAGCCATTGGTCAATATGCTGCCAGTGATTACGCAAAGGCAAGAACGGCGCTTCAGCAGAACAGGCTCGACAGCAGTATTTATTATATAAACAATGCCTGCCAATATTTTACCAGTCGTCAAAACTTCGACAGTCTTGCGCTGACCTTAGCTTTAGAAGCTCAGGTTATATGGGAGAAAGAAACACTGGCCGGCGCAATGGAAAAAGCAGCTGCTTCCATGCAAATGGTATTAAGCAGGCTTCCGGCCAAAAGCGCCGGCAGTGTGGCATTAAATTCTATAACGGGTAGCCTGTATGCAAGCAAATACAAGTTCGATTCCGCCACTATATACTTCAAAAAAGCTTTACATGCCGCTGATACCATGCGCCCTCATCTTCCTTTGGTGATTCTGTATATGAACCTTTGCCAGATGGAAATGCTGAAGGAGCATATTGAAAAAGCGGATTATTACTATAACAAAGCATACAACACGCTGCAGTCTGTTGATCCCGCTGACGAAATAACATTGGCAGACCTGTTGATAGTCAGGACACAATACCTTATCGTAGGAGGAATGTATAACCAGGCGCTGGAAACGGCATTACAGGTAGAGCCGCTATTAAAAAAATATTACAAGCCTGATAATCCTAAGCTGGCAAAGAATTATGGCAATCTCTCTTCTATTTGTTATTACCTCAGCCGTTATGAGGAGGCCTTGGTGTTCCGTCAGCAGGCATTAAATGTTTATTTACAAAATAAGGTACAGGACATTAGCAACAACGCTTCATTTTATATTACTTATTATAATATGGGACAATTATATTATTACCTCAATGAATATTCACTTGCCTCCAACTACTTAAGTAAAGCCTTGCACATCGGAACTAATATTTACGGACACCGAAACTTAGGTATGGTAAATGTCTTAGTACAGTTTGGCTCCTCCTTGCAAAAGCTGAAAAAATATGGTGAGGCAAAAACGTATTTTGAGCAAGCATATCACGTACAAAAAGAGCTGAATCCCGGCGATTACTGGACGCTTGCTTATATCGAGACATTTTATGGCGATATGTTTACCGACAGTAAGCAATATGACAGCGCTGCTTATTATTACCAAAAATCCATTGCAAATTACAATAGTATCAAAGAAGAACTTTCTTACTATTGCCTGTACACCCGCGTCAACCTTGCCAGCGTATATACCGCAGCTGGTAACCCGACTAGGGCATTGCCGATTCAAAAAGATGTGCTGCAAAAATTCCGTAACAGCTTTCCTTTTTTAAAGCAGCCGGTCATTGAGTTTTTTAATGACATAGCTCAAAGCTATTTAAAAGCAAATAAGCTGGACAGCGCTATGCTATATGCAGACAGCAGTATTTCATTTCAAACAGGATTGAAAAGTTTGCCCGATGATCCTGCCGGATGGCTGTTAAAGGTTCCTTTTACCTTTAAAGTAAGTGAGCTGGTAAAAGTAAGGCTCAGCATTTTGTATGCAATGTATCAGCAGTCAAAGCAAAAGAAATATTTGCATGAGCTACTGAGCACCATAGCCGCTTATTCTGATCATATATCAGCAAATATTTATAAGCTCCGCACGCAGCATTCCCTGGCAGAGCAATCGGAAATGAATAAAGCCATTTTTTCCATTGGCATTGATGCGTGCTGGGAATTGAGCAATGATGATAAAAACGGGCGGCAATACCTCGAAAAGGCTTTCATGCTTTCCGAGCAGGGAAAAGCATTGCTGCTGCGGCTGGCTTCCAACAATTTTATGATAGATGATGCCATGGGGAATGGTGATGCCATCGTAAATCGGGATATTGAGCTGAGAAAGCAGGTCAGCAGCCTGAACGAGCAGTACCTGAATGCGGAAACGGAGCCGGATTCCCTGCTCAGGCTGCTGACAACCTCCATTGAAATATACCGCTCATTTCAGGATAGCCTGAAAAAAACAGCAAACCCTTATTTTAATAAAAGGTATACAGTAGCTGCTTTACCGCTAAATGAAATAAAAAAAGAGCTTTTAAAAGATGACGCTACATTAATAGAATATGCGCTTACAGAACGTTACCTCTATAGCTTTGTGATTACCAAAAACAGCTTCCATGTAAAGAGGGGCGATATCGGCTCTGTCAGCACCGTTAAATCGCTGCAAAACCCCCAGGCTCTTTCACCAACTGCTTTCCGCGACAGCGCCTATAAATTATATACTGATTTAATAAAACCTGTTGAAGCGTATTTTACATCCGGCAAATTAATTATTGTACCGGATGCAGACCTGTATTACCTGAATTTTGAAGCACTGGTTACCGATACAGGCAATCATGATTTTACTGCTCTCCGGTACCTAATACATCAATATACCATATCGTATTTACTTTCGGCAAATGTTGCCGTTCAGTTGAAGCAGTTTGACCGAAAGGATAAAACAAAGGATAAGGCGCTTTTGTTTGCACCTGTATTTACCGATGCGATGAAGCGGTTGTATCAAAAGCAGGCAAATGCCATACAGGGCGATTCCGCTTACCTGTATTTATTTCGCCAGCCCTTTGCATTGCAGGCTGCCCGCAACATCTATTCGCTTATGTCTGCTGATATGTTTATTGAGCACCAGGCGCAGGAGTTGATCTTCAGGCAAAATTCATCCCGCTATAAAATATTGCATCTTGGCACACATGCGCGTGTAAATGACGAAGATCCTTTACAATCACAATTGTTTTTTGCAAAGCCGCTTCAGGAAGCAACATCGGATAATGACGGGAAACTGTATGCGTATGAAATATACTCCATGCAGCTTAGAGCGGAGCTTGCCGTATTAACCGCCTGCGAAACAGGTACCGGCGCTGTTCACTCAGGCGAAGGGGTAATGTCGCTGGCATACAGCTTTATGTTTGCAGGCTGCCCAAGCGTGGTTATGAGCCTGTGGAAGATAGATGAGAAAACAAATGCAGATATTATCACCCGTTTTTATAAATATTTAAAAAAAGGTAACACCAAAAGTGAGGCTTTAAGAAAAGCCAAGCTTGACTTTTTAAAGAATAACTCAGCAGAACTGGCTAATCCTTTCTACTGGGCAGGGTTGTGTATCATTGGCGATGATCAGCCTGTATATCGTAATAACAGTATTTACTATTGGATGGCCGCGGCTGTGGCAATAATCATACTACTTGCCGCTTTATTGAAAACCTTTATTACCCGGCGAAAAATAAGAAAACACAATTAATGTTTTTTATTTTGCCCGCTCTTCCAGGCCTAATTCTCTTGTCTAAAAATAGGATCAATAGCTTTATTTCAAATTAAAAACGTTTAGGGCAGTATTGAGGTTAGCGATAATTAAGCTATGTTCTTATCAATAATCAATACGCTATCGTGCAGGTCTTTTCAAATACAGCCACCTGCTAAAAAAGTATCCTGCAAAAGCGCCGCCGGCGTCGGCTATTACATCATAAACATCAAACGAGCGGAAGGGTACGCAGTATTTTTGAATAAATTCCATAGCAAGGCCATACAACACTGCTGCAAGGGTAATGTAAATAAAAATGGGTTTAAGGCGCTCTTGCGTTATGCCATTTTGATACCAGCCGCGGCAAAACAACCATGTTAAAACAGCAAAAAGGCCCACGTGCACTATTTTATCAAATTGAATTTTTAAAAGCCAGGTTTCCTGGGGAAGGGCCTGGCCAGGCAGCACCAGTAGTAGCGTAACCACCAACAGCCAGCCAATGGCCGGCTTCATGCCAGTGAGTAATTGTTTCATGTGCTTTGTCTTATTTTTTTAATGGTCACATGGAATACGCCCGGCAATAATCACGGTTGTGAGAAGTTTTACTTATGGCTATTTCATATTATCCAACAAGCGCCTCGTAAGCGGCGGCGTCAAGCAGTTGGTCCACGTCGGCAGTATTGTCTACTGTCATTTTCACCATCCAGCCTTCTCCGTATGGATCGGTGTTTACCAGTTCGGGCGAGTTGGCAAGCGCCTCGTTCAGCTCGGTAATGGTGCCGCTAACGGGTAAAAACAGGTCAGACACGGTTTTAACGGCTTCTACTGTTCCAAATACATCGTTGGCCTGCAGGGAATTTCCCACGGTTTCCACTTCCACATATACAATGTCGCCAAGTTCTCTTTGGGCAAAATCAGTAATACCAATGGTGGCAGTATTGCCTTCCAGCCTTACCCATTCGTGGTCTTTTGTGTAGCGTAAATTTTCGGGATAACTCATACTTATAAATTTATAAGTACAAATATGAGCAATCGGTTTAATATTCAGTTAATACCTGCGTAATATTTTTATCATTCACCCTTTTGTACCCACCATTCACCGATTAATTTTTACCGCCTGTCGGGATTGCTTTTGTAACATTTTAAGAAGCAAATACGTTTGCACCCATAACAAACCAACAAAATAATAATGAAATCACTTTTTTTAGGAATTATCGCTTTTTTAGCTCTGCTCATGTCCGCTGACGCGCAAAAAATTTCAGGTATTGTGCAGGATGCAGATGGAACACCTTTGCAAAATGCTTCAGTGGCGCTTTTAAATCAGAAAGATACCAGCGTGGTAAAACTGGCCGTTGCTAATACACAGGGTATTTATGTTTTTGATGGATTTGCACCTGGCAAATATTTGGTGCGTGCAAATTTTGTAGGCTATGAAAGAGCTTACTCAAATCACTTTGAAATAACCACAACTGACATCACTGTTGAGCCAGTCATTTTACAAAAGGCAGCTACCCAAATGGCAGCAGTTACAGTTACGGCACGCAGGCCGCTTGTAGAAGTTAAGGCAGACAGAATGGTTGTGAATGTAGAAGGTACTGTAAACGCAACCGGTAACGATGGTATTGAACTGCTGCGACGCTCGCCCGGCGTGATGGTGGATAAGGACGACAATATTTCGCTGGCAGGCAAAACCGGTACTGTTATTTATATTGACGGCAAACCTTCCCCGCTTCGCGGAGCAGACCTTGCTGCTTTTTTACGATCACTGCAATCGTCAAGTGTCGAATCTATAGAAATTATTACTAACCCATCGGCAAAGTACGAGGCAGCAGGCAATGCGGGCATCATCAATATAAAACTCAAAAAAGATAAATCGCTTGGCACCAATGGAAGCGTGAACGCAGGATACAATCAGGGCTTTTATCCCAAATTCAACGGAGGTTTAGGCCTTAATCACAGAAACAAAAACATCAACCTGTACGGCAGTTACAATTTGTACAATGGTAAGAACCGTTCTGAGCAATCAATATACAGGGCCCAGGGCGACAGTACTTTTGATCAGAACGGATTAATGCGCTTTGACCGTACCAGCCACAATTTTAAGGCCGGTATTGATTATACGGTTAGTCCTAAAAGTACGATCGGTATAATGACCAATGGTACTGTAGCTGACAACTCATTCTCAAATCAGGGCCCCATGAAAATAGCTTACAGGCCAACCGGGGTAGTGGACAGAATTCTTTTAGCAACAACCAGGATGGAAGGAGAAAGAAACAACCTGAACTTTAATGCAAACTATCGCTATGCAGATACCAGCGGCCGCGAGCTGAACCTTGATGCAGATTATGGTTTTTATAAAAACAGCAGCGCACAATTTCTGCCCAATATTTATTATGGGGCTGATGGAACAACGGAACTCTACCGCAATGTGTACCGGATGATTGCTCCCTCAAAAATTGATTTGTTTGGGTTTAAAGCAGACTATGAGCAAAGACTTGGTAAGGGAAAGATCGGTATTGGTGGAAAATCTGGGTATGTAAAAACAGACAATGATTTCAGGCGATATGATGTGATTAATAACAATGATGTGTTAGACAATGCACGCAGTAACCAGTTCAATTATAAAGAATACATCAATGCTTTGTATGTTACTTACAACAGGGCGTTTAAGGGCTATGCTGTGCAAGTGGGCTTAAGGGGAGAAAACACTATTTCTGACGGCCGTTCCACCAACGCGTATTTGAATTATGATGAAACGCTGCACAGAAATTATACTGACCTGTTTCCAAGCGCATCTGTAACACTCAATAAAAATCCTATGATGCAATATACCATTGCATATGGCAGAAGGATTGACAGGCCATCTTACGAAAATCTGAACCCTTTTGAATTTAAATTGAATGATTACCTGTATATGCGAGGGAATACGGAACTGAAGCCACAATACACCAATAGTTTTTCAATTACTAATGTTTACAAGTATAAACTCACTACTAAGCTGGACTATAGCCATGTGAAAAATATGTTTGCACAGGTAATAGATACCACAGAAGGCACGAAAGCTTATCAAACCACGCGCAATCTGGCTTCTCAGGATGTGGTAAGCCTGAATGTGAGCTATCCCTTTATGTACAAGAATTTTATGAGTTTTAGTAACCTTACGGCAAATTATTCTAAATATAAAGCTGATTTTGGAGCCGGAAGACAAGTGGACCTCGACAATTTTAGCCTGCAATACTTTGTGCAAAACACACAAAAATTTGGCAGAAAAAAAGATTGGACGGCAGAACTAACCGGTTTGTACATCTCTCCTTTTGTATGGCAGGGTATGTTTGAAGGAAAATCAATGGGCAGCATTGACCTGGGTGTACAGAAAACAATTATGGCTGGAAAAGGAACGTTAAAAACGTCGGTTACAGATATTTTTAATACTATGCGCTTCAGGGGTGAGAGTGATTATGGTGGCGCATACAACCGGGTGATATCAAAATGGGAGAGCCGCCAGTTTAAAGTGAATTTTACCTACCGTTTTGGAAGTGAACAAATTAAAGCCGCACGTCAGCGTAAAACAGCAGCAGAAGAAGAAAGAACACGTACCAGTGCTGGCAGCGCTACACCCGGGCAGTAAAAGCTTTGTTTTTTTAGTTGGTTATAAATAAGCTGCTGGTTTCAATCGGCGGCTTTTTTTGTAATATTACTTTGCAGGGGTTTCTCTACTTGTTGGCATGATGAAATGAAAGCTTTAACTTTGAATAGCCAATATACTTTTTTCATTTTTCTTATAACAAGGGAAGACTAAAACGATTCGCGACTAATATGACCTTCTGCTTGTTCATTCTTTTTACATATTGTTGATAGCAATTATGAAATGAAAAGGCCAATGTTTATTAATATGTATTCAACCATAGTCAGACTTATAGCAGGGATTGTTATAATCCTTGTGGTCTCCTGTAACTCACAAAAAGTTGTTGGTAATTATTCAATGCATTGGATGCAGATACAAAAGATACCGTTCTTCCCGGTTCTCTAAACATAAACGGCAGCCTCGCTTTGATGAATAATACTGATTATTTAAATATTCTACCCGATAATGGAATATTTGATCCCCAAAAAAACTACAACTTTATTTTTACAGATCAGAAGGATCTTAAATCCTGGGGGTCAGCTTCAAATCTTTACCGGGTTGACACAATCATAAACAGCAGTTTTTTTGTTACAGCGGCCCTTGATGCATTACAAAATCAAATACCGCGGAATATTAAATTAACACGTAGCGAGAATAAATCTGGTTTCGCAAACCAGTATAGCAGCAACCAGGTAAGTGGCGCTGCACCTGATATTTTAGTGGAATTGGATAGTTTGACTTTTCATATACAGGGAGAGAAGCAGTCGCATACATCGTTTTCGACATCTCTCACAACACAACAAGGCTATCCCGGAACCAGTACGGAAACTACAGGTAATGATTTTGGTGAAATAAATATATATTACCATTCATTATGGCGGATAAGTGATTTTAAAACCGGAAAGAAGAAAACAATTAGTCAATCAGGTGTGGCCAAATCCCAATTTACTGCACGCTACCAAATAATAGAGGAATTGGTGAAATGTGCCAATAAATCGGGGTCTGATTTTTCTCTTTTAATACGCGATAACTGATTCTGCGGAAGTGGGGTAATTTTATACCTTGATATCAAAAAAGTTAAAGGCTTGGAGAATCCTGTATCAGTTTTCATTCTTCATCACCTTTGCAAAAAAGAGGCTGTCTCAAAAGTCCGAGACAGCCTCTTTGATATTTGAACTGGTGTTAATTACCTTGTACGGAGGTGTGGGTGAGGAGGAGCCACTGTGTTGGGGCCATCTTCACCAGCCGCAGCAGCGCGGAAGTCTACAGTATTGCAATCACCACCATACTGGCCAGATGAGAATATAAACCTGTCACCGCTGATACCTTCTTTTTCTACAAGATGGGTAATCACTTTATTCACATGATCCCAGCTTAATTGCTGCAATCTCTTGGTAGTAGCGCAGTAACCTGTAACAACAACCTTACAACTTGGGTTCGCTCTCATTTTTTCTGCGATAGAAGCAAGTGTAGTCACTGCATCGTCAGAGAATCGGTTCGTATTTGCAACGAACGATACACTTGGTAAAGCGCCTAAAGAGGATGCGCAGGTAACTTCAGGGCAACCTTTGTTGTGTGCAGGGCCTGGAGTATCGGGGCATTGATCATCTTTATCAGGAATGCCATCGCCATCACGGTCTGGGCAGCCATACAATTCTTTCGGGCCAGCCTGGTCAGGGCACAGATCATCTTTATCAGCAATACCATCACCGTCACGGTCAGGGCAGCCGTTCAATTCTCTTGGACCGGCCTGGTTGGGGCAGGCATCTTGGTTATCAGGAATTCCATCATTGTCGGTATCTCTTACTTCTTCCACAACAATAGGCGCTGGCGGCGGCGCAACTTCACGCCTGGTAAGAGGCTGTGCTACACCAAAAGAGAAAAACGTGTTTTTGTCTAAACGGTTTTGATTGATGGGCAGCCTGTAATTACCCTGCAGGTAAAGATAGCCTTCACTGGCCAGGTTTACCTGTAAGCCCACGCCAAGAGGCACGTATGGGGTAAAAATGTCTTTGGCATAGTTGCCTAAGCCAATACCTGCGGTTAAGAATGGATTCAAAAGATGGTCATCACTCAGTGCCTTCAGGTGAGCCGATAATTCAAGTTCGTTTTTGTAATCTTTGTAACGGCTAAGCTCGGTGCCGGCTTTTTGGTAATTTGAAAACAGGCCGTTGTAGCGCACTGAATAGTCCAGGTGATTGGTAATTCCATTCCAAAACCAGATAGAATAACCCGGGTCAACCTTTCCTATTTTAGGCAGCGATGCGGAAAAATCTACCAGGTTTCCACTGAATCCGATTTGCGGTTGTTTTTTAGGACCTGCAAAGTCCAGTTGTGCCATAGCTGTTGATGCTACAAGCAGTAGTAATAGTGTTGATAGTTTTAAACGTTTCATTATCATAAAATAAAAATTTAGCTTATTTGATTATATGGCAATATATAAAGTATTAATCTAAATTTGTGCCAAAGTTAATAATACTTTTATAAAAAGTTAAAAACTGTTAAAAATGGATGGTGTAGATCTGTTGGGTTATTCTGCCGGTTTTATAACCACGCTTACTTTTTTGCCACAGGTTTTAAAAACTTATAGGGAAAGATCGGCCAGGGATGTATCGCTGTACATGTTCATCATAGCAGCCATTAATGAAGTGATGTGGATTTTTTACGGAGTTTTCAGAAATGATATGGTTATCATACTTACCAATGCCGTGGTGCTCAGCATGTCGCTTACCATGATATTTTTTAAATTAAAATATGGAAGGAATGTTGCAGGTGCTCAGGATGCTAAAGGTTGAGCCTGATACTTGCAAAGATGCCAAAATCTTCTACAGGATTGTATGCGCCGGTTTTTGGTAAAACCCTCCATACAAGATCTACCCTGAAGAACCTTAAAATATTATCCACGCCGGTACCCACTTCCAGGTAGGCTTTACTGTCAAGGGTTTTAAATGCATATTCCTCTTTCAGGTTCAGGGCTTTATTGGCATCCGATAGCTGCCCCCACAGCGCTTTTACAGTATAAAACTGCCTGAACTTTAGCCGCGGCAACAACCTGAAAATTCCGTTGCCAATATTATGCTCGTAGTTCAGGCCGGCAAACCTGTCGTGCAAATATTCAAATCGGTGCATCAGGTTAAACGCGTATTTATTATAATAATACAGATCGTTGCCGGGCGCCATATCTAAAAAAGTGTAGGGCAATACGCCAAAACTGCGGCCCGTATATGCCTGGTAAGATATGGCGCCAAAGGGCGGTGTAGGCACATAGTCTGAAACGCTGGCCAGCAGCTTGGTATAATTGTAACGGCTGTTTAAAATGCCGCTTACACCCTGTGTTACGGTAGCTTCTACCACTGGGTAAGGGCTGCCCAGGCTGGTGCGGAAAAACTGCGACTCAATAAATTTTTCCTGAAAGGCAAACCGCAGCCGTAGAGAAAACTCGGTACTGGTAAGGCGTTTCAGTCCTTCGCTAAAATTTTCTGCGGGCAGCAATCCCATCAAAGGCGTGTAGGTTTTATTGGAAACAGCGGCAAGCGTGGAAAAGCCCCATCTCAGTTCGTTAAAAAATTCAAATTGCGTTTGCTCCAGGTTCATGTACCGGCGCGGTATGCCCGGTTTCCTGATGGCAAAGGCAAAAATATTGTCCTGCGAAATCTCCCCGTAGTAGTTCTGGCCAAAATCCAGGTCATTCTGGTAGCCTAAGTACCAATACCGGCGCGGGTCTCTTTTGGGTAAATAAAACAGCTCGGCTTCGCCTTTTAGTTTCTTATCCTTAAAACCATAAGCAAGGTAAGTGTGCCACCTGAATTTTTTATTAAAATGTTTGTTGCTGGCCACATCAAACCGTGTTCTGAAACCTTCCCAGTAATTGCCCGAAAACCAGTTGAATGCCGAGCCAAGCTGCACATTGCCCACATCTATATAACCGGTGGTTAAAAACACTACCTGCTTTGTTATTTTTTGATAGCTGGGTGTGTTGATCAGCGTATCAATCATCCTGATGATGCCGCGCTCCGAGCGGCTGAGACTTTCATGGCGCGCGGTGTCCCAAAAAGCCATGTCTTTCTGGTCGGCGCCGGGCAACACTTTTATTTCTTCCTGTTCTTTATTTTCAAGCAGCTTTTGAGTTACAGAGCTGTCGTTTACAATAATATTTCGGTAAGTGGCTGTTTTATGCCCAATCACACCCGGCGTTTTATTGCCCACTGGCGATACATCTACCACCATTTTTTCTCTCGTTACAAACCAGTCGCCCTCGCTCAGTCTTTTAAACTCCTGCACAAAGCTGAATTTTTCCATAAAGTTCACATCGGCAGTTTTGTCAAGAAACAGGTTTACTTTATACACTCCAAAAGTGCCGGCATGTATCCAGCAGTCGCCATTAAAAGTGTTCATGCCCGTGCGGCGCGGTGTAAACAACAGGCGGAAATAGCGGCTGTCGCCGATCTGCTGCGTATCGGTAACAAAATATTTGTAGTAAAAATCACCGTTATCGCTAATGGGGCTGATGAATTCTTTATCAAATACATTGATGTAATTGTTGTAGATGTTAAACACCTGGTCCATGCCGCCCAAAAACTTTACCATGCTTTCGTTCTTCACACCATTGGTGTTGACGGCTTTTATTTCTTCACGGCGCTTGAGTGGTTTTTTCTGGTAATAATAATCTGAGAGCGATTCGGTAAGATAGGTGGGCAGTATTTCCACGCCTTCCAGCGTATCAATGTTCTGCATGATCAGCTCGTTAATCGGCCGGAAAGGTTTGATGCTGGAAACACGTTTTAAGCTATTAAAGTTTTTCAGGTCAACCTGCAGTTTGTTATACAATTCGTAAGAAAAATTATCGTACTTATAGCGGTTGTTTACAGGCTTGTGTTCCACCACTTTTTTCCAAAGCCAGAGGCCGCGGTCAATTTTCTGGCTTTTTACCACCACAGTTTCGTTAAAAGTGCCGCGTTCCATAGGCACAGCCACCTTTAGCTCAAAAGAATCTTTTGGAATGACCAGGTAATAGGTTTGAAATCCTACGCGGGTAAATACAAGCGTATCAGCAGGCCATTGTGCCACCCTAAAGGCAAATCGCCCTGCGGTATCTGAAACCGCTCCGCTTTGCGTGCCTTTAAATTGTATGGAAACAAATGGCACCGGCTCATCGCTGTGAGCATCCTTTACGATGCCGCTAATGGTTTTTTGCGCCGCACTGTTGGTAACAGTTAGCAATGTAAGCAGACATATAAATACGGCGCATCTCATGAAGCAGCAAAACTAAGGGAGATTTTTATTGTTGATATATTTGTATTTCTTATAAAAAACTTAATAGAAGTAGCATGTTATCCATCCGTTGCTTTGAATTTAACCCCATACAGGAAAATACGTATGTGCTTTATAACGAACACGGGCAATGCGCCATCATTGATCCGGGTTGTTATTACGAGAATGAAGAGCGCCAGCTAAAGGCGTTTATTGAAGAAAAAAAGTTAACACCGGTTTATCTCATCAACACGCATTGCCATTTAGACCATGTGTTTGGCAATAAATTCGTTTCCCAAACCTGGAACCTGCCGCTGCACCTGCATGAAACAGAAAAACTGGTTTTGAGTTTTGCACCAAAATCTGCTGAGATGTATGGGCTGCCATTTGATAATTATACAGGTGAAATGATTTACCTGAATGAAGGCGATACCCTAAAAATAGGTGATGATGAATTGAAGGTATTGCTTACGCCGGGCCACTCGCCGGCCAGCCTTTCGTTTTACTGCGAAAAAGATGGTTTTTTAATCAGTGGCGATGTGCTCTTCAGCGGTAGCATTGGCCGTACCGATTTGCCAGGCGGTAGTTTTGAAGAGCTTGAACGATCCATTCGAACTAAATTATATACCCTGCCAGATGCCACAAAAGTGTACCCTGGCCATGGCGGCGGCACCAGTATTGGTTTTGAAAAGAAAACCAATCCTTTTGTACGAACAGATGGTTATTGATGCATGCTGCGCAGTATACCCATTTCTAAACCTCTCAGTTCAGCCAGGCCTTTCAGTCTGCCAATGGCAGTATAGCCCGGGTAGGTTTTTTTGGTAAGGTCATCCAGCATGGCATGGCCATGGTCGGGCCGCATGGGGATGGAAATACCGCGGTTTTGCATGTGCACCAGCGCTTCTTTGATCACCGAATACATATCTACATCGCCTGTTAAATGATCGGCCTCGAAAAAGTTGCCGCCGGGTATTCTTTTTGTGCTGCGCAGATGCAGAAAATGCACATGCCCGCCCAGCCGCTGCATCATGCCCGGCAGGTCGTTGTCTTCGCGCACGCCGTATGAGCCCGTGCAAAAACACAACCCGTTTGAAGGGGATGGCGCTGCGTTAATAATGTCAATTGCATCGGCCTCGGTTTTTACAACCCGCGGCAGCCCAAGTATTGAAAAAGGCGGATCGTCGGGGTGAATGGCCATTTTAATGCCTGATTGCTCTGCCGCGGGAATGATCTGTTGCAGGAAGTAAAACAGGTGCTCTCTTAATGTGGATTCAGTAATGCCGGCGTAGGTTTCCAGCGCTTTTAATACGCCTTCGGGCGTAAAGGCTTCATCTGTGCCGGGCAGGCTTAATAAGGCGTTTTTAAAAAGTGACTGCTTCTGTTCTTCTGTAAATTGGTCAAACCTGGTTTTGGCTTTTTGTAGTTCTTCAGTTGTATAATCATTTTCGGCGCCGGGGCGCTGCAGCATCAGCACATCAAAAGCAATAAAAGCGTCTTTTTCAAACAAAAGAGCCTCGCTGCCGTCGGGCAGTGTATAATTTACGTCCGTGCGTATCCAGTCAAACACGGGCATAAAATTGTACGTAACCACTTTCAGTCCGCACGCTGCCAGGTTTTTCAGGCTTTGTTTATAATGTTCTATGTACTGTAAATAATTGCCGCTTTGTTTTTTTATGTCTTCATGCACGGGAAGGCTTTCCACCACTTCCCAGCTAAGGCCGGCGGCTTCCACTATTTCTTTTCTTTTGCTGATCTCGTCTATGGTCCATACGTTTCCTACGGGGATGTGGTGCAGGGCCGTTACCACTCCTGTGCAGCCCGCCTGCCTGATGTGTGCCAGCGGCACCGGGTCGTTGGGGCCAAACCAGCGCATGGTATATGTCATGCCGGTACTAATGTTCATTTTTGATTCTTTTGGCTACTGTTTCTTATAATAATTTTTGGCGTAAGCACTTTGGTTTCAAAGGTTGTTACAGGGCGTTTGCTTTCTATCATTTGCAGCAGCAGCCTGGCGGCTTCTTCGCCCATTTTAAAAGCAGGCTGCTCAATCACACTTAGCGAGGGGCTGAGCAGCTCAGTATTTTTTGAATTGCTGAATCCTATCAACGAAACCTCCTGCGGTATTTTAATGCCGCGGCTGTTGAGGTACCGGATGATCTCGGTAGACAACCGGTCTGAAAGGCTTACAATACCATCAGGTTTGTTTTTTTGTTTGAATAGC
Organism: uncultured Niabella sp.; assembly: GCA_934486785.1. GTDB lineage: Bacteria > Bacteroidota > Bacteroidia > Chitinophagales > Chitinophagaceae > Niabella. The sequence goes on along the minus strand of CAKSQK010000001.1, from coordinate 348,443 downwards.
TGGTTGAGCGCTTTTTGCACTTCTTTTTCAATATTGCCACCGTAGTTGCAGTATTTAATACGTTCTTTTTTCAGCTCAATACCTTTTTCGTTCATTGCTTTTTCGCAGCCGGCAATGCGCTCCTGTGTAATGGATAGGTTGAGGTTGTTGCAAATGATCGCGATGTTTTTACAGCCGTTTTCAATCAGGTGCCTGGTGGCTTCATATGCGCCCAGGTTGTTGTCTACAATCACTTTGGGGCTGTCAATTTCTTTACCAATGCGGTCTACAAACAAAATGTGCATCCCGCGGTCTTTAAGATTTTGAAACTGTGAGAAGTCATCGGTTTTGGCAGATACAGATATGATCACGCCGTCAACCGATCTGGAGGTGAGGTATTCCAGTATCTGCCGCTCTTTGTCTACAGATTCCTTGCTTTGTGTAATTATAATATTATAACCCCTGTCGTAAGCTACAGATTCTACCCCGTCAATGATCTGGCTGAAAAAGCTGTTGGCAATTTCGGCTACCACAATACCTATTGAGCGGGTTCTTTTTTCTTTCAGGCTTAAGGCCACCGGGTTGGGGCGGTAGTTGTGTTCTTTGGCAAATACCTGTACGCGTTTTTTGGTTTCTTCACCAATTTCATAACTGTCGCGCAATGCCCGCGATACCGTTGAGGGCGATAACCCCAGGGATTTTGCAATATCTTTTATGGTAACAGCTTCAAATTTCACTGACTGGTTCTGAACTTCTTTGCTAAGTTAAAAAAATAATCCGCACAATTGCTTCTTTGCATTCGTTTCCGGTATCGTTTGCGTAAATATATGCTTTGACAAACGGATTTATGGCAAAAAAAAACAATAAACTTGCATTGCTGATTGCCTTGAATTGCTTGTTATACGTTGCTTAAAATAAATTCAGGGAGAAAATATTGTTTCGATTTTAAACCATGTTTATGAATAGGATTTTATTTCTGAGCTTATGCGTTTTGTTGGCTTCTGTAGCCTATGCACAAACCCGGCAGGTAAGCGGTGCCGTAATAGGCGACGGCGGCGCACCGCTTGCCGGTGCCACGGTTACGTTAGAAGGTAGCCGTACAGCCACTCAAACAAACGAAAACGGAGTGTTTACCATCACAGTCCCGGTCTCGGGCTCACCCATGCTGGTTATAAGTGCCATAGGGTATCACACTCAAACGGTGCCCGTTACCAGTGGCAATATAAATGTAACCCTTACGCAAAACGTGGTGGCGGGCGATGAAGTAGTGGTAATTGGTTATGGCACATCCCGGCGCAGAGATCTTACGGGCGCTATTTCATCTATTTCCTCGCAGGAAATTATGAAAGCGCCGGTAGCCAATGCTGCCGAAGCGCTAACGGGCCGGCTGGCTGGTGTGCAGGTAGCTGCTACAGAGGGCTCGCCTGATGCCGAATTGAAAATACGGGTGCGCGGCGGCGGCTCCATTACCGGCGACAATACGCCGCTGATCATTGTAGACGGGTTCCCGGTAAATAATATCACCGATATTGCACCTGCTGATATCGAGACTATTGATGTATTAAAAGATGCCTCATCTACCGCTATCTATGGCTCTCGCGGCGCTAACGGCGTTATCATCGTTACTACAAAAAGCGGTAAGGCCGGCAAGTTTACCGTTAACTATAATGTGTATGGCGGTTACAGGGAACTGGCCAATAAGCTGGAGGTGCTAACGCCGGCAGATTATGCCAAATGGCAATATGAGTACGCGCTTTTAGACAACAGGCTGAACGAGCGTTATACAAGATATTTTGGTAACTGGCAGGACATTGACCTTTACAATGAAGTAAAGCCCAACGACTGGCAGGACTTGGTTTTTGGAAGGTTGGGAACCGTGTTCAATCATACGCTGAGCCTGAACGGCGGTTCTGATAAATTGCGCTATGCAGCCAGCTATAACGGTATTAAAGACAAAGCCATTATGCAGCTATCGGGCTATAAGCGCGATAATGTGAGCCTGAAGCTGAACCACCGGCCCAATAAAAAAGTAGCGCTTGACTTTTCGGCACGCTATGCTGATATGACGGTGGAAGGCGGCGGCGCCAATGAGCAAAACGAAAAATCATCAGCAGATTCAAGGTTGAAATACGCCATGATCTATCCGCCATTTCCCGTGGGAGGGCTTACTGATGCAGCCGAAACTGACGATGGCTTTAATATGTACCACCCCATAGAAGCGCTGAGAGATAATGACAGGCTGCAGCGCAGGCAAAACCTGAATCTTGGCGGCAGCTTTGCCTGGAAGATCATTGAAGGGCTTACAGTAAAAACTGAAGCAGGTATAGATGAAGTGCGTACGGCCGATGACCGCTTTTACGGCGCCACAACTTATTATGTAAGAAATGCGCCTGCGGCAGAAAACCAGGGCTTACCGGCCATTGAAATGTTTAAGATCAGCCGGTCTGCCATACGCAATACCAACACCTTAAACTATGATTTTAAAGAACTGCTAACCGATAAGCATCGCCTCAATATGCTTTTGGGCCAGGAATATATTGGCGCCAAATCAGAAATATTAACAACCGTGGTGCATGGCTTTCCGCAAACATTCAGCTTTTACGATGCGCGCAAACTGTCAGCACAGGGAAAGGCCAATAATATTCAGAACTATTTAAACCCTGATGATAAACTGCTCTCTTTCTTTGGCAGGGCCAATTACAGCTTTGATAGCAAATATTTATTGGATGTCACATTTCGGGCCGACGGATCATCAAAATTTGCAGAAGGCAACAAATGGGGTTACTTTCCTTCAGCATCTGCCGCGTGGAGAATTTCTTCTGAAGAAGCATTCAGCGGAGTTAGAAACTGGTTTGATGACCTGAAGCTGAGGCTTAGCTATGGTACTGCCGGTAACAACAATATTCCTCCCGGCCAGATGGTGCAAACATTTGATGTAAGCAATACAACATGGATCAATAATTACACCAGCTATTGGGCTGCTTCAAAAACCATGGCCAATCCCGACCTGAAATGGGAAACCACGGTTACCCGCAATATCGGCCTTGATTTTACCACGGCAGGCGCACGCCTCAGCGGTACGGTGGATGTGTACAGGAACAGCACCAAAGACCTGCTGATACAATTTCCCGTTCCGGGCACCGGCTACGATTTTCAATACCGCAACATGGGCGAAACAAGAAACCAGGGCCTGGAAGTAACGTTGAACTGGTTAGCTGTAGACAAAGAAAATTTCGGCTTGAGCTTTAGCGGAAATATTGGCTTTAATCAAAATAAAATTATGAGCCTGGGACTGATGGAAAACTTTGGCGGCACATCAGGCTGGGCCTCCACAATGATTGGTGTGGACTACATGGTGCAAACCGGCGGCTCCGTTGGAGAAATGTATGGATACCGGATAGACGGCAGCGGCCGGTATGAAGTATCAGATTTTGAAAGATACGATGCTGCCAGCAACCGCTGGATACTTAAAGAAGGTGTGCCGAACGCTCCATCAGTTGTCAGCAACAACATTCGCCCGGGCTCTATGAAGTTAAAAGACCTGAATGGTGATGGCGTGATTACAATTGACGACCGTGAGATCATTGGCAACGCCAACCCCAAACACACCGGCGGTTTTGTGATCAATGCCAGGGCTTATGGTTTTGACCTGAGTGCCATTTTTAACTGGAGCTACGGCAATGACGTGTATAACGCCAATAAAATTGAATATACCACTACCGCGCAAACCTTTGGCAGAAGCATGATTGATATTATGGCTGATGGCAACAGGTGGACCAACCTGCGTGCAGATGGCACCATTTCTAACGACCCTGCCGAGCTGGAAGCCATGAATGCTAACACCACATTATGGTCGCCACGTATGGATCGTTACGTATTTAGCGATTGGGCTGTGGAAGATGGCAGCTTTCTGCGCCTGGGTACCCTTACACTGGGTTATAACCTGCCGGCAAGCCTGCTAAGGAAAGCCAGGATTCAAAATGTGCGTGTGTATGCTACCGGTTATAATTTATGGCTGCTTACCAATTATACAGGTTTCGATCCCGAAGTTTCTACAAGGCGCAGAACACCGCTGACGCCCGGTGTTGATTATTCGGCGTACCCCAGGAGCCGGATGCTGGTATTTGGGTTGAACCTTAATTTTTAATCTGTAAAAAAGTATATGAAATGGTCACAGATGCAGTAACAAGCCGGGCGAACATTTGGCACATTGCACTCAGCCATTTAAAACATAAAAAATAAACACATGAAAAATAGAATTTCCCAACTTTTACTATTCGTTGCCTTTACCCTGGCAATGGCATCGTGTAAAAAATTGCTGGATACACCTGCCAAATCCGCGATGGATGAGTCTGTGATTTTCTCCACTCCCGGGCTGGCGCAGGATGCTATTGCCGGTGTGCTGCAATCTTTTGCAGAAACCAACTCCTACAGGGGAAGGTACCTGGTGTTTTATGGCATCAATACCGATGCTGAAGTGTACCTGTCGCTCAAAAACAGCACCGGCGAGCAGGCACGGCTATCCAACTACAATACCAACGTAAACAACAGCCAGATGAATACCGACAACAATGCCTGGGCAAAATTTTACGAGGGTATTGAACGCGCCAACCTGGCTATCCGCGGTATCCGCACTTATGGCGACACGGCTAACAGCAGGGACCTGAGGCAAATTCTGGGAGAAATGCTCACGCTGCGCGCCGTTATTTACAACGACCTGCTGCGTGGCTGGGGCGATGTTCCTGCACGGTTTGAGCCGGTTACTACAGAAACCATGTATTTGCCCCGCAGCGACAGGGATGTTATTTACAAACAACTTTTGGCAGACCTGGAAGAAGCCTCCAACTTAGTTGCCTGGCCTAACGAAACCCCCGCCACCCAATCAACCGAAAGGGTAAACAAAGCTTTTGTAAAAGGCCTGCGCGCACGCCTCGCGCTGTCTGCCGGTGGCTATGGCCAAAGGGTAAACAAAGAAATCCGCCGCAGCACCGACCCCGACCTGTCGCCTGAGAAAATGTACGCCATCGTTAAAAAAGAATGCCTTGATGTGATCAACAGCGGTACCTGCCGGTTAGAAACTTTTGAGGGAGTTTTCAGGTCGCTGCATAATGAGCAAAACCGCGCCGGGCTGGAATCGCTGTGGGAAATACCTTTTAGCGAAGGCCGCGGACGCGTGATTTTTGACCTGGGCGTAAGGCATACCACCGTAGATAAATACACCGGCCAAAACCGTGGCGGTACAAACGGTGTCAACCCCATCATGTTTTACGAATATGACAAAGATGACGTTCGCAGAGATGTGACCTGTGTGCCTTACGAATGGACCAACGGCATTCAGGTGCCAACCAATTTAGGCAGGTTCCATTTTGGGAAATACCGTTACGAGTGGCTGCCACGGCGCGTTACTTCTACCAACGACGATGGGCTGAACTGGCTGTACATGCGTTATGCCGATGTGATACTGATGGCTGCAGAAGCAATTAACGAACTGGATGGCCCGGCAGCCGCAGCGCCTTATTTAAAAATGATCCGCGACAGGGCGTTCCCTAATCATCCAGCAAAAGTGGCTGCATTTATGGCACAGGCCACTGCAAGCAAGCAGGCTTTCTTTAATGCCATTGTAGACGAAAGAGCGCTGGAGTTTACTGGAGAAATGCTGAGGAAGAATGATCTCATCCGCTGGAATTTATTAGGTACCAAGCTGGCAGAAGCCAAAACAAAATTACAGCAGCTCGAAAACAGGCAGGGCAAATATGCCGATCTGCCGCAACGAATTTATTATACTACGGCAAGCGATGGTGAATCTGTGATTATTTACGGGCTGAACTTTGGAGATACAGATGCTGCCGGAGCAGCGCTGGGTTATCCTTCTAACAAGGCATGGACAATGTCGTCTTCCGGAGAAACAATTACCTACTGGGATGCGCTTTACCTGAGAGATCCTAATCAGCAGCAGTTCTGGCCCATCTGGCAGGTATTTTTAGATGCCAGCAACGGGCAGTTAACAAATGACGGATATTTCTAACGAGAATAGAAAACAAATGATCAGCCTCTATGCAGGAGACCATTATAACAATAAAAATTTTCACATGAAAAGAACGATACACCTATGGGTTTTAAGCTTATGTTGCGCGTCGCTTTTATTTACTGGTTGCAGCAAAACGCTGGATGATGAGATCACATCCCTCAGCTTCAGCCGCCTGTTATCACCCTCTGCGCTATCCGCGGTGGTTGTCAACCGCACCTCTGTAAGGCTTAACTGGAACAAAGTGGCAAATGCGCAAAGCTACACCATAGAATTTTTTAATAACGGAACAATGGATTTTACGGGCACACCCGTAAGAACAGTTGCGGATGTAGCCCCCGATGCCATGCCATACACGGTTCCCGGCCTTATGGGCGAAACCACTTATTCGGTTCGTATTAAAGCCGTAGGAGAAGGAATTGATGATTCAAAATGGTCTGCCGTTACATTTACTACCGATGCGGAGCAACTGTTTTTACCGGTTGACCCCAACGACATACAGGCCAAGCAGGTAACCTTAAGGTGGCAGGCCGGTCAGACGGCTACACAAATTGTACTGCAACCCGGCAATATTACACACACTGTAACAGCCGCAGAAATTGCCAATGGCGTGGCAACCATAACAGGGCTTACGCCGGAAACGGCTTATACGGCAAGGCTGCTTAGCGGCACCAGTACGCGCGGCACGGCTACCTTTACCACGTTGATAGACCTGGGCGGCGCCATACAGGTAAATCCCGGAGATGATCTTACTGCCATTTTACAGGCAGCCAATGCGGGAGATGTATTTGCATTAATGCCGGGCGAGTATGCCACACAGGAAATAGCCATCACAAAATCCATTGCCATAAAAGGCGCCAGGCCGGCAAATAAACCCGTGTTGAAAGGAACCATTTTCCGCATCTCCGATAATGCAGGACTGGAACTGAAAGACGTGGTACTGGATGGTACCGGCGCGCTGAATGATAACCAGGCGATCATTTATGCAGCCGGCTCAGTATTTGCCCCTTTAACCATTGAAGATTGTACGATCAAAAATTATGTAAAAGGAATTATTTACGTAAACACTGCTACCAGGATCTCTTCAGTGGTTTACAAAGGAAATATCATTCACGACATACAGTGCAACGGTGGCGATTTTGTAGATTTCAGGAACGGGCTGGCTGATAAGTTTGATTTTATAAACAATACCGTTTACAACAGCGCGTTGGCCAGAGATCTTTTCCGAATGGATGCAGGCGGAACCACCAATTTCCCCGGCATAAGAAGTGTGATTACCATTAACAACAACACTTTCTATAATATTTGCCAGGGAACTTCCAACAGGGTGCTGTACATAAGGCTGGCAAACGGATCACATGAAATTAAGTTCAATAAAAATATCATCGCCAGTTCAAACGGGCAGTTTACCAACCAATCGGCAACGAATGTTACGGAAAGGAGTAACAACAACTATTTCCAGGCTCCTAATTATCATTCCACTTCTGTAACCAATTCAGACCGCGGTGTGTTTACAACGCTCGATCCCGGTTTTGCAAACCCAACCGCAGGTAACTTTACGGTAAGCAATATTGAGCTGAAGGCCGCAGGCGTGGGTGATCCGCGCTGGCTTCAATAAAAATGGATAAGGGTTTAAAAACTATATAAGTGCGTTTGGAAAATAACAAGTCATTGCAGGCCGCGGGCACAACCGTTCCCTGGCCTGCAATCTTGTTTTGAGGAATGGCATTTTCCTGCTAAGCCCGAATCAAAAACAGCGAACTAAAAGTTTACACATGAATCAAATTTCTTTATCAATAATCGGTTTTTTTATGATGCTGTTGCTGTGCTGCACCAGGCAAAACAAAATGTCTGCCGCAACACCGCCGGTTGAAAGGGCAGTGGCTTTTCCCGGCGCTGAAGGATTTGGCAAATACACCACCGGTGGCCGTGGCGGCGAAGTACGCATCGTCTCCAACTTAAATGATGAGGGCGAAGGAAGTTTAAGAAAAGCCGTTTCAGCGGGTGTGCCCCGCATCATAGTGTTTACTGTTTCGGGTACCATCCATTTAAAAAGTAAGCTGAACATAAAAGGCAACGTAACCATAGCGGGTCAAACGGCGCCAGGCGATGGTATTTGTGTGGCAGATTATCCCGTGTCTATTTCCGGGGACAATGTGATCATTCGCTACATGCGTTTCCGCATGGGCGACCGTTATCAAAACAAGGGAAAGGTACCGGGCAGCGGCCACGATGATGCATTCAGCGCTAACGGGCACAACAATATTATTATTGATCATTGCAGCCTAAGCTGGAGCACTGATGAAGTGATGAGCGTGTACCGCGGCGACAGTGTTACACTGCAATGGAATATTCTTTCCGAGCCTTTAAATTACTCTTACCATTTTGAAGAAGGTGATACGGACTTTCAGCAGCATGGTTATGGTGGCATTTGGGGCGGCACGCATTTAAGCGCGCATCATAATTTGTTTGCCCACTGCCTCAGCCGCACGCCGCGCTTCAATGGCATACGCCTTGGCGCCGATACTGAGCTGGTTGATTTCCGCCACAACGTGATCTACAACTGGGGTAGCAACAATGTGTATGGCGGCGAGGGCGGCCATTACAATATCGTTGGTAATTATTACAAATATGGCCCATCCACCAATCAAAATGTACGGGCCAGAATTGTGAACCCCAACAAAGAAGAAAAGCTGAATATTCCTTATGGAAAATTTTATGTGAACGGCAATTACGTAGATGGCGCACCGGATGTGACACAAAACAACTGGCTGGGCATAACTATGGGCAATAAAGGCACTGAAGCAGACAAGCAGGCTGCCGTAATTGATAAGCCGCACACCGTAATGGCTTTGCCACAAAGTACTGCTGAAGAAGCTTACAACAGGGTTTTGAAAAACGCCGGAGCCGTATTACCTGTAAGAGATACGTTAGACCAGCGTATTATAAATGATGTGAAGAACCGCACCGGCCGTATTATTGATGTACAGGGTGGCTACCCTGCAAAAACACCGTATGAAAATACCGTGAACGCCTGGCCTGCCTTAAAAGCGCTGCCAGCATTAACTGATACTGATAATGACGGTATGCCCGATGAATGGGAAACCAAAAACGGCCTAAATCCAAAAGACAAAACAGACGCGTCTAAGTACAACTTAGACAAGCAGTATACAAATATCGAAGTGTACATCAATAGCCTGGTGAGCAGCAGTACTTACACAAATTAATTACCTGAGCATGAAAAAACTGTTTTTGATTTTAGCGCCTGTTCTTCTTTTTTCGTTTGTGGCCCTGCAGCAAAAAAGGCCCGTGAAGATCTTTCTTGCAGGAGATTCTACCATGTCTGTAAAGCGGTTGAGCGCTTACCCCGAAACCGGCTGGGGCATGCCCTTTGTTCATTTTTGGGACAGCACCGTGAGCGTGGTAAACCTGGCGCAAAACGGCAGGAGCACCCGAACCTTTATCAGCGAGGGATGGTGGAAAAAGATAATAGATAGCGCGCAGGCTGGCGATTATGTGTTCATCCAGTTTGGGCATAATGACGAATCTGTAGAAAAAAAAGACCGCTATACCACGCCAGAGCAATACATGGCCAATCTTGAAAAATTTATAAAAGAAACCCGGGAGAAAAAAGCCATACCTGTTTTGGTAACACCTATATCACGAAGAAGATTTACAAATGGCGAAGCACAGCCAACGCATGCCGCTTACACGCCTCTGGTGCTGCAGGTAGCAGCTTTACAAAAAGTGCCGGTGATCAACCTTGATGAAAAAAGCAGGCAGTTGTACCAAACCATGGGAGAAGAAAATTCCAGGCTCTTATTTCTACAGCTCAGGGCCGGCGAGCACCCCAACTATCCCGACGGCAAAATTGATAACACACATTTCAACGAATTAGGCGCCAGGCTGGTGGCGCAAATTGTATTAGATGACATCAAAACCCTTTTGCCCGAGCTGGCCGAAAGAGTGGTAAAAAGAAAATAGGCTTTAATAAAATATTTAAATTATGCTGATAAAAAATGTATGGCTTGGTTTTTTGCTGCTGCTTTTTACGGTACAGCAGGTGTACGCAAAAAACGCGGCTTCCATTCCTGAAGGCGTTGCTTTTGTAGTGGCAAAAGATGGCAGAGGTGATTTTAAAACTGTACAGGAGGCGATCAACGCGGTGCCGGATATGCGCATGAATCAAACCATCATTTTTATAAAAAACGGTGTGTACAAAGAAAAGCTTACGCTGCCGCCTACTAAGCTGAATGTAAAGTTTATTGGCCAGCACACAGACAGCGTTATTCTGACTTATGATGATTATGCCCGAAAGAAAAACATTTTTGGCGAAGAAATCGGCACCAGCGGCAGCGCCTCATTTTTTATTTTTGGCGATGATTTTACTGCCGAAAATATCACGTTTGAAAACAGTGCCGGTCCCGTGGGGCAGGCTGTGGCTGTGCGCGTGGCATCTGACAGGGTGCGGTTTATCAACTGTAAGTTTTTAGGGTTTCAGGACACACTTTACACGTATGGATTTGGCGCCGGCAGCAGGCAGTATTATAAAAATTGTTATATAGAAGGTACTACAGATTTTATATTTGGTTCATCAACAGCGGTGTTCGACAATTGCAGCATTTATGGTAAAAAAGGCGGGCAATACATCACCGCGGCCAGTACGCCGGATACTTCAAAGTTTGGATACGTTTTCATCAACTGTAAAATTTATGGCGACGAAGGCGCTTCTTATTTCCTGGGCAGGCCCTGGAGGCCTTATACCAAAACGGTTTTCATCAATTGCGAATTGAGTTCTATCATAAAACCACAGGGCTGGCACAACTGGAACAAGCCTGATGCTGAGCAAACTTCTTTTTATGCCGAATATAAAAATCATGGCGCGGGCGCGGGCGCCACACAGCGTGTACCCTGGAGCCACCAGCTAACTGATGCGCAGGCTTCGGCATACACTTTAAATAATATTTTTAACGGTTGGGATGTAAGTAAATAGCTGAAATGAAAGGCATTAGGGCACTGAAAGCTGTTTAGAATATGGCTTGGTAATTGATAGGGGTTTTCATTATGGAAATACTACCTAAAAACTGGTCGGATGTTTTTGTGCCCGAATATCCTTTAATAGAATTGATTGCCAGGGGCTACATCCTGTACTTTATCATCCTGTTCATGTTCCGGGTTTTGCCCCGCAGAACCACGGCCGAGCTTGGCTCAATGGACATCGTATTCATCTTATTACTGACGGAGGCTGCTTCGCACGCGCTTGGAGATTTTACCACCATTGGTGATGGCATTATTATGATGATGGTTTTTTTGCTGTGTAATTACGGCGTTAACCAGTTGACCTTTCGCGTAAAATTTTTGCAGAAGCTGTTTACACACTCACCGGTACCAATCATTAGGGATGGAAAAATGCTGCGTGGAAATATGAGGAAAGAGTTATTAACGAAGGATGAATTAATAGCCAATTTAAGGGAGAATGGCATTGAAGACATTAGCGAGGTAAAGAATGCTTATGTGGAAGGGGAAGGCAATATTACTTTTATAAAATACGATAAAGGCAATAATGACCAGGAAAAGCCGGATAACAAGCATAAGGCCATATAAAATTTTATCAGGATTTCCTGCCATGATTCAGAGCCTGTTCAGCAATATTTTCCCGCAGTAGGAAGCATTAGGTTAAAAAATGAGGCTGTCATTTTACAGACAGCCTCTTTCCATTGCCATTAGGAAAACATAACCATAGCAGGTTCAGGCGGAAGTTTAGATTTCTTCTTCCTCTTCTTCCGCCTCAAAATTGATGAAGCCCTCTGCTATTTCTGTCAATTCAAGATCTGTTTGCTCCTCTTCGTCAAGCGTTCTTTCCAAAAGATCTGCCGCATCATCGTGGCCCAGCGTAATGGCCATTTGCGCCAGTCCTCCGTAAGACGCTATTTCGTAATGCTCTACTTTTTGCGCTGCAATGATCAGCATCGCATCTCTTGTCATGGAGCCTTCGGGTGTTGATTCAATCACCTCTTCACCCTCTTTAATGATGCCTTCAATAGCGGGGCAGTTTTTCTTTTCAGGGGTTTCATTAATAGATCTGAAAACCTTTTCAAGGCGGCTGATCTGTTTGCGTGTGATCAGTTCGTGATCTTCAAATGCTTCTTTCAACTCTTCCGTTGTGGCAGCCTCCCGCATTTTAGGCAATGCTTCCAGAATTGCAAATTCTGTAAAGTATATATCCTTCAGCCCATTAATGAATGCTTTTTGCAATGGTTTGCTGCTGTTCATATTTTCTTCGCCTTTTCCGGTATTTTCTTCCAAAGTGGTTTCCTGTGTAGTTGCAGTTGATTCCATTTCTTCACTTTCTGTTACCGTGCCGGCTGTTTTTTTGCTTTTTGCCATGATCGTAATTTTTTCTTTTTTCGTTAATTAACCATTTCTTCTGCCGCCAAATCCTGAACGCCCGCGGCCACTGCCACCACCGCGTCCACCACGGTTACCGCCGCCGCCAGAACCGCCGCGGTTGCCGCCAGAACTGCCTCTGTTTCCACCTGATGCCAGGCCGCCCATGCGTGCAATGCAGGTTCTTTCTGCTTTGCTCATGGCAGCAAAACCTCTCTTCGATTGTCCGCGGGAACTGCTGCTACCCGCCGAGCCGCTTCTGCTGCCTCCACGATTGCCACCCTGGTTGCCTGAACCGCCTCTGTTTGCGCCACCGCGGCCCTGGCCACCTCCGCTGCTTCTGCCGCCGTCACGGTTACTGCTGCCACCGCGGCCGCCGCCGCTTCCTGATCCGCCTCTGCCACCGCCTGATGCCAGGCCACCCATGCGTGCAATCCTTGTTCTTTCTGCTTTGCTCATAGCGGCAAAACCACGCCTTCCCGAACTTGCGCCACGGCCGCGGCTTCCACCACCCTGTCGGCCACCGCGCGACTGGCCTCTTCCGCCGCGCCTGCTTTGAACATCTTCCTCTTCATCATCCTCATCCTCGTCAAAATCTTCATCGTCTTCATCGTCGAAATCATCCTCATCATCCTCATCAAAATCGTCTTCATCAAAATCTTCATCATCGTCCTCCCCGGCCTGCATTACTTCATAGTCTTCGTACTCGTCTTCATGCTCGGTGAAGTCGTCATCGTATTCTTCATCCTGATTCGCATCTTCAAACCCATGCTTGTAACCAAGCTTGTAAATTTCTTCAAATACATCTGCAGATTGGCCCTGCCTTCCTGAATTTCGTCTCGTTGCCATAATAATAAGATTTAATTTTTGAAATAGTATGTCAGTGGTGGCGATACCAAAAACACACCAGTTTGGGGGTTTATGAAAAATTACTTTTTCTGTAATGTGTAACGGATTGCAGCATAGGAAACAGTTATAAACGGTAGCGTAAGCTGTAAACTGCAAGGGCAGAATCAAATTAGTAGTTACTTAAAAAGGCCGGAGCGGAAGTGGATTAAAGTATAACGGTAACCAGATAAGCAATTGTTGAATATGCAGGGGGCACTGTTGTTATACCGTTATAATTGGGGAAAGCAGTGGTTTATTTCCTGCCTTTCACTTAACTACACTAATTGAACATTATATTTGCGTTCTTATAGATTGTTATGGCGATAATGGATTTTTTTGAAAAGCGTAAAGAGGGTTCCGGCGGCGCCGATGAAATGTCGTTTATTGACCACCTGGAAGTTTTACGCTGGCATTTGATACGTTCGGCAATAGCTATTATTATAGGGGCTATTGTGTTTTTCATATTTATACATGATATTACTGATAAGATCATCATGGGGCCTACCAAGCCGGATTTTGTGACGGTGAAATGGTTTTGCAAGCTGGGCGAGGTGCTGCATATGGATTCATTATGCTTTAAGTTTACCGATGTTCAGTTTCAGGAAACACAAATGGCTTCACAGTTTATGGCCACTTTTACAATAGCGTTTACAGGCGGCTTGATCGCGGCTTTCCCGTTCGTTTTTTGGGAAATATGGAAGTTTGTAAAGCCAGCCTTATCTGAAAAGGAAAAGAGGTCGTCCCGCGGTATCATTTTCTGGGTTTCGCTGTTGTTCTTTATCGGGTGTGCATTTGGGTATTTTATCCTCACACCATTTATGGTAAACTTTTATGCCACTTATAAACTGAGTGACGCTATTGAGATCAGGCCCACTTTTTCCAATTACCTTGACAACCTGGTATATACAACCGTAGGCATCGGGTTGCTCTTTCAGATGCCTTTGCTTATTTTATTGCTGGCAAAGGCCGGCATTATTACGGCCGCGTTCTTAAAAAAATACCGCCGGCACGCGTTTGTTGTTATTTTAATTGCAGCAGCAATTATTACGCCCACCACAGATCCTGTGAGCCTTGCCCTGGTAACCGTACCTTTGTATATATTATTTGAGATCAGCATCAACCTTGCACAAAAAGCCGGTAAAAAATACGAGGAAACTTTAGAGGTGCAGGAGTGGAGTTAACTCTTTAAATTTTATGCAAATGGAACCTAATTTTGACCTTGGCAAGCCTATCGCTATCGGAAGCGACCATGCCGGATATGAATGGAAGGAGCACATTATTTCTTACCTGGAAGGGAAAGACCTGCAATTTGAAGATTTTGGAACCCACAGTACCGATTCAGCCGATTACCCTGACTTTGCCCACCCCGTAGCCAAAGCCGTGGAAAGCGGCAACTATGCCTTTGGCGTATTGGTTTGCGGCAGCGGCAATGGCGTATGCATTACGGCCAATAAGCACCAGGGCATTCGCGCCGCACTTTGTTGGGACGATGAAATTGCTTCTCTTGCCCGCAAGCACAATAATGCCAATATTATCTGCATTCCCGCACGTTTCGTATCAGAAGCAGTGGCCCAGGAAATGGTAGATGTTTTTATGATCACCGGTTTTGAAGGCGGGCGTCACGCCGGCCGGGTAGATAAAATTGGCTGCTGATCAATTTTCCTGCTTACACGTATTAAGCAAATGGATGCTTTCATTCCATGAACGGTTCATAACAATGAACCGGCTTCCTTACATTTACAAAAAATAAAACAAAAAATGATCTATCGCTTATTAGTATTGTTATTGACGATTAGCAGTTGCGTCACAGCGCAAAAAACAGCCACTCCTGATGATTTTGCAAAAACCATTACATCGCAGGATCTTAAAAAGCATCTTACCATAATTGCCGGTCCTGAAATGGAAGGCCGCAACACACCATCTCCGGGTTTGGAAAAAGCCGCGGATTACATCGCGCAGCAATTTACCAAAGCCGGTGTGGCGTCGGGCAACAAAGGCAGCTTTAGGCAAACCTATGGTTTGTGGAAAGATTCGGTAGCGGATATGGCCTTGCGCATCAATGGCAGAAGCTTTACGGCATATACTGATTTTGCGCCGTATTTTTTTCAGAACGATAACGTGAATGAATCATTCACCAGCTATGCGGTGGCAGGCTACGGCATTGTGGATGAAAACCGCGATGATTATGCCGGCCTTGATGTAAAGGATAAGCTGGTCGTGCTGATCAATGGTGCGCCAAAAAACTACACTTCATCCAAAACCGGCAGGCAATCGCCAGCGGCATTGACCAACAAACTTATGACCGCGCTGCAAAAAGGAGCCAAAGCCATTATGGTCATTTCAGAAAGAATGCCGGGCAGGATGAGTATGAGCGCCAGCTACCGTCCTCAAATGTACCAGTCGCGCGGCGGCATTAGTACGCCTATCTTTTTTATCAGTGAAAACGTGGTGTCAGCCGTTACCGGCCATAGCCTGCAGGAGGTTGTAGCGGCATTTGACAACGGAACTGTTGCACCCGGGCTGCACAATGGCAATGTGGAGCTGAAGTACCGCAGCAACCGCTCAGAAGCTTTTACTTCAAACATCATTGGCATTGTAGAAGGCTCTGATAAGAAAGATGAATACCTGGTGATCTCCGCGCATTACGATCATGTGGGGAAAGACGCCAACGGCAATATATTTTACGGCGCCGATGACGATGGCTCTGGCACAGTGGCCGTTATAGAAATGGCCGAAGCATTTGCGCTGGCTAAAAAAGCCGGCAAGGGCCCCCGCCGCACCGTTATTTTCCTGGCAGTGAGTGGTGAAGAAAAAGGACTTTGGGGATCAGAATATTATGCATTGAACCCCATTTACCCGTTAAACAAAACCACGGCCAACCTGAATATTGATATGATCGGGCGCATTGGCACAGAGTATCTCAACCAGAAAGATGCAGAGAACTACGTATATATAATTGGCGATGACAAGCTAAGCACCGACCTGACGCCCATTACAGATATGGTGAACAATAAATACACAAAGCTTAAATTAGACCGCCGCTATAACGGTGATGATCCCGAGCGCTTTTACTACCGCAGCGATCATTACAATTTTGCCCGGAACGGGGTGCCGGCCATCTTTTATTTTAACGGCGTGCATGCCGATTACCATAAAATTACCGATACGGTAGATAAGATCAACTTTGAACTGATGGCAAAACGCACGCGGTTGATATTTCACACAGCCTGGGAAATGGCCAACCGTGAAGAAATGCTCAGGCGTGACTTAAAACTGCCAGAGGGCGGGCGTTAAAACGCCACGTCAGTTGCCGGTAAGCCTGATGATGTCAAGCCCGGTGCTGTGCAAGCCATAAAAAAATCTGTTATTGTTAAGCATCTGCCGGTAGCCCAAAAACGCTGCTGGCAGTTCTATACGGCTGTATTTAAAAACAGGTATTTCGTAGCTGTAAATGTTTGTACTGTCAGTGCCAACAATGTTTTTATCGGCAATGCGTAAATTGTTCCAGCCGGTGATGTCAATCCTGTTTTTAAAAGCGCCGTAATAATCAAATACATAAATGCCCTGCTGCGGATCGTACAGGTACACGTGCTGGTTCTGGTCAAAAATTTTTGCGGGCGCAATGCTATGGTTAAAAACCTGGCGAAGATCAGGCGTTTTTAAAAGAACCTCTCCCTGGTCATCTATCTTTTTTAAAGTATTGTCCAGTTCGTCGTACAGCCAAATTTTGCCATCATAACTCAGGCTCACGGCATTCACCCTGAACATATTTTTTCTTCTCAGGTCAATGGTATTTTTTTGCTGCAACATACCATCCAGCACCACAATAGTGGCAAAATTTTTATAGTACAGGATGATTTTTGTAGGGTTGGATACATCTACCAGCGTGGCTTCTCCAAACTTTTTAATATCGTTAAAAACTGCTACCGAATCGCCTTTTTGATTGAGTTTTTTAAGCTGGTTGGTGGTTGACAGCAGGTAAACATTCCCCAGGTTGTCCACGGAAAAAGAAGTATAAGCGCCGGCAATGGTTCTTAGCTTTTCAAAGCCGCCAAAAGTAATGCTTTGCGCTTTCAGCAAATTATTTGAAAGCACCAGGATAAACAATATGATGGCGCATCGTATCAATGGTTTTTTACAATTTTATGTTCCTGCTGCCGGTAGGAGCGCAGCTCCAGGCACTGCCCGTCAAAAACGGCATAAGTGAAAAAATTCATCCATTCTCCCAGGTTGATGTACCGGCTGTTTTCATTCAGGCGGTAATCAATAGGCAGGTGCCTGTGGCCAAAAATGAAAAAGTCGTAATGTTTTTTTTCCAGCACTTTTTTGCAGTGCAGGATCAGCCATTCCCTGTCTTCGCCCAAAAACGTTTCTTCAATGGTAGCTGTTTTGGCCCGGCTGCGCCGGCTGAAGTAATTGGCAAGCCCCATGCCCACGCGGGGCGGTAAAATGCCAAATGCCCACTGGCACAAAGGATTGCGGAAAATTTTCTTTAGCCTTTTATATCCTTTGTCTCCCGGTCCCAGGCCATCGCCATGCCCCACAAGAAAGGTTTTGCCGTTCCATTTAAAATCATGCGGCTCGTGGTAAACGGCCATGTTCAGTTCCTGTTGAAAATAATCCGTCATCCACATGTCGTGGTTGCCCACAAAAAAATGAAGTTTGATGCCGGCGTCTGAAAGTTCTGCCAGCTTGCCCAGCAGCCGGGTGTAGCCGCGCGGTACTACGTATTTGTATTCGTACCAAAAGTCAAACATATCGCCCACGATAAAGATCTCTGCGGCCTTGTCTTTGATCGTGTTCAAAAATTGTACGATCAGTTTTTCCCGCTCAAGGCTTTCCTGCGGGGTGGGCACGCCCAGGTGAAAATCTGAAAGAAAATAGATATGCTTACCTGCCTGCAAGTTTTAAACAATTTATTGATAAAAGTAATTGCTTTTTTGAATATGGCTGCTATAAATTGGCCTTACAGTTTCATCACATCAGCTATCTTTACAAAAACCAGACAGAAATGATGAACCTCGCTCCCCGCTTATTATTGCCCAACAAAAAAGTGGCGCTTGTGGCGCACGATAATAAAAAAGATGAATTGCTTGCATGGTCTGTGGCCAACAAATCCAGGCTGGCCAAGCACAAGCTGTATGCCACGGGCACCACGGGAAAAATACTTGAAGAGGCGCTGGGCCAGTACATTACAAAATTTTTTAGCGGGCCGCTGGGCGGCGATCAGCAGATTGGCGCCATGATCGCCGAAGGCAAACTTGATATTTTGATCTTTTTCTGGGATCCTATGGAAGCGCAGCCGCACGACCCTGATGTAAAAGCGCTGCTGCGGCTTTCGGCGGTTTATAACCTGCCCGTGGCCTGCAACGAGGCAACAGCCGATTTTTTATTCAGCTCACCTTTTATGAACGAAACCTACGAGGCCATCCAGGTAGATTATTCTTCTTACTTGAAAAGACTGCAGCCAACGGTTCAAAAATCGTAAAAAGCATTTCCGTTAATCAAAACGTAAAACATTTGTAAACCTATAAAATACATGGCTCAATTGCTATTTTTGCCGCTATGAAGATGACGATTTATACAAAAGAACTGGTAAAACGCTACGGGCAGCGTACCGTTGTAAATAAAGTTTCTTTTGAAGTGCACCAGGGCGAGATCGTGGGATTGCTGGGGCCGAACGGTGCGGGCAAAACCACCTCGTTTTACCAGGTGGTGGGGCTGATAAAGCCTGACGAAGGGGATGTGTTTTTGAACGATGAGAACATTACCAAGCTTCCCATGTACAAGCGCGCGCAAATGGGTATTGGTTATTTGCCGCAGGAGGCATCGGTGTTTAGAAAGCTGAGCGTAGAAGATAATATTTCAGCCGTGCTTGAAATGACCAGGCTAAGCAGGCAGCAGCAAAAAGATAAGCTGGAGTCACTGATCAGCGAGTTCAGGCTGGGGCATGTGCGTAAAAGCAACGGCGATGTGCTGAGCGGTGGTGAAAGAAGGCGCACCGAAATTGCCCGCGCGCTGGCGGTTGACCCTAAATTTATTTTGCTGGATGAGCCTTTTGCAGGTATTGACCCCATTGCCGTAGAAGATATACAGGGCATTGTGGCCAAGCTGAAGTATAAAAATATCGGCATTCTTATTACCGACCATAACGTAAATGAAACACTTTCTATTTGCGACCGTGCTTACCTGATGATTGAAGGAAAAATTTTTGAAAGCGGCACGGCGGAAGAACTGGCAGCAAACGAACAGGTAAGAAATTTATACCTGGGCCGCAACTTTGAATTGAAACGAAAAGACTACCTGCACGAAGAAGCTTTACAGGAAGCCAACGAAGAACTTGCTGAAGAAGCCAGTGGGCGGGAAAGGAAGGAGCAGGCTGGGAAATAGATGCCCATTCCGAGAACATTCTCGTAATGGTCTGAATTATTATTTAAGATATCATTCCTCCTCTTCAGGCTCCTCCAACCGCTCATACAATACATTATCTTTTACAAAATTACACCAGTGGCAATCAGGCTTGCCGCAGCCGGTATAAAAATCTTTGTCCTGGATTTTATTCCACACAGTGGTAAGTTGCTGTTTTACCGTGGTGAGGTCTGCCGGGTCAATAAATATTTTTCTTTTTTGAAAATTGTTTTTGTTATCCGGTTCAATAAAATCAAATTCAGCGCTGACGGCGTTCCATTTTTTATGTTCATAATTATCTAATAGCAGCTTGTAAAAAACAGCCTGGCGCCAGTAATCGCCGCCATTGGGTTGCTTTTCGTTGGGGGCCAGCAGTTTTTGTTTGTTTTTGGGGCTGTCAAAATTACCGG
This sequence comes from uncultured Niabella sp., assembly GCA_934486785.1. Lineage (GTDB taxonomy): Bacteria > Bacteroidota > Bacteroidia > Chitinophagales > Chitinophagaceae > Niabella. The sequence goes on along the minus strand of CAKSQK010000001.1, from coordinate 328,346 downwards.
TTTTATAATCCACTACATTGACATCATTACCTTCAAATTCCAGCTTATCAATTTTCCCTTTCACCGGCACACCATCTATCACCGTGCGGATGTTAAGTTCTACCAGTACAATTTTGTTCCATTCATTCACATATTTATTATAATAAGCAGGAATGATGACGGCGCCATGCTCCAGCCGGCGGGCAAAAGCTTCTTTTGTAAAATTTTCCCGGTGGCGCTGCATGTACCAGCTAAAATCATCTACCATCATCTGCACAGGGGGAAACACGCCTGTTTTTTTCATGTGTTTAAATAGCCGCTCCAGCGCAAAGTGTACGGCGCTTCCAAATTCAGACGCTTCATTTTTGCCGGAAGGAATGCGCAGCAGGTTTTGATAATAAAATCTCAGCGGGCAATCAAGGTAATTATTCAATGCCGTAACGTTCATTACAAAGCGGCTCAGCAATCCCTCAATAAAATCATCTTCGGCGGTTTGCATTACGGGCAGGCGGCTGCCCAGAATGAGCTGATGAAAATCAAACAACTGCTCCTGCGAAATTTCTTTTTGTTCAATGCTAAAGGGGTGGTGCTCTAAAATTTCAGCAATAAACATGGATGGCTCCAGGGCTTTATTATCGCTGTTAAAGCTGGCATAAGAAATAAACAAATATTTTTCTGCGCGTGTAATGGCCACGTAAAACAAGCGGCGCAGCTCTTCCGTATCGTTGCCTTCTGCCAGGGAGGTAAACATAGTATCGGGCAATTTGTAACCATTGCCGTGTTTGCGCTTTTTTTCCCATACATGGCAATTGGTGCCGGCCAGGAAAACATATTCAAACTCCAGGCCCTTACTGCCGTGCGCCGTCAGCAGGTTTACGCCATTATCGGTGCCGGAAATGCGTACCATGGGCAAGGGCACTTTCTCGCTTTCCATCAGGTCTATCAGGCTGATAAGCCCTTCCAGGGTAAGCGTAGGTTTGCGGCGGTTCTCTTCTTTAATAAAATCAAAAAAGGCGGTTAAAAACTGCATCAGCAGGATTTTTTTATCGCAATGCATGATGTATGATAATATACCCGCGTTGCGGATGATGTGGTCCATAAGCTGCTGTATGGTCATGTTGGGCACATCAGCAATCAATTGCTCGTACACTGCACTGAAATCTTTCATGGATTGCGGCAGGCCCGTGTCAAACAGGTCTTTTGGCGGCGTATTGGCTTTTTCGTGCAGCAGTTGCCGCAGCGATGTAAGCTGGCCATTGTATTTTTTATGGTTAAGCTCCGCGTTCAGTTTGGCAATTTCAATGGGCGGGTTTTTATAAAAATCGTAATGCAGTATTTCAAACAGCATTTCATCGCCGCTGTAAGGCATATCATGCTCTGCATTAAGATAGCGCAGGATGGTTACGATCTTTTTGATAAAAGGCTGCTCCAGCAGGTTGATGTTGCGCTTGCTGTACACAGGTATTTGCTTTATGCGGAAATAGTGGGCCAGCTCTTCGCCGTATTTGTTTTCTTTATAAATAACGGCAATGCGGCCCGGCGCCACGCCTTCATCAATCAATTCTTCCACCTTGAGCGTGATGCCCACCATTTCTTCCGTGGCTGTTTTATATTCAATAATCACGGGCGGGTGATCCAACTGGTTGATAGCACTATTGGCCGCAAGCAGATCTTTACTCAGGCCTTCAAGCTGACGCACCAGGCGCTCGTTGTTTTTGCTGATGAGGGTTTTGGAAACATCCAGTATGGGTTGAATGCTGCGATAGTTATTGGTGAGGATAACAGTTTTAAGGTCGTTGGAATATTGCTGCGCAAAGTCAAGCATGTTCTGCACGTTTGCACCCTGAAAGCGGTAAATACTTTGGTCATCGTCTCCCACCACAAATACGTTGGGCTTATCCCAATAGCTGATGAGCAGTTGCACAATTTTATTTTGCGTACCGCTGGTATCCTGGAATTCATCTACCAGGATGTATTGAAAGCGTTCCTGGTAAGTGGCAAGCAGGTTGGCGTTTTCTTCAAAAGCCGTGATCACCCAGTTGATCATATCGTCAAAATCGTAGCGGTTGTTGCGGCGCATGAGCTGCTGGTAATTTTCAAATTCGTTTACCGCGGCACGAAGTTTTTCCATACGCTCAAGCTGTTCATAATAATCGGGTTTATAGTCGCCTTTTTTATTATGGCCCCGGTTCACTTTATATTTATACTCATCGCTGTCTTTAATACGGGCCAGGTACTCATCAATCCTGTCATTGATGAACGAGGGTTTCCAGCCTTCGCGTTTCATGGTGGAGAACAGGTTGGTAAGGTTGGGAATTTCATAATACACTTCTCCGCGGTAGCGTTTCAGCGGATGATCTTTCGGAAACGCATCAATGAGTTGTTTTAATAAAGCAATCCTTTCCAGGTCTGAGATCGGATCTAAAGAAGTTTTTTCAAACAGCGAAAGGTTATCCTGTATCACATCATTGCAAAATGCGTGAAAGGTGTAAATATTTACCTTGTAGGCATCGGCGCCAATAAATTGTTGCAGCCGTTTGCGCATGGCCACCACGCCCGCATCCGTATAAGTGAGGCATAAAATATTTTCAGGAAAATGGTCGGGTTCAAGCAGTATTCTTGCGATGCGTGCGGCCAGTATTTGCGTTTTACCTGTTCCTGGTCCGGCAATCACCATTACAGGCCCTTCAAGGGTGTCCACCGCATCGCGTTGTTGCTCGTTCAGGCTTTTGTAAACCTCTTCAAATTTTTCTTCCAGCTTTTGTTTATGACCTGCCATTTGTGGAATCTATTTTACTTTAAAGATTTTTTTGAATATGCTATAGCGAATATATAGCAGCGGGGTCAATTGTGCTCAAGAAAAAAGACCGATACTTATTAAAGCATTTCTTTTGATGAGATGACTCTATTGTTTGCCGGTGTTAAAAAAGAATCAGGATTATAAGTCAACACCGAATCTTGCGCTGCTACGTAGCCTAGCCATCTTAAAGATTCCCAATAAACGGAACAATTCACCACGGTTGCTTTTCGATTTGCAGCAGTAATGGAACGAAGGACTTTGCAACAGTTTTTATTGAGAGCTGCACAAAGTAATTATTAGGTTAAACCGATAGCACATAAGTAACCCATAAAACCGTCATTCACCGATGCTTATAAAAAGGTTGCATAGCTGCTTGTTCTTTCGCCCCGCGGATAGTGCCGTTTACCGCTTTTTGCACTACTGTTCACCAAAAAGCTGTTGACCCTAGGCGCCTGCACACGCTACTTTTGTATCAGAAACAAAACAAAAAATAATAACTCTTAAAATTTAAAAAATGAAAAACTTAATCCTCTTAGCTGCACTGTTCCTTAGTATAAATGCATTTGCAGCAGACAACAACCCAACCGTAAGTGATAAGGTTTTAAAAACCTTTAATCAACTGTTTGCCGATGCACAAGATGTGCGCTGGTCGAGCATTGGAAAGTACACAGAAGCTTCTTTTAAAAACGGAGATGTAAAAACCAGGGCTTTTCTTGACCAAAAAGGATCGCTTGTAAAAACCATACGTTATTATAACGAAGAAGGATTGCCGTTTGATGTTCTGTACAAAGTAAAAAAGGCCTATGCCCGCCATGACATTTGGGGTGTAGTTGAAGTTTCTGACTGCAAAGCTACTTCTTACCGTATTACTTTAAAAGATCACAAAAACTGGTACCATGTAGATGTGGATGCCCAGGGAGATATAATGCTCCATAAAAAATATAAAAGGGCAGACGCTTAAATTGTAAATTTTCTCATGTAATAATTCGGAGGGGGCAGTCTTGCTCTCTCCCTTTTTTTTAAATAGTTTCCAGTTGCCACTTTCATCAGTTGTTCTTGTATGGTTTCTATTTAGAAAAGATAGCCGGATGTGTTATCCGGGCGGCCCCATCCCCATATCAAAATGTTGGCATTCGTTACAAAGCCTTTCCATTGCCGATGATTGATGGTAATTTTATGTTGGCATGCAGGAACGCTGAGAAAGATAAGAGCCAAAGAATACAAAGAAGGTTTTTCATAGCAACTTAACTGAATTATTCAAATGAAGTTTGTAATAAAACAAGCCTTCTGTCGCCGGTATATTGCATTTTTATTTTTGAATCTTTTATCGGGCATTCCACTATTAAAACTGACTTTGGGGGAATTGCTTTTTTAACCTCATTTTCATTAGCGCTGATTTTTATATACAATTCTTCATTAGCGGGGTTCCATATTGTGTGAAGAGATTTTGTTACACCTTCAGCAACGCGGCAGTAAAAAAAGCCGGTACCTTCTTTCTTATTTGCTTCCTTTTCTATTTCAGCAATGCTGCCCATGCCTCTCAGGTAATAGGGCCCGAAAGGCCTTCTGCCATAAGGTATGTATTGTTGCCCGGGAAGGTCGGCCCATAAAACACGGTTATTAGCTGCAAACTGGTGGCCTTCTTCTGTAATTACTAGTTTGTATTTTAACTTGTCGGCACCCAGAAGGCGGGGATGGGGATTGAGCAATAAACCGCTTACTTCACCGGTAAGCAATCCTTTTTCAGTTTCATATTCGCCCCATTTTATGGGCGATGTGATTAATGGGTATTGCTCAGGTTCATTTGATACCATGTAATTGATCAGGTTTTTCAATAGCCTGTCAGCGATGGGGTCAATCCCCGAGCGGTTGACCAAATCAAAACCGGAAATCAATACACTTCCACGGCCTTCGAAAAATTCTGCGAGCGCCATAGCACTCAGCCCAGGACCATAATTAGCAAGCACCGCGGCCGATCCAATGTCCTCCTTATTTTTTAGTATAAATCCATTGGTGACAGGATAGATTGCCGGAAAATCCTTTTTTGTTTCGTTCCAATTTGTATAGTCTGACCACTGCCTGAGATTTCTTCTTTCGATCCCTGAAAAAAAAGGGTGATCAGGCCGTTCCGGATTAACATTAATACCGTTTGTTGAAGGTCCTGAAGGGCGTGGATAAGTAGCTTTATCTATATCCGCCCTGATGTTTACAATTTCGACAGGGGTAATTGCATTTACCTGCTGCCAGTTTTCAAAGCCTTGTTTCAGTAGTAGTAAACGCCCGCCATTATTGATAAACTTTTTTAGAATAGCGAAAGATTGCGCCACTGTTTTATCAGCGCTGTTCTCGCCTATCACAACCACATCTGCGGGTGTAATGTCATTAAACGTTTTAATGGGTTTAAAATCGATGCCCAAAGCATTTAATGCGCCTGATGTTTTGCCGTCATTATCGAACAACAAAATATTCTTTGATTTATCAGGTACTGTGTGCGGGCCAGGTTTCGAAGCTATGTAAATCAATTCTTCGTTTTCTGAAATAACCTTATTTTCATTTATGATTTTCCCGATGAGCCGGTACCATCCGTTTGTAATAGTTTCAGGTATTTTGATGTTTAATTTTTCACGAAAGGTTTCATAATATTTTACAAGTGGCACATTGATTTTATTTTGAAACACTTCATTATTTGCTTCATCAATAATGCTGTATTGTAAACTAACATTTTTTAAATCGCTGAAATTATCATCGTCATTTACAATATGAACGATTGGCTGAAATTCTGCGCCAGCATATAAATTGGGCTGCCAGTTTTCCCAACTTACTAATATGGGTTGAAATGATTTTTTGGCCTGCTGAGTGACCGGTTTGGGATACATATCTGAAAACCTGCTAATCATGTTCCAGTTATCAAATAAAATTGTAAACGGTACAACACCGCTTAGATCAGGGTTTAGGTACCTCATTCTCCGGAATAGCTCAGTGGCCATTTTATAAGTAAATGCATGATGTTCGTTTGCGAGTAAAATTTGCATGTCTTTAGAGGCATGGCCCGTCCAGTTTAATTGTGATTGTGGCGCTTTGTTGTCTGGGGTAAGGTTATACCGGCCATCGGGGCCAATATAATTGCCAACACATTCTGTGAACGTGATGGGCTGGCTTGATGGTTTTTTAAATGGTATAATTTCTTTTTGATCGCGGATATTAATAAAAGTGAAAGGTGTGTTGTAGTACCATCCCCAATAGCGATGCAAATCGCAGATATCACCTGCCTTACCATAGCCATATCCCGCGTTGGCAATATAAGGGCGCGTATCGTCCCATTTTAATAAGTTTTGATGAATGTATGATTGAAACTTTAGCCATTCTTCTCCTTTATTACCAGAATAAGGAGTTTCGTTGTTAATCACGTATACTACCAGGCTGGGGTGATGTGCAATAGAGGCGAATTTGTTTTCTTTAAACCAACTTAATGCTTTATCGTAATCTTTGGGTGGGGATTCACCATTTACACTACCACTATAATTCCCACCAAAAACCATCATCCCTTTTTCATCGCATACGTCATACCAGAAGTCTTTAGCAGCGCCGGGAAAGCGGACAATATTTATATTTATTGATTTGAGAAAGTCTATGTAGTCTTCCGCAAATTTTTTGGAGTTGTTTAGTGAGTCATGAATGCCCCTGCCGGGAGGATTGATAGCATTGCCTCTAAGAAATATTGGTTTATCATTCAGATAAAACTTTCCATTGATAGCTTTGAAATCTCTGAAGCCAATTTTCTTCCGCTTCACGATCTGCATTCCATCTTTTTCTTTGATAAGCTCTAAAATATAAAGATTAGGAGCGCAGGGATACCATAGTTTAGGCCTAAGCCCTTTAATAAAAAATATTTTTGCTTTGGTGGCAGTATATTCAAATTCAATCGGCTGATCAAATATTATTTCGCTATTACTAACATCTTTTATTTTTGCAATGTATTTGTGTTTTGAATCGTTGTCATCATTATAGAGTTCGATCTTAACGGAATTGCTGGTTGTAATTGCAGTAATTTTAATGGAATCTTGCAGTCGTTGGGCGCTTGAAAAAAAATTACATAATAAAAGAATGAGAAGCAGACCGGATAGATTAAATTTCATGGCGGTTCAGAATTATTTAAATTTTAATGTAAAAATAATAGGCTTTGAACATAGTCAAATCATAATTTAGGGTTTATCTGCTTGTACAACATTTGAATTGCCTGAATAAATATGAAAACTAATAAAATTCTTATAGCAGTATTTTTATTTACCGCACTGGGTTGCGCTAACAGATCTGTATATAGTACACAAAAAGACAGCGCCTGGAATAAGATAGCTCAGTACTTTATAGTACCGGAGAAATACAGAAATAATACCGGAGATTATTCACCAGCATTAAGGTTTTATAATGGTGATACAGTAGCTACGTCAAAAGAATGGCCGCAAAGAAGAGATGAAATTTACCGTAAGTGGACGGACATGCTGGGACATTGGCCTCCTTTGATAACAAACCAACAATTAATAATTACCGAGTCGAAAGAGCGAGACAACTTTGTTCAGCATCGTGTCACGTTTAACTGGTTACCAAACGAAGAAACTTACGGCTACTTGCTTGTGCCTAAAACAAAAGGTAAAAAGCCGGCTGTGATTACTGTTTTTTATGAACCCGAAACGGCGATAGGTGAAGGAGGTAAGCCTTACCGGAATTTTGCATATCAACTTGTGCAGAGAGGATTTGTTACGCTATCGCTGGGAACCAAAACTGCTTCTGAAAATAAAACCTATGCATTATTTTACCCATCCATTAATAACAGCCAGTCGCAGCCCTTATCGTTACTTGCCTATGCTGCTGCAAATGCATATGAGGCATTAGCCAAAGAAAAGGATGTAGATGCAACCCGTGTAGGTATTGTAGGGCATTCATTTGGTGGAAAATGGGCAATGTTCGCCTCTTGTTTGTATGATAAATTTGCCTGCGCTGCCTGGTCTGATCCCGGAATTGTTTTTGATGAGTCTCGCGCCTCTGTCAATTACTGGGAGCCTTATTATTTAGGGTACCATCCATTGCCTTGGCGTAAGAGAAGTATAATTACGGTGGATAACCCGGCAAAAGGGTTATATCTTGAATTGAGAAAAGAGGGCTACGATCTGCATGAACTGCATGCTTTGATGGCTCCCCGTCCTTTCTTAGTTTCAGGGGGATCAGAAGATCCTCCGCGCCGATGGCTTGCTTTGAATAGTACGATTGCTGTAAATAAACTCTTGGGATATGAGAACAGGGTAGCCATGACCAACCGGCCTATGCATGCACCGGATCAGGAGTCGAATGAAATTATTTATTCATTTTTTGATTTTTTTCTGAAAAAGTAAGTATGAGAAGATTATGTGTTTTAATGATCGTTTTGATAACGGGTAATTACGTAATTGCGCAGAATAAACCCGATCCTGATTTCCATTTATACCTCTTGGTTGGACAATCTAATATGGCAGGCAGAGGGAGAGTAGATTCTTTATCAAGCCCCCATAACAGCAGATTGCTGATGTTGACAAAAGACAATGAATGGGTATTAGCAAAGGATCCGATACATTTTGATAAACCCAAAGTGGCAGGTGTGGGGCCCGGTTTACGTTTTGCTGAAAGAATGCTGGCATATTCAAATAATAAGAACATAAAAATTGGTGTGATTCCCTGTGCGGTTGGAGGTACTGCAATAGAATCATGGCAGCCCGGGGCAGAAGCCTTAGGGGTACAGCCTTATGACGATGCAATTCAAAGGCTTCATATTGCCATGAAAAGTGGTGTTTTAAAAGGCATTATCTGGCACCAGGGTGAGGGCAACAGCAGCGAAGAAAAATCGAAAGTATATTTAAACCAGCTTGAAGAATTGATTAAACGACTTCGCCAGGAGGCTGGCAATAAGAACGTGCCATTTGTGGCTGGCGAGCTTGGGTATTACCGTGACAGGTATTTGTTGATAAACGAAGCTCTGAAATCCTTACCAACTAAAGTACCAAATACTGCTGTTGCTAAAGCAGATGGTCTAACTCATAATGGTGATGGTACTCATTTAGATGCGACATCAGCCCGAATCTTAGGAGAACGGTTTGCCGAAAAAATGCACCAACTACAAAATAAAATGTTGAAGAAGAATAGAATAAATCGCTAAGATTTAAACTAAGAAATTATATATCATGAACCATCATAATCTTTTGCCTGCAGTATTCTTAAGTTGCCTCTTCGTTACTTTATTTTCATGTTCTTCGTTTAATAAAGCGACGAAAAATAACGGGTATGACCTGTATTTGTTAGTAGGGCAGTCTAATATGGCCGGTAGGGGATTTTTAGAAAAAGAAGATACTGTGATCAATAACAAAGTTTTTGTTCTGGGTGCCGGTGATATTTTAATACCCGCGAAGGAGCCCTTGCACTACGATAAAAAAAATCGTGGAAGTGGCCCTGGGCTTGCGTTTGGCAAAGCCATTTCAAAATCATACCCCGACAGGAAGATACTATTGGTTCCAGCTGCGGTGGGGGGAACAAAAATTTCGTATTGGAGCCCGGACAATTCTCATGGGTTGTACAATGAAGCTATCAGAAAAACCAAAGTTGCCATGAAATATGGAACTCTGAAAGGCATAGTTTGGCAACAGGGAGAATCTGACTCGAACAGTAAGGATGCGCCGCTATATAAACAAAGGCTTAAAGAATTGATCACAAATTTCAGAACAGATCTGGGCAATGATGATTTACCGGTTGTCATTGGAGGACTTGGCGATTTTCTCCGTTCAAAATACTATCCCATCGTTAATAGCGCTTTAAAAGAAACTGCTTCAGAGATGAAGAATGTTGCATTTTCTGAGGCAAGCCGACGTGGCCATATTGGAGATAGTCTGCACTTTAATTCTAAAGCGCAAAGAGAAAACGGTCTTAATATGGCAGACGCAATGCTTAAAATAAGCAAATAGTAAAGCATTGAATTTCCAATAAAAAGCGTTATCCAATTAATTTATACGAATCTCTAAAACCTGTTTATGAGTATCAAAACTAATCGTAAGAAATTTCTTAAAATGGCATCTGCTACAATAGCAGGGCTATCGCTGGCCAGGGCTAATGCCTTTCCTTTAATAGATACAAAGCGCACAATTATTGGCTCAAATGAAAGGGTCAGGGTTGGGTTTATAGGAGTTGGCAACCGTGGTACCCAGTTGCTGAGAACTTTTATGAAAAATCCAAATTGTGAAGTAGCAGCACTATGCGATATTTATAAACCCCTCACCACCAGGAATTACTCACAGGTAAATGAAAGGTATCTGAAACTCCATCGCATACCAAAAATGGGTGAAAATTTTGGGTCAGCAACAGAGCGCTATACTGATTATAGAAAATTACTGGAAAATAAGTCTATTGACGCGGTTTGTATCGCCACACCCGACCATTGGCACGCGCTGCAAACCATTGATGCCATTAAAGCTGAAAAAGATGTGTATGTAGAAAAACCAATGTCAAAAACCATTACGGAAGGCAGAGCAATGATCAATGCCGCGCGAAACAGTAAGCAAATTGTTGCCGTAGGGCTGAACAGGAGGGCCGCACCATTGTACCAAAAACTTGCGCAGGAAATTCCAGCCGGAAAAATAGGTACAGTATCTTTTGCGCAAACCTGCCATGTAAGTAATATGTTTCCTAATGGTATTGGCAAAATGAAACCCGAGGCGCCGCCAGAAGATTTTGACTGGGACATGTGGCTGGGGCCAAGGGCTTACCGGCCTTACCAATACAATATTGCTCCCTATATGTTTCGATGGTGGGATGATTATGCAAACCAGATTTCCAATAACGGGGTACACTTTTTAGATTTGATACGTTGGATGTTGAATGAAAAAGCACCCACGGCGGTAAGCGCTCACGGAGGAAAATTTGTGATTGATGATGACCGTACCATACCAGATACTATGAGTGTTACTTATGAGTTTGCATCAGGTAGGATTGTAACCATTAATATCCTGGAAGGGTCTTCCGGCTCTTTCATACCATTTGGATATATTGAACTGAGAGGCACCAAAGGGAACATTTACACGCACGAAAACGATTACAAATTAGTTCCTGCCACAGCAGGCCAGTTTCAGTCTTTTGATAAGCCAATGCAGGAAGAAAATTTTAGTATAAATGATCCAAAACTGAAAGATAGCACAACAAATCTTATCAATAATTTTCTGGAATGTATAAAAACTAGGAAACAACCTCTGGCCACGCTTGAAGATGGACACCTTTCCACAACCATGGCCCATCTGGGTACGATCGCTATGAAAACGAAGCAACGCCTGGTATGGGATGCGCAGAAGGAGCGTTTTACAAACAGTGTGGAAGCGAATAAACATTTACATTACAAATACCGCGCTCCCTGGAAATTGGTTTAATATCTTTTTAAAACTTAGCACGGTTGGCGTGAGCGTTATTAAGTAGTACCGTTCTCAGGTATCAAATACAACAATTATGGGAAAACAGTCAAGAAGGCAATTTCTGAAAGCCGGCGCGGGCGTTGCAGCTTTCACCATCGTTTCTAATACGGTGTTAGGAAAAGCATTTGGGCACACGGCTCCAAGTGATAAATTAAATATTGCAGGGATAGGAGTGGGTGGCATGGGCAGACGTAATCTTGCCAATATGAAAACTGAAAATATTGTAGCTCTTTGTGATGTGGACTGGAGATATGCTGCAAAAACCTTTAATGACTACCCGGGTGCAAAACGTTTTAAGGATTGGCGCACAATGCTGGATGAAATGGGTAAGTCTATTGACGCCATCATGGTGGCAACGCCTGATCACACTCACGCCGGGGTGGCGGCGCACGCGATGACGCTTGGTAAACACGCATACGTTCAAAAGCCCCTCGCTTTCACGGTTTATGAATCCAGACTGCTGGCGAAACTCGCAAAAAAATATAAAGTAGCCACTCAGATGGGCAACCAGGGCAATTCGAGGGACGGATGCCGGATTGGCGCTGAAATGATCAAATCCGGAATTATCGGAGATGTAAAGGAAGTTCATTGCTGGACGGACCGGCCCATCTGGCCGCAGGGTCTGGAACCTTCAGATAAAAAGTTTGAAGTACCTGCAACTTTAGACTGGGATCTGTTTTTAGGGCCTGCTCAAAAAAGAGATTATAATCCGGCGTACACACCATGGAATTGGCGTGGATGGTGGGATTTCGGCACCGGCGCCCTCGGGGACATGGCTTGTCATATTATGGATCCTATCTATTGGGCGCTCGATTTAAAATACCCGGTAAAAGTTCAGGGATCCTCAACCCTTGTCAATCTTTATTCGCCACCACATGCAGAGATCGTGGAATACGTATATCCCGCAAGAACGGCTATAGGAAGAAATAACATGAAGATCAAAATGCCCGAAGTGAAGATTACCTGGTACGATGGAGGGCTTTTGCCAAAAAGGCCCGCTGAATTATTAGATAGCGAGGCATGGGGTAAAGGAAACGGAGTATTATATATTGGCAGTAAGGGTAAAATACTTACAGATGTTTATGGTACGAATCCTCGTTTGCTGCCTACAGCAAAAATGAAGGATTATAAAGCACCCACTCCGTGGATTCCAAGAATAAAAGACGGAGATGGTGACCTGTGGAAAACAAACGCGCATGAACAGGATTGGATAAGGGCTTGCAAGGAATCGCCGGGAAGCAGGAAAGAATCCACCTCCCATTTTGGCTTTTCCGGGCCTTTTAATGAAGCGGTTGTAATGGGTGTGCTGGCGGTGCGACTGCAGCAGCTCGACAGGATACTCCAATGGGATAGTGAAAACATGCGCTTCACAAATATTTCTGATACCGATAAGCTTAAGATTGTTACGTTAAATGATTTTAAAGTTGTTGACGGAGATCCGAAGTTTACAAAAAAATATGCTGATTTTAACGCCGGGGAAATGGCAAAAGAATGGATCAAAAGAACATATCATAATGGCTTTACCTTGCCACCTATGCCAGTTTAAAAAGTTTTTAAACAGTTCTCAAAATCACATTTTTTAAAAAAATGGGTTTAAATAAACTTCTTGTTAGTACTTCAGTATGAAAAGGCGAAATTTTATAAAAAATGTAGCATCCGGAAGTTCGCTATTGATTGCTGGAGACATACATAACCTGAATCACTTTTCTCCAGACGAGAGCGTGAAAGACAGCCGTGATGAAATTTTGGAACTATCTGCAGATGTGGCCATTTTAGGAGGTGGGCTGGGAGGTGTGGCAGCCGCTTTATCGCTGGCAAAGGAAAACCGGACGGTAATTTTAACCGAAGAAACGGATTGGATCGGCGGACAAATTTCTCAGCAGGGAGTGCCGCCGGATGAGCATCGCTGGATAGAAACGACAGGCGCCACACAAACTTATCGCGACTTTAGAAATGCCATCAGGAATTATTACCGCAGAAATTACCCCTTAAAAGAAAAACTAAAGCAGGATCCTTTTTTAAATCCCGGTAGCGGTGGTGTTTCAAGAATCTGCCATGAGCCACGTGTTGCGGTTGCAGTATTAACTGAGTTTCTGGCACCCTTTATCAGCAATGGGAAAATAAAATTGCTCCTGAACCATAAGGCTATCAGCGCCAGCACCACAAAAGATAAGGTGACGCAGGTAGAAGTGATCAATGACATTACAAAAACCAAAAAACTTTTAAGAGCTGCTTATTTTTTAGACGCAACGGAACTGGGAGACCTGTTGCCAATGACAGGAACAGAATTTGTGACTGGCACAGAATCAAAAAAGCAAACCGGTGAGTTGCATGCATCGGAAAAAGGAGATCCCAATAATGTACAGGCGTTTACCATGTGCATGGCTATTGACTATGTACCAGGCGGCAACCACATTATTCAAAAACCGCCACAATATGAGTTCTGGCGCAATTTTACTCCGCAACTAACACCTGCCTGGCCTGGAAAACTGTTAGATCTGCATTATTCCACACCTAAAACTTTAGTGCCGAAACAACTTGCTTTCGATCCTTCTGGCCGTAATTATGCGGGAACATTAAATCTTTGGAACTACAGAAAGATTATCAACAGTAAAAATTTTGATGAAGATTTTTACCCTGGCGATATAACAGTTGTTAACTGGCCTCAAAATGACTATCTCCTTGGCAACCTGATCGGCGCAAGCAGAAAAGACTTTGAAAAACATATTGCTGCATCCCAGCAATTAAGCCTTTCCCTCCTTTATTGGTTGCAAACAGAAGTTAAGAGGCCGGATGGTGGAAAAGGCTGGCCCGGGCTGCGTTTGAGAAAGGATATTATGGGTACGGAAAACGGGCTTGCGAAATTTCCTTATATCCGTGAGTCCCGGCGGATTAAAGCAAAGTTTACTATTTTGGAGCAACACGTTGGAGCTGAAAACAGACTGATCACAGCAATGGAAAATGAAGATAACACAACCGCAGCCTGGTTTAATGATAGTGTGGGAATTGGTTATTATCATATCGATCTTCACCCCTCAACTAGTGGAAATAATTATATTGACTTTCCTTCACTAAGATTTCAGATACCTTTAGGTGCGCTTTTGCCTGTACGTATGAAAAACTTACTCCCTGTAAACAAAAATATTGGTACAACACATATAACAAATGGCTGCTATCGCCTTCATCCTGTTGAATGGAGCATAGGAGAAGCTGTGGGATGGGTGATAGGATATTCTTTAAACAATAGAACCACACCACTTGAGATTTGGTCGCAAAATAACTTGCTAAAAAACTTTCAGGAATACATCAGAAAAAGAGGAGTTGAAACCGAATGGCCGAAAGGGATTAAATAATGCCATATCATTTGTATTAAGAGAAAGAAATACAAACATTATTTTGAATCCATTTATTGTTATTGCTTTACAAAAAATGAAGCTAAATGGGCTTTGATTATCATGTACTTTATGTGAAACGAAAAATAAATTTTGCTATACACAGCTTGTGGTTGGGTTGTTAATTAATTGAAATTTCAAACGTTTTCGTAAATAATACCTTTTAATTCTATTGGCTTTTGTTTATATTTGAGGTACGTTACCGATTTATCTGATTGCTTAAATTAATTGTAATGAGAATTGCCATATTTCTTCAAAAAAATTTTTTTTGCTTTTTAGCTATTTTAATATCCATCAACGGGTTTGCACAATCCAAAACAATAACTGGGCAGGTTGTTGATCAATCGAGTGGGGAAGCCCTGAGCGGCGTTTCGGTAATAATGAGCGGAACTTCTACTGCTACCACCACAGATGATAACGGCCGGTATTCAATTTTAGGAAGATCTGGCGGAACACTGGTTTTCACTCATATTAACTATACTGAGGGCAGGCTGAATATTGGTTCAGCTGCTGTTTATAATATTGGACTAATTCCCCGTGGAGATACGCTCAGCGATGTGGTTGTTATTGGATATGGCTCTGTTAACCGAAAAGATATGACAGGTTCGGTATCTCAGGTAAATGTGGAAGATATGGCGAAAGCTCCCGTTATGTCTTTTCAGGATGCGCTTGCAGGCAGGGTTGCGGGGGTCCAGGTTATTTCCGCAGACGGGCAGCCAGGTTCCGAAGACTTTTCCATTGTAGTAAGAGGTACAGGTTCAATAACACAGAACACATCTCCATTATTTGTGGTAGATGGTGTCGCTATAGAAGACTTTGATCCTGCCACTTTGAACATGGATGACATTGAAGAGTTTAACGTTCTGAAAGATGCATCAGCAACAGCCATTTATGGAGCAAGAGGCGCCAATGGCGTTATACTGATCCAGACAAAAAAAGGTAAGGTAGGGCGTCCGAGAGTAGCATACACGGGTTCTTTTGGTTTTCAGGATGTAACCAAAAGAATGGACATGATGGATCCTTACGAGTTTGTAAAATACCAATTGGAGCGTAACGGATATTCGGAGGAAATTATGCGCAAATACACGCCGCGAGATTTTCCTGTGGACGATACGATAAATTATGATCCGGACGGAAATACTCTTGAAGATTATAAAAATATCAGGGGTATTAACTGGCAGGATCTGGTATTTCAGCGTGGGGCAACACAAATACATAATATTTCATTATCCGGAGGCTCAGAACTAACAAAGTATCTCGCCTCAGGCTCGGTATATAATATGAAGGGAGTTTTGATCAATAGTGGTTCCCGAAGGGTTACAGGAAGGTTGTCTCTCGATCAAACCATCAGCAATAAATTTAAGGCGGGTGCTAATATCAGTTATTCTGATGTGCAGTCATTCGGGCAGGTAGCAGCATCTAATACGGGTGGCGCAGGCCATGCGTTTGGATACGTCATGTTCAGCACCTGGGCATTTCGCCCCGTAACAGGAAGAGAAACTTTAGAGCATGATGTGGACGATGATTTCATAGGCATGGAACTGGATCCAGATGAAGGCCCGCCTACTACTGCTTCTTATATCAACCCAGTTCAATTATTGACCAATGAGGATAGGAAGGTTAAAAGAACGCAATTAAATATAAACGGGTATGTAAACTATTCTATTAGGAAAGACCTCACTTTACGCACTACGGCGGCATATCTATTGGATGGTGGTGAAAGTACTGTGTTTTACAACTCTAAAACCACTAGGGGCAACCCCGCACTTAGCGACAGGGGCGTGCAAGGTAGCGCAAGCCTATCTAATACAGCGCGCTGGCAGTCTTCTACCACATTAACATACAACAAGACTTTTAAAAAAATACACAAATTAAACGGCATGATAGGTGTGGACTTTATGGAGCGTGTACGTAAAGGTTACGGACTTGCCGGTTATTTAATTCCTTTTGATGATTTGGGAATAATAGGAATGGACAATGGGCTTCCGTCTCCTAATAGTGTTACTTATACCGATGAAAGGCTTAATTCCGTTTTCGGCAGATTTAATTATGATTACAGATCCAGGTACTTGTTAACAGGAACAATCCGAGCGGATGGCTCTTCTAAGTTCGCTCCTGAAAACAGGTGGGGATATTTCCCATCCGGAGCTTTCGCATGGCGGATTAAAAACGAAAAATTTATGAAATCTGTTGACGCCATTTCTGATTTAAAATTACGGATTGGTTATGGGGCAACAGGTAATAACCGTGTAGGAGATTATGCTTACATGAGTACGATTGCTTTTTCCACGGCAAGTTCTTACTCCTTTGGTAATACAGAGCCTATTATCGGTTTTGCACCAGCTTTGCTGGGTAACCGCGACTTAAAATGGGAAACCTCACACCAGGGTAATATTGGACTTGACCTTTCACTACTTGATGATCGAATAGAACTGGTTGTAGACGCTTACCGTAAGAATACCAAAGACCTCTTACTTTATGCCAATATCCCATATCACCTGGGTTTTTCCAGAACATACAAAAATATTGGAGAAATACAAAACGAAGGAATTGAATTTACCATTAATGCCAAGGTGGTGGAAAGCAAGCAATTCGCATGGAGAAGTAATTTCAATATTAGTTTTAACCGAAACAAAATTATTGCACTGACTAACGACCAGGATAAAATGTTATCTGCAGTTACATGGGATTCACAGCACAATCCATCTTACCTGTATACAGCAGAAATAGGCAAGCCGGCTGCCATGTTTATCGGCTATGTATTTGACGGCATTTATCAATACTCGGATTTTGATCAGGTTGGGAACAATTATGTCTTAAAGAAAGGATTGCCCGACAACGGCGGAACGGTTCAACCCGGCAGCATCAAATACAAAGATCTTAATGGAGATGGCACAGTAAACCAGTTTGATGAAGCCATCATTGGCAATCCCATGCCCAAACATATTGGCGGGTTTAGCAACGTGTTCGATTACAAAGGCTTCAATCTGAATATTTTCTTCCAATGGTCTTACGGCAACCAGCTATTCAATGCCAACAGAATTTATTTTGAAGGCGGACGGCCTGCCAATAACAGAAACCAGTTCGCTACCTATGCCAACAGGTGGACTCCAGACAACCCCAGCAATGAACATTTCAGGGCCAACGGGCAGGGCCCTGCGGGGCGGTATTCATCAAAGTATATTGAGGATGGTTCATTTCTGCGGTTAAAGACAGTTGCACTTTCTTATTCTATCCCTACGAGAATTATCAAAATAACCGGTATCAGATCATTATTGCTTACGGCTACTGCACAAAATCTTAAAACCTGGACAAATTATTCCGGGCCCGATCCGGAAGTCTCTGTCAGAAACACTATATTAACACCAGGGTTTGACTGGTCAGCCTATCCCAGGGCAACGATCCTTGTTTTTGGTGTAAAAGCTAATTTTTAACCTATTAATTGATTGTCATGATAAAAATAAATACATCCAGAATTTTAGTATTTACAGTAGTCATAGTAGTGATGGGTTCTTGTAATAAATTTTTGGAAACCAAGCCGCGGGATGTCTATTCACCGGAAATTTTTTATGCGAACGAGGAGCAGTTAAACTCTGCACTGGCTACTGTTTACAGTAATATGGCCAATTTAAGCCTTTATGGCCAATACGTAATTTATAACGGGTTTGATGCAGATCTTTCTTTTCAGCGTAGCCTCAATGCTTCATCTATCGGCCCTTCAGCTTATAATGTATCCGCTACTGAAGTAAGGGTGTCGGAATACTGGCGCCTTTGCTATGTGGGAATAGAAAGGGCCAATCTGCTGCTGGCCAACATTGATAAGCCGCAGATGAAAGAAGAGAACCGCAAAGTCATAAAAGGGGAGGCCTTATTTTTACGGGCGTTTTATTATTTTATGCTGGTGCAAAATTTTGGCGCCGTGCCCCTGAAACTGGAACCCACTGTTGACGGATCAAACACCAGGCTGGAGCGTACCCCGGTAAAAGAGGTGTACAGCCAGATCTTAAAAGATATGGAAATGGCCGATACACTGGTAAAACCAATTACTGCTTATAACCACGGCGGGCGAATCAGCCGCTCAGCAGTCAGAGGGATTTTGGCACGTGTAAATTTGTTAATGGCCGGGAGCCCGCTCAATGATATATCAAGGTATGCAGAAGCGAAAAAATGGTCAGGTATGATTATAGATGAAGGATATCATGAATTGAATAATGATTTCAGCCAGGTGTTCATTAATTATTCCGCAGATAAGTACGATCCAAAAGAAACAATTTGGGAAATAGAACTATATGGAAACGCCGTGGGTATGTGGAGCGCTATTTCAGGTCGTATAGGCACTTATGGCGGTGTGGCTTATGCCGATGAGCAGGATATGTATTCGTACGGAACTGTAAAGGCAACGGGCATTTTATGGGATAAATATGACAATTATGACAAATTATATTCTTACGATCAAAGGCGCGATTCTGCCATTGCACCGTACCGCTTAGCAGTGGGCACACCTCCAAGGCGCACGTATCTCACATCTGTTACACATTACAACAGGGATTGTGGTAAATATAAAAGAGAATATGAAGTCGTGTCGCCCCGCAGTAAGAATTACAGCCCCGTTAACTTTCCCATGCTAAGGTATTCTGATGTTTTACTGATGTATGCAGAGGCTGAAAATGCTATCAACGGGCCAACCGAAGATGCCATTAGTAAAGTAAATGAAGTAAGGAGAAGAGGGTACGGCAAATATTTGAATGGCCGTGGCGGCATTGCTGAAAGTATCGCATCTCTCACACTCACCAGCGGAGGAAGCGGTTATGTAGCAGCTTCTACAAAAGTAGAAATTGTGGGTGGCGGAGGTATAGGCGCTACTGCTACCGCCACTGTTTCGGGGGGCAGAATAACGGCTATTACACTAACCAATGTCGGCGCCAGGTTCACATCTGTTCCTCAGGTTGTTATTTCCGGGGTGGGCAGCGGCGCCACGGCCGTGGCCACTATAACCAGTATTACTGATGCTGATTTAAAACCGGAAGCTTATGCGAGTAAAGACGCGTTCCTGGTTACCATACAGGATGAAAGGGCAAGAGAATTTTGTTTTGAATCGCTCAGGAAAGCAGACCTAAACAGGTGGGGTATCCTCATAAAAAATATGGAGTTGACAAAAATTGATATTGAAGAAAAAGTACCTACCAGCACCAGTATTATTGTGCCCTACAGAAATTTTTCTCCGCGTGATACGCTATGGCCTATTCCCAGCTATGAAATGGGGCTAAACCCGGCCTTAACTCAAAATCCCGGTTGGTAATTATTATCATCTAAAATAAATCAATCCACCGGAAATTTTGAAAAGGATGTCTTGTTAATAATCAACCATCAAAAGTAAATGTATGAAAAAGAGCCTACTATTTATAGCAATAGCCACAGTATTTTTTTCTTGTACAAAACAAGGAGTGGACACCCCGCAGTTTGATGTAACTACGGAAAAAACAACATACAAAGCCGGAGAAAGTGTAGTATTCAACCTGGAGGGAGATGCAGAAATAATTTCATTTTACTCAGGTGAGCCGCTGCTCAATTACGAATATAAAGAAGGCAGGATTATAACACCGGATTATATGAATGCTTCGTTCTCAACCGGTGTAGCATATGGCACGCACCCAGACTTGTTATCAGTGTGGGTGTCAAACGACTTTAACGGTAAATACACAATTGATGATGTGTTGGCCGCAACATGGGCAAATGATATTACTAAAAATTTTGTGCTGGCGCCTAACTCCATGAATTCAACATCATCCGCACTTTCTGTACCATCAGGAGTTATAGATATTAAATCAGCCGCAGTTGATAAAACCAAGCCAATTTATCTTGCCTTCAGGTATTATAAAACGCCTGATGCCGTAGGAGGGACACAAAGAAACTGGTTTGTTCGCAGCCTGAAAATCGAAACCGGAACAATTTTGGGTAGCCAGGTTTTTTCTGATACCCGGCAGTTAACGCTGGTTTACGATAAACATTTCACTGATGATGCTTTGAAAAACAGCACACTAACCTCTTCAAGCATGACCATAAGGGTTCCCAGTGCCTTACCTAACGATACAGTACAGGTTTGGGCAATTACTCCGCCACTTTCCGCCGCTGATTTTGAAAATGGCCCAGACAGGCCAATCCCGATTAGAGGATACAGAGATGAAATAATAAAAACATATGAGTACGTATTTAACACTCCCGGAACCTACAACGTGGTGTTTGTTGCCAGGAACTCAAACATATATGGAGATTCAGAAGAAATTGTGAGAAAGATTCCCATTACAATTACCGAGTAAAATATGCGTATATCGGTTTAAGGGATCAATGAATTGTAAATAAAAACAGATCATTGATAAAATCTGAAAGTTGGGCAGGTAAGATCATGCTGGGGGCTAAATATATTTCCGAAACTGCCGGGCATAATGACTTAGACGTTTTCAAGAAAATAGATAAATAATGATGCTGGTAGATTCTATTTACAGAATACAAATTTTCATAATATTCTTTTTAAGTATTATTTTTTTATCCTGTTCAGGCTCTAAAAAGTCGGGCAAAAGCACATGGGTTCCTCTTTTCAATGGTACCTCTACCCAACACTGGCGGTCAGTAAACAGTGATGATTTCCCAAAATCAGGCTGGAGGATTGACAATAATATACTGGTTCTTGATTCCGGCAGAAAAGGCGGCGATATCATTACGCGTGAAAAATTCGGTGAGTTTGAATTGGAACTTGAGTACAACCTTACAAAATACGCCAATACGGGAGTGAAATATTTTGTGGATTTGATCCAAAGGCCCAACTCGAAAAGGATTACGGGTATTGGGTTTGAATACCAGATCATCGACGACCATAATTATCCTGCAGAGAAAACAAAAAATGACCCGAAGCTCCTATCAGGCGCGTTGTATGAACTATATGGCCCAACTGCAAATAAAAATTTGAACCCTCCCGGAAGCTGGAATAGCATTAAAATCATTGCAAAGAATAATAAAGTGGAGCATTGGCTAAATGGTAAAATGGTACTTCAGTACCAAAGGGATTCTGATGATCTGAAACAGAAAATTCAAAAGTCGAAGTTTGTAGAATTTCCGGGATTTGGCCTGTCGCCTGAAGGGTATATTTTAATACAGGATTACGGGAATATGACGCAATTCAAAAATATAAGAATAAAAAAGTATGATTAGAAAAACGGTTTTTGTAATAATGCTTTTGGTGTTTATCCAGGGCATTTCATATTCTCAAACTGAGGCTGAAAGGAGAAACGCATACCTGCAGGATGTTTTAAAAATTATTATTCCCCAAAAACTTCAAAAAAATACAAGAAGGGTTTCTGATAAAGACAGTACATGGGCCGAATGGTTGAACAGGACTAAGGAGCTTCCTCCGGATTTTTCTAAAATGAAGTCTTATCCTTTTTTGCCCGAACCATTAGTGCTTGAAAAGGATGGAAAAGATATTCCTGTTACAACGATGAAGCAATGGGAAGAAAAAAGAATTCGAATTAAAAAAGAGTATCAACAGTGGATATCAGGGCGGTTTCCGCCACCTCCTGAGAATATTCGCCCGGAAATATTATCAGAAAAAATTGAGGATGGGACATTGATTCAGTTAGTCAGGTTAAAATTTGGCCCCAGCCATAAAGCCGTCATGACTTTTGAATTAATGATTCCGCAGGATCGTAATGGTCCGCTACCTGTGTATTTGACCCAATGGACCCACAGAGGCTGGGCGCAACTGGCTGTCAGGAGAGGATATATAGGTTGTGTGTATGCCGGAGCAGATACCTGGGATGATACCGAAGATTACAAATTCGTTTACCCTGAATTTGATTTTAGTATGCTGATGCGCCGCGCATGGGGAGCTTCAAGGGTGATCGATTATTTATACACACGTAACGAGATTAACAAAAAACAAATTGCAATTACCGGCCATTCCAGAAATGGAAAACAATCATTATGGGCGGCTGCTTTTGATGACAGGATCGCCGCGGTTATATCAAGTAGCTCAAGCACTGGAGGCGATTCTCCCTGGCGGTATAATGATCCTCAGTATGCGAGCGAAACCATAGACCTGGTAACGGCTTATAACAGCCATTGGTTTCATCCACGGCTGCGTTTCTTTTTTGGGAATGAAGACAAATTGCCGGTTGATCAGAATTCATTGGCTGCTTTAGTGGCTCCCAGGGCTTTGTTGTTCCAGTATTCCATTTATGAAACAGGGCTTAATTCATGGTCAATAGAGCAAAACTATTACTCGGTAAAAAAAGTGTATGATTTTTACAAAGCGCCGGAAAAGATTGGCATAGCAACACGCATGGGGCGACATGCAGTTGCCGCACGAGATATTGAAAATGCTATAGATTTTTTAGACATTACTTTTAAAAAACGAACAGGCAACTGGAACAACGTTTTTTATTTTCCTTATGATTACGATGGATGGTTGAACAAGAACGCGGCTGCATTAGCCGGGGCAAAGAAAATTGATCGGGTAGTATTGAAAGATAACTATGCAACTAATAACGCGCTTGACAATGACAAAGTAAAGATCAAAAATAACCTCAGGTGGTTGTTAGGGGATCAGCCTGCAGGTGTGAAAGCTCTCCCGCCAACCGAATTAGACCCAACACGTACTGATTGGATGCGGTCAGTAACGATGAAACTTCCCACGGTAAAAGGCTCAAAAGTGATTGAATTTGGCCCTTATGAAGCCATTGGAGATTACATGTACTCAGCACTTTATTTACCCGAGCAGTTTGCAAAAGACCTGTCAGGAAAAAAGAAAATACCCGTAGTGATTTATTTGCATCAGTATGCACACTCCTCGGGTTTTGTAAAAGGTTATGATAAGGGCAACGAGATTAATAAGCAAAAATTGATCACTAACCTGGTTAGGCAGGGTTTTGCAGTCTACGCGTTTGATATGTTTGGCTTTGGTACGCGATTGGAGGAAGCGACTCAGTTCTATGATAGATTTCCGTCTTGGTCAAAAATGGGTAAGATGGTTATGGATGTAAGCAGCGGGCTTGATGCTTTACATTCATTAAATTATGTGGACACAGCAAATATTTTTGTATTTGGTAATTCGATAGGAGGAAGTGTTGGCCTGATGGCTGCTGCATTGGATGACAGGATTGCTGGCGTGAGTGTAGTAGCGGCTATGTCACCACTAAGAACATCAAACAAGCGGTATGAAACCATCAGAACATTTTCTCATCTGTTTGGTATATTGCCCCGCCTGGGGTTGTTTGCCGATACGCCTCAGAAAGTTCCGGTTGATTATGGAGAAATCCTGGCAACTATAGCGCCCCGCCCTGTAATGATTATTGCACCGGATATGGATTGGCATACAGATATAATTTCGCTTAGAAAAATGTTAGACCCTGTAAAAAGAGTTTATGAGGGATATAAAAAACCCGGATATCTTGACCTTCGCTATCCGCATGATATCAATCGCATGCCAGAGAACCTGATACCGGAAGTTGGTGAATTTTTTTTAAAACACAGTATAAAACAAGTGAAGAACTAGAGCAGGATATTTAAAGATGGCCTACATTTTTATGCCTCGTAGGTGCTTAGAAGAAACACCATGAAGAAAAGAACTTTTATAGCGTAACGAAAAAATGTGAGAATGAAACCTGGGATATTAACTATTTTAATTACAGCCGCTGTCTTATTACTGCAAATGAACAGTTATGCGCAAAAGTCAACCAGCCTTAAAATTTATGATGTTTTAGAGAAACTTGTGAATGACCGCTCAGCCAGGGAAAATGACTTTGTAAAGGTGTTAGGTTATTTTAATAGAAATGATGGAGGTGCAGCAGAATATTATATCAAAAAAAATGTTATTGCAGATTCATCAGAACATGTGGTAAAACTTTCAAACGGCCTAAGCGCTGTATTGCTTACGCCGTTATCTGTCAATTACAAAATGTTTGGGGCCAAAGGAGACGGAACTAATAACGACGCTGAACAAATTGCTATGGCTCATGAATATGCCAACAAACGAAACATTCCCGTTGTAAATAATAGCGGTGAGTTTTGGTTAAAGTCGCCAATCCCTATCGTTATACAAACCAGCGTAAACTGGGGGGAAACGATTTTCCATATAGATGAGAGTTATAATGCCCCATCAAAACCGCGTTTCCGCGTCAGTTCTAAATACAAAACAAAGAATATAGAACTCTCTGCGGCTGATAAATCCTTGTTGCTTTCTTCTATTAAGCCAGGTGTAAGCCAGATACCCATATTGGCCGATTATAAAAATTGCCTCATAATCATCGCGGATGCCAAAGACAGGATTGGTTACAGAGCGGGAGAACAATATAATGGACAGTCTTGGGCGAGAGAAGATTTTTTTTATGTGGAAGAATACGGAAGAGTGATAGGCGATGTTGCGTGGACATTTAAAGATTATACAAAACTCGTTGCTGTTCCGGTAGATGAAAATTATCTCGAAATTTCCGGGGGTGTTTTTTATTTATCCGGCAACAATCCCACAACAAAGGACGGTAATTACTTACAAAATGGGTTTTCAATTACAAGGAGCCGCACCATTATTTCAAACCAGTGGGTTGGCCTGGAGCCAGGTAAAAAGGACACCAGCACACGAAATCCCCGAAGCGGATTCTATTCTTTTTCATCAGTATATGATGTAAGGTTAGAGAATGTAAGATTGATCCCATATGAGCAGAATAGGGGTAGCGCTTCAACTATGGTTACCAGTGGCACCTATGGGATATCAATGGGAAGGGTAATGAACTGCCATTTTAATAATGTGACTGCGGAAGGCACAAAAGTGCATTGGGGTGTATTTGGGTCCAATCTTGTAAAGAATTTTGTTGTTGAAAATAGCAGGTTAAATAGAGTGGATGTGCATTTCCATTGCTGGAATTTACGAATTTCTAACTCTGAAATTGGCTTTAAGGGCATCACTGTTACAGGCGGCGGTAAACTTATTATAGAGAATAGCAGTTGCGCAGGTAGTAGCTTTATTGGTTTTAGAAGTGACTTTGGCTCCAGGTGGGACGGCGATATAAAGATCACCAACTGTACGTTTAAAGTTTCTTCTGAAGCTAAAACTGTCAATGTCCTGGCTTTCTCGCCCCGCAATTTCGACTATAAGTATCCTGTTGGATTTGGCCGAACGATTAGTATTGAAAACTTCATTATTGATTTCGGAGGAGTTACTGATAAGAATGCAACATGCTGGATGATGCGTTTTCCGTCTTTCGCAAAAATAAAAACTGGCCATAGGTTCTTCCTTCCTGAAACGCTCAGGCTTGAAAATATAAAAGTTGTTGGCCGGGAAAAGGGTGTGAGGATAACGGAAATAGCTGATGCAGGCTCTTACCAGCTTAATAATGCCGGTGAGTACAGTAGTTTCGGGTTGAGCTCAAATGCCAGTTTTATATTTAGTAATGTTCAACTTGAAAACTTAAACAAAGAGCCTGAGTCTGCAGTGCATTTTGCCCTGACTGGAGCAGCTTACGTAGATAATTATGGATTGCACCCTTCCATAAAATTTAATGATTGCAAAAACATTGTGTTGAAAAATTCCGAAGCTGTATCTGACATGTATTTTGACAATTGCAGTATTTCAGCTTTACAGGCAGATGAGAAAAAACCATTAAGAGGAAGAATGATTTTTACAAGAACTACTTTTTTGCCCGTACTGAAAAATGATGACAAGAATATTTACCAGCTAAACAGCGAGCAGGGCACAAGTTTCACAGATTGCATTGTATACGCCCCGCAGTTCAATGGCCAATCAAGGCCTGAACTGCTTGGTAAGACAGGCTTTATTGAGTTTAACCGTAAAGTAAGATTCAATCATTCCAATACGATTTTAGGAAAAAATATAATTGACTATTATAATACCAAAGGAACAAGCCCTAATCCTAAATTTATTTCAATGTTAAAAAGCCATTATCAACTGGAGCCGGAACTGGTACAATAATACAATTGAATACAATGATGATAGTTGTTATTTAGTGATGGTATAATTAGGGTAGGATTTATTGAATAATTTTAGTTCTGATGCAAATCATATCAAAATGGACGAAATATTAGAAAGAAGAAAATTCATTTATAATACAGGCATAGCCGCCCTTGGCAGCATTGTGATCCCAAAATTTTCCACAGCTGCAAATCCTCAAAAAAAAGTTCGTGTTGGAGTTGTAGGCGGCAGGTTTGGGTTAACTTTTCATTTTCATCTCCATCCAAATAGTACCGTAGAAGCAGTGAGTGACCTGATCCCTGATAGAAGAGATGCATTGATGAAAACATACAAATGCTCAAAATCGTACACTAGCCTTGAAGAACTGATTAAAGATCCAAAAGTGGATGCAGTGGCTATATTTACAGGTGTTCCGGATCATGCCAAACATACACTGGCTTGCCTTAATGCAGGAAAGCATGTCCTTTGCGCGGTTCCGGCAGCGTATACAATTGATGAATGCTATAAAATACTCAGGGCAGTAAAAAAAACTGGGTTGACTTATATGATGGCCGAAACTTCCTATTATAATCAACAAATGATTGCTGCACGAGAACTTTATAAAAAGGGAGCATTTGGCAATATACTAGGCGCTGCGGCACACTATTACCATCCCGGCCTTGAGGTGCTTTTCTGGGACGAAAACAAAAGGCGTACCTGGCGTTATGGCCTGCCTCCTATCCATTATTGTACGCATAGTACATCCAGGTTAATTTCTATAACCGGGGATAGGTTAGCGGGAGTAAATTGTTTGGGCTGGGGAGATGATAGTCCGATATTAAAAGACAATATCTACAAAAATCCTTTTTGGAAAGAAACAGCTTTTTTTAAAACTAAAAATAACCTGCCTTTTGAAGTTGGCGTGTTATGGCGCGGCGCAATAGAGGGGACAGACAGAGGCGAAATTTATGGAGACAAGCTAAGTTTCTATGATGGCTATAAGAAATTACCCACACATATTATTAAGGCCACTGATAAGTTTGGAGTAGAAGAGGGTGGTTTTGCTGAAGCCGAACCAGAATACCAGGAATTAAAAGTACCTGAGTATTGGAAAACTGATATGCTGCCCGCCCCTTTAAGAAGGAATTCAGGACATAGAGGCTCGCATACTTTTCTGACACATGAATTTATTGACTCAATTGTAAACAATAGAAAACCGGTTATTGATATATATGAATCCTTAGCTTATACAGCTCCGGGAATCATCGCGCATAAATCAGCATTAAAGAATGGCGAGTATATGAAAATTCCTGATTTTGATGACAACTAGTAATCTAATTCTTAATTTATCAGAGCAACAAATATTATAGAGTGGCGATCACAATAAAAAATTTATTTCATGGTACAAAGCCATAAAAGCAGAAGGAAATTTATAAAAAATTCCACGCTTGTCTTTGCAGGGATTGCGTCAGGGAATGTATTAAGAAGCCTGAGTGCAAAAAGTTACAACAGGGTTGTAGGCGCTAACGAGAGGCTTTTAGTTGGGGTTATGGGCGTGAACAACAGAGGGTTGGCGCTTGCATCAAATTTTGCAAAACAGCGCAATGCTGAAATAGGTTATGTTAGTGATGTGGATAGCCGCGCTTCAGCAAAATGTGTTGCAGAGTTGAGCAAAATTCAAAGTAAGGTTCCAAAGGAATTTCCGGATTTTCGCCATGCTCTTGAGCAAAAGGATATGGACATCATGATAAATGCCACGCCTGACCATTGGCATACACCAGGTGCAATCATTGCACTGCAGGCGGGCAAACATGTTTATCTGGAAAAACCCATTGCTCACAACCCGTATGAAGGCGAGTTGCTCGTTGCCGCGCAAAAGAAATACAAACCATTGATCCAGGTAGGCAACCAACGGCGTTCGTTTCCTAATGTGGCAGAAGGTATCAGGCAGTTGCATTCCGGCATAATCGGGAATATTTATTACACCAAAACCTGGTATAATAATTCAAGAGCCACCATTGGATTTGGAAAGGCGGCACCGGTGCCATCATGGTTGAATTATGACTTGTGGCAGGGGCCCGCGCCAAGAGCGCCATTTAAGGACAATCTGATCCACTACAACTGGCATTGGTTTTGGAACTGGGGTACTGCTGAGTCGCTGGCAAATGGCATACACATGGTAGATCTGGCGCTTTGGGGCATGCAGCTTAAGCACCCCACTAAAGTAACGTCTTCCGGTGGTATTTATACATTAAAAGATGATCGTGAAACACCGGATACACAAATCATTACCCTGGAATATGGCGATAAAGGCACGATAGTGTGGGAAGGCCTTTCCGCTAACGGCAGGCGTACCGAAGGCGATTCGGTTGGAGTGATGTTTTATGGAGAAAAAGGATCATTATTCATCGGTTCAGGAAACGGGTACAAGTTGTATGATTTAAAAGGAAAAGTTTTAAAAGATGTAAAAAGTGATATTAAAGTAGATCCTACCAATCTTTTTAATCCTGCCGGATTGCTGGATTCGTTTCATATACAAAATATGTTCTCTGCTATTAAAAATGGGACGGCACTTAACTCGGATGTTTTTTCTGCGCAAATCAGTAATCACGCGTTGGCCCTTGGTAATATTGCTTTGCGCACATCGCAAATGCTGGATATTAACGCAGACACCGGTAAAATTTTGAATAATAAAAAAGCAATGAGATACTGGAAAAGGCCGTATGAAAAAGGATGGGAGCCGGGGATCTAAAAACCTGAACAATATTCAATAACAAAACGAAATCAAACCAATAGTATCTTTACGGAGTAACCAACTTTATATTATAACATGATTACAGCAAATTTAAACAATGTTGACATGCCTGAATTTACAGTTCCGGAACAACCTGGACAACGCTGCAGGGTAACATTCCCATTATTGGCAGCTCATGGAACGCAGGACTGTGCATCCGTTTATTTTGAACTGCGCGTCGGCGATTTTTTGGGCACACACACCGACAGTGCCGAATAAATCCTTTACATTGTAGAGGGAGAAGTAGAAGTAACCCTTGGTGAAGAAACGGGGACTTTATCAAAAGGGCACCTGGCGCT
This sequence comes from uncultured Niabella sp., assembly GCA_934486785.1. Taxonomy (GTDB): domain Bacteria; phylum Bacteroidota; class Bacteroidia; order Chitinophagales; family Chitinophagaceae; genus Niabella. The sequence goes on along the minus strand of CAKSQK010000001.1, from coordinate 298,649 downwards.
GGTACCAAAGCTCATGCCTCACAACGTCAGAAATATCGGCAGGGAAACAGCAAAAGTCCTGGGTTTTTTTGGCGGTGCCAATAATGTGGTTTCCGTTTTTGACAACGTATGGCAACCTTCAGCGTCTAACAGGGTAGATACTTCGGAAATAGTTTAATGGCCGGCATCCTGAAATATGAGCACAATTTATTTCAAAGGGATAACGTTTTAATGATCCTTAAAATAAAACTAAAAGAAACTTTATGCAAAATAATTTCAACAGAAGAAAGTTTGTAAAAATAATGTCAATAACAGGAGCTGGAATTGGTTTAGGAGGTTTCCGATCATCGGCATCGCAAGCAAGAGGCCAGGCTACTAAGAGGGCAGGGATTATTGGTTTGGATACATCCCATTCTGTAGCATTTGTAAAGTCATTAAATGCCAATAGTCCCAATGCTGATTTCAAAGGCTATCGTGTGGTGGCGGCCTATCCCAAAGGCAGTACTGATATCAAAAGCAGTTACGATCGCATCCCCGGTTATACGGAAGAAGTGAAGAAATTTGGCGTTGAAATCGTTGGGTCAATAGACGAATTGATAAAAATGGTTGATGTTGTTTTTTTGGAAACAAACGACGGCAGGTTGCATTTACAACAGGCTTTACCGGTAATAAAAGCCCGTAAACCTATGTTTATAGATAAGCCTATTTCGGCTTCTTATAAAGATGCTAAAGCTATTTTTGAAGCTGCTGAAAAATGGAACACACCTGTTTTCTCCTCTTCGTCATTAAGGTATATCACAGGTATGAGCGATGTTTTAAATGGAAAGATCAGTAAAGTTACCGGTGCAGATGTTTTTAGCCCTGCCAAAACAGAACCGTCGCACCCAGACCTCTTTTGGTATGGCATTCACGGTGTGGAAATGCTTTTTACAGCAATGGGCACAGGATGTAAAACTGTAAGCAGAATAAATAACCAGGGTACTGATTTAGTTGTTGGAGTATGGGATGATGGAAAAATAGGATCTTTCCGTGGTACACGAACAGGAAAAGATAGCTACGGCGGTACTATCTATGGAGAAAAAGGTGTGCTGACGTTGGGTTCTTTTAAAGGATATGACCCTTTATTAAAAGAAATTATAAATTTTTTCGAAACAGGCAAGCCACCGGTAACGAAGCAGGAAACGCTTGAAATCGTGGCTTTCATGGAAGCAGCGGAAATAAGTAAGCGCCAGAAAGGCAAACCTGTAGAAATGGCCCAAATTTTAAACTCAAAATAGTAGTTCACTAAATAAAAATAAAAACGATGGAAAGAAACACAAATTCACGAAGGGATTTTGTAAAAAAGACATTGCTTGCCTCCGCTGCAGTTACAGTAGGTGGTGTATTACCCGGCTTTAGCGCATCAAGTTACCGAAAGATAAAAGGAGCTAATGAAAGGTTTACTGTTGGGGTTATGGGTGTAAATAGCAGGGGTGCAGCATTAGCTAACACATTTGCTAACCAGGCAAATTGTACAGTGGGATACATCAGTGATGTTGATTCCCGCGCTTCAGAGAAGTGTATAGCGAGGATAAGCAAAATTCAGTCTTCAGCGCCTAAAAATATACCCGACTTCAGAAACGCGCTTCAACAAAAAGACTTGGATGTGATGGTGATTGCTACTCCCGACCACTGGCATGCGCCTGCAGCGCTTTTAGCTTTGCAAGCTGGCAAGCATGTGTATCTTGAAAAACCGTGTAGCCATAGCCCAAGAGAAGGGGAACTATTGATTGCTGCACAAAAAAAATACGGTAAGGCTTTGCAAATGGGTAATCAGCGTCGTTCATTTCCAAACGTGAGACTTGCAATTGAAGAGTTGCATAATGGTTTGATTGGTGATGTATATTATGCAAGAACATGGTATGCTAACAGCCGGAAGCCAATTGGCACAGGTAAAGTAACAAATGTTCCATCTTGGCTTAATTACGATCTTTGGCAGGGTCCTGCACCAAGAAAATCGTTCAAAGATAATTTGATACACTACAACTGGCACTGGTTTTGGCATTGGGGAACAGGCGAGTCGTTAAACAACGGAACTCACATGGTTGATTTAGCAAGATGGGGAATGAATGTTGATTATCCAACTAAAGTAACTTCTACAGGAGGCCGTTATTTTTTTAATGATGACTGGGAAACTCCCGATACTCAATTTGTAGGGCTTGAATTTGGCGACAAGGGAAGCATTACATGGGAAGGCAGAAGCGCTAATGGCACCAAGAGTGAAGGAGATTCTGTAGGAGTGGCTTTTTATGGAGAGAAAGGCACGCTCCAAATAGGTGCTGGCAATGGCTATCGTGTTACCAGTTTGGATAATAAACTGATAAAAGAAGTTACTCCAGATAAAAAGATTGATGCTACTGATCCTGCAAATCCTGCTGGCTTGCTTGATGGATTCCATGTTCAAAATATGTTTAACGCAATTAAAGGTTCAGGAAAGTTGCATTCTGATATTGTAAGCGGGCACATTAGTACTTTGCTGGTCCAATTAGGAAATATCGCTCAGCGAACTTCAGGTATGCTTGTAACAAACCCTGCTAATGGACATATTTTAAATAATCCCGCAGCTATGAGGCTTTGGAGCCGTGAATACCAAAAAGGCTGGGAACCCAGAGTTTAGTTACTACCTTCAGTTTAATTAAAGATGAAATAAGATTTCAATCCCAATACTTACAGATGAAACTAAAAGGAGTTGGAATTAAACAAATAGCTTCTGAAGCCGGGGTTTCTATTGCAACGGTAGACAGGGTTTTACATAACCGGGGTGGCGTAAATGTAAAAACACATTTGAAGATCAACGAGCTTATTAAAAAGTATAACTATCAGCCCAATATACTGGCTAAGCGATTGGCATCAAAGAAGAATATAAGATTTGCTGCCATACTACCCGAAGCAACTCAGGACCTGGTTTACTGGCTTGCGCCACTGGAGGGGATCAGGCAGGCGGCTGAGCAAATTCGTCATTATGGTTTGGAAATTGAAGTATTCTTTTACGATTCTACTAATGAAGGATCCTTCAAAAAAGCTTCTAAAAAAATTCTCGAAGCGGATTTTCATGGAGTAGTCATAGCTTCTGTTTTTCCCGGGGAAGCCATCCCTCTGTCTAAAGCGTGTGATGTAAGAAATATTCCATATGTGTATATCGATACGAATATTTCTGAAATGAATAATCTTAGTTACGTTGGTGCAGATTTGTTTAAAAGCGGGTATAGTGTGGCTCACCTGGTTGATTATTTGGTAAAGGATGACGATAGATTGCTTATTTGTAATATCTCAAAATTCGCCAGTAATGCACCTGATGCGAAGGCTAAGGAGGAGGGTTTTAGATCTTATTTTACAAACAAGGGGCATAATGTAAATATCCAACGGGTTAATATTGAAACATCAAATAAACATGTAATAAAAAACAAATTAAAAGATGTTATTCTTGAGCAACTTCCTAAAATAGTAATTGTGCTGAATTCAAGGGCTTTTTATGCAGCAGAAGTGCTGAGGAGTTTAGGTGAAACCAACATTTTTCTAATTGGGTATGATTTCATACCCAGGAATATTGAATACCTGACGAGTGGTGAAATTGATTTCCTTGTATGCCATCGATCCCGCGAGCAAGGTTATTTAGGGGTGTTTGCTCTCTATAATTTTGTTGTAAAAAAGAATATTGTTCAAAAAACCCTTTATTCACCAATTGACATCATCACTAAAGAAAACTATGAGTTTTATAAAAATTAGTTTTCTATTAGAATAATTACAAATCATTGTAGCGGTGTTGTTGTAAAATAATAGGGCTAAGCCTTAAAACATAAGTCGTAATGGGGCTTTGCTTCTCTCCTTTTTGTTTTTCTTTTTTTTGTTAGTCGTATTCTTTTAATCACCAGATTTATAGTCGCATTTTTAGTAGTAAAATAAAAAAAAAGAGTTGTGAAGTACTTCACAACTCTTTTTTTTAAGCTCCCCCTGCTGGACTTGAACCAGCGACCCTCTGATTAACAGTCAGATGCTCTAACCAACTGAGCTAAGGAGGAATTTCCCTTTAGGGCGGCAAAAATAAGGATATTTCTATTATCAAATGCTATTATTGAAAAAATTTCCGTGCATAAAAAACTATTTTGTTTACAGCATATGGCTTACTTAGTTTGTTTGGCCGGAACGGTCCAAAGGTACACGGTCCTTCCGTCTACATTGATCTGCTGGTCTGGTTTCCAGATTTTGGGTTTCAGCTTTAGGTTCAACGAGTTTAACCGATAAAGCGTAGAGGAAGTTAGTTCAATTTAAATTTTTACGACCATAGCCAGACATATAATTAACAATCATATAATATAGTTTAAATCTTACCTGTGCTCCCCGTACGTTTTTGCAGGAACAGCATTTTGAAGTATTGCCAGCTCCTCATTTGATAATGTAAAAGGCACAAGTGCATTTTTTAATTGTGCGCTTGTTCTAAAACCAATCACTGCGCTTGTGATAGCTTTATGTTGTAACACAAAACCTATGGCCGCACCGGTGTTTTGTTCCGTTGCACCAGTAATGGCAGCCAATGCTTCCCTGGCGCGGTTTACGGCCGGCTCGCTGTGCTGCAGGTATTCTTTCGGTGGTTTGTTTACCAGTAAACCCTGTGCCAGTACGCCGCGCGCCATTACGCCAATGTTGTTCTCCTGCAACAGGTCCAGCACTTCTTCTTCGGGCCGGCGGTCAAGCAGGCTGTATTGTGTCATCACGCTTACCATGCCTGAGCGCTTCACATATTCCCTGATCACGTTGGGCCGGATGCTGCTGATACCATAGTGCAATATTTTGCCCTGCTGTTTTAGTATTTCAAATGCTTCGATGGTTTCATCAATCGGGTCGTTTATCGTTCCGCCATGCAACTGGTAAAGATCAATATGATCTGTTTGCAACCGCTTTAAGCTACCCTCCACTGAGCGGAGGATGTGTTGTTTTGAAGGATCCCAGTCAAAACCTTTACCACCGCCGGGTTTGATCACGTTGCCTACCTTGGTGGCCAGTATTATTTTTTTGCGATGCCCGGCCAGCGCTTTGCCTGCCAGTTCTTCATTGGCGCCGCCATCATAAATATCAGCCGTATCAAAATAGTTAATGCCTGCATCCAGCGCTTCCTGCACCAGCCTTATGCTTGCGGCTTCATCATTCTTGCCTAATGACATGCAGCCAAAGCCAATTTCTGATACCTGCATGCCTGTTTTAAGCAGGGTTCTGTACTTCATATAATCAGTTTCTTAAGTTCAATCAACAAATTGCGCCAAACCGGCTAATGATACACGCAAAAAACAAGCCTCTTTTGAATAAAGGGGGCAATTGCCTACCTTTGGTAAGAACCCAACCGAAAGCTGATATGCCAATAGAAGAAAGTATAAACCAGCGGAAATTTAAGCATGCGTACCATAAACTGGCAATAAATTTAATGTATACCAACAGTTTATTAAAAACCTATTTAAAAGATATATTTAAGCAGCAGGACCTTACCCCACAGCAATACAATATATTGCGCATTTTACGTGGCAGCATGCCCCATCCTCTTTCTACCATGCAAATACGGGAGCGCATGATGGACAGGATGAGCGACACAAGCCGTATTGTAGACAGGCTGATATTAAAAAAGCTGGTATCCAAAAAAGTATCGCCGGGCGATAACCGCCTTGTGGATGTAACCATTACTGATAAAGGATTGCAACTGTTGCAAAACCTGGATGGTATTGAAGATGAGCTAACTTATTTCCTCGGCAACCTTTCAGAGGCGGAAGCCATACAGCTAAGCGATTTACTGGATAAGATCAACGAAAGGCATAACTGAATGGTATAACCAGGCAAAGCCCTGCTGTTAATGTGCGCCATCAATTACCGTGCGGGTTCCGGCATCAGCTTACGAAGCCCTATCTTTGCGCCCTAAAATAAATTGAATAATGAAAGCTTATAATTTTATAATCCGGTACAGGTTAATTATTTCAATCATTCTTATCGTGGTTGGCGCGTATGTCAATTACGCTGCGGGTTTCTGGCCTGCTTTCCCGCTATACCTTGTGGGCGCTATTTTGCTGTTTGGCCATTTCTTTTTTGGGCCGCTGCGCCTGATACAGGATTATATGGAAGAGGGCGATCTTGAAGGGGCGGAAAAGGTTTTGAATTCTATTAAATATCCCAACCTGCTTTATAAGCCCATCCGCTCTGTTTACTACACGCTGAAAGGCAATATAGCCATGAGCAAACAGGATTTTGATCATGCAGAAGTGATGATGAAAAAAGGCCTGGACCTGGGTATGCCGGTAAAAGAAGCCGAAGGCGCCAGTTTGTTGCAAATGGGCATGCTGGCCATTCAAAAAAACAACAACAGGCAGGGCGAAAGCTACATCAGGCAGGCTTTAAGAAAAGGCTTGCCCGATAAGGAAAATGAAGCAGCGGCTTACCTGCAAATGTGCAGCATTATGATGAACAAGCGGGAGTTTAGGGCGGCAAAGGATTTTTTTAGAAAGGCCAAAGCCTGTAAGCCTACAACACCGCAAATTGTGGATCAGCTCAAACAAATAGAAAAATATATTTCGCGCATGCCGGGTTAATGCCGGCTAACAATTCTTCCAGCAGAAACATCGGAGCTGAAAATACATCGCAGATAACGCAGAAAAAATCAGCTTCGGCATCAGCATCAGCAATAAATAAAACCCCGCTTGGTAAATGGGCGGGGTTTATTATAAATGAGTTGTTATGTACTTTACAGGCCACCAATGCTCAGGCCCACTGTAAATGGCCTCAGCTCAGGCCCCACACCATCTTTCAGCAAATTGGTAAACTGGTAGGTGCCAAAAACCGTAAAATGCCCAAAGCCTATGCGCGCGGTGCCCACAATACGCGTGGTATTAAAATATCTTTTGCTGGCTTCTTTTAGCGTATAATCACTCAGTTGTTTTTCTTCGCCGTCATCAAGATACAAAGGTTTGCGGGCGCGTGTACCGGCCTTTATCATGGTGCCCACTTTTACACCCACGGCAAATTTGAAGCTTTTATCGCTCTGCTCAGGATTGCTTACATAGCGCAGCTCAACCGGCGCTTCAAGGTAAGAAGTGGCCAGTTTGGTTTTTTTAAAGTACGTGGTATCGGGGCTGGTGGTTCTGTAATTGAACCTCAGCGTGTTGGTCTGGCCTTTTACATCAGGATAGTCTTTGTCAAAAATAATATGGTCTGACCCCACTCCCAAACCAATGGCGGCGCTTAGCTGCGGTGTGGTTTTAAATGGAAAATCGAACATGAAGTAGGTATTGATGCTCCTGGAAAAACCTTTTGTATTAATACTGTCTGGCTGGCCCAGCCACTGCGTGTAGCCTATTTGCAATAAAAAATGGTCATTGGGCCTTTTGCTCAGGTCGTATTTTCTTTTTTGTTTGGGAACCGTGGTTTCTGCCACTTTTAGCTCTGGTACATTGGCAGGCAAGGTATCCACCTGCGCAAAGGCATAGCCGGCAGCCAGGTACAAAGCCGAAAACAGTATTATTTTCTTCATAAAAAAGTTTAAACTGCGCAAATATATTTGTCTTTGGGTTAAAAATAGGTTAATACCTGAATTAATATTTTAGCTGTAATTGATTGGTTATTGGTTAATTTCTTTAAATTTGCCAACCCAAAAACAAAACCGGTTACGTTTTTTTAAAGATAGTTTGCTGCGTCAGCAGCTGGTCCTATAGCTCAGCCGGTTAGAGCACCTGACTCATAATCAGGGGGTCCCTGGTTCGAGCCCAGGTGGGACCACAAAAGTAAAGAGTTACGGCATGTAACTCTTTTTTGTTTTCAGTTCATAAGATTCAGCAAGTAAATGATTTTTTAACGAATATTATGTGATGACAGGACTTTAGCAAAATTTGTTTTGCCGCTCATTAGTGACTTTCTATTTAGCCTATGACAATACATTTAAAACGGCCATACCTCAATTTCTATTTTCCTTCCTTTTAATAATACCTCAATATTTAATCGGCTAAAAGTATGTACTTCATCAAAAAATTCCAGTGAGTATTTCTCAATGCCATTGAGCGATATCTTTTCTACCCGACATGTAATTTTGCCTTGTGATTGTTTTTTCATAGTATAAACCATCCTGTAAAATTGAAACCATATCCATTTGGATGGACAATTTTGAATGACCTTTGGATAATATAGAAAAGGCAAAAAATTATGCGGTTTGACCTTGCATGTGTATTTGATTAATTGTTTTATTATTGTTTCGGTTGATAACATAACAGGAATTTAAAGCACCTATTATTACTGATAATAAAATTAAAATAAGAAAATACTTGTTGCTTTTCCGTCCTTAAGTCTGTAGCTACAGCAAATACATTGAAAGGGATGGACAGTTTTTTTACCATAGCTGCTACCCATACAAAAAAGCCGCACAAAGTGCAGCTTCTTTTCTTGGTGTTTCAGGAGCTTTGCTTTACTTACCTATTAGCAAAAACGTTCGCCTGTATTTTTTTACTGTTATCAGTTGTTTCTTTCAACCCGCTTACCCAAATGGTATAAATTTTACCTTTTACCAGGTCAAGGTCTGTAAGGGTGGCCAGCACGGCATTGTCATCCGGGTTGGTAATTTTAAACGTTATTTTTTGCGCGTCCAGCTCTTTGTAAGCGCTGGCGCTTTTGTAGGCCACGTTTTCAAACTGTTTGGTGTCGGTGCCTGAAATCAGGTGCAGTTTGCTTACATCAGGCGAAAGGTGTATAAACCTGATCTTTACTTTGTTCTCGCCGGGCGCTGCAAGGTCATCGTTTACCTGCACCACCTCAAAGGTTTTGCCATCGGTAGAATTGGCAACCAGCAGCGAATAATTTTTATTCTCAGCAGTTTCAAGCGTTTTTTTAACGAGCGACTTATCATCTTTCCCTTTAATCTCAACCGAAGGCTGGCCCGCCACTATGTCTACATAGTTGAGGCTGTCAGAATAGCCAATTAATTTGTTGTTTACTTTTTTGTTTTCAATTAAAAAATTGATAGAGTCAGCGCCAAAAGCTGCATTCAGTAATGCAATCTTACCATATTTTTTTGCTGGTGGCGGTGTGTCATCGTCTTTATCGCACCCTGTGGTGGCTACAAGCGACAGTAGGATTGCTGCTGATAAAAACAGTTTAGAGGTTTTCGTTAAAAGTACTTTCATAAAGTTTTTTTGATTTACTGTGAATAAAAAAGTTTTCGTAAGCCAAAACACGGCAATGCCCGTAAACGCTACAGCCCGGCAATTTTTTTTAGGTTAGAAAAAAGTACCTGTTTTTCTGTAGCGTTTTTAATTAAAAGTGCGTTTAAGCTATACAGAATAAAAAAAATTGATAAAGAATTCGCGTACTTAAAGCTTTTCGTGGAGAAACTGACAAATGAGACTGAGTTATTGGAACTTTTATCTAAGGACTGGAAAAATCTTGGAGATAAGTTCAGGGTACGCTTTTACAAGCATTACTGGGGGTATCTTATGGGCGTGGCCCTGCGTTATGTTGCTGACCGCGATACGGCATGTATGATCGTAAATGACAGTTTCATGAAAATTTTTTCCAATCTCCACACGTTTACATGCAATGATTGGCCGAACGTCAATAAAATGCTCAAGGGCTGGATGGCGAAAATAACCGTTCGTACTGCGCTGAACGAAATAAGAAAGCATAAAAAGATAAACATGCATGAAGAGTTGTGCGAGGAGCGCAGCAAAATGCATAGCGCCACGGTGCAGGATGTTTTTCACGAAGAGTACCTGTTAAAGCTCATTAATAGTTTAAACCCCGCGTACAAAAATGTTTTTATGTTGTATGAAATTGAAGGGTTCACCCATGATGAGATTGCAGAGCTGCTTGGTATATCGCCAAGCTCCAGCAGGGTATATTTAACCAGGGCAAAAGAAAAGCTGAAAAGCCTGTACCGTACAATAATGAACTAAACATGGGTAATGAAGAACATAAAATTATAAACAGCGTTAAGGACAGGCTTCTTGACCACGAGATCCCGTACGAAGAGGGCATGTGGGAAAGTTTCCAGGAGCAGTATGCCAAAGAGCTCAGCAGGCTGGACCAAAAGCAGGAGGCAAAACTGATCCCGCTGTGGAGGTATGCAGCCACGGCGGCAGCCGCGGTAATACTTATTTTGCTTGCTGTTAACTTTTTTCATCAACCCCAACCGGCAGATAAAAGCATGGCCGGAAAAATACAAAAGAACAGAACGAGCCCTGTACAACCTGGCGATGCCGTTGTTAGCACGCCGGCAGATACAGCGCACAAAAGGGCAGGGTTTGCAAACATTCCAAAACCTGTTATTGCAATGCCTGAATACACCCACGTGCCGTTGCAGGCACAGGTAATAACGAATGAAATAAAGCATGTAAATCCTGCGCCTGTTGTTGTAGCTGACACCATAGCTGTTAAAAATGCTATTACTACACGGCCTTCCGAAACATTGCCCAGGCAACGGGAAACAGCGCCGCCCGCGGCAGATATTGATTACCTGGCAAAAAACAATGATCATGCGGGCCGGTGGAAATTTGGTGTGGAGCTTAACCCGGCAGTTGTTTCAGACCGCATCAATGTAGGGGTTGGTATATCTACGCAATATGAAATTTCAAAAAGGATCAGGCTGGCAACAGGGCTGTCTTATTCCAGCATGAGGGCCATTCATAAAGTAGATGCTGTACAGGTATCTGAAGATACCAGCATGACCGGCGCGCAATCGGTAATTAAAGCGCTTGACATACCGCTTTCAATCATTTATGAAAGAGATAACGGCTGGTACGCGGCGGTGGGCGTTTCGGCACTGGCTGTTTTAAAAGAAAACAAGGTGTACGAGTTCACATCAAAAGCATTACAGGAAAGCTTCAGCACAGATCCCGTAAGCGGCGAATCTCTTGCGGTGTTTAACGTGGTGGAAACGCAATTCAGCGAAAAAAGCACTGATACCGACTTTAGAGGACGCAGCAATTTAGGTTACATCAACCTGGCCATTGGCAGGCAATACAAATTTTACAGCGATAAGAAAATACTGCTGGAGCCGTTTGTGAAAATACCCGTAGGCAACCTGCAAAACGATAAAATAAACCTGCTCAATTCCGGCATCAGGATCAGGCTGCTGTTTTAAAATAATTACAGCGATTGTAGCAATTGCACCCCTGCAGGTGTTTTATTAAAAAAAGCCATTTATAAAAAAATAAAAACGCTAAAACATGAAGACAAAAAAACTTTTACCGGTATTATTGGCAGTGGCCTGCGTGGCCGTTCTTTTTACTTCCTGCCAGAAAGATAACAATGCCGATGCACAACCTTACAAGATGGAAACCAACCTTATGATGGATAAAAAGCTGTTTGCAGCTACCTTAAAGGAAAGAAGTGCAACAAATGTTTTTGAGATCAGGGAGGTGGTGAGAAAAAATGAAATACTAGAAGTAAAAGTAAAAGGCGGCGGCAGCGCAGAGGCATACCGGTTTATATGGAACGGCCTGATCCAGGAATCTTACCCAATGGGCATACAACTGGTTATGCAATACGACAATACAAATGATGATTTTGACGCCGCGAAGGAACTGACAGTAGCAGTGAACCTGCAAAAAATTTTAGGCAATCAGCATAAGGCGCAGGATTTTCATTTTAATGTGATCAACGGGTCAAAAATGCAAACAGTGGTATTAAACCCAGATGGTACAAACTCAAGCCAAAGCAAATAATTTCCGGTACAATCATTCCTCTTAAAATTGAACACATGAAAACAATACAACAATTACAAGGCCTGATGATAATAGCGGTTGCCCTTCTTTTTACTGCCTGTCAAAAAGAAAAGCAGGCACCGGCAAATGACCAGCCACTAAGGCTTGAAGCCAACCTGGTAATGGACAAGCATTTGTTTACTTCCGCCAACAGGGAAAGAAATGCAACAGATGCTTTTGAGATCATTGAAGTAAAAAGGCAAGGCGATGTACTGGACGTGAAAGTGAAGGGTGGCGGCACTGCTGAGTCTTTCCAGTTTATCTGGGATGGCAGCATATTGCTCTCCTACCCCGGAAGCGTTCAACTGCTTTTAAAATACGATCACTCAAATCAGGATTTTAATGCTGATAAAGAATTGGTGCTATCGGTAAACCTGCAAAAAATACTGGGAACAAAGCACAAGGCCGGCGACTTTTATTTCAATGTCATCAACGGATCAAAAATACAAACCGTAACGCTTGACCCTAATGGTACAAGCACCAATAAAAATAAATAACAGAACTTATAAAATGCCCTATTGCTACCATTTTTCAAATACCGTTTTTTCTTATCCTGACATATTCTACGCTGTGCCTGCCGCTGCCATAAATATGAGTGTGGCAGGCACTGATGCGCTGTTTGCAAAACCATACAGCGCTATGTTTCTATTAGGAATAGTGGCCGTTGTAACCAATCGTGAAAACAAGACTGCTGTTAAATACATACTTGTATTTTTCCTGCTTGTACTGGCAGTGGAGCTTTTGTTTTCCCTCATGTCCGGCAATAAATTCTTGCCTTAGGAAAAGCAACAGAAATGCTGCGTGCCATAGCTTCGCCACTAAAAATTTTAATTGTATGGAAGACTATAAAAGCCTGGTAAAAATAAATGCTGCGCCTGATAAAGTGTTCAATGCCCTTACCCTGCAAATTCCTTTGTGGTGGACAGAAATGTTTGAAGGCTCTGCAAATGAAAAAAACAGCGTGTTCACCGTACGCTTTGGCGCCAGTGTTTTTAAAACCATTCGTGTAAAAGAAATAGTTCCCGGCACGCAGGTTTCATGGTTTGTTATTGATTCAATGATCAAAATTCCTGAGCTGAGAAAACATGGGGAATGGATTGGAACAACCATCGCCTGGGAGGTCATCCCAAAAGATGACGGTACGCATTTACAGCTTTTACACTCGGGCCTTACGCCGCAGGTGGAATGCTACAACCTGTGCACGCAGGGATGGCAGCAGTTTACGGGCAGTTTAAAATTGTTTGCTGAAACTGGCAAAGGATTGCCTTTTAAGGCCACTTAGCTTTGCATAGCCGCTATTAAAAAACTGCCTTTGATTGTAGCATTTTCGCATATTTTTTGGTTTAATGAATAATAGTTCATTATTCAGTAACCTAAAAAAATATTGTATGAAAATCTTAAGCATTACCAGGGCAATTGTTTTTGTGGCATTGGTATTTTCAATTTCATCCTGCGTTAAATCAGATCCATTACCTCCGGTTGCTTATCTTAATATCGTTCATTTTTCTCCGCGCGCGTCAAATCTTTATTTCAAGTTAGAGCCCAACTGGCTTACGCCAGACAATTTTGAATACAGATCTTATACCGGTTACTTAAGAGCGCATCCGGGCACCAGATCATTGTCTGTTTACCAGCGCAGGAATGAAGCAAAGCTACTCTCCACTACTTTCTCTTTAAAAGAAGGCCATGCTTACAGCCTGTTTTTGATTGACACGCTTAGCAAAATGGAAGCAGTGCTGCTGCACGACAGCACACGCCACGCGGGAGAAGATTCTGTAAAAATACGCTTTGCCAATTTTATACCCGATGTACCTGAAGTTGACTTTTACATACAGGGCAATAACACACCTGTGGCTACCGGCATTGACTATAAAACCGCAAACGAGTTCTTCAGCATGAAGGCTGCCAATAACGTGGTATTTGAAGTAAAAGCCGCGGGAAGCTCAGTTGTTTTGGCCACTGCTGAGAAAATAGATCTCGTTAACCGCAACGTGTATACCATTTCAGCAAATGGTTATCAATCGCTTACAGATGAAGGGAAAATCATTATTGGCAGGATGAGACATTTATAAACATTCCGCTTACCTTAGCATACGGTAAACATGAAAACCATTTAAGCCCTAATCCGAATATTAGTTTTCATAAAGTGCATGGATAATAAAGAAAATGTGGTTGCCTGTTATGATAAGGTGGCTAAAGTTTATTATGAAAAGTGTAATGATGCGCTGGTACACAAGCGCCTGGACAGGATGTTATTACGTGAATTTGCTCATGAAAACAGGGTTAAAGGCCAGGTGCTTGATTTAGGATGCGGACCCGGACAGACAACCCGTTTTTTACACACTATAGGTCTGTCTAACATAACAGGTATAGATATATCCGGGCAAATGATAGAGATTGCCAGGCATCAAAACCCGTGTATTTCTTTTGAACAGGGAGATATGTTATCGCTTCAGTATGCAGACAGGAGCGTGGGTGCAGCCATTGCTTATTATTCTATTGTTCATTTTAATTACAACGCGGTGCGGCAGGCTTTCCATGAGGTTTACAGGGTGCTGGATTGCGGCGGAGATTTTTTACTTTCATTTCATATAGGTGATGATATCATCCACCTCGATCAATTTTTAAATGAAGAAGTAGACGTTGATTTTTATCTGTTCAAAATAGAGAAGATCAGGGACCTGTTGTTAGAAGCCGGTTTTAAAGTGATTGATTTGATACGAAGATATCCCTATGCTTCAGAAATTAAAATAGAAAGAGCCTATATATGGGCGAGTGTTCCCGCTAAATAATAAAGAAGGCATGCGCCTAAAGGAGTTGGCTATTTGCTGCAATAGTTTCATTTACTTTAGCTGCTATTTTATCCGTTTCTATATTCGTGCCTTCCTCCTGGGTTTTTAATTGGCCATCAGGACTGAAGACGCTGATAATATTAGAGTGTGAAAAATCTATCGGCGATATTTTTTTGTATTTCATGGCCAGCACATTTGCAAACTCCTGTGTAGACTTTTCATCGCTCCTTAAAAATATCCAATGCCCGGCTTTCATATGATTGGTTTCTGAAAATAATTTCAGGCGTTCGGGCGTATCAGTTTCCGGATCAATAGAAACCAATACCAGAGAAGTTTTATCAAGATTGCGCGGTTTAATTTTTTGTTCAATTTTCTTCATGTTAGCTACCAGCATGGGGCAGGCCGTTTTGCAACTGGTATAAATCATTACGACTACAAGTGTTTTACCTCTTAGTTGTTGTAATTGCAGCGTGTCGCCGTTTTGATTTTGCCATGTACTTTGCAGATTAAAAATTGAATCTGATGGAAGTTCTTTGTTTTTATCTTTTTGGTGCGTACATGAAATAAAAAGCAAAAAGAAAACCTGAATTATAAAAGCTCTTTTCATTTTGTAATAATATTTGTGTCTTTCGCACAGCGAAACCCCAGGTTGCTAACCGTATAATTTGCTTTCAGGCTTGTTCGCAAGCCAAACCGCATAAAAGCCGCGTAGTTAAGAATATCAGTTGCATTTACTGCAGCGCCGGCGCAGAATAGATCTTTATCATCATAAGTTCCTTCTCTTGAGTCTCCGGTAGTTAAAACCGCATTAAAGTCATCTGTCCACTCCCAAATCCTGTCAAACATGTTATAAACGCCCCATGCATTTGGCGGGCTGTTTTTAACCGGCTGCAGTTGTTTGTCTTTTTTTAAATAAAGGCTTATAATATAATCAGAATAGCTTTTTTTATCACGGGCATTATAATCCTTTTCATCAGCCATTGCAACAAATTCCCATTCATCCAAAGTAGGCAGACGTTTTTTTACACTTTGCGCATACGCCTGTGCGGCAAACCATGATACAAAGCATACCGGAGCATCTGCATTTTGTTCTTCGGGAAATTGCAGGTCAGATGGCCAGTCCCTAAGGTAATGTGAATCGGCAAATACACGTTTTACATAAGACTTTTGCCACCGTGGGTTTGCTTTTACAAAAGCTAAGAATTCTTCGTTGGTTACAGGGGTTTCATCTAAGAGGAAAGGGTGTACAGCTACCTCTTTTTTATCTGAACCATAAAAAGGTAAATAACTGCCACCTGGTATAAATACCATTTTTGTATTTGTTTCGAGAGGTGTGAAACCCTCATCACGTATGGTTTTTATATTTTCACTGCTTTCTTTTTCTTTACAGGAAAACAACAACAGCAGTAAAACAACTACAGGTATTTTAAATATAACCGCCATCTGGAAGGCGAAGATTTTGGTGTTGTGTTTAGTTTATTTTTTTAAAAACCTTATCATTTTTTTCACCGGTCACGTGCAGCTTGCCGATGGCGCCTTTATTAAATGCCCGGGAAATGGAATGGTCAACTAATACGTACTCTCCAGGGGTTTCAACCGTAAACTCAACAATAGCTGCTCCACCGGCCGGGATTAAAGTTGTTTGTACGTTATGGTTGACCAGGCTGCCACCTTCCACGTATACTTTATCAAATATTTCTCCAATTACATGAAATGATGAAACAAGGTTAGGGCCGCCATTGCCAATAAACAAGCGAACCGTTTCACCCACATTTGCCTGAAGCATATTTTTGCCCAGCAATGACCCTTTTTTTCCGTTGAATAAAACATAATCAGGGTTTTCATCATTTCCTTTATCATTATCAAAAGAAAGAACGCCAGTATCACCCGCCTTTGTATAAAATTCGCCCTGCATAATATAGTATTCTCTGTCAACTTTAGGCAGCCCGCCCGCGGGCTCTACTAAAATTAATCCGTACATGCCATTTGCAATATGCATAGGTACCGGCGGCGCAGCGCAATGGTACACGTATAAGCCGGGGTTTAATGCTTTAAAATGAAAGGAAGCTTCTTTACCCGGAGAAACAAAAGTGGCCTCAGCGCCACCGCCTGGACCATTTACCGCGTGCAGGTCAATATTGTGCGGCAATACACTGTTTGCGGCGTTTTTTAAACGCAATTCTATTTCATCCCCTTCCCGTACACGTATAAAACTTCCGGGCACTACATCATTAAATGTCCAGAAAGTATATTTTATACTGTCGGCAATAATACCTTCGGTTTCGGTTGTCAGCAGTTCAACAATGAGTTTTTTAGGGGGCCTGTCTCCAACTGGTTTGGGTACTAATGGCGCTGCGGTGATTTCTGCTTTTTCCGCTGTTCCGTCTACGGTAATTTCTGCATTTTTTTTTGCCCGTCCTT
Organism: uncultured Niabella sp.; assembly: GCA_934486785.1. Taxonomy (GTDB): domain Bacteria; phylum Bacteroidota; class Bacteroidia; order Chitinophagales; family Chitinophagaceae; genus Niabella. The sequence continues at coordinate 281,698 of CAKSQK010000001.1, read as the reverse complement.
CGTTAGAATCATTAGTGGTTTTGCATCCTGATAAGAACAGATAAATAAGAGTTGTGAGAAATAAAAGGTTGTAAATTTTCATGTGTGTATTTTTTGTTTTTAATGGTCACATGGAATTCGCCAAAATATTCATACTATGTTGGTGTGAAGCATTCTAATGGCTCATTTCATTTGTAATGTGTACTGAGGGATTAATAATTTATGAACGATCTCGGCGCTGTTAAAAGGCCTGAGCAACAAACCTATTTACTTTTAACGGGATTGCCAAAAAACCGGGCCATAATTCGGATAAAATAGTCTGAATTTAAAGAATAAGCGCTTTTATCACACGAAGTATGCCCGCCATTTGACCAGGTGAAATGGTTCATTCCTTAAATTTGCTTTCAGCTTTTGATTTAACTTAGGTCTTTGACAACATTTACGCACTATTTTCTCAACGGCTTTCAGTTGTGAATTGCTTTCAGCTTTTGATTTAACTTAGGTCTTTGACAACTCCATCGCTTGGGTGTTTGTCATAGATGTAGTTGTGAATTGCTTTCAGCTTTTGATTTAACTTAGGTCTTTGACAACACGTTTCGCCAAAGGCCTTATCACACAAGGGTTTAAGGTTGTCAACAGGATGAAAAAACGGGAGAGATTCCCGTTTTTTTGTTTCTGTACCGCCTATTTAGGTTTTTGTATTAACTGAATTGTATTTTGTTCAATAGCCTTCGGGTCGTATTCATTTGCAGGTTCTCTCAACATTTCCAGTAAATCTCCTTCGTGCATTTCATCTAACAACTTTAAGCCTTCGTAAAAGCGAAAGCCTCTTACAAAACTTTGCAAAAGATAGTAGCGGTGGTATTGCTTCACCATAGATGCGGGTAAGGCCGAAATGCCTAAAAATCCTATGATCCCCTTAATAAAATCTGAACGTTGCATACTGTAAAGATTAAAAAAGTTCAAGCTGCTGTACAGGCGCGGGTGTTTCTATCATTTCTTTTCCCCTGAAAATTTCCATCATGCCAAATTGTTTATCGGTAATATTTAATATGCCTACATGGCCTTTCGGCGGCAAAATATTTTTTACGCGTTTGATGTGTACGTCTGCGTTTTCCCGACTGCTGCAGTGGCGGATGTACATGCTGAACTGGAACATGGAAAATCCATTGTCTAAAATTTGTTTTCTGAATTTTGCATAAACTTTACGGTCCTGCTTCGTTTCGGTTGGCAGGTCAAACATGACAAGTACCCACATGATGCGGTATGCGTTTAATCGTTCAAACATAGCCTTCATATTTCAAGAGCGGATAAAACAAGATCAATTATTCATTTCCATAACCGGGAATAGCAACTTTCTTGATTTTCCTTCAAAGCATTTGGCAAGGCTGGCGGTGGTGCGCTGCACGGCATTCATCAGCGGGCTTTTTTCACCATCAACCATCACATCCATTACCGGTATGCCCAGTAGTTGCTGCTTCATTGATGGCGTCATTTCTAAAAACTTTCCGTGGGAGCGTACTATGTGGCAAACCACCTTGTCCACATAGGGGCGGTATGGCTCCATCATATCATCGGCCAGACAATAGGCATTATACTGGTTGCGGTGAAAGATGCCGAGCGTAGGCAGCAGTCCGCTTCCCACAAGGCTTCTGGCTACCAATGCACGCAGTATAGCATAACCGTAATTCAGCAGGTTGTTGGGCGGTGCCCCTTCACGAAAGCGTTTAAAATTTAAAAATTCGGGAAAAAGATTTTTCCAGTAGTAATTGGCTGCCAGCGCTTCACAATTACTGCTATCGCCACTTAGCACCTGTTTGCTCAGGTTGATTAGGAATTTGTTTTCAGTTCTGCGCAATTTTAAAAGGCTGGCCTGGTTGATGATCTTAGCAACTACTGTTTGCTGCCAGAGTTGTTTTTTAAGCGGAACTGTGGCCTCAATTTGTGCCTGAAAGCGTTGGCTCTGCAACGTGTGGCCATCAAGGTTCAGCAGCAAGCCTGTAGGGTGGTGGGTATTGTTGCAGGTGATCAGCCCACAATTATTAGCCAGCAGTTTTGCCAGTACTGATTGAGTTATCGTGATTTGCTGATGGTCTAAAATGACAAGGCCTATATCTTCTATGGCCGCCTGTTTCACCTCGCCCGTATCAGGCAACTCAATCAGTAGTTGTTCGTTTTTGGTTTTAAGCCAAGCGGGATTGCCGAAGTATAGGGTGCGTTTGATCATTCTTCAATTATTTTAATTACCCCATCCATCATCACATCAAAATCATACCCTTCTACTAAAAAATCATATTTCCCATAACCAAATCGCAGGGTAGGTTTAGGTTTCTCCCAATCTATTTCTGATTCCGTATATTCATCTTTGATTTCAGTTTTAGGCCTCGCTTCCACGTGATATTTGAAATTTAGCCTTGCTGAGTTGCCATTTTTCTCAAAATTTGTATAAATATAAAATCTATTAAAAATATCTGATTGCGTTAACTCATCTTTACTTTCATGATCCTTTAAAAAAATTATTCTTGCTCCAGGCTTCAAAATATATTTTAAATCCAGTTGCTTTTCTACCTTACCTTTTTGGATAGTAATAAATGGAGCAAATAAATCTTTCTCATCTTTGATATCATCAATGGCTAATGACTGCGCTACTTCCATCAAATTTCTGAAGTCAAAATCTTTTTTAGTTTTTTCTTTGTCTTCGTATAAAGCAAAATAGCTGTTGGTGGCATTGGCTGCATAGTAATGTTGCTTATATTCTTTCGACGACAGATAAGTATGTTTTTTAATTTGTAAAGGTTCTGAAACACTTGCCCATATGCGGATGTGGCGTATTTTATTGACCTTGTTTCCCTTTTATCAAACATAAAAATGCCTTCTTCAAAAGCTTCTTTTAACCCTCCTGCTTTTTCAATTTGCTGCTTGATTTGTTTTTTCAATCCTTCATCTACTACCTGCTTTTCTATTTCTTCAAATGTTTTAAATCCAGGTGTATCGGGTTTGCTTTTGTATTGAAAAGGAACTCGAATGGTATATTTTATTTTATCTTGCTGTATAAAATTTCCGTTCTCATCTTTTTGCATTTTGCCGTTTTCATCCAGCTTGGCAGGCTTCACTGCACCGTAAAAGGTCTCCTGATGTAGCTGCCCACGTATACTATCTCCAGTAGCCACTTTGACAATATTTGTGCCTTCAATAAATTGTACTTTTCCTCTTCTTCTAACCAGTTTTTTGGCTTTTGAGAGAAACTGAATATTGTTTAAGCTATTTATCAAAACCGTATCATCAATATCAAAAATATACTTGATAGAAAAGCCCGGATAGGGTTTTAGTGTTGCGAATCGTTTATTATTTTCAAGATCTTCAAAATAACTTTTCAGAATCTCATCTCTTTTGGAAGCAATAGGTATAAAAGTAAGCACCGTAGCATCTTTGGCGTGATGCGAATGCTTGCTTCTATCTTTCTTTTCATCAAAATTTTGCGGCTGCAACTCGTATATTTTTCTAAATATTGCAGTTACCGCCCCTTTCTGCACATCTACTTTTTCAAAGTATGTTTTCAGATAATGAAATGCATATTTAGAGATAAGCTGCGTATCTACCAATTGGCTGTTTTTGAAACCGGAAGTAATATTCTGCATTTTAAACCGCTCTACTTTTCCACTCCAATATTCCAATTCCATTTGCCAAAGATGCCTTTGCTTGATAGCATCATCTTTCCAATTTTTATCACCCGCCTTTTTTGATTTCATTCGCCAAAAATCAATCTGTTGTTTGATCCGTTCTACCTTTTCTTCCCAAGGGTTTATTCTATCCAATAAATCAGCGTAATCTTTATTGGGCAATTGATAGGGAATTTTATTTTTCTTTACTGTTCGATTGTAACTCATAAAGGCAACTGTTTTGTTTGCCAGAGAATTATCAAAAGATTTGCTACGTGGAATAGTATGCTCAAAATCTACTACATTGGAATCAAACAAATCACTTAAAGAAATTATTTTTCCGGTGTAAAGACAAATACATTTTTGTTCCTGCCAAAGCCTATATTTTTCAATATGTGTTTTCTTTGCCACAATGTCTTTATAGGATTGCTTCCTGCTTTCAGACCACCTAATACCTTTAATTTCTTTTTTGGTTTCAGAGATTTCAGGAATGGACTCCTCTCCATTTTGCTCATACCATAAACGCATCTTGTCAATATCAGATTCATTTTGAGGATCGGCTTGAGCGCCATTTTTGATAAGTAGTTCACTTATTGCCGCAGCAAACTCTATATTCTCCGCCTCTCTTTGCTTTTGCCATGCTTCAATTGCCCAGCGTTTGTTGGCGTCGTTCAATTGCCTACCCACCTCCACCACCACTCTTGTTTCGCTATCAATCTGGTTGGTTTCAATTAAATAGTTCAGCAACTTTTTTAACTCCTGTAGAGTACGCATTGCCATTGGGTTTTTGAAAGATCCAGTCTTTGGGCTGCCCATTTTTATATCTCCGTTATCATTGGGCATTGCGGGTGCATAAGTGCTAATATCTGAGTGATGGTAAATCTTTTTAAGTTTATCCGTATCCATCTTTAAGATTTCTGCTGCATAATCGGCTAGCGTATCTTTTAATTTAGGCTGACGGTAAAAGCCCGAGTCAGATTTGAAAAAAGATTTACTATCTGACTGTATGCGAAAGTATCTTTCGCCATTTATGTCCACTCTTTCCAATCCTTTTGTTCTAAAGAACGCTTGGTAGCAATCTTTCACTATTGAAAAGATTGCATCAGCATCATTTTTTTCTTTCGCCAGCCAAACGTTATCACCGTAATGTTCTAAAATAGCATCTGTTATATCCTGTATATCGCTATCATCCAATACATAGGTTTCATCTTTATATCCGAACGTTTGATCAAGGCTCTTGTATCTTGAAACGAGGCTGTTTACAACTTGTATGATGTGTTTTTGCTCCCTGTTCTCTTGTATGATGTGGTTGATGTTATTTAAAAAATCAGTTTCGTGTTGTTGCCATTTTTCTTCACCAACCAACGATGGAAGATTGGCTAAAAGAACAGATTCGGTATAAGGCAAGCCTTTCAATAAAAACCGATTTATTTTTTCAATGACATTAATGCTCAACATTCCATAGCCCACCGGCAATGCGTTCCAGGCGTACACAAATTGCTTTACTTTATCCGTATCCAGTTTTAATTTTTCCGCTGCAAAGTCTGAAACAAATTCCTGATCTTCAAATGAGAACAATACATGCCAAATGTCGTAGATATCGTAATAATCCTTTTTATCTTTTGGAGAAGCTGCTTTTTCGATTTTTATATTCAAATAATCATCACCAAAAATATCTTTCAATCTTGCAGACACGGGACAGCCAGTTACTGTTTGTTTTGGTTTATAATTCAATTGCCATTTAAAACCTTTCTTTTTTATAAAGTCAGAAATCTCTGAAAAAGGAAAATAGGCTTTCGATTTTCTAAAGAATTTTTCTTCAAGAACTTCTTGTTTTAAATCGAGACTTAAAGGTTTATTGGGTCTTCCTTGCTCTGTTTCTTCTCTGTACTTGATATTATTTAAAAATTGCCAGGCTCTGTTTAATTCAAAGCTCGGATGACTTATGGGCGCTCGATATTTCCCCACCTGAAAGGGCTTTTTGGTTTTCGGGTCAATGCGATTTTCTTGCTCTAAAGTACAAAGACCAATCAATCCTTTTTGCGAACGAAGCGGACGTTTATAGAAAATTGCTCCATCGTTTTTATTCTTACTCGTTTCCACCAAACTTTTATAAAGATTTCCATCAACCGGTAATTGTTGAAAATTGAAAATGATGTTTATTTCTTCTTTGTAATTTTCTCTGATAGCGTACTGTGTCATATTCTCCCTGATGCGAATACCATCATCTTCCAAATAAGCGAACAATGCTCCAACAGTTTTTGCATCAGGATATTTTTCAAACTGAGCAATCAATTCTTTATTCTTCTTCTTTTCCGAATATTGTAAATCAACATCTGCACCGTCAGCATTCTCTTTTACATCATCGCTTCCTTTTCGGCTGCTTTTGAAACCTCTGCGTTGGGCAATATGATACAGCGCTCTGCCCAATTTGAATCGGTCAACTTCGTTAGTAAAATCAAATTCTTCTTCTGTAAGTAATCGTCTTAATTGATAGGGGCTTTTATAATCGGGCTTTCCATCACCATCAAAATCCATTTTTATCCATTGCTCAAAAAGCACCTCATCTTTAGGATAAATCCTTCCGCCATTTTTATTTTTAGACGATTCCTCTTTACTGTAGTATCTCCATTTATTGAGCGCTTCAATGGTTAGCGGGCAATAACCTTCATTAATCAACACTTCCAACGTCGCCCAAAGCCTGTATTTTCTTGACTGATACAGCCGTCGGGTAGAACGTTTCTTGGTTCGTTCCGCAGCATAGGAATATTCGCCTGTTTTGCTATTTCCAACACCTTTATTGAAAGTGATTACTCCAACTTTTTCAGTTTGATTTCCCGTCAGAAAAGTATTTCTTATCGACCATCCAATACTATTTGTACCTAGGTCAAGACCTAAAATTTTGCTCATATTTTAGTTATTTATGGTTTTTTACTTTATATTCGTTTTGAAAGACAATTCACAATAAGGCTATAAGCCGAAGAATTTCTTAGCTCTGCTTCGGTGGAGCTTTTTTCATTAGTTTCATTATGGCTACAAACAATCGCTCCCCTAAAAATACTAACCTTTATTTTCATAACCAAGCCCTGCATACGCTTCATGCCTTCCTGCAAGTTTCTCTTACCTTTACACCTGCATGAGCAACCCCAATTTAAATAAAGACAAACAGGGATTAAGCCCCGGTGATAAGGACTTTGAAAATACCATCAGGCCCTCCAGCATTGTAGAGTTTGCAGGGCAACCGCAATTGATTGAAAACCTTCGCATCTTTATCAAAGCCGCCCGCATCAGGGGCGAAGCGCTGGATCATATTCTTTTTCATGGCCCGCCAGGATTGGGAAAAACCACGCTCTCCCGCATTGTGGCCAACGAACTGGAAGTAAATATTAAAGAAACCAGCGGCCCCGTTATTGAAAAGCCAGGCGACCTCGCCGGTCTGCTCACCTCGCTGGAACCTCGCGATGTACTGTTCATAGATGAAATACACCGCCTGAGCACCGTGGTGGAAGAATACCTTTACGCCGCCATGGAAGATTACCGGCTGGATATTTTAATTGACAGCGGCCCCAATGCCCGCAGCGTACAGCTTTCGCTCAATCCTTTTACTTTAATCGGCGCTACCACGCGCAGCGGCCTGCTTACCGCGCCGCTGCTTTCAAGATTTGCCATTAAATCCCGCCTGGAATATTACAATGCCGATACGCTACAAAAGATCATCATGCGCAGCGCACAAATTTTAGGCGTTGCCATATCGCCGGAGGCGGCTAAAGAAATTGCCAACCGCAGCCGCGCTACACCACGCATTGCCAATGGACTGCTGCGGCGGGTAAGAGATTTTGCACAAGTGCTCAACGATGGAACCATTGACATTGGCATTACACAACACGCCCTTAAAGCGCTAAACGTGGATGAATATGGCCTAGATGATATGGACAACCGGATACTGCTTGCGATCATCGAAAAATTTAAAGGAGGGCCGGTAGGCATTTCTACCATAGCCACGGCTGTAAGCGAAGAACCTGGTACGATTGAAGAAGTGTACGAACCGTTTTTAATACAGGAAGGCTTTTTACAACGCACAGCCCGCGGCCGCGAAGTAACTCATAAGGCATACGAACACCTGGGCAGAAAGCCTCACAACAACCGGGGATTGCAGGAGTTTGATTTTTAAACCGTCAAACCTTTTTAAACCTAATTAATCTTCCCCTTCCTTCCATTCGTGTTTCCAACGGCGGTGGCTCCACAACCACATGGGCGGATTGCTGCGGATCACATCCTCCAGGTATCGTACAAATTTCTCTGTCAGCTCCTGTTCTGAAGCAACGGCAGCCCTGGTTTCAGCCACTGAAAATGTTACCTGGTAATAGCCGCGCCTGGGCCTGTTAATGGCCGCAAAAATCACGATCGTATCATTCTTAACCGCGTTTTTGGCAGGGCCAGTTGTAAAAGCTGTCTTGCGGTTGAAAAAATTATGCCAGCGGGCATTGTTCATTCTTGCCGGGCTTTGGTCTGCAATAAGCGCCAGGCAATAACGTGTGCCCCGATAAGGCAAAAAATCTTTTGCCATGTTATGGGCGCTTAAAAGTTTTGTTCCGCTGCGGCGTCTTAGTTTTTGAAACAATCTGTCAAACGCGGGATTACTAATAGGCATGTACACTCCCAGAACCTGGTAGCGGATCTTTTTTTGTAATTGAATATTGCCCCACTCCCAGTTAAACGTATGCCCCAGGTGAAGCTGTACGGCCTTGCCACTGTTGTAAAATGAATCCAGCAGTTCCCAGTTGCCGGTGAAGCGTTTTTCAAAAAACCGGTCGGGTGCTGAAAGCAATTTCACTGTTTCAAGCATTGAATCAATGAACCTGTGATAAAAATCTTTTGCAATACGGGTGCGCTCTTTTTGTGTTTTTTCGGGGAAAGCGATCAGCAGGTTTTGCATCACTACTTTTTTACGGTAACCGATGAGATAATATACCAGCACGTAAAAGAAGTCTGAAACCACATAGATCAGCCTTAACGGAAGCAGTGAGAAAAGGTATAATATGGAATATAAGATGTAGTACATTTTTTTTAATGAAATGCGTTGGTCACCACGTTCACATTACATAAACCGGCAACCTGCCAGTATTTTACAAAACAATGTTTTGTATTAGCGCGCTTTTTTCAGGGTAATCTGTATTAAAGTTCAGCCCGCGGCTTTCCTGGCGAAACATGGCGCCTTTGATAATGAGGTACCCGATCGTGATGAGGTTGCGCAGCTCCAGCAATTGCGGCGAAACTTTTGCTTTGCGGTAAAGCTCCTCGGTTTCTTCCCAAAGCATATCAATGCGGCGCGCAGCGCGCTGCAGCCTGTAATTGTTGCGTACAATGCCCACGTAATCGCTCATAGACTGGCGCAGCTCTTTCAGGCTTTGTGTGATCACGATCATTTCTTTCGGATCGGTGGTGCCTTTTGCGTTCCATGCCGGTATGTTAGGGAAATGGTCCGACGCATTATTGAGACTGTTTTCCACCTTTGCAGCAACATGTACAAAACAGCGGTGCGCAAACACCATCGCTTCCAGCAGTGAATTGCTTGCCAGTCTGTTGGCGCCATGCAGGCCTGTGCTCGCACATTCGCCCACGGCGTATAAATTGCTGATGGAAGTGCAGCCCCATTCATCTACTTTAATGCCGCCGCAATTGTAATGAGCGGCAGGCGCCACGGGTATCATATCTTTTGTAATGTCAATACCAATGCTTTTACATTTCTCATAAATGTTGGGGAAATGCCCGGTAAACTGTTCCAGCTCAAAATGGCGGCAGTCCAGCCACACATGCTCGGTACCGGTTACCTTCATTTCATTATCAATGGCTCTTGCCACAATATCGCGCGGGGCAAGGTCTTTTCGCTCATCATAGCGCTCCATAAATGCTTCGCCTTTTTTATTGCGCAGAATGCCGCCATCGCCACGCACCGCTTCGGTAATTAAAAAGGCCTGGCCCGCCAGCCCGGGCTCGTACAATGCCGTTGGATGAAATTGTATGAACTCCATGTTCTCGATGCGCCCTTTGGCACGGTACACCATGCTGATGCCGTCCCCGGTGGCAATACCGGGGTTGGTAGTGGTGCGGTACACCTGCCCGTTGCCGCCGGTAGCCAGGTATGTATGATTGGAAAGAATGGTTTCAATTTCGTTGGTTTCAAGATTGAGGGCGTAAACGCCATAGCAGCGCGTATCAGGCGTTGCCTTACTTACCAGGTAACCCAGATGGTGCTGTGTAATGATGTCGATTACAAAGCAATGTTTAATAATTTCTATGTTGGGTATCTTGTAAACAGCTTCCAGCAGCGCCCTTTCCATTTCCCAGCCGGTAATGTCTTTATGATGAAGGATGCGAAATTCGCTGTGGCCACCTTCTTTGCCAAGTTTGTAATCGCCGCCTTCGCTCTTGTCAAAATTAGTTCCCAGTGAGATCAGTTCTTCAATTCTGTCGGGTCCTTCCGTTACTACTATTTCAACAATTTTTTCGTTGCAAAGGCCGTCGCCGGCAATCAGCGTATCCTGTATGTGCTTTTCAAAACTGTCCTTTTCCCGGTCATACACCACGGCCACGCCGCCCTGCGCATATTTGGTATTGGTTTCATCTGCGGCTGATTTTGTGAGTACCAGTACTTTTTTATCGGGAAATTTATTGGCCATCTTATAAGCATACGTCAACCCTGCAATGCCGGTGCCAATAACAAGAAAATCTACTTGCTGCATAAAGTTTGTTTAAATAGCGAGGAGCAAATTTATCAGATATTATTTAAATGTTCTGTAATACCCTTATGCCTTTGGCGCATGGTGGCTTTGTGGTATGTTTTTTGAAAATGCTTCAGGGTTAGTTTACTTCTTTTGATCTTCAAATCATTTAATATGGCAAAAGCATCAAAGGCCGCCGCTAAAAAAAGCACTTCAAAAAAAACAGCGGTAAAAAAGACAGCAGCAAAAAAAGCCGCTGCCAAAAAAACGCCTTCTAAAAAGACAGCTTCGAAAAAGACAGCAGTAAAAAAAGCGGCAATTAAAAAAGCGTCGCCAAAAAAGGCTGCGCCAAAAAAAGCAGCATCAAAAGCTAAGGCAACAAAGAAAATTCCTGCAAAGAAAGAGCCCATCATTCCGGCGCCGGTCATGCAGCCATCGGAGCTGAGCGAGACAGCCGAATTGGATGATCACGCAGAAGCCGGTACAGATGCTTTTCCGCCGGAATTAGCGCAAACGCCCAATCCTTATACAGAAGAAACGCCGCTGCCGCAGGGAAAACTGTCTCGCAAGCCGGTAGGTAAAAAGAATACCATGTTTAAATAAAATAAAAAAACAGCCCCGCAAAAATAACGGGGCTGCATTGTTTTTTAGAATGATTCATCATCTGCACTGGGGCCGTAGCTTGGCGGCACCGGAATATCATTTAAGCGGTAATACACGCCCAGTTGCGCCCGGTGGTGCGTGGCCTGGTTCAGGGAGTGGCGGATGGCTTCATACTTCGTCCACGATGCCAGCTCCTGGCCGTTGTACTTTAAAGCCCATCTTGGCTGTAATTGTTCTACCGTAACAGTTTCCAGCACTTCTTTACTTTTCTGATAATTGTCATCAAGAAATTTTAAAAGGTCTTCCTTGGTTTCAACTTTCGGGCGCTCGGGGGCATTTGCAAAATCAACTTCATCAGTGTGTATCATAAAGCCGGGCCAGCCAAATACTTCTCCCACATGTACGGCCAACGGCAACATTTCCATACTTTTTTCGTGGGGCTTGTAATCGTTTTTATCTTCAGGATATCTTTCAAAAAATTTTCTTGTGATCTGATATTCCTGTTCTAATTCTTTTCTTAATTCGTTTAGTAGTTGCATAAATCAAATTTTATAGTGTGAATAGTTTATAGGAACTAAAATTAAACAATAAGCCACAAAACCGTGGTGATATAAGATGAACTTTTGGTAAATCTTAAGGTTTCTTTGTTTGTACAATATATCTGGCTAATCCCATTACCAGCAGGTATTGCGCAGCAATATAAGTAGTCATGATCAGCCAGCCGCCCATTAAAAGCGGGCGGTGAAATTTATTTATGGCAAGTACCGAATCTGACAGTACAAAAAATACAGCGCCGGTTAGAATGTAACGCGCTGTTTTATTGTCTTCCATATCGTAAAGCAGCATGGCTACCAGCAGCATAAAACTGATAACAAGGCCATAAATTAGCACGGGTATTTTCATTTGGCCCAGGCCGGGCATTAATATGCTGATGATAAAGAAATAGTAAATAGCTACCAGCACTGCCCATTGCCACCTGCCTTCAACGTTTTCAGTAATTTTTATAATGTGAAAACTAATGATGTAAAATACATGTGCAATTAAAAATGCGGCAAGACCGCAAAGGAAAAATATTTCGTCCCGGCCAAACATCAGCAGTGTATCGCCGGCCACTGAAAATACCAGGGCCAGGGCTACCGGTATTTTTATACGTGATGCAATATTTTTTGTAGCAGCAATAAAGTAAAGCAACAAAGTGGTTACAAGCAGCGGCTTAAAAATAAACATGATCGGCTTGCTTTGTAATGCCATGCCGGTAAAATAAACCAGCACAACCGCTGTAAAAATGCGAAGAAAAAATCTGCTGTTCAAGATCGTTAATTTCTACGCAATATACGGCCTAAGGTTCTACCCACGCATTGTATTCTTTTAAAAGGCTGATCAGCTCATCCACGGCAATGTCGCTGTCAATATTCCGCTTTACAATTTCTTTGCCTTTATAAAGCGTGATCTTGCCCGGGCCGCTGCCTACATAGCCAAAGTCAGCGTCGGCCATTTCGCCGGGACCATTTACAATACAACCCATAATAGCAATCTTCACGCCTTTAAGGTGATTGGTAACCGCCCGGATCTTTTGCGTGGTTTCCTGCAAATCAAACAGTGTGCGGCCGCACGAGGGGCAACTGATGTACTCCGTTTTTGAAATACGTGTACGCGTGGCCTGAAGAATATTGAAAGCCGTGTTATTAAGAAAAGCTGCCACACGGCCACCGGCAGTTGGTGTGGCATAGGTTCTGCCGCTTGTCTGCAATCCCGAAGATTCAAAAGCGTCATAACTGCCTTGCGTCATGCCCAGGCAAATGCCGTTACCATAACCATCTAAGAACAAAGCGCCGGTTTCGGTAGCGTAATGGATCAGGTGTTCATCGGCAGTTTGCCAGTTGCTGTCTGTGATGAAAACAATGGGATGATGGATGTTCTTTTCCTGCAATGCCATACACATGCGGCGTACGGATTGCATGGCATTTTTGTTGGTGCTGCTCAGGCACAATACCACGTTGGTTTTATCTTTTAATGCATCTATCAGCTCATGGTCTTTACTTTGCCGGCTATAACAATCCGCCATTACAAAGTTCAGCAAAGCGTGCACTTGTGTTTCGGTAATAAAATGCTCCAGGCTATAAATAGGGAATGTTTGTGCTTTTTGATTTTGTAACCATTGCTTATGTGGCATGATCACTTTCAGCATGCCGGGCAGCTCAAAGCCTATGTTTTGATCATTTACATAAAAATAATCGGCGGCCGCATCGGCAATATGCCATTTATCCAGGGCCTCATCGTAGCTGTACCCAATGCTTAGCAGGCTTTGGGGAGAGATGCTGCCTGCTTTGCTCAAATCTGCAATCACCACTGGTACATGCCCGGTGCCTATGTTGGCAACCGGCCGGGTGGTGTGCTTTGTGTATTGAAAGGGGTTGTATTTTGCAGTCAACAGGTTGATTGGTTGAACGGTTGGCAGGGCCTCTTCCTTATCAACTTTAAAATACCTCTTCACAATATCCCGGCACACGGGAATTTCAAATTCGGGGTCTTCAGTAAGCGAAACACGAATGGTATCGCCAATGCCGTCTTCCAGTAATGTGCCAATACCCACTGCCGATTTGATGCGCCCTTCCTCACCGTCGCCGGCTTCGGTTACGCCTAAATGCAGCGGATAAATTTCGCCAAACTCATCGTGCATGGTTTTCACCAGCAGCCTGTAAGCCTGTACCATCACCTGCGGGTTGCTGGCTTTCATGCTTAAAATGATCTGGTGGTAATTCTCATCGCGGCAAACCCGTAAAAACTCCATGGCGCTTTCCACCATTCCCATGGGCGTATCGCCATAGCGGCTCATAATACGATCGCTAAGGCTGCCATGATTGGTGCCAATGCGCATGGCCGTGCCGTACTCTTTACAAATTTTTATCAGCGGCGTAAACCGCTCCCTGATCCTTTCAATCTCTTCCAGGTATTCCGCGTCGGTATATTCAATCTGTTCAAACTTTTTCTTGTCTACATAATTACCAGGGTTCACGCGCACTTTTTCAATAATACGGGCGGCAATTTCTGCGGCATTGGGTGTAAAATGAATATCAGCGATGAGCGGCACATCGTAGCCGCGGTTTCTTAGTTCATTTTTAATGTTCAGCAGGTTTTCCGCTTCTTTTTTTGAGGGCGCCGTAATGCGCACCAGCCCGGCGCCGGCTTCAATACAACGGATGGTTTGCGCCACGGTGGCTTCTGTATCCATGGTATCGGTGGTGGTCATGGTTTGTATGCAAATAGGGTGGTTGTTGCCGATCAACAGGTTGCCAACCCTAACTTCCTTCGTTAACAGCCTTTTATAGTGAGTAAGCGATTCTGCAAATAATTCCATGCGGCAAAGATACAATTTAGGCCCGAGGGCAGAGGCCGGGTGTTTCGGCATATCAATTGTAATAGCTGTTAAAATACTTTTTATGCCTGAAGGACCCAGCATCGTGATACTGAAAGAAGCCGTACAAAAATTCAAACGGAAAAAAATACAGCAGGCAAACGGCAATGCTAAAATAGATATGGAAGCCATGGCGGGGAAAAGCATTGTTGAGTTTAAAAGCTGGGGCAAGCAGTTTTTTATTGTGCTGAAGGGTACGGTTGTAAGAATTCATTTTCTTTTGTGGGGTTCCTACAGTATTGATGAACTCATACGGCCCGACAAAAGCATTCGCCTGCATTTAAAGTTTACCAACGGTGACCTGTATTTCTATACCTGCTCGGTAAAAATAGTGGATGATGCATTTTTAAGCGCTATTGACTGGCAGGCCGATGTGATGAGTGATGAATGGAATGCCGCATTGGCAAGAAAAAAGCTAAAAGCGCAGCCTGCAATGTTAGCGTGCGATGCGCTGCTTGACCAGCAGGTTTTTTCCGGGGTGGGCAACATTATTAAAAATGAAGTGCTTTTTCGTATTGGCGTGCACCCGCTGAGCGAAGTGGGGAAAATGCCTCCCAAAAAATTGAAGCAGCTTGTTGATGAAGCCCGTAATTATTCTTTTGATTTTTATAAATGGAAAAAAGAATTCGTTTTAAAAAAGAACTGGCTGATACACACCAAAAAAAAATGTCCCAATTGCAGCGGCCCTGTCAGCCTACAACATTTGGGCAAAACCAACCGGCGCAGCTTTTATTGCGAACGCTGCCAGCAGCGGTATTAAACTTCTTCAATCTTTCTGATCACTTTGGCAGGGTTGCCCGCGGCAAAGCTGTCAGCAGGAATGTCTTTTGTAACCACGCTGCCGGCGCCAATAACGCAGCGGTCGCCAATGGTTACACCGGGCAAAATGGTAACATTACCGCCCACCCACACATCGTTGCCAATAGCGATGGGTTTGCCGTACTCAATTAATGTGGCGCGTTCCTGCGCGTTCATGGGATGAAGGGGTGTATAAATTTGCACAGACGGGCCAAACATGCAATTATCGCCAATGGTTACGGGGCACACATCCAGCACCACACAGTTGTAATTGAAGTAAACATTTTTACCCGCCAGTATATTGTAGCCGTAATCACAATAAAACGGCGGCTCTATCCAAAGATTGCCGCCATGATTGGGAACCACTTCTTTCAAAAGTTCTATTCTCTTTTTTTCATCTTCAGGGCCAGAGGTGTTGAGTTGTTGCAGGGCAAGGCGCACTTGTGTCCGTTCGGCTTTCAGCTCAGCGCCCGATGCCATGTAAGGTTTACCGGCGATCATTTTTTCTTTTTCTGTCATAGCTTAAAACTTTGTTTACGCAAGGTTCAGGGTTTTATGGTACATGTTCATCACCGCCTTTACATAGGCCTCCTGTTCAAATTTTTTCACGTGCTCAAATCCTTTTTCGCGCATGCTTGCTACCAGTTGCGCATCGCTGTAAATTTTTCTGAAAGCTTCGGCCATCTCTTCCGGGCTTCCGGGGCTCACGTACAATGCGGCATCGCCACCTGCCTCGGGGAGGCAGGATGTATTTGAAGTGATCACCGGCACACCGCTTGCCAGCCCTTCTGCCACGGGTATTCCAAAGCCTTCGTAAAACGAGGGATAGATCATGGCCTTCGACATTTGATAAATAGCGGGCATGTCTTCTGCGGCAATAAATGGACTGTCGCCGGCAGCCGCTAATGCATCTGAAAGAAAAATGACCCTGTGCCCCAGTTTTTTTTCTGTAAGATAGGCCTTCACTTTTTCCTTATATTCTTTGCCATTGCCAATTACCACTAAGGGCGTATTGATCTCGTTTTTGATCAGGTTGATGGCTTTACAAATATTCAGCAGGTTTTTGCGCTCAATGATCGTGCCTACGTGCAGAAAATACTCGGCCGGTAAATTGTATTTCTTTCTTACCAGGGCCTTTTGTTCTGCAGTTGCCATGCTGTCAAAAGCAGGATCATAGCTTTGATGGATCACATCAATTTTTTCCGGGTCAATATTGTAAATGCCAACAATATGTTTTTTGGTTTCGTGGCTTATGGCCAGTATACGGGTGCTGTGTGTACAGGCATAGCGTGTTTTAGCGCGGTAGATCTTTAAGTCTATAGGCTTAAAATTGCCAGGATATATTTCCGGGAACATATCATGTATGGTTACAACCGAAGCCGTGCCCGTTTTGCCAATACCTACCGGTATTTCATGGCTCAGGCCGTGGTACAGGTCAATACCCAGTTTTTGTACATCGCTTATAACCCAGCGGCTGCGCCAGGCGCCTTTTAAAATTTTATGAATGGTTTTCTGCGGCTGTATTTCATGCACATGAGGGCCTGTGGGCTGGTATAAATTTCCGGGGCGGGGATTGAACAAAAAATATTCATGCTCTGGAAAGTGCTGCGCCAGCAGGGTGAGTAAAACCCTGCTGTACACGCCCAGCCCCGTGCTGTTGTGAAAAGCCCGCTTTGCATCAAAACCAATATTCATTGCAGGCAAAGATAAACGGATTTGAAATGCAGCATTGATGGCAGAAACCCTGTTATAACTGCATTTTTTGAGTTTTTGAATGATTAAATTTAAAATCATGAATACTTTAGTTTCTTATCTTTGAAACCTTTAAACAGGAAGTATGCAGGATTTTATTAACGCGGCATGGGCCGACAGAGAGCTTTTGAAAGACAAAAAATACAGCGATGCCGTACACGCGGTTATTGAAGAACTGGACAAAGGCCGCCTGCGCGTGGCAGAGAATAAAAAAAGCAAATGGCAGGTAAATGAATGGGTAAAGCAGGCCATACTGATGTATTTTGCCATTCAGCCTATGAAAAAATGGGATGTGGACCCGTTTGAATTTTACGACAAGATGCTTCTGAAAAAAGATTACGAGTCCCAGGGCGTACGTGCAGTGCCACACGCCGTTGCGCGCTATGGTTCTTTTTTGGGCAGAAACGTAATACTGATGCCCTCATATGTAAACATTGGCGCTTACGTAGGTGAAGGCACTATGGTAGATACCTGGGCAACTGTAGGCAGTTGCGCCCAAATAGGAAAGGGCGTGCACCTGAGCGGTGGTGTTGGCATTGGAGGTGTGCTGGAGCCCCTGCAGGCAAGCCCTGTAATTATTGAAGATGGCTGCTTTTTGGGTAGCCGCAGTATTGTGGTAGAAGGCGTAATTGTAGAAAAAGAAGCAGTGCTGGGTGCCAACGTGGTGCTTACCAAAAGCACCCGCATTATTGATGTAAGCAATTCCGTGGCTATTGAAAGCAAAGGCCGCATACCCGCGCGCAGCGTGGTAATACCCGGCAGCTATGTAAAAAAATTCCCCGCAGGCGAGTATCACGTCAACTGTGCACTTATTATTGGCAAACGCAAAGCCAGCACAGACCTTAAAACCAGTCTGAACGATGCGTTAAGGGAGTTTAATGTGGCGGTGTAGTTCATGGTTTATAGTTCATAGTTCATGGATCATAGATTGGGAGAAAGGATAATTCATAATTCGTAATTTATAATTCGTAATTCATAATCCTCCTTGAAAGCACTCGTATATAAATCCACCGGAATTTGGTACGTTGTAAAAGACGAGCAGGGCCATATGCACAATGCCCGCATAAAGGGTGTGTTTAAGATAGATGACATTACGAGCACCAACCCCATTGCTGTGGGTGATGAGGTGGAAATTGAAATAGAGGATGAAAACGAGACAACGGCTGTTATTACCAGCATCCTGCCGCGCCGCAATTACATCAACCGGCAGTCACCGCGGGTAAAATACCAGCAGCATATTATTGCGGCCAATCTCGATCAGTCTTTGCTGGTAGCCACGCTAAGAGATCCCCGAACTTCCCAGGGTTTTATTGACCGTTTTCTGGTGGTGTGTGAAATGTATCACGTGCCTGCTATTATCGTATTTAATAAAACCGATCTTTTTAAAAAGAAAGATCCGGAAAAATTTGCAGCCACATCGGAAATGTACCAGGCCATCGGGTATCAGGTATATCCCATCAGCGTGCAGGAAAATAAAGGTGTGGAAGAATTGAAAGAAATTTTAAAAGATAAGATCACCCTCATATCCGGCCATAGCGGCGTGGGCAAATCTTCTTTTATCAATTTGCTGATGCCGGGGCTGAATTTAAAAACACAGGATTTAAGTGGATGGAGCGGCAAAGGGCAGCACACTACCACTTTTGCCACCATGTATGACCTGCCTGCCGGCGGCAGAATCATTGATACACCCGGCATTCGCGAGCTGGCCATAACCGGCCTTGAGAAGGAAGAACTTTCTCATTATTTTCCTGAAATGCGCGATAAGCTGCACCTGTGCCAGTACAATAACTGTGTGCACATCAACGAGCCTAACTGTGCTGTAAAACAGGCCGTGCGCGATGGCGAAATTTTTGAAGACCGATATGTGAGCTATGTGAATATTCTTGATACGCTGGGTGAAGACATTCCCAGGTATTGATGTATCAATACAATTCTTCTATACTCAAATACCTTTCGCCGGTATCGTAATTTACGGTTAATATTTTTGAGCCCCCTGGTATCTCCGGTAATTTTTTGGCAACGGCGCCTACTGCTGCGCCGGTGGAAATGCCTGCAAAAATGCCTTCTTCCTTTGCAAGACGCCTGGCAAATTCAAAGGCTTCATCCCTGCCTACCTGTATGGTTCCGTCTAATGCCGGTACATTTAAAATAGATGGAATAAAACCTGCGCCAAGCCCCTGCAACGGGTGCGGGCCGGGAGCGCCGCCACTGATCACGGGCGATAATTCAGGCTCAACAGCATACACCTTTAATTGCGGAAATTTTTCTTTCAGCACTTCTGCCATGGCCGTAATGTGGCCACCGGTTCCTACACCGGTAATAATATAATCCAGGCCGTCAGAAAAATCAGCCAGTACTTCGGCAGCTGTGGTTTTGCGGTGAATTTCAGTATTGGCTTCGTTGCTGAACTGCTGCGGCACCCATGCGCCGGGTGTGGATGCGGCCAGCTCGTTGGCTTTTTCTATGGCGCCCTTCATGCCTTTTTCGCGGAGCGTAAGTACAAACTCTGCCCCATAAGCGCTCATGATCTTGCGGCGCTCCACGCTCATGCTTTCGGGCATCACCAGTATCAGCCTATAGCCTTTTACGGCGGCTACCAAAGCAAGCCCAATGCCGGTATTGCCGCTGGTAGGCTCAATGATCACGGAGCCTTCTTTCAAAAATCCTTTTTGCTCAGCGTCTTCTATCATGGCCAGCGCAATGCGGTCTTTAATACTGCCTGCAGGGTTGGCTTTTTCCAGTTTGATCCACACTTCATGGCTGTCGCCAAAAATGCGGTTCAGTTTTACGTGAGGCGTGTTCCCAATGGTTTGTAAAATGTTTGCAGCTTTCATTTAAAATTGCTTTTTTAGTATTTAGATTTAAAAACCTCTCTTTGATTTAGATAACAAAATTCAGCGGTATTTCGCTTTCGGGAATATTGTCTTTAACGGTTATTTCACTTTTGTGGTATACCAGCGAGCTGGAAGGCACGCTGGCAGTAAGCCACACGTTTCCGCCAATGATACTATCGCGGCCTACCACGGTATGGCCTCCCAAAATAGTAGCATTGGCGTAAATGATCACATTATCTTCAATAGTAGGGTGCCGCTTTACTTCTGATAATTCTTTTGCTACGTTAAGAGCGCCGAGAGTTACGCCCTGGTAGATCTTTACATTATTGCCAATGATACTGGTTTCACCAATTACAATGCCCGTGCCATGATCAATAAAAAAAGAATGCCCGATTTGCGCGCCGGGGTGAATGTCAATACCGGTTTTGCTGTGCGCGTATTCAGAAAACAGCCGTGGCAGGATGGGTATTTTGTACTGGTACAACTGGTGCGAAAACCTGTAAATAGCCGTGGCATAAAACCCGGGGTAAGCTACAAGTACTTCTTCCAGCGATTCAGATGCGGGATCAAAATGCAGAATGGATTCGGCATCCTTAATGAGCTGCCTGTAAATTTCAGGGATCACCGAAAAAAAGTTTTCGGCTATGGTTGCTGCGCTTTCTTTTTCAGGCAATACATTTTGCAGCAGCGTCGCAAACCGGCTTTTCAAAGTGTTGAAATCATTTAAAAATTGCGATTCGGTTTTTTCCCTTGTGTTATTTGGAAAGAAAAGCAGCTCAAACAACTCATCAATAAAAGCTCCTGAAGCCTTTTTATTAGGGAAACCCAAAAAGCACCTGGAATTATGGCTGTACAATTCTTTTATAAATGTTTCCTGCATCAGTCTATAAGCTTAGTCGACAAATATAGCAAGTTTACAGCGCTTATTGCCGGCTATCATCAACCTGTGGCAAACATTTTTTGCAGCTTGCCCAGGCTGGCAACAACAGGTTTTACGCCTGGCTGTGATGCAAGTGGCCGCAGGGCTTCTGCCACAAAATCCAGGTGTTCAAGATCGCTTAGCCTGTTGCCTTTGTGCCCAATATAGCTCCAGGTAGATTTTATGGATTCGGCTACTTTTTCAAAACTATAACCGCTTTTGCCCAGGAGAAGATAGCAAAGCTCAATATTGCTTTTATCGTTCATTTGCCAGTAATCCATATCGCCGGTATTGGTTTTTTGGTAGGCTTCTTCAAGCAGGTTCAAGGCTTCTGTTTTTGATGGAAGTTTGTAGCAATCGCCCGAATTTTTGGGTCCGCTCTTTTGCAGGTCTTCGCCCCATTTTCTTTTTCCTGCCAGTATTAAAATGCGTTCAAGCGTCAGCCAGTTGGTAAGGCTGTAATTGTGGTACCTGGTTGAATGGGTGTAATACGCTGCCCTGTAAAAATGGGCGGCTGCCATCAGGTCTGCCCACTTTTCTTCCCCGGTTTTAAACTGCGACATTCGCTTATAAGTACTGCCCAAAATACTCAGCCTTTCGGCTGTGGCGCCAAACTGCTGCAATACCATTAAATCGGCAATCACTTTTTCCATAGCTTTTATGTAGTCCTTCAGCGCACGGTCTTTTTTTGCAGGATCAGGTGTTTTGCCATTGCTTTTATTTTGCCCCAGCCATTGCCTTAAATACAGCTTAGCCCTTGCATTGCAATACTTTTCAGTGGCGGCCAGGGAAAACGAAGCATCTTCCTGCTGCATCAGGGACTGAAACTTTTGAACAGCGGCTTCATAATCTCCTAAAGCGCTGTAAAGCATGGCTTCCAGCTCAGTAATTTTTGAGTTGCGAATTTCAGCCCTGTTCACTTCTATTTCAATTTGTTTCAGCAGTTGAATGGTGCTGTCGGTATCGTAAGAACCTGTATCAATTTTGCTGAAAAGATTGGTGAGCTCTATTTCCGCTTCCTCGGGAATGACAAATGAAAACCTGTGTGTTTTGGCTGCCGAAGCCGTATCGAGCGTGTAAAACGGATCGCCGTAACACTGGTAAGCGCCCCAGGTATTGGTACGGGTTTTAAACAGGTTGTAAACTTTTTCCCTGGCTGCTTTTACTGCCTGCCCAAACTGGTAATTTTCGAACATTTTATTATAAAATTCTTCAGAAAATGCAAGGGCTGCTTCATCATCAACCGCCCAGCCCGAAACAATAACGGCTTTTACGCCAATTTGTATCAACTGGGTGCCAATGTTGGCGGCCAGCCTGTAGCGGCTTTGGTAAAATTCTTCTGCAATGGTATCGGTTTTGCCCAGGTAGCAACAGTTCACAAAAACAAGTTCTGGCACTTCCGGCATCTGGCTGATTTCAAATGAGGTCAGGAACGCGTTGTGGCCGATCAGCATTCCCGAAGGTTTTGAAGGATCGGCATTGAAAACGCCATGACCTGCCAGGTGTACGATTTTATAGCTTTTACTGAACATAGCGATGAGGATCTCTGCCGCAGAACCATTGATGCTTTGTGTTACCTGGTAGCTGTGCGTTTTAAACCGGTCTGCCACCTGACCGCCTTCGGCTCGTGCGCCTGGCAGTTGGGTGCAGAACCCTTTCAGGTCAGGATCTGCAATTACCAGCGCATTGTTTTCAATCACAGAATTGATGTTGATGCGATAATCAGTTGTGGCCAGTTGCCGTATCATGCCAGCATTTACGCATAAGGGTTTCGTATTTTCAATACCGTCCTGCAACAATTCCCAGGGGTACGCCGCTGCTTCTTCGTCTAATATCCAGTTGATGTTGTTCTGCCTTTTTACCTGACTTTTAAAATCGGTGGGGATCAGCAGTTCAAAAATAGTTTTGGCAAGTTCGGGGCTCCATTTGTTGTCGGTTGACATTTCTTCTAACAACTGCAATACCGTTTCGTTATTGGATCCTAAAAAGCGCACTTCTTCGCGGGCGGCATCAGTTGAAATGCTTACACGCAACCCATGCCGTGTTTTAAGATTGCAGTCTTCATCGCTCGCGTTTCTAACATTGATCCTTGTCCACCATTCCGAAGTATTGTCTACCGGAAGTCGCTCCCGCAATCCGGGTAATTTCTTAATGCTGTAATTCACCCATTGAATGTTCAGGCCCAGCGTATCGTTTTTTTCTATTGATTTAATGGCATGAACGCAGCTTAAAGCCCTGTCCTTGTATAGTTCGATGAATTCTACCACTTCTACCAGTTTAGCCGTTTCGCCGTAAATTCTGCTGATCTTGCTGTTAGCGCTTTGTATGGCCTGAAGAATGGCTACCATAGAGCTTTCAATGCTAAGGCCGCCGTACCCTGATCCTATCACCAAGGGCGAAATACCTATGGCTGTTCCTTCGACTTTTTTTTCATTGCGGTCAATAGCCGTATTGTATTCTGACAGATAATTAGAAATGCCCTGCTCAATGGTACGCATCACCTGGTAAGATGTCAGTTCGCCCTGGCGGCCAAGCCCCACAATGAGGGCTCCTTTAAACTTACTGTTGTCTTTTCGCAGAAAGATCTTACTGCTGCCGATGGAGCCGGGGTAAAGGCCCAGCTTATGCCGCCGCGAAAGCTCTCCGTTCAGGTTCCAGTCTATTGATTTTTCAGCAGAAATAATTCCATCATTGTAAAAATGACCTGCCAGTACAGGATATGTGGCGTACCGCAGGTCGCCATTGCTTACCGATACTTTTAAGGTGGTTTGCTGCGGCCCAAACAGCAGGTCATCATCGCTAATGCCCAGGATGGTTTTTTCTACGCCTTCGGGTGAAAGGTCAAAGTCGTAAGTATCCGTTTTTCTAAACACTTTTTCAGTTGCTCTTACAGCCGGGCGTTTTTTAGGGAAAAGCGCCGTGCTTCCTTTGGATAAAATTTCCTTTAAGCCTGCAAACATTACCGGCTTGCTGGAAAGCGGCCCATGGCTGACATCCACAAAATAAACATTGTCTTTTTGTGAAATTTTTTGCGGAATGCTCATGTCCCAGGTACAGCTTTGGTCGCCCTCACCGGTGCTCAGCAGCACCAGTTCTTTGCCCCTGATGGTATCGTCAATCCGATAGCCGCAGGGTGTGTCTTTATCACGGCCTGCAATGTACACGGCATTCCCGTAGTCAAATTCCGCCTGGTTCACCGTTTCTGAAACCTGTTTCCGGTATGCGGTAAACTGATCCAGCAATGCTTTTGCAGGAATGGGCCAGTTGTTGTCGCCAAAAGCATCAGCAATTTTTTGCCAGGTTTCCGGCAGGCCAAAATTATTGCCGGGCGTATCAGTTAGTGGCAACAATGAGTGAATGCCCTGCAACTGGCTGAAGATGCGGAGCAGTTCTTTTTTGGTATGAATGAGGTCTATCTTTGCCAGCTTTTTGATCATATCATCTTCTCCCAGCAGCACGTTCAGTATCCTGTAAGAGCCGCCCAGCGGTGAACCTAAAAATACCATTTGAAAGCCGGGCGTATTTTTAAGCATGTTCCATTTTTCCGGGTGAAAGACCATGAAATCGCGCACCAGCACACCACCCATGGAGTGGCCAATGATCTTAACCGGCACTTCCAGCTTCATCAGTTCCGATATTTTATCGGTAAATTTTTTAGCGGTTTCTTTCAGCGGCATCCGCCAGTCAAACGGGTAAAGCAGCACATCGTATGTATCGGAAAAATATTTTGCCAGGTCGCCATAAGAAGTTTTTACCAGTGATGTGGCCATCACATCAGGTTGGCCGCTGCTGATGCGGCTAAGGCCCCCGCTGAGGAAGCTGAGATAATTGATCCATATGAGATCGCCTTTTTGCGTAAGGTTGGAGCCCATGATGCCCGGAATGATGATGAGCACGGGCTTTTTGCCCGAAATGTGCTGGCTGAATACCTCCCCGCCATCCAGTTTTAAAACTGCGTTGCGCTCGGCAGCGCCCACCACACCACGGGTATGGTATTTAAATTCGCTGATGTGAGCGCCGGTATCAGCCTGCAGCGCCCTGAGGATGGCTTTATTTGTTTTTTCATTTTTAAAGTAATGAAAATGGTCAACGGTATCGCCCTCATCCAGCAGGTATTGCAGGCGGTCTTTGCGCTTGGAGCCATCATACATGGAAGCCGTATCCACCACCAGGTCGTTGTCTTTTAAATAAAACAGCCTGCCGGCCAGTATCACAATTCCTTTGGGATTCAGCCGGGCCTTACAGTTGCCGGCAATGGCTACCACATTGGTTTTAACAGACATGTCGCTGGACTGGTTGTTCAGCATGTTGATGAACGGTGAATCAGGCCGCATGGCTTCCACGCCGGGTAAAACCTCCACTTCGTTTTTTTGGTCAATCACGGCGATCAGCAGTTGTTTCATGGCGCTGTAAACGGGGTTGGCTGCCGCGCCTGTAACCAGGCCTATGAGGTTTAAGCTGATGTTGAAAAAATGATCGAGGCGTTTTGAAAGTATGGTGGTGCCATTGGTAGGGCAGGCCACCCGTATGAATTTTTCTACTTTAAAGTTTTTGGTTTTAAAAGTATCGTTCAGGGCTTTTACTTTTTCAACATCATCGGTTCTTTTCTCTTTTTGCAGGTAGGCAATTTCTTTTTCAGAAAAACCAATGCTGCCGGGCATGTCCCCGTCAAAGCGGCTGATGATCTCGCCTACCAGCCCGCCGCGCGAGTGTGTGATGAGGTGCAGCCTGGCATTGGCCGGTAACTGCTGCATCAGGTCAAGCGCGTTGCTGAGAGGGCTTTGTGTAAGGGTGGCGTGTTGGTACCCTAAAATATTACTGCCATAGGCCTGCGTTAAATAAGACCAGAGCGACGTACCAAAAATTTCTCCAAAGGAGCCCTCGGTTGAAGAATTGGTGCCATGTATAAAAAGCAATATGGGCTTTGATGTGTCGGTTTTTTTTAAAGGCTCCAGTTGAAAGCGGGCATTAATACTTACCAGCCCGTCAAAGCCCGCTTTTTGTTTTTCTTCCAGCCTGGCAGCCAGCGAAGCTACAGATTCTTCGGCCACTTTGCGGGTAAAAATGTTCACGATCTTCAGGGCCACATCGCCTATAATGCCGCGCTGGCTATCGTGCATACCCAGCGTGGCGGGCAATTCAAAGCTTCCGCTGGCTTCACGGGTTTGAAGGTAACTGCCGGGGTAAAATTCTTCCAGCGTATCGGGTGGGCACAGCCATTCAGTGCCATCTGTAAATTGTAACTGAATAATTTTTTCTTTATTCAATTCCACCGTGTGGGCAACAGATAGCCCCCTCATACTACCCGATACAACAATGCTCTTTTCAATGGCAAGGTCTTCAAATTCGTTTTGAACTTCGGCATTGTCCTGTAACTGGCCGTTAATTACGATCTTATTGATATACATAAAAGTATTTTTAAAAACAGTGGAATGAGATTTGCGAAAAATGTGAGAAAGAAGTTTTGCCTGATATTCTGATGTTTAGCGCCAGCCTCTTTTCAAAACTAAATACTTGAAAGAATATATGGCATACCTATTTTGAGTGATAAAAAAGTGCTGGTTAACCACAAGTTTTGAGGAATTTATTGCACGAAAAAATAGTTTTATATTCCCGTTTTTAAATGCTTCATATGCTACAACCATCTACCATACAGTTTTTATCTGACTTAAAGAACAACAATCATAAGCCCTGGTTTGACGCCAACCGTGGGCATTATGAAGCCGCACGCGAAGATTT
This sequence comes from uncultured Niabella sp., assembly GCA_934486785.1. Lineage (GTDB taxonomy): Bacteria > Bacteroidota > Bacteroidia > Chitinophagales > Chitinophagaceae > Niabella. The sequence goes on along the minus strand of CAKSQK010000001.1, from coordinate 255,278 downwards.
TTCTGCGTTCATTCAAAAAGTCATTGACAACTTTTCCAAACAGGAGCCTTCGCTGGCGCACCTGAAAGCAAAGGACTGTATGTTCCGCATCAACAGGGATGTGCGCTTTTCGAAAGATAAAAGCCCGTATAAAACCAATTTTGGCGCCTACATGAATGCCGCGGGAAAGAAATCGCCTACGGCGGGTTATTATTTTCATTTTGAACCCGGCAGCAGTTTTATGGGCGGCGGCATGTGGATGCCCGGGCCGCAGCATCTTTCACAGGTAAGGCAGGAGATTGATTACAACCTTGACGGCTTTAGCAAAATACTTACATCAAAAAAGTTTAAAGATGTGTTTGGTGGCCTTTCTACCGAAAAAGAATATGTGCTTACAAGAGTGCCAAAAGGTTATGCTCCTGATAATCCCGCTGCTCCATACCTGAAGCACAAAAGCTTTGTGGCAACCGCTTTTATAAGCGATGCTGATCTTGTACATCCATCTCTGACTACAAAAACAGTAAAGGCTTTTAAAACGCTTCAGCCGCTGATTGCTTATTTAAACGCGGCCACTGTATAAACCATTTTTTGCCTTTCGTATAAAAATCTTATTTTAAAGCCTTAACCGGCTCATATTAAAATATATGAAGGGAAAAGATATTTTTACACGTTTTTTTCTTTTTATAAAAACGCAGGTAAGGCGCGTGTTTGACCGTATGGCCGGCAATCGCCTGAGGCATGGCATGCTTACGGCCATTCCTTTCTGGACGGGCTCTTTCATTGTGGCGGTTATCGCCGTTATTTACGCCTGGCTTTTTCATCATGCCGAGCTGCTGATGTTCCAGATCATCGGTTATAAAAAATGGCTGCTCTTTTTAATTCTTCCCGCGGGCTTTGTTCTTTCCTGGTGGATCGTAAAAACCTTTGCGCCTTATGCCAAAGGAAGTGGCATCCCGCAGGTAATTGCCTCAATTGAACTGGCAGCGCCGGAAAACGAAAGAAAGGTTTCCAAACTCCTCAGCCTGCGCATCATTGTGGTAAAAATTGTATCAAGCCTGGCGCTGGTATTAGGCGGCGGTAATATTGGCCGCGAAGGCCCAACCATTCAAATCTCCGGGTCTGTGTTCAATATCATCAACAGGCTGATACCAAAATGGTGGCCAAAGGTTTCTCCCAAAAACATGATCCTTACCGGCGCTGCCGCCGGATTATCCGCAGCTTTTAATACACCGCTGGGCGGAATTGTTTTTGCAGTGGAAGACCTTACCAAAATTCATTTCAGCTATTTTAAAACCGCTGTGTTTGCTGCCGTGATCATTGCAGGCTTAACGGCACAACAACTGGCCGGCTCTTACCTGTACCTGGGGTATCCCAAAGTGGCACAGCTTAATTTGCAGGAATATTTTGTTGTCATACTGGTGGCGGCTATTGCAGGGCTTTCGGCGGCTGTCATGAAAAGAGTGATCATGGCGATTTTAAAGTTTAGAAAAATGCTGAAAAGCAACCAGCAGCAGCTCACTTTTCTTTTGGTTAGCTCTATGATCGTGGCCTGCTTTGCTTATTTTGTTCATGATAGTATTTTAACCTCGGGTAAAGACCTGATGGAGCATTATCTTTTTACCAGCGATAAACACGCAGAGCCGCTCATTCCCTTCTCGCGTATATTAGGCAGCACTTTGTCGTTTACGGCAGGCGGCGCCGGGGGCATTTTTGCGCCTGCCCTAAGCAGCGGCGCCACTATTGGCAGCGCTGTGGCCGGATGGTTTAAACTGGGCGCCCCGCAAACCAATGTGATGATACTGGCCGGCATGGTTGGCTTTTTAGTGGGCATTACAAGATCGCCTTTTACTTCGGCTATATTGGTGCTTGAAATGACAGATCGCCACAGCATTATTTTACACCTGATGACGGCAGCACTTGTAGCACTTGTTTTTGCAAGGCTTGTATCAGCAAGGTCATTATATGATACGCTCAAGATCGTTTACATGAGAGAACTGGAAGAGGAAGAGCGGCAGGCAGCACTTGTTAAGGCTACAAAGGATAAAGCTGAGGATCAATTATTATCATAGGTCAATGGCCACGGCTGCGTGCATGGCTAACTTCGCTGTATTCTATCACATTTAAAAAAATAAACATTATGGCAACTTGGACAATAGACACTATGCACTCAGAGATTGGTTTTAAAGTAAAACACCTGGTGATCTCAACCGTATCCGGAAAGTTCACAAAATTTGAAGGAAGCATTGAAACAGAAGGCGATGATTTTAACAACGCTAAAGTTACATTTAGCGCTGATATTGACGGTATTGACACCGGCGTGGCCGACAGGGACGGACACCTGAAATCTCCCGATTTTTTTGATGCCGCCAACCACCCTAAGCTTACTTTTGAATCAACCAGCTTTACAAATAAAGGTGGCAACGATTATGAATTGCAGGGGAATATCACCATCAGGGGCGTTGCAAAGCCCATCACTTTAAAAGTTGAGCATGGCGGTACAGGCCCTAACGCATATGGGCAAACTGTTGCAGGCTTTGAACTGCAGGGAAAAATTAACCGTAAAGATTTTGGCCTGAACTGGAGCGCGGTAACAGAAGCCGGTGGCATTGTGGTGAGTGATGATGTGAAACTGGCTATGAACATAGAAGTGGTAAAGCAGGCGTAAACGAATACTTGCCACGATCCGGTAGCTATCGGACGCACGAATCAGGCTAAGAGCCGTGCCAGACTTTGGTGCGGCTTTTTCTTATGCGATGAAAACAGGGTTTGCTTTTTACCATTTCTTACTTTATTATTTTTACTGCTGATAATTTTTTGCAGATGAAAGGATTTTATACAATCGCGTTACTGGTTTTCAGCAATGTGTTTATGACGCTGGCCTGGTACGGCCATTTAAGAATGAAGGATGTAAGCTGGTTTAAAAGCCTGCCACTTATTATGGTCATACTGCTTAGCTGGGGCATTGCTTTGTTTGAATATGCCCTGATGATCCCAGCCAACAAAATGGGGTTTGTGGAAAACGGCGGCCCGTATAATTTATGGCAGCTAAAGGTCATTCAGGAAGTGATCACGCTGGTGGTGTTTACCGTTTTTGCCACGGTGTTTTTTAAAAATCAAAGTTTTACGCTCAATCATTTCATTGGTTTTTGCTTTTTAGTGCTCGCCGTGTATTTTATTTTTAAGAAATAACAGGGAAGATATTTTACCCCCTGTTGCGGCAGCAGTTAAAAAAACGTCCTTACAATAGAATAAAGCTGAGAAAAAATTTATTCAGGATGATTGGTTTGGCTGAGTGATGATGAAACTGGGCATTTTTATAAAAGAATTTTTGGGAATACTAATGAATAATAACCTCCCCATGCCTAATAAAATATATATAACTGTACGCTGGAAATTAGCAATGATATTTTAACGTTTTAAGGTAGGCCTTTTTAGGCTTCCCTTTCTTAAAAAAACAGGTACCATGAATATCTTTTTAAAATCTTGTATATTTATTATGCTATTATTTTATAGCCAGCAGTCAAATGCCCAAAGGGACAAGATTGGACTACATTTTTCCGGGTATAAATTTGCAGAAACTAAGGTAGCTCCTCTTTTTGGATTTACATATGACCGGCAATTTGCAAATAATTTTGGTTTAGAAACGGACTTATTCTTTTACACTAAGAAAGAAAACTTTTCTATGCTTATTGAAGATAAAATCATAAATGGGGTAGTTGTTAAAAAATACTATACTAATCTGCCGGTGCTTTTCAAATATCATTCCCGAATAGTTGATTTTGGGATAGGACCCTCTTTTCATATATTCACAAAATGGAAACAAACATCGGAAAATAATAATGCGAAAATAGAATCTGTAAAAGAAAGTCCCGCAATAAGAACTGGTTACTTATTAAAGGCATCTAAAAGTTTTAACATTACTGAACAAATATTTTTAGAGCCTGAAATATATTTTGGTGCCCCACAGTTTTTTAAAAATGAATATTACGGTTTAGGGATAAACTTAAAATACGGTTTAAAATAAGATTGTATAAAAACGTAATGATAACGGCTGACAGACCCCGCATCTTTGAAACGAATACATCTTTTCTAATATTCCAAATCTTTAACCTTTCAAACCTTCCAAACCTTTTCAACTTTAAACTTTCCTGTCTACATTTGCCAGCATGCAATTTGGGCAAGTTATAGGGCAGGCCGGTTTAAAAAAAGAGCTTCCGGCGCTGATGCAGGAAAACCGCCTGGCACACGCGCTGCTGTTTTTGGCAAAAGAGGGCAGCGGGGCGCTGCCGCTAACTATTGCATTTGCGAGGTACATTGCCTGTGTGCAAACAAACCCCGTGCAGCCGGCTGCCGCAGCCGGCAGTTTGTTTGGCGATTCACTTTTTGAAAGTGAGCCTGCGCCCGTTGCTGAAAGCAAGCCTGCCGACGAAGCCTGTGGCACCTGCCCAGCCTGCCAGAAAATGGCAGGTCTCGTTCATCCGGATATACATTTTTCCTACCCCGTAATTGCAAGAAAGGACGGCAAGCCCGCATTGAGTACCGATTACATTGCAGAATGGAGGGAGTTTATAAAAAGTTATCCCTACGGCAATGTGTACGACTGGCTGCAGTTTTTGGGCGCAGAAAACAAACAGGGCAATATTACGGCGGCAGAGTGTAACGACATCATTCGCAAACTGAACCTGAAAAGTTTTGAAGGCGGTTACAAAGTGCTGATTATGTGGATGCCTGAATACCTGGGTACCGAAGGCAATAAATTATTAAAACTGATTGAGGAGCCGCCGGAAAGAACTCTTTTTTTACTGGTGGCCGAAAACGAAGCACAAATATTACCTACCATTGTAAGCCGCTGCCAGATCATAAAAATTCCGCAACTGGAAGACGCCGCGATCAAAGAAGCGCTAATACAACGAAACCATACAGACCCTGCTATGGCAGACCGCATTGCCATGGTGGTAGATGGAAATTACCGGGAGGCGCTGCAAATGGCCCGGCACGCCAATGAAGACTGGCAGGGCCTTTTGCGCGACTGGCTGAACGCTATTTTGCGCAGCGGGCCGGCGGCACAGGCAAAATGGGTAGACGGGATCAGCAAGCTTGGCCGCGAAAACCAAAAACAGTTTTTAAAATATTTCAACCGCCTGCTGCAACTGGCCATAAGAATTGAAATTATGCCCGAAGCAGGCAGCCAGTACCCCGAAAAAGACGTGGATTTTGCCAGCCGGCTGAACAATATTACAGGCATAGAACAGCAACAGGCCATTGTGGAAGAACTGGATCATGCTGCTTATTACATTGAAAGAAATGCAAATGGTAAAATGCTGTTTATGGCACTTACCATAAAAATTTATCATATCATTCAGGACAAAATAGTATTTTTGAATGATTGAGGAGAACAGGTTTTGTGGCGTGAAGAAAGATACAGAGGAGGGATACGTGAAGATCGGGCTTATTGCATGGTACGAATTGTTGATAATAAATTGTTTTTCAATTTATAAATATCTATAAAAATACCCGGCCTTTGGGTACAGTGTATACACAGACTTTGCCAGGACTATCACAGTATTTCCTTTGTTTTAATTAATTTGTTGAACCGGGTGCCGTCTTTGGTAATTAAACATAAAACTACGAGGCGGAACTATAAACATATATTCGTCAATGAGTTGTACAAGTTGTGGTACTGCAAATGGCCTAAAGCCAAACGGTTGCAAAAGCAATGGCGGGTGCAGTACCGGCGGCTGTAATAGAATGAACGCTTATGACTGGTTGCACAACCTGCCCATGACAAGCGACTATTGTAACGTGGTGGAAGTGAGCTTTAACAATGGCACAAGAAAAGACTTTTTTCGCAACCCCACCCTGCATTATTTTGAAAAAGGAGACCTGGTTACGGTAGAAGGTGTGAGCGGTTTTGATGTAGGTGAAATTTCCCTTACGGGTGAAATTGTGCGCCTGCAAATGAAAAAGCACAATGTAAAAGAGCACAGCCCCGACATGAAAAAAATACTGCGCGTAGCCACCGAGCGCGACCTGGAACAGCGCCGTATCAATAAAGAGCGCGAGCCGGAAGCCGTGATCCGCAGCCGTGCCATAGCCAGGCAGCTAAACCTGGACATGAAAATAAGCCAGGTAGAAATGCAGGCCGACGGCCGGAAAGCCACTTTCTTTTATATTGCAGATGGCCGGGTAGATTTCAGGGAACTGATCAAAATATATGCATCCGAGTTTAAGGTGAAGGTAGAAATGCGCCAGATAGGCGCGCGCCAGGAAGCCGGGAAAGTGGGCGGCATTGGCAGTTGCGGCAGGGAACTTTGCTGCAGCACCTGGCTCACCGATTTTAAATCGGTAAACACAACCGTTGCACGGTACCAAAATCTTTCCATCAACCAAACCAAGCTTAGCGGCCAGTGCGGCAGGCTGAAATGCTGCCTCAATTACGAGCTTGACACTTACCTGGACGCACTGCAGGGATTTCCCAACGACTGCGACCAGATAGAAGTAGCAAAAGGCAGGGCTCATTTAATTAAAAAGGATATTTTTAAAAACCTGATGTGGTACGTGCTGCCCGACAGTAACAAACACTACCCGCTCACCATAGAAAGAGTGCGTAAAATAAAATCGCTCAACAGGCAAAACATCATTCCGCCCGATTTGGAAGCCGTGGAAATTGTGTCTAACAAAGTGCGTGAGGCCGAACCGGAATTTGTGGATGTGGTAGGGCAAATCAGTTTAAAAACATTAGAAAAGGCCGACAGGAAAAAAAAGCAGGGCCATAAACCGAGAAGCCAGAACAGGCAGGGCAGCAGTCCTGACAAAAATGCCGGCCAAAACCAGCAACAGGCCGGGCCCAAAGGCCAGCAGCACCAGGGCCCGCCGCAAAAAAAGCACAGGCCCCAGCCCAACCGTCCTAAAAATTAATGCGTAATAAAATCATAAGATCAGCAGCAACCAGTTTATTAGGTTGCTGTTTTTTTGGCTACCTTAGGAAGGAAGTGTTGAGGGTGCTGCTGTATAATTTACTAACATTTTGGTGTGATTTTGTTCTTCTAATAACTGCGCTTATTATCAGGTTCTCCATCTTAATTTCTTTTATTTTGATTATTTCGTTTAAATTACATCAGAATTTAAAAAAAATAGAATTATGAAAGTATTGGAGCAATTAAAAAAACCATCAAAACTTGACCAAAAGCTTGCAAGTAAATCTTATGATGCTTTAGCTTCAGTGATACAACAACTCAATTCTGAGCAACCTGAAATTGAAATTGATGAAACAAGCGAAAAAATCAAAATTCCTCTAAGTGCTTTAAAGCTTCTGGGGGAAATTTTAAAAGCTATGGGACAGGGTAAAGTAATTTCTCTTGTGCCTATTGCTACTGAAGTAACTACTCAGGCAGCGGCAGAAATGCTTGGATGTTCACGGCCCCATTTAGTAAAACTGCTTGAAGATGGAAAGATTGCGTTTACTAAGGTTGGAAAACATAGAAGAATAAAATTAGATGATATTATGAAGTATAGAAAACAAATGAAAGAACAACAGAAACAAAATATTATTGATATAATGAATTTGGACGAAGAAACCGGATTGTATGATTCATAGTGTACGCTTTATCGCTGTCTTAGATACAAATGTTGTTTATCCTGTAATTATCAGAGATATTTTATTTTGGTTTGCATATTATGACCTTTATACTCCAAAATGGAGCGAACACATATTTCATGAATGGAAAAGACTGATGATAGGAAAAGGAGTTTCAGAAGAGGAGGCAAATAAAAGAATATTAAAAGCAAACTTAGCATTCCCCGACGCTTTAGTTCAAAATTACCAGGGATTAATAAACCATTTGGTACTGCCAGATGAAGATGACCGCCACGTTTTGGCAGCGGCAATAAAAACCAATGCCAACCTAATAGTGACCAATAATATCAAAGACTTTTCAGAAGAATATTTACAATCATTTAGCCTAAATGCTAAAACTGCCGACGACTTTCTCACCGATATTATAGACCTCAATCAAGAGCAGGCAATAGCAGCTTTTAAAGAAATGGTTTTGAATAAAAAAAATCCTAAACAGGATGAATTTGAAGTACTAAATCTATTAAGAAATTCAGGGTTGAAAGACACAGCAGATTATCTACATGCCCTATTGTAAAATATTAAACTAACATTTTTATGCTTAAGTTTCGGCAGGCAATAATGCCGGGCAACGCCAACCCCCGAAAACCTCCTACCTTCCAAACATTTTTTCAATCTGGTCTTGTTTAAACTCCAGGTAAGTAGGGTTACCATCTGGCGCGGTATTATAAATTTCGCAGGTAAAAAGGCTGGATAAAAGTTCCCTCATTTCACGTTCGGTAAGGCGTGTGCCTGCTTTTATGGCGCGTTGTCTGGCCAGCGAGCGAATGAGTTTTTCCCGGTTAGAAATTTTGATGTCGCTGTTAAAATGTTTGTATTGTTCCAGCGTAAAATCAATCAGTTGCTTTTCATTGCCATCAGCCAGGTCGGCAGGTGTACCCTGTATTACAAAGCTGTTGTGGCCAAAAGGTTCTATCATATAACCCAGCAGCAACAGGTCAGGTAGCAGTTCATTCAACAACACCGCGTCGGCAGGGCTTAGTTCCAGCGTGGCAGGAAACATGCTGCGCTGCGTGGCTATCGGTTTGCCATTGGCGGCCAGTTTCATTTGTTCGTATAGTACGCGCTCGTGCGCCGATTGCTGGTTCACGAGCAAAAAACTGCCGGTAGCAGGAACAATAATATAAGTGTTCAGTACCTGCGCCAGTTCTGTATGTTCTTCAATGGCAATGCCCGGCCTGGTTTTGTGTAAAACAGAAGTTTGTTGTTGTGCTTTCTCATAGTCTGACAAGCCTTCCCCTTTTGGCAGGGGAGCATAAAAATCCTTCCAGCTTTTTAGCTCGCTTTGCGATGCCCGCTCAATAAAATGCGCCTGGTTTTTTTTTGTAAAACCTTTGAACAGCGGAGATGTGGCAATCGCTTCTTTTTTATCTACTGTAAAAGGTTGCGAAATAGAAGGCAGTTGCTGAATAGATGCATCCAGGTCAAAATCAAGCGTAGGCGTTACGCTAAATTGTGCCAGCGAATGCTTCACCGCTGCCTGCACAAAAGCATAAACAATTTTCTCGTCTTCAAATTTAATTTCCTGTTTGGTGGGATGCACATTTACATCCACCTGCGACGGATCAAGATCAATAAACAGTACATACATCGGGAAGCTGTCCGAAGGGATCATTTCCTGGTAAGCATTCATCACCGCGTGGTTCAGGTAAGCACTTTTAATAAAACGGTTGTTCACAAAAAAATACTGGTCACCGCGGGTTTTTTTAGCCGTTTCAGGTTTACCGGTAAATCCGTAAATGTTCATATAATCCGTTTCTTCTTTCACTGCCACCACGCGCGCGTTGTAATGGTTGCCCAGCAGTTGAATGATGCGTTGTTTTAAACTGCCCGGTTCCAGGTAAAAAACCTGCTGCCCGTTGCTGGTAAGTGTAAACATCACCGCGGGAAAAGCCATGGCCACCCTTGTAAACTCATCCACAATATGCCGCATTTCAGCCGCGTTGCTTTTTAAAAAATTTCGGCGGGCCGGTACGTTAAAAAATAGGTTCTTCATGGCAATGCTGGTGCCGTTGGGTACAGCCACCGGCTCCTGACAAATCACCAGGCTGTTCTCCACTTCTATTAGTGTGCCGGTTTCGTCGTTGGCGCGTTTGGTTTTCATTTCCACCTGCGCCACGGCGGCAATAGAGGCCAGGGCCTCGCCGCGAAAACCCATGGTTTTAATGTGGAACAGGTCGTCAATGTTTTTGATCTTGCTGGTGGCATGGCGCTCAAAGCACATACGGGCATCGGTTTCGCTCATGCCGCTGCCGTTGTCGATTACCTGCAAAAGTGTTTTGCCGGCATCGTTCACGATCAGTTTAATTTCAGTGGCGCCGGCATCCACAGCGTTTTCCAGCAGTTCCTTCACGGCGCTGGCCGGCCGCTGGATCACTTCTCCCGCTGCGATCTGGTTGGCAATATTATCCGGTAATAAAACTATTTTATCAGGCACTCTTCTGTCATTTTTTGAACGGGTAAAGGTACAATAATTTCACGCAAAGGCGCAAAGTGTTAGAAGGATACCTAAACCAATAGTACCAATGCATTGGCCTTTAGAAACCGCGTTGTTGTTAAAGTCCCGGTGAGACTATTTGTTGGTAGCGGGTTTGACAAGAACGACACGAAACGTTCCTTCGGAACGTATGATGCGTCATTCTATGTTGGTCTTCTACCAACCGGATTTGCCTGACGGCACAAATAAAAATCTTCCTAAAAAAACCTGACTTTTTCATTTGCAAGCTAAACCTGATCGTAATACACTTTGCGTGCGTTGCTCCTTCGCGTTCTTTGCGGGAAACAAAACCCAAATTCTTTTTAATTTGTGCAGAATAGTAAGTAAAAGCTACCGTTTGCTAATTCATGCTTTTTGCAGGAGTTTGGCAAATGTAGTTTAGCTGAAAATTTAGATTATGAGAAAGCTGATATTAATAATTGTATGTTCTATAATGAGTGTTTGTTGCGTAGCGCAAGAGGAAATTATGATTGGGAACTATCATTTTACTGTGAATGACTCAAATAGAGCAATTATTCCATATTTAAAATTTGATGGTAATAAAATTGTTGATATTAGAAAAGCAAACGAGAAAGAAAAATTAGATATAAAAAAGTATGACCGCCTGACAGCTATCGGAAACGACCAAAGATGGTATTACGTATATTATGCAATGCATGATAAAACTGCTTCAATTGTTCCTTCAATTGAAAACAATGATGACGAAGTATATGTGTCAGGTAAAACATTACTAATAAACGGTAAGGCTTATATTGAGTTTGCTGATGTATTGGTCGATGAAACAAATGCCAAAGATTATCTGTTTCGGGTAATAAAGAATAATAATGAGGAGATTGTACATTGGAAAACACCCGACAATTTTTTTACAACTAAAGACGGAAAATACAAGTATGCAAACCTTGGGAAATACGAATATTCTCCCAATCAAGAGATAAAAATTGAAATCTATAATATTAAAGACTATTCCGTCCAATCTACTCGTTCTGCAAGATGGGTTGAAATCGAAAACCCTACAGTTACATGCAGTATTAATTATCAAAAGAGTAATGACCTTACTATTTTTTCCTCGGGCGATTTAGTAACACTTTCGGGTAAAATTGAATTTGTTCCAAGAAAAGGAAATGTAAATTTTATAGACTCACTTAATTCAAAATTTGCTAGAATAGTATTTGGAGATAGTTTACTGAATATTTCTATAAGTGCTTACAACAGAAATTTACTGGAGACAGTTTGCTATCTTGTTAGAAAAACAAAGGAGGTTAATGACACAGTTTTTATAGGTAGATTTGATAAGAGTATAGAAATTAATAGGGAATTGTGGAAGAATCCGGGGAAATATGAGTTACAGTTCATGCCGTTTTCTGTGGTGTTAAGAAGTAAGCAGGCGAAGAAAACCGGAATGTATGAAAAGGAGTTTCAAAATTATCTGTACACTTTTCCTATTGAAGTTCTGCCTGAAAAGAATAAAAAAATTGTAATAAGCCAAAAACAATTGATATTTTATAGCATAGCCTTACTTGCGCTAGGAATACTTCTTTTTTTATTGTTGAAACAGCAGCAAAAGAGAAAATTACAACGCCAAAAAAAGGAAACCACCGAAGCCCGCCTCAAACTCCAATCCATCCGATCACAGCTCAATCCCCACTTTATCTTCAATGCATTGTCGGGCATTCAAAACCTGATGAACAAAAAGGAAACAGAGAAAGCTAATCAATATCTGGGCACATTTTCGAGGCTCACGCGCAATGTGCTGGATGACTCCCACAAAGAAATGATCTCAATAGACAATGAAATAAAACTGCTGGACGATTATTTGAAAATGGAACAACTGCGGTTTGGCTTTCAATATACAATTCGAGCCGATGATACACTGGAAATACATAACGTTGAAATTCCGTCGATGCTGTTACAGCCTTTTGCAGAGAACGCCGTGAAGCACGGTATCGCGCATTTAAAAGGCAACGGCCTGGTTAAAATTGAGTTTAAAAAATCTGCAAACGACCTTGTGTTGAGCGTGTCAGACAATGGCAGCGGATTTGACGCGAATGATTCATACAGCGGCATGGGCCTTCAACTTTCTAAGAACAGGGTATCTTTGCTTAACACAATTTATAAAAATACGCCACTTGATTTACAAATCCGTTCATCAGGAAAAGGAACCGAAGCGGTGATCACTTTGCAAAACTGGCTTTCATGAAAGCGATCATTATTGACGACGAATTACATAATATTGAAAACCTTTCTATAATTATTAAAAAGGTTTGCACAGATGTTGTAATTGAAGGAACGGCTGATAATATTTCAGCGGCATTGAAATTGATTGCCGAAAAAAATCCGGATATTGTTTTTCTCGATATTCAAATGGGTAAAGAAACCGGGTTTGATCTTTTGCGATCAATTTCTCAGCGAAATTTTGAAGTGATTTTTGTTACGGCTTATGATAAATACGGCATACAGGCGGTGAAATACGCCGCGCTGGATTATCTTTTAAAACCGGTCGACAGCGATGAGTTGCAACTTGCGGTCGGGAAAGCCCGTTTAAAAATATCTTCCAGACAAAATAACCGCCAGCTTGATTTTTTAATGGAGTACATCAAACAAAATGATAAACCCGTAAAGATCGCGTTGCCTCAGCAAAATGAAATTCGCTATGTGGCTGTAAAAGATATCGTCCGTTGCGAGGCTAATAACGCCTACACCTATTTTTATTTCGTGAACGGAGATAAAATTTTGATTTCAAAACCTTTGAAAGAATATGAAGAATTGCTCGCTCCGCATGGGTTTATCCGTGCGCATCAATCGCATCTTGTAAACCCCGTATTTGTAAGCAGTTTATTGAAAGAAGATGGTGGTATTTTATTGATGAATGACGGAGTGAAAATTCCTGTGTCGAAAGCGAGAAAAGAGTTTGTGAAGATTGCGCTATTCAAAAGCTAACAAATTTCACGCAACGGCACAACGATTATTAAAAGCGCAACGAAATTGCCTGCTGATAAAACTTGGTTCCTGTTGCCGCTTGGTGTTCTTTGCGTGAAATCTTACAAATAAAACCCTCTGCCGCATAATTTAGTCTGTATAAAAACGTTATTGTCCGTACAGGGTGGATTTTATTGATATTCCTCTACATTTGTAGCGTACCCTCATTAAATATGTAATCGTAATGATCAGGAAGTTTTTGTTTTTAAGTCCGTTAGTGATTTTCTTGTCTTTTTTAACGAATGCACAGTATCATAGCAGGCCTCAGGCAAACCATTGGGTAGACAGCGTGTATAAAAGCCTTAGTAACGACCAGCGCATCGCGCAGTTGATGGTAGTTCGGGCGCACAGCAACCTTGGGCCGGATCATGTGGCAAAAGTGGCAGATGAAATACGCAGATATAATATCGGGTCCTTGTGTTTTTTTCAGGGCGGGCCGCTAAGGCAGGCGCATCTGACCAATTATTATCAAAGCATTGCCAAAACGCCCATCCTTGTTACTATTGACGGCGAATATGGCCTGGGCATGAGGCTCGACAGTGTGATTAAATATCCATACCAGATCACGATGGGCGCAATGGTCAATACTGATGCGGCTTACCAAATGGGCCTGGCCGTGGGTGAGCAGCATAAGCGCCTGGGTGTGCATGTCAATTATGCGCCCGTGGTAGATGTAAACAACAATCCCAACAATCCGGTTATTGGCTTCCGTTCGTTTGGGGAAGATAAATACCGCGTAGCTAAAATGGGCATTGCCTATATGAAAGGCATGCAGGACGCAGGCATCATGGCATCGGCCAAGCATTTTCCCGGCCACGGAGATGTAGAAGTAGACTCTCATTACGATCTGCCCGTGATCAATAAAACCCGCAGCCAGTTAGAAGAAATGGAACTGTACCCTTTTCGGGAGATCATAAAAGCCGGCGTACAAAGTGTAATGGTGGCGCACCTTTCCATTCCCTCAATTGATAACGGTAAAAACAGGGCCACTTCTATTTCTAAAAATGCAGTAAATGGCCTGCTGAGAACAGACCTGGGATTTGACGGCCTCACCTTTACCGATGCGCTTGAAATGAAAGGCGTGGCAAACTATTTTCCCGGCGGAACTATAGCAGTAGAAGCTATTATTGCCGGAAATGATATGCTTTGCCTGCCGGAAAATGTACCGGTAGCCATCAATGCCATAAAAGATGCGATTAAAAAGAAAAGAATAACCTGGACAGATATTGAAGAAAAAACGAAAAGGGTATTGCTGGCCAAGTATAATTTAGGCCTTCATCAAACCCAGAGAGTAGAAACCAGCAACCTATTGGCTGACCTTAACGCAAAAACCAGCCAGATCAGGGAAATGATTGCGCAACAGGCATTGACCGTGGTGGCTTTTCAAAGCCCTAACACCTTTAGTGATGATTTTATATCGCTGCCTTTGCAAAAAGGAAAGAAAATTGCCTATGTAGCTTTTACAAAAGCGGGCACTCCCACCACGCTGGGCAATATTTTAAAAGGCGACCTGGCGGCTGATGTGTTTACTATTAATTACAACGCAACCGCTGGAGCCGGTGGTCAGGTAGTGAAAAAAATAGAACAGGGCCGTTATGATGCGGTCATTATTGGGTTTCATGATATAGCGCTTCGCAAGGGCAGTAACAATTACGGCATCACACAAAGCGCCATACAAAACTGGTACAGCCTTAATAAAACCAATGCCCTTACAATGGTATTTGGCAACCCGCTGGCCATGTCGTCTTTTTGTACGGCAAAAAATTTAGTAGGCCTGTATGAAGATGATGCCGTGTTTCAAAAAGTGGCGGCAAACTGGCTGAAAGGCGCTTTTGAGGCAACGGGCACTTTGCCTGTAACGGTTTGTAGCTGGAAAGCAGGCCATGGCATTAAAATGAACAAAACCGCTTATCAGCCGATTGGTGATGAAAAATTTGCCGCCGTAGATTCCATTGCTGTGGAAGGCATTAAAAACCATGCTTACCCCGGTTGCGTGATATTGGCAGCCAAAGACGGCGAGATCGTTTACCACAAAGCTTTCGGTAATTATGAATACACATCCATTGCAAAGCCAGTGGAGTTGTCCAGCATTTACGATCTGGCATCTATTACAAAAACCTCTACCGCCACACTGGCTATTATGAAGCTGATTGAACAGCGTAAGGTAGACCTTAAAAAAAAACTTTCTGATTACCTGCCGTGGACGCGCCGTACCAACAAGGCTGGTCTTACCTTAGAAAATATCATTTTGCACCAGGCTGGCATGGTGCCTTTTATTGGTTTTTATAAAGAAACGGTTGACTCGGCAGGCAATCCCAAACCAGAACTATACCGCACCAGTCCGCAGGAAGGATTTACTACGCAGGTGGCGCGCAACCTATACATTCGCAACGACTGGCAGGATACCATCTGGAAAAGGATCTTAGACAGCCCCGTCACGCCGCAGGGTAAAAAATATGTTTACAGCGATAATGATTTCTGGTTCCTGGGAAAAATTGTAGAACAGGTTACCGGTACCCCGCTGGATGTGTACATGCGCGACAATTTTTACCAGCCCATGAAAATGCATACAACAGGGTATCAGCCGCTCAACAGGTTTGAGCTGCAGGATATTGTTCCTACCGAAGAAGAAATGGGCTTTCGCAACCAGTTGATACAGGGAACCGTGCACGATGAAGGCGCTGCGCTGGGCGGCGGCGTGGCAGGCCACGCGGGTTTGTTTTCAAACGCCTATGATTTGGGAAAATTATACCAGATGCTGTTGAACGGCGGTGAGCTCAATGGCAGGCGCTACCTGAACTGGGAAACGATCCAGACCTTTACGGCTTATCAAAGCCCCATCAGCCGCAGGGGTTATGGTTTTGACAAACCTGAAAAAGATAATGCAACGCGCACCTATCCTTACCCCAGTAAATGGGCATCGCCCGGCACTTACGGCCATACGGGTTTTACGGGCACCTGCGTTTGGGTAGATCCTGCCCACAACATTTTATATATTTTTCTTTCCAACCGGGTCAATCCTACGCGCAACAATCCTCGCCTTGGTTCAGGAAGCATCCGCGGCAATATTCAGGATGCTATTTACACGGCGCTCGGCGTGGGCGGTTAATATACATATCTCTTCTTCCTAAAACATGATTGCCTGCAATGCTGTGCACAATAGCAATGCAGGCAGTACTTTATGCACCAGGCCCGTGGGCAAAACACCCTGTGCCTTGCAGAACATCTTTGTAAACGATTAAAATTTAATTAACTATATTAACGCTGCTTATGCCGCATACTGCCTTTTAAAGGAGTAGTTTTCTTCTTCAAAAGATTAAATTTGTAAGGTGTGGTTTAATATTTGAATGTAGCTATAATTGTTTTTGATTATGAAGTTCACGAACCCCGTAGATGATATTGTAAAGCAAATGAAAGACATATTCATGCCCGGTTATAACAGAGGCATGAAAGGCGAAGATCCCTTCCGGTCAGAACTGTACAGCAATGCGCAAATGAAAGACCACGGCATCAGGGTGGCCAAAGCGCATGAGGTATTAAAAGACAAGCAGCCCGATAAATTACTCAGCAGGCTTGACGATAATGAAGAAACCATTTTAAATGTTCACAACATACTGGTTGAAACGGTTAAAGACAATAATGCCATTGCGCCTGCCAGTGAGTGGTTTTTAGATAATTTTTATCTTATCAAAGAGCAGATCAATCTTGCCCGCAAGCACCTGCCTAAAAAATACAGCCAAACGCTTCCCATACTGGCCAAAGGCAAGTCAAAAGGTTTGCCGCGTGTGTATGATATTGCCCTGGAGATCATTTCGCACAACGATGGCCGCGTGGATGTGGCCAATGTTACCACATTCATCAATTCGTACCAAACCGTTACCAGGCTTACGCTTGGCGAGCTTTGGGCCATACCTATTATGCTCCGGCTGGGTATTCTTGAAAATATCCGCCGCATTGCTTCTCATATTGCAATAGACAGGCTGGATAAGAACGCGGCCTCTTACTGGGCCAACCAGTTTTTGGAAACCACCAAAAAGAAAACCAGCGATGTGATCATTGTTTTGGCAGAAATGTCAAAAGCATCCATTGATTACACCAGCGCTTTTGTGGCTGAATTTACACGCCGCCTGCAGGGAAAAGGCCAAAACCTGGCGATGCCGCTTACGCTGCTGGAGCAAACCCTTAACGAAAGAGGCGAAACTTCAGAAGAGCTCATCAATATTGAAAACCAGAAACAGGCTGCCAATCAGGTTTCTATTCGCAACAGCATTGAAAGCATTCGCCTGATAAAAACCACCGACTGGCGCGACTTTGTGGAAGACGTGAGTGTGGTGCAAAAAATATTGTTGCAGGATATTGACCGCACCTACGGTCAAATGGATTTCAACACCCGCGACCGTTACCGCCACGTGGTGGAATGGGCCAGTAAAAAAAGCGGCCGCCCCGAATACCAGATCGCACAAATTGCCATTGACCTTGCCAAAGAAGCAGCCGCAAAAGGCTACCCGCAAAGGCAGCACCATGTGGGATACTATCTCATTGATGACAAGGGCAAAAAGAAATTGGTTGAAAAAGCGGGTTTTGATTTTTCGTTTCGGGATAAGTTTAAATCCATCCTTAAATACAACCGCATTCTTTCCTACGCGGGCTCTGTCATGCTGCTGACTTATATCGTAAGTGTACTAACAGCATTTTACACCTGGCATCATGGAAACCCCGTATGGCTTGCTGTGGTAACGGGCATTTTAAGTTTTGTTGCATTTAGCCAGCTTTTTACCGTGCTCATCAACTGGCTTTCTACCATTATTGTCAGTCCCAAGCCATTGCCAAAAATGAATTACCTGGATGGCATACCCCCGGAAAATAGTGCGCTGGTAGCAGTGCCCTGCATGCTTACCAGCATCAATGGCATTGAAGAACTGGCAGCAGACCTCGAAATTCGCTACCTGGCCAATACAGAAGACAACCTGTACTTTGCGCTGCTTACCGATTTTGCAGACGCGCCAACGGAAACAATGCCGGATGATGGCCGCCTGCTGTCTTACGCCACAGAGCTGATTGAAGACCTTAACACGAAGTATGCTAAAAAAGGCACCGATAAATTCTTTTTGCTGCACCGGCCGCGCAAATGGAATCCGCAGGAAAAAATATGGATGGCACATGAGCGCAAACGCGGAAAGCTGGGCGAGTTAAACAGTTTGCTGCGCGGTACGGGTTATGATGATTTTTCACTTGTAGTGGGTGATATAGATGCGATCAGGCATGTGAAATATGTGATCACACTGGATGCCGATACGCAATTGCCACGGGAAAGCGCCTGGAAAATGATTGCTACCATGGCGCACCCGCTTAATAAACCCGTGATCAGTGAAAGGAAAAAGCGTGTGGTAGAAGGTTACGGATTGTTACAGCCGCGGGCTGCCATCAGCCTGCCTACCGGCAGCAGTTCATTGTATACCAAAATGCATTCAAACGATTCGGGCATTGATCCTTACACGCAATTAATTTCTGATGTATACCAGGACCTGTTTGAAGAAGGCTCATTCATTGGTAAAGGCATTTATGATATTGATGTTTTTGAAAAGATTTTAGGAGAGGCTTTTCCCGAAAACCGCATTCTCAGCCACGATTTGCTGGAAGGCTCTTATGTGCGCTCGGGCCTGTTAACGGATGTGCAATTGTTTGAAGAATATGTGCCCACATATTGGGCCGATGTGGCCCGCCGCCACCGCTGGATCAGGGGCGACTGGCAAATAGCCACCTGGGGCATGCCCTGGGTACCGGATAAAAATAAAAAGATGGTAAAAAACCATCTGTCAGGCCTGTCGCGCTGGAAAATTTTTGACAACCTCAGAAGAAGCCTGGTACCGGCAGCCGTGGTATTGCTGCTGGTTATAAGCTGGTTGTTTTTGCCCAGGCCTTTGTTGTGGACGATTGCTGTGCTGTCTATCTGGTTCGTTACGCCGGTAGTTGCTGCCATCTGGCATTTCTTTCATAAGTCGCGCGATATTGACATGAAGTCGCACATCAGCGATATAGGTTCGGGTTTCAGCCTCAACCTTACGCATATTTTATTCAACATTGCCGTGCTTCCCTTTGAAGCTTGGACGAATATGGATGCGATTGTGCGTGCCAACTGGCGCATGCTCATCTCGCGCCGTAAGTTACTGGAGTGGACGCCTTCTTCTGTAATGAAATCGAAAAAACAGAAAGGCATTGCAGACAGTTACGCCTATATGTGGGTGTCTTTATTTACTGTTGTTATTATTATTGCGCTGCTATTTTATTTTGCCCCGCAGCACCTTTTTGCAGCAGCGCCTGTTCTTATTTTATGGACAGCAGCGCCATTGTTTGCCTGGTGGCTCAGCAGGGCGTACCAACAAAAAACTGTTCAACTTCCTGAAGAAAAGAAAAACTTTCTGTATCAGCTCTCGCGGAAAACATGGGCTTACTTCGAAGATTTTTTTACGCCGGAGCATAACTGGCTGCCGCCGGATAACTACCAGCTACAACCCAGGGAAGCCGTGGCCGCGCGCACTTCTCCTACAAACATTGGGCTGGCTTTGCTATCCAACTTATCAGCTTACGATTACGGGTATCAAAGCCCCAATGCATTGATAGAAAATTACCAGAAAACATTTGCCACGCTTAACAGCCTGGAAAGGTACAAAGGCCATTTTTACAACTGGTACGATACCATTTCGCTGGTGCCCTTGCATCCGCGGTATGTATCAACTGTAGACAGTGGCAACCTCATCGCTTCCTTTCTTACCCTGAAGCAGGGATTGATTGAATTACGTGATGCGAAAATTTTCAGCAGCCAATTTTACCTGGGATTGAGAGATACCATTTGCGTGGCAAAAAAATATTATGGTGAGAAACAGCAATCCTCATTCAACAATATTGAAAAGCTCAACAAAGGCTTTGTAAAAACGCCGCCGGAAGGGTTGTTTGACACGATCAGCGCGCTTAACTTTTTACTATCCGAAACAAATGCGCTAAAGGCCAATGAAACTTTAAAAGAAAATACCGATGGCTGCTACTGGCTGGAAAAAATGGAGATGCAGATCTCTCATATGCTGGCAGATTTTAATTTCTTAACGCCTTGGGCAAACCATCTGCCCATTTCCGGATTTAACGGCCTTGATGCGCTGAATGAAATACCCACTTTCGTGCAAATTTTTAAATATGCAGAAACGATCGTACCTGTTATTGAAAATTTAATGGCACAGTCAAACGGCTCCGACGATGAAGCGCTTCTGACGGCCATTCTTGCAGATGTAAAGCTGGGCAGCCGCAATGCGCTTGAGCAATTAAGCATGCTGGAGCAGCTTGAAAATGAATGTGCCGGTTTTGCCGATGTGGATTACAGCTTCCTTTACGACAAAACAAAACACCTCTTTTACATTGGTTACAACGTAACCGATGAAGTAAGGGATAAAAGCTATTATGATATGCTGGCTTCTGAAGCCAGGCTGGGCATCTTCACTGCTATTGCGCAGGGTAAAGTGCCGCAGGGAAGCTGGTTTGCGCTGGGCAGGCTGATCACCAACAGCGGCAGCGCGCCCGTACTGCTCTCGTGGAGCGGCTCTATGTTTGAATACCTCATGCCCCACCTTGTAATGCCGGCATACGAAGGCACACTGCTGGAAAGAACAGCGCGTGCAGCCGTAAAGAACCAGATTGATTATGCCGCGCGTAAAGATGTACCGTGGGGCATTTCAGAATCGGCTTATAACCTGGTAGATACCAGCCTGAATTACCAATACCAGTCGTTTGGTGTACCAGGCCTGGGCTTAAAACGCGGATTAGGAGAGGAGTTGGTAATTGCGCCTTATGCCACCATGATGGCTATGATGGTAGATCCTATTGCCGCCACCGAAAACCTTGAAACAATGGCAAAAAAAGGTTTTGAAGGCCGGTATGGTTTTTATGAAGCCATAGACTATACGCCTGCCAGAATGCCCCGCGGAGAATCACACGTGCTTATCAAATCATTTATGGTGCACCACCTGGGCATGGGCTTTTTATCACTGGCTTATTACCTGCTGGAGCAAAAAATGCAGCAACGTTTTGAAAAAGACCCCCAGTTCCAGTCGGCGCTGTTGTTGTTGCAGGAGCGTGCCCCCCGCGCCACCAACTTTTATTCTCATACCGAGGATCCAAGCAATGAAAGGCAAACGATGGGCCACGACCCGTACATGCGCATCATTACCACGCCTGATACGGCTGTTCCTGAAATACAACTGCTGTCAAATGGCAGATACCAGGTGGCCATATCCAACGCAGGCGCGGGTTATAGCAAATGGAAAGGTATTGCGCTCAGCCGCTGGAGAGAAGATACCACCCAGGATAACTGGGGTATGTTCTGTTATATTAAAGACCTGCAAACCGGCGCTCACTGGTCAAATACCTACCAGCCCACTTTAAAAAGGGCTAAGGTGTATGAAACCATTTTCTCACAGGGCCACGTGGAGTATAAAAGAGAAGATGATGGCTTTGAAACCTGGACGGACATAGTTGTTTCCCCGGAAGATGATGTGGAGATCCGTCGGATCAAGATCATTAACCGAAGCTCAGGCGTTAAAACCATTGAGGTGACCAGCTATGCAGAAGTGGTGATTGCATCGCAGGCTGCAGATGAGGCGCACCCGGCTTTCAGCAATTTATTTGTGCAAACAAACATCCTGGAAGAAGACAGCGCCATTATTTGCACACGCCGGCCGCGTAAAAAAGATGAAGAAGTGCCCTGGATATTCCACATGCTTACGCTCAACGGCGCTCAAAAAGAAGATATATCTTTTGAAACCGACCGGATGAAATTTACTGGCAGAACAAGATCCATTCAGTCGCCGGCAGCAGTTGCCAATGGCGGCAGGCTTTCGGGCAGCCAGGGCCCCGTGCTCGACCCGATCGTTGCCATCAGGTACAAAGTAACGCTCAGGCCTAAACAAACCGCCACTTTCGATATGATAATGGGCGTTGGAGAGTCAAAGGAAATCATAACGCACCTTATTGATAAATACCAGGACAGGCACTTGAAGAACCGTGCTTTTGAACTTTCGTGGACGCACAGCCAGGTGTTGCTGCACCAGATCAATGCCAACGAAGCCGATGCGCAGTTGTACAACAGCATTGCCGGGTCTATTTTATATTCTAACGAATCACACAGGGCTGATGCTGCCATTATTAAAAGCAATGTAAAAGGGCAGCAGGGATTGTGGAGCTATGCTATTTCGGGAGACATACCCATTGTGCTGGTGCGTGTGCACGACAGCGATAATATTGATTTTGTAAAACAAATGATCCGCGCCCACTCTTACTGGAGGCTGAAAGGCCTGCAGGTTGACCTGGTAATATGGAACGAAGATTACGGCTCTTACCGCCAGGTTTTCCACGATCAGATACTGGGCTTCATCAGCGCTACCAGCGGCGCGGCAATTGATCAGCCCGGCGGCATTTTTGTTCGCTGGGGCGATCAGGTTTCCAATGAAGACAGGATATTGTTCCAAACAGTGGCAAGGCTGATCTTTAACGACAACGAAGGTTCGCTGGCAGAACAAATGGCCATGAAAAAAACGCCAAGAACGCTGCCACAGCCCATGAAAATTGCCGCCACGCAGTACGAACCTGATATAACCCATAAGGTTTCGCTACCCGATAATTTGATCTTCAATAACGGTACCGGTGGTTTTACAAAAGATGGTAAGGAATACGTAATCCTGACAGACAAAGACACGAAAACACCGGCGCCTTGGGTAAACATTATTGCCAATCCCCAGTTAGGCACTATGATATCCGAAAGCGGTTCGGCATATACCTGGGTTGACAATGCCCACGCTTTCAGGCTTACGCCCTGGAAGAATGATCCGGTTTCGGATAAATGTGGCGAAGCATTTTACATCCGTGATGAACACAGCGGCCGCTACTGGTCTGCGTCACCCCTTCCCAGGCCCAGCCAGATGCCCTATCTTACAAGGCATGGGTTTGGGTACTCTGTATTCGAGCATGTATACGATGGCATCTGGTCGCAAATGTGGGTATATGCCGATGTGGAAGCGCCTGTAAAATACGTGGTGCTAAAGATCAGGAACCATTCCGGCCGCGAAAGGAAACTTTCTGCAACTGGCTTTGTAGAGTGGGTGCTGGGTGATATGCCGCACAAAACCAAAATGCATGTGGTGACAGAAGTAGATAATGAAACGGGTGTATTGTTCGTGCGCAACAAATACAATTCGGTTTTTGCAGAAAAGGTGGCGTTCTTTGATACCGACAGCACTGAAAAAACCTTTACCTGCGACCGGGTGGAATTTTTAGGCCGCAACGGAACCATGGAAAATCCTGCAGCCATGCTGCGTGAAAAGCTTTCCGGCAAAACCGGCCCGGCATTAGACCCCTGCGCCGCCATACAGGTTCTGGCAGAACTGCACAATGAAGAAGAAAAAGAAATCATCTTTAGAATAGGCGCTGGCAAAAATGAATATGATACCCGTGAACTGGTTAGAAAGTTAAAAGGTGCGAATGTGGCACATGAGGCCCAAAACAAAGTGCACGATCAATGGAACCGCATTTTAGGCGCGGTATATGTAAAAACGCCAGACGAAGCAATGAACGTAATGACAAACGGCTGGTGGGTGTACCAGGCATTGGCTTGCCGTATGTGGGGCCGGAGCGGCTTTTACCAATCGGGAGGTGCATATGGCTACCGCGATCAGTTGCAGGATGTGCTGGCGCTGATGCATACCACTCCCGGAGTTGCCAGGGAGCACATCAAGCTGGCAGCATCGCGGCAGTTTAAAGAGGGTGATGTGCAGCACTGGTGGCATCCGCCAAGTGGCCGCGGTGTACGCACTGCCTGCTCTGATGATTACCTGTGGCTGCCTTTCGTTACGGCAAAATATATTGAAACCACCGGCGACGCCGCCATACTTGATGAATACATTTCTTTCATCGAAGGCAGGCTGCTAAGGCCCGATGAAGAATCTTATTACGACCTGCCCGTGTTTCTCGATCATTGGGAAACCCTGTACAACCATTGTAAGGCAGCCATTCGCTACGGGTTGAAATTTGGCGTGCATGGGTTGCCATTGATTGGTTATGGCGACTGGAACGATGGTATGGACAAGGTAGGCATAAAAGGCAAGGGCGAAAGCGTGTGGCTGGGCTTTTTCCTGTACGATATATTGATCAGGTTTACTGGCATTGCAGAAAAATACGGTGATGAAGCGTTTGCCGCTCAATGCAGGACTGAGGCAGAAAAGCTGAAAGATAACATCAATAAAAATGCATGGGATGGCGATTGGTACCGCCGCGCTTATTTTGATGATGGCACACCGCTGGGCTCTAAAGAAAATGAGGAATGTAAGATTGATTCAATTTCGCAAAGCTGGAGCGTACTTTCCGGTGCAGGCACACCAGAACGCAGGGAACAGGCCATGAAATCGCTGAACAAATATCTTGTTGACAGAGAAAACGGCCTCATTAAACTGCTCACACCTGCTTTTGATAAATCTGATCTTTACCCCGGTTATATAAAAGGCTATGTGCCCGGCGTGCGGGAAAACGGCGGTCAATACACACATGCTGCCGTATGGGCTATGATGGCTTTTGCGGCTATGAAGGACAATAAAACCGTGTGGGAACTGTTTAGCATGACCAACCCGGTAAACCATGGATTGAGCAAAGAAGATATTGAAAAATATAAAGTGGAACCTTATGTGATTGCTGCCGATGTGTATGGCGTGGCCCCTCACGAAGGCCGCGGCGGATGGACCTGGTATACCGGCTCGGCAGGCTGGACCTATCAACTGGCGCTTGAATTTATCTTAGGTGTAAAGCGCGAGGCAAACAGGTTGCACATCAATCCATGCATACCCGATGACTGGGACGGTTTTGAGATCAATTACAGGGTGGGAGAAAATACATTCTACCACATAATCCTGCACAATAAAAAGAAAGATGGCTCGGTTCAGATCAGTGTAAATGGGCAAGCAGTTGCTGAAAACTTTATAGTGCTGAATGAGGATGGTGAAGTGCATAAAGTGCATGTGGAAGTATAGCAGTCATATAACTCATTCTCTCAGGCCCCCGCAAATTTGCGGGGGCCTTTTATAATCACATGATTTAGGGATGTGGCACAAAAGGCGGGCAGTATTATTTTTGAAACAATTTGTACAGTTTAAAACATGCATCTTATGCGTAAGATATACCTGCTGATCATTTTTGTATTTTATTCTGTAATCTCCTATGGCCGCCCAGGCGCTGAAATGCCTGACACTTCAGGGTTTCATGAGTTAACGATGTACGTGTTTGCACCAGCGGTTGACATAAAGTGGGACAGTCCTTCTGTTTTATACAAATCTGTGCTTGCATCATATATTAATAAACTGCTTCACCCGCAAAAAAGGTTTTTAGGCCATATGGCTTTCCGCCTCAACAGTACCCTGCTTAAAAAACCTTTGTATGTTGGTATTGCTTCAGATGGTGTGAAGGATATGCGTGCACAGTTGTTCAAACATAAAATTGGCCTGGGTTTATTGGGATACCCTTTTACAGCCAGGATGGAAACAGAAGAAATGCTGAAGCCTGCTATTGCGTACAATGCATCAAAAAAGAAAATGGCGTTTATAAAATACAGGATCAATGCAGCAGCGGCGGAGCGTATACTGGCGTTTCTTGCATCATTCTCAAAAAAGTTCAACAACCGCTATGCGCCCAATGATTTTTATGGAGGCGCTTTCTGGCCGTTGTACGATATAGAGGGATCGGGTTGTTCCGCGCTATGCCTTGCCGCGCTTGCTTCCGGTAATCTTTTGTTTGAAGAAGCAGAAAACTGGAAAGTAAAATGTAAGATACCAATTTCACTTATTGGCGGCGATGTAAACGGCGGCAAAAAAATAAAAATTGCTGAGGTGAAAAAAAGCCGGAGCTGGCATACCGGCGCTGGCATCGAAAACAAAGATTATGTGGATTTTGAAATTTATGATCCGGGCGCTTTGTTTAAATGGATACATGCCACGCGTAGCGCAAAGCAAACAGCTTATAGCCCGCTCACCGAAAACAACATGCCGGGCCTGTACATTGATTGCAGAAATATAAATGCTTCTGACGGCCAGGCCATACGCGAAAGGGAAAAGCCAAATTTGTTTTTGGATGAATATTACCGCAAAGTACGCATAGATTATACTGCTATGAGGCCCTAAGCAAGCTCTGCAATATTATTGTTGGGTAAAACCTGTTTTTTGCAAACTATTACTTATTTCTTCACAACTCATAAAAAGTTCCCAAAGCAAACCCGTCAGGTGGTTTTCAATCATTATAATAATCGGCCCCTGGTTGATGGCAAGATAAGACCGGCCATACCAACTACGAGTTTTGTTGAATGAATCATAAAAGCCGTAGTCGCCCCATATTTTTTCTCCCATATCATAATAAAAATGCCTGATGGCAGCCATTGACGCTTTGGGAAGATAGGGCAGGCTTGAAATGGCAGCCGAGGGGCAGATAGTGCCAAAATCTTTTTGTGGATGAAAAGGTTTGTAGCGCTTATTACTGTCGCACGCGCTCAGCCCCCAGCACTCATGGCTGTAGCCGCGGTAGTTTTTAGGATTGTTTACACAATGCGCGTAATTGATTGTTGCATGCGCTATATTTTGTTGCAAGTAACAGGCATATGCATCTTTTAGCAAATGCGGGTTAAGGCCTAAAAAACTATAGTGGGCAAAAAACAGCGGGCCTCCGTAATCAGGGCCAAGCGGCAGGGTAGTATTGTAAAAACATTTGAAGTTTACCATTTGACCCTCCCGGGCCCAGCCCTTATGGTACACTTCTTTTGAAATGCTGTGTGTTGGCGATGCGGCCGCCAGCACATAAGTAATCAGCGCTTCGTTATAACCTTCTATTTTTAAATTGATCTGCGATTTGTAAGGCCGCCAGTGCCAGTATAAAACATTTTCGCCACGTGTAAACCAGTCCCACTCTACGTTTAGCCACAGCGCGTTGATCTTATCAATTAATAAATGACTTTTTTTATCAGGAAGCTTTTTCAAATACTGCCTTACGGTAAGCAGCCCCATCATTAAAAAAGATGTTTCCACCAGGTCTGCCCCGTCGTCTTTTTTTTCAAATAAAATGGTTTTGCCTGTATTGCCGTTGTACCAGTGCGAAAACGCACCGTGGTATTTTTCACAATGAAATAAAAAATCGATCATCAGGCTGAGGCGTGCCATGAAATCTTCAGTGGTGATCCAGTTTTTTTCTACAGCAACAATCATTGCCATCATACCAAACCCTGAGCCACCTGTAGTTACAACATCAGCATAAAACTCATGATTGCGCTCACGTGCCATGCCGCATGCAGGATGGGCAAACTCCCAAAAATACCTGAAGGTTTGCCGCTGTATCAAACCGAGTAGCTCACCGTCAGACAAGCGCGCGATTTGATCATGTTCAGTTTTTAAGCTTTTATTCATTTAAACAATAAAGCATCAAAGATAAAGGGCATAAAATGTTTATGAATTTTTAGCTATGCGTAGCAAGCAATAACTTTTTCTCATAAATTTGGTAACGTTACCGTAAAGTTTGTCAAATGAGAAGGCTAAAGGATTATTTCAAAGCAATTGCTCCCGGAATTATTACGGCAGCCCTCATTTTTGGGCCAAGCAAAATGACTATTACTTCAAAGCTTGGTGCGCAGTATGGGTATTCATTGTTATGGATTGTGGCGGTAGCTATTTTTTTCATGTCGGCCTTTTCAGGCATGGCCACCCGCATGGGGGCAGTACTTGATGATTCCATCCTGGGTATTGTGGCCAAAAAATGGGGAAGATGGGCGTCTGTTATTTTAGGATTTGCCATTTTTGCCGTGGCAGCATCTTTTCAGTCAGGAAATTCTACAGGCGTAGGCATCGCAATCGGCGAGCTTACCAATACACAGCCCTATATCTGGATCGTGGTTTTTAATGCGATCGGCATTTTGTTGTTGTTTACAAAGAATATTTATAAAACGCTGGAAAAAGTGATGGTAACCCTGATCATCATGATGCTTTTATCTTTTGTTATTACGCTGTTCATTACAAGGCCTGATCTGCAACGCGTGTTATCCGGGTTGAAACCCGTCATCCCACAAAATTCATTAGGGCTGGTGATCGCTTTCGGCGCTTCCTGTATTTCCATTGTGGGCGCATTTTACCAGGCTTATTTGATCAGGGAAAAAAAGAAAATACAAAAAGACAATTCCGTAAAATATGATGGCGTATTTGGGATCATTATTTTAGGTGTAATGAGCGCGATCGTTATGATATGCGCCGCGGCAGTACTGCTGCCAAGCGGTATTGATGTAAAGAGCGCTACTGATATGTCTCGCGCACTGGTGCCCGCGTTTGGAAATTTCGCGGCATATATATTTTTGATCGGGTTGTTTGGCGCGGCTTTTTCCTCGCTTTTGGGCAACGCCTCAGTTGGAGGCACGCTATTAAGCGATGCCTTTGGCTGGTCTGAAGGTGTGGGCGGTAAAAGAGCAAGAATACTTACAGCGCTGGTAATGACCATCGGCGCAATAATCGCCATCCTGTTTGGATCAGCACCACTCGAGTTGATCGTATTTGCACAAAGCGTTACCATTTTTATTGTGCCGGTCATTGGGTTTACCATGTATTTTATAGCAAATGATAAAAAGCTGATGGGCAGTTATGCCAATTCCCTCTCAACCAAAATCGTCATCGGCACGGCCATGCTATTGATCGTAATGATGGCGATTTTTAATTTTAAAGAACTGTTTTTAAAATAAAAATGATGACTATTGATCAACGGTACAACGAACTTTTAGAACCAACAGCAGTGCTGGTAAACGATATTAAAAAAATCAGCGGAGATATAGCCATACTGGGTGTTGGCGGCAAAATGGGTCCCGATATGGCAAGACTTGCCATCGCTGCCATACAAAAAGCAGGTATTGATAAAAAAGTATATGGCGTGGCAAGATTTTCAGAAGAAGGCCTCCAGCATGAGCTGGAAGAAGCCGGTGTTATAACAATCAAAGCAAACCTGCTGGATGATGCCGCTTGGAGCCACATGCCGCAGGTGGCAAACATACTCTACCTTGCCGGCACAAAATTCGGCACCAAAGGCAATGAAAGTTTTACATGGGCCATGAATACGCACCTGCCTTCAAAAGTTGCAGCTCATTATAAGGATTCCAATATTGTTGTTTTTTCTACCGGGAATGTTTATCCTTTATCTGCCGCCAACGGTGGTGGCTCATCAGAGAAAGATACTCCCGGCCCGGTTGGCGAGTACGCGCAGTCATGCCTGGGCAGGGAACGCATGTTTGAATATTTCTCAAATAAAAACAATACGCCGGCGCTTATCTTCCGCCTTAACTATGCCAATGATGTAAAATATGGCGTGCTGCATGAAATAGCAAAAGCTGTTTTGAACGAAAAGCCGGTAGATGTAACAATGGCCAACGTGAACGTGATCTGGCAGAGAGATGCCAATGAATACGCCTTAAGAAGTTTATTGCATTGCACTGCTCCGCCAAAAATTTTAAACGTCACAGGCCCCGAAAACCTGTCAGTACAAAAGCTTGCTGCCTGGTTTGGTGAATATTTTAATAAGAAACCATTATTTACAGGTGTTGAAGCAGACACGGCTTTATTAAGCAATGCCACAGAATGTTTTAACCTGTTTGGCTACCCTGCAACGCCGTTAAAAAAAATGATGACAATAATAGCCGACTGGCTGACAGAAGGCAGGCAAACCATTCATAAACCCACACACTTTCAGGAAAGGCATGGCAATTACTAATTTGAGCGATGATATTCTCAGTCTTTTACACCAAGGCGTAGTTATTCCCGCCCACCCGCTGCTATTACAGAAGGGTACAAAAAATATTGATGAAGAAAGGCTGCGAAACCTTACCAGGTACTATATCAACAGCGGCGCGGGCGGTGTGGCGGTTGGTGTGCATACCACGCAGTTTGAAATAAGAAATGCCGGCTTGCTGGAACCGGTACTGCAAATCGTTTCAGGCGAAATTGATAACGCCGGGCTCACAAATCCTTTTATAAAAGTAGCAGGCATATGCGGGCCGACAGAACAGGCGGTGCAGGAGGCACAGTTAGCGCTACAGCACAATTATCATTTTGGGTTGTTAAGCATGGGCGGCCTGCAGCATGAATCAGAGCAGGCACTGGTTGATCGCGCCAGGAAAGTGGCAGAGATCATACCGGTATTTGGCTTTTACCTGCAACCTGCTGTGGGTGGAAGAATATTAAGCTATGATTTCTGGAAAGCATTTGCAGAAATTGAAAATGTGCATGCCATAAAAGTGGCGGCTTTCAACCGCTACCAAACCATTGATGTGGTGAAAGCCGTAGCCTCATCATCAAGAGCTGATAACATTGCTTTATACACCGGTAATGATGATAATATTGTGGCCGACCTGCTAACACCTTACCGGTTTGATATTGATAATAAAGTAATTGAAAAACGCTTTGTTGGCGGCCTTTTAGGCCATTGGGCTTTTTGTACAGAACACGCTGTGCAAACGCTTCAAGAAATAAAAACATGCATTCAAAATAATTACTCAGGCGTAGAAGCGCTGCTTGCAAAAGGAATTGAAATTACCGATACCAATGCCGCTGTTTTTGATACAGCCAACCATTTTCATGGATGTATTTCAGGCATTCATGAAATGCTGCGCCGCCAGGGCCTTATGGACCATATTGAATGTTTGCTGGAAAAAGAAAAACTATCTGCCGGGCAAATGGAACTGATTGACGAAATTTGTGAGAAATATTTTCCTCACTTAAAGATCAGTCATTGAAAATTTTGAAGCATACGTGCTGCGTAAGTTCTTTTGTATGGTTTTGCATATTACTGTATTCCTGCGAAGCAGGAAAAAAAGCCGGCACCGCTGCCATGCAAATGTTCCAGCTTCAGGGAAGCGCGCAGGGAACCACATATTCTATCCGGTATATAGCCACCGATAGCGTATTTACTTATGAAAAAGCTGGTGAACTGTTTGCCGAACTGGATCAGTCGCTTTCGGTATACCAGCCGGGTTCTCTCATCAACCGTTTCAACCAATCGCCTGCCGGCCTCAGTATTGACGCACACCTGCTGGCAGTTGTAAAAAAAGCATTTGAAATATACAAAGCCACCGGCGGCGCGTTCGATATCAGCGTGTATCCCCTGGTCAATGCCTGGGGTTTTGCTAATACCAAGCGTGACAAACTTCCTGACAGTGCAGAAATTAAAAACCTGCTTTCCTGCGTGGGCAGTAACTATCTGCATTTAAAAGGTAATTTTTTGCACAAGCAAAAACCGTGTGTAAAAATTGATGTGAACGGCATTGCGCAGGGTTATAGTGTGGATTATATTGCCGCGCAGCTTAACAAGCTGGGTGTAAAAAATTATATGGTAGAAGTGGGCGGCGAAATAAAAACCCGCGGTTCCAATACAATTGACGGCAGAGATTGGACAATAGGTATTGAGCAGCCGGGTGATGAGGGCTTTGAACCTTATCGTGCCTTGCTGAAAGTGAAAGACGCCGCCGTTACCACTTCGGGCAGTTATAGAAAATTTTATGACAGCGATGGTACACGCGTCACGCACCTCATCAACCCTTTTACGGGTTACTCCATTGTCAGCGATCTCATCAGCATAACCGTTATGGCTAAAGACGCCATCACCGCTGATGGCTTTGATAACTCGCTGATGTTTATGGGCAAAGAAAAAGCTTTGAAGTATTTGGAATCACACAAAGAGTTGGAAGCATACCTCATCTATAAAAAAGCTGATGGGAGCGTAGGCGATACAGCAACATCAGGGTTTAAAAAATTTCTGTTACCGGTAAACTAAGCAGTTCAATGAATCATACACTTATAACCCAAATTAAAGAGCAGGCGCATATTTTTAATAATAATATTATTGCCGATCGCAGGCACCTGCATGCCCACCCGGAACTTTCTTTTCAGGAATTCAATACATCTGCCTACATACAACAGCAGTTAAAAGAATTGGGAATTGGGTACAGGGAGATCGCCCAAACCGGTGTTCTTGCAGAAATAAAAGGCTCGAAAGGAAATGGCCCGGTGATTGCGCTGCGCGCTGACATGGACGCCTTGCCCATTAGAGAAGAAAATGATATTGATTATAAATCAGTAAATGAGGGTGTGATGCATGCTTGCGGGCATGATGCTCACACGGCAATTTTGCTGGGTGCTGCGCGTATTTTAAATGCGATCAAAGATGAATTTGCAGGAACCGTGCGACTTATATTTCAGCCTGCCGAAGAAAAACTCCCGGGTGGCGCTCAGCAAATGATCGCCGAAGGAGCGCTTGATAATCCGCAACCCGTGCATGTGATCGGGCAACATGTGTATCCACACAAGCTGGCAGGTAAGGTTACCATTCCAAAAGGATTGTGTATGGCATCAATGGATGAAATTACAGTAACTATTACCGGTAAGGGTGGTCACGGGGCCATGCCTCATACAACTATTGATCCGGTACAAATAGCAGCGCAAATGGTGGTGGCGTTGCAGCAACTTGTCAGCAGAATGGCCAACCCGCAAATGCCTACGGTACTTTCTTTCGGAAGATTTATAGCAGACGGAGCCATCAACATCATTCCCAACACGGTTTACCTGGAAGGTACTTTCAGAACCTTTAATGATGAGTGGCGCTATGAAGCGCACGAGCGAATGAAAAAACTGGCTGTTTCGTTGGTAGAAGGCATGGGCGCTACCTGCCAGTTTGATATCCGGTGCGGCTACCCTTCTGTAAATAATGATGAACAATTGAGCGATGCCATGAATGCTTATGCTAAAGAATATATTGGAGAAGAAAACGTGGAACATATGGATAACCTGATGGCCGCCGAAGATTTTGCCTACTATGGCCGGCATAAGCCATCTGTATTTTATTTTCTGGGTGTGGGTAACGAGGCCATGAACATTACTTCGCCCTTGCACAGCCCCACTTTTAATTTGGATGAAACTGCGCTGGAAACCGGTGCGGGCTTTATGGCTTACTTTGCCACCCGTATTTTGCAACAAAGTAGTGTAACATCTGCCTGATGCCTTTCTTTGGAAGCCTTTTAACTCGTGAGCTCAGAAACACTAAATTTGCAGCCTTATGACAAGTACAGCAATCAGGCAGGCTTTTTTAGATTTTTTTAAAGGTAAAGCACATCAAATTGTGCCATCTGCACCCATCGTGGTAAAAGACGATCCCACGCTTATGTTTACTAACGCGGGCATGAACCAGTTTAAGGATTATTTTCTGGGTAACAAAAAACCACCGCACCCCCGCGTGGCCGATACCCAAAAATGTCTTCGCGTAAGCGGTAAGCACAACGACCTGGAAGAAGTAGGCGTGGATACTTACCATCATACGATGTTTGAAATGCTGGGCAACTGGAGTTTTGGCGACTATTTTAAAACTGAGGCCATTGCTTACAGTTGGGAGTTGCTTACAGAGGTGCTGGGTATAGAAAAAGACCGCCTGTATGTAACTGTATTTGAAGGAGATGATGCCGAAGGCCTTCCTTTTGATGAGGAAGCTTATAACGAATGGAAAAAATGGATTGCTGAAGAACGCATTTTAAAAGGAAATAAAAAAGATAATTTTTGGGAAATGGGCGATACAGGCCCCTGTGGTCCCTGCTCCGAAATTCACGTAGATTGCCGCCCTGTGAGTGAAAGGGTTGCTATTGAAGGCAAAGAACTGGTGAATGAAGACCATCCGCAAGTGATTGAGATATGGAACAATGTTTTCATACAGTTCAACCGCAAAAAAGACGGCAGCCTGGAACCATTGCCCGAAAAGCATGTGGATACCGGCATGGGCTTTGAGCGGCTGGTGCGTGTGCTGCAGGGAAAAGCCAGCAATTATGATACGGATGTATTTACCGGAACAATTGCTGAAGTAGAAAAAATTACAGGCAAAACCTATGTGCCAGATCCGGGAGAGGCCGCGGCAGACACCAGGCAGGCCATTACTTTTCGCGTGCTGGCCGATCATATACGCGCCATAAGCTTTACCATTGCAGACGGGCAACTGCCTTCCAACACGGGCGCGGGCTATGTAATACGCCGCATTTTACGCCGTGCCGTTCGTTACTATTATTCTTATCTTAATTATAAACAACCGTTGCTTTACCAGCTTGTTCCGGTAATTGCAGCGCAGTTTGAACATGTATTTCCTGAGTTGAAAAAACAGGAAGCCTTTGTAGCCAAAGTGATTCATGAAGAAGAAGAAAGCTTTTTGAGAACGCTTGAAAAAGGATTACGAAGGATTGATGACATCATCAGGTCTTCCGGCAAAGCCATTGACGGTAAAAGTGCTTTTGAGTTATACGATACCTATGGGTTTCCATTGGATTTAACAAAATTAATCGCATCTGAAAATAATTTAACTATTGATGAAGCTGGTTTTGAAGCAGAAATGCAGCAACAAAAGAACCGAAGCCGTGCCGCAACGGTTGTAGATACTGAAGACTGGGTGCAGGTGCATACTGGAGACGAGGTGACATTTGTAGGGTACCAGGATTTGAATGTAACCACCAAAGTGCTGAAGTACCGTAAAGTAAAAGCAAAGGGCAAAGAGAAATACCAGGTGGTATTGGCCACCACGCCTTTTTATGCTGAAAGCGGCGGCCAGGTGGGCGATAAGGGAAGATTAATCATTAATGATGATGAATTTTTAGTGATAGATACTAAGAAAGAAAATGATTTGATCATACACATTACAGACAGGCTTCCCACACCTATAGATGCTGAAATAAATGCCATTGTAAATTTTGAAGACAGGCTGAACACAATGTACAACCATACCGGTACACATTTGCTGCATGCCGCGCTGCGCCAGGTTTTGGGCACACATGTTCAGCAAAAAGGCTCTCTGGTTTCGCCGGAATTGCTGCGCTTTGATGTATCGCATTTTGCAAAAATTACTGATGAGGAGCTGCGCGAAGTCACCCGGATCGTGAATGAAAAAATACGCGCGAATGTACCGGTGGTAATCAAAGAAATGCCAAAGGAAGCAGCCATGCAGCTTGGCGCCATGGCGCTGTTTGGTGAAAAATATGGCGACACAGTGCGCGTGGTAACGGTTGATCCTGATTTTTCAGTAGAGCTTTGTGGCGGCACGCATGTGAACCAGACAGGTATGCTTGGCATGCTTGTTATTACTTCTGAAGCAGCGATTGCAGCGGGCGTGCGCAGGATAGAAGCCCTGACCGGCCCGGCAGCCATGCATTACCTTACGGAAAAAGTGGCGCAAAACAAACAGGTGAGCGAGCTGCTAAAAAGCAAAGAGCCGCTGAAAGCCATTGAAAAATTAATGGCTGAAAAAACCGCGCTGGAAAAACGTGTGGAAGCTTTAGAGGCTAAAGAATTACGCAATATCAAAAACAGCCTGCTGCAAGCATCAGAAACCATCAATGGGATTAATTTTATTGGCGCCATTGTGGAAGTGAATAATGCTGATGCGTTGAAAAAGTTATGTGGCGATATCAGGAATCATTTCTCATCGGCAAATAATGCTGCGGGTGCGGAGTATGTGATAACGCTGGCTGCTAATTTTGGCGGAAAACCTGCTGTAGCCATTGGTATTGCAGAAAGCGTGGTAGCTGCAAAAGGCCTGGATGCCGGCGCTATAATTAAACAACAGGTGGCCCCGTTGATCAAAGGTGGCGGTGGCGGGCAAAAAACCCTGGCAACCGCCGGCGGGCAGGACGCCAGCAACCTGAAGGAAGTAATTGATAAGGTTAAAGGTTTACTTATTTGATAAAAATGCAGCAACAGGAGGCCTGTTTTTGGCCGGAGGCTTCATACTCCGGTTGAAGTCGCGGCCAGGTTGCCAAGCGTTTTAAGAGAACCCTGATTATAAATTCATATTGATGTTAAAAAATAGAATTGAGAACCTTTAATCTATCATCAGTAAACCCTAAAAAAATATTTTTATAAATATCCACAATAATTTGGAAATGAATAGTTCTCGTGGCTTTTTATAATTGGAGTTAGCATACTTCTATTTATAAAAAGGAAATCTATTTTACAGCTTCAACGCTATAAAATCAGTCAAACTTTTCCGGCCGCATTTGTGGAAAGAACAGTACATCCTGAATGGAAGGCTGGTTGGTTAAAAGCATAGTAAGTCTGTCAATGCCAAAACCAATACCCGACATGGGCGGCATGCCGTATTCCATGGCACGTAAAAAATCGTGGTCAATATACATGGCTTCTTCATCGCCGCGCTGCATCAGCCTGGCCTGCTCTTCAAAGCGTTCGCGCTGCTCAATAGGGTCGTTCAATTCACTGTAGGCATTGGCAATTTCTTTACCGTTGATCATCAGTTCAAAGCGCTCCACCAGGCCTTCCCTGCTGCGGTGTTTCTTGGTCAAAGGGCTCATTTCTACCGGGTAATCAATAATAAAAGTGGGCTGTATGTAGTGGTGCTCGCATTTCTCACCAAAAATTTCATCAATAATTTTGCCTTTGCCCATTGTTTTATCTGCGTGAATGCCCATTTCAACGCAAACTTTGCGCAGGCCCTCTTCATCAAGATTGCTTACATCGTAGCCGGTATGTTCTTTAATAGCATCGTAAATGGAAATTCTTTTAAAAGGCGCTTTAAAAGAAATGGTTTTATCGCCCACGGGCACATCTGTTGTGCCGCAAACATTCAGCGCGGCCTGTTCCAGCATTTTTTCCGTGGTTTCCATCATCCAGAAATAGTCTTTATAGGCCACATAAAACTCAAGTATGGTAAACTCGGGGTTGTGCGTTCTGTCCATACCCTCGTTTCTAAAGTTGCGGCTAAACTCATACACCCAGTCAAGCCCTCCTACCACCAGCCTTTTTAAATACAGTTCGTTGGCAATACGCAGGTAAAAAGGTACATCCAGCGCATTGTGGTGGGTAATAAAAGGCCTTGCTGCCGCACCGCCGGGAATGGCCTGCAGCACCGGCGTTTCTACCTCCAGCGCGCCTTCCTTATTCAGGTATTCGCGAATGGAATTGATGAGTTTGGTGCGTTTGATAAAGGTGTCTTTAATGGTAGGGTTGATCACCATATCGGCATATCGCTGGCGGTATTTGAATTCCGGGTCTGTCACTTCATCGTGCAGGTTGCCTTCTTCATCACGTTTTACCACCGGCAGTGGTTTTAAAGCTTTTGCCAGTAGGGTAACCGTTTTGGTATGAACAGAGGTTTCCCCGGTTTTGGTTACAAACACATAACCGGTTGCGCCAATAAAATCGCCCAGGTCAAGCCCGCCTTTTACCAGTATGTCCCACATGCTTTTGTCTTCGCCGGGGTACAGGTCATCGCGGCGTACATATAGTTGCAACAGGCCCTGCCTGTCCTGAATTTTTATAAAGAAAACCTTGCCTTTATCATTAATGCTCATAATACGGCCGGCCACGCACACATTGGCAAACTGATCTTTATCTTCTTCGGTAAAATTATTTTTTATGTCAGCCGAAAAATGGCTTACGGGGTATAAGGCTGCCGGGTAAGGATCAATGCCCGCGGCTTGTAATTTTTGTAATTTTTCTCTTCTGATCAGCTCCTGTTCCGATAAATTTTGTGTGCTCATTGTATTTCAAATTTTTCAAAGCGTCAAAGATAATTGAATACAGCGAAAGGGTGCAAGATGCTATAACCAACCATTCTGACCGCTAAAAGCCGGGAAGCTTTCTATAAAAACTGCAGTAAAATTGAACGAAATCATGTTTGAGAACAAAAAGGGTATAAAAAGCCAAAGTAAACTTCCTCTGTTATTGAAAAACGTTTAAATTTGGCCGCTTTGGGACTAAATATTTGTAAATTTTTTTTATAGAATGCCAAAATCAAAAAAAGCGGGCGTTTCCGTACAGCAGTTTCTTGCCCGCCTCAGAACAAGAAATCCGCATGAGCCGGAGTTTCTGCAATCAGTACAGGAAGTGGTTGAATCTTTAGATGAATTTGTAGATGCACACCCTAAATACGCAGGCATACTGGAGCGTATGTCAGAGCCTGAAAGGGTAATCATCTTTCGGGTGCCGTGGCTGAATGATAATAATGAAATTGTTATCAACCGGGGTTACCGTGTGCAAATGAACTCGGCCATAGGGCCCTACAAAGGTGGTATCAGGTTTCACCCATCGGTAAACCTTAGCATTTTAAAATTCCTTGCTTTTGAGCAAACATTTAAAAACAGCCTTACCGGCCTGCCGCTGGGCAGCGCCAAGGGCGGATCGGATTTTGATCCCAAAGGAAAATCAGAATTTGAGATCATGCGTTTCTGCCAGTCGTTTATGACCGAGTTGGCTGACCATATCGGCGCTCATACGGATGTGCCTGCCGGCGATATTGGCGTAGGTATTCGCGAGATCGGTTATCTTTTTGGGCAGTATAAGCGCATGCGCAGAGAATTTACCGGCGTGTTTACCGGTAAAGACATTGGCTGGGGCGGAAGCCATATAAGGCCTGAAGCCACTGGCTACGGCACCGTGTATTTTGCACAGCACATGCTGGCCACGCGTAATAAAGCATTTAAGGGCAAGAAAGTGGTTATTTCCGGCTCGGGCAACGTGGCGCAGTTTGCATGTGAAAAAGTAACCGAACTTGGCGGAAAAGTGGTAACGCTTAGCGACTCTGACGGCTTTATTTATGATAAGGATGGAATTGATGCAGAAAAGCTTGAGTTTGTAAAAGAACTTAAGAACGTGAAGCGTGGCCGCATAGCCGAGTATGCAGACAGGTATCACTGCGATTATTACGAAAACAACCGGCCCTGGCATGTGCCCTGCCACATTGCATTGCCCTGCGCCACGCATAATGAGGTGGAGTATGAAGATGCCGTGGCACTGGTAAAAAACGGATGCTATTGTGTAGCCGAAGGCGCAAACATGCCCAGCCGCAACGCCGCCAGCGATTTTTTTGTTTCCAAAAAAATTCTTTATGGCCCCGGTAAAGCGGCAAATGCCGGTGGGGTAGCAGTTTCGGGGCTTGAAATGACGCAAAATACCATGCGTATGAGCTGGACGCCGGAAAAAGTGGACAGGGAATTGCAAACCATTATGCACCGCATACACAACACCTGTGTAAAATATGGCAAAGAAGGTGATTATATCAATTATGTAAAAGGGTCAAACATTGGCGGCTTTATAAAAGTGGCCGATGCCATGCTTGACCAGGGCGTGGTATAAATGAAATCCTCGTAAAAAAGGCCGGAAGATGAACAACTTCATTTTCCGGCCTTTTTGTTTTATTGATGTGTTGCAGTATTGTGGCGCGCTACTCCAGTTTCTTTTTCAATGCTTCAATTTCTTTTTGCTTTTGCTCCAGTTCTTTCTTTAGTCTTTCTTTTGCTGTATCAGGTGCGGCTGGTTGCGCAGGCGCTGCATCATACCTAAAGTTGTCTCCGGGAGCCGGAGGCGCTGGTGCAGCCGGCGGAGCAGGCAGGGTGGAATCATCATTCCAGCGGTACTGTTCGGCATTATCCGAAGGC
This sequence comes from uncultured Niabella sp., assembly GCA_934486785.1. Classification (GTDB taxonomy): domain Bacteria; phylum Bacteroidota; class Bacteroidia; order Chitinophagales; family Chitinophagaceae; genus Niabella. Next base: position 215,687 of record CAKSQK010000001.1, on the reverse strand, counting down.
GCTGCATTCACCATATCATCGCTTACCAGCTTACCTGCGCTGTCCATTGTATAATCAACACCTGGCCTGTATCGTGACAGCGTTTCATTGCTATATGTAATGCCCCTGCGCGATTCGCGGTAATTGCGTGCAATCAACTGCGCGTCGGTTAATTTTTTGAAAACCGATGAATCAATATTTATTTTTTTACCAACAGGAACCTGAACCTTTACTGTTACATTTTGAAAACGGTATTTACTGTTCCTATCAATTGCCATTCCGTTGGGCAGGTTTAACACACTGTCTTTAAACACAACGGGGTATTGAATTTTATGTAAGCGGTTACGTGCTTCCTCATCTGTTTTGCCCAGGGCTTCTTTTCGAATGATCACCCGGTACAACGAATCCGGGCTTTTTTCAAAATCAAACGAAATGGTGGAAAGTTTTAAAGTATCGGGGGTTAAACTTAAGCCGCGCAACCTGCCGCCATTACCTGTATGTAACCACTCATAGGTTTCTCCATCGTATTCAAGCCGTGGCTGTGTTACGGTTAAGATAAGTTTGTTATTGGCAGGCTGGGTTATGTTTACAGGTATTTCAGCGCTTTCAATTCTTTTCAGGTCGTTGGAAACTGATATGATAAACATGATGAGGCACACCCAGCCTACTGTCCACAACCCGCCAAAAAGCCAGCTTAGGTAATTGCCCGGTGTGCGAATGTTCAGGATCATACGGGTTAGGCTTACCAGCAGCCCCACGATGGGCGCCCCGATAAAGAATAACAGCGTGCCCCAGGCCCACATTTGCTGGTTGTCACTCGTCCATAAAAAATTATTTACAGGCGCCCACGCAAACCCACTAAAAAGAAATGCTAAAAATGCAACGAATAAGGAAATAGCGATGGAGCCTGCTATGAAAATAAAAATGCCTTTAAAGATCATCGCGATAATATACCCCAGGCCTTTGCCGCCACGGGCTGCCGCCTGTCCAAACTCGCGCCCAAACTGTGGCCCGCGTGTTTTAGCAAAGGTTCCCGCCTTCTGGCCAATTCTTTCACCTGCCTGTTTAATTTCTTCTCCCCAGGTTTGCATGCGGGTATTAAAATCGCCCATGGAGCTTTGAACATTTTCTTTAATGGTGTTTACATCAATGGTTTTTCCATACATCTCCATTTTCTGATAGGGCGTATTGGCTTCCGGCAGCACGATCCATAAAACAATGTAAGCAAAAATAAATGTGCCTGAAAGGCTGCCGAAAAAGATGTTGGGAATAATAAAATCGCTGTCCCAGTTAAAGAAATGAACACCTTTGAGCGCGCTTAGTATCAGCGGTATGGCAAGTATCCAGCGGATGGTGGTGGGATTGACATTGAAATAAGCGCCGATACCGCCGGCCACACCGCCTATGATCTTATCATCAGGATTGCGGTACATTTTTTTGCCATGATAAACGCTCATGTTTTTTGCGGGCAGCAAGATCCACAGTAAAAGATAGATGAGGAAGCCTGTGCCAAAGCCACCAAAAGAAATAATAGCAAACAACACGCGCACTACGGTGGGGTCAATATTAAGCCAGTTGGCAATGCCGCTGCACACACCGCCAATCACCTTATTGCTTTCATCGCGGTACAGGCGGCGTTTTTCGCCCATTGTAAAATTGGGCCCCTGCCTGCCAGATGGTTCGCTTTCGGCGGTAGCTTCTTTATCAAAATCTTCGGGGCGGCCCATGGTGGCGATCATTTCATCCACATCTGCATCCGTAATATGTGGCGCGCCTTTGCGTATTTTTTCATGCATCAGCTCCGAAAAACGGCTTTCAATATCGGTTATAATCTCATCGCGCCCTTCTTCATTGCGGTAGTATTGCCTCAGGCTTTCGGTGTAGGCTTTTATTTTTTCAAAAGCACTGTCTTCTATCGCAATGCTTCTGCCGCCCAGGGTGATGTTGATAATGGTTTTCATTGTAAAAAATTTGTTGGTTGGTTATTTTGTAATGCGGGTTAAAGTGTTCACCGCGTTTGATAATTCATTCCAGGTTTTTTGCAATTCTTTATAAAAATCTTTGCCCTGTTGGGTGAGCGAAAAATATTTCCTGGGCGGGCCAGATGAGCTTTCTTCCCAGCGGTAAGTAAGCATGCCCGAGTTTTTTAAGCGTGTTAAAAGCGGGTAAAGGGTTCCCTCCAAAATATGCATTTCAGCGCTTTTCATTTCTTCAATAATATCGCTGGGGTAAGCCTCGCCTCTTTTTATAATAGAAAGAATACAAAACTCCAGTATCCCTTTGCGCATTTGACTTTGTGTATTCTCGATGCTCATTTATTTGATTTGTAATTTCAAAGATAAATGCGTCATCAGGTATTGGGCAATACAAAGTACTGTATCAGGCAATTTTTGTCGGTAAACGGCAAAAAATGCCCGGTAAAAGCCATGCAAAGTGTGGTTGCATTTTTGATTAATAATAAGGCGAAGAGGCAGATGAATTTATTAACCCCTCAACTACCCAGTATGATTTTTGTAAAAGTTTATGGTTAATTTACAACGATCCCAAACGTTTAGAACTTTTAAAATAAAACAATGAAAGTTTTTATAACCAACCAGATCCCACAGGCAGGCATTGATATGATTGAAGATGCCGGGCATGAAGTAACCATTTTTCCTCCTGAAAAAACACCCATCCCGCCCGACGTGCTGATTGAAGCGTGCCAGCATCACGACGCCTTGCTGATAGCAGGTTTTGCAAAGATTGATGAAGCATTTTTTCAGCATTGCCCCGGAATAAAAGTCATTTCCCTGTTTTCTGTCGGGTACGATAGTGTAGACATTAATGCGGCCACACGCTATAAAGTACCTGTGGGCAATACGCCTGATGTGCTGAGCAAAGCCACTGCTGATACGGCTTTTTTACTGATGCTGGCCGTGTCGCGCAAAGCATTTTACAATTACCGCAAAATACTTGAAGGAAGGTGGAAACAGTTTGAACCCGTGGACAACCTGGGTACAGACCTGCATGGAAAAACGGTAGGCATATTTGGCCTGGGTAAGATCGGCTTTGAAATGGCGCTGAAATGCAAAAATGCCTATGGCATGAAAGTGATATACCACAACCGCAGCAGTAATGAAAAGGCTGAAAGTGAACTGCAGGCAAAATATGTTTCTTTTGAAGAACTGTTACAGCAAAGTGATGTCATCTCAGTACATGCCAATTTAACGTCTGAAACCACCGGCGTATTTAATAAAGAAGCATTTGCCAAAATGAAGCCCAACGCAATATTTGTAAATACAGGCCGCGGCCAGATGCACAATGAGCAGGATTTGAAAGAAGCGCTGGATGCCGGTATCATTTGGGGCGCAGGGCTTGATGTTACCAACCCCGAGCCAATGCATAAAGACAATCCTTTGCTGTTGATGCCCAATGTATGTGTTTTGCCACATATCGGCTCGGCCACAAAAGAAACACGTGACGCCATGGCTGTGCTTGCTGCCAGAAATGTAATTGCCGGGCTTAAAGGAGAACCATTGCCAACCATCGTAAACAAAGAAATGTACCCATAGCCCTAATTGGAACCATATTTGTTGCATAGATGATAATTAAAAACTAAAAACATGAAAAAAGTAGCCATATTAGCAACAGACGGTTTTGAGCAAAGCGAATTACTGGAGCCCAGGAAAGCCTTACAGGATGCGGGTTATGAAACGGATATCATTTCCATTAAAGAAGGAAAAATAAAAGGCTGGACAGAAGATAACTGGGGCGAACAATTAGACGTGGCAGCTACCGCCGGAGAAGTGAAAGCCAAAGACTACGCAGCCCTTGTAATACCCGGCGGCGTAATGAACCCTGATAAATTGCGCATGGATAAGGATGCTGTAAAGCTGGTAAAAGATTTTAATAAAAACAATCTGCCCATTGCGGCTATTTGCCATGCAGGATGGGTGCTGATTGATGCCGGCATTGCAAATGGTAAAAAACTTACTTCTTATAAAAGCATAAAGCCTGATATGGTGCACGCCGGCGCCAACTGGGTTGATAAAAAAGTAGTGATTGACGGCAACCTGATCACCAGCCGCAACCCGGATGACATTCCGGCATTTAACGACGCCATTTTAAAAGCACTGAAGCAACAGGCTATTTAGGTTTTTTAGGCAGCCAGGGCATTTCCGGGATTTTTGCCGGCAGGCGGTAATAATTGTTTCGCAGTGAATCGTTCCAGCCGTTGGGGTTTGCATTAAAAACTTTACTGCTGTAATAAATACTGCCCTGTATGCCCGGTATACTGCGTAATATTTTAATTTGATTCGGTAACTCATTTCTGTTTTTAAAACCGGTGCCGGATGCGCCTGCTTCCAATGCACGATAGATGCCATGGCCAATATAAACATGCTTTCCAAAACTGTTGGCTGCCCACCAGTCAGCCAGTTTTTGATAATCAATTAATGCATCGCCAATGGGGCGGTACAGTTGTGGCGTTACATAATCAATCCATCCTTTACGCATCCAAAGTAATACATCGGCAAATAAATGGTCATAATTAGTGAGGCCGCCTTTCGAATCGCTTCCCAGGGCATCGTCACTGGCATTGCGCCAAACGGCAAACGGGCTGATGCCGAATTTTACATAAGGCTTTGTTTTCTTAATTACAATGCTGATGTTTTTAATGATCGAGTCTACATTACTTCTGCGCCAGTCACCTTTACTTAGCGTGGTACCCGACCTCCGGTAAGCATTGTCATCAGGAAAATCTCTGCCACCAACGGGATAGGGATAAAAATAGTCATCCATGTGAATGGCATCCACATCATAGCGCCTTACAATATCATGTATCACATTGATCACAAATTGCTGCACTTCTTTATTGGCGGGGTCGAAGTATCGCGCGTTGCCATAAGTTACAAACCAGTCTGGCCGCTTGCGCAGCATATGATCAGGCGAAATGGAAGATTTGCCAAGGCTGAACTCTGCCCGATAGGGGTTGAGCCAGGCATGAAATTCCATGCCGCGCTTATGTGTTTCCTGTATCATAAAAGCCAGCGGATCGTAAAACGGCGAAGGAGATTTGCCCTGCACACCTGTAAGGAACTGACTCCAGGGCTCGTATGGCGATGGGTAAAAAGCATCGCCCGAAGGCCTGATCTGCATGATAATAGCGTTCATTCCATTGCGCTTGTGCATGTCCAAGATCCTGATGAAATCAGCTTTTTGTGCTTCGCTGGTAGCGCGTGGCGGCGGCCAGTCAATATTGGCTACGGTGGCAACCCATACACCCCGAAACTCGCTTTCAGGCTGTGCACTGGAAAAATTAAAAAATAAAAATGAAGTGATAAAAAGAAAAAGAGTGCGTGCTTTGACCATAGCTACAAAAATAGGGATTGGGCTAAAAGGGCAAAATTTTACACTGTTTAATTTTCGTTATACAAGCGCGTGGAAAGTCTTGTTAAAGCATCGTATTAATTGTCTTCTTCGCGCCGCCTTTTGCTTGCCAGGTATTTATTATGAATGATCTGCTGCATGGGTTTGCCTTCAACCTTGCTTTCCAGCCAGGAAATAATATCAAGGTATGCAAAGGAGCGTGTTTCAAAGCGATTGCCTTCCAGGTGTTTTACTTTGTTCAAAAAGTTTTCAAATTCAGGTTTTAACTGCTTACGCGTAAACTTGAATGAGTTACGGAAAAAGCGGAACATTTCAGTTTCAATCACCGTAAGGTTTTTCATACGGCTCATGTAACGGAATACTGACCGGGTAAGATAATCCATCAGGTCAAGGTTGCCCATTTCATAATGCGCCAGCAGGTGAACCAGGCGTGCGTAGCATTGCAGGTCGGTGCGCAGCCCCGAAGAATCATTGATGATCTTTTGCAGGTAATCAATGCTGGTGCTGTAATCGCCAGAAAGAAAATACAGCATGGCAATTTTGTAATTGATCACCATTACTCGGTGCCGGTCTAAGAAAATAGAATATTCGGCAAGCTTTTCTTCAATATAAGGCACTTCGTTCAGGCCTTCATTGGTTAAGCCTGTAATGATATAAAAATTGATCTTGGCGCCAGCAATATAAACGAAAGACTGAACGGTAAAATTTTCATTGCTCTGCACCCGCCTTGTTTGCGAGAACTCTTCAAACCGCTTTAGGTCTTTGCTTAGTTTATCGTAATTGCGAAGGTCAAAATGTGCATTTAGCAGGTTGTGAAAACCCCTTATGTAATGGCCTGTTTCCACCCGTATCATGGATGGCCTTTCTTCAAAAAGGCTGACCCATTTTTGCGCGTAGCGGTAATATAGTAAAAAGTCCTGCCTGATGAAGGCATACCACGTGTAGCTTTGATAAAAATACAGTTGCTCGTAAAAGCCATCCTGCTGCGCAGAGCCTGACGGAAGCGATTGCCTGAAAAACTTTTTCACCTTGGCTTCTTCATCTTCATTGCGCGCGTGGCCATTGGCTATAAAAAAGCCATACATCTGCAATGAAAGGTTCGACAGGCGCGTGATCATATCCAGCTTAATATTGGCTTCGTTGGCTTCTTCTGCAAGCTCATCAATACGGCTGGGAAATGTATCGGTTACATTCAGCGCTTCAATTCTTTTTTCAAGCGATATCAGCAACGGTAAAAAGAAAAACTTTTGGTTGAGCTTGGCCATTTCCTTTGCACGGTCTATAATACGCAGGCTTTGGTAAAAAAGGCCTTTTTTATAAAGAATATGTGCCGAGTCAAAAAGTTCGTTCAACTGCAGGTCAAGGCTGTCGCCGCTTTTCAGCAGGCGCAGGCTTGCTAAAAGCTCTTTATACAAATGAGATTTAAGATTGGAAAGCTGAGGCTTTGTTACATCTTTCAGCCTTTTTAATAATAAATGCTCATCATAGTGGTCCAGCTTATCAAGGGCATCAAATAGCTTGATGATCTTCAGGTCTTCATTACCCGAACTTCTTTTTATATAAAGCTTGAAATTTCTTTTTTCAGATTTTTCGAGGGAATGTATGAGCTGTAATAATATATCTGTCGGTCTGCCTGGCATTTGTAGGGCAAATTTATGTTCAATCAATCAATATTAAAAATGAAAAAGCCCCGAATAGTATGTGGCCATATGCCGTGCCTCTGGCTGTAAGCCTTACCAGCATTGGCTTTTGACATTTTTTTAACGCGTTGGGCATCCGGAAAAGGCCAAATAGTTGGTTTGGAACAGGACTATAAGAACATGTATCTTTGAGTTAACAAACGAGGAAAAAGGATAAGTGAGACAAAAAGCTCTAGGCAGCACAAATTAGTATCAAGTTTTTTTCATATGGCAAGCAATCGTTAGAGGTCAGTCCGTTTCTACGGAAGGACCTTTTTTGTTTTTATACCCTTTTTGCCTGATCATCTTTGCTTTTTTTGCTGAACATCATTGCAAAATTTTACCGTAACCCATGCCAGCATTGCGTTTCATAAAAAATCAACAGGCTGGCGGCCACGATAAAAAGAGGAAGATGTAAATAACTGAAGCTAAAAATTGTATTTTTTTGTGATGGCTATTTGTTTTTCATATTAGCAAGCCATCGTTAGAGGCAATCAAATTAGAGGTCGGTTCAATAGACGAAAATTTCTACTACTACTATACAATTTTCGTCACACATTCCACATTTTAAGCTAATCAATCAGAGGTCGGGAAACTAAGAATGCTTAGGCGTTACCTGCCTACGCGGTGGCTAAATTATAGGTATTTATTCATAAACGTTAAAATTGTATGAACTTTTTTTAACAAAATGAAAAATATCATCTTTAAAACGTGTTTTTTGAACTATTAATGCCGGTAATTGCGATTTTCTGCGGTTTTTTTGGCCCGAAATTGGTGTTGGAAATCATCAATAGTTGCCTTCTACAACCTAATGTTTACAAGGTTTTTTGTAAAAAATATATTGTTTAGGCATCATTAAATGAGTAATTAGTTGTTTTTGAGTGGGCTGCAGGTGGGTGTATATTTGCATCAGATTACTACGGAGGGATTGGGAAAGTGGAAATGAAAAGTAATCTTATCTACTACTTTAAGTTTTTTTCATATGGCAAGCAATCGTTAGAGGTCAGTCCGTTTCTACGGAAGGACCTTTTTTGTTTTATAGCCTTTCCCTGTTACATCTAATTATCATTTGCTGTGTTCAGCGATTCCCACAGTTGATCTTTTAATTCTGTAAGACCTTTTTGTGCAACAGATGAAATAAATAAATGGGGGATATGTTGCGGCATTTCTTTGCTAATGGCAATTTTCAGCTCATCATCAAGCATATCACTTTTGCTGATGGCTATAAGCATTTGCTTGTGCAGCAGCTCAGGATTGTATTGTTCCAATTCGTTTAGCAGCACTTCAAATTCTTTACGGTGGTCATTACTGTCAGCAGGAATTAAAAACAGCAGCACGGGATTGCGTTCTATATGCCGCAAAAACCTGTGCCCAAGCCCGCGGCCTTCTGCAGCGCCTTCAATAATACCCGGCAGATCGGCAATGCAAAAACTTTTACCATCGCGGTACTCCACAATACCCAGGTTGGGTGTAATGGTCGTGAATGCATAATCAGCAATTTTGGGTTTGGCTGCTGTAATAACTGACAGCAGCGTAGATTTACCGGCGTTTGGAAAACCTACCAGCCCCACATCGGCCAGCACCTTTAATTCCAGCACTTTCCAGCCTTCCAGGCCCGGCAGGCCAGGCTGTGCATATTCAGGCGCCTGGTTGGTGGCAGTGGCAAAGTTAGCGTTGCCCAGGCCGCCTTTTCCACCGGGCATCCAAATGATCTGTTCCCCATCTTCTAAAATTTCAGCTTCCTGCTCACCGGTTTCTTCATCATATGCAATAGTACCCAGCGGCACTTCTATAATAATATCTTTTCCGCTACGGCCTGTTTTATTATTGTGCCCGCCGCTTTCGCCGTTTTCGGCCAGAATGTTTTTGTAATAGCGCAGGTGCAGCAGTGTCCACAAGTTGCGATTGCCTTTTAAAATAATGTGCGCGCCACGGCCCCCATCGCCGCCATCAGGGCCGCCTTTTGCAGTAAACTTATCGCGTAAAAAATGCTTGATGCCCGGGCCGCCATGACCACTGCGGCAAAAAATACGGATCTGGTCAACAAAATTGCTTTTATCTGACATAAAACAAAGATAAGCCGTTCGGGGCTGTAAGGTGTATGTTTGCTATGGTTCTGCGCGGTTGATTACTTCCAGCATTTCATCGTGTATCAACCCGTTGGTGGCAATAATGCGGTGCTGGTAAACAGAAAATTTACCACCGGTAAAATCTGTCACTTTGCCTCCGGCTTCTTCTACCATTAAATAGCCGGCAGCACTGTCCCAGGGTTCTAATTTATGCTCGTAAAATCCATCAAACCTGCCTGCGGCCACCCAGCAAAGATCAATGGCGGCAGAGCCCAGCCGGCGCACCGGTACACCTTCCCTGATGAAGCGCTCAAAAACCTGCAGTGGGCTGTTGGGAATGTTGAGGTACACATAAGGAAAACCCGTTACCAGGCAACTTTTCATAGCGCTGGTTTCTTTACTTACCCTGATGGGCTGCCCATTGAGCGTGGCGCCTTTACCTTTTTCAGCAAAAAACAGTTCATTCATGTGCGGGTTGTAAACCATACCCATGATGATTTCTCTTTTGTATTCAATAGCTATTGAAATACAATTGATGGGAATGCCATGCGCAAAATTGATGGTACCGTCAATGGGGTCTACAATCCATTTATAATCTGAATCCTGGGGCAGCTCGCCGCTTTCTTCAGTTAAAATAAAATGATCAGGATAATGCTGTTGTATTACCTGTATGATGGCTTTTTCAGAAGCATGGTCTGCCTCGGTTACAAGGTTATTTCTGCCTTCTTTATTGCTGATGGTAAAGGACTGGTTAAAAAAGCGCTTAACCTCTGTGGCGCCCGCCATAACGGCTTCGTGCAAAATGGTTTGTAGCATGGGCCAAAGATAATATTTAACTGCCAACAGGGCTGTATACAGATAGCCGGAAACAAAAAAGCCGAAAGTGACGGAAATCACGATCGGCTCTTTAAACCCTAAATAACAAACTTAAAAACTAATAAAACATTGCTGAGTTCTATATAACCTATCTAACGTTGAATATGTTTTTTTGTTGCAAAAAAATTATAATTCGGCAGTTTTTATTTTTTTGCTGAGCTGAACACTAAGGTTTTGGGATTTGCCGTTGCGTTCCAGTTTCATGCTCATGTTACTTCCGGGAGCAGCATCTGCCATGCTGCCGCGTATATCATCAGTATTGCCGATGGTTTTACCGTTAACTTCTTTAATCACATCACCCACCCTGATGCCTGCTTTGGCTGCGTCAGAACCAGATTCCACTTCAATTACTTTTACGCCCGGGCCGGTTTCCACATCCTGCACTTTTACACCAAGTTTTGCCCTGTTGGCGGCAATGCCAAAAGCCCTGAACTGCCTGATGCTACGATCGTTTTCGATGTCACCCAGCCTGCCACGAAATTCATCCAGGTTAAAGCCAGGCATGGTACGGATTTCAAATTCACGCAAAGCGGGTATTTCAGGCGCTTCCCATTTTTTTAGTTCGGCTGAAACAGTGTGCTTTTTATTATCGCGGGTATAAGTAATGGCTACCTTATCGCCGGGGTTTTTATTGCTGATCGCGTTCGAAAGCTCATCGGGCGTTTCAATTTTCTTTTCATCAACTGCTGTAATCAGGTCGCCTTCTTTAATGCCGGCAATTTCGGCAGCGCTGCCCTTGGTTACGTTCATTACTTTTACGCCGTCCTCTGTTTTAGAGGTAGCCACACCCAGCATGGCTTTGTTGGGCGCCATTGCAGCCTGTGGCGATCTGGAAAAAGTTCTGATGCGCCTTTCGCCGGGAAGGGCGTCATCTACCCACACATCAAGGTCTTTTATTTTACGGCGGGTTACGGTAATGTCAGCTTCTTTATCGCCTTTGTCAAGCGGCTTGCCGTTCACAGTTACCTCATCACCATCTACAACAATATTCAGCTTTTCAGCAGCCTGTCCTTTTTTGGTAATTACTATTTGCTCTACTTCTTTATTCTTTTCGGGTGCTTGCGCCCATAAAAATCCGGGAAAAAGTATGGAAGCCAGTAAGTATTTTGCTTTCATAAATAATGTTTTAAAAATTAACTACGTTTATTTTCGTATTTCAAAGATAACAGATTTATCGAAATACGAAGTGTTTCGGAATTGTTAAATTCAAATGCCTTGTGTAGTTTTTGCGGTAATGGTTTTGCCATAACTTTGATTGGTAAATTAATTGCAATGAAAAGCCACCTGTATCACATTCCTGTCATCAGTTTTATTCTTTTACTTTTTTCCTGCTCAAAAATTCCCACACCAATTGGGGATATTGAAAAACCAGTTGTGGACACGATAGTAACTGTAGAAGATTTTGAATGGAGTGAAAAAAACGATTTCTCTAACGAAATGCTGCATTTAAGATCAGGCCAGTGGATCTTTGCCAATGCGCTGCTGGGAACATCGGTCGGCGATAAAAAAAATGCCATTCAAAGTACGCGTATTGCGGCCGACGGTTCCGTAAGTATGGTAAAGCCGGTGTTGCTGGGCGCAGAAACAAAAATAAAAATATCAGCAGCCGTATTTGGCGCGGGTACATCTGGTAAATGGGTATTGATGGCGGCAAATAACGTAGGCGCGTTTGAAAAAGTGGGTGATACCATAACAACTACTTCGGCCACATTAACTGAAGTGTTGATTAGTTATAACAAAACCGGATGGACGAGTTTTGCCATTCAGAAAGGATCGGGAGCCACTTTAAATTTTGACGATTTCTCAATCATTACCAAAACCACGCCTTACCCTGCAGCATATATAGCATCGCCAGTGTATGTTTACAATTACAGCACGCCGCCTGCTGCACCTTCCGGCGCAGGACTGGTGGGCAGAGACAGTTTGCAATACCCTGTAAGTGGCGATAACAGCAACCTGCTGTTAGGAAATCCAAGCAATGCCATTCAGGATTCAGCGGCCGAACCCAATAACTATCTTTTGATGAACAGGTATTATACAAGTTCTTATAGCCGCGATCGTGCCACGCCCAACTGGGTAAGCTGGCATTTGCAAAAAAGCAATTACGGCACTGTAAGCCGAACTGATCATTACCAGCCAAATACATTGCTGCCTGCCGGTTGGTACAGGGTTACATATGCAAGTTATAACGCCAGCGGTTACAGCCGAGGGCATCATTGCCCAAGCGGCGACAGAACATCTTCGGCAGAAGCCAACCGGGCGGTGTTTTTAATGACAAATATGATTCCCCAGGCATTTAATCATAACAACCTTACCTGGAACAATCTTGAAAATTATACGCGTACCCTTACAGACGCCGGAAATGAATGCTATATCATTATGGGTTCTTACGGAAATAAAGGAACGATTGATAACGGCAGAATAACCGTGCCTGCGTATATCTGGAAAGTGATTGTTGTAATGCCTGCGGGGAATAATGATCTTTCACGCATCAACGCCGGTACAAGAGTTATTTGCGTAAACACGCCAAACGATGAAAATATTAGCAGCGACTGGAAAAGCTACCGGGTAAGCCTTAAAGCAATTGAAGATGCTACCGGCTACAATCTTTTATCCAATGTTGACGCCACGGTAAAAGCTGCATTGCTGACCAAAACAGATAACCTGTAGAGGAGTTGTAAAGCATATTTTTCCAATAGCCCCACCTGCAAGCAGTGCAGCAGGCTATGGGGTGAACTTATGTTTTTGGCTTTAGTTCCACATCAGCTACAATCATGTAGTGATCAGAATAATCTGTGGTAATTCTTTTAAACTGGTGTATTTTAAAACGCCTGTCCGCAAAAATATAATCAATCCTTAATGTTGGCGAAATGGAATTGTAGGTTCTGCCTATGCCAAAACCTTTTTGTAAAAAGGCATCCTGCAAGTCTCCCTTCACCGTGTTATAAATATAAGAGTTGGGCACATCATTCAGGTCTCCGCAAAGGAGAGCCGGGTAAGGGCTGTTGTCTGTAATGTTGCTCACCATATCCGCCTGTATGCCCCTGTGCTCAATAGCGGTGGCCAGTTTAGAAAAAATATGTGTGGCATTTCCAAAAATGCCTTTCCCGCCTTTTAGTTCTTCTATTTTAGCAATATCTTCCTGTTTGAACTGGTTCGATTGCAAATGCGTGGTGTACACGCGTATTTGTTCGTCACCCCTTTTGATGTCAACAAAAACCAGCGCTTCGGGCAGCGTGGGCCGTGGGTAGCGTACCAGCCCCGTGTCGGCAATGGGGTAACGGCTAAAGATCACGCTGCCATTAAAAAGACGGTCCCCATCCCAGTCGTGCGAAAAATAATAATACGGGTAGCCCAGCCCGCGGCTTACTGCCACAATATTGTTATACCAGTCAGGGTTGATGGAGGAGCTGAATTCCTGCAGGCAGAGTATATCTGCATTTACCTGTCGTATTTGCTGAAGCATTTTATACCTCGTCTGGCTGCCCTTGTTGTTATTTCTGATCATTTCAATAAAACGGGCCACGTTCCATGATGCAATACGGATGTGTGTTTCTTGTTTAGGTTCTTCAAACCGGGCCCATAAATTAAATGCGAAGAAATTGGTGATTTGCCCGCCGCCCAGCACAATAGCCACCGCAGAGATCAAAGCCCACTTGCGATTGATAAAAAGCCACCAGATTAAAAAAGCGATTAGCATTAATAACAAAAATGGAAATGCCAGGCCAATAAGGGAAAAAAGCGGCCGGTTTTGGGGATTGATTTGTGGATTGATACAGGCCAGCAAAAATAGCAGCACTACGATCATGTTCATGCTCATTAATACCCTGTTGCTAATTTTACTGAACAAACCCATAGCCCCGAAAATACCTAAGTATTCTCATTTTAATTACCTTTATTGTAGTAAAAAAAATTATGAAAAAACTGCCTGCCATCTTTATATTGACTTTTACGATCTTCATTTTTTCCTGTTCAAAAGAAACTATAACTGCAACGGATCCTGCTCCAGAGAAAAAAGATGCAGTTTTGGCTTCGCATTTAGCAGGCAACTCGGCTCCTGTAAGGTTTAACAATAATACCGGGCTTTTGAAGTTCGTAAAAGTTCATTCATTCACGGTTAATACCGGCGGTTATATTTTCTATGAAAATTTTAAACTGAAGCGGCTGCATTATGAAGGGTTGGATCATCCTCCTTTTACACCACATCTTTTTTTATGAGTTTGAAGGATCATGGAATTTTACTAACAATATTATTTTCATCAACGGCGGAGCGAGCACGTTTGTGGGCGGAACCGAAAAATGGGCCCTGCGATCATTATTTAACGATACATTGACCGTGCAGCAATCCAACTTGTGATAAAGCCCATTTTTGTTTTAGTTAGCTGTATGTTAGTTCGTTTGCCTGGCACTCACCCTCTTTATATTTGTAGCACGTTTGCGGGCTACTATGAATACTTTATCTTTCACCTTCTAAAATATTTATGCAATGCCAAAATTATTATTGGGGTTGATGCTGCTTTGCTGTATGCCTGCCCTGTCTCAAAAAACCGATCGCAAACTTGAAAAAATGTTAACCGAAGCCATCAAAGGCTTTGGCGGGCAAATTGGTATTTATGTAAAATACCTGAAGAGCGGTAAAACAGCCGCCATCAATGCTGATACCATTTTTCCTACGGCAAGTATTGTAAAAATTCCCATCCTCATGGGCATTACCCATCAGGTTATGAACGGGCGGTATACTTATGATTCAGTCGTTTCATACGACACATCTTACCTGTACCGCGGAGAGGATATTTTGGGTGAGTTTAAAAACGGTGGCAACATCCGCATCAAAAAATTGATCATGCTGATGCTTACAACCAGTGATAATACGGCCAGCCTTTGGTTGCAGGCCTTATCAGGAACGGGCACACGCATCAACCAGATTATGGACAGCCTGGGCTACCGGCATACGCGCGTAAACAGCCGTACTCCTGGCCGCGAGCTCAGCCGCTCGCAATATGGCTGGGGGCAAACCACGCCGCGCGAAATAGCAAATCTTATGGAAAGCATCTATCGCAACCAGGTGTATACACCTTATTATTGCGACCGCATGCTGCGCAGCCTGGGCCGCAATTACTGGGATGAAAATGAAGGCATATCAGTCATACCGCCGTATATAGAAGTGTTTAGCAAAAACGGCTGCATCAATCAAACAAGAAATGAGATCATGCTGGTAAATGCGCCTTCAGGGCCTTACATACTCAGCATTTTTACCAAAAACAATAAAGATCAAAGCTGGAAACACAGCAATGAGGCATGGACTTTGACGAGAAAAATATCTACATTGTTATGGAACCACTTCGAGCCCCGGGATAAATGGGTACCGCCCAGGTTCAGCCTGTAAAAAACTGATAAACATCATACAATGGTATGACGATAAACAAATAACCGGGGTGTATAATTTATTAGGTTTGCACATACCAATTTTGAAGTTCTTAAGATAAAATAAATATTCATTATTAATAAACTATTCAATTATGCTACAACAACAAAAAAAGGTGTACACAACTCCTACGGATGTAAAAACCGAATTGGAGAACTGGGTAAACGAGTTGGAAAAATTTTTAGGGCCAAAAAATGTTCAATGGTGTGATGGCTCTGAAGAAGAATATAACCGGCTTTGCCAACAATTGGTAGACAAGGGAACATTTATAAAACTGAATCCTGAAAAGCGACCCAATAGTTACGCTTGTTTCAGCGATCCCAGCGACGTGGCCCGCGTTGAAGACAAAACATTCATATGCAGCCTTCGTAAATCTGATGCAGGCCCTACCAATAACTGGATGGCGCCTGAAGAAATGAAAACCATTTTAAACGGCCTGATGAAAGGAACCATGAAAGGCCGCACCATGTACGTGATCCCCTTCTGCATGGGTCCTGTAGGCTCCCCGCTTTCAAGATATGGTGTTGAAATTACCGATTCTGAATATGTGGTGGTAAATATGCGCATCATGACGAGAATCGGATCCAGCATACTACCTTATATTTATGAAAAAGGGTATGTTAAATGCCTGCACTCAATTGGCGCTCCACTTGAAGAAGGACAGGAAGACGTAAAATGGCCATGTAACCCAACTGTAAAATACATTTCTCACTTCCCTGAAGAAAGGCTGATCATTTCATACGGAAGTGGTTATGGAGGAAACGCCCTGCTGGGTAAAAAATGTTTCGCACTGCGTATTGCCTCTGTAATGGGCCGCGAAGAAGGATGGCTGGCAGAACACATGCTTTTGATGGGGGTTGAAAATCCGAAAAAAGAAAAAACCTATGTAGCGGCAGCATTCCCTAGTGCTTGCGGTAAAACCAACTTTGCAATGTTGATCCCGCCAAAAGAATTTGATGGCTGGAAAGTGACAACTGTTGGTGATGATATTGCGTGGATACATAAAGGAGATGATGGCGCTTTATACGCTATAAATCCCGAAGCCGGATATTTTGGTGTAGCTCCAGGCACCAATGAAAAAACCAATCCCAATGCCATGGCTTCCATTAAGGAAAATACAATCTTTACCAACGTGGCTATTACACCTGATGGCGATGTGTGGTGGGAAGGAATGACAAAAGAAATTCCTGAAGGACTTATTGACTGGCACGGACAACCTTATGATAAAAACAGTGGCAAGCCTGCTGCTCACCCTAACTCAAGGTTTACAGCACCGGCATATCAAAACCCTGCCATTGATCCTGATTGGGAGAAGCCAGAAGGCGTACACATTGAAGCATTTATTTTCGGCGGACGCCGCAGCACAGGAGTACCTCTGGTATACCAATCGTTCAACTGGAACTTTGGTGTATATCTGGCCAGCACAATGGGTAGTGAAATGACCGCTGCTGCATTTGGCGAAATTGGTAAAGTACGCCGCGACCCGTTTGCCATGCTTCCGTTTATGGGCTACCACATGGGTGATTATGTAAACCATTGGTTAGACTTTGGCCGCGACCTGCCAAACGCGCCACGTATCTTTAGTGTAAACTGGTTTAGAAAAGATAAAGATGGCAACTTTATTTGGCCAGGCTTCGGACAAAACATACGCGTATTACAGTGGATTGTAAATCGTGTGCATGGTGGTGCGGGTGCTGTAGAAAGCCCGCTGGGCTGGATGCCGCGCTACCAGGATATTAACTGGGATGGGTTGGATTTTAGTGCAGAAGAGTTTGAAAAAATCATGACGGTAGACCGTGAACCCATGAAGCAGGAATTGTTTGGCCATGAGGAGTTGTTTGAAAAAATGTATGACAAACTTCCGAAAGAGTTCTTCTACATGAGAGAGTTACTACTCTCTGCATTATGGAGGTCTCCTGAAAAATGGACCCTACATCCTGAAAGAGTATAGCAATCTTTAGCGATATATTGTTTGCCTTTTTTGTTTTGTTGATTTAGCAATATAAAGGTACCCGTTGTTCCCATCGGGTACCTTTGCTTTTTTGAAAGCAGAATAATTGCGAATGAGCGGCATATGATGCTAATCCTATTGCAGCAATGGCTGAAGCGTAAAAGATAAACTTAAACATAACCAAAATCGTCTTGCACATCAGGGTATGTAATTGTTGGGATTTTGAAATGTAACAAGTGGCAACTAATAATCACCATTCCACCCTCTTTATATTAGCCCCAAGTTGCTGCAGCCTTACATCAATATATTGATAGCCCCTGTCAATCTGTTCAATATTTTGAATGATGCTTTTGCCTTCGGCGCTTAGCGCGGCAATCAGCAGCGCCACACCTGCACGAATGTCGGGGCTGCTCATGGTTATGCCACGCAATTGCTGTTGCCTTTCAAGGCCAATAACCACGGCGCGGTGCGGGTCGCACAAAATGATCTGCGCGCCCATTTCAATCAGCTTGTCTACAAAGAACAGGCGGCTCTCAAACATTTTTTGGTGCACCAGCAGGCTGCCGTTGGCCTGTATGGCCGTAACCAGTACAATGCTTAGCAGGTCAGGAGTGAAACCTGGCCAGGGATGGTCATAAATGCTCAGTACACCGCCATCAAAATAGCGCTTTATGGTATAGCTTTCCTGAGAGGGGATGTGAATATCATCTCCATTAAAATTCATTTCAATGCCCAGCAACCTGAATTTTTCCGGGATCATGCCCAGGTTGTTAATGCCTGCGTTCTTAATGGTGATGTCGCTTTGTGTCATCGCCGCCAGGCCAATAAAAGATCCCACTTCAATCATGTCAGGCAACATTACGTGCGTGGTGCCGCTCAGATAATCCACACCCTCAATGGTAAGCAGGTTGCTGCCAATACCGCTGATCTTCGCACCCATGCGGTTCAGCATTTTGCAAAGTTGCTGCACATAAGGCTCGCAGGCGGCGTTGTAAATAGTGGTGGTGCCTTTGGCCATGGTAGCGGCCATTACAATATTGGCGGTACCGGTTACAGAAGGTTCGTCAAGCATCATATAAGCGCCTTTTAGTTCGGGCGCAGTTAAATGAAAAAAGCCATCTTCGCGGTTGTATTCAAACCGGGTGCCCAGCTTTTCAAAACCTGTAACGTGTGTGTCAAGCCTGCGGCGGCCAATTTTATCGCCTCCGGGTTTGGGTATAAATGCTTTTTTATATCTCGCCAGCATGGCGCCTGCCAGCATGACTGAACCGCGCAACCTGCCGCTTTTTTTCTGGAACCCGGGGCTGTGCAGGTAATCAATATTTACGTCATCTGCCTTAAAAATGCAGGAGCTACGGTCCACCCGGCTAACCTTCACATTCATTTCTTCCAGCAGCTCGATCAGCAGGTTTACGTCTAAGATATCGGGAATATTATTCACGATCACCTCTTCCGGTGTAAGCAAAACCGCGCTGATGATCTGCAGGGCTTCGTTTTTAGCACCCTGCGGCGTAATGGCGCCCTGCAATTTTTTTCCGCCGTGTACTTCAAATGCGTTCATCAAAAAAATGTTTAGTGTCAGGCAATAATTTGTAAGATTATTTTACTGCGATCATGCTGATCTCCACATTTACAAATTTTGGCAGCGCGGCCACCTGCACGGTTTCGCGGGCGGGCGGGTTGGTAGAAAAATACCTGCTGTAAACTTCGTTGATCTCGGCAAAACGATGCATGTCTGTAATAAAAATGGTGCTTTTTACCACGTTGTCAAAGCTCATGCCCGCCTCTGTAAGAATGGCCTGCAGGTTTTTCATGCACTGATCCGTTTCATCCTCCAGCGTGGCGTTATTCAATGCACCGGTAGCAGGGTCAATAGGTATTTGGCCTGAAATATAAAGCGTGTCATTTACTAAAACTGCCTGGTTATAAGGCCCGATGGGCGCCGGCGCCTGCGTGGTATTGATGATCTGTTTGTTCATAAATAATAATTATGCCATGCAATATAGGAAATGTGATTTGGACGCAATGAACAAGATTGTGGGAGAGCCATTTGAATACAATTCTAAACCCCTCCTGATGGTAAACCCCTTCCAAAAAGCAATAAAAACAAAATATCCGTACATTGGCTATATTTGCCCATTCAGTTTTTAATAAATTCCCAAAATGGAAAAAGAACAATTAAAACAGCAAGTAAAGGAACAAATTGTAAAGTTTTTAAACCTTAACAATGTTAAGCCTGAAGAAATAAAAGACGATGAGCCTTTGTTTGGCGAAGGCCTGGGGCTTGATTCCATTGATTCGATTGAGCTTATCGTAATGCTGTCGAGAGAGTACGGCATCAACATCCAGGATCCAAAAGAAGGCCGCAAAGTACTGACTACTGTCAATACGATGGTGGATTATATTGAACAGCACAGAACCAAATAATACATTTTGTCAAGGGTTGTAGTAACCGGTTTGGGAATTATTACCGCAATTGGGGATTCGATCGCTCACAATCGGACATCCCTAATGCATGGCCGGAGCGGTATCAGCCATGCGACTCATTTCCAGTCAAAATATGCCGGTGTGCTTCCCTTTGCAGAGATCAATCATGCTACAAGCCGGCTGGTAGAAATGCTGCACATACAACAGCCCGGTGTTACCCGTACCGATCTTGTAGCATTGCACGCTTTTAAAGAAGCCATTGCTGATGCCAGGCTTTCAGCCAAAACTTTGCAGGATGCAGGTACCGCGCTTATAGGCGCCAGCACGGTTGGCGGCATTTGCCTTACCGACGAGTTGTATGCCGATGCCAATCATACCGGGAACGGAGGTTCACAATTTTTAGGCTCCTATTCCAACAGTGCCTGCACTTTGTTTTTACAATCGCAATACAATATTGGTGGCATTGTGAATACGTTCAATACCGCCTGTTCTTCATCAGCCAACTCTATTATGTATGGCACACGGCTCATCAAAAACGGCCTGGCAAAACGTGTGATAGCGGGGGGGGTGGACACACTGGCAAAATTTACCGTAAATGGGTTCAATGCGCTTATGATTTTATCAAACGAGCCTTGCAGACCGTTTGATGCAGCACGCAAAGGCCTGAATCTTGGCGAGGGAGCGGCCTTTCTGGTGTTGGAACGGGAAGAAGATGCTGTGGGTAAAACCATTTATGCCGAAGTAAAAGGATATGGTAACAATAACGACGCTTATCATCCCTCATCCACATCGCCCGATGCGCAGGGCCCTTACCTGTGCATGCAAAAAGCGCTGCAAGGCGCGGGCCTGCAGCCAGGCGATATTGATTTTATTAATGCCCACGGCACTGCCACAGAAAATAATGACGAAACCGAAAGCATTGCCATGCGGCGTTTGTTTGATATACCGCCGCCATTCACAAGCACCAAATCTTACACAGGACACACTTTGGCGGCAGCAGGCGCGGTAGAGGCAGTGTACAGTATTTTAAATTTGCATCACCAGGAAGTGTACCCTTCTTTAAATTTTAAAGATGTAGCAGAGCCTGTAAGGCTGGCGCCTGTGCTTGAATATGCCCAAAAAGATTTGAAGTATGTGATGAGCAATTCTTTTGGTTTTGGCGGTAATTGTTCCAGCCTGATATTTGGTAAAGTATAACTCATGTTCATTCATCAGCATATATGTATTTCGCCACAGCATACAAGTGGCGATGTGGACCTGGAAAGAATAGAGTCTTCCAAAGACGGGAAGCTTGTGGCCCTGGAACCGGTACTTGAAGGAGTGCCGCCAGGCATGCTGCGCCGTATGAGCAAAGCAGTAAGAATGGGGCTGGGCGCGGGGTTGCCGGTGATTACAAAAAATGAGGTAGACGGTATCATCATTGGTACGGCTAATGGGGGCATGGAAGATTGCATTAAATTTCTAAACCAGATTATTGATTTTGATGAAGGACTTTTAACCCCTGGTAATTTTGTACAAAGTACGCCTAATGCCATTGCCGGCCAGCTGAGCCTTGTAACCAAAAATCATAATTATAATGCCACACATGTGCACAAAGGCCTGGCTTTTGAAAATGCTTTGATAGATGCAAAAATGTTGATGGCAGAAAACCCGCAGACGCAATACCTAGTTGGTGGTGTAGATGAAATTTCTACGTACAATTATAATATAGATCTGCTGGATGGTTGGTACAATAAAAACCTGCATAGCGAAAATTTATACAACGCACACCAGCCAGCCACTATTGCCGGGGAAGGTGCTGCTATGTTTTTAGTGAGCAACCAGCAGAAAAATGCTGTTGCAAAAATGATGGCCGTTGAAACAGTGCATACACCAACAGTAGCATCGGTAAAACAACGTTTTGAAAGTTTTTTAAAAGAGCACGGCTTTGATGCATCTGCTACTCTTTTTATTTCAGGAGAAAATGGCGATACACGGTTACAGCCTTTTTATCAAGCCTGTGAAATCCTGGTTGATCAATGGCCTGTAGTGCGTTATAAACATTTATCGGGAGAATATCCTACAGCCTCATCATTTGCGGTATGGCTGGCATGCTACGCTTTGCAACAGCAATCATTGCCGCCGCATTTTTACAAAAATAATGTGCGTATCAACAAGCTTCAGCACGTTGTACTATATAATAATTACCACGGCAGGCAGCATAGCTTTATTGCCCTGGGCAGGTGACCTGCATGTTTAGAAAATCTTTAGCCGCCCTGCGTGCTCAGGTCTTCGGGATCAACAGTACCTTCTTCCAATTTTTTTTCAAGCTCCCTGTTTACACCGCTGGTTTTATCTTTCACCTCTTCCCAGCCGGCCTCAGCCTTGTTTTCTTCTTTTGCAATATCAGCATTTAATGCCTGGTCATTTTCCTTCGGTTTTTGTGATGGATCGTTGTGCATATTTTTAATTTTTAGATAATTTTTTCAAAAAGTGTACCCGTTTTAGTCTGTAACTGCCTGTGCAAACGGTTTCCTATTATTTTTTCCGGTGGCGGATTAGTGTGATATTTGGCCTTTGATAACTGCAATAAAAAAAATAATATGAACGACAGGTTTACACAACGCATTGCCACAGAAATTGAAGAATTTAAACGATCAGGCTTATACAAAAATGAAAGAATTATTGAAAGCCCGCAAGGCGCCGAAATTATCGTGAACGGTAAAACGGTTTTAAATTTTTGTGCCAATAATTACCTGGGGCTTTCTTCTCACCCTGATGTGATCAAGGCTGCGCATCAAACCATTGATGAGCGGGGCTATGGTATGAGCAGCGTACGCTTTATTTGCGGCACGCAGGATATTCACAAAGAACTTGAAAAAAAGTTATCAGAATTTCTGGGTACGGAAGACACTATTTTATATGCCGCCGCTTTTGATGCCAACGGCGGTGTGTTTGAGCCATTGTTTAATAATGAAGACGCCATTATTTCTGACGCACTTAATCATGCCAGTATTATTGATGGTGTGCGGCTTTGTAAGGCTCAGCGCTTTCGCTACGAGCACAATAATATGAGTGACCTGGAAGCCAAACTCATTGAAGCCAAAGATTGCCGCAGCCGCATCATTGTTACGGATGGATCTTTCAGTATGGATGGGACCATTGCACAGTTGGATAAAATTGTGGAACTGGCCGAAAAGCATGATGCTGTGATAATGATTGATGAATGTCATTCTTCAGGCTTTTTAGGCAAAACCGGGCGCGGCACGCATGAGTACCGCGGCGTGATGGGGAAAATAGACATCATTACAGGTACACTGGGCAAAGCGCTGGGCGGCGCCTCGGGCGGGTTTACTTCTGGCCGTAAAGAAATTATTGATATGCTGCGCCAAAAATCACGGCCCTACCTGTTCAGCAATACGCTGGCGCCTTCCATTGTGGGCGGCTCCATAGCCGTGCTGGATATGCTTTCATCTTCCACACACCTGCGCGATAAGCTGGAGTTCAACACAAAATATTTCCGCGAAAAAATGACCGCTGCCGGTTTCGACATCAAACCCGGCGATCACCCCATTGTTCCCATTATGCTGTACGATGCAGTGCTGGCAGCCAGTTTTGCAGCCAAGCTGCTCGAAGAAGGAATTTATGTGACCGGCTTTTTCTTTCCGGTGGTACCAAAAGGCCAGGCACGCATACGAGTACAGCTCAGCGCTGCGCATGAGCAGCACCATCTTGATAGTGCCATCAGAGCGTTTACAAAAATTGGTAAAGAACTACAGGTATTGAAGTAATCAGTGCAATGTTTTACTGCCGGGCAGATAATTTTTTGCCCGGCAGTTTTTTTTATAATTACTTTTGCGCCATAGCAAATTTTTGAATTCAAATGCCTGATTTACAAGAGCAGATAGACAGGAGCCGCCTGCCGCTTCATATAGCGGTAATTATGGATGGCAACGGGCGCTGGGCAAGAGAAAAAGGAGAAGACCGGCTGTATGGGCATTACCATGGCGTGGAAAGTGTACGTGCGGTGGTAGAGGGCTGTGCGGAATTAGGCGTTCAATACCTTACTCTTTATGCTTTTAGTACCGAAAACTGGGATCGTCCGGAAGAGGAAGTATCGGGCCTGATGGAGCTGCTGGTTTCAACCATTAGGAAAGAAGCTGAGGGTTTGAATAAAAACAACATACGACTACATATTATTGGTGATAAAAATATGCTACCACCTATGGCACAGCAGGAGTTGAGTGAGGCACTGGACCTTACGAAAAACAACACCGGCCTTAATTTAATTATGGCTCTTAGTTACAGTGGCCGCTGGGATATTACGAATGCGGTGAAAAAAATTGCGCAGCAGGTAAAAACCGGCAGTATTCAGCCGGAAGAGGTGACGGATGACTTGCTGAAACAACATCTGTCCACGGCAAATTTCCCTGATCCTGAACTAATG
Organism: uncultured Niabella sp.; assembly: GCA_934486785.1. Lineage (GTDB taxonomy): Bacteria > Bacteroidota > Bacteroidia > Chitinophagales > Chitinophagaceae > Niabella. The sequence continues at coordinate 191,488 of CAKSQK010000001.1, read as the reverse complement.
ATAAGAACCAGCGGTGAATATCGCATCAGTAATTTTTTATTATATGAACTGGCTTATGCCGAGTTGTATTTTACTGACGTGAGGTGGCCCGACTTTAGAAAAGAAAATCTGTACGCAGCAATTTTAGATTACCAAAACCGGGAAAGAAGGTTTGGAAAAACCTCAGAGCAGCTTCAATAAAAAGGTAATGATCAACGTTTTTAAAAGTTTTCGGTTCAAAATACTGCTTCATTTTAACATACAGTTTCCAAATTTTACCGTTAATTTGCCGCCGCAACGGGCATGAAAGCCTATTCGTTACAATAAGAAACTACTTCCCGCTTTGCAAAAACAAAAATTGATTACCGATATTTAACCTTATATGCGATCCATTTTGTTCAGGTTTTTTGCTTTACTCGTTTTTGTAACGGCGGTACATACTGTTTTTGCTCAAACTGACACAATACCAACAACTTCTGTAGACCCCAAGCTACTGGAATGGCAAAACGCCAGGTACCCCAGGGAATACGTAATTGCCGACATACGGGTGGTTGGCGCTGCTTTTTTGGATTCAACCATTGTTTTATCGGTTTCCGGTCTGCAAAAAGGACAAAAATTTGTACATCCCGGCAGCGATATTTTTTCCCGCGCTATTAATAACCTTTGGAGGCAACGGCTTTTTGCCGATGTAAAAGTGTACCTCACGGGTATTGTGGATGACAGGGTAAGCGTTGAAATTGCCGTAACAGAAAGGCCAAGGCTGGGAGATTTTAAATTTGAAGGCGTTAAAAAAACAGAGTCTGACGAACTGACCACCAAAATAGGTCTGCAAAAGGGTACCATTATTTCTGAAAACACAAGGCGTAATATTAATGAAACGGTAACCAATTATTTTGCTGAAAAAGGTTTTCATAATATTTCTGTAAACCTGGTGGAAACACCCGACCCGGTGTATAAAAACTCTAACACATTAACCATTAAAGTTGATAAAGGGCAAAAGGTAAAAATTGACGAGGTTAACTTTTTTGGAAATGAAAACATCAGCGACTCAAGGCTGAGAAGGCAAATGAAGGGTACAAAGCAAAAGCCAAAGCTTACCCTTTATGCAAATGATTATCAAAGCCCTTACGGCGAAAAAAATGAATATTCTTTTAATGAATACATGAGCGAATGGGGCTTTTTACACGGAACAAAAACCCTGGAAGTGCTGAACCCTTATTTCAGGCCCAATATTTTTGCCTCTGCCAAGTTCAATCAAAAAAAATACGACGAAGACAAAGACAAGTTGCTGAAATATTTTAACTCGAAAGGCTACCGCGACGCGCAGATACTGGCCGATACGCAGATCATTCAGGATGGTAAAATGTTTGTAGACCTGAAAGTGAACGAAGGCCGCCGTTATTATTTTGGAGACATTACCTGGAAGGGCAATTCAAAATACTCTGATACTATTTTGAACCGTGTACTCGGCATTAATAAAGGAGATGTGTACGATGCCAGCGTTTTAAACAAAAAACTTGGTATTGAGCCCAGCCAGGAAGGCAACGACCTTACCACACTTTACCAGGATGAAGGTTACCTTTTCTTTCAGGCCATACCTGTGGAAACCGCTATTTATAACGATACCATTGATCACGAGATAAGGATTGTGGAAGGCCCCATTGCACGTATAAAAAACGTGACGATCATGGGTAACGACAGAACTAAAGATCACGTAATTCGCCGCGAACTACGTACAGTACCTGGCGCTTTGTTCAGCCGTTCAGACCTGATGCGTTCTGTACGTGAGTTGAATAACCTCAACTATTTTGAACAGGAATCTATCAACCCACGCCCGGTGCCTAACCAAAATGACGGAACCGTAGATATTAACTGGAGCCTGAAAGAAAAATCTTCTGACCAATTGGAGCTTTCTGCCGGCTGGGGTGGCGGTATAGGCCTTACCGGTACTTTGGGTGTTACTTTTAATAATTTTTCTATTAAAAATATCTGGAAAAAATCAGCCTGGGATCCATTGCCTGTGGGCGATGGCCAAAAGCTAAGCATCAGGGCACAGTCAAACGGTAAGTTTTACCGCTCGTACAACTTTTCATTTACCGAGCCCTGGCTGGGTGGTAAAAGAAGAAATTCTTTAACCCTGGCCTATAATAACTCTAAGTATCATGATTATGATTTTACTAATTATTATACTTCAGGAGGCAGAATGGATATTGACAGGTCAAGGTACCTGTTGGTAAATGGCTTCAGCGTAGGGCTTGGCAAGCAGTTAAGATGGCCGGATGATTATTTCTCAATTGGTTATACCGTGGCGTTTACCCGCTACAAAGTGGCCAACATGGGCTTGCGGTACGGTTTGCCGCTCGATTCAATGACTTCTAACAACCTGAGTTTTAAAATAGGCCTGCAGCGTTCATCAGTGTTCGACCCCATTTTCCCGCGCAGCGGTAGCGACCTGATGGCGAGCGTTCAGTTTACACCTCCATACTCAGTGTTAAAAGGTGGCGGCGTTCCGTTAGACCAGTTTAAGCAGGTAGAATACCATAAATGGAGGTTTGGGGCACAATGGTATGTGCCGCTTGGCCAGCCACGAGGTACTGATAAAAACAGGCAGTTTGTATTAAAGCTGGCAGCAAGGTATGGCTTTATGGGTCGCTACAACAGTGGTATGGATTACTCTCCTTTTGAAAGGTTTCAGTTGGGGGATGCAGGTATGAACAATATGTATGCGCTTACAGGCTTTGATATTGTGGCCCACCGCGGATATCCTATTTATACTACGTCAGATCCTTCTATCAATCCGGAAACTACCAATACCAACAACAGGTTTATTATTTTTAACAAGTACATAACAGAGCTGAGGTACCCTATTGTTACCAACCCCGGAAGCACAATTTATGGCCTTGGCTTTTTTGAAGCAGCCAACGGCTGGTATAATTATAAAGACTATAACCCCTTCAAACTGCGCCGTAGCGTGGGTTTGGGCATGAGGTTTTACCTGCCTATGTTTGGGTTGCTTGGCTTTGACTACGGTATCGGCCTTGACAGGCTTACACCCGGCGGCGGTATTAAAGGCGCCGGCAAGTTTACATTTATGTTAGGTTTTGAACCAGAATAGAAAACCTTTTGCGTAGTTTTTGCATCTAAGAAAATAAACATCACGTAATATGAAGAGACTACTTATTGTTGCCTGCGTTATATTGCTATCTGCCACTGCAGGCTTTGCGCAGCGATATGCTGTTGTAGACACCCGATATATTTTTGAAAAAATGCCAGAGTACAAAACGGTACAAAAATCTATAGATGATGCCGCAGCCGAATGGCAAAAAGAAATTGACACGAAGCAGACCGCCCTTAATAAATTATATGAAGAATATGATGAGCAGGAAGCTATGATGAGTGAAAACCTGAAGAAAAAGAAAGAAGACGAGCTTTTTGAAAGAGAAAAAGAACTGCGCGATCTGCAGAAAAAACGTTTTGGGTTTGAAGGCGATTTGTTTAAAAAAAGAGTAGAGCTAATGAAACCTTTACAAGATAAGGTGGCGGCTGCAGTAAACAGGCTGGTTACAGCCAACGGCTACGACCTTGTTTTTGACAAAAGTGAGGGAAAATCTATTATCTTTGCCGACCCCAGGTTGGATAAAAGCGATGACGTTTTAAAAGAATTAAGATTAAAATAGCAACCACCTACGGACTAATAGCATCATAAATTGACTATAACTTTAAAAAAAATTAAATGAAAAGTGTAAGAATTATCATAGCTGCTTTTGCGGTAGTTCTGGCTACCGGCTTAACCGCTAATGCTCAAAAAATCGGATACGTAGATGGTGAAGGCCTGGTATCATTGCTGCCTGAGATCAAAGACGTGCAAACTAAACTTCAGCAATACCAGCAGGACAGCATTGGCGGCGAGTATGACCGCCTGATGGCTGAGTACAACCGTACTGACAGCATTATCAAAAACTCAAAAACAAAATCCCTGGTAGATGCTGCTACAAAAGACCAGCAAACCATTGCTGCAACACTTTCTCAATGGCAGCAAACTGCTACCCAGCTTAATAACATGAAGTCTGCACAGCTTTTACAGCCTTTGTATGAAAAAGTAAGAAAAGCCATTCAGGATGTGGCAAAAGAAAAAGGTGTGGCATATGTTTTAGCACCGGATGTTTTAATCGTTAGCCCTCCCGGCGATGATTTAACGCCCGCAGTAGCCGCAAAACTTGGTATTAAATTACCAACGCCCGCAGCCGGCGCCCGCCAGTAAATAATTATAAAAAAATATTAGAATAGTGCCTGCATCATTTGCAGGCATTTTTAATTATTGCCCGTTCGGCAATAAATTTTATTTTTGAAAAGCGCCCTTTTTAATTTGTTATGGCACAACCAGCTCCCATAGGTGTTTTCGATTCAGGCTTTGGCGGCCTTACTGTTTTACGCGAACTTGTAAACAGGTTGCCGCAGTATGACTACCTATACCTGGGAGATAATGCCCGGGCGCCCTACGGCACAAGGTCTTTTGCCACAGTTTATGAGTATACCCTGCAATGCGTAAAATGGTTTTTAAGCCAGGGCTGTTCACTTGTAATTCTTGCATGTAATACGGCGTCAGCAAAAGCGCTGCGTACCATACAGCAAAATGATCTTCCTGTAATAGCGCCGGATAAAAGGGTTTTGGGGGTAATAAGGCCCACTACCGAAAGTATTGGCAGCTACTCACAATCCAAATCAATAGGGATACTGGCCACTTCCGGCACCGTCGCATCGCAATCTTATCCCATAGAAATTGCAAAATTTTTTCCTGATGTAAAAGTGTACCAGGAAGCCTGCCCCATGTGGGTACCGCTAATAGAAAATAACGAGATTAACACGCCCGGGTCAGCATATTTTATTAAAAAAAATTTGCATAGTCTTTTTCAAAAAGGTAAAAACATTGACGTGGTTTTACTGGCCTGCACGCACTACCCGCTTATGCAAAAACAAATTACGGAATACCTGCCTGTAGATGTAAAGCTGCTTTCGCAGGGGAGCATTGTGGCCGGCAGCCTGGCCGGTTACCTGCAGCGCCATCCTGAAATTGACATGCTATGCAGCAAAAACAGCCGGCTTCAGTTTTATACAACCGATGCAACCGAGGATTTTGATAACAATGCCACACTTTTTTTTGGAGAACCTGTACAAAGCAGACATGTATATCTTTAAGACTAATATCAAAAGCCGTAAGTGCCATAACCTAAAACTTTAAAACATTTGAAAATTCTGATCCTTGCAGTCACTGTTTAATTTAATAGAGCATACGCATCGAAATGTATTTCTTACCGGTAAAGCAGGCACTGGTAAAACAACCTTTTTGGGCGATTTTATAAAGCGTACCAAAAAAAAATTTGTGGTAGTGGCGCCCACTGGCATTGCAGCCATCAATGCGGGAGGCGTTACCATTCACTCTATGTTTGGCCTGCCGCTTAAAACCCATGTGCCTATTTATGATGAAGTAGATCCTAACGTAGCCGTTAACATTCCGCACCTGCTGCCGCATTTTAAATACCGTCGTGAAAAGCTAAAACTCTTTCGTAACCTTGATCTATTGATCATAGATGAAGTTTCCATGCTTCGCTGCGATGTGATGGATATGATGGACCTGGCGCTGCGCACTGCAAGGCGCAGCACTCAAAAGTTTGGCGGCGTGCAGTTGTTGCTGATTGGCGATTTATACCAACTGCCACCGGTAGTAAAAGAGGGCACTGAAAAAATTTTATACCGGTATTACAATTCCCCTTTCTTTTTTGACTCGGCGGCTTTAAAAGAAAAAAACCTGCTGACGGTGGAACTGAAAAAAGTGTACCGGCAAACGGATGCCGTGTTTTTACAAATGCTCAACGCCATTCGCGATAAGGATTTTGATGCAATAGATTTTGAGCTCCTCAATGCGCGGTACGATCCGCAGTTTGAAGCGTCAGACAATTACGTGTACCTCACGTCGCACAATTACATGTCCGATAACATCAACCGCCTTAATCTTGACAGGATAAAAGAAAAACCGGTGATTTACAAAGCCATCATCAGCGGCGATTTTAATACACATCTTTATCCAAATGATGAAAAGCTTGAGCTGAAAACGGGCGCGCAGGTGATGTTTATAAGGAACGACACTTCCGAAGCCAAAAGATATTTTAATGGCAAGCTGGCAAAAGTAACGGAACTGGGTAAAGACTATGTAAAAGTGCTGCCGGACGGTGAAGAAGAGGAGCTGGATATAGAGCGGGAATTGTGGGAAAACAAAAAATACTATGTAAATACCGAAAAAGAAATAAAGGAAGATGTGGTGGGCAGCTACGAGCAGTTTCCTTTAAAACTGGCATGGGCCGTAACCATACACAAAAGCCAGGGCCTTACTTTTGACCGGGTAATTATTGACGCTGGCCGCTCGTTTACCAGCGGGCAGGTATACGTGGCGCTAAGCCGGTGCCGCACGCTGGAAGGTATTGTGCTAAAGTCCAGGATTACGCCAGGCACTATTCTTACTGATGAGCGCATCGCTTCTTTTCACAGCCAGACCAGCGCTGGCGAAAGGATTGAAGCGATACTGGCAGATGAAAAATACGGTTATGCCATTGAAAAATTGCTGGCGCGGTTAGAGATCAACTGGCTGAAAAAAGAACTAAAAGACTGGGCAGATGCATCAGCCGAAAGCAGGTTTTTAAACAACGGCGCAACACAGCAGCTTGCCGAAACCATGCAAAACAGGATTACCGGTTTGATTTCCGTTTATGAAAAATTTGCAGCTTATGCGCGCGCCAAAGTCAAAATGCCGGATGAAGAAAACTGGCAGCAGGTGCAGGAAAAAAGTGCCGGCGCGGTTAATTATTTTTTTGATGAAATAGCGGCCCATTTTTTTGAACCGCTAAAAAATTCTTATACCCAAACAAAAGGCCAAAAAGGCCTGAAAGGTTATAACGATGGTTTAAAAACCCTGCTTGAAGAGCTGGAAGAGTATTTGCAAAATCTGAAGCAGGCCACGCTCTTAGATAAAAACCTGTACAGCAAAAAGCAAAATGATGCAATCAGCATCAAAATAGAGAAAAAGCCATCGCACCTAATAAGCTTTGAGCTATTTGAAGCCGGTAAAAACCTGGAAACCATTGCTGAGGAAAGAGGTCTGACAACTGCAACCATTTGGGGCCACATGGCACAAATGGCCGCTGTGGGTGTGGTGGATATAGACAAACTTTTTCTGCAAGAAAAGATTACCGTGTTTAAAAACCTTTTTGAACAAAACAGTTTTGAAACCATTGGCCAATGGAAAAATGCACTGCCAGATGATTTTGATTTTACCGAGATCAGGGTGTTGCTCAACCACTTTCGGTATTTTAAAAATAAAAACAAAAAAGCGGGTGATGCAAAGGATCACGGGGTTTAAGGCACCAGCTTTCGTGCAGCGCAGGCGCTATTGTTAAAATTTTATTTTTTCAGCATTCATTTCATTCGTTTTTCATAAAAGTTTCGCTATTTTTGATGCCCCAATGTCAATTGGGAACTAACAATTTTTTTTAACGCCTTAAATTTCTATTTAAAATGGCAGCTAAGATTAGATTGCAAAGACACGGGTCAAAAAAAAGGCCCTTTTACTTTATCGTAGTGGCAGACGCGAGAAGCCCGCGCGATGGTAAATTCATTCAAAAATTAGGTACTTACAACCCCCTGACGATTCCGGCCACAATTGAACTGGATCGCCAGAAAGCTTTGGAATGGCTGAACAAAGGAGCTACTCCTACCGATACCGTTCGCCGTATTTTAAGCTTTAAAGGTGTATTATACCTGAAACATTTACTGCGCGGTGTAAAATTGGGTTTGTTTGACGAGGCAACTGCTATGCAAAAGTTTACCACCTGGAGCGCTGAGCATGAAGTTCAGATGAAGAAGCGCCAGCAAAAAGCTATCGAGGAAAGGAAAGCTAAACGCAGAGTAGCCAGTGCAGCACCACGTAAAGTAGCTGAACCTAAAGCTGAAGAATCTGCACCTGAGGCAAATGCCGAAGGAGCCGGGGAATAAAAAGCTCTATGGAACAACAAAATTAAGGCGGTCACAATGGCCGCCTTTTTGTTTGCAAATTATTGCCGTGCGCAACTGCAATACTTCATACTTTCGCACATTGGGAAATATTTCTGCCAATGGATCAAAATAAATACATCAGCATAGGAAAATTTGCAGGCACGCACGGGTTAAAAGGCGAGTTGGTTTTAAAACACGGCCTTGGCAAAAAAACATCCCTCAAAGGGCTTACCGCTGTTTTTATTAAAGATAAAACAGGCAGCTACCTGCCCTGGTTTGTTGAGTCAACCCGTGTAAAAAATGACCAGGAAGTATATGTAAAGGCCGATGAGCTGAACTCCGTTGAAGAAGCCAGGCAACTGGTGCAACAAGAAGTGTGGCTTACAGAAACTGATTTTAACAAATATGCTGATAAGGCATCCGCCATCGGCCTGCTTGGGTATATGGTCATTGACGGTGAAAAGGAGCTGGGCATTATTGAAGAAGTGATTGAGCAGCCGCACCAGATTCTGTGTAAGCTGCACCTGCAAAATAAAGAAGTATTAATTCCCTTACACGAAGAAAGCCTTAAAAAGGTAGACCGCAAAGCAAAGAAAATATGGGTACTGCTGCCGGATGGCCTGTTGGATGTGTACCTTGGCCTGTAAAAAAATAGCCCCGAAAACCGGAGCTATTACAATTCTTTTTTCCTCAAAGGCTTTATTTCAGCGCCCTTTCGTCAGATACGGTTAATTTTTTACGGCCTTTTTTACGGCGTGCAGCCAATACAGAACGGCCGTTGGCAGATTGCATGCGCTTGCGAAAGCCATGTACGCTTTTACGACGACGATTATGAGGTTGAAATGTACGTTTCATAATATTTTATTTTTTCACTTTTTTTGAATGCGCATGGGAGAACATGCTATGTTTCAATCTTTTTCAACAGAACACCACTCTCTGTTGTTTGTGAAAGGATGGCAAAGGTAGGAAAGTTTCGCTAAAAAAGCAGCTTTTCATGCTGCAAAACTTATAATACCGCATTTAATAAAAAATAAAGCAGGCTAATTACAATATGGAACAATGCTTGCGCCAAATATGCAGCGGAAAGTTCTGGTACAAACTCAATAATGGGTTTCATTATAAAGCCGTAAATTCGTTGCATGATATTAAAATTCAGAGTATACTTCGAAGAAGATGACAGTATCTACCGGGATATTGCTATAAAGCATACTCAAACCTTTAAAGATCTTCACGAAGCAGTTTTAAAAGCTTACGAGTTCGATAACAAGCATCAGGCTACATTTTACCGCAGTAATGATAACTGGCAGCAGGGCCGCGAAATTTCTTTAGACGTTTATGATAAAGCATACAAGGCGCCGCCGCTCATCATGCACGAAACATCCATCGGTTCTGAAATAAAAAATACCAACCAAAAATTTACGTACACTTACGATTTTCATAAGCATTGGAATTTTTTGATAGAACTCATCAATGTATCAAAAGAAGAAGACGCAAAACTCACTTACCCCGCAGTAGTAAGGTCAGAAGGCATTGGCCCCAAGCAATACGGCACAAAAGGCCTGCTGGGTGAAAAGTTTGCCGATATTGAAGAGAAATACGACCTCACCCGCGGTGCAGAAGGCTTCGGCGAAAAAAATGAAGAGGGTGAAGATTATGAAGTGGAAGCCGCAGACGAATATCTTGATGAAGAATAATGCCAGCCCGTATTTACCGCTATAAAAAATTTAATCAACCTCCCTGCTTTGGGAGTTTTTAATTTGGTACAATGGCTCTTACAGGAGCAGGCACTTTTCAGCCAACAAAAAAAATTATTATAATAGCCGGGCCTACAGCCGTAGGTAAAACCGCTGTTGCCATTGAGGCAGCCAAAAAACTCAATACGGTCATACTTTCTGCCGACAGCCGCCAGTGCTACAAAGAGTTAAACATTGGTGTGGCAAGGCCTTCAGAGGGTGAGCTGGCGGCCGTTACGCATTACTTTATTGCTTCACACAGCATACAGCAAAAAATTGATGCGGCTTTTTATGAAACCTATGCGCTGGAATTGTTAGATATGCTTTTTGCAAAGCACAATACAGTAATTGTAACCGGCGGCACGGGGCTTTATTTAAAAGCGCTGACCGATGGGCTTGACAACATACCTGAAATACCTGAAGCCATCAGGCAGGCCATTATTGAAAATTATGAAGCCGGCGGTATGAATTGGTTGCAGCAGCAACTGCAGTTAAAAGATCCGCTGTTTTCAGCAACAGGAGAAATGCAAAACCCCCACCGCATGATGCGTGCGCTGGAAGTAATGGAAGCCACCGGCCAGTCAATCATCAGCTTTCAAAAAGGTTTGGCAGCGAAAAGAAATTTTGACATTGTGCAGGTAGGCCTTGAAATGCCGCGTGAGCAATTGAATGAACGCATTCATAAAAGAGTAGACGCGATGATGGCCGCAGGGCTTGAAAATGAAGCCAGGCAACTGATGCCCTACCGCCACTTGAACGCGCTGCAAACAGTAGGATATAAAGAATTGTTTGATTATTTTGACGGCAACAGCACTTTGGTGCAGGCTACAGACCTGATTAAACAAAACACCCGCAGATACGCCAAACGACAAATGACCTGGTTTAAAAAGCAAAAAGCGATCAACTGGTTCAACCTGTCGCAGTTTAATAATATCGAAACTTTAGTGCATACAATTTTGGACAAAGCAGGTTAGCGGTTTATATTTACAATTAAAATATTTTATGCAGCAACAGCAAGATCCTTCAGTAATTGAAGAAAATATAAACCCGGGAGTGCAGCATGCAATTTTTGAGATCAGCCGCTGGAGCAGGCTTATTTCAGTAGTTGGCTTTGCCATGGGTGCATTTGTAGTGGTGGTGATGTTATTCAGCGGCGCTACCATTTTCAGGCAAATTGAGCAGTCTTTCAACCTGCCTGTGCAGGGCCTTTATGGGGCGTTGATCATAGCTTTTTTTATCATATTTTTTATAGCCGCAGCCGTACTTTACTTTTTATACAAAGCGGCCGCTTTATTAAAGCAGGGTGTGTTGCAAAACAATACAACACTCATAGCCGAAGGCTTTATTTTTTTAAAAAAATTTTTTGTAGTAACAGCCATTATCAGCGGCCTGGGCCTGCTGGCCAATCTCATTACATTGTTAAATTAATATATGCAGGAACATCATTCAACACCGCAAGTACTTGATGCTTATACCAAAAGCAGTATTGCAGGTGCGGCCAGGGTAGCAGGTATTGCGGCTGTACTTTCCATAGCAGGAACCATCATAAGCGCCATTGCTGTTTTTATAAAACCACAGGCTGCAACCGTTGCAAAAGAAGGTTTTGAAAGCAATCCCATGCTCGCGCCCACCGCAGGCGCATCTGTGTTTAGCGTTATATTTTCATTGCTTATAAACGGTGTTTTATTTTTTTATTTATACAGGTTTTCAAAAACCAGCAGGCAAGCGCTTATAAGTGATCAAAGCAATCTTTTAGCATCGGGCCTTGCCAGCCTTGCCAGTTATTTTCGCATTTGCGCAATCATTATAGTCATCTCAATGTTTTTTATATTTATTGCCGGTTTGGCAGTAGGCATGGGTGCGGGTTTGCAGTAAAAAGGGCGGTGCAGGCGCAAGAAATAAATATATCGGATGCTCGGCCGAAATCGGTAGTTTTGCTTGCTATATTACAACAGCTTTTGAGAAAATAACAGGAACCTGCTGATGGTTTTTTATAACGGTGTTGATGAAATAATTTTATTAACCATCCATTAAAATCAATATATTAGCAGCTATTAAAATCATATGGGATACGAAATTAAACAGCACGATAAGTTTAGATTTATTGAAGAAGGGGAAGGAGAGCCTTTGGTGTTGTTGCATGGCCTGTTTGGTGCGTTGAGTAATTTTTCGGCCTTAATAGAATTTTTTAAACATCACAATAAAGTAGTGGTGCCGCTGCTTCCGCTGCTTGATATGGATATTTTGCACACCAGCGTAACCGGGCTTGCAAAATATGTTGCCCGCTTTATAGAGGTCAGGAAATATCAGAACGTGCACCTGCTTGGCAACTCGCTGGGCGGCCATGTGGGGTTGGTATATTTATTAAGAAATGAACCGGAAGCTGTCAGATCAGTCATTCTTACAGGCAGCTCGGGCCTTTTTGAAAGTGCCATGGGCGACAGCTATCCAAAACGCGGCAACCGGGAGTACATCAGAAAAAAAACCGAGTATACTTTTTACGATCCTGCCATGGCTACGGAAGAGCTGGTGGATGAGGTTTTTGCTATTACAAATAACAGGCTGAAGGTTATAAAGATCATTGCTTTGGCAAAAAGTGCCATACGAAACAATTTGGGCGAAGATTTGAACAAGATAAAAATACCTGCGCTGCTGATATGGGGGAAAAACGACAACGTAACACCTCCTTTTGTAGCCGAAGAATTTCACAGGCTGCTGCCCAACAGCGAGCTTCATTTTATTGATAAATGCGGGCACGCCCCTATGATGGAAGTGCCTGATGAGTTTAATAAAATTTTGTTTAATTTTCTTAAAAAGACATCATTGTCTGCAACAGAAGCCTGATTATTATAGTCTTAGCTGCAAAAGGCGTTATGTTAATTAAAAATTTATCTTTTGAAGCCGTTCCCTTTGTTGAATTCTCAGACCCTGTGTACAGGGTTTTAGAGTTGATGCAGGATAATGGTATGCTGCACATAGTCGTTCAGCATGAAGAAAAGTTTGCCGGCCTGGTTGCAGAAGACGCTTTGCTTGAAATAGACGAAGACATTAAGTTGGGCGAGTTGCAGTATTTACTAAAAGATATTTCTGTAAAAGAAGACGACCATTTTTTAAAAGCAGTATCGCTTGCCGCCAGCAATAATATCAGCATCATTCCCCTGGTAGATGCAGCGGGCAACCTGGCCGGAACCCTGCATGCCCGCACGCTGCTAAAGCATGTGGCAGAGTTTATGCACCTGAAAGAAGCCGGCGCCATGGTTGTGCTGGAAGTTGATCCGCAGCAATACTCTTTTTCAGAGATCAACAAAATAATTGAAACAAACGATGCGCAAATTACCCAGCTCAATACTTCACATACCGAAACCGGCGCCATGCAGGTAACCATTAAGCTGAACAAGCTTGAAGTTTCTGACATCGTTTCAACTTTTCAACGCTACGAATACAATATACGGTACTACTCAGGCGAAGAATTGTATACAAATGAGTTAAAAAGCAATTATGAAAACCTAATGAACTATCTAAACATCTAAATTTGCAATCCTTACCGTATCGTATTTGAAAACAATGCCTGTTGCGAGACTACATATTTTTGTATTGCAAATAATCTTATCATTTATTATTGTGCTAAGCAGCTTTACAGTTTCTTTTGCACAGGCTGCTATGGAAGACCAGGCCGAAACGCCTGCCAGGCTGGCCAGGTACAATATTGACAGCCTTGCGTATAACGACTCCATACAGCCGGCTTTTAACGTAAGGCGCATTGTGTTTGAAGGCAACAGGCGAACCAGGGATATTATTCTTTTAAGAGAACTTACCTTTCAAATTGGAGATTCCATCCGCATCAGGGATTTCCCGCCAAAATTTGAAGAAGCAGAAAACAGGCTGATGAACACCCGGCTTTTTCACGAAGCACATATTTCAGTATTGCAGTTTGATGAGTGGAACGTGGACATAAAAGTGATGGTGGATGAAAGAAATTACATCTGGCCATTTCCGCATTTAAAACCTGTTGACAGGAACATCAGCCAGTGGCTGTTTAAAGAAAAGGCCAGTTTTTCAAGAGTGGACTATGGCGTAAAGCTGCATTTAGATAATATAACAGGCAACAACGATAAGTTGCGTTTCTATTTTATTACAGGTTATACCCGCCAGTTGCAGCTATCATACAGTCGCCCGTATATTGATAAAAACTTGAAATGGGGAATTGATTTTGATATATTGCTTGGTAAAAATCACGAAATAAATTACAATACCATTGACGATAAACAGGCCTTTGTAAAATTTAAGGATAACGTGTTTGCACGAAATTTCTTCAGGGCCAATATTGAGATCATAAACAGGCCTGCGTTTTATACCTGGCACACGTTTGGAGTAGCCTACAATCATTTGCGTGTGAATGATTCTGTGCTAAAGCTCAATCCCAATTTTTTTAACAGCGCCAGTAACCGCATCCGCTATCCTGAATTTTATTACAAGCTCACGCACCGCAACTTTGATTATAACCCTTACCCCACAAGGGGCCACGCTGCCGAACTGGAAATTTTGCAACAGGGCCTGAACAAAGACGTGCATGTAACCCAGCTTACCCTGAAGGGCGTAAAGTATTGGCCAATTACCGAAAAAGCGTTTTACAGCATTGGCGCTACAGGCAGCATAAAAGTGCCATTTCAGCAACCGTATTATTTTTTGCCGCTGCTTGGTTATGGCGACCTGAACATGCGCGGCTACGAATTTTATGTTGTAGATGGTGTGGCCGGCGGCGTGGTAAATGCTACCATTGCGCAGCAGCTTACCAATTTTAAAATACACATACCCGGCACCAGGTGGCTTACACCGCGCCTGATCCCTTTAAAAATTTATGGTAAATTATTTGGAAATGCCGGCTACGGTTACAATCCCAACCCCGGCAACAACCGCCTGAACGATAAACTACTTTTTGGCGGCGGATTTGGGATAGATGTAGTTACCATGTACGACTTTAATTTAAAAATTGATTTCTCCTTCAACCAGTTAGGGCAAAACGGTATATATTTACAAAAGAAGAGTACATTTCAATAAAATGAAAGTAGCCGTTTACAGCCGTGGCATAGATCCCCATCAACTGCATGATGTAAAGTTGTTTTTTCACCAGCTTGAAAATTACGAGCTGGACTATATTGTATTCAAACCATTGTTTGATGAACTGGGCCAGGCAATTGGCCTTGCACCCGGAACCGCTACATTTACAACCCATGACGATCTTGATAAAGATGTTGAATTTATCATAGGCCTTGGTGGCGACGGCACCCTGCTGGATACCATAACTATTATTAAAGACAAACCCATTTCCATAATGGGGATCAATTTTGGGCGGCTTGGCTTTCTTTCCAGCATTAACAGGGAAAACCTGGAGCTTGCCATAAGGGCGCTTGCTTACAGGACTTATGTAAGCGAAAAACGTTCATTGATCCACCTGGAAGCAGACCAGCCTGTTTTTGGCGATTTGCCGTTTGGCCTTAATGAATTTTGCGTGATGAAACGCGATACCGCTTCAATGATAAAGATCCATACTTATATCAACGGCGAATTTTTAAATACCTACTGGGCCGATGGCCTGATTGTGGCTACGCCAACAGGATCCACAGGGTATTCGCTGAGTTGCGGCGGCCCCATCTTATTTCCCAATTCTGAAAATTTTGTGATCACACCCGTGGCGCCGCATCACCTTAATGTGCGCTCACTGGTGATTAATGATGACAGCATCGTGTCGTTTGAAATTGAAAGCCGCTCTGATGATATTATCTGCGCCCTCGACTCCCGCAGGGAAATCGTTTCTAAAAACATTTCGCTTGCTGTAAGAAAAGAAAAATTTCACATCAACCTGTTGCGCCTCAGCGAAAACAATTTTCTGCACACCATTCAGACAAAGCTCATCTGGGGGCTGGATAAAAGAAACCTTTAAGTTTTCCTATTGCATTTTAATTTCAAACTCCGTAAGCCAGTTGGGTTTTACGGTAAGCTTTCGCGGCAATATGGTAATGATCTCCGGCTGGCGCTTTTCTGTAAAAAATTCTCCTGCATCCCACTTGCCGTTACCGTTCCTGTCATGCAGTATCTGCATATCATATTCTTCAGGATTAATCAACTGCAGCTCCAGTACATCAGTTTTTAAAGGAAAAGCATTTTTCACAGCATCATTCTGCAATAATAGCAGCACGGGGTTGATGCTCATATCAAGGTTTAAAAATGTCAGTCTTACCTGCCCGTATTCTTCTTTCGACTTGGTGGTAAAGCTCAGCGTATCTGTTTTAAGAAGCTGCCTTCCCGCGCTGTCTGCAGCAAAATCCCGGTTAAGCACCAGGTTGTACAACTGCGATTCCTGCCACGGCATGTTAACAGTGAGTATGCGCCGCGTGCTGTCAAGCGTAAACCTTTGCCCTGTTGCCGGTGTAAACGTACTGTCTTTTGTCAGTTGCAGTTTGGTTGAATCAAAATTTTTCAACGGGGTTTCAAAAGTAAATACAAGCGCCTGTAAAAGGTCTTGTTTATTGCTTTGCAGGTTGGTAGTATATTTTAAGCGCCGGTTGCTTTCATCCACTTCGGCTTCAGCGGTGGCTGGCTCTTCCTCTTCTGCGTAAGCATAAATCCTTACAGGATCGTGCTGTTCTCCGCCTTTCAATACAATCACGCTGTCGGCAAAAGCAAACAACTGGGTTCTGTCGTTATACAAATAAGTGCCGCTTTCATCTTTCAAAGCGTAAAGCCTGTAGCTGCCGGGTGGCAGGTACCTGAACAAAAACGTGCCGGTAGTGTCTACCCTTGTAACATACCTGGGACGCTCTTTCACCACTGCGCTGTCATCAAGATTTCTATGCAGTAAAACGGTAAGTGTTGAATCGGGCTTGGCAGTGCGCGCCACTTTTACGTTGCCG
This sequence comes from uncultured Niabella sp., assembly GCA_934486785.1. Taxonomy (GTDB): domain Bacteria; phylum Bacteroidota; class Bacteroidia; order Chitinophagales; family Chitinophagaceae; genus Niabella. The sequence goes on along the minus strand of CAKSQK010000001.1, from coordinate 174,822 downwards.
CTCAGTTGTAACGAATCAAAATAATCGCCTGTTGAAAAAACATACAGCAGGTCTTTGGCCTTATTGCCCTCGTTCACGTCTTTTATTGCATCCTGGAAATTGAATACATAAGTGGTATTTTCTTCCAGGGTATCTTTCAGATTGATGACAAGTGTTTTAAGCTTTCTGCGTACATCAGGAAATCTTTTGGGCGTTGGTGCGATCAAAAGATTCTGGAACGGGTTTTCCAGCTCCACGTACTCGTCAAACTGAATGGTGATCCTGTTAGTGTTAAAATTAGTGGTAAGATTGGGTGGGTCTACCTCAAGTATCACCGGCGGTAAACTGTCTCTTGACCCTCCTGACGGGGGCACTACGCTGGCGCAACCTCCGCCCGAAAACAGGAAGAAACCTGCGGTAACAACGATCAGCAAAAATGAAACAAAGCGTTTGATGCGCATACGAGTTGCAAACATAAATCTTTTAGGCAATACTGTTACTGATACCCGCCTGCGCTATGGCAAAAATTAACAAAATGTGGGAATGTATAAATGTGGGAATGAGGAAATGAGAAAATGTGGGAATGTGTAAATAAGAAAATTTGGAAATGAGAATTTGACAATAAGGCCTACGGCTTATAGCTTACAGCATTCGTAGCCGCAAAAGCCAAACCGGCTATCTTTGCAGGATGCAATTTTCTTCAGGTTTATTGGAATCAGCCGTAAATGAATTTGCGCGCCTGCCGGGTATTGGTAAAAAAACCGCGCTGCGGCTGGTGCTGCACCTGTTGAAGCAGGACGTGAATGATGTGGTGCATTTTAGCGATACCATTGCTAAGATGAGGCGGGAAATAAAATTTTGCAGCCGTTGTTTTAACGTGGCTGACGGGCCCCTTTGCACCATCTGCTCTAACAGTTACCGCCAGCAAAAAATTATTTGCGTGGTAGAAACCATCCGCGATGTGATTGCTATTGAAAGTACACAGCAGTTCAATGGCACGTACCATGTGCTGGGCGGTGTTATTTCCCCACTGGATGGCATTGGCCCTGCCCAACTGAACATTGAAACCTTACTGCACCGCGTGGAAGAAGAAGCTACCGAAGAGCTGATCTTTGCCCTGAACCCAACCATACAGGGCGATACCACCATTTATTACATTCAAAAAAGGCTGAAGGATAAACCGGTGCAGATTACTACCATTGCCCGCGGCATTGCTTTTGGCGGAGAACTGGAGTATGCCGATGAATTGACACTGGGCCGAAGCCTTCAAAACCGCCTGCCGGTTGAGAAGTATATGAGTCAATAGGGAAGTGAAAAGATGGAAACGCGAGTTAAACAATATGCGACAGTATAATGCCTGTGGCCACTGCCGCGTTTAAAGATTCAGCCTGGCCAACTTTTTCAATGGTTATTTTTTGGTGCACCTGCTGCATCACATCCTGCCTGATGCCTTTGGATTCATTGCCGATCACCAATATGCCCCTTTGTATTTTTTTATAAGATTTTAATGGAGTGCCTTGAAGCGCCGCGCCAAAAATATCAGCGCCTGTTTGTGCCGCCAGCCAGCTGGCAAGTTCTGTATAAAAAACCCGTGTACGAAAAATGCTGCCCATGCTTGCCTGCACCACTTTGCTGTTGTAAATATCAGCGCAATCTGTGCTGCAAATGATCTGTTCAATGCCAAACCAGTCTGCAATTCTTATAATCGTGCCCATGTTGCCGGGGTCCTGTATCCCATCAGGCGCCAGCGCCAGCTTTTCTTTTTTCAAAACAAAATCTTCATTACGGTGCATTTCTATTAGCGCCAAAACCTGGTTCGGCGTTTTCAATTGCGAAATACGCTCCAGCTCGCTTTGGGTGATGGTTGCCATGTCATATTTGGCAGCGTATTTTTTATGGGTTTCCATCCAAGCATCTACCGCAAAAACTTTTTTAACTGTTACGGCAGCATTGTTTAAGGCTTCTTCTATAATTTTGGGGCCTTCGGCAACAAACACATTTTCCTGCAGCCTGTATTTTTTTTGGGATAAACTTTGAATATATTTGGCTTCGGATTTGCTCAGCATGTTTGATAGAACTTTAAATTGAATCAACTGTTACAGTCTTACAAAAATATACATCTTCTTGTTGTACCCTTCTTACTGGTATTTGTTTTTTCTTCCTGTACGCTGTTTACCGTTGTAAGAAACAGCCCGGCCAATGAGCCTTTTATTTTTGATACAAAAATTGAAGTTCAGGATAAAAGTATCAATAAAGAAGAACGTTCGCGCCTTGAAGCAGGCCTTTACGAGCAACTGGATGACAGCATTAGTGCCAGAAAAGTAGACAAAGTGGTTTACGCAGTGCTCAGAAATCCTACCCGGCTTGACAGCAGCCTCATTAACAAGTCCATCCAGTTCATGCACTATTTTTTAAACGGGGAAGGATATTTCAACGATTCGATCCATTTTACCACGGAAATAAGGCCTAACGGCGATGAGTTGCGCGGGTACATTTTGTTTCATGTGTGGCCGGGAAAGGTTACCCGCATTGATTCCCTCAGCTATTCCATGCGCGATGATACGTTGCAGTCTATTGCAGAAGCATCGCTCAAAGCTGCCATCATTCGCGAAGGCGATCCATTTGCGCAGGGGCCCATTTCTTCCGAGCTTGACAGGCTGGTGTCTTTATACAAAGAGAATGGTTATTTTAAGTTCAATCGCAGCATGCTATACGGGTTGTGGGATACGCTTGACGTGGCGTTGTTGCAACCCAGCCTCGATCCGTTTGAACAGGCAAGAAGAATGCAAAGGCTGGTAGAACGGCTGCAAAACCCCACGGCCAATCTCGACATCCGGCTCAGGCAGATCATGGATTCATCGCTGCTGAAACGATATTATATTGGAGATGTTTTTGTGTACCCTGATGTGAAAGCAGATACATCGGGCGGCAACCGCAGCGAAGTAAAGATTGATGATGTAACCGTCATTCAGCATTATAATAAGTTCAAGCCTAAAATATTTCCGACAAACGTATTTTTAAAATATGGCGATATGTACAACCAGCGCCGGTTTTTGCGAACGCTGAGCAGGTTTAACAGCCTGCCGAGCTGGCGGCTTGTAGACATTGGCTATGACACCAGCAGGCGCCAGGGGCAGGACACCATTGACTTTATCGTACGGCTAACGCCGGCGCCAAAATATAGTTTTTCTACCAACCTGGAAGGCAGTTTTAACCAGCAAAGCGTTATTTCCAATAATTTTTTTGGGCTGGGATTTAACGTGGGTTTTCAAAACCGTAATTTTTTGCGAGGCGCAAACATCGCCACTACCAATGCAAGGTATGGCGTGGAGCTTGGCAACTTTGCACCCGGCGAATTTATTCAAACGCAGCAGGTAAGCCTTAGCAATTCTATTAATTATCCCCGGTTTATTTTTCCGGGTATGGCGGGGCTGAAAAACAATTTTACCGGTTATATCAATTCCGTGTTCAGCCTGAACGCGGCCAATACTGAAAGGCGCAAGCTTTTTAATTTAACCACCATTAATACCAACTGGGGTTATGACTTTAGCTGGCGCGCCAGGAATTATAACAGCACCAGCCGCACTTACAACCTTAGCGTCAAACTTCCCAACATTGAATACTCTTACCTAAGAAGGTTTGACAGCCTGAATAAGCTGATACAGCGCAACCCTTCCATTCGCAACCTTTTTTCAGATGGCCTTATTTCATCAGTAATCGGCCGGTTTACCATGCCCTGGAACGACTCAAGAAACCGCCGCACAAATCTTTTCAGGGCCAATGTAGAAGTATCGGGACTGCTTTCGGGTATGATACCCAGCAGCTTTATTGATTCGCAACTATACCGTTTTGCAAAAATTGATGTGGAATACGCCAAATTATTTAAATGGACAAAAACGCAATTGGTGTTGAGAGGTTTTGGCGGCGTGGGCTATGAGTTTGATTTTACTAAAAACCCTGATAAGCGCAACCAGTTGCCATTCTTTAAACAGTATTACAGCGGCGGGCCCAACAGTATGCGTGCCTGGCAATTGCGGCGCCTGGGGCCGGGCTCTACCGTAAAACATTTTACCGGCGATGGCGATGAAGTAAGAGTGATCGTGCCGGACAGGTTTGGCGATGTGCAGCTTGAGGCCAACATTGAATACCGCATGCCGCTTTTTTTAATGGCAGGCATTCCTGTAAACGGAGCTGTATTTACTGATGTGGGAAATATCTGGTACCTAAAATCCGGCGCCGGCCTGCCGGAAGAAACCTTTAAGCTTTCCCGCCTGGGTACCGACCTTGCCATTGGATCGGGCGCGGGCGTAAGGGTTGATTTTGGGTTCTTTGTTATCCGCCTGGATTATGCGTATAAAGTAAAAGATCCCAGCCCTGATCCGGGCAATATCCAGTATCGAAACAAATTCTTTGCCTATCCTTTCTTCAGAGGCAGCCAGTTGCAGTTGGGCATTGGTTACCCGTTCATATTTTAAAGCTGGCGCGCGCGTTTTTTACGGTAATATTTGCTCAGGTCTTTTATTTCTACTTTTCTAAACTCCACCGGGTGGCTTTCACTTTGCAGGGAAATGTAGCCGCTGGTAAGCAGTTTGCCATCCTGCTTTACCGCGGGGTCAAAATCGGTTACATTGCCACCGCCTATTTGGGGTTTTTGATACACCAGCACAGTATCGCCGTTTACAATATGCTTAATTTCTTCATCGCCCAGCACCAGTATTTCCGCGCGTACCCATTCTTCATTTCTAAATGTTTTGGAAGAGGAGTTGATGCAGTGCGGCGTAAACAGTTTGCCGTTCATTTCTACATGGGTGCCGGGTGTGCACAGGTTACAGGTGCTGCGTTCTCCTTTGCTGTCGCCGCCAAGCAGTTGCACTTCTATTGAAACAGGAAAATCCTGGTTGCGCCCCATGGTGGGGGGGTTTTGGCAGTGTATCATCACGCCGCTGTTTTTATAAGCCCATCCGGGGCCGCCTGGGCATTGTTCGCCTACAAAGCGGTATTCTACTGCAAACAGGTAATATGAATAGGGTTTTTTGTAAAACAAATGCCCGAAACGTTCATTAAACTGTCCGTAACCTTCATAGCCTACGGTTAGTTTTCCATCTTTTACGCGGAAAGTGTTGGCGTAATTATCTTTATAATCGTGCTCACGAATTTTTGCATTCCAGCCTTTTAAATTTTTACCGTTGAAAAGTTGCTTCCATTTGCCGGGATATTGTTGCTGTGCATACGCTGCCTGGCTTGCAAGCAGCAGCATTCCTATAAAAAATAATTTCATGATCGGAGTTGTTTTATTTTCTTTCAAAAAACCAGGGCATGCGCCATCTTTTTTTAATCTGGTAGTTGGTGGTAATGTATTTGCTCACATGGCTCATGGCCTCATCAATATCATCTGTAAACAATACCAGGTTCAGGTCTTCTTTTGATATGGTGCCTTTTTCTGCCATGTCTTCAATGGCGGCCATCATATCGGCATAAAATTCTTTACCAAAAACAACAATGGGAAATTCGGTAATGGTATTAGTTTGCACCATGGTAAGCGTTTCAAAAAATTCATCCATCGTGCCAAAGCCTCCGGGCATGATGATAAAGGCATAGCTGTATTTTACCAACAGCACTTTTCTTACAAAAAAATGCTCAAATGTTACGGATTTGGTCAGGTATGGATTGTATTGCTGCTCAAAAGGAAGTTTGATGTTGCAGCCTACAGACTGTCCGCCCTTTTCGTAAGCCCCGCGGTTGGCAGCTTCCATAATGCCGGGGCCGCCACCCGTCATGGTGGCAAAGCCGGTTGCGGCAATTCTTTGTCCAAATTCGCGTGCTTTTTGATAATAAATATGATCTTCTTTAAAGCGAGCCGAACCAAAAATGGTAATGCATGGGCCTATAAAATGCAGCGCCCTGAAGCCTTTTAAAAATTGAAGCACTACTTTTATTAAAAACAAAAACTCATAGCCCCTGCTTTTTGGCCCGTCTAAATACACATGTTCTTTTGCCGGTATCAGCCTGCCCTCTTCCTTAACCTCTTTTCTGCTTTCCATAATACTATAAAGTAGCGAATTTAAAATATAAAATGCTACAATTGATGAACACCGTTAAATTTGTTGCATTGTATCAATATTCAAACAAGCTTATGCGCATTATCAGTTATAATGTAAACGGAATACGCGCCGCCATTAAAAAAGGGTTTATTGACTGGCTGAAAACTGACCCGGCAGATATTATCTGTTTGCAGGAAACAAAAGCTGAAAAAGCCAATGTTGACCACACTGCATTTAATGAAATTGGTTATCACGACTACTGGTTTTCTGCCCAGAAAAAAGGTTATAGCGGCGTGGCCATTCTTACCAAAATACAACCTGATAATGTGCAGTACGGCACGGGGCATAAGGTAAGTGATGATGAAGGCCGCGTGATTCAAATTGATATTGGCGGCATCAGGATATTGAACGCTTACTTTCCTTCGGGCACCAGTGGAGATGTGCGGCAAACCTTTAAATACGTGTGGCTGGATGAGTTTTATGTTTATATTCATGAACTGAAGAAAAAGCATCCCAAACTGGTGATTTGCGGCGACTATAACATTGCGCATAAAGAAATTGACATTCATGATCCAAAGGGCAACAAAAATTCCTCAGGATTTTTGCCGGCCGAGCGCGAATGGATGGATAAATTTTTCAAAAAAGATTTTAATGATACCTTCAGGCTTTTAAGGCCTGATGAGCCACACCGCTACAGTTGGTGGAGCCAGCGGTTCCCCACCGTGCGGCTGAACAATAAAGGCTGGCGTATTGATTATATTTCAGTTACTGATCCTTTGAAAAATAAAGTGATAGAGGCTGATATATTTCCTGATGTAAAGCACAGTGATCATTGCCCTGTTTATGTAAAATTAAAAACCTGATGGCAGAACTGATTTACAACGTTACCACAAAAATTGAGCATGACATACATGCAAAATGGTTGCAGTGGATGCGCGAAAAACACATACCCGCCATGCTGGCAACCGGCTGCTTTACCAAAACGCTTCTATTAAAATTAAAAAGTGTGGATGATGCTGACGGGCCCACCTATGCCGTGCAATATTTTGCCGCTAACGAGCAGGCTTATGCGCAATACCTTGCCGAATTTGCCACGGCATTGCGCACAGATGTTTTAAACACATGGGGCAACCGGATGGCTTCTTTTACAACCGTTTTAGAGGTTGTGAATTGAATGTGCATAAGATTTTTTTTGAAGCATTGCCAGTCAAAAAAAATGCTATATTCCTGTAAAACCCTTGCCAGCCCTATATTTCAGTACAAATATCCTGAAACCCTTGCCACCAAAGGCTTTTAGCGTGCAAGATTGTTTACGGCACTTGCGGCAGGTTTCATACAATCTGCCTGAAATGCTTGCTGCAAGCGGGTTTGCAGCAATTGTAAAACAGGCCGCTGCTGAAAAAATTTTGTAGTAATCGTTTAAAACCTTCTAATTTTGACCTGTTAAATAAAATTTTAAAATTGAAATTATGAACAAAGCTGAATTGATTGAAAAAATCGCTAACGATGCTGGTATCACTAAAACCCAGGCTGGCGCTGCTTTAGATTCTTTTACCGGCGCTGTACAAAAAACTTTAAAAGGCGGAGGTAAAGTTACTTTGGTTGGTTTCGGTACTTTCTCTGTATCTAAGAGGGCTGCCCGTACAGGCCGTAACCCGCAAACCGGCGAAACCATCAAAATCAAAGCGAAAAAGGTTGCTCGTTTTAAGCCAGGTAAAGAACTTTCTTCTAAGATCTAAAAGAACCGATCTTTAACGAACTGATGCCCCGAAACGTAAATATTTCGGGGCATTTTTATGCTTACAAACCTTACATTTGCACAAATTAAAAAATACATCATTATGGGAAGAGGTGATAAAAAAACCGCTAAGGGTAAACGTTTCATGGGTTCGTTTGGTAAAAGCCGCCCGGCAAAACCTGCTAAGGCTGCTGCAAAAAAATCTACCGGACAGGCCAAAGGTGAAGCATAAATTTTTAAACAGGTTGCCGTGCTAAACAAGAAGGGCAGCCTGTTTAAAATTACCACACATCCGCCTACTGCTAACTGTACAGTTTCCCGTTCATTTACTGGTCAAATAATTCCAGCAGCGCATTGGTTTGCTGAACCACGTCTGCTTCCTCAAGCATCTGGCTCAGGTCATTCAGTTCTTCGTACGAAAGCACCATCTGGCTGTTGCCGCTAAATGTGTTCAGAACAATATTTTTGTGCTTGTCAGAAAAATCAACCGGATAGCCAAGCCGGGATGCTACCTGTCTGCCAAATTTTTTAAAATCTTTCTGCCCGAAGTTGATCAGGCTGCTTAAAAAAGCCAACTGGTACATACCGCATTCTTTGCAGCAGATCACATAGCCTTTTACGCCGCTATAAAGAATTGAATAATGACAACTCATTGTGTTTGTATTTTGGTAAAAATGCAAACAATTGCCCAGGGTCATTTACATAATCGGGAAAAACTTTTTCGTTAGCGGGAAAAAATCAGGGAGCCAGCCTTTCAATCTTCCAGCCTGCATTTTTCTGCAAAGTGTACAAAATGCGGTCGTGCATGCGATTGGGCCGGCCCTGCCAAAATTCTATAAGCTGTGGTTTTACGCGGTAACCGCCCCAGTGCGGCGGTTTGGGTATTTCGCCGTGTTTAAACCGCTCGCGGTAGTATTGAAAAGTTTCTTTAAGAAGGGCTTTGCCGGCAATTACAGCGCTTTGCGCCGATGCCCATGCGCCCAGCCTGCTGCCCTCCGGCCTGCTGTTAAAATAGGCAATGCTTTCTTCTGAAGATATTTTTTCAGCCACACCGGTAATCATCACCTGCCTTTCCAGTTCTTTCCAAAAAAACAAAAGGCATACGTTGGGATTGTTGTTGATGTGCCGGCCTTTGCGGCTGTTATAATTGGTAAAAAAAACAAAACCGCGTTCGTCATAGCCTTTCAGCAATACTGTTCTGGCACAGGGTATTTTATTTTCATCCACGGTGCTTAGCGTCATGGCATTCACTTCATCAAACCGGGAATCAACCGCCTCCTGCCACCATATGGTAAATTGCTGCACAGGGCTGGCAGCCACCTCGTTTTCCGACAAACTTTTTTTGGAATAATCAATGCGTATATCCGCGATGCTTTTATTACTGCTCATGGTTTGTGCTTTGCAAATCTTTTTGCTGTCGTGTTCAAGATAAGTTCCCTCCTTATATAGAGAGTACTTTTGCAGTATCATTTAATGATAGTTCCCACATCTTCTCCCATTACCACTTTAAGCAGGTTGCCGGGTTGGTTCATGTCAAATACAATAATGGGCAAATTATTTTCCATACACAATGCAAATGCTGTCATGTCCATAATGCGCAGGTTTTTTGACAGGCATTCCTGGTAGCTTACAGTAGAGTATTTGGTAGCCGTGGGATCTTTTTCCGGATCGGATGTGTACACACCGTCTACACGTGTGCCTTTTAAAATAACATCAGCTCCAATTTCAATTGCCCGCAATGAGCCTGCCGTATCGGTAGTAAAATAAGGGTTTCCCGTACCTGCGCCAAAAATAACCACACGCCCTTTTTGCAAATGCCTGATGGCGCGCCGCCTGATGTAAGGCTCGGCCACCTGCTCCATTTTGATGGCGCTTTGCAGGCGGGTGTATACGCCTATTCTTTCAAGACCGGCTTGCAAAGCCATGCCGTTGATTACGGTGGCAAGCATACCCATATAATCTCCGTGCGCCCTTTCAATACCGGTTTCGGCTTCGTTCATACCACGGTAAATATTGCCGCCGCCAATTACCAGGGCCACTTCCACACCTGCCTGCGTTACAGCCTGTATCTCTTTGGCGTACTGTGTGAGCACTGCAGAGTCCATACCAAAATTCTTATTGCCCATTAAAGATTCGCCGGAAAGTTTTAAAAGAATTCTCTTATACTTAGGCTGCATGATTTTTGTTTTTACAATAAAAAGATAATAGCGAAGATAGCACAATCAGAACAATTGAGCCGGCTGTTATAATGAAGAAAACAAAGAGAAATCGTTATGAAATAAAGTTTTGAATTGCTACCTTTAAACGCATCAGTACTACAAAAAATTTATATGGACATAAAAAGAACATTAGGAACAAGCAGTGTGGCCATCACTCCCATTACTATGGGCGCGTGGGCTATTGGCGGCTGGATGTGGGGTGGCAATGAAGAAAAAGATTCTGTTGCAGCCATTCATGCATACATCAGCAACGGCGTAACATCTATTGACACGGCGCCTGTTTACGGTTTTGGCTACAGCGAAGAGCTTGTAGGTAAGGCTATCAAAAACTACAGCCGTGACCAGGTGCAAATACTCACCAAATTTGGAATGGTGTGGGACAGGGAAGCTGGCGATTTTGCAATGGACAGCAAAGACAATAACGGAAATCCCATAAAAGTTTACCGCTACGCGGGATATGATAAGATCATCAGCGATGTGGAAGAAAGCCTCCGCCGCCTTCAAACAGATTATGTAGACCTGATCCAACTGCATTGGCCGGATTCTACCACACCTATTGAAGAACCCATGCGCGCCCTGGAAAAACTTTTAAAAGATGGCAAAGCAAGGGCCATTGGCGTATGCAATTATAACAGGGCACAATTGGAAGAAGCAGCGCAAACCGTAAAGCTGCACAGCAATCAAATTCCCTATAGCATGCTACGCAGGCATACCGAAGCCGATGTGCAGCCTTATGCCTTAATGCACAATCTTTCCATTATTGCATACAGCCCTATGGAGCGCGGCTTACTTACCGGTAAATATAAAGGCACCGAAAGCCTGAACGAAGGCGACCACCGTAACAGTTACTTTGGCAGGTTTGATATGGAAAAAGTGCAAACTCTTTTAAAAAACCTGGCACAGCTGGCGCTTGCGTATAAGGTTACTATTTCGCAGCTTGTACTGGCATGGACGTTTCACCAGCCTGCAGTTGCCGCCGCTTTGGCAGGCGCACGTAACGCGCAGCAGGCCGAAGAAAACGCAAAAGCGCTCCATATCAATATATCAGAAGAGGATTTAAATCTCATCCGCTCGTGGCTGCCTGAAAAAGCTTTTGTTTAATTATAGTTTGATAAGATAATTATTATGGTTCAAAGTGTATGTTTTGGAGAAGTATTGTGGGACGTTTTGCCCACCGGGGCATTGCCCGGCGGCGCGCCAATGAACGTAGCGTATCATTTAAACCGGCTGGGCATTTCAACTCAAATGATCTCTAAAGTGGGTGAAGATGATAATGGCAAAGGCCTGCTTGAGTTTATGCAGCGCAACGGCATTCCTACGGCGCTCATTCAAAAAGATCCATCGCAGCCCACTGCAACAGTGTTGGCCACACCCGGCCCCAATTTTGAAATGCAGTATGATATTGTGAAACCAGTGGCTTATGATTTTATAGACGTCACTCCTGAAGCAACTGAAGCCGTGTCAAAAGCTGCATTTTTTATTTTTGGGAGCCTGGCCTCCCGTACGCCACACACCCGCAATACATTACAACGCTTCATCAGCCTTGCAAATAAAAAAGTATTTGATATTAACCTCAGGGCGCCCCATTATACACGGGAAGTGGTTGAAGAACTGCTGCAACAGTCCGATATTGTAAAGCTAAACGAGCATGAGCTGGAGCTTGTTTCGGCATTTCATGCCGATATTTCAAGGTTTGAAGATAAGGTAAGGCTGATCAGTGACAGGTACCAAACATCCGGTATTATTGTAACAAAAGGCGCTGATGGCGCATGTTATTACGATGGTGAAAGCTTTTATGAACACCCGGGTTTTAAAGTACAGGTAGCTGATACCATTGGCAGCGGCGATGCTTTCCTGGCCGGCTTTTTAAGCAGGTTTATTAATAAAAAGCCGCCTCAGAAATGTGTGGAGTTTGCCTGTAAGCTTGGCGCATTTGTAGCCACACAAAAAGGCGGCTGCCCTGACTATGATGTGCAACAGGTTGAAACAACAATTGTATAGCAGCTATATCTTCATCATTCAAAAGTATGACCGAAGCATTTAAACAATCGCTGCTAATTTTTTTATTCGCCTTGTAACAAATAACAGCTCACCTGCGTTTGTGAAAAATAAAAGTATGGCCAACGCCGGTGTTGGCGGTAGGCTTGTTGATAAGGGTTCAGTACGAAATGTGATGGATTTAGTAATGCCGATGCATCCCTTAACTTTGACAATCATTTACACATAAAGTAATGGCGCCTGATAGTAATTTAAAAACTGCAGAACTTGAGAAGATCAGCCACCTCGAGTATTTCAAAATAGCTGTGTCTGTAGACTGTGTGATATTTGGGTATGAAGAAAAGCAGTTAAAAGTGTTGTTAATCAAATCAGACCTTGAAGAATTTTCAGGCCTGAATTCTTTACTGGGAGACCTTGTTCGCCCTGATGAAGATCTTGACAGCGCGTCTTACAGGATTTTGAAAGAACGTACCGGGCTGGATGATGTGTACCTGCGGCAGGTGCATACTTTTGGCCGTATTGACAGGCACCCATCCGGCCGGGTGGTCACAACGGCGTATTACGCTCTTATACATTACAATAGCCATAAGCTTAAAATAGACAATGAGCTGCAATGGCATACGGTAAAAAACATCCGTAAGCTTGCCTTTGATCATAAAAGTATTTTAGATACCTGCCTGGAGCACCTGCGCAGTGAGATCATGGAGAAACCGGTTGTTTACAATCTTTTACCAGAAAAATTTTCGCTACGCGAATTGCAGGAAGTTTACGAAGCCATTCTTGGCCTAGAACTTGACCGGCGCAATTTTCGTAAAAAAATAGCCATTAAAGACTGGCTGCAGGATCTCAATGAAATGGAAGACAACGTATCTCACCGCCCCGGCAGGCTATACCGCTTTCACCCCAACATACTCAAACAAAAAAGTTAAATTTTTTTTATCATTTGTGTACTTAGTACACATAAACTGCTTACTTTTGTGTTTGTAAACGTTAATGTGTACCTAACACACATTTATTTTTGACTATAAATTTGTTTGTCTATGTTATTGCAAAGATTGTTTGTGCCAGCATTCACTATGTTGTTATTACTGGTTACGCTGGTGTCTTATGGCCAAACACGCGTAATTACGGGTAATGTAACGGATGCTAACGGCAGCCCGCTGCAGGCTGTAACTGTATCTGCCAAAAGCAGTTCTGTTGCCACCCAAACCAATGATGCCGGCGCATACAGTATTGCTGTTCCGGCTGATGAAACCACCCTTGTATTTACATCAATCGGGTACGGAACAATGGAGCAGGACATCACCGGCGAGGTGATGAATGTGATCATGACCGGTTCTGCCACTGCGTTGGAAAACGTAGTGGTAATTGCATATGGTACGCGCAGAAAAAGCGACCTGACCGGTTCGGTAACTGCCATAAACGAAAAAGATTTTCAGAAGGGTAATATCAACTCCTCTGAACAATTGTTGCAAGGCAAGGTTGCCGGCCTGGAAGTAACCACAGGAGGTGGTGCGGCAGGCGGCGGCAGTAAAATCCGCATTCGCGGTTCTGCCTCTTTAAACGCCAGCAACGACCCGCTGATCGTAATTGACGGTGTACCGGTTGAAGGAAATTCGGTGCAGGGATCGGCCAATCTTTTAAACACCATCAACCCCAACGATATTGAGAGCATGAGCGTACTAAAAGATGCATCGGCTACCGCTCTTTATGGTTCACGCGCAACCAACGGTGTTATTATTATTACCACTAAAAAAGGAACCAGCGGTAAACCTGTATTCAATTTCAATACAAAATTTTCTGTTTCTCACGTGCCGGATTACGTAGATGTACTGTCTGCCGACCAGATAAGAGAGATCGTAAACAACTCCGGAAGAGCAAATTATATTGCCATGCTGGGCAATGCCAATACCAACTGGCAGAAGGAAATTTATCAAACCGCGTTTGGTTATGATAATAACGTGAGCGTGGCAGGCAGGGCAAACATTTCTGAAAAATTCAAACTCCCCTTCAGGATCTCCGCAGGTTATCTGAACCAGGAAGGCGTTTTAAAAACAAATAAGTTTGACAGGGTGACTGCGGGGTTAAACCTGTCACCTAAATTTTTTGATGACCATTTAAGCGTGAACCTGAATGCAAAATTTGCCACAACCAACACCCGGTTTGCAGATGAAGGCGCCATTGGTGCGGCAGTAGGGTTTGACCCCACCCAAAACGTGATGAGCGGAAACGACAGGTTTGGTGGATTTTTTGAATGGTATCAGTCTGGTTCTGAAACCAATTTAAATATTCAGGCACCTTTAAACCCGTTGGGCATGTTGTTGCAGCGCAACAGCCAATCAGTTGTTGACCGCCTGATAGGTAACGTGCAGTTGGATTATAAAATGCACTTTTTGCCAGACCTGCACTTACTTGTAAACCTGGGTATGGACAATGCCAATGGCGGCGGAACTGTGATCATTGATCCGGCATCGGCAAATTCAAGTCGCAGTTTTAACGGCAAAGGACAGCGCACGTTTTATGGAGAAATTAAAAACAGCCGCCTGGCAGATGTGCAACTGTTCTACCAGAAAAGCTTTGGCGGCGGAACCACTGTTGATGCGCTTGTGGGCCACGGCTGGCAGGATTTTTACACTACCACGTTCGATTATCCTGAAATTTACCGGACTGACGGCGCCATGATACCCGGTACCGAAGCCACTCATCCCATGATCAAAGCCGGCTTTGCCATTGAATCGTACATCGGCCGTGTGAACATGACCATTTTAGACAAATACCTGCTTACAGGTTCTGTCAGGAGAGATGCAAGCTCTAAGTTTGCCGAGCAAAACCGCGTGGGTTATTTCCCGGCAGCGGCCCTGGCATGGAAGCTAAAAGAAGAGTTTTTCAAAGGCGCTTCAGCCGTTACCGATCTGAAGCTAAGGATAGGCTGGGGTATTACCGGCCAGCAGGATGGCATTAACTGGAACTATTACTCACCTGTATATTACCAGGCATCGCCCACAGCGCGTTATCAGTTTGGCGATGTGTTCTATTATCCATACAGGCCAAGCGCGTATAACAGCGAGCTGAAGTGGGAAACCACTACCACATATAACGCCGGTTTGGATTATAGTTTTATTGGCAACAGAATTTCCGGCGCCATTGATGTATATCTAAAGAAAACAGAAGATTTGTTGAGCTATGTTGACATTGCCCCCGGCGCCAACTTTGATATTACACAGCTAAGAAATATTGGCAGCCTGGAAAACAAGGGTATTGAGTTTTCAATCAACACCGTTCCGGTGCGTACAAATGATTTTAGCTGGGATTTTGGAGGCAACTTTACTTACAATACGTCTACCATCACATCATTGTATGGACAGAATACCAACCCTAACTACAAAGGCATTGAGGTGGGAAGAATAGCGGGTGGTACCGGCAATAACATCAGTGTGCATGGGGTAGGCCAAACGCCTTATACTTTCCTGCCCCTGAAACAGGTGTATGATGAAAACGGTAAACCTATTGAGGGATTGTATGAAGATATCAACCGCGACGGGAACATTTCTGATGCAGACAGGTATTATTTTCATCATGCAGCTCCCAAATATCTTTTTGGCGTGTATACCGGCATCACTTATAAAAAGTTCTCCGCCGGCATTACGGGCCATGGTATGGCAGGAAATTATTTGTACAACAACTTTAATTCAAACTCAGCCGTATTAAGAAATATTCAAAATCCCGTATTGCACTTGGGCAATGCCGGTGTAAACTACCTGCAAACCATGTTTGCCAACAACCGCTTCCAGTCTGATTACTATATTGAAAACGCAAGTTTCTTCAGGCTTGACAATTTCAACCTGGGTTACAATGTGGGCAGGATTGCACAGGGTGTGGCATTGCGCTTAAATGCCAGCGTTCAAAACATTGCAGTATTTACCAAGTACAGTGGGTACGATCCTGAAAACGCCAGCGCAGAAGGTATTGATAATAATATTTATCCAAGGCCAAGGATTTACTCCATCAGTGCCAATCTTGATTTTTAAAATATTTAAATCCGCATACAATGAAGTTTAATATCAAATTTTTTACGCTGATAGTTTTGGCATCCCTGATACTGGCATCGTGCGCTAAAAAGCTGGATATCTTTCCAACAAATGGTCAGTCATCCGCTCAAATTTACAGCTCGGTAGAAGGGTACAAATCTGTATTGGCCAAACTATATTCCACACTTTCATTAACCGGCGCCAGCGGCCCGGCAGGCAGTCCCGATATTGGCGGCGGCCTTGATGAAGGCTCGCAGGTAGCGTTCATCCGCAGCTTTTTCAATTTGCAGGAGCTGCCAACCGATGAAGCTGTGGTTGCCTGGAACGACCAGACCATCTGGGATTTTCATGATCTTGACTGGTCGGCCGGCGACCCTTTTATTAAAGGAGCTTATGCAAGGCCTATCTGGAACATTACCATGATCAACGAATACCTGAGACAGGCTACCGATGAAGCGCTTTCTGCCAACGGTATTTCCGGCGCTGCTGCACAGGAAGTAAAAAATACCCGCGGTGAAGCCAGGTTTTTACGCGCTTTTAACTATTGGGTGATGCTTGACCTGTTTGGAAAATCTACGTTCATCACCGAACAAGATGGTGTGGGATATTTTCTTCCCAAAGAAATTTCGAGAAGTGATCTTTTTGCTTACGTGGAAAGCGAACTGAAAACTGCCGAAACAGAACTGGCAGCCGTTAAAACCGCCGAGTACGGCCGTGTAGACCAGGGCGCCGCATGGGCATTGCTGGCAAGGCTTTACCTGAACGCCGGTGTTTACACAGGAACAACACGTTATACTGATGCCATTACTTACGCAAGCAAAGTAATTGGCGGCGGTTACTCGCTCAACCCTAATTACCGGCAATTATTTATGGCTGATAACGACCGCACCAGCCGGAACGAATTCATATTTGTAGCCGCCTGCGATGGGTTGAATACAAAATCTTTTGGCAATACCACATTTCTCATTCATGCGCCGGCAGGTGCAGATAATTTGGACTTTGGCGCTAATGGCGGCTGGTACGGTTACAGGTCTACCAAAGCTTTTGCAGAAAAATGGCCTGACCTGACAGGTAATACCGACAAAAGAGCCATGTTTCAAACCAGCCATTTCAACGCTACGCTGGCACAGGCAGAAATTGGCGACATCAGCGACTTTAGCAATGGCCTGCATGTGAATAAATACCGAAACATCAGAGCCGATGGCGGCAGTGTAAGCGATCCAATTTCAGAATTTGCTGATATCGATTTTCCCATCATCCGCCTGCCTGAAATGTACCTGATTTATGCCGAGGCTGTTTTGCGCGGTGGAACGGGAGGTAATGCCGGCACAGCGCTGGGATACATTAATTCCATTCGTACAAGGGCGGGCACTTCGCCTATTCAGCAGGGTGATTTGACACTGCAGTTCATATTGGATGAAAGAGCCCGCGAGCTGTACTGGGAAGGGCACCGCCGTACAGACCTGGTAAGATACAACCAGCTTACTACTGCTGCGTATTTGTGGCCCTGGAAGGGCGGTGTGGCAAGCGGTACGGCTGTAGACAGCAAGTACAATCTTTACCCCATACCTGCATCCAATATAACATCCAACAGCAACCTGACACAAAACCCGGGTTATTAATAATAAAGCGATTAAACTGAAAAGTATGAAGAAATATATTATAAACCTGTTTCTCATTTCGGGTATTTTGGTAGCTTTTGCTGCCTGCAAAAAAGAAGAGAACAGGGTGATTTTTAAAGGCGGCACGGCGCCTCAACTTTCAGCATCTTCTACAGGTCCAATAGTGCTGCAAAAAGAAAATAAAGAGGCCAATGCTATTACACTTTCGTGGACAAATCCTGAGTACAGGTTCAACACAGGGGTAAACTCACAAAATGTAAATTATATATTGCAAATAGATACGGCAGGTAAAAATTTCCAATCAGCCAAATTGCAGGAAATGTCAATCCCCAGCAACCTTGCTATCACGCTTACTGCTCAGCAGTTTAATGGTTTTCTATCCCGTATGGAATTTAAAGCTGGAGAGGTGCAGGCGGTAGATATGAGGGTAAAGGCTACATTATCAAACGGCAGTGTGCCACTAATATCAAATCCCGTTACTGTTAGGGTAAATCCTTATCTCGATTTCGCAGTTGAACCCCCTGGTACAGCAGCCAATAATTATGAAGACGGTAATCTGTGGATTTTGGGAGACGCAGTAGAATCAGGCTGGTCAAATCCTTTACCCTCTCCTTATGATGTTACGCAAAAATTCACCCGCGTTGACATTATGCACTATGAAGCTATTATTAATTTTAAAGGTGGTGGTGGCTACAAGCTTATTCAAACTCAGGGTGTGTGGGGCACGCAATACCATGCGCTTGATGGTTCAGCAAGTGCAGCGTTGTCAGGTTCTTTTGAAAAAAGAGATGCTGATCCACAATTTCCTGGCCCATCTGCAGGAAGGTATAAGGTTCAAATCAACTTCCAAACAGGCAGGTACACTTTAATCCCTCAATAGTGCATTTATAAATTTTATAGTAATGAAAAATATTTTTAATTATTTATCTGTTTTGCTAATAATAGCTGGCCTCTTTTCCTGCCAGAAAGAAATGGATCCCCTTCCCTATTACGAAACCGGCACGGGAACAGATATGACCATGTCAACCAATACGGTTGCTCTATCAGCCGCCAATGCAGGGCAGAATGTTGTAACGTTTAACTGGGGCAATCCGCAGTTTGCTACCGATACGGCCAATTACAAATACGTAATTGAAATTGCCCCAAAGGGTACCAATTTCGCAAACCCACTGGTGCTTACAAAAGTGGGAGGCATTAATGGCAGCGTGGCCGCCACAGGCGCTCAGTTGAACAATAACCTCATTGCATGGGGTGCGCAGTATGGCGCCTCAACCGATTTGGACGTAAGGCTGAAAGCTTCTTACGCCAACAATAATGATATGAAGATCTCGCCGGTGCAAACATTAAAGGCCACTGCTTATGCAGTACCTTTTACAGTTACCGCCAGCGCTACAGGGCCGTTCCAACCTACACCACAAACAAAAGATCACATTCTTACCAAAGTATCATGGGCTGCGCCAGATTATGGCAGCTCCACCGTTAGCTATGCCATTCAGTATGCCAGAAGCGGCACCGGTTTTGCAAACCCCACAACCATTAATGTTGATGCAGACTCGCTGCAAAGATCGTTTACGGGCATGGAGTTATACCAAATGGCTGCCAATTCGCAAATCGCGTTAAATACTGCCGGGTCGGTAGACGTGCGCGTGAGAGCCACGATTAATGGCACCAACCAGGTTTCTTATTCCAATACACAGGCCTTGCAGATCAGCCCCGTAGAAATGACCCTGTACCTGTACGTGGCGGGCGATTTCCAAAGCTTTGAACCCTATAAGAAATACCTGCCTGCAGGCAATACCTGGGGTTGGGATCCTGCAACCGCGCCAACGCTTGCATCAACCGATGGTGTGAATTACGAAGGTTATATCTGGGTGCCGGCAGGTGGCAGCGGAGAATTTAAAATTGTAAAAGGCCCGGATTGGTCGTTTGGAGATTATGGAGGTTCCTCAGGCGAAAAAATCACAGTAGATGGTAAACAGTATGATGGCGGCCATCTGAACAGCGGCAATAACCTGAAATGGCCTGCCACTGGAAAATTCTATTTAGTAAAAGTGAATACAAATGACCTGACATGGACAGCGTTTGAAACCAACTGGGGGTTGATCGGTTCGGCTACACCCGGCGGTTGGGATAATTCCACCAACATGACCTACGATATTACCCTGGGTAAATTTGGCAAGTGGAAAGCCACCACAACCTTTACAGCAGGAGAGTTTAAGTTCCGCGCCAATAATAGCTGGGACTTGAATTTGGGTGGAACGCCAGCAAGTTTAACCTATGGTGGTTCAAACATTGCAGTGGCAGCGGGTAATAAAACAGTACATCTGGATTTGAGTGAACCGCTGAAATACACCTACCAGGTACAATAGCACAAAGTAGAGGTTAGGTTTGTATTTTAAGAAAAGGGCGGCGCGGATTTTATCCCGCCGCCTATGTTTTTATAGGATTCCAAATGCTATTGTTTTGGCAATAAATTTAATTGGGCAAAATTTTTACTGAAAATAAGCCACTTACAAAGGTGTCGTAAAAAATAACGTGTAGTTTCGTTGTTTATTACAAGGTGGATGCCTACTTTTGCACTCCCAAAAATCCGATAGCCATCGGAGGGGGTCACTGGGGGATAGCCCGGTGAATTATTTAAACAAAGAAACATTTAAAATGAGCAAACAACATTTCACTACAAACCATGCGAACGAGGCTACCGTGCAGCGTAATTGGTACGTTGTAGATGGTACTAATCAAACCGTAGGCCGCATGTGCGCAAAAATTGCTGCCATATTACGTGGTAAGCACAAAGCTTCTTACACGCCGCACGTTGATACCGGCGATTACATCATCGTAATCAACTGCGAAAAAGTTAAGCTGTCGGGTAATAAGATCGATCAGAAAGTGTATGACCATTATACTGGTTACCCCGGTGGCCGTAAGGAAGAGCTGGCTTCAGACCTGATCAAACGCCGCCCCGAAGTAATTGTTGAACGCGCCGTAAAAGGCATGCTGCCCAAAAACAGGCTGGGCCGCAAGATGTACAAAAAATTATTTGTATACGCCGGCGATACTCACCCACACACTGCACAACAACCCAAAGAACTTAAATTTTAAAAAAATGCCTTGGGCCGCAAGCTATAAGTTGATGCTTATTGCCTAAAGCCTGAAGCCTAAAGCATATAAAATAATGGAAAAACAAAAAAATGCAGTAGGACGTCGTAAAGAGGCTGTTACCCGCGTGTTTATTTCAAAAGGCACAGGTGCCATCACCGTTAACGACAAAGACTACAAACAATATTTTTCCCTGGTGTATTTGCAAAACCAGGTTGAACGCCCTTTAAAGGCTGTTGAAGCTGCTGATAAATTTGATATTAAAGTAAACGCAACGGGCGGCGGTGTAAAAGGCCAGGCCGAAGCTACCATGCTGGGTATTGCGCGAGCTTTACTGGATGTAAACCCCGAATTCCGCCCCGCTTTAAAAGCTGCAGGTTTATTGAAAAGAGACCCGCGTGTGGTAGAGCGTAAGAAATTTGGTAAAAAGAAAGCGAGAAAGAGCTACCAGTTCTCTAAAAGGTAATGGCTTGTGGTTCATGGCCTATAGCTATGAACGATGGACCATGAACGATGAACGTTTTAAAATACTTTTCAAATTATACAAATGGAAAATAACAATACATCATTACAACAGCAGCTTTTGGAGGCAGGCGTACACTTTGGCCACCTGAAAAAGAAATGGAACCCCAAAATGCTTCCTTATATTTTTGCTGAAAAAAAAGGCATCCACATTATAGACCTTAATAAAACGGTGGAATGCATGCAGGAAACTGCTGCTGCCATGAAGCAAATTGCCCGCAGCGGTAAAAAAATTCTTTTTGTAGGCACCAAAAAGCAGGCAAAAGACATCGTTACAGAATCTGCCCAAAAAGTGGGTATGCCTTATGTAACCGAACGCTGGCTGGGTGGCATGCTTACCAATTTTAATACTGTACGTAAATCAGTAAAAAAAATGCAGAGCATTGATAAAATGCTCAACGACGGCTCTTTCGACAGTATTACCAAAAAAGAACGCCTTACTTTAACCCGCGATAAAGAAAAAATGGAGAAAGTGTTGGGTGGTATCGCGCAACTGGGCCGCGTGCCGGCAGCTTTGTTCATTGTAGATATAGGTCACGAGCACATTGCGCTGGCTGAAGCAAAACGCCTCAACATTTCAACCTTTGGCGTGGTAGATACCAATTGCGATCCCAATAAAGTAGACTTTGCCATTCCGGCAAACGATGATGCTACTAAATCCATCGCCATTGTGGTAAACTACATTACTGCCGCTATTGCTGAAGGGCTTGCAGAAAGGCAGGCAGCTAAAGATGAAGAAGTAGAAGACAACTTTGCAGATGAAAAAGAAAAGCAGGCAGCAAAAATACAGGCCGAAGCCGAGGCTGAAGCAGGACGTGGCGGAAGAAACCGCGGCGGTTCAGGCGTCGGAGGCGGGCAGCGCCGCAGAACTACTACCGGTGGCGGTGGTAACAGAGGCGGTGGCAGTGGGCCAAGAAGATAATACACGTTACCAGTAACCGGTAACCGGCAACTTGAACAACATAACTAAACATTTAAATTTAGAATAATGGCTACTATAACAGCTCAGGATATTAATAAACTGCGCCAAGCAACAGGCGCGGGAATGATGGATTGCCGCAAGGCATTAACCGAAACCAACGGCGATTTTGAAGCCGCTATTGACTGGTTGCGCAAACAGGGCCAGAAGGTAGCTGCAAAACGCAGCGACCGCGAAGCGAAAGAAGGCGTAGTAATTGCCCAAACCACTGCCGATCATAAATCAGGTGTTGTGGTATGTGTAAGCTGCGAAACAGACTTCGTATCTAAAAACCAAGATTTTGTAGACTTTGTACAAAGCATTGCCGATGCAGCCATCAGCAGCAATGCAAAAACCATTGAGGAGCTGAAAGACGCAGATGTGAACGGCGCTAAAGTTAGCGATCTCATCAATGATAAGCTGGCGGCAATCGGTGAAAAGATAGACCTGACCAAATTTGAAAGAGTGGATGCTCCTTACGTAGCGTCTTATATTCACGGTGCTAACAGGATCGGCGTATTGGTAGGTTTGGATAAAGAATCGGAAGAAGTGGGTAAAAATATTGCCATGCAGGTAGCAGCTTTAAGCCCTGTGGCAGTTGATGCCGACAGTGTGCCTGCCGAAATTGTAAGCCGCGAAAAATCTTTGATCATGGATATGATGAAAGACGATCCGAAAATGGCCGGCAAACCCGAAGAAATGCTTTCTAAAATTGCTGAAGGCAAACTGGGCGCTTTCTTTAAAGAACAAACTTTAACCGCTCAGGCCTACGTAAAAGACGGTGGCAAATCTGTAGCAGATTACCTAAAAGAAAACGGCGATGTAAAAGTGACCGAATTCAAAAGGGTAGCTTTAGGATAATCATACACAAGGTTAAAAGCCTGATATAATACAAAGCGCTTCAAATTTTTTTGAGGCGCTTTTTTGTGCATATTTTATTTCTGCGCCCTCTGCGGTGTATTTCATCTGTGCTATTTGCGGAAATATGTTTTATTAGCGCTGATGCCGCTGATTTTATCCGCTCATCTTCGCTGATGTTTTATTTCTGCCCTCTCTGCGGTGTATTTCATCTGCGCTATCTGCGGGAAAGATGTGTTGGGTCCTGCTGATGCTGCTGATTTTTATCCGCTGATCTTCGCTGATGTTTTATCTCTGCGCTCTCTGCGGTGTATTTCATCTGTGCTATTTGCGGAAATATGTTTTATTAGCGCTGATGCCACTGATTTTATCCGCTCATCTTCGCTGATGTTTTATTTCTGCGCCATCTGCGAATGTTCTTCATCTGCGCTATCTGCGGGAATGATTTACTCGCGCCGATGCCGCGGATTTTATCCGCTGCCTACTCGTTGATCTTTCATCGCTTCAATTAGGTATTGTCATCGCTTTTGCAATGGTTTAATATTGCATAGCATACAAAAATAGCCCTGTCAGCGTGTACATGACCCTGCTTTCTTCCTTAGGCAAATCAACTTTGAAAAACACAGGCCTGCTGCAACACATTCATCAATAAAAATAAAGCTATGGCAAAAACACTTCAAAAACCGGCAAAAACGGTTGCTAAGAAAAAACCCGTGGGAAACAATCCCCATTTGGTTTTAAAACCAGACCTTACCCAGCTTGAGCTTATTAAGCTACATCCCATCATTTTAAAATACTGGGCATTGGGCGGCAGCTCAGGATTTTTAGGCGCTGCAACATCGGGCATTACAAAATGCCCGGATGGTATCGGATCATTTCAGCATTTTGTAGGCGGCAGTATTTATTATCATCCCAATACCGGTGCGCATGAAGTGCACGGGCTTATCAGGGCGCGCTGGGCATCGCTGGGTTGGGAAAGAAGTTTTTTAGGCTATCCAACAACTGATGAAACAGCAACGCCTGACGGCACGGGCAGGTACAATCATTTTCAGGGCGGCAGCATTTACTGGCACCCCTCTACCGGTGCGTGGGAAGTGCATGGATCAATAAGAGCGCGCTGGGCATCGCTGGGTTGGGAAAGAAGTTTCCTGGGTTACCCGCTTACTAACGAAACAGCAACGCCTGATGGCGCAGGCAGGTACAACCATTTTCAGGGCGGCAGTATTTACTGGCATCCTACCACCGGCGCGTGGGAAGTGCATGGCCTTATCAGGCAGCATTGGGCATCGCTGGGCTGGGAAAAAAGTTTTCTGGGTTACCCCATATCAAACGAACTGGTTGTTTTTGGCGGCGCAGGAAGAATATCACATTTTCAGCGTGGCAGCATTTACTGGAGCCCCACGCAGGGTGTAAGAGTTTTGCGTGAGCGCGTCAATGTGCACGTAAAAAACCTTGTTACGCCCACATCTTTTACCATGAATGAACAGTTTGCAGCCATGCAGGATGTGTATGCTTCGGCAGGCATACGGGTAGACTGGGCCAGCACAGAAAATTTAAGTTTACCCGCCCTTGAAGATGTGGATGTAGGCGGCTGCACCATGGGCACTACCACCGCTGAGCAAAACACACTGTTTGGCAACCGCAACTGGGTTGGCGCCAATGATATGGTGGTGTATTATGTAAGAAGCACCATACCGGGATATAACGGCTGCGCGGCGCATCCCAGCGGCAGGCCGGGGGCTGTTGTGGTTCGTTCAGCATCCCGCTGGACGCTGGCACATGAGCTGGGCCATGTGCTGGGGCTCAGGCATGTGAATGACAATAACAGGCTGATGACCGGCAATGGTACGTTCAACATTACGAATCCTCCGCCTGACCTGGCTAATACCGAGGTGAGCACCATGAACAGCAGCAGCCTTTCTACACCACTTTAATAAATTCTAAAATAAAACATCATGGCAAAAGCTACAAGTACATCCGACTATAATTTTAAAGAAGAAGTTCTTGCTTTTTTAAGGCAGGATGAATTAGACTATCCTGCAGCGGCAGCAAAATTTGGCGCCAGGGCATTGCCTTTTTTAAACGAGCTGATCAATGGCAGCGATGAAATGCTGGCAACAAAAGCAACTTATCTTGCCGGTTATATTAGCGCGCCTGCAACAAAAGAAATTTTGCAAAATGCGGCGGCCAATAAATTTACCACAGTCCGTATAGCCGCTGCATATGGCGCCAACATGCAGGACGCCGGCACGGCAAAAGCTATTTTAAGCAAATCTTTAAACGACGCAGACCACGGTGTGGTAAAAGTGGCCATACGCTCCATCGGGCAAAAGGGGCTGCAAAAAAGTTTTACCCGCGAGCTGAAAGATCTGCAAACAAGGGCATTGCCCAAAGAGGTAATCAATCAGGCAAGGTCAATAGGTACAAATTAAAAAATAAAAAGCGCTTCCATCAACGGGGGCGCTTTTTCACTGCATCCGCCGTACAAAAAATTATTCATAGTGTAGTGATTAAATTTTTTCCCAGTTAAATTTCCTGTATAGAACTCGCAACATTATGATTAAATAATCCAGTCTTAAGGAATAAGCTAACCTCCTGCATTTCAAAGATTGTTCTATATTTATTGCCAATATTTTTACGGCACATGTATACAAAAGAGCAAAGCATTGCATTGCAAAGCCTCTCGCAGGATCTTTTAAAATCCGGGCAGGAAGTTTTGCCCACACCACAGGAAACAGAAGACCTGAGAAAAGCGCTTCGGTTTCATGAATACCGGTATTATATTCAAAGCGACCCGCTTATTGCCGATGCTGAGTACGACCAGCTTTTTAAACTGCTGGAAAGAACCGAAAAAGCAAACCCGGACTGGATCACAAAAGCTTCTCCCACGCAGCGTGTGGGTAAGAACATCACGGGAAATTTTGTAACCGTACAGCACCTGGTGCCCATGCTTTCGCTTGACAATTCCTACAACAGCGCTGACCTGAAAGATTTTGACCGTAAAGCAAAACAGGCGGCCAAACTTGATCAGATAACTTATTGTGTGGAACCCAAGTTTGATGGCGGCAGCATTTCACTGATTTATGAAAATGACCTTTTGGTGCGCGGCGCCACGCGGGGCAACGGAGTGGCGGGCGATGACATTACAAGCAATGTAAGGCAGATCAAAACGGTGCCTCTTTCAGCGGCTTTTAGTGAATACGGTATACAACAGGTGGAAATACGCGGTGAAGTACTGATTAATAAAAATAATTTTAAAAAATATAATGAAGAACTGGTAGAAAAAGGTTTTGCGCCATTAGCCAATCCCCGCAACGCGGCAGCCGGAACGCTGCGTATAAAAGATGCCGCCGAAGTGCGAAGGAGAAACCTGGAAGCTTTTGTGTACCACATCAGCGATTACACCTTGCTGCCCGGAAAAAAATTACCCGAGGAATTAAAAACGCATGATGGCTCACTGAAATTGCTGTGGAACCTGGGTTTTCGCAGCCCGCAAAAAGAAAAACGTGTTTTTAAAAGTATTGACGGGGTGATTGATTATTGCAACGAGTTTGAAGAAAAGCGCGACGACCTGCCCTACGAAATAGACGGCATGGTCATAAAAGTAAATGATATTGCTTTGCAGGATCAACTGGGCATGACAAGCCATCACCCGCGCTGGTCCATCGCCTACAAATTCAAGGCCCGTCAGGGAACGAGCAAACTGTTAAATGTAGAATTTCAGGTTGGGCGTACAGGTTCTATAACACCAGTGGCTAAAATAGAGCCTGTGTTCATTGGAGGCGTTACAGTCAGTTCTATTTCTTTATTTAATGAAGATATCATTAAAGAAAAAGACTTGATGATTGGCGACACGGTTTTGGTGGAGCGCGCCGGCGATGTCATTCCTTACATCGTAAAGTCGCAGGCTGAGTTAAGGACTGGTGCGGAAGAGGCGATCAAATTTCCCACTGCATGCCCTGTATGCAGGAGCAGGCTGTTTAAAGAAGAAGGAGAAGCTGTGTGGCGCTGTATAAATATTGAATGCGAGGCACAGGTGGTGGAACGCATGATGCATTTTGTAAGTAAAGATGCCATGGACATTCGCGGGTTTGGCGAAGCCAACATACGCAAGTTTTATGAACTGGGATGGCTGCATGATATTCCAAGTATTTATAAACTGGATTTTGAAAAGATCGGAACGCTGGACGGCTTTGGCAAAAAATCTATTGATAACCTGCAGCAAGCCATTGAGCAAAGTAAGCAACAACCCCTGCACCGGTTGATATTTGGCCTCGGTATACGCTTTGTAGGCGAAACCACTGCAAAAGTGCTGGCGCAAAAAGTCAACCATCTTTTAGACCTGAAAAATTTTACACAGGAGCAATTGCAGCAACTGGAAGACATTGGCCCTAAGGTGGCCGGCAGCATTGTACATTTTTTCAGCAACGCCTCAAACATTGAAATGTTGCAGGAGCTGGAAGCGCTGGGCATTCAAATGCAAAACCGCAATAAAGAGCTTTCATCCGGCGGCAGCCTGGCCGGGCAAACTTTTTTATTTACAGGAACCCTGCCCACCCTTAAACGCAGCGAGGCCGAAGAACTGGCAGAAGCGCAGGGTGGTAAAATTGTAAGCGGTGTAAGCGCCAAGCTCAACTACCTGGTAGTGGGTGCAGATGCAGGCAGCAAGCTGGAAAAAGCAAAAAAGCTAAATACGGTAAAAATTATTTCGGAAGAAGAGTTTTTAAAAATGGTGCGTTAGTGCATCATTAATATTCGTAAAGCAACGAGCCATCATAGCCCTGCAGGTTCAATGCCAGTTTATTCGTTCCCTGCACTTTTAATGGGCTTAAGTTATAAGAAAAAGTACGGGTGTGCATAGCCAGGCAAAGCTCAGTATTTGTAAATAAAATTTTCAGGAACATCTGTGGCGGGTACGATTCTGCAACGGCGCCGTTGGTAACCAGCGCCGCATTCCAGCTTTTTCCGTTACAACCACTGGCAGTGATCGTTATTTCGAGGCAATCGCCTTTGATAACAGCTTTTGTAATACGAAAAGTGTTGGATGATGCTTGTGAAAATTTATGAGCACTGATGGTGATGCCGTTTTCGCAGTTGCCCGGGCTTGTGTCAATATATTTCTGGTTTTGCCGGGTGCACGAAAACACCAGCACGGCAAACAGCGTAAAAAGCATGTATTTCATGATGTAGATATTTAGCTGGGTGCATTCATGCAACGCTGTTAATTAGTAAGACGTGTTGTTTTAAAGAACGCAACAGTTTAAAGCCTGGCATTAATGCGCCTCCAGCCAGTTCTCTCCTTCGCCACATTCTGCAACCACCGGCACTCCGCAGGGTAGCACCATCGCAGTTTCCATGTTCTCAATAATGAGGGGCTTCAGTTCATGCACTTCTTCCCTCAGGGCGTCAAATACCAGTTCGTCATGCACCTGTAGGATCATTTTACTTTTCATGCCTTCTTTTTTCATGGCGGCATGCACTTTTTGCATGGCAAGTTTTATCATGTCGGCCGCAGTGCCCTGTATGGGAGAGTTGATGGCGTTGCGTTCAGCAAAACCACGAACGGTAAAATTGCTGCTGTTAATATCTTTCAGCCAGCGTTTACGGCCCATCAGCGTTTGCACATAACCATGTTCGCGGGCAAAGTTGATCATCTCATCCATGTATTTTTGAATGCCCGAAAATTCTTTTTTATAGCTGTCAATAATGCCGCGGGCTTCTGTTCTTGAAATGCCAAGATTATCTGCCAGGCCAAACGCACCCTGCCCGTAAATGATGCCAAAATTCACGCTCTTGCTTTTATAGCGCATTTCTTTGGTTACATCAGCTACATTTACCGCAAATACTTTTGCTGCTGTGGCGGTATGAATGTCGGTTCCCGATTTAAACGCGTTGCACATGTTTTCATCGCCGCTGATGGCGGCTACAATACGCAGCTCAATTTGCGAGTAATCTGCCGAAAGCAGCACGTGGCCTGCATCGCGCGGAATAAAAGCTTTGCGTATTTCTTTACCGCGCTCGGTGCGCACCGGTATGTTTTGCAGGTTGGGGTTGTTGCTGGCCAACCTCCCCGTTACGGCCACGGCCTGGCCATAAGTGGTGTGCACGCGCCCCGTTTTGGGGTTGATCAGTTGCGGCAGCGCATCCACATACGTATTTTTCAGTTTGGTCAATTCCCTAAAACTGATGATCTCCTTCGCGATCTCGTGCCCCTGGGCTTCCAGCTTCAACAGCACATCTTCACCGGTTTTGTATTGCCCTGTTTTTGTTTTTCTTGCAGAAGGGTCTAATTTCAGCTTGTCAAAAAGCACTTCGCCCAATTGTTTTGGAGATGCCAGGTTGAAACGGACACCGGCAATATCAAACACGCGTTTTTCAGCTTCGGCGGCATCTTTTTCAAGGTCTTTGGAATAGCTGGTTAAGAAGGCTTCATCAATTTTAACGCCTTCAAATTCCATATCCGTCAATACTTTCACCAGCGGGTTCTCTACTTCGGTAAAAACCTTTACCACTTCTTTTTGCGGCAACAGGGGCTCAAAAATATTTTTCAACTGAAGTGTTATATCCGCATCTTCTGATGCGTAGTCGGTTATTTTATCCAGTTCCACATCGCGCATAGTGCCCTGGTTCTTTCCTTTTTTTCCAATCAGCTCATCAATATGAATGGGTTCATAGCCTAAATATTTAGCGCTCAGATCGTCCATGCCACGCTTGCCGTCCGGGTCAATCACATAATGTGCCAGCATCGTATCAAAAAGCTTTCCCTTCAGCTCCACGCCATACCATTTTAGTACCAGCAGGTCGTATTTTAAATTTTGGCCAATCCACAGTTTCGTTTCATCGTCAAACAACGGTTTAAACAACGCTAAGATTTTGTCAGTAGCTGCGCGATCCTGTGGGCAGGGCACATACCAGGCTTTGCCGGGGCTTACGCAAAAGCTTAGTCCCACAAGTTCTGCAAGGTTGGCGTCAATGCAGGTGGTTTCTGTATCAAAACTAATTTGCTCAAAAGTTGAAAGCTGCTGCAACAGCCCGGCAATAGCTTCTTCTCCTACCACGGCTGTATAGTCATGCGGTACATCGGCTATCTTTTTTAACGTAGTAAAGGAAGGCTCTGCTGTTTCCATCACGGTACCCGCATCATCGCCGCCAATTATATTACCAAAAAGGTCTGTCTGCACACCAATGCCGGGATTGGTTTTGTTTGACTGGCTGGTAGTAGCGCCGGTCGTGCCAATGTCTTCTCCCAACAGTCTTTTGCCAAGCGTTTTAAATTCCAGCTCGGCAAAAATTTCTTTCAGCGCTTCTTTATTCCATTCGCCCAGGCAAAATGATTCTTCATGAAATTCAACAGGCGCATCAGTAATAATTGTAGCCAGTTTTTTAGAAAGTATGGCAAGCTCTTTTCCTTCCTGAACCTTTCTGCCCAAAGCGCCTTTTATATTTTCGGCATTTTCTACTACGTTTTCCAGCGTACCGTACTCTGCCAATAATTTGGCTGCCGTTTTTTCTCCTACGCCCGCAATGCCCGGTATGTTATCTACCGCATCGCCCATCAGGCCCAGTACATCAATTACCTGGCTTACATTTTTAATGTTCCATTTGGCGCACACTTCTTCAGGGCCAAGTATTTCCACGTCGCTACCCTGGTAGCCGGGTTTATAAATTTTTATTTTATCGGTTACCAGTTGGCCGTAATCCTTGTCGGAGGTAACCATAAAAACATCATAGCCCTGGGCAGCGGCTTTTTTGCTCAATGTTCCAATCACATCATCTGCTTCATAGCCCGGCGCTTCTATTACAGGTACGTTAAAGCCCGCGATGATCCTTTTAATATCGGGCACGGCCATTAAAATATCTTCGGGTGTTTCCTGGCGGTTAGCTTTGTAATCGGCATAGTCGGTATGGCGTTCGGTAGGGTCATGCGTGTCAAAACAAATTGCCATATGTGTGGGCTTTTGTTTGGTGATGAGTTCAACTAATGTATTGGTAAATCCAAACTGGGCATTGGTATTTTTATTTTTACTGGTGATGCGCGGGCTGCGTATCAGCGCGTAATAAGCCCTGAACACCAGCGCGTAGGCATCTAACAAAAACAGTTTTTTTTCCATGGTTGCTAAGGTAATATTTTGGTACCAGAGTAAATAAACTACTGCCTGTGCCAAACTGATTTAACTGTTCTGTAATTTTTTATGGTACAGATGTTGCCTTAAATTCGTATAAATATTAATCTGTATTGAATTTAAAATCATTTTATGAAAAAGCAAACAATCATTTACCGCGGCCTGATGCTTACACTGGCCATCATGGCATCTAACTTACTAATGGCGCAGGTTGAGGTAGGCTTGCGGGCTGGTTTGAACCTGAGCAACATTCACTGGAAGGATGATAACGGCCAAACTGTAACGGGGGTGAGGACACTTCCCGGTTTTCATGCAGGTCTCACTTTTGATATACCCGTAGCGCCTGATTTTTACATTCAGCCGGGAGCATTGTTTACTACAAAAGGAGGTGAATTAAGAGAGGAGGCATCCGAGGTTTATTGGGAAGAAACATATTACAGTGGTGAATACACACGGCTTACCGCCTACTACCTGGAAGTTCCTTTTAATTTTATATATAAGCCACAGGTTGGAATGGGTAGGTTGATGGTAGGCGCCGGCCCCTATGTAGCTTATGGCCTGGGAGGAAAATATAAAGACTATTTCGACGGAAATATAACCACTGATAAACTGGAGTTTTTGAATGATTGGGATGACCAGTCAACCAATGGCGATATACAGCCTTATGGTAAACCGCTTGATTTTGGTTTGAACGTGCTGGGTGGCTACGAATTTAACAACAGGTTCAGTGTTCAGTTAAACGCGGGTATTGGGCTGGCAAATATTGAACCCAATGATGCCGGCAGAAAGCCAGACCTTTCTATGAAAAACTCCACTGTTGGCGTTTCTTTAGGGTATAAGTTTTAAACGGATAATACACTATAAGCTAAAATCCGGCGTTGCAATATTAAGCAGCCGGATTTTTTTATCATTTTTAATGAGTTTATTGCTTTCTTGCCATTGCTCTTTCTGCGGCTGCCACAATATCGCTCACATCCATACCATATTTTTTCAACAGTTCATTGGGTGTTCCGCTTTCGCCAAACGTATCCTGTGTGCCAACAAATTCAATAGGTACCGGGAAATTTTTAGCGGCCACGTGTGCCACGGCTTCGCCCATGCCGCCATAAATATTATGCTCTTCGGCAGTTACGGCGCATTTGGTCTTTTTAATGGAGTTCAGGATCGCTTCTTCGTCAAGCGGCTTAATGGTGTGCAGGTTGATCACTTCCACGCTGATGCCTTTTGCTTCCAGTTCGGCGCCTGCCTGTATGGCGTTCCATACCAGGTGGCCGCAGGCAAAAATGCTTACATCAGTTCCTTCAGAAAACTGCTGCGCTTTTCCAATCACAAAATCTTCTTCTTTGGTAAATATGGGCCAGGCCGGGCGTCCAAATCTCAGGTATACCGGGCCTTCATATTCGGCAATGGCTTTGGTGGCGGCTTTGGTTTGGGTATAATCACATGGAACGATCACCGTCATGCCAGGCAGCATTTTCATCATACCAATGTCTTCCAGTATCTGGTGTGTGGCGCCGTCTTCACCCAGGGTTACACCCGCGTGCGATGCACAGATCTTTACATTTTTACCACTGTAGGCTACCGACTGGCGGATCTGGTCATACACCCTGCCGGTGCTAAAGTTGGCAAAGGTGGTGGTAAAAGGAATTTTTCCTCCAATAGTAAGGCCGGCAGCAATGCCAATCATATTGGCCTCACCAATACCGCACTGGATAAACCTTTCAGGGAACTCTTTTACAAACTGGTTCAGTTTCATGGAGCCCAGCAAATCTGCCGTTAATGCCACTATATTTTCGTTGCTGCGGGCAGCTTCGGCAATGCCGTCTCCAAAACCGCTGCGCGTGTCTTTAGTACCTGATGATTGAATGTCCTTAAGTGCCATTTTTTTATTTTGTACGCAAATGTAACAGTTAAATGGCGGCCAATGAAAGTATCAGGTATGTTTTTTCTCCTAAATCGTTTGCGTAGTGCTTATTATACCCGCGCTTCATCATTTTACGGTTTATTTTGAAGCCAGGATTTTTAACGCCGGTTTGTAAATGTTAAGAAAATCTTTAACCTGCATCATGGCTGCCGGAACTGCTTTTTTGCCTTTGTTAATTTGAATATTTTCCGCCACCTTTGCGAACACATTCTTTTACACAAATTATAAGCAATTTATATAAATGGGACTGTTCAACTGGTTTACACAAGAAATAGCAATGGACCTGGGTACGGCCAATACCCTTATCATACACAATGAAGAAGTAGCTGTAAATGAGCCAAGTATTGTTGCGTTAAACAGGAACAACCCCAAAGAAGTGCTGGCCGTGGGCAAGCGCGCACTTATGATGCACGAGAAAACCCACGAGAGCATTCGCACTGTTCGCCCCCTTAAAGACGGCGTGATCGCTGATTTCAATGCTGCGGAACTGATGATCCGCGAACTGATCAAACTGGTTTATCCAAAAAAGCCGTTATTCCCCCCAAGCTGGCGCATGATGATCTGCATTCCATCATCCATTACCGAAGTGGAAAAAAGAGCGGTAAGAGACAGTGCAGAGCAGGCAGGCGCTAAAGAAGTTTATTTAATTCATGAGCCCATGGCCGCGGCGCTGGGTATTGGTATAGATGTGGAAGAACCCGTGGGCAACATGATCATTGATATTGGCGGCGGTACCACCGGCATTACCGTAATTGCACTGGCCGGTATTGTTTGCGATCAAAGCATCAGGGTTGCCGGAGATGAATTTACGGCCGATATTATGGAAGCGCTGAGGCGTTACCACAGCCTTTTAATAGGTGAACGCACAGCCGAGCAGATCAAGATCCAGATCGGGTCGGCAATGAAAGAGCTTGACAACCCGCCGGATGATATTCCTGTAAACGGCCGCGACCTTGTAACAGGCATTCCCAAGCAAATTATGGTAAGCTACCAGGAAGTGGCTGAGGCGCTGGATAAAAGTATTTTTAAAATAGAAGAAGCCATTTTAAAAGCGCTGGAGCAAACACCGCCTGAGCTGGCAAGCGATATTTACCGCCGCGGCCTGTACCTTACCGGTGGCGGCGCCCTGCTGCGCGGGCTTGATAAAAGGATCAGCCAGAAGATCAAACTGCCGGTTCATATTGCTGACGACCCGCTGAAAAGCGTAGTGCGCGGCACAGGCATTGCACTGAAAAATTATGACAGGTACCCATTTGTAATGAGATAATGCGCATTGCGCAGTTTTGGTTGAAGGGTTGAAGAGATTAAACAGCACCGGGCCTTGTCAACCTGTTAACTATCAACTTTAACACATACATTAGTTGCGCAACATATTCTTATTCATCCGCAGGTTTTCCGTTTTTATTGCATTCATCATCCTGCAAATCATTTCTTTGTATTTGCTGTTTTCTTACAACAGGTACCATCAGGCGCAGGGCCTCAACCTGGCCGGTAGCATTACCAGCTATTTCAACAGTAAGTACAATGCATTTGAAGATTTCTTTGCGATGAAAGAAGAAAACAGGCGCATCCACGCCATGAACGACTCGCTGATGAACCTGCTGAACCAAAACTTTGCCATAGCAGATACAACAACCGTTGTAAAAACCGACAGCCTGAGATTTGATACCACCGGTAAAGCCCGACAATTTGCCTGGCGCAGTGCACAGGTACTATACAGCACGGTAAACAGCGATAAAAATTATTTGCAGATCAACAAAGGCAGCTCATCAGGCATTAAGGAAGATATGGGTGTACTAAGCTCTAATGGCGGGCTGGTGGGTAAAGTGGTGAACGTAGGCCCAAACTTTAGCCAGGTAATGACGCTGCTGCACGTGATCAATAAATTAAGCGTTCAGATAAAAAGAACCGGTTCCACGGGCATGCTTTCCTGGGATGGTAAAAGCACAAAAGAGCTGATCCTGAATGGCATTCCCAAAACAGATTCGATCCGGCGCGGCGATACAGTGCTTACGGGCAACTATTCGCTAAGCTACCCCGCAGGGCATATGGTAGGCACCGTGGCAAGGGTATTGAAAGATGACGCAACCAATTTTTTAATTCTTAAAATAAGGCCGGCGGCTAACTTTGGCAGCCTGCAGCATGTGTTTGTAGTGGAAAACCTCAAGTACAGCGAGCAAAAGGCGCTTGATGAACAAACCCGCCGCATGATAGAGCGGTCAGCCCCAAAATAATGAGTGATTTAGTAAAAAATATTTTACGGTTTATCCTGTTTGTTTTTATACAGGTGTATGTGCTGGATGTAATGCCACACCTGCACCAGTTGGTCACGCCGTATATTTATTTCCTGTTTATTTTATGGCTGCCGTTTTATATGAACCGCATGGCCATTTTAGCTCTCGGCTTTTTGCTGGGCCTGTCGGTTGACTATTTTTCCATGACGCCCGGCTTGCACGCCGCAGCCTGCACGCTGATCGCTTACCTGCGGCCATTCATTATAAACATGTTCGCGTCAAAAGATACTTCTGAATTTAGCTACAAAGAGCCTTCGCCAAAGGCGCTGGGTTTTAGGGCTTATGCATTGTATGCTTTGATATTAACGCTGGTTCACAATGGTTACCTGTTGTTTTTAGAATGGCTGTCATTTGGTTCGTTTATTCAGTTTTTAATGAAGCTGATCACTACTACGGCCATCAGCATGTTAATGATACTGATTGCAGAGCTGATCTTTCCCAGGCAGCTAAAATACCGCACAAACGTTGCCTGATCAGGCATTGATTCAAGGGCTGCAAAAATTATCAACTTTTTAATCAGCAATTCATTAAATTATCACCTGTGTCATTGTACATTTGTGCGCATCAGTTTCCCAAACAATTTATTCAGGATCGTATCGTATGTCGGTGTTTAATCAGTCAAGAAGTTATATTGTACGCATTATATTTTTAGCCGTATTTGTGGTAATTGTATTGCAACTGGTAAACCTGCAGATATTTGGCAGCAAATACCACCAACTGGCCTATGATAATGCGGTTTACGAAAAAATTGTGTATCCCGAACGTGGGATTATTTACGACCGTAACAACAAGCCTGTACTCAACAATACCATCATGTTCGACCTGATGGTTACGCCCAACGAAGTAAAAAATATTGATACGCTGGCATTTTGCAGGCTGATGCAAATTGATACCGCTGCATTCAGGCAAAAAATAGTAGATGCCATTTTAAAAAACTCGCGTGTAAGGCCTTCTGTTTTTTTAGGATTGCTTTCGCCGGAAATGCAGGCCAGGTTTGAAGAGAACAGTTGGCGGTTCCCGGGCTTTGCACTGGTAGAAAGGCCGGTTCGCATTTACCCGTATAATGTTGGCGCCCATATTCTTGGTTATATCAGCGAGGTAAGCCCGCGGGATATTGAACGATCAGGAGGGTTTTACCACATGGGCGACTATATTGGTAAAAACGGGCTGGAATACAATTATGAAAAAGTGCTGATGGGCCAGCGTGGTGTGCAGTACATGATAAGGGATAATAAAAACAGAATAGTTGGACCTTATGAAAACGGCGACTTTGACACGACAGCCATAGCCGGGCGCGGCCTAAAAACCCACCTGGACGTAGAACTGCAGGTGCTGGCTGAAAAGCTGATGGCCAATAAAGTTGGCGCCGTGGTGGCAATTGATCCAAAAACAGGCGGCATTCTTGCCATGGCCTCAGGCCCCACTTTCAATCCCAACGATCTTTCGGGCGCTGAAAAAAATACCAATTACAGCCGCATGGCCCTTGATGTAAGAGCGCCGCTGCTGAACCGCGCCATCAAAGGGGTGTACGAGCCGGGTTCTACTTTTAAACCCATTGGCGGCCTGGTAGCCCTTGATGAAGGCGTGATCACACCGGCATTTGGAATGGGCTGCGGCGGCAGGTATTATGGCTGCGGCTTTGGTAAGCCTGCCTGTACCCACGCGGGCGGCGGGCACGCGGCTAATTTAAGGCTGGCTATTGCCAACTCATGTAATTCATACTTTTCTCATATTTACCGCCTTACGGTAGATAATCCAAAAAAAGGGGGCGTTAGAAAAGGTTTTGAAGCATGGGCTGATTATATGCACAAGTTTGGCTTTGGTGTAAAATTGGGGGTAGACCTGCCCAGCGAAGACAAGGGTAACATTCCCACCATTGAAGATTATGATAAAGAAAATAACGGGCGATGGACATCATGTACCAACCTTACCTTAGGCATTGGTCAGGATAAAATGCTTACCACTCCGCTGCAACTGGCTAATGCCATGTGCATTATTGCCAATAAAGGCTATTATTATATTCCACACTTTGTAGATAGTATTGAAGACGAAAGGCCGGAAGACGCACCACTGCTTGCAAAATACCGTACAAAGCATGAAGTGCTGACCCATATTTCTGACACGGCTTATAATGCCGTGATTAATGGAATGCAGGATGTGGTAACACACGGTACGGCAAGGGTGGCGCGTATAGAAGGCATCAACGTGTGCGCAAAAACGGGTACGGCTGAAAACTACATCAAGCTGCCCGGCAGGCCACGCGAGAAACTGAAAGACCATTCGGTATTTGTATGCTTTGCACCAAAGGAAAATCCTAAGATTGCCGTGGCTGTTATTGTTGCCAACGGAGGTTATGGAGCCACTTCCGCAGGGCCTATTTCCCGCATGATCATGGAACAGTATTTATTGGATTCACTCTCCAAGCGCAGCCAGGCCGAAGTGGAAGCTTTTTCAAAAAGAAATTTAATGCCTTCCTATTATCCCAGGCTGCAATATTATACTGACTCAGTAAGGGCAGAGGAATGGGCCGAACGTTTTGGCGACAGCACCAGGCTGAAAAGATATTTGAGGGGTTATAAAAAAGAGCCGGCAGATTCATCACAACTAAGAACAGCGCAACATCAAAATAAAGTGCCGGCTAAAAAAGAAGAGCAACAGGCGGCTTTACCCGGGCTTAAAAATTATTACCGCAAACCGTTAGACATTGTAGAGGATTTTGTATGAGAAAGAATGATGCAAAAATATCCAGGAGTATAGACTGGCTGCTGATCGTGATCTATTTCGTGCTCGTTTCAATTGGCCTAATGGCTATTTTTGGCGTTACTTACAAAGAAGGCGATCCGGTGCTGCAGAGTTTTCTGGATTTTAAAACAGACTACAGCAGGCAGTTTTATTTTGCATTGGTAGCTGTAGCCATAGGGCTTTTTATATTACTTACAGACAGTAAATTTTTTCCGGCTACTGCTAATTTATGGTACGCTGTGGGAATCATTTTACTGCTGCTGGTATTCCCTTTTCACTCGGCTGTTAAAGGCACGGAGTCAATCATAAGAATTGGTGGTTTCCAGTTTCAGCCCGCGGAGTTCTGTAAAATAACCGTAGCGCTTGCACTGGCAAAATACCTCTCTGTACCCGAAACGGATTTCTCCAAATCACGCTCGCAGCTAATAGCCGCGGCCATTGTGCTGGTGCCAGCCGTGCTTACCATTTTACAAAAAGAAACCGGCCTGGCGCTGGTGTTCTTTGCGTTCTTCCTGGTAATGTACCGGGAAGGGTTGCCGGCCATCTACATCGTGATTGGCCTGGCGCTGGCCGTACTGGTGGTGGCCACCCTGCTGCTTGATAAAAATCTTCTGGCAATCATTATTACAGCGGTTGCTGCTATTGGTGTGTTCCTCAACTGGAGAAAAATAAAGCGCGATAAAGGCCTGCTTATTAAAATTGTACTAATATGGCTGCTTTGCGTGGGCATACAAAGATTTGGCGTGCCATTTTTGTTTGCAAATGTTTTTGGCAAGCACCAGGTAGAAAGGATTTACAGTACCATTGGTAAAGACATTCCCGATGAATATTTGAAAGGTGAGCAAAGAGAAATTAATGAAAAGACAGGGAAGAAAGACAATACCGCAGATTATAATGTAAAGCAGTCTAAAATAGCGGTGGGCAGCGGCGGGTTTTGGGGTAAAGGGCTTTTAAGTGGTACGCAAACACGCTATGGCTTTGTTCCTGAGCAAAGAACAGATTTTATTTTTGTAACGATTGCAGAAGGCTTCGGTTTTGTAGGCTGCGTTTTGCTGGTGGGGTTGTACGCCCTTCTTTTAATGAGGATCATCCGCATTGCTGAGCGCCAGCGAAGTACTTTCAGTAGGTGTTATGCCTATGGTGTGGCAGCGGTTTTGTTTTTTCATATTGCTGTTAATATTTGTATGGCAATCGGTTTGGCGCCGGTTATCGGCATACCGCTGCCGCTGATCAGTTACGGCGGAACATCGCTGTTAACATTTTCGGTGCTCTTATTCATCCTGGTAAAACTGGATGCAGACCGCCAAATGGTTTTGCGGTAAAAATATTTTTTCTATCTGCTGTAACTTTTTGTTCCCCCCGCGCGTATCACCATCAAAGGCTTAAAAAAATTGTAGCTGCCAACGGCTTATGACAGAACGTGAATATAATAATTGTGTAAAGAACTATGCAGATAACGTGTATCGTTTTGTGCTGAAGAATTTAAAGAATGTGGCAGACGCGGAAGATGTGGTGCAAACGTCATTTGAAGTTTTGTGGCAGCGCCGGGATGAAGTAACCACGGCTGATCCAAAATCTTTTTTGTTTACCATTGCTTACCGCAAAATGATAGACCTGGTGCGGAAAAGAAAGAAAGTGAGTTATTACGATGAAATGGAGGCTTTTGACAGCGTAGGCCACAACGGCCGTGCCGGCAGCAACCTGAAACAGGCATTGAACATGGCGCTTGGCCAGCTTGATGAAACCCGTCGCGCACTGGTATTGCTGAAAGATTATGAGGGTTACAGTTACCAGGAGATCGGTGTCATTACATCGCTTTCCGAAAGCCAGGTAAAAGTATACCTGCACCGTGCAAGGTTACAGCTTAGAGAGTATCTTGTAAAAATTGAAAATATTATTTAATGACAGCGTACCGGCACATAACACACGAAAATTACGAAAGCTGGTTCCTGCTTTATGTAGACAAAGAGCTTTCTGAAGAACAGCAACAACAGGTAAAACAATTTGTTGTTGACAACCCGCACCTGGGAGCAGAGCTGCAGGCTTTGCAGGCGGTCGTGAATCAGCCCGTTGAAAAAATCTCTTTTAAAAATAAAGGGCGGCTTTATAAAAATGTTGATGAAGGGCTGACTGATGAGGAGCTGATCCTGTTTCTTGACGGAGAGGCCGATGCAGCTTTATCTGATAGGATTACAAAAACCAATAGCCGGCAGTTGCAGCAAAGCTTGTCTCTGCTCAGAAACACTTACAGCACTGCTGATGCCTCCATATTTTATTCTAAAAAAGAAAAGCTTTACAGGCGGGGTAACACTGTAGCTATGCGCACATGGCTTTTTAGGGTGGCTGCTGCTGTAATAGTAGCCGCTGTAGGCATCTGGTTGTTCAGCAACAACAGCTTTACACCTAAGGGCCAGGCAGATTATGTAACCGTGCAAACTGCATCCATAGCTGATACGCAAACCGCGCCGGCAGTAACGCATGTAGATGGTGAGATAAACGATGTAGCAATTGTAGAAGAGGAGGTGATGATTACTGATAAAAATCCATTAGTTACAATGCCGCAGCAGGTGCGCAAAACGGCGGTTAACAGTAAGCCGAAGCAAACAATAATATTAGAAGAAAAGACATCTTTTGCAACTGTAATGCCGAAAAGTAAGCAGGAACAATTACCTATTGAAAGTATTATATCAACCATCGAAATTGATACAGAACCGGCAACTGCCATTGCTTTGGAAGACCCGATAGAAAAAGCGGCAATTATTGTTACAGCATCAGCAACTGAAACCCAAAAAAAGCGCAACCGCTTCTTCAAAAATGTTTCTGAAAAAATAAAAGAAACGGCGATAGAAGTGCTTTCTGATGATAATGAAAATATTATTGTGGCAGGTCTTGCCATTAACGTAAGAAAATAAAAAATAGAATATGCTTAAAAAAATCATCCCGGCATTGTGTGTATTGCTGGCAACCAGCGCTGCCGCACAAAACGAAAATACAAAACCTGATACGGTGGAAGTAACCGTAAAAGTGATTAAAAAAGAAACGGGCGACAGTGTGCTGGTAGACCATGCTGGGCGCAATTGGGTGCAGGTAAAGGCCAAGTCAGAAAATGTAACCACAAGCTGGTGGGGAATGGATATCGGTTTTTCTAATTTTGCAGATAATACCAATTATGCTTCTGCTGAAGCGCAGGCTTATGCTCCGGGCAGCGATGCCGGCTATTTTGACCTGAGAAACGGCAAGTCAATGAATGTCAACATATGGTTTTTTAATCAAAGGGTGAACCTTATCAAACATGTGGTGAATTTAAAATATGCCGTGGGGCTGGAGCTGAATAACTATCGCTATAAAAGCAATATCCGCTACAGTGATCAATCATCATTAACGCAGGTAGTGATGATGGATGCAACACCCGGCCGCAGTTACAAAAAGAATAAGCTGGCCGCAGATTACCTTACTGTGCCACTGATGCTGAATTTTAACTTCTTGCCAGAAAATAAAAGAACCATCTCTTCCAGCAAATCAGGCGTGAGCGTAAGCAGTAGTTATGGTTATGGTTTCAGCGCGGGCGTGAGCGCGGGGTATTTGTATACGGCAAGAAATAAATTTATCACTTCTGATGAAGGCAAAAGAAAGATCAAAGATGATTTTGGTTTGCGCCCGTGGAAGATATCCTACGTAGGGGAAGTAAACCTGGGATACATCAGCCTTTACGGTTCATACGCCACAAAAAGTATGTATAAAAACGGGCTTGATATGACCCCTTATAACATAGGGTTGCGGTTTGGATTTTAAGACGTAAAAAATTTTTTGTCACGCAGGTTACACGCCTGCGTGATTTTTATTTTGAACATGCTCAACTTTAAACCAAATCTTTTAACGATTTGAAATGAATGCTTTCCTATAAATTTGTTTGTACCTAAAGTTTTATGATGCGGAATTTTTTACTTGCTTTTTTTGCGTGTGGCTGTGTGTTGCATACTTCTGCTCAAACAGAGGTGCCGGATGTTGATACGATTAATATGGGGGGTATTACCATTATCAGAGATCATTCGGATACAGTAGTGCATGAAGAAAAAAAGCCCTT
Source organism: uncultured Niabella sp. (assembly GCA_934486785.1). Taxonomy (GTDB): domain Bacteria; phylum Bacteroidota; class Bacteroidia; order Chitinophagales; family Chitinophagaceae; genus Niabella. The sequence continues at coordinate 132,593 of CAKSQK010000001.1, read as the reverse complement.
ATTTAAAAAGCTTGACAGCAAAGTGCGGCCCAGGGCAGTAAAAACAGATTGGATGATCGTGGATGTGGGGGTGTCAAACTATGTTGATAATACCAATTACGCCGAGGCTGGAGCTGTTGACTACGCGGGTGCTGGCGTGAATGAGGAATGGCTTCACATCAAACCGTTCCGGTCGCGCAACGTAAATATTTGGTTTGTGATGCAGCAGGTAAACCTGGTCAGCCATATTTTAAATTTTAAATATGCGCTGGGAGCGGAATTAAACAACTATCATTACAATCAGCCCGTGCGCTACGCAGCCATAACCGAGCCGGTTTCAAACCCGCAAGTGCTGCGGTTAGACAATACCACCGGCCGTACTTATCGTAAAAATAAATTGGCTGCAGATTATATTACCGTTCCGTTGATGCTGAATATTAATTTCACGCCGTACAGCTTATACTCTTTTGATGTAAGCGCGGGCGTAAGCATTGGCTATTTGTATTCTTCAAGAAATAAAACCATTACCTCAGACGAAGGCAGGAAAAAAGAAAGAGGCGATTTTGACCTGCGCCCCTGGAAATTGTCTTACGTAGCGGAAGCCCACCTGGGATTTGTTACTTTTTATGGCTCTTACGCATTTAAAAGCATGTACCGCCGCGGGCTTGATGTTATCCCTTATAATGTTGGCATCAGGATCAGGCCTGCAGATCTTTTCAATAAAATAGAAACAAGATAGCGCAACTATTGCATGTTTACATAAACCACGCGGTATTTGTGCGTTTTTCTGTATGGATTGCCGTAGTTGCTTTTAAGCACGGTGCCGGCAACGCCAACCGCTGTAGCAATGCCCAGGTTGGTTAGGTTTTGTGTGGTGGTGAGCGGTTGTTTAAAATAAATGGTATTGACAATGTTTACCACATCGTATCCAAAACCGCCGTATTGCATCAGCCTGCCCAATGTGGCCACATAGCGCTTTCTTTTACGCGCCCTGGGTATGATGATGTGGTCAATTTCTTTATAATGAAATGGTACCTGGTAGGTGGCTACGGTATCATAAAAAAACGTGTTCCAGATGGTTTGCATGCGGTTCACATTGTAAAAGGTGACCCACAAACTGTCGTTGGCTATCTTTTCAATCGGCCCTTCGTAAACACGGCCGCTTTTATCTTTGAATGTAATAGGCCATCCGCCGGCATAATAATTTCGTACCGTGATGCCGTTTCTTTTTTTTAGCGAAATATAATCCGGCACCTGGGCGTATGCAAATTTGCAGGTAAATACAATCAGGTAAATAAGTAGCAACCTCAGCATCGCCGCTAAGATACCTTCATTTAAAATAGTTTATGATTCCGCAATTGTTAAAGCAAAACAAATTTTATGGTATTTCCATGCGCTGTGCAAAACGCGGATTCAGGTAAGGCTTCAGATGGGTGTAAGGTATAAAAACATAAATGATGCCTACGGCATATGCAGCCACCTCGTAGGGCTGGTAAATAAATCCCAAGCCCTTGTTAGTAAAATAAAAATTATCGTTAGCAGGCAGCTTGTTTTCAAAAAGTATTTCCGTAAGCAGCTGCCCGGTTTTAAGGCCAGATTGCTCCCTGAAATGTTTTTCCACTAATTTTTGTAAAGAAACGGAGTCTATACTAATCACATCGCTTAGCTGCATTTCTTTCTTTTCCTTCATATCGTAGCAAACCGCAGTTCTGCCCTCCAGGCCGTGGGCACCGCCAGTGTAGGTATAGCTGCCAATGTTCATTACCAGGTAATGATGATCGTTGTAAAGTGCGTTTGCATTAAGCTCGTTGGCATAGTTAAGCCAGTGGTAGGGGCCTTCACCATCAATAACGACATTTTTTTTCAGCAGCGTATCAATCTCTGCCCGGTAATCTTTAAAATATTTCTTTGTTTCATTTTCGATGTATTGCAGAATTGTGCCCGAAAAACCGGAGCCAGCATCACTAAACGTGTTCAGCAGTGCATGTTTGTACCAGCCACCCACAGCCGCATCAGCAGGTTCCATCAGCATCATAAAAGATGTGGCCATTACCGTATCATTTTTCACAGTTACCGGCAAAGAATCTTTTACGCCCACCACGTTGAAAAGGTGTGCGCCCGCGGGGTAATGTTCCTGCAGGCTGATGTTGTACGTGGTTTTACCATCGCCGCCGATCCATTTACCTTTCACGGCGTTTTCAGTAATTACCACGCGCCATTTATTATCCTGCTCCATGTCATAGGTCTTTCTCAGGCGGTCATATTCAGTCAGCTCTATACTATCACCAGGTAGTTTTTTATCAGGGTAGTTGTACAGACCTATGGGAATGCCCTGCGACACATAGTAATAAGTAAAAAATATCTTGCCTTCAAATTTTGAAAGATGGCCCACCACTTCCTGGTTGCCAATTTTACCCTGCAGCCGTTTATAAAAATTTTTGCCTGATGACAGCTCGTTATTTTCAGTGGCAGCCCCGGCGCTGTCCTGCGGCTTGTCTGCATTGTTTTGATCACCGGCATTGTTGCAGGCTGCCAGCATCACAATAAAAACCAGGTATAAAAAGCGGTTCAGCATAATTATTTGTATTGATACAAAGCTAATATTTTGTTTACAACGAATGTGTAAATGATCAGGTAAAACAGATTTTTTAGTTGAAAAGAATACAAATAAATTTGAGCGGCATGCAAGTAATATCACGCCTCTTCATATGCATTATCGCATTGTTTTTGTTGTTGAAAACGCCTTTTGCACAAACAGGTATTGCAGATTCTGCACGGTCGCTTGCCGAAGTGGTTGTGACAACCTTAGCACAAAGAACCAACCTGGCCGGCGCTGCTACCAGGGTGCGAAAAATGGCCGCGCCTGTTTTTAATAAATCCACCCTTGTGCAGGAAATGAATACCATACCGGGTATGCGCTTTGAAGAGCGCTCTCCCGGCAGTTACCGTATCAACATCAGGGGCAGCTCATTGCGCTCGCCTTTTGGCGTAAGAAATGTAAAAGTGTACTGGAATGATATTCCTTTTACCGACCCCGGAGGCAATACCTATTTTAACCAGTTTGTTGCTGCTAATTTAAATACACTCACTGTTTTTAAAGGCCCTGCATCCAGCCTTTACGGCCAGGGCACCGGCGGCGTAATTACCATTGATAACAAACCGGCAGGTAATACAACCGGTGTAGAATACCTGGCAGGCAGTTACGGCCATCACTCCCTTATGGCAAAAGCGCGGTGGGGCAGCGACAGCACCGGCAGCATGGTAACTTACACTCATAACCAGGGCAATGGCTACAGAGAGCAAACTGCCATGCGGCGCAACAACCTTAGCTGGGTATCAGAGATCAGCCTTAACAAAAAGCAGACCCTTAACGCCTCTGTGCTTTACACAGATATGTATTATCAAACGCCCGGAGGCCTTACCCTGAAAGAATTTGAGCAAAACCCGCGTGCTTCGCGGCCCGCCGTGGGCAGCTTTCCTTCAGCAAAAGCAATTAATGCAGCCATCTGGCAAAAAACTTTTACGGCAGGCGCGACGCACTATTATACCATCAGCAATTCATTAACGCATAAAACCACTATTTACGGTGCTTACACGCAGGTAAAGAATTCGGCAGTCAGAAATTTTGAAAGAAGAAGTGAACCGCATTTTGGCGCCAGAACCATGTTGTCATACCATAAAAAATTTGGAGCATCCGGGAGCCATTCCTTCAGGTGGGACAATGGCGCGGAGTTTCAACAGGGCTATTTTAACATGCAGGTGGCCAATAACAGGAACGGTGCGCCGGATACGCTGCAAACCAACGATGACATCAGTTCTACGGTGTATAATTTTATTTCAAACGCTCAAATTACGCTCAACCGGTGGATGCTTGTGGCAGGCGCCAGCATCAATGGCAACAGGCTGCAATTTACAAGGCTGAGCGAATACCCTGTGCAGCAGCAGGTGTTTCAGTTTAATGAAGAGTTTGCGCCACGCATGGCTGTTATGCGGCGGTTCCAGCGGGAGTGGTCGGTTGCGGCAAATATTTCAAAAGGTTTTTCACCGCCTACTGTGGCCGAGCTTTTGCCCTCAACAGGTGTGATCACGCCGCTGAACGCCGAGCACGGCTGGAACTATGAAATGATCGTGAGAAAAAACATTGTTCCTCTCAGCATTCGGGCAGATGTATGCGCCTATATTTTTAAGCTGACGGATGCGCTGGTGCAGCGAAGAGATGAAGCCGGTGCAGATTATTTCATTAATGCCGGGGAAGTGCATCAAAAAGGCGTGGAAGCGCATCTGTCACAAATAATTGATATGGGCAGCACCTCGGTTTTTGATTATGTTGAGAACAGGTTGTCGTACACGTTCAGCCATTTTCGCTATGGCCATTTTATCAGGGGTGCAGATGATTTTACAGGCAGAAAAGTTCCCGGCATTCCGGATCACAGCGTTGCTTGGCGGGGCAATATTTATTTTAAAAAAGGATTTCAGGCAGGCCTGAATTATTATTATGCTTCAGCCATTTTTATGAATGATGCCAACACCGATGCTACAGATCCTTATCATTTATTAGGCACGCGCATAGGATATACAAAAATGCTTGGCGAAAGGCTGAGCCTGCATATTTATGCCGGGGCCGATAACCTGCTGAACCAGGTGTACAGCCTGGGCAATGATATTAATGCCGCCGCCGGAAGGTATTACAACGTAGCGCCGGTCAGAAATTATTATGCCGGCGTGGCCTTAGAGTGGAACAAAAAAGCCAGCCGGGAATAAAGCATTTATTTTTTAATGAACATGATATTGCTGTGTCGGATTGTTTGTCATCCTCACAAGGTTAGCTGCTTCTGCCGCCTGAGCCAGATTGTACTTTAACGTAAAGCTGCCAATGTTAATGATGTCTACGATGGTGCCAATAAAACAAAGCCCCGCGGTAAACAGGTAAAGAATGCCCATGCCAATGTCGTTAGCCAAAAACCTGTGAATACCTGCTGCGCCAAAAAATCCCAACAGGGCCAGCACCAGCATCAGTGTGCGGTCTTTTCTTTTGCGTTTGTACAGTGAAATAAACTGTTGTTGCTGCACCTCGTTCATTCCCTGCATCAGGGCTTGTATACTGTAAAGTTCTTCTGAATCCATGTCAGGTATCAATCCTAAAATATTATGCTGATCCATAATTGATTGTTTTTTTGGTTAAATAAACTGATTTGATAGTTTGATAGATGAATAAGATGGTAGCTGGTATACCCAGCAAATGCGCTTCCAGCGAATCTGTAAAATTAAAATGCAAAGCGTAATGAATGGCATGGCCTAAGCCACAACCCGGGCACCAGCTAATGCCGGCAGCTTTTAAAATACACAGCGATGTGCCACTGGCGGGGTTCATAAAAAACAGCAGTACCAGCGCGCCACTCCAAATGATCGCCTCGAAATATTTTTTTAAAAACTGCCTGCTTACTGCTATCATACATTAAAAATACGATGAGCGGGGCATTCCAAAAAAATGATTGTCGGTAAACTGTGATATATAACCGGCTAAGCCTGTAATTTTAAAGGTGCAGGCAGTAACAAAATTCAATCAGGTAACGGTTACAGGTGTTTAATCGTCCGTCGGGTTTTGCCTGCTGATGAGCCAGTTGCGCTTCATAAGTTCGTTGTTTCTAAAAGCTTTGCGTTCTATTTTAAAAGCTGATTTCGCATAAGGCCTGGTCATGATCTTTGAAAGATCTGGCTTGCCGCCGTCTACCCATGCCGTGTACCAGAAATTGGCAAGGCTTTCAGAAGATGCAATAAGCTGGTCGTTGATGGTGGTGCCCAGCGCTTCGTTGTAAGCCCTGGCAAAGGGCGCACTGTAAAAACGGCGCATGCGTCCCCAGCGTTCCTGCCAGCGGTATTTTGTAGAGTCGGTGAAGTTTTTCGATACTTCAATTTCTTTTGCAAACATATCGGGCAGCAGCGAATGTGTGTGTTCAATAATATCCCAAATGGCTTTGGTAGGATCGGGCAGGTATTTGGCGCGGTGTTTACTGCTGATGTTGTAGCTGCTTATAACCGCTTCGGGAACTGTGGTCTCCCAAAGATCGTGCATGCCCTGCTGCCCGGTTAGCTGCCCGTCGTAGTTTAGTGATGTGTGCAGCGGAACGTGCGCATCGGCTACGTAATGCCCCAGGTCTGCAGCGTAAAACAAAATGCTGTCGCGGTTTTTATTTTTGAAAGCCTGGGTAAGCTTTTGTTGAGTGGCTACCACTGCATACGGCAGTGTGCCGTAGGTTTTCATCGTGTCAATACTATATTTTGCTGCTGCCGCGTCCCATTGGTGTGGTACAGAGTCAAAAGGGCTGGGGCCAAAATATTCCATATCTATAAAATGCCTGTGCCCTTCGTCTTTATCAGTATTGCGCCTTTGATCGGGGCGGGGCGCGTTATACACCAGGGAGTCTTTATAAACGTAAAAAAAAGGCTGCATTTGTTTAGGCAACTGGTAAATGGCCAACTGGTTTACAGTGCGGTGTACCATAAACCCCCAACTGCCAAAGCCTGCCAGAATAACTACGAGAATGAGGGAAAAAAAGATCGTACGCTTCATCCTGCAAATATAACTGTATGCCCCCATTAATAAGGTTTGCGCGATAAGTTTGATGGTATTTGTAACGTTCTGTATGAGTTTACAACTTCTTTCCTTTTACAGCAGCTTTGGTTACGGCTTTATTGCCAAAGCGGTTCTTTATATCATCTACAGCTTTATAAAGGCTCAATTTTTCTTCATCCCTGCTGAACAGATCCATTTGCATGCCGCTATCGGCCAGGTGGCTGAAGCGTACGCCCAAAAGCCTTACAGGCCTTTCCTTTTGATAAAATTTATCAAATAGTTGTTTGGCTTTTGCGATCAGTTCATCATCAAGCGCGGTAAAACCAATTGTTTCCTGCCGGCTAATGGTCTCAAAATCGCTGTAACGGATCTTTATGGTGAGGCAGCCGGTAAGCTTATTGTCCTGCCGCAGGTCAAAAGCGTTTCTTTCGGTAAGGCGTACCAGTTGGCTGTGCAAAAAAGCAATGTCAGACTGGTTTTCATGAAAAGTGGTTTCGCGGCTCATGCTTTTCTGGTCCCAGCCGGTTTCAATTTCGGCACTGCCAATGCCTTGCGCTTTATTCCAGAGCTCCCCGCCCCATTTGCCCAGTTTCGCTGTCAAAACGGTTTTAGGGGTTTTGGCAATATCGCCCAGAGTGTGCAGTCCCATGGCCCGCAGCCTGGGTTCTGTTTGTTTGCCCACGCCGGAAATTTTATCAATGCCCAGCGGCCACAAAAATTCTTTTTCTTTTCCATGCGGCACTTCTAAAAAACCATTTGGCTTTGCTTCATTGGTAGCCATTTTACTAATATATTTTGCTGACGAAAGCCCGCAGGAAATAGGCAGCCCTGTTTCTTTTATAATATGCTCGCGCAGGTTCCGGGTGTAAAGGGGTACGTTAAAAAAGCGGTCCATGCCTGTAAGGTCGCAATAAAACTCATCTACTGATGCTTTTTGAAACAATGGCACTTTAGATGCAATGATCTCCGTAACAATACCGGAATAATGTGCATACCGGTCGTGCGAACCGTGCAAAATAACTGCGTGAGGACAAAGTTTTATGGCCGTGCGCATGGGCATGGCTGAATGAACGCCAAATTTTCGCGCCTCGTAACTGCATGTGGAAACCACCCCTCTTTCGGCGCTGCCGCCTACAATAACCGGCTTGCCCTTGAGCGATGGGTTTGCGAGGATCTCTACCGACACAAAAAATGAATCAAGATCGAAATGGGCGATATAGGATTTTGGATCGCTGATAAATATTTTTTTAGCTGTGATGAAGGTATAACAAATGCTGCTTTTATATAAATGCGGCAGCGGGCATTTTGTTCTGTATAAAAAAAGAGGCTGCCTTTTTGAGACAGCCTCTTTTAAAGCATCTCTTTTTATTTGATTATTGAATAACGGCTTGAAGATGCAAAAAAATGCTAAAAATTCCAATGATGTAACGATTAAAAAATCAAAGAAAGTAAATCATATATTTTTATTACTTTGCTTGTTTAATTTTATTGTTTTTAATTAAACTTGTTATATGCAAAAAGAAAGTTCAAAACTAAACCTGCAAAGCGAAATTCCTGTTGCTGCAAAAGGGCATCCCAAAGGGCTATACTCTTTGTTTTTTACTGAAATGTGGGAACGCTTTAGTTACTACGGTATGCGTGCGCTGCTGACTATTTTTCTTACGGCGGAACTGGCTGCAGGCGGCTTTGGTATGGACAGGGCTGAAGCTTTAAAGATATACGGAATTTTTACAGGGTTGGTGTATGTTACGCCCATTATCGGCGGCTGGTTCGCAGATAAAATTTTAGGCCGAAGGGTTACTATTTTTATTGGCGGGCTTACTATGGCAATCGGGCAATTTATGCTTGCCGCCGCTGCTGCAGATTGGATAACATCTGACGTGGAAGGCAGAAAATGGATTTTTTACCTGGGCCTGGGAGTGCTTATCCTGGGCAACGGTTTTTTCAAGCCTAATATTTCCACCATTGTTGGTGATTTGTATGATAACAATGACCCGCGAAAGGATGGGGCCTTTACCATTTTTTATATGGGCATCAATATTGGCGCATTTCTTTCGCCGTTTATTGCAGGCACGCTGGGCGAAAGAGCCGGCTGGCCTTATGGTTACCTGGCTGCGGGTATCGGTATGGTCATTGGCGTTATCTGGTTTTATGCACGCCAAAACACGCTTCTTAATTTGGGGCTGCCGCCCGGCGAAGCAGAAAAAGGACGCAGTTCCCTGGTGGCTAAGGACTGGCGAAATATTATAATTTACACGCTGGCCAACGTGGTATTTGTAGTGGCCGTTATGTATTTATGGGGCGCTATTTCACCCACCATGCAAACCGTACTTATCTGGATAATGGTTATTGCAGGCGGTGGCTTTTTATTGATGTCAATTGCAAAGGGCACCAGCGGTTCTACCGAGTGGACGCGCGTGATTGTGATCATTGTGCTGGCTATATTTAATATTGTTTTCTGGGCCGGTTTTGAGCAGGCGGGCGGTACATTCAATCTTTTTGCCGAAGAAAATACCAACCGCCAGGTGGGTAGTTTTTTAATCCCCACCACCTGGTTTCAAAATGTCAATCCAATAGCCATTGTGGCGCTGGCGCCAATTTTCTCCTGGTTATGGGTGCGGTTGTCGAAAAACAGAATGAACCCGCGTACACCGGTAAAATTTGCGTTGGCTATGTTTATAGGTGCCATAGCATTTTATATTATGACCCTTGCAAGCAACAAGGCAGGCAGCGGGGAACTGGTTAGCCCCATGTGGCTAATAGTGGTTTATATATTGCTTACCATTGGTGAATTAATGCTGTCGCCCATCGGGCTTTCAATGGTAACCAAGCTTTCGCCACACAAAATTGTATCCATCATGATGGGTGTGTGGATGGCAAGCTTTGCTATTGGCAACTACCTGGCCGCCACTTTAGAAGAGATCCTGAAAAAATACAATTTTGATCTTTATCCCTTTATCACTTACCTCATGCTGGGTTCGGGAGTATTACTGCTGCTGCTTTCTCCCTTCCTCAACAGGTTTATGAAAGGCATCCATTAATTGGTCATATAAAAAATATTTGCAGCGCTGCCGGTAACCGGTGGCGCTTTTTTAATACGATACCTGCAAGAAATGATACATTTGCACGATGTATGTTTTAAAGAAATCGCTGGGACAGCATTTTTTAAAAGATGAGAACATCTGCAAAAAAATTGTGGATGCCCTGCAGCAGGAAAGTTTTACGCAATTGCTGGAAGTGGGCCCTGGCGGCGGCGCGCTTACAAAATATCTTTTACACATACCGGGCATCAGCTTTAAGGCTGTGGAGCTGGATGAAGAAAAAGTACAATATCTGGCCGCCAACTACCCGGCGCTGGAAGGAAAGATCATTCATAAAAGCTTTTTGGAAATTGACGCTCCATTTGACGGAGCATTCACAATTGTGGGCAATTTCCCTTACAATATTTCCACGCAAATACTATTTAAGATTTTAGACTGGCGGCAGCAGGTGCCTGTAATGGTAGGCATGTTTCAAAAAGAAGTGGCGCAGCGCGTGGCGGCGCCTCCGGGCAATAAAATATATGGCGTTTTAAGCGTACTGGTTCAAGCATTTTATACCGTCAGTTATTTGTTTGACGTAAGCGAGCAATGTTTTACGCCGCCGCCAAAAGTAAAAAGCGGTGTAATAAAATTGTACCGCCGCGAAGATGTACCGGTCATGAAGTCGGAAAGAGCATTTTTTATTGTGGTAAAAGCCGCCTTCAACCAGCGCCGCAAAACGCTCCGGAACGCCGTTCGGGCATTGTTTGATGCAGAAGTTTTGAACGATGCCATATTTGACAAACGCGCAGAACAGCTTAGCGTGGATGATTTTGCCTCGCTCACTTTTAAAATGAGATCATAGATTGCGCAAAGGCAACAGGCTAATTATTGGCCCTGGTTTTATGTAAACTTTGTTTCTTTGCGTGAAACCAAAGCATAAAATGAAAGCAATTATCACCGGCAATTCGCACCCGTATTTACAGCAGGCATTAAAACAAAAAGGCTACACGGTAGTGTATGCGCCCGAAATAACCTATGATGAATTAAAAGCGCAGGCGGCCGATATAACAGGCCTCATTCTTACCACAAGAATTACAGTTGATAAAGAGCTGCTGGATGCGTGCACCAGCCTGAAATGGATTGGCAGATTGGGCAGCGGCATGGAGCTGATAGACGTGCCATATGCAGAAAGTAAAGGCATCAAATGCGTAAGCAGCCCGGAAGGCAACCGCAACGCGGTGGCAGAGCACAGCCTGGGAATGTTGCTGGCATTGCTCAACAGAATTGTGGTTGCAAGCCAGGAAGTAAAACAATTTGTTTGGAAACGAAACGCCAACCGCGGCACAGAACTTACCGGCAAAACGGTAGGCATTGTTGGTTATGGCAACACGGGTAGCAGCTTTGCAAGGTTGCTGGCTCCTTTTAACGTTGCAGTGCTGGCGTTTGATAAATATAAAACAGATTTTGCACACAGTTTTGTAAAAGAAGCTTCTTTAGAAGAGGTGTGTAAATACAGCGATGTGATCAGCTTTAATGTGCCGCTTACCCGGTTTACGCACCACATGCTAAACCGTGAGCTGATCCATAAAATGGAACAGAAGCCCATCATACTCAATGCCTCGCGGGGAAAAGTGGTAAAAATAGCCGATCTGGTTGAAGGGTTAAAGCAGGGCCACATTTCCGGCGCCTGCCTGGATGTGCTTGAAAATGAAAAGCTGGATACTTTTACACAAGAGCAGAAAGAACAGCTTGCCTGGCTTACCGCACAGGATAATGTAATTGTTACGCCCCATATTGCAGGTTACAGCCACGAAGCATTTTTAAAAATGGTAACGGTAACCCTAGAGAAATTAGAAATTTAGTTAACTGATAACTGGTAACCGGTAACCGCTAACTGGTACCAGCTAAACTTTCCTCCTCTTTTCATTTTTTTATTTCCAATCTATTTTTTTATATTTGTAGAAATACTTCATGCAACGCTTCAGGTAAAACTGAGGCGTTGTTATTTTTTTCTGTCTGATATAAAGCATACAACTATGAATGGCGTACAATATGTAACGAAAGAAACACTTGAGCAAATGAAAGAAGACCTGCAGCGTATGAAGGCTGTTGAGCGCCCGGCTGCCAGTAAGGCTATTGCCGAAGCAAGGGAAAAAGGCGACCTGAAGGAAAATGCCGAGTATGATGCGGCAAAAGAAGCACAAGGGCTTTTAGAGGCAAAAATTGCCGCGCTGGAAGGTGCGCTGGCCAACGTGCGGGTGCTCGATGAATCATCTATCAATACCAGTAAGGTTTCAATACTAACCAAAGTAACGCTCACCAATATGAAAACAAAAAAGCAGGTTACTTACCAGCTTGTGAGTGAGCAGGAGGCAGATTTGAAAGCTGGTAAAATTTCTGTGGCCTCGCCCATTGGTAAAGGCATTTTGGGCAAGGAGCCCGGTGAAATTGCACAAATACAGGCCCCTGCCGGAATGCTTGAGTTTAAAATTGACGAGATCACGGTTTAATCAGTAACTATTTTATACTGTATCTTTCCATCAATATTTTTTTATGACCATCTTTTCAAAGATCATCGCGGGCGAAATCCCTTCATACAAAATTGCTGAAAACGATAAGTTTTACGCATTCCTTGATATTTTTCCGCTGCGCAAAGGGCATACGCTTGTAATACCTAAGATAGAAGTGGACAACCTGTTTGATGTGCCCGATGAATATCTTTCTGAAATGCTGGTTTTTGCCAAACCTATTGCAAAAGCCATCGAAAAGTCTTTCAACTGTAACCGTTGCGGCATAAGCGTGATTGGTATTGAAGTGCCGCACGCGCACATGCACCTCATCCCCATCAGCAATGCCAACGACATTAACTTTGTGCAGGAAAAGCTAACCTTGTCACCAGAAGAAATGAATGAGATCCGCGAGCGGATCGTGGCAAATTTGTAATTCTTTCCGCCGGTAGGCGAAATGATGCTACTCTTTGATCAGGCCTTTCAAATATTCTCCGTAACCGCTTTTGATCAGCTCATCAGCCAATACATTCAGTTGCTCTTTACTGATGAAGCCGTTTCTGTAAGCGATCTCTTCGATACAGCCTATTTTCATGCCCTGTCTTTTTTCTATCACGCGCACAAATTCCGAGGCATCGGTCAGCGAGTCAAAGGTTCCCGTGTCAAGCCATGCCGTGCCGCGATCCAATACTGAAACGCGCAGTTGGTTTTGCAGCAGGTATTGCTTGTTTACATCGGTGATCTCATACTCGCCACGTGGAGAAGGTTTTAATTCGCGGGCAATTTTTACAACAGAGTTATCGTAAAAATAAAGCCCCGGTACGGCGTAGTTCGATTTGGGCTGTTGGGGTTTTTCTTCAATAGAAACGGCGTTCATATTTTCATCAAATTCAACCACGCCATATCTTTCAGGGTCAGACACGCGGTAGGCAAAAACATAGCCGCCTTCCACATCAGTCAGATTTTTTAATTGTTTACCCAGGCCCACGCCATAAAAAATATTATCACCAAGAATCAGGGCCACCTTATCATCACCAATAAAATCGGAGCCGATTACAAAAGCCTGGGCGAGGCCGTTGGGCACTTGCTGTATGGCGTACTCAAATTTGCAGCCAATGCGCGATCCATCGCCCAGTAGCCGCACAAACCCCGGGTTGTCTTCAGGGGTGGTAATAATCAGCACTTCCCGTATGCCTGCGCCCAGCAGCGTTGAAAGCGGGTAATAGATCATGGGTTTATCATAAATAGGCATCAGTTGCTTACTGATTGCCTTTGTAATGGGGTAAAGCCTTGTGCCGGATCCGCCGGCGAGTATAATTCCTTTCATGATTTGTAGATATTAGAGGGATTGATGTTTTAAGATTGCTTACGAATACTGCTTTTCATAATAAGTCTGGTACTCGCCGCTGGTAACGTTGTTCAGCCATTCCTGGTTGTCCATAAACCAGTCAATGGTTTTGGTCAGGCCTTCTTCAAAAGTTACGGAAGGGTACCATCCCAGTTCTTTATTGATCTTAGTGGCATCAATTGCGTAGCGCAGGTCGTGGCCGGGGCGGTCTTTCACAAACGTGATGAGCGATTCGCTGGTACCTTCGGGGTTTCCTAATTTTTCATCCATTTTTTTTACCAGGAGTTTCACCAGGTCAATATTCTGCCATTCGTTAAAGCCGCCAATGTTATACGTTTCACCATTTTTTCCTTTATGAAAGATCAGGTCTATTGCAACGGCATGGTCTTTTACATACAGCCAGTCGCGCGTGTATTTGCCATCGCCATACACCGGCAGCGGTTTTTTCTTTATGATGTTGTTGATAAAAAGCGGAATGAGTTTTTCAGGAAAATGATTGGGCCCGTAATTGTTGGAGCAATTGCTGATCACGAAAGGCAGGTGATAGGTTTCGCCGTAGGCCCTTACAAAATGATCAGACGAAGCTTTTGAAGCCGAATAGGGAGAATTGGGCGCATAAGGCGTTTCTTCAGTAAACAGGCCTTCGGCACCTAAAGCGCCATACACTTCATCGGTAGACACATGGTAAAAACGCGGGAAAGCGGCAGGCTCAGCCTGGTGGTTGTGTGCCTGTAAGCTTTCTTTCCATTGTTCCCTTGCGGCATTTAAAAGGTTCACGGTTCCAATCACGTTGGTGTGCACAAAATCCAGCGGGGAATGTATAGAGCGGTCCACATGGCTTTCTGCCGCCAGGTGAATCACGCCGTCAGGATTGTATTTTTTAAAGATCGCGCTGATCTCATCTGCATTTACAATGTCTGCCTTTTCAAAAAAATAATTAGGGCTGCCTTCAATGTCTTTCAGGTTTTCAAGGTTGCCGGCGTATGTAAGCGCATCAAGGTTTACAATTTTATAATCAGGGTATTTTGTTACAAACAGCCTTACCACATGAGATCCGATAAAACCGGCGCCGCCAGTAATAATAATTGTTTTTGCCATTTTTTTTTTTGAGATTTGAATGAATACAAAAGATATAATGATTTATTGCCGGTTTTGTTCCGGTTAAAATTTTTTATAGCTGCTGGCAAAGTTATTTTAAATAATGCCTGTTGTTTTTGTACCAGTCAAATGTTTTAGATAGCCCTTCAGTAATTGTTATTTCCGGTTCGTACTTCAGCAGTTGCCTGGCTTTTGAAATATCGGCGAGGCTGTGCAACACATCTCCCTGCCGTGGTGGGCCATAAATGGCTTCCATAGCTGAGGATGCATGTTCTTTCAAAGAATCAAAAAGTTCGTTTAAAGAAGTTTGTTCGCCGCAGGCGATATTATACACCTGGCCCACCGCGTCGGGGTTGGTGGTAAACAATGCCAGCATGTTGGCGCTTACAGCGTTGCTCACGTAAGTAAAATCCCGGCTGTTGCTTCCATCGCCATTAATGGTGGGCGGCTCTTTTTCAAGCAATGCCCTGATGAAAAGCGGGATAACGGCCGCATAAGGGCCGTTGGGGCTTTGCCTGGGTCCAAAAATATTAAAGTAGCGCAATCCTATCATTTCAAGTTTGTACACATTGGTATAAATGCGCGCGTACAGTTCGTTCACATATTTTGTAACAGCGTAAGGCGACAATGGATTGCCGATCTTATCTTCTGTTTTTGGCAGTCCGGGATGGTCGCCATAGGTAGATGAGCTGGCAGCATATACCACGCGTTTCACATCGCTTTCTTTTGCTGCAGCAAAGATGTTTAGCGTGCCCGTAATGTTTACGGCGTTGGTGGTAAGCGGGTCAGTAATAGAGCGTGGCACAGAGCCAAGAGCGGCCTGGTGCGAAACAAGGTCTATTCCTGCACAGGCTTTTTTGCAGGTTTCAAAATCCCTGATGTCGCCTTCTATCCATTCAAAACGCTTATCCATCAAAAATTCTTTGATGTTGTCAGCCGATCCGGTGGAGAGATTATCGAGCACCCTTACGAGAGAAACGCGGCTGTCTCCCAGGAGTTTTTCAACAAGATTGGAACCAATAAACCCGGCCCCGCCTGTAACCAGTACTTTCATCATTTTGGTTTTAATTTTTTGGCCCGAACCATGTCAACGGGTTCAGGGCATCCAACACTTTTTCACCAAATTTCTTTTTTGGCCGTACTTCTTCTTCGTAATAATCATTTTTCCTTTCGCCATAGCCATAATAACCATAGCCGTAATTGCCATAATAACCGCCGCCGGTTGGCATTTTTACATCGTTTAAAATAACGGATACGTGCGGTAATTTTTTGGTTTTGTACATTTCGTCTATCAGGCCTACCTGCTTTTTAAAAGTGTGCCCCTGGCGGGTTACGTACAAAGTGCAATCGGCAAATTTGCCCAGCGTCAGCGCATCGCTTACCATGCCTACCGGCGCGGTGTCAATGATCACGTAATCAAATTTCTGCTGAAGCGCTGTAAACAGCTCCTGAATTTTTGTATTGAGCAAAAGCTCTGACGGGTTGGGTGGAATAGGCCCGCAGGGCAACACAAAAAGATTGGTGTGGCCTTCAACCGGGATGATCAGTTCATCAAGCTCATTGTTTCCTACCATATAATTGCTGATGCCCGGCAGCCGGCTCATGTTCAGGCCTGCCAAAACTTTTGGCTTGCGAAGGTCAAACTCAAGTATCACGGTTTTTTTATCGGTTAAGGCAAATACGGCGCCCATGTTGGTGCTGATGAAAGATTTTCCTTCACCACCGAAAGAGGAAGTGACCATTATAGTGGCGTTACTTCTTTTACCAATGATATATTGAAGATTGGAGCGCAGGATCCTGAACTGCTCGGCAATCAGGCTTCTGCTGGTTTTGTTTACCACCAGGGTTGATTCGGAATAGGAGTGGCCTACTTCTCCAAGTATTGGCGCTTCTGTAATTTTTTCTATATCGCCCCTGGTATTGATGCGGTCATTCAGCATTTCTCTTAAGAAAATGAATGCCGTGGGTAATGCAAGGCCCAGCACAAAGGCCGCAAGCTGAATCACGCTCTTTTGTGGTTTTACGGGGTTCATGCGCGGTTCTGCAAGCTCCACGATCCTGGAGGTGGGCTGGGTGCTGCTGCGCGTGATCGCCACTTCTTCCTTTTTTTCATCCAGCAGCTTAAACAGCGTAAGCTTGGATGCCAGTTGCCGTTCAAGTTCCACCTGCTCATTCACCTTTGCCGGCATTTGCAAGGCGGCGCCTTTGTTACGCGATTTTTCTGAAGAAGCTACTGATAGGGCATTGCTGTAATTTGACTGAAGCATCCTGATATTTTCCAAAGTGCTTCTGCGCAAAAATTCAATATTATCATTCAGTTGCCTTATTTTAGGATTGTCGGGGCTGGCATTGGCTTCAATTTCATTTTTACGCTCCAGTTGCGCCTCGTTGTAACGCTGTATAAGCTGGTTGAGCGTAGGATCTTCGATGCCCAGAGAAGACGGGGCCACGGCCCTGTTGTACTGGTTGCCGCTGTTTTTAAGATAGTTTTCTATCTGGTTCAGGCTGGAAAGCGCCATTTTTCTTTCCAGCGCCAGCGCTTCATGCTCGTTCGATTTCTTTAGCAGGTCTTCAATTTGTGTTTCTACATTTACAATATCATTGCTCCTTTGGTAAGCCAGCAGTTTTTTCTGAATGCTGTCAATATCACGCTCAAGAACGGCCAGGCGCCTGTCTACAAAACCAATGGTTTGATCCATAGCCAGGTTGCTTTGTTCAATGCTCATAGTATTGTATTCCTGCATCAATCCATTGATAACATCTGCGGCTAGGTAAGGATTGGTCGTTTCGTAGTGAACGGTCAAAATATTGGTACCCTGTATTTTTGGCTGCACATTAATGCCGGAAAGCATTGAAGCTGCCACAACTTCTGCTGGTGCGTACTGAATGATGAATTCTGCACCGGCTGTGGGTTCACCATCTCTGATAAGTTTAAAAAGGCCGTGCTGTGTTTTAAAAACCTGTCCAAAATTATAGTTAACATTTGCAGTGCCCACTCTAAACTGACTGCGGTTGATGAATTCTATGGGTATGGAAAACGATAAACTGGAATCGTTCAGTTGTATTGGCTGAATGAGAAAAGGAGCCGTTTTGTAAGCGTCCGCATCTTTGATCTTTCCTTTGGCCGTGTAGCTGTATTGCAAATTGCCGTTTCTTACAACCCTTGTGATCAGCGCTTTTGAGCGTAAAACCTCTATTTCGCTTTGAATGTTCCTGTCCCGGTTTTTTCCGGAAATAAGATCTTCAACTTTATCGCCCCTGCCAGCGCCCTCGTTGGTTTCAACAATCATGCTGCCAATAGATTCATATTTTTCCGGTGCATACCGTACATAAAACCATGCGCCAAACAGCGCCACTGTGAGGCACAGCACATAAAGCGGTAAAAACCTGATGTATTTGTAAAGGAGATCCCTGACAGAAAGTTTATGAAGATCAGGTTTCTCGTTCCTTATTTCCTGCATGAATATATTAATTGTTTCTTGTTAAAGTAATGATCAAACTAACCACCGCTAACGCTACCCCTGAAATGGAGGAGATGAATGATACCCTGTTAAGCGTGGCCTGCTCATCGCGCAGTTTGGCTTTTTCAGGAATGGGGTTGATTAAAATAATATCGTTTTGTTTTAAAAAATAGTAAGGTGAGTTAAACGCCGTTGGCGATGAAAGGTCAATAATGCCAATTTCCCTAACCCCGTTTTGTTCCCTGATCACCTGCACCTGGTCTTTGCGGCCCCATTCGGTAATGCCACCTGCCATGGCAATGGCTTCAAATACGGTCATTTTTTCAACGGGAATGTTCAGGGTTTGCGGGGCATTAAACTCGCCCAGCAGGGTTACTTTATAGCTTTGAAACCTTACAATTACCGTGGGGTTGGTTAATAAAACTACCGGTGTGGTAAGCCTTTTTTTAATTTCTTCTTCCAGTTGAAGTTTGGTCAGGCCTTCAGCCTTAATAAGCCCCAGGCGCGGGTAATCTATATTGCCGTTTGCGTCAACCAGGTAACCTCCGCTGGTAGAAGTAGTGTTTACCTGCGTATTTCCGCCCACAAGCCCACCGGATGGCATGGGTTGGTTGTACAGGTCATCAGGGTTAGCGTCCTTTGGGAAATAGTCGCTGTACACCTGTATGGCCAGAAGGTCGTTTTTTTGAATTTTCAATTCAGGAATGGTGATGTTTTTTTCAATGTTCCCGTTATCGGCGCCTTCCAGGTATAACGGCAGCTTTGACTGGACAGCGCAGGAGGTTACCAGCAGGCACAGAAATGAGAAGATCGTTACTGTTGAAAAAATTTTCATGGTATCGGGGTTTACGCTTAAATAGTTAAAAACGAATCATCAAATATTGGAACCGGCGTTTAATATAATCTGCAAATATAACAGGAAAGGAACTATGATTGTAGCAAAACAATTGTAAACATTTATTGATATATGGCCGTTTTTTTATCTGGTTGAAAGAAGTATTTATGGAGTTGAACAAGCAGATTATACAAACTGCTATAGCCGCTACGTAAAAAAAGTGGTTTCAGCTGCAATGAATTTTTTTTGAGTAAATTGCCCTTAATTTTTATACCATTTCTAATGAGAGTACGCTATCGATCCCTTGACATTTTTCGCGGGGCTACCGTTTGCCTAATGATACTGGTAAATAACCCCGGAACCTGGCAATACATTTACAGTCCTTTAAAGCATGCCGGCTGGCACGGCCTTACACCCACAGACTTGGTGTTTCCATTCTTTTTATTTGCCGTGGGTAATGCCATGGCATTTGTGATACCACGATTAAAAGAACAGGGCAACGCGGCTTTTTGGAAAAAAGTGATCAAACGAACACTGATCATTTTTGGTATCGGGCTTTTTTTAAACTGGTACCCGTTTGTGCGAAATGTTGACGGCAGTTTTCAGCTGATACATTGGGTAAGCCCTGATGATCCCACCAGGGGCGTAAGAATTTTTGGTGTACTGCAACGCATTGCGCTTTGTTATTTCTTTGCATCCATCATCGTTTATTACCTCAAACCCAAGGTGGCGTGGTTTGTTTCGCTGCTTTTGCTGCTGGCTTACTGGGCCATTTGTCTTACCGGCAATCCTGCTGATCCTTACAGTCTTGAAGGCTGGTATGGCAATGTAATTGATAAAGCCGTTTTAGGCATCGCCCACATGTATAAAGGAGAAGGAGTGCCTTTTGATCCGGAAGGACTGTTAAGCACTTTGCCAGCGATTGTGCAGGTTGTGTTTGGCTATTTTGCTGGTATGTATATTAAAAACAATGGGGGCAGTATTGCGCCTTCTGCCACAGAAAACCCAGCCATTTACAAAATGCTGAGTGGGCTTTTTGTGGCTGCTGTGGTATTTCTGGTAACCGGTTATTGCTGGGATTTTGTATTTCCCATCAACAAAAAAATATGGACCAGCAGCTATGTTGTTTATGTAAATGGCCTGGCAATGGTCACCATTGCTACCATGATATACCTGGTGGAAGTAAAAAAAGTAAAAGGGTTCCTTAGCAACTTTTTTGAAGTGTTTGGCAAAAACCCGTTATTCATATTCGCTTTAAGCGCCTTTTTGCCTAAAACGGCAGCTTTGTTTCGTTCTGCCGATGGTACTACCCCGTGGAACTGGCTGTACAAAAAAGTGTTCATTCACACACCCGGCGTGCCGCAAAACGGCTCGCTGCTTTACGCCATTTGTGTGATTATATTTATGTGGGCCATTTGTTACTGGCTTGATAAGAAAAAGATCTACATCAAAGTATAACTGCCCGGCTTTGTGAAATCTTACGAAGTTGTAACTGACTTGCCAATTTTGTGGCCTCTCAACCCAAAGAAAAGGATGTACAGGTAACAGGGCACCATAATCCAGAAAGCCTGTTGCATGCCTATGGTTTCGCCTAGCGAAGCCCAAAGCTTGGGAATTAAGGCGCCGCCGGCAATACCTACAATAAGCAATGCACCGCCGGTTTTAGTAAATTTCCCTAATCCTTCCATGGTTAATGGCCAAACGGCAGGCCAAATCAGTGCGTTGGCCAGCCCCAGCAATGCAATAAAAAGGATAGAAGTGGTGCCGCTGGTATAAATGGCCGCAATGGAAAATATAATACCTAAAATGGCTGAAGCTCTTAGCGCGGTGGTCTGGCTTAAATATTTTGGAATGGTAAAAATGCCAATAAGGTAGCCCACCAGCATACCGATCATGGTATAGCTTGTAAAGTGTTTGGCCTGTTCCAGGGGAATGCCTATTTCTTTACCATAGATCTGGATGATGTCCCCGGCCATTACTTCCACGCCCACATACAGAAATATGGCAATAAAACCCAGCCACAAATACGGGTAACTGAAAAGGCTGCTGCGGTTGGTGTCCACACCATCTACCACATCTTCTCCTTCGGCCTTTACTTCCGGCAGGCTCGAAAAATTGATCCATACGGCCAATCCAACCAGTACAATGGCTATTGCTACATACGGGGCTATTACTTTCGATGCCAGATCATCAAGCATTACGGCTTTTTCGGCTTCGCCTAATGTAGCCAGCGTTGCTACAAACTGGTCAGAATCTTTTAATACAATAAAGCCCAAAATGAGTGGTGCCAGTGCGCCGGCAACTTTATTGCAAATGCCCATAATGCTGATGCGCTTTGCAGCGCTTTCGAGCGGGCCAAGTATGGTTACATAAGGGTTAGAAGCGGTTTGCAGCAGCGCCAGGCCGGTGCCTATGATAAATAAGCCAACAAGGAACAGTTGAAAAGAACGTGTATTGGCAGCAGGAATGAATACCAGTGCGCCAACGGCCATTACCAGCAGGCCGGCCACCATGCCTCTTTTAAAACCAGTTTTCTTTAACACCCACGAAGAAGGAAAAGCCATTACCGCATACGAAATGTAAAACGCAAAGGTCACCAGCACGGCTTCAGATGTTTTTAATTCGCAGGCTATTTGTAAATAAGGGATGAGCGTGGAGTTGGCCCACGTAACAAAACCAAAGATGAAAAACAGGGCAGCAATAATGATAAGGGCGCCGGAATAATTTTTTTGAGTTGCGGTAGTCGGCATATGCAATATGTTTTTTGTTAATGGCTAAAATTAGCTGAAAACATTTAATTATAAGCTATTTTTAAAGAGCAACCGTTTGCATAGGCGCAAAAAAAAGCACAGGCTTGGCCTGCGCTTCATTATACTTTTTACTGCTTACGCGCCTATATACTGCAGTGCACGAAATCTTTTTTGAACCAGCGCATACGTGCCAAACAAAATTATGGAATACAACAGATCGCCGGCAAAAGCGCCTACAAACAACTGGTTGCTGTATAAGTTATAAAAAGGCAGTGCTCGCAGGTAAGTCATGCCTAAAGTAAGGCCGGCTTCGTGTATAGGGCTTCCGGCTGCAACCGCATTTGCTACCCATACTCCAAAGTTGGAAATGATCCAGAAAATGGCTGAACCGCTTAGTGAATAGCCTACAACTTTTAATGCTTTAGGCCTTCCCATGGTAGTGCCCAGCGCTGTAACCAATAGCATGGCGCCATATACAAAAAGCTGGCTTACACCATAAAAACCGGTGCGGCCCATTAATGCAAATACAATGTCAGAAATCAAATACGCCGCCAGTGGCACAAGGTATGCCTGCCATTTTTTTTGCAGCATTGCGCCGCCAAATAAAGCGATTGCTACCATTGGTGTAAAGTTCCAGGAATGTGGAATAATACGGCTGAAAGCGGCCAGCAGGATCATTATAATAACGACTCCAAATTTTGCATTGACTTTTCTCATAGTTGTTCTACTTTTATTTAACGAAAGTATAAAACTTTTAGCACAGTCGCCATAAAAAAATAAAACACGATACTGGTTTATGTACATTTGCACATACAAAAATAGCATACATGAAAAAGGTATTATTGACAATTGCAATCGCATTTTCTGCTCTTTTGGTAAACGCCCAGCCACCTGAGGGTAATGCAAACCCCGGAGACAGGTACGGCAGTAAAATTGATGCGAAGGGCGCCATCAGCCTTGCCAGCCTTACTAAAAAACTTAAAAAGAACGAATCTTACACCGGAAAAATCACCGGCGTGGTAAAAGAATCGTGCGCTAAAAAAGGTTGTTTTATCAATATGGAACTGCCTGATAAAACAAAAATGCAGGTAAAGTTTAAAGATTACGCGTTTTTTGTTCCTTCGGCAATTGTGGGAAAAACCGTTGTATTAGAAGGTGTAGCGAAGCAAAAAGTTTATTCGGTAGATGAATTGAAACACTACGCTGAAGATGCTAAGAAAAGCCAGGCTGAAATTGATGCCATTACCCAACCGGAAAAAAAGGTGCAATTTATGGCAGACGGCGTGCTGGTTGTAAAATAGCATGCAAAGCCAGGCAAAAAACTGTAAAGGAGCTGCGAACAATTTCGCCGCTCTTTTTTGTTTTCAGCCTTCGATACCCTACTTTTGCAGCCGAAAAGAAATTCAGAACATCAAAATTTATTTACTATATAAATAGTCTTGTATGCCAGAGATTAAGCCGGACGAAATCAGCGCCATTCTGCGCCAGCAATTAAGCAACTTTAATGCTCATGCTGATTTGGAAGAAATAGGTACCGTATTGCAGGTGGGCGATGGGATTGCCCGCGTCTATGGCCTGGGAAATGTGCGTTATGGAGAGCTTGTGGAGTTTGAAAACGGCGTGCGCGCCATAGCCCTGAACCTTGAAGAAGATAACGTGGGTGTGGTACTGATGGGCGAAGGCGCCGATATTAAAGAGGGCAGTAAGGTGCGCCGCACCAACCAGATCGCTTCTATTAAAGTGGGCGAAGGCATGTCGGGCCGCGTGGTAAATACTCTTGGCCAGCCAATTGACGGTAAAGGCCCAATAGCAGGAGAACTGTACGAAATGCCGCTGGAGCGTAAAGCGCCGGGTGTAATTTTTAGAGAGCCGGTAAAAGAGCCGCTGCAAACAGGTATTAAAGCCGTGGATGCAATGATCCCCATCGGGCGCGGCCAGCGGGAGCTGATCATTGGCGACCGCCAAACGGGCAAAACTGCCATTGCTATTGACACTATTATAAACCAGAAAGAATTTTATAAAGCAGGTAAGCCTGTATATTGTATTTATGTTGCTATTGGCCAAAAAGCATCTACCATTGCCAACGTAATGAAAACTTTGGAAGATAATGACGCGATGGAGTATACTACCATCGTGGCTGCTTCAGCTTCAGACCCGGCTCCGCTGCAGTTTTATGCACCTTTTGCCGGTGCTGCCATTGGCGAGTATTTTCGCGATACCGGCCGCCCGGCACTGATCATTTATGATGATCTTTCAAAACAGGCCGTGGCTTACCGCGAGGTATCTTTGCTATTACGCCGCCCGCCGGGCCGCGAGGCTTACCCTGGCGATGTGTTTTACCTGCACAGCCGTTTGCTGGAAAGAGCTGCAAAAATTATTGATGATGACAGCGTGGCTAAAAACATGAACGATCTTCCTGAAACCATCAAGCACCTGGTAAAAGGTGGCGGATCTTTAACCGCGCTGCCGATTATTGAAACGCAGGCAGGAGACGTATCTGCTTATATCCCTACAAACGTGATCTCAATTACCGACGGGCAAATATTCCTGGAATCAAGCCTGTTCCTTTCAGGTATCCGCCCTGCTATTAACGTAGGTATTTCGGTAAGCCGTGTGGGTGGTAATGCCCAGATCAAATCAATGAAAAAAGTTGCCGGTACATTAAAGCTCGACCAGGCGCTTTACCGCGAGCTGGAAGCCTTCTCAAAATTTGGTGGCGACCTGGATGCTGCTACTAAAAACGTAATTGATAAAGGTGCACGCAACGTGGAAATACTGAAGCAGCCGCAATACTCTCCATACCCGGTAGAAAAGCAGGTTGCGATCATTTACCTGGGTACGAATGGTTTGATTAAAGATGTACCTGTTAAAAGGGTAAAGGAGTTTGAAGATCAGTTCCTTCATGAAATGGAAACAAAGCACCCGGAAATACTGGCTGAGTTTAAAAAAGGAAATTTACCTGAAGAAGGCCTGCAACAAATGGTGGAACTGGCAAAAGGCATCATTCCGCAGTTCAAAAATTAAATTATTTTTTTAGGTAATAAGTTATTTTAAGGCTTCTCTCAAAAAGGGGAGCCTTTTTTTTTAATATTCCCTAACTTTACGGCGAGCCTTAAAGCCTTTTTATGGAATGCCTGATTGTAGACGATAATAAAGTAGCTATCGTATTGCTAAAACAACTACTTGAAAAAACCGGAAAAGTAACAATTGTAGGAGAGTGTGAAGATGCTATTTCTGCCAATGATTTCTTACAACGTAAAAACGTTGACATCCTGTTTCTTGATGTGGAAATGCCTGAAATGAGCGGACTGGAGCTTTTAAAAATGCTGCCCGACAGGCCGCTAACCATTTTAACAACAGCCAAAGAAGGCTATGCAGTTGAAGCCTTTGAGCTAAACGTGGTAGACTATCTTGTAAAGCCTTTCTCTTTATCGCGCGTTATTCAGGCGGTAGACAAGGCCCGGGAACTGCTCAGCCATAAAAACTCACGCATTACAACAGAATCATCTGACAAGATCTTATTCATTAAAGACAATAAATCTATTAAAAAGCTGGAAGTTGATGAAATTTTGTACCTGGAAGCCAAAGGTGATTATGTGCGCATACAGGTAACCGGCAGTAGTTTTGTTGTGCACAGCACGCTTAAAACTTTTGAAGACAGGTTTCCGCCCGGAAAATTTTTAAGGGTTCACAGGAGTTATGTAATTGCAGTAGATAAGATAGACTATATTGAAGACAGAACTGCTTATATTCGCGGCCAGGCAATACCTATTTCGGGCTCATACAAAGATGCATTGCTTCAAAATCTGAACTTGCTATAATTCAACTTATTGATGAATAATAATAAAAACCTGTCTTTCTATTCAATGGTTTTTCTGGCCCTTGCATTAATGGGCCTGATACTATTTACGCAGCTTTTCACCAATAAGGCCAATCTGGCGCTGAAAGCAGGAAACATACAGGCGGTTGAAACCTATAAGATCAACAACCGTATGCAGTCGATTGTAAAACTTAGCTATGACCTGCAGGGCAAATTAAGCACCGGAGCTGATTTCGACAGTAAGCGTATCAATACGCTTACTGATTCAATTACCCTTTTAGGAACACATACAGAAGTTTTAAATACAGCGATTAAAAAGCTGGGTTATACGCAGCATGCTACAAAAATTTATGACCTTATTACTGATCAAATCGGGCATTCATTGGCCATACTGGTTTCTACCCGATCAGGCAATACATTGAAGCGCGACTCGCTGGTGAACGACTTAATACGTATACATTGGGCACATAAAGTGTATGCCAGTTGTTTAAAAGTGCAAAAGCTTCTTGAAATAAGTCTTGAAGAAACACTGAAAAAAAATACCGAGCAGGCTGATATGCTTTCTACTTACAGCAGGGCACTTGCCATTGTAGCCATTCTGGCAATATTAATAATGGCAACCATTATTGTAAAAAGGCGCGCGCAGCAGGTAAAGTTGATTGAAGAATTGAAAATGGCTGAATTAGTGGCATTGAAAAGCAAAAATGCTAAAGATGAATTTGTGACTAACATGAGCCATGAGTTGCGCACACCGCTTAATGCGCTTATTGGTTTTAGCAACCTGCTAAAACAATCAAATCTTGAAGGCAAGCAGCAGGAATATGTTGACATCATTCGATCAGGTGCTTACAACCTACTGAATATTGTAAATGATGTGCTTGATTTGTCTAAAATTGAGGCGGGTAAATTAAGATTGCTCAATAAGCCATTCAACATCCGCACTGTTTTAGATAATACTCAAAAAATGTTCTCAGCCAGCCTGGCCGAGAAAAAGCTAAGCTATGAGTGGCATGTAGATGAAAAAGTGCCGGATAACCTGAAAGGTGATTCTGAAAGGCTGATGCAAATATTGGTGAACCTGGTTGGAAATGCCATAAAATTTACCAATACGGGAGGCATACAGGTCAACACCGGTATTGTGTGGGTTGACGAGGCATCAGGTATTTATAAACTGGCATTTACGGTAAAAGACAGCGGCTCTGGAATACCGCCCGAAAAAATTCAAACAATATTTGAAAGATTTGAACAACTTGAACACGTAACCACCAGGCAGCATGGCGGCACAGGGCTGGGTTTAACCATTGTAAAGAATTTAGTTGAAAGAATGGGCGGCTCCATTTCGGCTTACAGTGAAGTGGGTGTAGGCTCAGAGTTTACTTTCACATGCCTTTTTGAAAAAGCGATGCAAGCCGTAGTGAAGGAAGACAAAAGCATAGAAAGCGAATTTTCGTTGGAAGGCTATCAAATACTTGCTGCCGAAGACAATGGCGCTAACCAGACATTGCTGAAGCATTTGCTGGCTAAATACCATGCATCGCTAACAATTGTGGAAAATGGCCGCGAAGTGCTGGACCATTTGAAAAAAAACCATTACGACCTGTTGTTGATGGATATTCAAATGCCGTTGATGGATGGTTACACCACGGTAAAACACATACGCGAAGGCCTAAAGCCTGATTTAAAAATTATAGCTATGACAGCGTATGTTTCTGAAGATGAAATTCAAAAATGCAAGCGCTCAGGCTTTAATGATTATGTAGCCAAACCAATTGATGAAGCTGACCTGATTAATAAAATAGCTGGCCATTTACAACAAATACCTCCATCTGTAAAACCAGCCAGACAAGCAGATAGTGTTGACTTTCAATTCTTAAAAGAATTAGTGGGCGATGATGAATCAGCTATAAGCGAAATTATTCAGGAAATGAAGACACAATGGCACCTCGATAAAAAAGAACTGGAAGCAGCGCTGAAAGAAACTAATACTAATGAGATAAAGCGAATTATGCATCGTCTAAAATCAACACTTTCACCTTTAGGGCCCACACATCCGGTTTATTTGAATGTAGCTGATAAAAATTATGAGGTGATCAACAATGGTTTGGAAAATAAAACGGCTGAATATTATACTATGATTGAGAAAATCGATACTTTTATTGAAACCTTATAAAAACCCCGAATATGAAAGAAAAAGACACCAACGCTGTCAGGCGTGTTCTATTAAAGCCCGATCATACTGCATTAAACCGGGTAACCAATATTGTTTTAATCATACTTTGGCTTGGTACAACCATGCTGGTTGGCTATATGGCGTTTCGCTGGCATAACGATTATCAGCAAGAACGCTCAAGGGTTGGCAAAGGTGTTGACGATATGCTGTTAAGTACGCAAGACCTTGAGTTTGAACAAATCGCATCGCTGGTGAATATTGCGCTCAATACAGGTTTTCCAAATACAGAACCAAAAACACCGCTTCTTTCAAAAAGGCAAAGCATCAGAACAGAACAGCCAGGAAAGCTATTTACGAAAAAATGATCAGCCAGAAAATGAAGAATGCAAACAACACTTCGGCTACTGATACAGGCTTGTTGCCACAGTAAAGGTAGCGCCAAATATCTCATCGGTAAAATCAAGGCATTCATCGAAAATTAAGGGTTACTCATCGAAATTTTTTAAATGGGCTGATTTGCAGCGCTACTTTTACAGCGGTTTAGAGGGCTTAGAGTGGGCAACGGCGTCTTTCCAGACCATACGTTTGCCCCTCTTTTTTTAATACCACTATTTAGCTTATTTATAGGATCAGAGGGGAAAGTATGCGGTTCAACGCTCAAATATTATCGTATCTAAAAACCAACGGTGAATTTTGTACCTGGGTAGAAAAACATTTAAAGGAATCGAGAAAAAATGTTGAAACCGCTTTAGACCAAATTGTCAACACCATCATCAACGCCATTGGTATACAATGCATCACAAACATCCGGTTAGAAGAAATTTTTAAAATGGCCAAAGAATTGGCTACTACAGAAATTACTACTACATGGTTATTGCAGGATAGAGCGCTGCAAATAAAAGGTAACGGGGTTAATTCTGAAATTTTTGGTGAGAAGTTTGGCAGTATTGTAAATGATATTGCCCTGCAATCAAATTTAAAAAGCAGTACTGTGTACAAACTGTTCTCAGTACTTACGCCATTAATACTTACTGATATCTATTTTAATTATAAGGCACGGCGATGCTCTATGGAGCAAATGGTGGAAATGATAGGTAAAATGACCAAAGGTACCAGGCTTTCTCCACAAGTAAGAGAAAGTTTAGTAGGGTTACAGAAAAAAACACAGGTGCCTTTTCGCCAGTAATTATAAACTTAGTAGAATGAATTTGCCGTAAGGTTATTCATCAATTTTTTCATCCTCAAGTCTTGATGTTACCTCGGGAGCTATTTTTTTAAGTGGATTTTCCCTGTCTTCGTCGTATTCCAATCTTTTATTATAAATATCAATGCAGTAGTATAAAGCATGTAGAAAAGAAGCATGGTCTGCAATGCCTTTACCGGCAATATCAAAAGCTACGCCGTGGTCTGGCGATGTGCGGATGATGCTGAGGCCTGCCGTATAATTAACGCCCTCGCCCAAGGCCAGTGATTTAAATGGTATCAATCCCTGATCGTGGTACATGGCCAGCACAGCATCAAATTTTTCATAATGGCCGCGCGCAAAAAAAGCATCGGCACTGTAAGGGCCAAAAGCCATAATGCCATTGTTTTTAGCTTGTTTTATGGCAGGGTTTAAAATGGTTTCTTCCTCGTTGCCCACAAGGCCTTCATCTCCGGCATGAGGGTTCAGCCCCAAAACCGCAATACGGGGCTTCGTAATACCAAAATCTTTTTGCAGGCTGGCGTTAATAATGTTCAGCTTGCTGGTAATGCTTTGTTGGGTAATGTGTTTTGCTATTTCGGCTACCGGCACATGCTCGGTTACCAATGCCACGCGCATGTTTTGGGCGCACATCATCATCACCACATCACTGGCTTCAAAAGCACTTTTCAGGTATGGCGTGTGGCCGGTAAAAGAAAAATGGCTGCTTTGCACATTGCTTTTATGAAAAGGCGCCGTAACCAGCGCGTCAATCCTGCCTTTTTTATAAGCGTCTACCGCGGCCTGTAACGAAAGAACGGCGTATTTGCCACCAGTTTCGCTAAGGGTGCCGGGCGTTATGGTTACCTCTTCTTCCCAGCAGTTAAAAATATTTACCTGTTTGGGATTGAGTTTGTCAAACTCGCGGGTATGGTAAAAACTAAAGTTGGCATCTTCTACAGATTTCCTGTAAAAGTTAATCACTTTATTGCTGGCAAAGATCACCGGGGTGCATAAATCCACGATTCTGTTATCGGTAAAAGTCTTAATGATCAGTTCTATACCAATACCATTCACATCGCCGCAGCTAATGCCTACAACCGGTTTTTTTCTGTTTATCATAACTTCAAAAAATGCAATTCTGTAAAAGTAAGGAAAAAAGAATTTACGCTTTTTCCTTACTTTCGCCTCAAATTAATTGTTATGTGGAAAAAGCATCCAAAAGCATTGCCCTTCCTGTTTTTCAGCGAAATGTGGGAGCGTTTTGGTTTCTATCTTATCCTGGGAATTTTTACCCTTTATTTAAAAGATGCGGTTGGGGGCTTTGGAATGGATGAAGGCGAATCTGCCAGCCTTTACGGTACTTTTATTGCCCTGATATATTTTACTCCTTTTTTGGGAGGATTGATTGCAGACAGAAAGATCGGTTACAAAGCGTCCATTATTATCGGCGGCTTGCTAATGGGTACAGGCTACTGCCTTATGGCCATACATACCCTTCCCATGCTGTACCTGGCTATGGCGCTCATCATCTTAGGTAATGGTTTTTTTAAGCCCAATATTTCCACATTGCTGGGTAATGTTTATTCCACACCCCAATACCAGGATAAGAAAGACGAAGGCTACAATATTTTTTACATGGGTATTAATATTGGCGCTTTTGTATGTAATTTTTTTGGTGCGGCGCTTTATACCATGATTGGCTGGGGCGCTGCCTTTATTGCCGCGGGTGTGGGAATGTTTATAGGAGTGATCATATTTGTGATCGGGCTTAGGCATTACAAAGCTTTCGACATTAGAAAGCCGCTTAAGCCAGGCGATATGCCGCTTTGGAAAATTTTTACCATGGTTATATTGCCCTGTATCGTATTTGGTACAATAGGCTATTTTATACAGGGTACAGAAGGGGCTATTTTTGACAGCAACAGCACAGATGCCTTCATTTTTGCATGTGTGCCCGTAGTGGTATTTTTTGCTTCGCTGCTCATTCGCAGCCCTAAGGAGGAAAAAGCACAGATGGCTGCGCTACTTTCTATTTTTGCCGTGGTGATCCTGTTCTGGGCTATTTTCAAACAAAACGGTTCGGCCCTCAACACCTGGGCTGCGCGCTATACGGAAAGGCATGTGGAAGGTGTTAGTGGCAGTATTCTTACTGGTTTGCAACAAACCGAAACTATTGTTTATAAAAAAGACAGCGTTACATTACTTGACAACCAATTTAGAAAGATCAGGGAAAACGGCGTGGAAGTAAAAGGCATGGATTATCCGTCTTACTTTAAAAATATGGATATGCAGGAAACGCCTTTGCAGGAAGGTGAAGGAGTGGAGGCATGGGTGGCATCACTTAGCCAGTCAATCAACCCGTTTTGGGTAATTGTGCTCACGCCGCTGATTGTGGCATTTTTTACCTGGCTTCGCCGAAAGGGGAAAGAACCTACCACTCCAACAAAAATTGCATTGGGGCTGCTCATCTCAGCATTGTCTGTATTGGTAATGATAGCTGCTGTAAAAGCCGGCAACAACGGCGCTGAAAAAGTTAGCGTGTGGTGGCTGGTGGCAAGCTATGGTGTGATAACCGTTGGAGAGTTGTTGCTTAGTCCCATGGGATTGTCTCTTGTTTCAAAACTAAGCCCCGAGCGCATTACTTCTTTAATGATGGGCGGATGGTTCTTATCTACATCAATAGGCAATAAACTTAGTGGTGTACTATCCAGCCAATGGGATAAATATGATGATAAGGCCAGCTTTTTCTGGCTGAACTTTTTCCTGCTGTTTGCAGCGGCGGTGTTCCTGTTTATAATTTTAAAATGGCTCAACAGGGTGATGAAGTCGAAGGGGGTGCATTAAATGCTACCAATCCTTACCAGCATTGCCGCCGTATTGCCCTCTTTTTTCAGTGATCTTTTGCTGTGAGGCGCGTTCTTTTTCCTCAAGCCTTTGCAATTGCTGCTGTGCCTGGTTTTGGCTGAGGTTTGATTTTGAGGGCTGCCGGGATGGCTCTTCATCTTCTCCGCCACCACCACCGCCGCCAGATTGCTTTTTAAGCTCCATCAGCGCCTTTTGAAGGTTTTCCCGGGCTTTGGTGTCTCGCCAGTTCAGGCGCAAAGCGTTTTTATATTCTTCAATACTTTCTTCAGGTTTTTGCTGGCTGCTGTACACCACACCGGTGTTGTAATAGGCTGCTGACCGCAACATTCTGTCATTATTGTTGTTGGATGATACCTGATTATAAGTCTTAATGGCTTCGCCAAATTTTTTCTGGCGGTATTGGGCATTGGCTTTATTAAAAAGCGCTGTGTATTTGTGTTCACTGTTTACGGCTTCATCGTAGGCTTTTTCTGCTTCAGCCATTTGGCCGGCGTGGTACAGGCGGTTGCCGTCTTTTATGCTTTGCCGGGCCACGCCATCTCCCGTGTTAGATGGTAATTGTAATAAAAATAATATTGTGATCAGCCATTTCATTTTTTATTCAGGTTTAGCCCTTTGTGGTATGTTGTTTTTTTCGCGTGCCATCGGGTAATAATTGTTCGATGAGTAAAGCCAATAGCATCAGCGCTGCAAAAATCCAGAAGTAATAAGTAAAGCTCATCAGGCTCATATCGGCGCTTACTTTTTTATCAATTTGCGCCAACTGATCGTTGATGGATTTGACGGCCTCAGAAGTATTGCCCAGTTGCACATACACACCGTTGGTATTTGCAGCAATTTGCTGCAATAATTTATCGTTAAGCTTTGAAATAACTACCTGGCCGGTGGCATCATCAATTTTGTTCATGCCTGTAGAATCATCGGGTATATAAGTGCCCTGTGGCGAGCCTATGCCAACGGTATTCAGCATCAAGCCTCTTTGTGCCAGTTCTTTTGAGAGTTCAACTGCTTTTTCATCATGATCTTCCCCATCTGAAATTAAAATAACTGCCTTATATTTTGTTTCCCTGTCGCCAAAAGCCCGCATGCTTTGCTCCAGCGCATCGCCGATTACAGTGCCTTTTATGGGAATAATATCCGGCGAAGCATCTGCAACAAACATATGTGCTGCACTGTGGTCGCTGCTAATGGGCATTTGCACATAGGCCTTGCCGGCAAACCATACCAGCCCCACGCGGTTTTGCGGCATGCTGTTGAGCATTTTTGAAATAAACTCCCTGGCGCGCTCCAGCCTGCTGGGCGCCACATCCTGCGCCAGCATGCTCTTGCTCAGGTCAAGTGCAAAAACCACATCTATACCTTCGCGCATGATGCCATCAGTACCACCGGGCTTGCGAAGGCTCATGGCTGCCAGCACTCCAAATGCAAAGGCAAGCGCCAGCAAAAAAAATTTTATATTAAACCTGCGTGGAGAGTAGCGCAGCAGCATGGCTTTTACAATACCCGGCTCGCCAATTTTACGGGCGGTTTTGCGTTTCCACTTTTTTACCAACCAAAAAAGGAGCATAAAAACCAGCAGCCCGGCAAAGAGCCATACAAAATTGATGTATTGAAACTGAAAACTCAAGCCTGAAAATTTGTTAGGATACCGCAAAAGTAATGCCTGCCGGGCGCTGCAATTCTCAGTGTGAAGTTAAAACTGCTAACGCTTACATCTTTCCTTCAAAAAAACCTAATTGCTTTAAAATATCTTTCAGCATTTTTATACGCACTGTGCTCATGTCGTAATCTTTGTCAGTAGATTCAACGTTTAAAACAAAGAAGTAGGGATGATTGTTTTCTTCAATCCAACCCACTACCCAGCCCAGCGCGTGCGCATCCTGTGTGGCAGCCCAGCCTGTTTTATAACCCAGCCTGTAATTGGCATTGCTCTCAAGCAGCATGGCCTGCTTCACTTTTTCCTGGTACAGCCTGAAAAACGGAAGTTCATTAAAGTATAGTTTTTTTACCAGGCCCAGGTTTTCATCGGGCGTAACTTTTACGGTATTGTCCAGCCAGAACGTATCTATTGCAGAACGTATTTTAAACAGCGTGTCTTTTTTGCCAGAGCCATAATGCAAGCTATCCAGCCAAAACTGCATGGTGTCTTTCCCAATGCGGCGCGCCACCTCCTGGTAGTAAGGCACTGCCGATGCTCTGAATGCTTCCTGCATGTTCAGATCTTTATTCCATGCGGGTATGGGGCGCTGCACGCCATCCCAGGGAATGACCATGCTATCGCTGGTGATTTTGCCGGTTTGCAGGCCGATCAGTGAGTTTACAATTTTAAAAGTCGAGGCTGGCAGGTAAGCGCTGTCGCGGTAACGAGGCAGGTTGTACACGGTGAAAACGCCGGTGCCGTTATCCAATAAGGCAAAAGTGCCGGTGAGGTGATTTTCATCAAAATACTTTTTAAGGCTGTTGTCCTGCTTCACGTTGTTTTGCGTGCAGGAGGCCAATAAAATGGCAAGTAAAAAAAGCCAGATAGCAGCACTGCTGCTGAAGTGTGCGACGCAACGATACTGAGCAGCATTACTGGCGCCGGTTATATTATTGATACTAAAATTTTCATGCGGGTTCATAAAAACAATTACAATTGATGCCTTGCAAAAATAGGGGGTTTCGCTGTTACGCATTTGCAAGTAAAACAGCGTAAATTTAATGAACGCAGGCGTTCTTGATCTTTTAAACGGATGCCACCGGGTTAATTGAAGTTATAATGGCGTGGGATTTGAATAGTATTTTAAAAATGCAAACATCTCTTTTACATAACCACGATCCGAAGAATGATTACAGGCTAATCATTGATACGCCGCCGGCCATTCATAAAAAAGTTGCGGCATTAAAATCGGCTCTTGACCGGGATTATAAAGGGATGGTGATTGCAGGAGGCAACCCGTTTATTTACCTGGCCACTTTTTCGCAACGCGAAAGCAGGGAGCAGGAAATGGCAGATGTACTGAACCTTGTTGCGATCGGGTTTATGCCATTTAAACTGCACCTGAAAAATTTTGGCCATATAGATAACCGCGAGATCTATATTGGGGTTGAAGAAGCAGAAACGCTGCAATACCTTGTGAGCAGGGTGAAAGCTGTAGCGCAATCTTTACCCGGCTTACGGTTGAACGAAATGCCCAGAATGACACTGGCACAACGCCTGCACCCGTGGCAGTTTGAGAAAAGCTGGCCGCAATACA
This sequence comes from uncultured Niabella sp., assembly GCA_934486785.1. Classification (GTDB taxonomy): domain Bacteria; phylum Bacteroidota; class Bacteroidia; order Chitinophagales; family Chitinophagaceae; genus Niabella. The sequence goes on along the minus strand of CAKSQK010000001.1, from coordinate 97,741 downwards.
AACAGAAACATTTTACCGCCACATTTTTAGCAGACCAAATGTTGCTGCTAAAACGCATGGAAGGCTTTAGGAGCTGGCAGGTACTAAAGCATATGGAGTTCCAGAATCAATTTACAGCTATTTGAATGTGCCGCCTGCTGCTGCTTCATCAAGCATCCACACAGCAGTTCCTTTGGTGGGATTAACGCTTTGAATGGGATATAGGGTTTTAAGCGCACGCCCGGAAAAGATTTTCTTTATTACCGGCCCTTTGTTATTTCCTGCAATTAAATACATGATCTCTTTGCTTTGGTTGATGAGCGGGTAAGTAAAACTGATGCGCCAGGTTTGTTTGTCTTCCAGCCAAACTTCCCTGACCAGCTTTTTTTGTTCCTGTAAAATATTTGTGCCGGGAAAAAGCGAGGCCGTGTGGCCATCATCGCCCATGCCTAAGAGCGTGAGATCAAAAGAGCGGCTACGCCCCAGGGTATTTTTGATCGTTGTCTCGTATTGTTGGGCGCAAAGCTGCGGCAGGCCATTTGTGGGAACGGGAAAAATATTTTTACGCGGAATTTTGATCTGATCCAGCAGGGCTTCTTTGGTCATTTTATAATTGCTTTGCTCATGCGTGTGCGGTACAAAACGTTCATCGCCCCAAAACAATAAAATTTTTTTCCAGTTGATATTGCGGTTGAATGCCGGGCCGGCCAGTATTTCAAAAAAACGTTTTGGTGTGCTGCCACCGGAAAGCGCCACAGTGAAAATGCCTTTTTTAGCAATGTTTTCGTTGCAAAGTTTTACAAAATAATGCGCCGCGGCAATGCTTAGCGCTTCAGCATCTTTCCAGATGAGCTGTATGTTGTTATTTTTTTCGTTTACCTGCTTCATGGCAAATAGAAATTTTATCGGTTGGTAATAAGATCCATTCAAAGCCTGATTTTTGAATCAGCTTATCAGCCGCTTTGGGTCCCCAGGTGCCTGCGGCATACTTCTGCATACCTGTTTTTGATTTGCCCCATTTGTTAAGTATGGGCATTACAATTTTCCAGGCGGCCTCAACCTGGTCGGCCCGCATAAACTGTGTGGCATCACCTTCAAGCACATCAAGCAAAAGGGTTTCGTAAGCTTCGGGCGATTGTTCGGTAAAGGCAGTACGATAAGTAAAATCCATTTCCACCGGTTTCAGGTGCATGCGCATGCCCGGAACTTTTGCTTCAAAAAGCAGGATGATCTCCTGTTGCGGCTGTATGCTGATGATGAGCCTGTTGGGCGTTATATCATCTGCAAAGATCTTATGCGGCGAATCTCTGAACTGGATGACAATGATGGAGGATTGCGCGGTAAGTGATTTGCTTGTTCGTAAAAAGAAGGGAACATCCTTCCACCGCGGGTTGTCAATGTATAACTTTAAAGCCGCGTAAGTTTCGGTATAGGAGTTGCGCGCCACATTTGTTTCATCTGTATAGCCTTTTTGCACTTCGCCGTTTATTTCTCCTTCAGTATATTGGGCTCTCACTACATCGGTATTTACTTTTGCGGCGGTTAATGCGCGCACGCTGCTCAGCACCCTTACTTTTTCATCACGCACGTATTCTGCTTCATATTTTACCGGGCATTCCATGCCAATAATGGTAAGCAATTGCATCAGGTGGTTTTGTATCATATCGCGCAGGGCGCCGCTTTTATCATAATAGCTGCCACGGGTGCCCACGCTCACCTGCTCTGCTACGGTAATTTGTACGTGATCAATAAACTGCCGGTTCCACAGCGGTTCAAAAATATGGTTGGCAAACCTGAAGGCCATAATGTTTTGAACGACTTCTTTGCCCAGGTAGTGATCTATACGGTAAATTTGTGTTTCTTTAAAAACGGATGCCAGCAATTTATTAAGCGCTTTTGCCGATGCCAGGTCAGTGCCAAAAGGTTTTTCCACCACGATCCTGTCTTTCGTTTCATCATCTGCCATTTTATTTTTGGCAATCCCTTTTGAAACCGTTTCAATAAATCCCGGTGATATGGCGTAATAATACAAACGAATGGCGCGGGAGCCCCAGGCTGCATCGTTGGCTTCAATGGCTTCTTTCAGCCTGGGAAAAGTATCAGGCACCATAAAGTCTCCCTGAAAATAATTCAGCTTGTCTTTAAACTTCAGCCATTGTTTTTTATTGATCCTTCCGCTGCGCGAAAAAGTGTTGATGCCTTCGAGCATGTGTTTATCATATGCGGCATCCGGCAGGCCGTGGTAGTCCATGGCAAAAATTGTAAACTCTTCGGGCATGTATCCATTAATGTATAAATTATAAAAAGCCGGAATAAGTTTGCGCCACGACAAGTCGCCAAAACCGCCAAATATGATAATGTTTGCAGGAGTTTTTTCAGAAACCATGTATGAATAGTTTTAGCATCAGTTGCAAAGAAAAAGCGTCTTTGCTATTGAACGATAATTGTAATGTTGGGTTGATCTGCTTATTGCTAAAGATAGAGAGCTTTAACAAAATCATAAAATATTTCATTACCTGCACAATTTTATACGCGAACGGGCGTTTTACGAGGGATTTCGTTACTTTTATCTCAGGAACGGCTTTATTTACGAATTATTTTTACAAAGAAAAGATCAGCATTAGAAATGTTTAGCACAAAAACATTGATGATTTGGGCATTGTTGCTAATTGTTGTTTATTCCTGCACACCTTCCCAGCCTGCGCGTACCAACGTGTTGGCCAAACCTTCCGGCCAACAGCAGCAAAAGCCTGTGGTTAAAGCGCCTTCAACCAAGCATCCCAATCAAACCGTATTTACAAAGCCCCAGCAGGTTACCAAGCAGCGTGAAGAAGAACCAGTGAGTTCTGCACCGCAAAAAACCACGCCGCAGCCACAACCGGTTTATACACCGTCGGCAACCGGCACAGCCCGCCCGGCATACCGCAGCCGCGCATATTATAAGCATATTACAGACAGTATTCAGCAAGTGTCGGCAAGGCCCGCATACCGCAGAATGATGGATTCATTATTGAATGTAATGTCAGTGGTAAAAAACCCAAGAAACCCGGCTGTGAACGCCAGCGAATGGAATACCACGGTTAATTTTAACGTACGCAAGCCCAACTTTGTGGTTTTGCATCATACAGCGCAAACCAGTGCCGAGCAAACGCTTTTTACATTCTCCATCAGCAGGACCAGTGTAAGCGCTCACTATGTGGTTGGCCGCGATGGCGTGGTGCACCAAATGCTAAATGATTATATGCGGGCCTGGCATGCCGGCAATGGTAAATGGGGAAATATTACAGATATGAACTCGTGCAGCCTGGGTATTGAAATTGACAATAACGGCGATGAGCCTTTCAGCGATGTGCAGATAGATGCACTTATAAAGCTACTGGCATTTTTAAAAAAGGAATACGGTATTCCGCAGGCAAATTTTATAGCCCACTCCGATATTGCACCCACGCGTAAAAACGATCCCAGTAAATTTTTTCCCTGGAAAAAACTGGCAGATGCCGGCTTTGGCTACTGGTACGATGCCTACAACCTGGTTACGCCGCCAGCCGATTTTAATGCGCTGCTTGCACTGCGGGTGATCGGATTCGATATCAGCAACCAGTCTGCTGCCATAAAAGCTTTTAAACTGCATTATATTCAAACTGATCTTTCGCCTACGCTTACCGATTACGATAAGAAAGTGCTTTATAATGTGTACCGGAATTATTAATCCCACTTTCCCAAAAAATACTTGCCGGTATAGAAATTCCACTGCACGCAATTCTCCCCATGTTTTTACATGCAAAGCACTACTTTTGAAACAATTGAGATTATAAATGACAGCAGAACACAGAAGGTTACGCGAGAATGCACAAAAACCCGTGCCGCTCGAACAATGGGGATGTTATGTAAGTGAACGCCAGTGGGGTACCGTACGTGAAGACTATGGCGTGTGGGGAGATAGCTGGGGGTATTTTCCTTTTGACCATGCCCACCTGCGGGCTTATTTGTGGGGAGAAGACGGCCTGGCCGGCATCTCAGATTATCTTCAAAACCTTTGCTTTGCCGTGGCATTATGGAATGGGAAAGATCCTATTTTAAAAGAACGGCTTTTTGGCCTGGGCAATTACGAGGGCAATCATGGAGAAGATGTAAAGGAGCTTTATTACTATCTTGATAATCTTCCCACCCATTACTATATGGAATACCTGTACAAATACCCGCAGCAGGAATTTCCGTACGAGTTACTAAAGCAAAAAAACAAAGAGTTAAGCAAGGAAGAAACGGAGTTTGAAATTTTAGATACCGGTATTTTTGATAACGATGAATACTTCGATGTTCACATCACTTATGCCAAGCACAACAGCCAGGATATTGGCATCCGCATCAGCATCACCAACCGCTTTCATGAGCCGGCTCCCATCACGGTATTGCCTATGCTGTGGTTTTATAATAAATGGAGTTATGGCCTTGCGCCGGGCACGCCCAATATTTCACCTATAAGCAGCAATGCAGTTTATGCCCAGCACCCGCGTATGGGTAATTATTATTTTTATTATCAGAATGCAGACGATGCATTGTACACCGATAATGAAACCAATACACAGGTGGTGCAGGGTATTGAAAACGAAACAGTATTTACCAAAGATGCGTTTCACAATGCCATCATACACGATAAGTATACAAGCCAACTTCGCGAACGTAGAACCGGTACCCGTTTTGCGCCCGTTTACAGGCGCACTGTAAAGGCGGGTGAAACCATTCATATTTATTGCCGGCTAAGCGCCGGCGAAATTCAAAACCCTTTTGAGCCCGGTTTTGAAAATATTTTTCAGAAAAGAAAAGAAGAAGCGGATGCATTTTATGCAGCCATCCTTCCCAAAGGCCTGCCGGAAGACCTGGCATTGATACAACGACGTGCCCTTGCTGGCCTTTTATGGAACAAGCAATATTACCGCTACGACGTGGAGAAATGGCTGACCAGATCTGACGGCATTACGCCCATTCCCGAATCAAGGGCCACGGGCCGCAACCACGAGTGGGCACACCTGAAAAACCAGGATGTAATATTGATGCCCGATAAATGGGAGTATCCCTGGTATGCCGCCTGGGATCAGGCTTTTCAATGCATTTCAATGGCGGCAATTGACCCGGTGTTTGCTAAAAACCAGTTGCTGCTGCTCATGCGGGAGTGGTTTATGAAGCCCGATGGGCAACTGCCGTCTTACGAATGGAATTTTAGCGATGTGAACCCGCCGGTTCAGGCCTGGGCTGCCATGGAAATTTTTGAAATGGAAAAGAAACGAACGGGTAAAGGTGATATTGATTTTCTGAAAAAGGTTTTCCATAAGCTCATGATCAACTTTACATGGTGGATCAACCGGAAAGACCGTGGCGGTAACAATATTTTTGAAGGTGGCTTTTTAGGGCTTGATAATATTGGCGTGTTTAACCGCAGCTATCACGGCGGCGGAGATATGCAATTAGAGCAGGCCGACGGTACAAGCTGGATGGGCACTTACGCGCTGAATATGATGGATATGGCGCTTGAAATTGCTATGGACGACCCATCGTTTGAAGACGTAGCCACAAAATTTTTTGAGCATTTTATATTAATTGCCGAAGCGCTGAACGAGCACGTGCTTTGGAATGAAGAAGACCAGTTTTTTTATGATGTGCTTTCTCAAAACGATGCAGAACCGCATCCCCTGCGCATTCAGTCTATTGTGGGGCTGACATCGTTATACGCCGTTAGCACTATTAAAAAAGAAGTATTTGACAAGCTGCCCGATTTTAAAAAACGCTTTGACTGGTATAAAAACTACCGCATCAAAAACAAAAAGTTCTGGCCAAAAGAAGAGCGGGGCGATGGCGAGGAGCTGCTTTTGTCTCTGGTTCAGAAAGAAAGGCTGGAAGCGCTGCTGAAACGGCTGCTGGATGAAAATGAATTTTTATCTGAGGGAGGCATCAGGGCATTGTCAAAGTATCACGAGCAAAATCCTTATTCGGTTACCATCAATGGCCAGGTGCATACCATTCGTTATGATCCCGGAGATTCCACTTCCGACATGTTTGGCGGCAACAGCAACTGGCGCGGCCCGGTGTGGATACCGATCAATTTCCTCATCATTCAAAGCATTCGCCGGCTTGGCAAGTTTTACCACGACAGTCTGAAGGTTGAGTACCCGGCGGGGTCTGGCAATAAAATGAACCTGTTCAACATCTCCACACAACTGGCCAAAAGGGTCATTAGTCTTTTTCAAAGGGATGAGAACGGCGACAGGCCCATTTACGCAGAATACAACTGGTTTTACAAAAGGCCCGAAAATGAAGACCTAATCTTGTTTTACGAATATTTTAATGGTGATAGCGGCCGCGGGCTGGGGGCCAGCCATCAAACGGGGTGGACGGCACTGGTGGCAGAACTGATCAGCGAGCTGGCTGACGAAGAATAGAAAATAGCGGGCATGAAAAAAAGCATCGTGTTTTGTTTTAGGTATGGTTTCCCATACTTTCACTTACTAACCCGATGCTTTTAAATTAGCTTCAGCATTGTCACTGTAGAGTAAATCTTCACTTTCGAACATGGGCATTGCTGCCATCCGTAGAAAAGCTTCCATCCACAGAACAACTGGCAAGGCTTCAGCTTTTGCTTCAGCTATGTCAGGCGCTTTGGCTATCCTTAGTTTGAAAGAAAAATCTGCACATCGCTGTGCGTCAGTTAAAACAAGCTATGGAACAGGCCGTGCGTCTGGCTTTGCTTCAGCTATCGCGTCAACGTTGCCGGATCTTTGTATGCTGGTTGGGCCATCAGTACATCGCTGCACTTAGGTGATCCAAAACCTTTTTACAGGCTTCCGGCAGGCTTCGGCGTGTAGCTTCAACTTTGCCTTTGGTATACTGCTTCATCAGATTTCCGGGTTCCTTGTTTCTATTTCTAAAAACACATACTTTCGGAACTTTGATTGGCAATAACCTCTGTCAAAGAATCTGCTAAGGTGCAATAGAAAAGCGTTTAAAATCTTGCGAAAGTAAATGGCTGTTCATATTTGCATCATGAAGGTAAGGCCGGTTGCCCTGCTTTTCCAAATGTTCCGGTGTGTTTGTGTCCACCCGTTTTAAACAAGGTTACACACCATTTTAATGGGTTTTGCACATTAATTTGTATTAAAAGCAGCAGTTATTCCCATTCGTATGCACAAGCCGGAATAAACATCGTAATTTAGATAAGCGGTTCCCGTTACCGATACGTTTTTATTATTTTTATGATTGAAATAAAATGCTATGAAAAGATATTGCATTACTTCCTTACTGCTTCTCACACTGGTTCTCTTCAATGTTGCTGCCGCACAAAAGCCGGTAAAGTTTATCAATCCTGATGACAGGGACCTGTCAGTAAAACCCGGCGATGATTTTTACCGGTATGCTAATGGCAAATGGATTGATAACAACCCCGTTCCAGCCAAAGAAACAAGATGGGGGTCTTTTAATATTTTGCGCGATTTTAATACCGGCGCGGTAAAAACCATTCTTGAAAGATCTGCCGCTAACAAAAGCGCAGCGCCCGGTAGCGTGGAAAAAAGGGTGGGAGATTTTTATGCTGCCGCAATGGATACCGCAACTATTGAGCAATTGGGCTTTACTCCCATAAAAAGAGCGCTGGCCACCATAGATGCCATACGAACCGTGGATGGCGTAATGACAGAAGCCGCCTATATGCGCACGCAGGGCCTGGGCGCCCCGCTTTACAGTTTTGCGGTGGTACAGGATAGAAAAGACGTGGAAACAATGATAGGCCAGTTTTTCCAGGGTGGCATTACCCTGCCAGACCGCGATTATTATCTCAGGAATGATCCCGGTTCACAATCCATCCGCACTGCTTATAAAAACTATATTGCCCGATTGTTTGCGCTTACGGGCATTCCTGCTGAAGAGGCCAACCACCGTGCAGGCATCATTTTAAATATAGAAACAGCGCTGGCAAAGGCCCAGATGAGCCGTGTGGAAATGCGCGACCCGTACAAAACCTACCACAAGTTTGCCGTGGATGACCTTAGTAAAACAACACCGGGCATTAACTGGGCATCTGTATTAAAAACATTGAATGTAGCAGGCCAGGATAGTGTTTTGGTAAACAACCCCGCGTTTTTTACGGCTGTTGCAAAAATGCTCAATACCATTTCTGTTGATGATTGGAAAACTTATTTGAAATGGAATATTTTAGATAATGCAGCGCCTTACCTGGGCAAAAATTTTGTAGAAGCGAACTTTGCTTATAACCAGGTTCTTTCCGGTCAGAAAGTACAAACACCGCGCGAGGAGCGCATGGCCAATTTAACTGACAGGGTCATTGGCGAGCTGCTAGGCCAGCTATACGTGGCAGAATATTTTAAGCCTGAAGCAAAAGCCCGTATGAATGAAATGGTGGAAAACCTGCGCAAGGCTTTTGCCATCCGCATCAAAGGGCTTGACTGGATGACAAATGAAACCAAGCAAAAAGCGCTGGCAAAGCTAGCAGCCTTCAGACCAAAAGTAGGGTACCCGGCTGTATGGCAAAACTATGATGGTCTGGCGATTGGCCGCAATACCTTTTTTGAAAATTTGCAAAACACAGGTAAATGGCGCTATCAATACAACATCAGCCAGCTTGGCAAACCTGTTAACCGCGAAAGGTTTGGTATGACGCCTCCAACGGTTAATGCTTACTACAGCGCCACGCTTAATGAAATTGTTTTTCCTGCCGGCATTTTACAATTTCCTTTTTTTGATCCTAATGCTGACGATGCCGTGAACTATGGCGGCATTGGCGCAGTAATTGGCCACGAAATGAGCCACGGATTTGATGACCAGGGAAGTAAATACGATGCAGACGGCACGCTGCGTAACTGGTGGACGGATGAAGACCGCCGGCGTTTTGATGCCAAAGGGCAAAAGCTGGTGGAACAGTTCAATGCTTATAAAGTGCTTGACACGCTAACGGTAAACGGTAAATTAACGCTGGGAGAAAATATTGGAGACCTTGGCGGGCTAAGCGTAGCTTATGAAGCTTTTAAAATGACGCCACAGGGCAAAAGCAATAAAAAAATAGACGGCCTTACTCCCGATCAGCGCTTTTTCCTAAGCTGGGCACAGGTATGGCGCGGCAACATATTGCCTGCTGAGGCTGCCAGGCGGATACTTACAGACCCGCACTCGCCAGGCCCTTACCGCACCATTGGCCCTCTTGTAAATATGGATGCATGGTACAAGGCTTTTAATGTAAAGCCGGGAGATAAGCTTTATAAAAAACCGCAGGACAGGATTAAGATCTGGTAAGCCGGGTGTGGTTTACCTTAACAGCAATTCACAGGGCTTTAGCCCGGTTTGCTTTTTAAAAGCAGTGCTGAAGTGCGAAATAGAAGAATAACCCAGCATCAGGGAAACATCAGTAACACTCATGCTTTTTTCATACAGTAAGTATTTGGCGTGTTCCATACGTTGATTTTGATAAAAATCAAAAATGGTGGTGCCATACATTTCTTTAAAGCCTTTTTTCAGGTAGCATTCGTTCATGGCTACTTTAAGGCTTAGCTCTTTAATGGTGATGGGTTCGCCAATGTGCTGCATTAGTACTTCTTTGGCTTGCGCTACTTTTTCCTTATCGGCAGGATTGTTTAAAAAGCGGCATTCGGGTAGCATCGGTTTCATATCACCGGCAATGCAATCAAGGCTCAGCAGCAAAAGCATGTGCAATTGGGCATTGGCATAAATGTTTTCAAGGCTGCCGCTGTATTGGTTATTAACCAATCCATCAATAATGTCTTTTATTTTTGAGCATACTGGAAGTGTTTTTGTAAAAGAGGTTTTCTGGCCAAAACTCAATACATCATCACTAAGGGTTTTGCCTTTTGCTTTTATAAACTGGCATAGCTGTGTAGAGGGGAAGCTGATTTGTATTAAATCAAGGCTGTCTAAACTGTCGGCGCAATTTTTAAACTGGCCAAGTTTGCAGTTTTTGCAGACCGTATCACTACAATACATATTTCCCGCCACACAAAATTTAAGCTGCAGGTAGTTCTCCCTTTCTTTATTGCTGTTAAATGTATAAATGAGAAGCCCTGTGTTTTCAAATCTAAGCTCCGGGGCCTTGTTATATCGCCTGATGTTGTACTGCACGGCGGCGGGTATTGACTGGTCTTTTTCTACAACCAGTTCCAGCCCGGCGGCATTACTATCCCCAGCCATTTTTAATATCTCCGCTATCTCCAACATGTGTGGGCAAAAGTATCTATTTAAAACATTTTTATTGTCAGTTTAAAGTAATTTGATTGTATTGGATTGCAAACAGTTACAATAGCGGACAGCCATAAGCGCCTGTTGATATTCAATACATTATAAAATTATTGATAACAATTAAATGTTGAATGGTTATTTTTGCAGCCTGTAACAAAAGTTTTTCATTAACTGCACAGAATGATACATTTCAATTCATATATCCATCCCAATGCAAAAGTGGCTACTAATGTGAAGATTGACCCTTTTACCGTTATTCACCAGGATGTAGTCATTGGCGAAGGCACCTGGATAGGCAGCAATGTGACCATTGAAGAAGGAACCCGTATAGGTAAAAACTGCAAAATATTTCCCGGCACCGTTATAGGTTCCGAACCGCAGGATAAAAAATATACAGGCGAAAAAACCACGGTAGAAATTGGTGATAATTGTGTGATCCGTGAATATGTGACCATTCACCGCGGCACGGCCGACCGCTGGAAAACCGTAGTGGGCAATGGCTGCTGGATACTGGCTTACAGCCATATTGGCCACGATTGTATTATTGGCGACCACTGCACTTTAAGCAACAGTACCCAAATAGCAGGGCATGTTACCCTGGGCGATTACGTGGGTTTTGGAGGCGTGGTAGCCGTGCACCAGTTTGTAAAAATAGGCGCCCATGCCTTTATAAGCGGCGGGTCGCTGGTAAGTAAAGATGTGCCGCCTTACATAAAGGCCGCGCGGCAGCCGCTCAGCTATGGTGGTGTAAACTCCATTGGCTTAAAAAGAAAAGGTTACACCGTAGAAAAGATCAATCACATACTTGATATTTACCGCATTATTTACAACAGGGGCCTTAACGTAAGCCAGGCCGTGCAGTACCTGGAAGAAGAATTTCCGGCTACGGATGAAAGAGACGAGATACTGACTTTTATACAGGAAAGCAGCCGCGGTATTATTAAAAAATACAAAGGCAATATTGATGAAGATAGTATTGAATGATGCCGGCAAGCGTTACAACCACGACTGGATCTTCCGGCACATCAATTTTACTTTTGAAAAAGGAAATGCTTACGCCATAACAGGCACCAATGGCAGCGGCAAAAGCACCCTGTTACAGGCCTTAAGCGGCGCCATAAGTTTTAACGAAGGCGGCTGCCGCTGGTATTTGGGCAGCCAAACAATCCTCCACGAACATATTTACAGGCATACTGCTATTTGCGCACCCTATTTAGAAGTGGTGGAAGAAATGACGCTGGATGAGATGATCCAATTCCACAAAAAATTCAAACCATTACTGAACGATATTTCCATTGCCCAAATTATTGAAGAAACGGGCCTGCACCTGGCAGGTAATAAAAAGATCAATCAGTTTTCAAGCGGCATGAAGCAAAGGGTAAAGCTGGCGCAATGCATTTTATCTAACGTGCCGCTGGTATTGCTTGATGAGCCCTGCACAAACCTTGATGTACAGGGTATTGAAATGTATCACCAACTGGTGCAAAAATATTGTAAGGACAGGCTGGTGATCGTGAGCAGCAATGACCCTGTGGAATATCATTTCTGCAACCAGGTGATTGATATAATGGGTTATAAATAAGCTTTACCCTCCCCCGAAACATGACCAAAAACAGGTGTTGCGATCTTTTCAGCATTGAATATTCTGGTATTTTTGCCTATAAATTGTTATTATGAACAGACCCATCAGAGTTTTGGTAGCAAAAGTAGGATTAGACGGCCACGATAGGGGCGCTAAGGTCATTGCTACCGCGCTTCGCGATGCCGGTATGGAAGTGATTTACACCGGTTTGCGGCAAACGCCCGAAATGGTGGTAACCACAGCTTTGCAGGAAGATGTAGACGTAGTTGGCATCAGCATTTTATCTGGCGCGCACATGACGGTTTTCCCAAAAGTAATCGAGCTGATGAAAGAAAAAGACATGAACGATGTGCTTTTAATTGGCGGCGGCATCATTCCCGATGACGACGCGCAGCAGCTCATAAAAATGGGCGTTGACCACATTTTCTTCCCCGGCACCAATACCCACGATATAGACACTTATATTGAAAACTGGGTAAAACAACACAGGAATTTTTAAACCCATTGCATTAGCTTCATTGCACACGCCATCCATTATTTTGAAGCCATCGGAAGCTCCACTGCATACTAAATATTCGGCAGCATCAGCTTTTTTCTTTGCGAGTAGATCCTGATGGCCACGATCACCACCACGCAAATCGCAAGGTCTGTATTGTGCGAAAAATTCAAAAGCTTGGTAATTGTGATGAATAAGATGCCTCCTATGGCGCAAGCTGTGGCATACAATTCGCCCCGCCTTAAAAGCGCCGGCGGGTAGCCGCAAAAAATGTCTGCAATAAGGCCGCCAAAAGTAGCCGTAACCACACCCATCGTAAGCGCGTACACATCATTCACACCATGGCGCGCAGCCACTTCTATACCCCAGGCTGTAAACAGTCCCAGCCCAATCGCATCAGTAAAAAAGATCGTTCGTCTAAAGTTATTCACCCTGTCTTTAACCAGAAACGTAATAATCGTTCCGGCAAAAACCAGCGTCAGCGCCAGGTTGTCGTTGATCCAGTTCACAGGCTTTATTCCCAATAAAAGATCGCGAAGCGTGCCGCCGCCATATGCTGAAACAAATGCCACAACAAGGCCACCAAAAATATCAAGCTTGGCGCCTCTTGCTTTAAAAGCCCCTGCCAGCGCAAATACAAAAATGCCGGCATATGTTATCACTGTAAGAAAATTCATGTAGCAGGCAAATGTATACAATAACCTGATTGAAATGTAATTATGGGTTATAGGCGCGTTGCAATGTGTAATTGGGTGTGGCGTGTTGCAATATATAATTGGTTGTAGGTACGTTGCGACATATAATTGGTGTATGTACGTTGCATTGTATAATGGGTTCGTAGGCGCGTTGCAATGCAACGCGCCTACGAACCCGACTGCAACATGGCAGACATTTTTATTCGTCTGCTAGATATGTGCTACAACCCGCCTACAACCATTGCAACGCGCCTACAACCCGACTGCAACGTGCCTATACCTATTATAACGCTACACCCACGGTATTGCAACGCGCCTACATTTATTTGTACACTGCAACAAGTATACATTTGTACAACGCAACGTGCGGCGTATGCTGATGTAATATATCTGCAATAAAAAATTAGCTTTGTACAAAATCATACACATGCCATATACCACGCTTATTGTTGAGACCGCAGATCATATTTGTACGATAATGATCAACCGGCCCGATAAACTGAACGCGCTGAACCAGGCAGTAATGCAGGAACTTTCAGCCGCTGTTGAAGAAGTTTATAAAAATAAAGACATAAAAGCCGCCATCATTACCGGCAGCGGCCACAAGGCTTTTGTGGCCGGCGCCGATATAAGCGAGTTTGAAGGATTGAGCGCAGAACAAGGCAAAGCGCTGAGTGAAAAAGGGCAGGAGTTGTTTTTTAAAATTGAAAATTGTCCCAAACCGGTTGTTGCGGCAGTAAATGGTTTTGCATTGGGCGGTGGCTGCGAGCTGGCCATGGCCTGCCACTTTAGGGTGGTGGCCAACCATGCAAAATTTGGCCAGCCGGAAGTGAACCTGGGGCTGTTGCCCGGCTATGGCGGCACACAAAGGCTTACACAATTGATCGGCAAAGGCAGGGCCATTGAAATGCTGCTTACAGGAAATATGATTGATGCCATTACCGCGTTCAATTACGGCCTGGCCAACCATGTGGTGCTGCCGGAAGAATTGCTGCCCAGGGCCAAATCGTTGCTGGCAGTTATCAATACAAAGGCGCCGCTTGCCATAGCTGGCTGCATCCAAGCTGCTAACGATGCCTGGCAGCCAGGCCGCAGGGGTTATGAAACCGAAGCCGGGACTTTTGGAAAGCTGATCGTCACCGAAGATGCCAGAGAGGGCATCAGCGCTTTTATGGAAAAAAGAAAGCCGGGGTTTAAAGGAGAGTAAAATTATTTTTAAGAATTACGAATTATGAATTACGAATTACGAATAACGATTACAATGCAAATCACCCCATTTCCACATTTCCACATTTTACATTATCACTAAATCCCTTCCCTCACCGAAATCACTTTCATAAATCTTCCTTCATAATACCCTTTTAATGGGGAAATGGTAACGCCGTTGGCCTTGCCGGAACTGGAGTGGATGAATTGAAGCTCGCCGCCGCCATCAGTTATGACAATACCCATATGTCCTACCACGCGCCTGGTAGGGTCGGTACCGGTAAAGAGTATTAAATCTCCTGGCTGTGCCTGTTCTACCGTAACTTCCCGCCCGCGGTTGGTAAATTCAACTGACGAGCGCGGCACCTGCAGGTTAAAATGATTAAATACATAGGTAATAAACCCCGAGCAATCAAAACCCTGCGCCGGGTGAGATGAGCCGTATAGGTAAGGTGTTCCAATCAATGTTTTAGCAAATGAAACAATTTGCTGCGCGGGGTATGCCTGGTTCCATGTCACAAAACCATCGCGCTGCGGCACGTTATCTTCAACAGAGTCTGCCGCGGCAGAACGGGCATTCGTGCCAGCTAAAAAAGGACCGCTTAAAAAACCCACGGTATCTCTTTCATAAGTGAGCAGAATATTGTCATCCGTATTGGTTACAGGCATCAGGCATGCCGGTAGCATTGCCGCCAGCATTAAAAGCACAATAAAAATTTTGTGTATGTTTTGAGCCATATATGATTAAAATCAATTATTGAAGTTAAGGAAAAGCATGATTTAAATGTACCTTTGTTATTCGGTCAAAACAGTTTACTGCTGATTGTTTTCACCTCATTAAACAAATCATACATTATGGAATACAGAATTGAAAAAGACACGATGGGCGAAGTAAAAGTGCCTGTTGATGCAATTTATGGCGCTCAGACACAGCGCTCCATTGAAAACTTTAAAATTGCGCAGGACATTAACAAAATGCCGAAAGAAATTATTAAAGCGTTTGCCTACCTGAAAAAAGCGGCAGCCATTACCAACAACAAAGCCGGTGTATTGCCTAAAAAGAAATCGGCCCTTATCAGCAAAGTGTGTGATGAAATTCTTAACGATAAAATTGACAGCGGCGCTTTCCCGCTGGTAGTTTGGCAAACCGGTAGCGGCACGCAAAGTAATATGAATGTGAATGAGGTAATTGCTTACCGTGGCCACGTGCTGAATGGCGGCCAGCTTACGGATAAAGAAAAAATCTTACATCCAAATGATGACGTAAACAAATCGCAGAGTAGTAATGATACTTTTCCAACTGCCATGCATATTGCAGCGTATAAAATTTTAGTTGAGGTAACCATACCCGGTATTGAAAAACTGCGTGATACCCTGAAGAAGAAAAGCAAAGAGTTTATGAAAGTGGTGAAAATTGGACGTACCCATTTTATGGATGCCACACCGCTTACATTGGGCCAGGAAATCAGTGGCTATGTATCGCAACTCGATCACGGATTGAAAGCCATTAAGAACACATTACCGCATCTGAGCGAACTGGCCCTGGGCGGAACGGCTGTTGGTACAGGCATCAACACACCGCCAGATTATGACGTGAACGTAGCTGCTGAAATTGCCAGACTTACCAAACTGCCATTTAAAACTGCTGAAAATAAATTTGAAGCTCTTGCAGCACATGATGCCATTGTGGAAGCACATGGCGCTCTAAAAACTGTAGCAGTAAGCCTAATGAAAATTGCTAACGATATACGCATGCTGAGCAGCGGCCCACGCAGTGGTATTGGTGAAATTTTTATACCAGATAACGAGCCGGGGTCATCCATCATGCCGGGTAAAGTTAATCCCACACAGTGCGAAGCGCTTACCATGATTGCCGCACAGGTAATGGGTAATGATGTGGCTATAAGCATTGGAGGCTCCAATGGCCATTTTGAGCTGAACGTTTTCAAGCCGGTAATGATCTATAACTTTTTGCACAGCGCCCGCCTTATTGGTGATGGCTGTGTGTCTTTTAACGATAAATGTGCGGTGGGCATCAAACCCATTGAGGAAAATATTAAAAAGCACGTAGATAATTCGCTGATGCTGGTAACAGCCCTAAACACCAAGATAGGATATTATAAAGCAGCCGAAATTGCCCAGAAAGCACACAAAGAAGGTACTACTTTGAAAGAAATGTCTGTAAAATTAGGTTACCTTACTGAGCAGGAATTTGACGAGTGGGTGGTGCCTGCTAAAATGGTTGGAAAGATTTAAACGCTATAGATCTTTTAAAAATCTCTGATCCTGAGCCGTATAAAATAATTTTGTACGGCTCTTTTGCTGGTTGTCGGCTGTTGAAATTGTTTTTTATATCACTTGAATAAGTGATACGTATTATTTGGCGTAGCCCTGCGGTTCTGCTATTTTTACACTGCTTATAAAGAGTTAAAAAAATATTACTCTGAAAAAAGATTCAGAGAAACACCATTCCGCTGAAATACTATAAAAATTTCAGCGGTTTTTTTGTTTCAGGCTGTAGGTTCGTTGTTGGCAGCAATGGTATCGTTTTTAATTTCCGCAGGCTCATCTGCTTTTTTATAAAAACGCTTTTGAAAGACCAGCAGTGTAATAACGCCTGTGGAAATAGCCGCATCTGCCACATTAAAAATAGGGGCAAAAAACTCAAATGGCTCACCGCCTACAAATGGAAACCAGGATGGGTAAGTGGATTTGATCATGGGAAAATAAAGCATGTCTACCACGCTGCCATGCAGAAAAGAAGAATAACCCGGCGATGCCAGTTGCGCCACACCGCTGTAACTTACATAATCTCCAAAGGCCGCATTGTAATGATAGCCTTTGTCAAATATCATCCCGTAAAACATACTGTCTACAAGATTGCCCAGGGCGCCTGCATAAATAAGGGCTACACAAATCATAAAGCCGGCTGTGTATTTTTCGCGGGCAAATTTTACAAGCAGCCAGCTGCCAAAAATTACTGCTGCCAGCCTGAAGAGCGTTAAAACCACTTTGCCGGTTTCGTTGCCAAACTTCCAGCCCCATGCCATGCCGCTGTTTTCAATAAAATGAATGCGTGCCCAATCAAGCCCAAGGATATTGGCGACATGGCCAATGGGGAAATTTAATTTAATATAGAATTTTGATACCTGGTCAATGATCAGTATCAACACGATGATTAATATTGCCGTACCTAATTTACCTGCTTTCATAAGGCGGCAAAGATAGCCATCAAAATGGTATGTAAAAGGTAAATTTTAAGGCAAATGGGCTGCAATTTAGCCAATGATCCTGCCCGGATTTTTTTTAATAAAATCTTCCCAATTACCACCGCTGCCTGCTTTCTTTACAGGGGCTGTAAGCTGGTAATGGTGGCACATGGCTACGGCAAGGGCGTCTGTGGCATCAAAATAATCGGGCATTTCTTTTAGCGATAAAACCTGTTGCAGCATTTTCCAAACCTGCTCCTTAGCAGCATTCCCATTGCCTGTTATGGATTGTTTTATTTTTCGCGGCGAATATTCAGTTACCGGTAAATGGCTTTGCATAGCTGCTGCAATGGCCACACCCTGTGCGCGGCCCAGCTTAAGCATGCTTTGCACATTTTTGCCAAAAAATGGCGCTTCAATAGCCAGCTCATGCGGCTTGAACTGGTGTATGATCTGTGTAACTTTTTGATAAACGAGGTGCAGCCGCTCATACCCCTCAATTCTTTTATGCAGCTTAAGCGATTGCATTTCATGCAGCGTAACTTTGCGGCCCTGGCATTCAATAATGCTGTAGCCCATAATCAGTGTGCCGGGGTCAATGCCTAATATTATTTTACCTGAATCTTGCAAGTAGTATTTATTTTTACTGCTATCAAAATGAAGATCAGCAAAAGTATCAAAATATTCATCAATTATTTTTTAGGGCCTGTTTTGTTTGTATGGCTTAGCTGGTCTATCTATAATCAAATAAAAAACCAGCCGGGGCTTGCACAATCATGGCAACATATAAAAGAGGCTTTTGCAAGTTCGCAGATATTGTATTTGATTGCCGCGCTTGTTTTAATGCTTGTGCATTGGGGGCTTGAAGCATATAAATGGATGCTGGCGGCAAGAAAACTTCAGCCCATCAGTTTTATAAAAGCTTTTAAGGCTGTACTCTCGGGCGTTTCTTTTTCTGTAAGTACGCCCAACAGGGTAGGTGAGTATTTTGGCCGGATGTTGTACATGGATGAAGGCAACCGCATCAAAGCCATTTCACTTACCATGGTGGGCAGCATCAGCCAGTTGATCACTACCATTCTAATGGGCTTCCTGGCATTACTTTTTTATAGGGGGTTGATCGTGCAGGCCGGTATCTTATCAGAAGTATGGGTGCAGGCCGTATTGTATGGTACGGGCGCTGTGCTGGTTATTTTAACATTATTTTACTTTCGGTTGTCATGGGTAGTAAAAATAATTGATAAATTGCCTGCCTTTAGGAAATATGCCTGGGTAATAGAAGCCATTGAAGAATTTGATGCAACGTTGTTATTAAGGTTCTTGTCCTTATCAGTAAGCAGATATTGTATTTTTATTATACAGTACTATCTCTTATTCAGGCTCTTTGGCGTAGAGGTAAATTTTTTGCAGGCGTGGACGGGCGTGAGCATTATGTTTTTGGTCATGGCCATTATTCCCACTATTGCATTGTTTACCGATCTGGGGCTGAGAAATGAATTAAGTATTATATTGATGGGTTTATTCAGCAAGAACCATCTTGGAATAAGCCTTACATCAATAAGCATCTGGTTAATAAATTTGGTGATACCGGCATTGATGGGCAGCCTTTTGATCCTGAGTATCAGAAACATCATTAAAAATAAACATGAAGGCACTTAAATTATCAATACTACCGCTTTTTGCTTTTTTACCATTTGGCAATGGCCTGCAGGATGCATTTCATACGGGCCAAAGCAGCAGTGCAAGCTGTGCTATCAGCAACACGGCATTTAAAGAAGGTGAAAAAGTAGGTTTTACAGTATATTATTCCGTAGGCAACCTCATCAACGCGCCTGCTGGTACGGGCAGTTTTACTACCACGCTTGAAAAGCTCAATGGCCGCAGCGTGTACCACGTGGAAGCTGAAGGCCGCACGCTGCCTTCTTATGAATGGGCTTATAAAGCAAGAGATAAGTATGAAACTTATATGGACACTGAAACGCTGCAACCCCTGAAGTTTGTGCGCAACGTGCATGAAGGCGATTATAAAAAATATCAAAACGTAAGTTTTAATAAAAATGCCAATACAGCGGTAACCAACGAAGGTGTATTTAAAGTGCCTGCCTGTGTGCAGGATGTGGTAAGCTCCGTGTTTTACGCGCGCAATGTGGATTTTAACAGGCTGAAGGTAAATGACAGGATCGCCTTTAACATGTTTCTCGACAATGAGGTGTATCAAATGTCCATCCGCTATTTGGGCAAAGAAACCATTTCCACAAAATACGGCCGGTTTAAAGCTATAAAAATACGGCCCGTTACCATTAAAGGAAATATTTTTAAAGGAGATGAAAAAATGACCGTGTGGGTAACAGAAGATGCCAACAAAGTACCCATACGTGTGGAAAGCCCCATCATAGTTGGAAAAGTAAGAGTAGACATGACCAGCTTCCAGGGGTTGAGAAGCCCCATGAGCGCGCTGATCAGGAAATTTTAAGAAACTATAGTAGTTTTAAGATATAAAAAAACCATCCCCGCAAAGGATGGTTTTTATGTTAGGGACTTTTATACAACCACGTTCACCATTTTATTTTTTATATAAATGATCTTTTTAGGCGTTTTACCTTCTATCCATTTTTGAATCACTTCATTTGCCAGTACCATCATTTCCACTTCAGCTTGTTCAGCATCTAAAGAAATAACCATGGTGGTGCGCAGTTTGCCGTTAACCGAAATAGGGTATTCCTTGCTGCTTTCTTTTACATATTGCGCTTCAAATTTTGGGTATGGCGCATCAACTACAGAAGTGGTATTGCCCAGGGCATGCCACAGCTCTTCGGCAATGTGTGGCGCATAGGGCGCCAGTATTACCAGTACAGGTTCCAGGATGGTTTTTTTGTGGCACTTCAGTTCAGACAGTTCATTTATCAGGATCATAAAACTGCTTACAGCGGTGTTAAAGCTGAAGCGTTCAGTGTCGTCTTCAATTTTTTTAATAGCCTTATGAAGCGCTTTCAACTCAACGGCAGTGGGTGCGTCATCCGTCCATAAAGCTGTGCCCTGGCTTTCGCCGTTGGCAGCGTCTTTGTAAAACAACCTCCATAATTTTTTTAAAAACCTGTGAACGCCTTCAATGCCTTTAGTATCCCAGGGTTTGCTCATTTCCACCGGGCCCAGGAACATTTCATACATCCGGAATGTGTCGGCGCCATATTTTACCACAAGGTCATCGGGGTTTACGGTATTGAATTTGGATTTGGACATTTTCTCAACTTCGCTGCCGCAGATATAAGCACTGTTCTGCACTTCCTGCGTGGAATATACAGAGCCGTCTTCCAATATAAATTCAGCATCGGCATACTCGCCATTGCGCAATTGCCTGAATTTTTGAATATCAAGCTCAAGGCCATCTACAATATTTACATCTACATGTATAGCGTCTGTCTGGTGCTTGTCTTTTTGCCCGAAAGAAACAAATTGGTTACTGCCATGAACCCGGTATACAAACCTGCTGCTTCCCTGAATCATTCCCTGGTTCAACAATCTTTTAAATGGCTCGTCAAAGCTTAAATGTCCCAGGTCATGCAAAACCTTTGTCCATAAACGGCTGTATAGCAAATGACCCACCGCGTGTTCTGTTCCGCCAATGTACAGGTCTACCTGGTTCCAGTAATCGGTAGTCTGCCTTCCGGCAAATTCATTTTTATTATGCGGGTCCATATACCTTAAGAAATACCAACTGCTTCCGGCATAGCCGGGCATGGTGTTGGTTTCCAGGTTGCGTTCCACCCACTCCGGAATATTGGCCAGTGGACCTTCACCTTCCGGGCCGGGTGAATAGCTGTCAACCTTTGGCAGCTCCAGCGGCAGGTCGCTTTCGTCAAGAGGGTAGGCTATGCCGTTTTTCCATACAATTGGGAAAGGCTCGCCCCAGTAGCGTTGGCGGCTGAAAGCAGCATCGCGCATTTTATAATTGGTCTTACGCTTTCCGATGCCTTTTTTTTCCAATTCAGTAATCACCACTTCAATGGCCTCACGCATGACCATGCCATTCAGGAAATCTGAATTTTCCAATATGGCATCTTTGGTTGGGTTGGCTTCTGCGCCGTTGTAGTGGCTGCCAATAATATTGGTAATGGGAATGTTGAAATGCTGCGCAAATTTATGATCGCGCTCGTCGCCACAAGGCACAGCCATAATAGCGCCGGTGCCGTAGCCGGCCAGCACGTATTCGCTGATCCAGATGGGGATTTGCCTGCCATTAAAAGGGTTGATGGCATAAGCGCCGGTAAATACACCGCTGATCTTTTTCTCAGCCATTCTTTCGCGCTCGCTGCGGCTTTTTACCCAGGCCACATATTCATCAACCGCGGCCGCCTGTCCGGGCGATTTGATCTGGTCAACCAGCTTCAGTTCAGGCGCAATGACCATAAAGTCAACACCAAAAATGGTATCGGGGCGGGTGGTGTATACATTAATTACAGATTGTGAATTGTCAATTATAAATTGAATTTCTGCGCCGCTGCTTTTCCCGATCCAGTTGGTTTGCATTTCCTTCATGGCCTCGCTAAAATCCACTTCCTGAAGGCCTTTAAGCAACCTGTCGGCATATTCGGTAATGCGCAGGTACCACTGTCGCAGTTTCTTTTTTACCACGGGATGGCCGCCGCGCTCGCTCACGCCGTTTACCACTTCATCATTGGCCAAAACAGTTCCCAGCGCTTCGCACCAGTTCACTTCGCCATAGCCGCAATAAGCCAGGCGGTATTCCATTAAAATTTGTTGTTGAACGGCTTCGTCAAATTGATTCCAGTCGCTGGCTGAAAAAATATTTTCAGACTGGTTGCCAGCAGGCAGCTTGTAACCCGCATTGGGCACCGGGTGATTGCTATTTCCTTCCGCAGCAAATATTTCAACCAGTTGGTCAACCGGCTCTGCTTTTTGTGTTTTCCGGTTGAACCAGGATTTGAACAATTGCAAAAAGATCCACTGCGTCCATTTATAATATTCAGGATCGCTGGTGCGTACTTCGCGGTTCCAGTCAAAGCTAAAGCCAATATTATCAAGCTGTTTGCGAAATGTATTGATGTTGTTTTCAGTAGAAACGGCGGGATGGATGCCGTGCTCAATGGCGTATTGCTCGGCTGGCAGCCCAAACGCATCGTAACCCATGGGGTGCAGCACGTTAAAACCTTTCAGCCTTTTGTAACGCGCAAAAATATCGCTGGCAATATATCCTAAAGGATGCCCCACGTGCAGGCCCGCGCCGCTGGGGTAAGGAAACATGTCCAGCACATAATATTTAGGTTTATCGCTGTTGTTTGATACCTGGTAGGTGTTGTCGGCAGCCCATTTTTGTTGCCACTTCTTTTCTATCTGATTAAAATTGTAGTCCATACTTTTAAGTTGACTGCTAACCGGCATACCATCGGCATGCTTTAAAAAGCAGCAAATTTAAGCATTGTAGCCCGAATCCATTAAATTTGCCTGCATTGAAGCAATCAGTAAAGTAGTAAAAATTATATGGCAGCGCAACCAAAAATTTCTACAAAAAGAGGTAAGCCTTCCTATTTCATGGCAATATTAGGCGTAACGCTGGTATTGTTTTTATTGGGAATGATCGGGTGGCTGATCATTAATACCCGTGCCCTGGGCGAGCACTTCAAACAAAATGTGGAGATGAACGTGTATTTGCGGGAACCGCTGGCGGCAGCTGACAGCGCTGCGCTTGTGCAATACATCGCTTCTCAGCCCTATGTGAAAGAATACACTTTTACCACCAAGGAAATGGCCAAGAAAAAATATATGGCCGATGGTAATGAAGACTGGAGCGATGTGCTGACAGAAAACCCACTGCCCAACAGCATTGATTTTAAACTCATGCCCGATTATGTGACTTCCGAGGCCATGAAAAAAATCCAGGAAGACCTTGAAAAGCAAACATACGTAACAGATGTGCAGTACCAGCAGGAGCTGGTGAGCAAGCTGAACACCAATTTGAACAAAGTAAGCTGGATATTGCTGGGAGCGGCTATTTTACTGGCGCTGGTGGTTATATTTTTAATTGATAATACCATCAGGCTGGCCATGTTCAGCAACCGGTTTTTAATTAAAACCATGCAAATGGTAGGCGCCACAAGGTGGTTTATTGCAAAGCCACTTAATACAAGAGCGGTGATCAACGGGGCCATCAGCGGCATCATTGCTGTTGCGGCTGTTTATGCCATTGTGGTAGCGGCAGAAAGAATGTTGCCGGAGCTGAAGGCCATCAGGGATAATTCTTTACTTTCTCTGCTGTTCCTGGGCATGTTTGTTTTGGGTATTTTCATTACGGTTATCAGCACGCACACCAGCGTAATAAAGTATTTGCGTAAAAAGCTTGATGACCTTTATTAGCAAAATTTATCAACCTGTTTAAAAAGGAAATAGCTATATTGCGCGTTCTTAAAAAGCAAATTTATGAGCGCTGGAAATAATACACCCTCAATGTTTGGCAAGTCCAATTATTTATGGATGCTGATAGGCATACTTGTCATTGCATTGGGCATGATCTTAATGTCTGGCGGCAAAAGCAATGCCGATCCCGCTGTGTTTGATGCAGAGGCAGTTTACAGTCCTATAAGAATTACTGTGGCTCCCATTTTAATTATACTGGGCCTTGGTATTGAGATCTTCGCGCTTTTTAAAAAATAATTACGGCAAAACATTTTTCAATAAGGCGGTACGTAACGGTGTCGCCTTGTTTTTTAAGCAGCAAATATGAGTATCATTGACGCCATCATCATTGCCATTGTAGAAGGCATTACAGAATACCTGCCTATATCCTCCACCGGCCACATGATCATTGCCAGCTCTTTGCTCGGCATTCACAAAGAAGAATTTACCAAGCTATTCGAGGTCGCCATTCAACTGGGCGCTATTATGGCCGTGGTGGTTTTGTACTGGAGGCGGTTTTTTAATTTCTCCCAATGGCAGTTTTATGCCAAGCTGGTTATTGGTGTGATACCGGCTTTGATACTTGGCTATCTGTTTTCTGATAAGATTGACGCGCTGATGGAAAGCCCGCTTACCGTGGCCATATCGCTTTTAATTGGCGGTGTTGTTTTATTGTTTATTGACAGGTCGTTCAATCATCCCACTGTTCATACCAATGAAGAAATTTCTTACAAAAAAGCTTTTATCACGGGCATTTGGCAATGTATTTCCATGATACCCGGTGTTAGCCGCAGCGCAGCTTCTATTATTGGAGGTATGCAGCAAAAGTTCACCCGCAATGTGGCGGCAGAGTTTTCTTTTTTCCTGGCTGTGCCCACAATGGCCGCGGCTACCATGTATTCTTTATTTATAAAAAAGTGGGATGCCAGCGGTGTTGAAAAAAGAGGGTACGAACTGATTACTGAATCGCCGGATAATACGATTGCATTTATAGTGGGTAATGTGGTGGCTTTTGTGGTAGCCATACTGGCCATAAAATTTTTTATTGACTACCTTAAAAAATACGGCTTTAAAATGTTTGGCTGGTACAGGATCATTGCCGGCACTATTCTGATCATTTTAATCTACACCGGCGTGATACAATAAAAAATCCGGCCTGCCGTTTTTTTCAACCATACAAGCATCTGTAAAACTGGCCACAGCTATGCATTTACAAAATATGATCAATAGGCATTTTTCGTTTGCCTGAAATGATGATGGCCAGTAACAACAGCAATAATCTTCCTGCCATTTTAAAATATTTTATAGGTCAGACGCAAAAATATCTTTGAGCGCAACAGTGAAACATGTTAAATTCTTTTCTTTGCAAACGATTTCAGAATAAATATCTGACAAATGCAAAAAGATCTTACCCTGCGGCTAAAGCCGGAACAAGCGGCTGACGACTCCATTATAAAAAAACACATAGCTGATGCGCTGGCAAAAAATATTGCCGCCGTTTCAGGGTTTACTATTTTAAAGCGCTCAATAGATGCCCGCAGCCGCCAACCGCTAATAAATATCACACTTAAAGCATACGTGGGTGAAGAACCGCAACCGCGCCGGCTGCCATCATTTAATTATAAAGACGTTCATACCGCGAAGCACTCAGTAATCATTATTGGTGCAGGGCCGGCGGGTTTGTTTGCCGCGCTGCAACTGATTGAGCTGGGAGTGAAACCGGTAATAGTAGAACGCGGTAAAGATGTGAAAAACCGCCGGCGAGACCTTGCAGCGATTAATAAACAAGGCAGCGTGAACCCTGAAAGCAACTATTGTTTTGGCGAAGGCGGCGCCGGCACTTACAGTGATGGCAAATTGTACACCCGCAGCAACAAGCGGGGCAGCATTGAGAAGATTTTAAACTTATTTGTTCGCTTTGGCGCCGATGAAAAAATTTTATACGAAGCGCATCCGCATATTGGTACCAATAAGCTGCCACAGATCATTACCGCCATGCGCCAACAGATCGTGGACTGCGGCAGCAATGTTTTCTTTGATACAAAGGTTGTGGATTTTATTATTGATGATGGTGTTGCCAAAGGTGTGATTACAGCGGCTAAAGATACTATTCGGGCAGATGCTGTGATTGTTGCCACCGGCCACTCTGCACGCGATATGTTTGAATTGCTTTTCCGTAAAAACATTCTGGTAGAAGCCAGACCTTTTGCACTGGGCGTACGCGCCGAACACCCGCAGGAGCTGATTGACAAAATACAATATAAATGCGGCACGCGTGGTGAGTACCTGCCGCCAGCATCGTACAGTTTGGTGCAGCAGGTAAATCATACAGGTGTTTTTTCGTTTTGTATGTGTCCGGGCGGCATTATTGCCCCGGCAGCCACGGCACAGGGCGAAATTGTTGTTAACGGCTGGTCGCCAAGCAAACGAAACAACCCTTTTGCCAATAGCGGCATTGTAGTGCAGGTGGAACTAAAGGATGTTTATGCCATTAAAGAAATGCAAAAATTGTATGGTGCTCAACTACAGGGGCCGCTTGGCATGATGTATTTTCAGCAATGGGTGGAGCAAAAAGCTTATGCGGCAGGTGGTGGTAAACTGGTAGCGCCCGCACAGCGAATGGTAGATTTTAGTACGAACCGACCATCATCCTCACTGCCCAAATGTTCTTACCTGCCCGGTATTCAATCCGCCGATCTGCAGCAGGTATTGCCGGCGTTTGTACATACTACATTGCAAAAAGGATTTGTGGCATTTGGTAAAAAAATGAAAGGCTATTTTACAAATGAGGCTGTTGTGGTGGCCACTGAATCGCGCACTTCATCGCCGGTGCGCATACCGCGCGATGCTGATACTTTGCAGCATCCGCAAATAGAAAATCTTTACCCCTGCGGTGAAGGCGCCGGTTATGCCGGCGGCATAGTTAGCGCCGCTATGGATGGCGAACGTGTATCTAAAATTTTAGTTGAAACATTAACAAGCCGTGCAGGCTAAACATTTATACCTTATTTTTTAAATGCCCATTTGATCATTTCCTTCCAGGTGGGTTTTTTGCCATACATTAAAATACCCGTGCGGTAAATTTTTCCGGCAAACCATGCCATAAAAATAAAGCCGGCAATGAGTAACCCCATACTCAGGAAAAGTTCTCCGTAAGTTACGGTGCCTGGCACGCCGTAAGGAATTCTTGCCATCATTACAATGGGCGAAGTAAATGGTATGATGCTGCCCCAAACGGCAACAGGGCTGGTGGGATCCTGCATGGCAACATTTAAAATAACAAATGCAAAAATGATGATCATGGTAATGGGGAAGCTCAGCGACTGCGCTTCTCGAACATCTTCATTGATCACGCTGCCAATGGCAGCGTACAATGATGCATAAAAGAAAAATCCACCCAGGAAATAAAACGCGAACATCAGCAATACAAATGGCAGATTCAGGCTTTCAAGTATTTTTTGCACCTGGCCTACGGCCTGTTGTATGGTTGAGTTATCGGCTGTGCCGGATTTTGTAACGTTGTAAATGATAAATACAAAAGCGATCCACAGTAAAAATTGCGTAAGGGCTACCAGCGCAATGCCAATGATCTTGCCCATCATCAACTGAAATGGTTTTACTGAAGAAACCACCACCTCGGCAATGCGGCTTGTTTTCTCTTCCATCACGCCCATCATTACCTGGTTGCCGTAAATTAATACAATCATATAAATTAAAATGCCAATAAAAAAGCCGGTGAATGATGCCACCCTGGCATTAGAGCCTTTATCTTTCATGTTCTCCACCTGAACGTTAAGTTTGCTGTCGTTCAATTGTTGCTGCTTTTGTGCGTCAATTCCCAGCTCTTCATATTTAATTTCGTTCCAAATGTTATTCAGTTTGGATTGCACGCTGCTGGCGGTTCCCAGTGTTTTATTGGCTTGGATTTTTATATTATCCGGCGCCTTGGTTCCGGTAGTGTTTTGTGGGATCACCACGTAGCCGTCAAATCCTTTTTGTTCAAACGTCTGTTCAAGCGTGGCGGGGGTTTCGTTTACAAGCACCAGTGTGTTTGACTTGTCATACGCGTTGGCGCTGTCAATTCTTGATTTGGTAAACTTTCCCGATGAATCAATTATGGCAATATTAAGTTTGGTTTGCGCTTTTTCACCAATGAAGGCAGTGCCGAATATCAGGGCCAGGTACATAAGCGGCAGCAGGAGTGTGGTAATAATAAAAGTTTTTTTTCTAACCCTTATTAAAAACTCTCTTTCAATTATTAATAGAATTTTTTTCATTGCGTAGTTATATTAAGTGCGTTGGAGTTAATTGTGCTCAAACCTGCGCGCCAGCGGTGTTCCTTCTACCTGGCGGATAAAAATATCGTTGAGAGAAGGCAGTATTTCATTGAAAGATTCGATGGGCAGGCCCCTGTTCAGCAGGTATTGCAATATTTCGTTATTGCCGCGGTTTTCTTTTTTCTGAATCACGATTGAACGGCCGTCAGTTCTCATCACATCAAACAGGTCGTTATGCAGTTCTTCGTTCAACAAATCGCTTGCAAAAGTGATGCGGAATAGGTTTTCTTTAAAGTCGTGCTTTACCTGCTGCACGGTTCCGTCCAGAATTTTTTTGCCTTTATTTACCAGCACAATATGGTCGCATATTTCTTCCACCTGTTCCATGCGGTGCGTGCTGAAAATAATAGTGGAGCCATTTTTGGCCAGTTTATAAATCTCGTCTTTTATCAGGTTGCTGTTTACGGGGTCAAGCCCGCTGAAAGGTTCATCCAAAATAACCAGGCGCGGATTGTGTAAAACCGTTGTTACAAACTGAAGCTTTTGCTGCATGCCTTTAGAAAGGTCTTCCACTTTTTTATTCCACCAGCTATCCATTTCAAAACGGCCAAACCAGTCTTTGATCCTGTTTACGGCTTCGCGCCTGGGCAGGCCTTTTAGTTGCGACAGATAAATGGCCTGCTCGCCGATCTTCATTTTTTTATAAAGGCCGCGCTCCTCGGGCATGTAGCCAATTTTTGTGATATCGGTTGCTGCGTCAAAGGGTTTGCCATCTAAAAAAATGTTACCGCTGTCAGGGTAAAAAATGCCCGTGATCATTCGTATCAGCGTGGTTTTGCCGGCGCCATTGGGGCCAAGCAATCCAAATATTTGTCCTTCGTTAATGGAAAGGCTGATGTCGTCAACTGCTTTCTGGTCAGCAAAATATTTTTTAAGATTTTGAACTTCTAATACAGCCATGTCAATAATGTTTGAGCCTCAAATATATTAACGTTTCTCCTTTCTGCTTATTAACTTTTCAACTTTCTATCTAATTCCTACCTTCGTGAGAACTAAAAATTAAACGCTATGTCACAGCAATGGAAACAATACCAAGAAGAAAATAAAGAACGTTTTTTACAGGAAATGATGGATTTGTTGCGCATCCCATCAATTAGCGCGCGCGATGAGCACAAGGAAGATATGATAAGATGCGCTGAAGAAGTTAAAGATGCACTGCTCAATTCAGGTTGTGATAAAGCGCAGGTAATGGAAACCGGTGGCCATCCTGTTGTGTATGGCGAAAAAATGATAGATGCCTCCAAACCCACCGTGCTGGTGTACGGCCATTACGATGTGCAGCCCGTAGAGCCACTGGAAGAATGGAGAACGCCCCCATTTGAGCCAACCATTATTGATGAAAAAGTTTTTGCCCGCGGCAGCGCCGATGACAAAGGCCAGTTTTACATGCACCTGAAAGCGCTGGAAACAATGGTGAAAACCAATACCATGACTACTAATATCAAATTCATTATTGAAGGGGAAGAAGAAGTGGGCTCGCCCAACCTGGGAAAATTTGTAGCGGAAAATAAAGAATTGCTAAAAGCAGATGTGATCCTGATCAGCGACAGTTCGCTGCTGAGCATGGAAAACCCATCGCTTGATACAGGGGTGCGCGGGCTAAGTTATATTGAAGTGGAAGTGACCGCCGCGGCGCGCGACCTGCACAGCGGCACTTATGGCGGCGCTGTGGCAAACCCCATTGTGGTGTTGTCAAAAATGATTGCTGCCTGCCATGATGAAAACAATCACATTACCATTCCTGGGTTTTACGATGATGTGGACATTGTTTCGGAAGAAGAAAAAGCGCTCATTAACAAAGCGCCTTTTGATGAAGAAGAATATAAAAATGAAATTGGCATTAAAGCGCTTCATGGAGAAAAAGGTTACAGCACTTATGAGCGCACTGGCACAAGGCCTACGCTGGAGCTGAACGGTATATGGGGCGGTTATACGGGCCAGGGCTCTAAAACAGTTTTACCCGCTAAGGCTACGGCAAAAATTTCAGCAAGGCTGGTGCCTTCTCAAAGCAGTGAAAAAATGACAAAGCTATTGCTGGAATACTTTGAAAAAGCCGCACCTGATTATGTAACCGTTAAAGCTTTTGAACACCACGGCGGCGAGCCTTATGTTACCCCTATTGATAGTAAAGGTTACCAGGCTGCCAGTAAAGCACTTGAAACCACCTTCGGCAAAATGCCTTTACCGGTAAGAGGCGGCGGTAGTATTCCTATCTGCAATACACTGGAGAAAGAACTGGGCATTAAAATAGTTTTCATGGGCTTTGGACTGGATAACGACGGACTGCACAGCCCCAACGAAAAATACAATCTTGAAAATTATTACAAAGGCATAGAAACCATACCGTATTTTCATAAGTACTTTGCTGAGTAATTGTTACGGATGCACCAATGAATTTGTTGTATTTGGCAAGATTATTTTAGAGGTAAAGCCTGGATAGAAATTTTCGGCGAGCACATCTCAAAATGTATTCATTATCTAAAAGTATCAGGAAATAAACTGGTATTACTCATAAATTTCGGCTGCGCTAAGTTACAATACAAAAGAATTGTCTTGTAATCCATCCGTGCATTCGTAGCATCCGGAAAGGTTTTTGCAGTTCACCTTTCATGCCGTCATCAGTTATAAAATCTTATCATTACAACCCGCAGAAGCAAGCTCTCACGATCGTTTATGTTTCGGGGGCGGTGTATCAATATTTAAAAGTGCCACCCGGGGTTTTTGAGGATTTTAAAAACGCTTTTTCAAAAGGTAAATACCTTAACCAACATATCAAGCCGTATTTTGAGTATGCAAAAGCAGAATAGCTGATTTAAAACAAGCGCAACCCGGTAGCTATCGGATGTTGCGCCTGGTATTGCCAAAACGTTTCAAAGTATTATGGTATGCGAAATGCTTCCACACCCTCATTCGTAATTTTTACGGGTTTGATATAACCCTGTTCGTCAAAATACATCCTGTCAATACAGGTTACACGCGCGTTGCCGTCTTTTTCAGTAAGTGGGCGGCGGTGGTAAACAATATACCACTGGTCTTTGCCAGGTATTTGTATTACTGAGTGGTGGCCCGCGCCAGTAGCAATTTCAGGGTCTTGCTGCAAAATTTTTCCAATTCTTTTAAAAGGCCCCAGCGGCGAGTCGGCAATAGCGTAAGCCACGCTGTAATTAGGACCGGTCCAGCCGCCTTCGCTCCACATAAAGTAATATTTGCCGTTCCTGATAAACATAAACGGCCCTTCTACATAGTTTTCAGGTGTGATCTCCTTAAAGACCTGCCCATCATCAAACGGTATAAAACCGGTAAATTTTTTATTGAGTTTGGCAATGTTGCAATGACGCCAGCCGCCGTAAATCAGGTAGTATTGGCCGTCTTTATCTTTAAACACAAACTGGTCAATAGGCTGTGCCCCGTTATGAAATTTATCTACCAGTGGTTTCCCCAGCAGATCCTTGTAAGGGCCCTGCGGCTTTTTTGCCACGCCCACACCAATGCCGCCGTACTCATTATTGCTTTGAATGTCGTTTGCACCAAAAAACAGGTAATATTTTCTTTTCTTTTTTACAATTGCTGGTGCCCACATGGCACGTTTAGCCCATTTTACAGCGCTGGTATCAATAATGCGCTCATGTTTCTGCCAGTTAACAAGGTCTTTTGATGAAAATGCATCCATAAAAACCTGCTGATTATACGGCGCAGAATATGTAGGATAGATCCAATAAGTTTTGTTGAAGATAATACATTCGGGGTCTGCATACCAGCCTGGAAAAACAGGATTTCCCGAACGTTGCTGCGCTAATAAATTAAAAGACAGGAATAACAGAGGCAGAAAGCAAAACTTTTTTTTCATAACACGCTAAGCTAATAAGAATGCAGGACTTTTTTGCCGGTGAAATAACTTTTTCTTGGTATAAAAACAATTTTCATTCATAACTGTAATTATAGGAAGGCGGCTTAAATTTTAAAATCTTTTTTACGATTGTTGCCGTATATTTACAAACTAATTATTTTTGACTATGACAAATTTTCAATTTTTAGCAGCCCTTGGCACTAACGAAATTATTATCATTCTGGTGATTGTTTTATTATTGTTTGGCGGCCGTAAAATTCCTGAGTTGATGAGAGGTTTGGGAAAAGGCGTTCGCGAATTTAACGATGCAAAAGATAATGTAAAACGTGAGATTGAAGAAAGTGCCAACAATATGACCAGCGAGCCTAAAAAAACCACGGCAGCGGCTGAATAATTTTTCTTTATTTCTTTAGGGAACCCGAAAAGTTTTTTCTTTTGCCGGAATTCATTTCTATTGCACAATATCACGTTAACTTACAAAGCGGCGTTTCTACCTGCCTTGAAACGGTAAATGAATATTTACAGCAAATTGATGCCAAACAGCATTTGAATGCTTTTGTGGAAGTGTATGCAGAAGATGCTATTGCAAGAGCAAAAGAACTGGATGCCTTGCCCGGTATTTCCGGTAGATTACATGGTGTTGTTATTACTTTGAAAGATGTGCTTTGCCACAAAGGGCACAGGCTTACCGCCGCATCAAAAATCCTGAACGGGTTTCAATCTGTATTTACTGCCACTGCAGTGCAGCGATGCATTGATGAAGGCGCCATTATTATTGGCCGTGTCAATTGCGATGAGTTTGCAATGGGCTCAACCAATGAAAACAGTTGTTATGGAAAAGTACTGAATGCTGCTGACGAAACCCGCGTTCCGGGCGGCTCTTCGGGCGGTTCGGCAGTTGCCGTGCAGGCCGGGCTTTGTATGGTTTCTTTGGGAAGCGACACGGGCGGATCTGTAAGGCAGCCGGCGGATTTTTGTGGTATCGTAGGCCTGAAGCCTACTTATGGAAGGGTTTCGCGTTACGGGCTCATCGCTTACGCATCGTCTTTCGATCAAATTGGCATTCTTTCAAAAAACATTGCAGATGCCGCGCTGGTGCTGGAAGCGATTGCCGGGGCGGATGAATTTGACAGTACAGTATCGCTTAAAGAAGTTCCTGCTTACAGCAAAGCGCTGGAGACAGGTAAAAAATACAGGATTGCTTATTTTCCTGAAGCATTGCAGCACCCGGGGCTTGACCCGCACATAGGCGCCGCATTGAAAAAAGAGCTGGCAGCCTGGAAAGATGCAGGCCACGCGGTTGAAGAAGTGGCTTTTGACCTGATGGAATACATTGTGCCAACCTACTACGTACTCACCACCGCCGAAGCCACGTCTAACCTTAGCCGTTATGACGGCGTTAAATATGGCCACCGCACAAAACAGGCATTTGCTGATCTTGACGAGTTTTACAAAAAAAACCGTTCAGAAGGGTTTGGGAAAGAAGTAAAACGCCGCATTATGCTGGGCAATTTTGTATTAAGCTCGGGTTATTATGATGCGTATTTTACGCAGGCACAGAAAGTTAGGAGGATTTTAACAGACAAATTGAGCCTGATTTTCAATGACTTTGACTTTATTGCACTGCCCACATCGCCATCGGTAGCTTTCAAGGCTGGCGAAAAAATGGAAGACCCGCTGGCAATGTATATTGCTGATATTTATACGGTTATGGCCAACCTTGCTGGCGTGCCGGCTATTTCAGTGCCACTTTTCACACATCCAACGAATGGCATGCCATTTAGCGTCCAGCTTATGGCAGCACCGTTTAATGAGCTATCTTTGCTGCGTTTTAGTAATTCTGTTTTACAAAGAGCGTTATAACGGTATGTTGCGCACGGCGAATGCTGCGTCAAAATCCGGAAGAAAAACATGGCTATTACAAAATTCATATTTACAAATCTGTTCATCGCGTTTGCTGTTGCTTATCTCAGCGTACCGGCTATTGCCCAGCTTGATATGGTGAAGCAACCAGAGGCCGCTTTACCCGCTGGCCAGCCTGCAGTGAGCGGGCAAATTGCGAAACACGATCCCAAACAAAGCTTTAGAAATTTTTTTGCTGAAGAAACTTCATCCAACGGAAAATCGTATAAGAGCATCAACCTGCAGCACTTAAACCCAAAAGCCATGAGCTTTGTGCAGGATTATATGCAACGGCACAGCACATCTCTAAGCAATTTGCAAAAATGGGCCGGCCCTTATTTTGATATGATGGATGATATTCTTACTCAAAATGGTATTCCCAAACAATTAAAATACCTGGCGGTAATTGAATCAAATTTAAAGGCCAATGCAGTTTCTTGGGCCGGTGCAGTGGGCCCCTGGCAGTTTATGCCCGAAACGGCAAGGGGTATGGGCCTGCAGGTAAACGGCTTTAGGGATGACCGTACTGATTATTTGAAAAGTACCCGCGCCGCCTCCAAATATTTAAATTACCTGTTTGATATTTATAAAGACTGGCTGCTGGTGGTGGCCGCTTATAACTGCGGCCCGGGCCGCGTAAACAGCGCCATTGCAAGGGCGGGAAGTAATAACTTCTGGAGCCTCCAATACCACCTGCCTACAGAAACCCGCAACCACGTGAAGAAGTTTATAGCCACGCATTACATTATGGAAGGCCGTGGTGGTGTAGCCACCGTTACCAGGACTCAGGCATTGGCCATGATGCCTGTAGTAAGGGATTCTGCCACGCATCAAAATGTAAAAGTACATACCATTGAAGGGCGTTATAACTCAAAAGCGGTAGCAAAGTATCTTGAAATGCCTTTGAATGAGTTTACAAAATTAAACCCGGGCATGGACAGGGTATTGGCCACAAACGCATCCTACGAGCTAAGGCTTCCCGCAGATAAAGCGGCGCTGTTTCTGGAAAAAAAGAATGAGATGCTAAACGAATCCATTCAAATGATCTTAAGCGCTCAATTATAGAGAAGTAGTAATACAATTTGTAAAGCCAACTTGCTGCAGATGCACGTGAATTTTTTTACTGATGTTTTTCTGCGCTATCTGCGCTTTATTCCATCCACGCTATCTGCGGGATAATATATTTTGTTTCCCGCTGATGCCGCTGATTTTTGTGCGCTGATTTTCGCTGATGTTTTATTCTGCGCTATCTGCGGGAAAATCTATCTATTTTCTTTCCGCTGATACTGATTTCAAAATTTCTTTAATGGCTTTAGCCTTAACCATACATTCATCCCATTCTTTTTCTGCATCGGCATAAATGGTAATGCCGCTGCCGGCCTGAAATGAAAGATATTGGGTAGACTGGTTGTACATCAGGCTGCGGATCACCACATTCAAATCAAAATCGCCGCCGGGAGTCATGTAGCCAACAGTTCCGGAAAAGATGCCGCGATTACTTTTTTCATAGCGGTCAATTAAATGCATTACGTTTATTTTTGGTGCACCTGTCATAGAACCCATCGGAAACATGGCATTGATAATATCCTTAAAGGTTACGCCATCATTCAGCACGCCGCTTATAGTAGATACCATTTGATGTACCTGCGGAAAACTGTACACGCCAAACAATTCATCTACCTGTACTGTTCCGGTTTGGCATATGCGGGAAAGATCGTTGCGTACAAGATCTACCACCATTACATTCTCGGCTTTTTCTTTAGCGCTGGCAAGTAATTGTTGCTGCTCTTGTTTAATACCATCGCTATTTTTTGTATTGCGTGGCAATGTGCCTTTCATGGGCTGGCTGATGAGCCTTCGATCCTTCTTTTGTAAAAACCTTTCAGGGCTGGCGCTTACAAGCCATTTGTCATCTATGCGGTAAAGCGCTGAAAACGGATTGGGAGAAAGTGCATTCAGTTTTTCATATAAAACAAATGGGTTAACCAATGCGTGCTCAGCAAAAAACTCCTGGCAAAAATTAATTTCATAACAATCTCCGCGTTGTATGTGCTGCTGCAATTGTTGTATGATGTGAATGTATTCTTCCCGTGAAATTTTGTTTTGTATAGAGATGTTCTCAACCGCATGTGTTTTTTGTAAAGCATCCGCTTTTTCAATTTCTTCAAATATTTGATCAGGCTGAACAGAGCTGATGCTTAGCTCGCCCTGATGTATCCTGAGCACTGTTGCGGGTTCAAAAAAAAAGGTATCGGGAAAATGCAGCCGGTCCTGCAGCCTGATGGGTTTAATATGCCCGGTTGTTTGCACATCGTACGCCAGGTGCCCAAAAAGCCAGCAAGGTTTTTCATCAATAAATTGCTGTAAGCCGCTCAGGGCATGGCTTTCGCCTGATTCAAATTTTCTTCTCACGCCGGCGCCCACCAGTACCTCATGGTTT
This sequence comes from uncultured Niabella sp., assembly GCA_934486785.1. GTDB lineage: Bacteria > Bacteroidota > Bacteroidia > Chitinophagales > Chitinophagaceae > Niabella. The sequence continues at coordinate 61,386 of CAKSQK010000001.1, read as the reverse complement.
TTACCCTGGTGCCCGTAGTTGTTACTGTCTAAAAAACAAAAAGTGTTGAACTGTTGTAACCAATTCAACACTTTCGGTTTTATTGCAGCAGGCTGATGTAACGTGAATGTTTTTGTAATGATCAAATCAGCTTTGATTTATGATTTAGAAGTCGTCTTCGTCGTCATCAAAATCATCACGGTTGCCAAAAAGGTCATCAAATTCGTCATCTACTTTAAAGTCGTCATCATCATCGTAGCCTTTTTTAGATTTTGCACCGCTTTTACTTTTAGATTTGGGCATATCAAACTCTTCAAAGTCTTTGTCCCAGTCTTCCTCTTCTTCCGCTTTATCCCAGTCATCTTCCACATCTTCATCATCTGTGTCATCATCTTCATCGCCAGAAGATTTTTTTGCCGTTGCTTTGCCTTTCTTTTTAGGGGCTTCGTCCTCTTCTTCTAAAAGTTCTTCTTCCTCATCAAACGCTTCTTCTTCTTTTTTAGGCTTTGATGAAACTTTTTTGGATTGTTCTTTTTCAGCTTTGCTGCCCGGCGCTTTTGATTTATTTGATTTTGCCATAATCTAATAAATTTATGCTGTAAATTTTATTCGAAGTTTTTAAACTTCCAAATTTTTAAATAGTTTTTAATTAAAATAAGAAATGCAAATTGCTGCATAACTGCCTGTAAATTGCGAAGGCAATATTAGGGAAAATTTATACAATAATCAGTTGCTCTCTTTCGGGCCCGTTGGATATATATTGAACTTCAACACCTAAAAAATCATTAATGTATGCTATATACGTTTTCATCTTTTCAGGAAGGCTGTTAAAGTCTTTAATTGCAGAAATATTCGTGTGCCAGCCATCAAAGTTTTTATACACGGGCTGCACATCTCCTTCGTCAAGCCGGAAAGGCATTTGTTGGGTTTCTTCGCCATTAATGCGGTAAGCAGTACAAATTTTCAGTTGCTCAAATTCGTCCAGCACATCAGCTTTTGTCATTACAATTTTTGTAACGCCGTCTATCATGCATGCGTATTGCAGGGCAATCAGGTCCATCCAGCCGCAGCGGCGCGGGCGGCCCGTAGTGGCGCCGTATTCTTTACCAATGTCGCGCAGTTTTTGGCCTTCCTCATTATCAAGTTCAGTGGGGAAAGGCCCGCTGCCCACACGCGTGCAGTATGCTTTGGTAATGCCGATCACTTCTTTAATAAGTTGCGGCGCAATGCCAAGCCCGCTGCAAACGCCTGCTGATACTGTGTTGGAAGATGTTACAAATGGGAACGTTCCAAAGTCTACATCAAGCATGGTGCCCTGCGCACCTTCAGCCAGGATTTTTTTGCCCTGCCTGATGTGCTCGTTGATAAAATATTCCCCGTTGACAATATTCAGGGTTTGTAAAAATTCAACCGCTTCAAAAAAGGCCTGTTCATCTGCGCTGATGTCTTCTGTAAACTGGTAAGTGTCCAGCATGACACGGTGCTTGTCTTTTAAGCGCTGGTATGCTTTTTCAAAATTTCCGCTGATAATGTCGCCAACGCGAAGAGAATTGCGGCCGGTTTTATCCATGTATGCAGGGCCGATGCCTTTTAGTGTGGAGCCGATCTTTTCTTTGCCTTTTGCCAGCTCTGAAGCTTTATCCAACGCACGGTGTGTGGGGATAATGATGTTGGTACGTTCTGAAATAAAAAGATTCTTCTTCAGATCAATTCCAAATGCCGAAACATTTTCACATTCCCTTTTAAGAGTGATGGGGTCAAGCACTACGCCATTGCCAATCAGGTTTAGCTTATCCTGGTAAAAAATACCTGAAGGAATTTGATGGAGCACCAATTTTTTCCCGTCTTTGTACAGTGTGTGTCCCGCGTTTGGGCCGCCCTGAAAACGGGCTACTATGTCATAATCTTTCGCGAAATAATCAACAATCTTCCCTTTTCCTTCATCTCCCCACTGGAGCCCCAGAATAACGTCTACCATTACTTTGTATTTATTGCTTGTTTTTAAGAGCTACAAAAATAGAGGTACATTTTTAGCAAACCAAAATAATAGCAAACTGCTGCTTTGCGCGATTGTTTTGCAAATTGCACGCAATTGTTTTTGCGAATTGCAAAATATTATTTTTGCCAAAACGTATTATTATCGCTTTTCAGTCACAAATACTACAAAGCCCTATATTGTATCTCAAGGGTGTTGGACCGCAGCGGGCCGAACTGTTGCAGAAAGAACTTGGTATTTATACCTTTGGCGACTTGTTGCAGCATTTCCCGTTTCGGCATGTAGATAAAACCAAAATAACACCCATTGCTGCCATAGCGGCTTTTACCGAAGAGTATGTGCAATGCGCCGGGGTGATGGGCCCGTTTGAAATAATTGGCGTAAAGCAGGGCCGCCGCCTGGTTTCCACACTTACTGATACAACGGGTGTGCTGGAACTGGTATGGTTTCAGGGTATAAGTGCCTTACAAAAAATGCTTGCACCCGGCACGGCTTACCTGGTGTATGGTAAATTAAGTTTTTTTAATGGGCGACCCCAGATGGTGCACCCTGAAATTGAAGCCTGGACGCCGGACAAAACAACGGGTAAAGCGCATCTTGAGCCGGTATATCCTTCTACAGAAAAATTAAAAGCGCGCGGCCTGGGCGGAAGGCAGATAGGAAAGCTAACCGCCACACTCATGCCGCATTTAAGAGAAAAAGACGTTCCTGAAAACCTGCAGGATGAGATCCTCGCATCGCTGAAATTAATGCCACGCTTTGAGGCTTACCGCAACATTCATTTTCCAAAAACAAATGATGACTTTACTGCTGCCATGCGCCGGTTGAAGTTTGAAGAAATATTTTTTGCACAACTGCGTATGAACCTGCGCCGCTCACAGCGCCACCGCTTCTCAAAAGGTGTGGTGTTTGATAAAGTGGGCGATTATTTCAACCGTTTTTACAATCATTATTTACCCTTTGAGCTGACCAATGCACAAAAGCGTGTGCTTAAAGAAATTCGTACCGATACGGCGCGCGGTAGGCAAATGAACCGCCTGCTGCAGGGAGATGTGGGCAGCGGAAAAACGATTGTGGCGTTGCTTTGCATGTTGCTGGCTGTTGATAACGGTTTTCAGGCCGTAATGATGGCGCCTACCGAAATACTGGCCCGCCAGCATTTTGAAACCATTTCAAAGCTGCTGAGCCAAATAGATGTTGAGGTTGCTATTCTTACAGGATCAACAAAAAGCCGCGAGCGTAAAAACATCTTAGCAGGCGTGGAAAGCGGTTCCATTCATTTACTGCTGGGTACGCATGCCGTTATTGAAGATGCCGTTCAGTTTAAAAACCTTGGCTTTGTAATTATTGATGAGCAGCACCGCTTTGGTGTGGCGCAGCGGGCAAGGCTTTGGGAAAAGGCAGGTATTCCGCCGCATATTTTGGTAATGACGGCCACGCCGATTCCTCGCACGCTTGCCATGACAGCCTACGGCGACCTTGATTATAGCATTATTGATGAATTGCCACCCGGCCGAAAGCCTGTTACTACCGTGCACCGGTATGATCATGACAGAAGTGCCGTGATGGATTTTTTAAAAGCTGAAATAGCCAAAGGCAGGCAGGTGTACGTCATATTTCCGTTGATTGAAGAAAGTGAGAAAATGGATTATGAAAACCTGATGCGAGGTTATGATGAGCTCAAAACCTATTTCCCTGAGCCGCAGTATTGGATCAGTATGGTGCATGGTAAAATGCCGGCCGCACAAAAAGAAGAGAACATGCGCCGCTTTGTTGAGCACGATACGCAGATCATGGTTTCTACAACGGTTATTGAAGTAGGCGTAAATGTGCCGAACGCATCTGTTATGCTGATTGAAAGTTCAGAAAAATTCGGCCTTTCGCAGTTGCACCAGTTGCGGGGCAGGGTAGGCCGTGGTGCAGAAAAAAGCTATTGCATATTGCTTACCGGCAAAAAGTTAAACGCTAATGCGCGTGAAAGAATGAAAATAATGGTGAGTACCAACAACGGTTTTGAAATTGCAGAAAAAGACCTGGAGCTGCGCGGCCCCGGCGATATTGAAGGCACGCTTCAAAGCGGTGTGGTTGATTTTAAGCTGGCCAATATTGTAAACGACAGGCCAATGGTAGAAGTGGCCCGCAATCTTTGCGAAAGTATTTTAACTGCCGACCCCGGCCTTTCGTTGCCCGAAAATATACGCATGAAAGAATACCTGCAATCCCACAAAGGAAAAACGATGTGGAGTAAAATTTCGTAGTGCTGAAAATTTCAGGCTAATTTTAAAGCAGAATGTCAGCACTTACTCCCGCACATATTGAACAGTTTCAGCAGATCATCGGCGAAGCCAATGTATTGACCAATGATGAAGTACTTGAGAAATATGCATCCGATGCCACTGAAAGGCTTCACTTTTTACCTCATGTTGTACTAAAGCCAAAAACCGCGCAGGAGATAAGTGAAATTTTAAAGATCTGTAATGAACACCTGATACCTGTTACGCCACGGGGCGGCGGCACCGGGCTTAGCGGCGGGGCGCTGGCTTATAAAGGCGGGGTGCTGCTGAGCCTGGAGCGTATGAACCGCATCATTGAAATAGATGAGCGCAACCTGCAGGTAACGGTTGAGCCCGGCGTGATCACAGAAGTGCTGCAGAATGCCGTAAAACAAAAAGGACTGTTCTTTCCGCCAGATCCGGCCAGTAGAGGCAGTTGTTTTATTGGTGGGAACATTGCTCATAACAGCGGTGGCCCCAAAGCTGTAAAATACGGTGTGGTAAAAGACTATGTGCTGAACCTGGAAGTGGTTTTGGCAGATAGTACCATCATGTGGACAGGCGCTAACGTTTTAAAAAACGTAACGGGCTACAATATCACGCAGTTGTTCGTTGGCAGCGAAGGCACATTAGGCATTGTTACCAAAATTGTATTAAAGCTCATCCCTCATCCCAAATATGATCTGGCTATGCTGGCCACTTTTACCAGTATTGAAAAAGCATGTGAAGCCGTAAGCCGTATTTTCCAGTCGGGTTTTACACCCAGTGGCCTGGAGCTGATGGATATAGATTCGGTGAAGATGGCCGCGGCAAAAACACCCGTCATTTTGCCTGTTACCAACGATTTGCAGGCACATTTGATCATTGAAGTGGATGGTAATAATGAGGAACTGCTGATGCAGGAAATGGAACAGATAGCAGCATTGCTGGAGCATTGCGGGGTGAAAGATGTTTTATTGGCACATGATGCCACACAGAAAGAAGAAGTATGGAAACTCCGCAGGCGCGTGGCTGAAATTGTAAAAGCTGAAGGCCATACTATTGAAGAGGACACTGTAGTGCCGCGTGCAGAACTTGCCAGGCTGGTAAAAAGCGTGAAGGCGCTTGGAGTAAAGCACAATTTTTTTGCGGTATGTTACGGGCATGCAGGTGATGGAAACCTGCACGTACGCATTAAAAAAGAAGGCATACTAAATAGTTGGCAAAATGAGGAGATGCGGGCTATTTTAAAGGAATTGTTCACGATCGTTAAAAATCTGGGCGGCACCATTACCGCGGAGCATGGCGTAGGGCTGATCCAAAAAGAGTTTGTTGAGGTTGTTTACGGCCCGGCGCATATACAATTGCTGCGGGGATTGAAAACGGTTTTTGACCCCAATCATATCTTAAATCCGGGCAAGATATTTGATTAGCCTAAGTAAAATTCAATTATTGGTTATCTTTACCGCTATTCAAAATAATTAATCGCATGAAAAGAATTTATTGCATCGCCTGCCTGTTGCCCATGATGTTTTTAGCTTTGTCAATAACAGCAGTGGCGCAGGATGAGCCGCGGGTTAGAAATGCTAATGATGAAGAAGGCGAAGCACAATTTCCCCAAGAAAAAGGCTTTAAAAAGGAAAATCTTTTTACAGGCGGCAATATTACCTTATCGTTTTCAAGCGGGTACACGGTTCTGGGCGCCAGCCCCATGATAGGGTATAAACTGAACGATTATGTGGATGCTGGCGCCGTGATCAACTATGTTTTTACAGGCGCCAGAGATTACCTGGAATTTAATGATAAGATCAGGCAGCATACTTACGGGAGCGGTGTTTTTTTGCGGGCTTACCCGTTGCCTTTTCTTTACGCGCAGGTGCAGCCTGAATATAATTTTATTACACAACGGTATTCAAATGCCAACGGAAGTTTTAAGAACACCGTTACAACAAGCGCCCCATCGTTACTGGTAGGTGGTGGTTATGCAGGCGGTCGTGCAAAAGGCGGAACCACGTTTTATTACATGTCTATTCTTGTAGATGTTTTACAACGCCAGTACAGTCCTTATGTGGATGTGGATTATCATGCAGACGGCAGCGTAAGAAGGGTAAGAATGCAGCCCATCATCAGGGCTGGTTTCAACATCGGGCTTTTCAAAAAAGGTATCAACAGTTTTAACACATGGGAATTTTTAAGCAAATAGGCGAATACCTGTGGGTCAGTAAAAAAGATAAAAACCGGCCAAAGAGCTTTAACCTGAGCGTGATGCATGGCATCAACCGCATTAGTATTCTTTTGTTCCTGTTGTGTATTGTGATTATTATTGTAAGGTTACTTCGCGGCTAACTGCAAAATGATATTTGCTGCTTTCGTAGAAGGGCTTCCTTCAGAACTTAAAATGTGTTTGAGATTTTTATAATCTGCCTGAAGCGCATTTTGTTTTTCCTCGTCATGAAGCAATGCATACAATTCGCGGGTAATGTTACCGGCGTTCATTTCTGCCTGGATCAGCTCTTTTACCACTTCTTTATCCATGATCAGGTTTACCAGAGAAATGTATTTGATATTGATCACTCGCCTGGCTATCTGGTAGCTGATCTCTGAGCCTTTGTAGCAAACCACTTCCGGCACTTCAAACAAAGCTGTTTCAAGCGTGGCGGTACCGCTGGTTACCAGCGCTGCCTTTGCATGCATCAGCAGGTCGTAGGTTTGGTTTTTTACCAAAGCCACTTCAGGATAATTTGCGGTAAACTCATTGTAAAACTCCGGCTCAAGCCCGGGCGCCTGCGCCACTACAAACTGGTATGTGGGAAACGAACGGCTAACTGCCAGCATTACCGGCAGCTTCTTCTTTATTTCCTGCCGGCGGCTGCCGGGCAGTAATGCAATGACGGGTTTGGTGATTTCAACCTTATTAGTTGGCTGCAGCGGTTTTGCGCCCTCATTCAGTTTACGGTTGATCTCTTCCTGCAGCGGGTGGCCTACGTATTCCACCTCCCAGTTCCATTTATTCTTGAAGTAATCCTTTTCAAAGGGCAGTATCACGATCATCTGATCAATACACTGCTTCATCATTTTTACACGGTTCTCCTTCCACGCCCACACCTGTGGAGAAATGTAGTAAGCCACTTTTATGCCTTGCTGCTTGGCCCATTTGGCAATGCGCAGGTTAAAGCCGGGGTAATCTATCAGTACCAGCACATCCGGTTGAAACGCCAGGATGTCGTTTTTACAAAAATCAAGATTGCGCAAAATGGTTCGCAGGTTCATTACTACTTCTGCAAAGCCCATAAAGGCCAGGTGCCTGTAGTGCTTTACCAGCGTGCAGCCGGCAGCTTCCATTTTATCACCGCCCCACCCGCGAATGCTTGCATTGGGGTTGATGTTTTTGATGGCGCGTATCAAATTGCTGCCATGCAAATCTCCTGATGCCTCGCCTGCGATTATGTACAATTTTTGAGCGATGGGATGGGTTTTAGTTTTTTATGAAAAGGCAATAATTGCGTTGCTTATTTCCAGTCCTTTTGCAGCTTTTCTTTGATCTTATAATTGGTTAGATCGAACTGTACGGGCACCACGCTTACATAGTTGTTGGCCAGCGCCCACACATCCGTATCTCTTGATTTGTCAAAGTTTACAAACTCACCCGTGAGCCAGTAATAATTGCGGTTGTGCGGGTCTGTGCGCTCTATAAAGCTTTCTTTATACTTGGCATATGCCTGTTTGCATATTTTGTAACCTTTTATCTGCTCAAGAGGCAGTTTGGGAATATTCACGTTCAGCAAAAAGTGCTGCGGCATTTTTTTGCGCAATACTTTTTTTACCAGCAACCTGGCATAGTGCTGCGATGCAGAAAAGTCAGGGTGCGCGCTGTAATCCAGTAACGAAAACCCAATGGCCGGGATGCTTTCAATAGCAGCTTCCATGGCGGCAGACATGGTACCCGAGTAAATGACGTTGATGCTGTGATTGGCGCCGTGATTGACGCCGCTGATGCAAATATCAGGTTTACGGTGCAACACTTTATCAACAGACAGTTTTACACAATCTACCGGTGTGCCCGAGCAGGCATATGCTTCAATTCCATCAAAAATATCTACTTCGTACAGGCGCAATGGCTGGCCAATGGTAATGGCATGCCCCATGCCTGATTGTGGTTTATCTGGCGCTACTACCACCACTTTTCCCAGGTCCTTCACGGCTTCCACAAGGCTGCGTATGCCGGCAGCCGACACGCCATCATCATTGGTAACAAGAATGATGGGCTCTTCTTTTGTAACTTTTTTCTTTGCCATAAGTGTGCAAAAGTAAATCAATTGGCCTGAAACAGACAGGCGCTTATTTGAATCTTAACTAAAAATAAATTTGGCATTTTTTGGGCAGGCCATTAACTTTGTATTTCAAAGTACTTTTTATGACTAATGATCCAAAAGACGATTTGCAGCATATCCGCCGGATAATGGAGCGGTCATCAAGGTTTATTTCTCTTAGCGGCCTTTCGGGCGTTATGGCTGGCATCATTGCCCTGCTGGGTGCGGCTGGCGCTTATTACCTGCTTTCCCGGTCTGGTTTTTTCCAGGGAAATTACGGTTACCAGCAGGGGCAGCAAATACCATTGGTTTCCATCATAGCACTGGCATTGGTGGTACTGGTATTGGCTATTGGCGCCGGCATTTGGTTTACCGTAAGAAAAAGTAAAAAGCAGGGCCTTACCATCTGGAACAATGCTACCCGCCAATTGCTTATTAATTTATTTGGCCCGTTGCTGGCAGGCGGCATTTTTTGCACAGCCCTGTTATACCATGGCGGCATTGAGTTTCTGGCGCCGGCTACGCTGGTGTTTTATGGCCTGGCATTGATCAATGCTTCAAAATTTACTTTTTCAGACATTCAGTACCTGGGTTATTGCGAAGTATTCTTAGGCCTGGTGGCCATGTTTTTGGTGGGATATGGTTTGATTTTTTGGGCGCTGGGCTTTGGTGTGCTGCATATTGTGTATGGCCTGAACATGTATAAAAAATACAAATAACCGGCTACTCCTGGGAAACCGGTTACAATAAGCAATGAGCATTATAGATAAATTAAATAAAGATTTTGAAAGCAGGGTGCGGCTGGGCATTATGTCGGTGCTGGTGGTAAACAACTGGGTAGATTTTTTAGAAATGAAAGAACACCTGCAGGTTACAGATGGCAACCTTGCCAGCCATATTAATGCTTTGGAAACTAAAAATTATATAGAAGTGAAAAAAGAGTTTGTAGGCAAGAAAACAAAAACATCTTACAAGGTAACCAAAGAAGGCAAAGCCGCCTTTGTGCAGCATATTAATGCATTGGAAAACCTCCTGAAATAAATTTTTTTAACCATATACTTTGTAATGCAAAGTACTTTTAATTTAATAAAAAATCGATAAAATGAAACGGAACCTGGCTTTATTAACCGGCGTTATTGCCTTTGTGCTGCTCTTTTACCGGCAGGGCATCGCCATCAATTTCAGCATTTTTGGCCTGTTGTTGTGGATACTGCTTTTTAGTGTAACGCAGGCAAAGCATCGCACCAAAACTTTTTGGCTGCTTTCTGCGGCTGTGTTTGTTTCAGCGGCTGGCAATGCCTGGTACAGTGATTTTGCATCGTTTGTACCACTGTTTTTTTCGCTGCTCATTTTAGGCTTTAAAGCCATGTTTCCCCGGTTGAATATTGTTACGTTCCCCGTTGCCATGTTTTGCAGTTATGTAAGCTCTCCTTTTCGGATGTTGTTTATAAAGAACTGGCTGGGCGTTTCTAAAAATGCGTATACAAACTTCTGGAGCAAACTTTTTTCTTACCTGGTCATTCCCGCCCTTTTTGTATCGGTTTTTCTTGTGCTGTACAGTATGGCCAGTGATAAATTTGCATCATACCTGGCCATTGACTGGAACTTTAATGTGCTGCAGATAATTTTTCTTACCTGCCTGGGCTTTTTCCTCATGTTCAATTATTTTCACTTGATCGCTCCAAAAATCCTGCTCAAAGGCAACCCTTACCTGCAGGATGATTTTTCTGCTGACAGGCATCGTCTTTCATCCGGCAGTCATGTTTTGTTGAACATGAATTTTCAGCGGAAGAGCGGCGAGATCACCCTGCTGCTGTTAAACCTGGTTTTGTGTTTTTTTATTTTTGTTTATGCCACGGAATCGAACATCGCGCCTGAAGTAAGTTATAGTAGCGAAGTGCACGAGCGTGTTTATGTATTGATCACATCTATTGTTATTGCTGTGGCCATTATCATGATCTGGTTTTATGCACCCGCAAACTTTAGCAAAGAGGCCAGGCTGCTTAAACTGCTTTCATATGTATGGATCACACTTAATGCCGTACTGGTAATGATTGCCATTTTAAAAACCGGCGAATATGTAGGCCATTATGGGCTTACTTTTAAAAGGGTGGGTGTATATGCTTTTCTTACTTTATGCCTTGCAGGATTGGTGGTTACCAGTTATAAGCTGATGTTTATCAAAACCAATATTTACCTGCTGAACCGGATGTTCTGGGTATTTTTTGCGGCCATGTTGGTGGGGCTAAATATCAACTGGAGCTGGGTAGTTACCAAATATAACATTGCGCATCAGAAGACGGATATTGCATATTTAAGCAGCCTGAAATACAATAAAAAGATCATGTTTGATACTTTTGGAAACAACCCTTTACAATGCAGCTCCTGCCCAACCATCACTGAAAGAATTCAACGCCAGCAGGAAAAGCCCCTGCTTTCCCGCAGCCTTTATTATCATTTTATAACTGTTGAAAAATGAAAACGTATGATCTTTTGATACTTGTAACCCTGTTGGCTACTATTGTTGTGTTAATGGTAATCGTGCTAAGCAAATAAAAATATTATTGCAAAACTTGCATAATGTCAAAATATTTAGTATGTTGCACTAAATTTATTAGCCATGTCATTAGCCAATAAAAACTTAAAGTATTTAAGAAAACTCCGCGGATGGACGCAGGATGAATTTTCGGCCAGGCTCAATATCAAGCGCTCGCTGCTGGGCGCTTATGAAGAGGAGCGCGCCGAGCCGCGTATTGATGTGCTGGAAATAGTGGCAGATATGTTTAAGCTAACGCTTGATGAATTGCTCAGAAAGGATTTAAGCGTGCAAACAGATAATTACCTGGCGCGCCGCCGTGCCTTGAAAATGACTCACGCACCGGTTCAAATTCCGTTTGTACCTGTAAAAGCCGCTGCCGGTTACCTGGCAGGCTATGCCGATGAAGAGTTTATTGATGAGCTGAACACATTTACACTGCCCATGCTTTCCGGTGGTAATTACCGAGCGTTTGAAATTGTAGGCGACTCCATGCTACCCACGCCCAGTGGATCTATTATTGTTGGTGAAAAAGTAGATGCATTGGAATCGGTGAAAAATAATACCGCCTGTATTCTTGTCTCCAGGAATGACGGCATTGTTTATAAGCGTATACAAAAAAATGCCAAAGCAAAAAACAAGCTCACGTTAATAAGTGATAATCCTACTTTTCAACCATACACCATCAGTTCTGAAGATGTATTGGAAATGTGGGAGGCGCAATACGTTATTTCAAAAACAGGTGCTATGCAAAACTGGAATGTAGGCCAGCTTGCCAATATTGTGGCTGATTTGCAACAGCAGGTGGCCGGCATTAAAAAGAAAGTAAACTAAGGCATTAAAAATCTCTGTTCCACTTTCTCCTGCCAGCCTTTATTTCGCTCTGGCGCTTTTTATTTTCAAGTCTTTTTTCTACAGAAGCCTTCGTTGCCTTAGTGGCAATGCGGGCTTTCTTTTTTTGCAGCGCTTTATAAATAAGCTCGTTCATCTTTTTTACAGCATCTTCCCGATTCTGTAGTTGGGTGCGGTAAACCTGGCATTTTACCAAAAGAAAACCGTCCTTATTAATCCTGTTCGAAAGCTTTTGGTGTAATCTCTCCTTCTGATCACCGGTAAGCAATGATGAGTGAGCTATGTGAAATGCTGCCAGCACCGCGGTTTCAACCTTGTTCACATTTTGTCCGCCTTTACCGCCGCTGCGCGTGGTTTGAAATTGTATTTCCTTCGCTACATTCATCATACGAAGATCGTAAAACGCTTTCGATCGCTTAAAATTTTGTGCTTTACGCATTAGATTTTACATTTAAACCATGAGAGCCGTAATACAGCGCGTTACGCAGGCCGGTGTTGCCATTAACGGGGTGGAAAAAAGCGCCATTGCAACGGGGCTGCTGGTTTTGCTGGGCATTGAAGATGCCGATACTGATGAAGACATTCGCTGGCTAAGCCAAAAGATGGTGCAATTGAGAATTTTTAATGATCAGGATGGCGTGATGAACCTGTCAGTAAAAGATGTGGGTGGAGATATTTTGCTGGTGAGCCAGTTTACCCTGCATGCGTCTACTAAAAAAGGTAATCGTCCATCATATATCAAAGCCAGTAAGCCCGATATTGCCATTCCATTGTATGAAAAAATGATTGCGCAGCTCAGCCACGATTTGGGAAAGCCCGTTGCAACCGGTGAGTTTGGCGCTGACATGAAAGTGCGGTTACTGAACGACGGCCCTGTTACGATTTTTATTGATAGTAAAATGAGAGAGTAAATGCGGGAGCAAAAATATTCCCGCAGATAGTGCAGATGAAAACAGCGCTGATAGCGCAGAATAAAACATCAGCGAAGATCTGCAGACAAGATCAGCGGCATCAGCGGGAAAAAAAATTTTCTTACGGATAACGCAAATCTTTATTGAAAAAAAATTATACAATGACGATAAAACAGGCGCAGCAACAGGTAGACGAGTGGATCACGACCATTGGCGTAAAATATTTTAGTGAGCTAACCAATATGACCATTCTTACCGAAGAAGTGGGAGAATTGGCACGGATTATGGCAAGAACATACGGAGACCAGTCTTTTAAAGCCAATGAAGAGGAAAGCAACCTTGCAGATGAGATGGCTGACGTATTGTGGGTATTATTATGCCTGGCCAATCAAACAGGAGTGAACCTGACACAGGCCCTGCAAAAAAATATCGAAAAGAAAACCACCCGCGACGCACAAAGACATCAACAAAATCAAAAATTAAAATAGTAAGGTATGCCGTTTAAAAAAGGCTGGACGATTTTTAAACAATCAGTTGAAGAAATTTTTGCCAACAGGGTGCTGAAGTTGAGCGCGGCATTGGCTTATTATACTTTGTTTTCGCTGCCGGGCCTGCTGATTGTAGTAGTGTGGGTAAGCGATATTTTTTGGGGCCACCAAGCGGTTGAAAATGCTTTGTACGGGCAAATTGCGGCATTTACCGGCGAGCAGGCTGCGGCAGAAATACAGGAAATTATCGGCAACGCGGCACTGTTTCCCAATAAAGGATTTACAACAACCATTGGCCTGGCCACGCTGGTGTTTGGCGCCACCGGTGTGTTTGCAGAAATCCAGGATTCCATCAACATGATTTGGCGGTTAAAAGCAAAACCCAAAAAAGGCAAAGGGTGGCTGAAGTTATTGTTAGACAGGTTGCAGTCTTTTTCTCTCGTAATCACACTTGGATTTTTATTACTGGTTTCGCTGGTGATAAATTTTGCCATGGATGCGCTCAGCAATCACATTACACGCGCTTTGCCAGACACGCAGGTTGCACTGGCTTATGCGTCTAACCTGCTGCTGACTTTCCTGATCACTTCTTTTTTATTCGGGCTGATATTTAAAATATTGCCTGACGCAAAGATCAAATGGAAGGCCGTAAGGGCCGGCGCTTTTACAACTGCCATTTTGTTTATGGTCGGTAAATCATTGATCAGTTATTATCTTGGCAGCAGCAGGTTAACCACTATTTATGGTGGTGCGGGCACTGTTATCGTCATTCTTTTATGGGTATATTATTCTTCCATCATTCTTTATTTTGGTGCTGCATTTACAAGGGTTTTTGCTATTAACAATGGAATGAATATTTACCCCAACCAATATGCAGTGTGGGTAGAACAGGTAGAAATGGAACACGAAGACTCGATCCAATCGCTCAATAATGATCCTGTTGTAAATGCCGTTCAGGAGCAGGAATTACAAAACCTGGTAAATGATGGAGATACGCCCGCGGGCAACCAGCCCAAAGAGCAAAATAATAACGCCTGATCTTTATCGCGCGCTGTCTTTCTGCTTTTCTCTTTCCATGCGTTTGAAAGAGCCACGCAGCAGGAAATTATACCGTAGCGCATCCAGTGTTTCGTTTAGTTTTTTGGTACCGCTTTCAAGGTTGTTGATCACTTCTTTAAGGTCGGTGGCAGTCTGTTCATCATTCAGCATCATGCCGGCTGGTTTATCTGTATTGTTCAGTTGTTCGGCTGTATGATCTAATTTTTTTACGATCACCTGCGCATCGTTTGCCATGGCATCCAACTGGCGGGTGGTAGAGCGCAGGCGGTCAAAGATCACGGTATCGTAAATCACATTATGTGTCATAGTGCCGGGCTGTTCAAGCTTTGATGTAAATGCTGTAATGTCGCGTGTTAATGCTTCAGCATTGTTTGCCGAAACGTGCAGCTTGGTTAGCAAAGACTGAACATTATTGGCAATGGAAGGATCGTTGATAAGCATACCCACAGAGCCTTCACCGTTCAATACTTTGCGTGAGATCTGTTTTAGATCATCGGTAATTTGTAAAAGATTGCTGCCGTTAAGCTGCAGCATGCTGAACATTTCTTCCATTGAAGAGCTTTGCCCGGTTTGTAAAACAGTGCCGTTTTGTATAAAGCCGGCTTCTGGGTTGCCGCCGTTAATTTCCAGTACTTTGTTGCCGATCATGCCATCGCTGCCCATTCTTACCACTGCATTTTTTGGAATGAATTGTTGCGACTCGCGGTACACTTCCATTTCTACCAGCACTTTGTTGGCGCCCTGTAATTCAATGTTCTTAACAATACCCACTTTTACACCGCCAAAAAGTACATTGCTGCCTTTTTTCAGTCCTGCCACATTGCTAAACAAAGCTTTTATAGGAACGGTTTTTCCAAAGGTTCTTTGCTGGCCGCCCATTACAAAAAGTCCTGCGGCAAAAATCACCAGCGCCACAAAAATAAATATGCCCAGAACCACCGTACGTGTATTGTTACCTTTACTCATCAATCTACAAAGTTATAATCATAAAAAGATTTTATCTGTTCATTATTTGAACTGAAAACTTCTTCAAAGCTTCCCTGGCTGGCAATTTTGCCATCAATCAGCATCATCAGCCTGTCGCCGGTAGCTTTGGCACATGTAAGGTCGTGTGTAATAATAATAGAACTGGTTTTATACCGTTTTTGCACTTCATTAATCAATTCAATTAGTTCACTGCTTGTAATAGGGTCAAGCCCCGCAGTGGGCTCATCATACAGCATGATCTTTGGCTGCATAATAAGTGTGCGGGCAATGCCAACGCGTTTTTTTTGCCCGCCGGAAAGTTCCGCCGGCATCTGGTTGATGGAAGCCAGCATGCCTACTGAATCGAGTGTTTCTCTCACGCGGTTGTTTTTTTCCTTAGTGCTTAGGTGTTTTACATTGCGCAGCAGCGGAAACTCCAGGTTCTCGCCTACCGTCATGCTATCATACAAAGCGTTATTTTGAAACGAAAAACCGATCTTCAAACGAAGTTCATCCCATTCTTTTTTAGAAAGTGCGCTCACATCCTGTCCTAAAACCATCACGCTGCCGGTGTCCTGTGTAAGCAGCCCTGCAATAATTTTGATCAATACCGATTTTCCTGTTCCGGAACGTCCCAGCACCACCAGGTTTTCACCATTGTACAAATCCAGGTCAATGCCACTCAAAACCGACTTTTCACCAAAAGATTTTGTAAGCCCCCTGATGGAGATCACAATATCCTGGTTATGTATGCTGTCTGGTTTTTTCATCATTTTTAAAAAAGACTTCTGAAAATAGTGATGCCGCTAACGATTAATACTTCTTCAATAAACAATAAAAAATTAGAAATGACCACTGAGCGGTTGGCCGCCCTGCCCACACCTTCGGTACCCTGCATGGTGTAAAATCCCTGGTAGCAGCCTACCATGCCCACTGTAAAGCCATAAACAAGCGAGCGAAAAATGGCAGAAGCATAATCTATATAATCTATTTTTTCAAAAAAACCCTGTATGAATACGGTAAAAGAAGTCTGGTCTGCCTGATGTACCTGAATAAAACTGCCCAGGCCGCATAGCAAACCAAAATAAATAGTAAGTGCCGGCACCATAAAAGTAGTAGCCAGTACACGCGATACAATTAAATATTTGTAGGGGTTTACTGCCGACACTTCCATAGCATCAATCTGATCGGTTACACGCATAGCGCCCAACTCTGCGCCAAAGCTGGAGCCCACTTTGCCTGAGCAAATGAGTGAAGTAACCAGCGGCGCCAATGCCCTTATGACGGCCACTGCCACGGTAGCCGGTATCCAGCCTTCTGCGCCAAATTCCACCATCACAGGGCGAAACTGCAAAGTAAAAACCACGCCTGTGATCAACCCGGTTACAGAAATAAGAGGCAGCGATTTTACGCCTACAATGTAGCACTGCCTGATGGTTTCCCTGATTTCTACCGGCGCAGAGAACAGTTCTTTAAAAAACCTGAGTACAAACAAAGACACATCGTATACCGATGCAAAAAAACCGTCCACACTTTTTGAGATGAGGTATTTACGATTTTGATTATTTTTTTTTGCGGGGTTCAAAACTAACTGTTTCGCCTATTTATTAGCAGCTATAAAATAAATGCGGCTTATAAAGAACATCGTCATTTCGACGAATGACCAAAGGGAATGAGGAGAAATCCCTCAAACTTACGGGAGATTCTTCACTGCGCTTTGCTCCGTTCAGAATGACGACATGGCCTGACATTTTTTTAAAAAAGAATTACAACCTGCTAATATACGACAAGCATCCGAAGTACAGGTTTGCAAGAAATTCTTGCTGCTACTTTAACAGCTTCCTCACCAAAACAATTTGCCCCAAATGATAATAAATATGCTGTATCATGGTGCTGATGTTTAAATAATTGCTGCCGTAGTTCATGTTTGCAAAAGGCTTTTCTAAATCTTCATCCGGTATTTGTTCAACAAGTTTTGCAAAGCGGTCGGCGTCGTTCCAGAGTTTTTGTTTACGAGCTTCCCAATCTTCTGATGAATTGATCGGAGGCGCATCAAATGCATATTTATCGCTGATGTCAAGCTTACCGCCTTCAAAAACGCGACAAATACCGTCAATATAATAATTCAAGTGAAAAGCAAGTAAAGCTATTGGGTTATGATCTCCAATTTTTTCATTAGCTTTTTCCCAGGTTGTATTTTCAAGCTGTTCTTTAAGGTTTGTATTTGCGAGCCATTTACCATTCAAATGCGCTTCGCGAAATTGGTGAGCGAGTTGTTGAGAAAAATTCATTATTTGTTATTTGATATTGAAGTTAGAGTAAATTCATGAATCTCCGTTCCGCGAGGCGTCCTCGCCTCGCAGCATTATTATATCGCCTGTGGCGATAACGAAATTCCTTATTTTTGCGCCCATGGCAACGAACGAAAACAAATTTCAGGCGATCATTTCGCATTGTAAAGAGTATGGATTTATTTTTCCCAGTAGCGAAATTTACGACGGACTGCAAGCCGTATACGATTATGGCCAGTGGGGCAGCGAGTTGAAGAAAAATATAAAAGACAACTGGTGGAAAAGTATGACGCAAATGCACGAGAATATTGTGGGTATTGACGCGGCTATTTTTATGCATCCCACCACCTGGAAAGCCAGTGGCCACGTGGATAACTTCAGCGACCCGATGATTGATAACAAAGACAGCAAAAAACGCTATCGTGTAGATCATCTGATCGAAACGTTTGCAGATGAGCTGAAAGCAAAAGGTGAAGATCAAAAAGCTGATGAGTTGCTGGATGAAATGAACGCCCTGCTGGCAAAAGATGATTATGCAGGGTTGAAAACCTTAATCGAAGAAAATAAAATCGTTTGCAGCATCAGCCGCACCGGCAATTGGACGGATATCCGCCAGTTTAACCTGATGTTCAACACACAGTTGGGAAGCGTGGCAGAAGACGCGAATGAAATTTTTCTGCGTCCTGAAACTGCTCAGGGTATTTTTGTGAACTTTTTGAACGTGCAAAAAACCGGCCGAATGAAAATTCCGTTTGGTATTGCACAAATAGGTAAAGCTTTCCGCAATGAAATTGTGGCGCGCCAGTTCCTGTTTCGTATGAGAGAGTTTGAGCAAATGGAAATGCAGTTTTTTATAAAACCCGGCACACAAAAAGAATGGTACGAGTACTGGAAAGAAGAGCGGCTTAAATGGCACCTGAGCTTTGGCACCGATCCGGCCAAGTACCGCTTTCACGATCATATTAAATTAGCGCACTATGCTGATGCTGCCTGCGATATAGAATTTGAATTTCCTATTGGTTTTAAAGAGGTGGAAGGCATTCACAGCCGTACCGATTTTGACCTGCGCAACCACCAGCAATACAGCAAAAAGAAGATGCAGTATTTCGATACAGAGATCAATCAAAATTATATTCCTTACGTGGTTGAAACCTCTATCGGGTTGGATCGCACTTTCCTCATGATCATGAGCAATGCATACACAGAAGAAGACCTGAGCACGGCAGACAAACAAGACAGCCGTGTTGTATTAAAGTTACCTGCGCAGTTGGCGCCCATTAAACTGGCTGTTTTCCCGCTTACTAAAAAAGATGGCTTGCCTGATGTGGCAAAAGAAATTATGAATGCTAACAAGGCAGAGTTTAAATGTTTTTATGAAGAAAAAGATACCATCGGTAAGCGCTATCGCCGTATGGATGCGTTGGGCGTACCATTTTGCGTAACGGTGGATCATCAAACCAAAGAAGATAACACCGTAACCATCCGCCACAGAGACAGTATGGAGCAGGAAAGAATTCATATTGATCAGATTAATGATATTGTAATCAAAGCGATTAAGGGAATCTAAAATTTACCTAATTTTAGTTTCTACAACAAATTGCAATGTTAGGCACTAATGAAATTATCATTCTCGGAATTGTATTCTTTTTAATTCTTCCTTCTATCATTTTACCAATCATTACACTAATTGATTTGGTTAGAAGTGATTTTAAGGATAACAACAATAAAATTGTTTTGGGTAATTGCTATTGTTTTCTTGCCTGTAATTGGATCAATTTTGTATTTGGTTCTTAGCCGTAATCAAAAAATTATTCAAAGAGGCGCTTAGGTAGTCTTGAATAAGCACGGTTTGTATTAGACTATTAACTATATTATAGTAATTCGTACTCACTTCGCCGTTTAAAATTGGGTTAATCTAAGTCAGTAAAATTATAATATCCATGGGCCTTTTCTCTGCACTACTTGGCAACGCGGGCATTGTAAAGCCTGAAGACATTACAGCAAAATACCAGCGGCTGTTGATTGAAGAAGAGCGTGTTGAAATTGGTTTTAAATTAATCAGAGATACGTTCTTATTTACCAACAAGCGCATGATTATAATTGAAGTGCAGGGGATAACAGGTGCCAAGCGTGAATATCTATCAATAAATTATAAAGCCATTTCCCGCTTTGCAGTTGAAACGGCAGGTACATTTGACCTGGAAGCGGAACTGAAAATATGGATATCCGGCGAGCAATCCCCCGGAATAGTAAAAAGGTTCAATCGCTCAGTGGATGTTTACGAAGTGCAAAAGATTTTAACACACTACGTGATGCGTTAGCGTTCGGCACGCATGTTATCACCATCTGTACGGTGCAGCCTGCGAAACACAAAGCCAGATAAAATGGTGATGATGCCCATCAGTAAAAAAGTGTATCTAAAAGCATTATGTAAAGAGCCTTGAACGAGATTTGTTTGTTTTTCAAATATTTTTAATACCAGTAAACCGAGCGCTATGCCAAAGCCCACTGCCAGTTGCTGGTTTACAGCCAGCAAGGAGTTGCCACTGCTTGTGTGATAGATACGAAGATTGGCAATGCTTATAGTGTTCATGGCAGTAAATTGTATGGAATTAAAAAATCCAAGTATAGCAATAATGGGTATAAACCAATAAATGGAATGATGAATACCGGGAACAGCAAGCGCCATGATAAGAACGCCAATGATGGTTGTGTTGGTGCGCAAGGTGCGGCGGTAGCCGAAGCGGTTTAAAATGCGTAAAACTACAGGCTTGCCAAACATGGCCGTAAGCGCCATGGGCGCCACAATCCAACCAGAAGTAACTGCGCTTTGACCATAAGCAATTTGAATAAGAAGAGGTATGAGCAATGGTATAGAGCTGATGCCTAACCTGGTAACCAGGTTACCAATAATACCTACCCTGAAGGTGCGTACTTTGAAAAGCGTTAAAGGAAACAAAGGGTTCTCTGTTTTACGGGCATGGCGGTAATAAAAATACAGCATCAAAAAACCCGCAATGGCCACCGTTAATACCGGGGTCATATTTTTAGTGTTGCCCAGCAGTTCTAATGATATGGATAAAAACAGGGATGCTGCTGCAAAGATCAAAAATCCTTTTAGATCAAAATGGTAATCGGGGCTTGTGTAGTCTGGCATAAATTTCAATCCCAAAAAAAAACCTATAATACCAATTGGGATGTTGATTAAAAATATCCAGTGGCACGAAAGATAATCTACCAGGTAGCCGCCCACCAACGGGCCTAATACAGGGCCTATTAATGCCGGTATGATGGCATAATTCATTGCTTTTACCAACTCGTCTTTTTGAAAAGTCCTCATTAGCGCAAGCCGCCCGACAGGTGTCATCAGAGACCCGCCCATGCCCTGTACCACCCGTGAAATGACAATTTGCGTAAGGTTTTGCGACATGGCGCAAAACAAAGAACCGATGCTAAAAAGTATCAGTGCAAATACAAAAATTTTCCGGGTGCCGAATTTATCAGCCAGGAAACCGCTTACAGGCATAAACAAGGCCAGCGTAAGCACATAGCTGATGATGGCATTCTGCATGTCCAGTGCAGATTCGTTCAGGTCTTTGGCAATTGATGGCAATGATGTGTTCAGGATGGTCGAGTCCAGCATCTGCATAAAAATAGCAGTGGCCAGTATAAAAGGCAGGTATTTTCTTATCTGTACATCATGATCAGTCTGCATGCGGCAAAAGTATGCAATTCAAAAAAGGCTGTAAAACTTACTGGGAAACTCATCTGCAGCCATGTTTGGCTTTAGTCTGCAAGAGCCAGCAATCCCTGTATGTCCAATGCTTTTGTATACATGTTAATGTTCCCATTTTCATCACGCGGCCATTCTTCTTTTGGCCTGTCGTAATACAGCTCCAAACCGTTGCCGTCGGGGTCGTTCAGGTAGATCGCCTCAGATACGCCGTGGTCTGATGCGCCGCTGATAGGGTATCTTTCGCTTAGCAGCCGCTTAAAAATGTTCGCAAGATCTTTCCTGGTTGGATACAGGATGGCCGCGTGGTACAATCCCACGCCATCTGCAGCCGCATGCGGCGCGCCCTGGCTATGCCATGTGTTAAGACCAATATGGTGGTGATAACCACCTGCTGAAAGAAATGCAGCCTGCGATCCGTACATAGTCGTCACTTCAAATCCCAACACGTCTCTGTAAAATTCAATTGCTTTTTGCAGGTCAGAAACTTTTAAATGCACGTGTCCAATTCTTGTTGCTGCGGGTACAGTATATTTTTCCATATTTTTTTATTTTTATATAGCAAATATCATTTACAAAAGACATAATTCCGATGACCTATGGTAAGAAGTAAATTTACATGCAATATTTAAAAAGTGATTATGGAATATAGAAAAGCAATTGCAGGAGATGTTGAACGCATATGGCAAATTTTGCAGGATGCCATTGCCCGGCGAAAAGCTGATGGCAGCACGCAATGGCAGGATGGATATCCTAACCCCGCCACAATAAAAAAAGATATTGATAAGGGCTATGGATATGTTTTTTTAGAATCGGGCATCATAGTAGGTTACGCTGCTATAATATTTGACAAAGAGCCTGCTTATGAAACTATTGAAGGTAACTGGCTGACAAAAGAGCCATATGTGGGGGTGCATCGCGTGGCCGTAGCCAGAGAAGCAACAGGCAAAGGTGTAGCTACGGCCATAATGAAAGCTGTGGAAACAATTGCTTTACAAAATGGGGTGTACAGCATTAAGGTGGATACTAATTTTGACAATATTGCCATGCTAAAAATACTTGACAGGCTGGGTTATACTTATTGCGGCGAAGTTTACTTTCGCGGCACGCCGCGCAGGGCTTATGAAAAAGTTTTAAATAGTAATTAAACTCAGGATACTTTCACCATTCACCGTTGCCTTTTTTGGTACTTTTCAGCCAGTTCTTTACGCACCCTGCTCAGGCTTTCGGGCGTAATGCCCAGGTATGATGCCACCATCCACTGAGGCACGCGCAGCATAAAATTAGGATACGTATTTACAAACTCCAGGTAACGTTGTTCTGCCGTATAGCTCAGCAACTGGTTGATACGGTTTTGTAACTGTCTTACATGATTTTGTAAAAGCTGGTTATTCAATTCCAGAAATTCAGGGTTTTCTCTTGCAAGCTGAACTGTGAATTGATCATTCACTACAAGAGCTTCTGTATCTTCCAGCGCATCTATAAAAAAATCTGATCTTGTATTTTGGCAGGCGCTTTGCCTGTCGCTGATGAACCATCCCTCGGGTGCAAATTGTAGAATATGCTCTTTGCCTTTTTCATCAATCGAGTAATAACGCAACAGCCCTTTTTGTACGTAGTAAGATTGCAGGTTTACTTCTCCTTTCCGCAAAATAAAATCTCCTTTTTTAATGGTAACAGTGCTGCAGTCTGACAGTATTTGCGAGAGAAAGTTTTCCGTTACAGTAGCATCTGCAGAAAAACCTTTGCTGATGACGGGTTGGCTCATATTGCAATTTTTAAGTGCTGCTAAAGATACGATATACAACATTTATTGTTATCATACGGCAGCCTGGCAGCCGGTTAAAATTTGATTTTATTTTATGTGAATAATTCGTGCCATACCTAAAATCAGTATCCCTAACTTTGCCGCATGCAAAAAGATACAAGGGTTTTTGACCTTATCAACAAAGAATTAGAACGCCAGCGCAATGGAATTGAGCTGATAGCTTCAGAAAATTTTGTGTCGCAACAGGTGATGGAAGCAATGGGTACCTGTCCAACCAATAAATATGCTGAAGGCTATCCCGGCAGGCGCTATTATGGCGGTTGCGAAGTGGTGGACGAAATTGAACAACTCGCTATAGACCGTCTGAAAGAAATTTTCAACTGTAGCTGGGCCAATGTGCAGCCACATAGTGGTGCACAGGCAAATGCTGCAGTGTTCTTTGCAGTGCTAAACCCCGGAGATAAAATTATGGGCCTGAACCTGAGTATGGGCGGGCATCTTACGCACGGAAGCCCGGTGAATTTTAGCGGTAAGCATTACGAAGTGGTGGCTTACGGTGTGGGTAAAGAAACCGGTACCGTGGATTATGATGAACTGGAAGCCAAGGCGCTGGCCGAAAAACCAAAAATGATCATTTGCGGTGCATCAGCGTATAGCCGTGACTGGGATTATGCCCGCATACGCGCTGTGGCAGATAAGATTGGCGCCATAGTATTTGCAGACATAGCACACCCCGCGGGGCTTATTGCCAAAGGATTGCTGAACGACCCGTTTGAGCATGCCCACATTGTAAGCAGCACTACACATAAAACTTTGCGCGGCCCGCGTGGCGGTATTATTATGGTACGCAATGATTTTGAAAATCCCTGGGGCCACAAAGATCCTAAAGGTAAAACCCGTACAATAACGCAACTGCTCGACCTGGCAGTATTCCCCGGCCAGCAGGGTGGTCCGCTGGAGCATATCATCGCTTCTAAAGCGGTGGCCTTTGGTGAAATTTTAAGCGAAGATTTTAAAACTTACGGAAAACAAATTATTGCCAACGCACAGGCTATGGCAAAAGCCTTTGTAGATAAAGGGTATAACATCATTAGCGGTGGTACTGATAACCACCTAATGCTCATCGATCTTCGCAACAAAAATCTTACCGGTAAAAAAGCACAGGAAACTTTAGACAAAGCGCACATTACCTTAAATAAAAACTCAGTTCCTTTTGATGATAAATCACCATTCGTAACTTCGGGTATACGCGTGGGTGTGCCAGCGGTAACAACAAGGGGAATGAAAGAGCAGGACGTTGTGCAAATTGTAGAACTGATAGATAAAGTATTGATGAACGCTGATGACGCATCTGTTATAGAGAATGTGAAGCATGATGTGAAGGATTTTATGCAGCAGTTTCCATTGTATCCCGGATTATAATCATAAACAGTTAGAAAGTTTAAACTCATAAACCGTAAAAGATGATCCAACGTAAACAAACCCTTTGGTTATTATTAGCCTTAGTATGCGCAGTGCTTACTTTCAGTTTCCCGTTTTATAACGGCACAGTAAAAACCGAGGCTGTGGGAGTGGCAGGCGCTGACCTTACCGCTACGGATAATATCTGGCTGATGCTGCTGGCAGGAGCCGTTGCAGCGCTTGCGTTGCTGGCCATTTTTTTATATAAAAACCGCAGGCTTCAGTTGCAGCTTACATTTGCAGGCCTGTTGCTGTCAATCGGCCTGATCGCGTTGTTCTATTACTACACGCTGAGTTTTGAAACCGGTGGCATCTCGCTTACCGCGTTACTATCTTTGGGAATTGTTATAGGCTTTTTCTTTGCGTTAAAAGGCATCAGGGACGACCAGAAACTGGTAAGAGATCTGAACCGCTTGCGGTAACTACGTTTTTTATATTATTACAGGCCTCCTCAGCAGGAGGCTTTTTGTTTGCTTGCGGGTTTGATTTTTTTGCAAGACTTTTTAAATTTTTAAAATCTCAAACCATATATTTGCACGCATTAGGATGGCGGATTCAACAAAACAAATAAGCTACTGGATGCGTGTTTCCATAATTTTCATGTTTATGGTTATGGCCTGGCTTACCGTCAGCCTGCCATTTGTTACGGCGGCAAAAGGTGCTGTGGCAACAGAAATGGCTGCCGCTAACAGTAATGATAACCCATTAGCCGGTACAACTGAAGAAAAGGTTCCGGGCCAGGTAAATTTGTCTGAAGAATACATACATCACGGCGAATACGATCTTTCTTTTATTTCTTTACAAACATCCGCAGCATACATCCATGCCCGGGAGTCTACATACAGGGCTTATCATGGAGAGCCCCCCTGTCCGCCGCCCAACCATCTGTCATAGTTTATTTTTTATCAGCAATGAGTAAACCGGTAAAGTGTTTTACCGGTAACGGAATTTATGTATCTCATCTAAAAAATTAAGTATGACAGCTCGTCCAAAAGCAAAAGATTATATTAAAAGTTTATCGTCGGATGTTCCGGCGTCTATAGTTGTGTTTTTAGTAGCGCTTCCCCTTTGTCTGGGAGTGGCGTTGGCATCGGGTGCGCCATTGTTTAGTGGTATTATAGCAGGTGTTGTAGGGGGTATTGTGGTAGGCTTTGCAAGCCGGTCGCATCTAAGTGTCAGCGGCCCCGCAGCTGGCCTTACCACCATTGTACTGGCAGCAATTACCCAGTTACAGTCGTTTGAGGCGTTTCTTATGGCTGTAGTATTATGCGGTGTATTTCAATTGTGCCTGGGCTTTTTGAAAGCCGGCATCATTGGCGATTATGTGCCAAACGGTGTTATAAAGGGAATGCTTGCCGCCATAGGATTGATATTGATCATTGGGCAAATACCTGTATTGCTCGGAGACCCTGCTACAGCACAGCAGGGCATACAACAAGAGTCGCGAAACATGTTTACGGCATTATTTTATTCAATAACTCAGGTAAACCCGGCAGTGTTTCTCATTGGCGCTGTTTGCTTGTTTTTTCATATTATATGGGATAAAATGGTGGCAAAAAAGAAAGGGTTTCTTCGCCTGGTGCCCGCACCGTTATTGATAGTGTTTTTGGCTACAGGCATCAATTATTTGTATACGGTTATCAACCCGGCATATGCATTAACAGGCGGTTTTCTGGTAAGTATACCGGTTGCGGCATCGGCAGGAGAGTTCTTTTCTTTTTTTACCACGCCCGACTGGAGCGCGGTATTCAATACACAGGTGCTGGTCATTGCCGTTACTTTATCACTGGTAGCCAGCCTTGAAAGTTTACTAAGCATTGAAGCCGTTGATGACCTGGACCCGTACCAAAGGGTTACGCCCACCAACCGCGAGTTGAAAGCGCAGGGCATTGGTAATATTATTTCAGGGTTGATAGGAGGCATACCGGTTACAAGTGTGATCGTGCGCTCATCGGCCAATGTAAATTCTGGCGCCAAAACAAAAATGTCAACCATTTACCACGGCACATGGTTGTTGCTATCTGTGGCTTTCATACCGTTTTTATTAAACCTGATACCCAAAACCGCGTTGGCAGCCATTTTAATTTATATTGGGTACAAACTTGCCAGGCCTGCTTTATTTAAAGCTTATTATAAAAAAGGCTGGGACCAGTTTTTGCCATTTGTCATTACCATAGCAGCCATACTTGCCACAGACCTTTTGAAAGGTGTGATCATTGGCATTGGCGTGGGCTTATTCTTTGTGATGCGCTCCAACTTTCGCAAATCGGTATTTGTGGTTCATTGCGATGAAAAATATCTTTTCAGGTTAAGAAAGGATGTATCGTTTTTAAACAAGGCCATCATCCGACAAAAGCTTGAAACAGTACCAGAAGGGTCAAAAGTGATCATTGATGCCAGGAGGGCCGATTTTATTGATAAAGATGTTGTAGAAGTGATTGAAGACTTTATGCTGCATGCACCGTTAAATAACATAGATGTTGATTTACAGGTGAGCAGTTTTATTGATCACGGGTTTTCTTATAAAATTCTCAATACCCAAAACAGGCAGGGCGACCTGGTGCGAAGGCATGACAAGAGCATTAAACAATTAAAATTGCAGCCTGCCTTGAATACAAGATAGTTGAATGGTTATTATTAAATTTGAAATGAAAATAATTTAAAATCTAAAAATTATATGGACGCATATCAAAAATTATTACAGGATAATAAAACATGGGCACACGAAAAACTTAAAACAGATCCTCAATATTTCAACAGGTTAAAAGACATACAAAAACCTGAATTTTTATGGATAGGCTGCAGCGACAGCCGCGTACCTGCCAATGAAATTACCGGCACCGAGCCTGGCGAAATATTCGTACACCGCAATATTGCCAATATGGTGGTACATACAGACGTAAACCTGCTGAGCGTGCTGGAATACGCGGTAGTGCATTTAAAAGTAAGGCACGTGATTGTGTGCGGGCACTATGGTTGCGGTGGTGTAAAAGCTGCATTGGGCAATCAGGATTTTGACCAGGTGCTGAATATGTGGATCAGGGTGATTAAAGATACATACCGCCAGCACCGCGCTGAGCTGGATGCTATTGAAGACTTGGATAAAAGAGCTGACAGGCTTGTAGAGCTGAACGTGGCAGAGCAGGTAGAAAAGCTGGCCAAAACTTCCATCATTCAAAAAGCATGGGCCAGGAGAAGCGGCCCTTACCTGCATGGCTGGGTATATGGCCTCAAAGATGGCCTGGTAAAACCAGTAATAGAAATGGCGCCTGATAAAAATAATATTGATCCGCTATACGTGTTTGATGATATTTAAACCATTACAAAAAAACATCCTTATATGCCGAAGCTGCCCATCACCGGAGCAGCTTCGGCTGTTTTATGTTGGCATGCACCACATGCTCTTTATGATTTTTTTCATATGCGCCTTATTTTTTGGCTTTCCAGGCCTGATTACGCAAACTATTAATTAACTTGCGGCACCAGTCAGATTCGTATTTATCATTTATAAAAAATTTCCAAATGAGTTACATTTCAGATGTCTTTGCAAGACAGGTTTTAGACAGCAGGGGCAACCCCACAGTAGAAGTTGATGTTATTACAGACGAAGGCGCATTAGGCCGCGCAGCGGTGCCAAGCGGCGCCAGCACCGGTATTCACGAGGCAGTGGAGCTGAGAGACGGTGACGAAAAAACCTACCTGGGCAAAGGCACGTTGCAGGCTGTAAAAAACGTAAACACCATTATTACGCCCGCACTATTAGGATATGATGTGGCAGACCAGACCGGTATTGACAAGCTGATGCTGGAACTGGACGGCACACCCAACAAAGGTAAATTAGGCGCCAATGCACTGCTGGCAGTAAGTATGGCCGTAGCAAAAGCTGCTGCAGAAGAAGCAGGCCTTCCGCTGTACCGCTACGTAGGTGGTACTAATGCCAAAACATTGCCCATCCCTATGATGAACATTTTAAACGGCGGGGCACATGCTGATAATAAAATAGATTTTCAGGAATTTATGATCATGCCGGTTGGCGCCACCACGTTTAGCGAAGGGTTGCGCTGGGGTGTAGAAACGTTTCATGCCCTTAAAACCGTATTAAAGAAAAAAGGCTTCAGCACCAACGTGGGTGATGAAGGCGGCTTTGCTCCTAACATTCAAAGCAATGAAGAAGCCATTGAAACCGTGCTGGAAGCCATTACGGCAGCAGGTTACAAAGCCGGCTCTGACATAGTGATTGCAATGGATGCAGCCAACAGCGAACTTTGGAACAACGATCAGAAAAAATACATATTTCATAAAAGTGACGGCAAAACCATGAGCAGCGACGAGCTGGTAAAATACTGGGAAAACTGGGTGCGCCAGTACCCGATCGTTTCTATTGAAGACGGTATGGCCGAAGACGATTGGGATGGCTGGAAAGCGCTGACAGAAGCCATCGGCAGCAAATGCCAGTTGGTGGGCGATGATCTTTTTGTAACAAATGTGGAGCGCCTGCAGCAGGGTATTGACAAAGGTGTGGGCAACGCGCTGCTGGTTAAAGTAAATCAAATCGGCACCATTACTGAAACCATTAACGCGGTAACGCTGGCACAGCACCACGGTTACAATACTATTATGAGCCACCGCAGCGGCGAAACAGAAGATACCACCATTGCCGACCTGGCTGTGGCCTTAAATTGCGGCCAGATCAAAACCGGATCTGCCAGCCGTACTGACAGGGTGGCCAAATACAATCAGTTGATCCGTATTGAAGAGCAATTGGGCGAAAGCGCTATTTATCCCAAAGGAAAAGTACGTTTCATAAGCAAATAATAAAACAGGGTAGAGGTACAAACTAAAAACGCTTAAAAGCAAATATTATGGAAGAGTTTGTAGATTTTGTTACAGAAAAAGAGCCTGAGGTGCCCATGCGCCCGCGGCGGGCCAAAAGAACTTTGTCAAAGATCGGCAGGTTTTTAACCAACAAGTTTTTTGTGGCCACAGTAGCTTTTTTAGCAGTTATGTTTTTTTTAGATAAGAATGATTTTATCACCACCATGGAACGCAACAGGGAATTGCGCGAACTGGAGATCAGCAAAGAACATTACAAAAATGAGCTTACCGAACTGCAGCAAATTAAAAACCACCTCGAAACCGATCCTGTTGTGATAGAAAAGCTGGCAAGAGAAAAATATTTGATGAAACGTGAGAACGAAGATATTTTTTTGACTGACGAACAATTAAAAATAGGGGAGGAATAATAAGCATCATAGCAGGTTATTTTAGCCGGGGAGCGGAAACGCTTCCCGGTTTTTTTTATAGAGAATGTACCACTGATTGCAGAAAAATACCGGATATTAATTGTAATTTCATGGTAGCATGCAGCGGGCCTGGCATAGCCGCTGCAACTCCTGGTCCTGTGTGGAAGTAATGATATTATCTTACATTTAAATAGCACAGTCATGAAAAGATCTTTCCCTCCCCGGCTGCAATTGTCCTTCTTTCAATTGCTTTTTACAGTTATGTTGGCTTCTCTGTTGTTGGCCTGTGTAGGCAAACAAAAAGAACCGAAAGGCAATGCATTGCAAAAAGAAAAGGATGCCATACTGGCTATCATTGAAAAAGAAACCGCCTCGTTTTTTTCCCGCGATTACGAAGCCTGGAAATCTACTTTTACCCAGACGGATTACGCTTTTCAGGCATGGAGCAACAGCGACGGAACCTTTGATGCCAGCGTTGGCTGGGAGCAAATTGATAAAACGGTTGGCGCTTATATTACCGAAAACCCGGTGCCCGACTCAGCACAGCGAACAGTAGAGCGCAAAAACATCGTGTATAAATTTTACGGGCCAAATGTTGCATTCCTCAGTTTTGACCAGTTCAACAGTGATAAAGGCGCCAACACTTTTTTACACAGCAAGGAAACAAGGCTGATGGAAAAAGTAAACGGCGAATGGAAGATCGTTCAGGTAGCGGCTTTCTGGGATTATGTAAACCCCATACCAGGTTACAAATTGAAAGACATACAAAGAATGGATAAAGAAAGCAGGGGCAAAGGCAAGCTGTAAGGCCTATAAAGGCAAAGGCTGCGAACGATTGGCCGCAACATATTTTTGAAAATAATGGCAAACCTCCCGTAAGCCGCACTCCATGCATTTAGGGTTTCTGGCAATACAAATATAGCGGCCATGCAGTATAAGCCAGTGATGCGCTTTATGAATCAGCTCTGCCGGAAAATTTTTTACCAGTTCTTTTTCCACGGCCAGCGGCGTTGTGGCTTTTAATGAAACAAGCCCTATGCGCCTGCTTACCCTGAACACATGCGTGTCTACAGCCATGTTGGGCTGTTTCTCAACAACTGAAGTGATCACATTTGCGGTTTTGCGCCCCACGCCCGGCAGGGTTACCAATTCTGCTACGGTCATAGGAATGTTGCCGTCAAAATCATGCATCACTTTTTGCGCCATCCCTATCAGGTGTTTTGTTTTGTTGTTTGGGTAGGAAATGCTTTTGATCAGCGGGAATAGCTCTTCCACGGTTGCCTTGCTTAATGAGGCTACATCCGGGTATTTTTGAAAGATTGCGGGCGTGGTCATGTTCACCCGCTTATCAGTACATTGCGCGGAAAGAATAACCGCTACCAGTAACTGGTACGGATTGTCGTACAGCAGTTCGGTTTCAGGCTGGGGATAATGCTCCTCAAAATAATCTATAACGCTACGGTATCGTTCTTTTTTGGTCATCAATCTATAAATGTCAGCGCTTCATTCAAGCGGTGTTCCGGCCCTGAAAAGCAGGCTGTCTTCCAGGGCATTTACTTCAACAGCGGCGCCATGGAAAGCAGTTGCCGAAATATTTCCTGTTTGCAGCGTTACCTTATTGTTTTGATGAGACAGTTGCACTTTGCCATGGGTAAGCAATAGTATTTCTGCAGTTTTTACATCAATCATTACCTGCTCGCCTTTTTTTAACCGGTAGCTGCTCAGCTCAAAATCTTTTACAGGCGTTTGGTACACCTGCACCTGTTTGTTTTTTGCTTTAATAATTTTGGGAATGGTGGCGCTGCAGTTTGTATGCTTCAGCAATTCTACCGTGTTGATATGCTTGGTGGTAAGGCCGCCGCGCAGCACATTGTCAGAGCTGGCCATGATCTCTACGTTATATCCTTCAAGGTAAGCATGCGGCATACCGGCATCCTGGAAAATGGCTTCGCCTTTGCTAAGGTGCAGCAGGTTAAAGAAATAAACAGAAAAAATGCCCCTGTCTATAATATTGGGCTGAACAAAAGTTAATGCCGCACGCGCCGCCCAAAAATTCTCATCACTTTTTTGCAGGCTGTTTTGCTGGTATTGCGGAATGATACGGTTGATGAGCGGCTGCAATATTTCATTCACTTTTTCCTGTGGCAGCTCCATAGCCATCCTGTACAAACCTTCATAACCATCGCGTTTAAAAACCGGTGTAAAAATGTTCAGCTCAGGCACTTTATTTAAAATAGCCAGCAGTTCAGCTTCGGGCTTAAAGCCATGTAATAAATAAAATTCACTCAGTGCTACCATCAGCTCTGGCTTGTGGTTGGCATCTTTATAATTTCTGTTGGGTGCGTTTAAAGGGATGCCTCTTTTATTCTCTTCTTCAAAATCAATGGCTGCCTGTTTTTTTGAGGGGTGCACCTGTATAGAAAGCATGTCTTTCACATCAAGCACTTTTAATAAAAACGGCATGTTGCCAAAGGTTTTATATACAGCTTCGCCCAATAGTTTTTGCGCGTTGCCGGCAATCAGATCTTTCAGCAGTATTTCCTGTCCACCATCAAGAGTAACAATGCAGTTTGCCTGCGGGTGCACGCCCATCCAGTACTCGGCATGGGGCTTCATGTTAGGGTTTTCAATTTGCAGCAGGGAAGGAATAAAGGTGCTGCCTCCCCAATCATAATGTTTTACATCTCCCTGAAGCGGGGCTAATTGTTGCGCCATAAAAATGTATTAACTTGTGGGTAAAGATACCTGAATGGGAACACATAATCAAGTTGGCAAAAGCGGCGAAGAGCTGGCCGCGGGATTTTTAAAAACGAAAGGGTATGAAATTTTATACACCAACTGGCGGCATTCTTATTATGAAATTGACATCATAGCAAAGAAGGGGAACAAGCTGCATTTTATAGAAGTAAAAACACGCAGCACGGGCTTGTTTGGGCATCCTGAGCAAAGTGTAACTAAGAAAAAATTCAAGTTTTTACAAAAAGCTGCCGATGAATATTTACAGAAAAATCCGGGTAACGGATGGATACAGTACGACATCGTTTCCATTACATTTCAAAAAAACAACACGCCCGAATTCTTTTTAATGGAAGATGTGTTTTTATAGCAATCGCATTTTTTAGAACCGTTGTTTATAACTACTTTTGGTCATCAAAAATGAAACGTTTATGAATGAAGCCAATAAATGCTGTACTGGCAGCCAGGCTCCCGATCATTATCGGAATGGATGAATCCCTGCCAGGCGGCAGGCAAGTAAACTATCTGCAAAAATTAAACTTAAAATAAATTACACATGAAAATTAGTAACATTGCTTTTGCTCTTTCTTTTATCTGGATGTTGACAGCCTGCGGCGGCGCAGCCACAGAAACTGCTTCAGAACCCTTTTGTAAAGATACTTCCTGCATGACTGAGCCTATTAAGGTGGTTAGTGATGCACCCGGTAAGCCTTTTGTGAACGTTACGTTTAAAGACTGTAAGATTGATTCCATTCATTCTGATAAAAGCGGAAAGGGGCTTTCAAGCAAAATTGTTTTTGCAGAATTCATTCCCAATGACATCAAACCTTCAAAAGAAGCTTTTCAAATTGATATCATCGGCAGCAGGCACGCGTGGATGCGGTTTAACGATTGCGCTACCGGCCGCGGCTATGCCATAAAGCTGGCCTTTGATGAAACGGGAAAAACCCAGAAGCTGACGACGGCGATCAATAATTTTGACCCTAAGTATAAAGTGGCAGACAGCCTGGTGGCCTATTATGATAACACGTTCATTTATATCCAGGATATGCATACAGACAAGGTTGCCCAGCAGTTGCTTACCGATGTGGGTGTGCGCAACCATGATGTGAACCAGCCGCACTCATTAATTGATTCGGTAAACATTACCAAAGAAAGGATATACGCTAAAATTTTGTTTGAAGGAAAAACCATCGAGCACGACAAAGCGCTTGAGTATAAATAACGCAATTCGTGTGGGACTCTTATAAAAAACATTTTAAGGCATACCTGCAGTTAGAAAAATCTTTATCAGATAACTCTACCGAAGCCTACCTGCACGATATTGATAAACTTACCGATTATCTCCGGGACCGCGGTGAAACCAGGGCTCCCGGAGATATTGTTTTACAGGACCTGCAGCAGTTTGTGCAATGGATAGCTAATTTAGGTATGACGCCCACATCGCAGGCACGCATCATTTCGGGCATCAGGGCTTTTTATAAATATTGCCTGCTGGAAGATATTGTAGCGGAAGACCCCTCGCTTTTGCTCCAGGCGCCCAAGGCTAAAAGGGCTTTGCCGGATGTGCTTGGCTTTGATGAAATAGAAGCGATCATAGGGCAAATAGATGTAAGCACGCCGGAAGGCGCGCGCAACAAAGCCATTGTAGAAACCATGTACAGTTGCGGCCTGCGTGTGAGCGAAGTGGTAAACCTGCGCATCCCGCAGTTGTACCTTGATGCGGGCTTTATAAAAGTATTGGGCAAGGGCAGTAAAGAAAGGCTGGTGCCCATTGGCCGCGATGCTGTAAAATACCTCAACATTTATTTAAAAGAAATTCGGGTGCACACAGCCGTAAAGCCAGGGCATGAAGATGTGGTTTTCCTGAACCGGCGCGGGCAGCAAATGACACGTGTAATGATTTTTTTGATCATTAAAGACCTGGTAAAAAAGGCGGGCATTAAAAAAACGGTATCCCCGCATACCTTTCGCCATTCGTTTGCCACGCATTTAATTGAAGGCGGCGCCAACCTGCGTGCCGTGCAGGAAATGCTAGGCCACGAAAGTATTACCACTACTGAAATATATACCCACCTCGACAGGGAATTTTTACGAAAAACGCTGGAACAATTTCACCCTTCGTTTAAATGAGCAATCTCATTTTTTAATACTTGTTTTTGTATTAATTTAGCTGTTCAGTTATTTAATATAAAGTCAGTTTTTCGGGATGTAGCGCAGCCCGGTAGCGCGCTTCGTTCGGGACGAAGAGGCCGCTGGTTCGAATCCAGTCATCCCGACTGTTGCATTTCTTAAAAAAGCCATTGAATAATGCAATGGCTTTAATGCTTCTTATAAGTCGTATTGCCTACACCGGGATATCTTCCGTATCATACCTCTCCACCCTTTCCACACCGTCCAGCTTTTTCAGCTCTTCCACCAGCGTGTCCAATTGCTCCCTGTCGTGCACAAACACTTTGATGTTGCCTTCAAACACGCCGTCATGCGCTTCTATAGATAGCGCCGACATGTTGATTTTAAGTTCTGCCGAAATTAAATTGCTGATCCTGCTTACCATGCCCACATCGTCAAGCCCGATAATTTTTACGCCGGTAAGGAAAGAAATCTCTTTGTTTTTGGCCCACTTGGTTTTTACAATTCTGTGGCCGTAATTGCTCATCAGCCGCGCGGCATTGGGGCAGTTGGTGCGGTGTATGGTAAGGCCCTTGCCGGTGGTGATAAAGCCAAACACATCATCACCGGGTATGGGCTTGCAGCAGTTGGCCAGGTTGTACATGATCTGATCGCTGCTTTCGCCAAAAATGATCAGCTCTGCATCATGCGATTTGGCTTGCGGCTGGGGGGCTTGCCCATGGCTTTCAATTTTGTGCTCGGTTACAATTTTTACAGGTTTCGGCAATTCAATTTTATCGCCTACAACTTTAAATTCCTTTAGTTCTTTCAGGTCAATATTTTTTATGGCGATGTTGTAAAAAAGATCGAGGTTGGAATTTAATTTGTAATAATGTACCAGCTCATCAATGTTGGATTGCTGCATAGATGCGCCAATGCCTTCCAGCTTTCTTTGTAAAGTGTACTTGCCTTCATCTGCCACTTTTCTTTTTTCTTCCTTTAATGCTTCCTTTACCTTGGCTTTGGCTTTGGCTGTCACCACAAAAGACAGCCAGTCTTCCGAAGGTGTTTGTTTGTTGCTGGTAATGATCTCTACCTGGTCGCCACTTTTTAATTTATGGCTTATGGGTACCAGCTTGTGGTTGACTTTGGCGCCGATGGTTTTAGAGCCTACCATGGTGTGGATGGAAAAAGCAAAATCAAGCGCGGTAGCGCCTACCGGGAGCATTTTTACATCGCCGCGCGGCGTGTACACATAAATTTCCTCTGTAAGAAAACTGGTTTTAAAATCCTGTAAAAAGTTAATGCTGTCGGGGTCTTCGTGGTACAGCGCCTCGCGTATTTGCTGAAACCATTTGTCAAACCTGTTTTCAATCTGCGTGCCTTCCTTATATTTCCAGTGGGCGGCAAGGCCTTTTTCGGCAATTTCGTTCATGCGTTTGCTTCGTATCTGCACTTCCACCCATTTGCCGCGTGGCCCCATCACAGTGGTGTGCAAAGCCTCGTAGCCGTTGGCTTTGGGGTTGCTCACCCAGTCGCGCAGGCGTTCTATAGAGGGTGTGTATTCATCAGTAATTAAAGAATAAACCTTCCAGCATTCTTCTTTTTCTTTTTCCAGCGTGGTATCCAAAACAATTCGTATGGCAAAAAGGTCGTACACTTCTTCAAATGCCACGCCTTTCTTCTTCATTTTATTCCAAATGGAGTGAATGTTTTTTGAGCGGCCCTGTATCTCAAATTTGAATTTATTTTTTTCCAGTTTTTCTTTAATGGGTTTGATAAATTCATTGATGTACTTGTTGCGTTCTCTTTTGGTATCTGCCAGCTTGCGCGCTATTTCCCGGTAGGTTTCAGGTTCCAGGTATTTCATGGAAAGGTCTTCCAGCTCTGTTTTAATACTGTACAAACCCAGGCGGTGCGCCAGCGGGGCAAACACATACACGGTTTCAGAAGAAATTTTTAACTGGTTTTCCCGTTTCATGCTTTCCAGCGTGCGCATGTTGTTCAGCCGATCGGCCAGCTTAATCAGTATTACGCGCGGATCATCAGTAAGCGTAAGCAGTATTTTTTTAAAATTTTCGGCCTGTTTGGAAGCATTGGCATCTATTACGTTTGAA
This sequence comes from uncultured Niabella sp., assembly GCA_934486785.1. Taxonomy (GTDB): domain Bacteria; phylum Bacteroidota; class Bacteroidia; order Chitinophagales; family Chitinophagaceae; genus Niabella. The sequence goes on along the minus strand of CAKSQK010000001.1, from coordinate 24,576 downwards.
ATTTTGGTAAGGCCATCCACGATCCTTGCTATTTCCTGCCCAAAATCTTTTTCAATATCCTGTATAGAAAGGTCGGTGTCTTCCACAGTATCATGCAATAAAGCCGCTATGGCCGAGCGTACGCCCAGGCCGATCTCGTCAGCACAAATTTTGGCCACGGCAATAGGGTGCAAAATATAGGGTTCGCCGCTTTTGCGGCGCATGGTGCTGTGTGCTTCTGCAGCCACTTCAAAAGCATTGCGAAGAATAAGCTTATCTCCCGGCTTGATCTTATCTTTAAGCGAGCGCAAAAGAGACCGGTACTCTCGTACTATGAGCTTCTTTTCCTGTTCTTCATCAAGATTGTACGTGGGCCTTTGTTCAATGGTCTTCATATTAATACTTCCCTGTTCTTTCCTTACAAGACGACTTAATTTGTTTTGAAGATGTACATCATACTGCTGAAACCTAAAAGTACGATATTTAGCTTTTTTTAGCTATTTATTATCAATATGCTGCCTGAATAGACTAAAAAAGTATTTCCACTTCTCCCAAAAACCCTACCTTTGCACCCCTGATTTAGTTCTTTAACCGGATGTGGTGGAATTGGTAGACACGTCAGACTTAGGATCTGATGCCGCAAGGTGTGGGGGTTCGAGTCCCTTCATCCGGACAAAATAGTTGATAGGTTATAAGTTTAAAAGTTGACAAGGTATTTTCTTGTGAATGCTTATCAACCTGTCAACCTGTTAACTTTTTCAACTAATAAAAATGGCTACTATTACTAAAGAACCCATTGGTCAGTTGCACGAAAAGATCAGTGTAAAACTTGAGAAAACTGACTACCTGCCCGCGTTCGAAAAATCATTAAAAGATTACAGCAAAAAAGTAAATATTCCCGGTTTCAGGCCTGGTAAAGTGCCTTCCGGCATGATCAAAAAAATGTACGGCCCCTCTCTTTTTATGGATGAGGTTTTGAAAACAGTGGATAAAGAACTGATCGGCTACCTGCAAAATGAAAACATCGAAATATTTGCACAGCCGCTGCCGATGGAAAACGGAGATATTGCAAAGCTTGATGTGAACAATCCCGCCGATTATACTTTTGATTTTGAAATTGGCCTGAAGCCTGAGTTTGAAATGGCAGATCTTTCTACCGCCGATATCAAAGCATATAATATTGATATTACCGATGAAATGATTGCCAAAGAAATTGAAAGGCTGCAAAACAGGTTTGGCAACATGACCGATAAAGAAGAAGTGGATGGTGACGAAAATATTGTGAACGTGACCTTTGAGGAGCTGGATGCTGATGGCAACGTGGTTGAAGGCGGCAAAAAAGTAGAAGACTCAGTGCTTTTAAAATATTTCTCAGAAGAAACCCGGAAAGATTTCCTGGGAAAAAAAGTGGGCGATGAAGTGGTAATTACCCTGGGCAATGCTTTTAGCGATGGAGATGCAGAATATATTGGCAGAGACCTGGGCCTGAACCCGGATGATGCTTCTACAAAAGATAAGAAATTTAAAGTAAGCATTACCAAAATAGGCCAGCTTGAAAAAAGGGCGCTCGATGAGGAGTTTTTTGAGCAGTTGCACCCCGGCGGAGAAGTGAAAAATGAGGAAGACCTGAAACAAAAAACCAAAGACGAGATCTTTAAATACTGGGCCACGCAAAGCCGCAACCAAATTCACGACCAGATTTTTCACCAACTGACAGACAATACTAAAATTGATTTTCCCGAGGCTTTTTTACGCAAATGGATGGTGACACAAAACCAGCCGCAGGAAGGTAAGCCGGGTAAAACAGAAGAGGAAGTGGACAAAGAAATGCCATCTTTCCTGAATCAGTTGAAATGGACGCTGATCTCTGACAAAATCGTCAACGATAATTCCATTACCGTTGGGCCGGAAGAGTTAAGGGAATTTACAAAGCAGCAATTGTTCAATTACATGGGTGGCAATGCGCCAATGGTAGAAGAACAGGATTGGGTACATGATTACGTGGAAAGAATGATGAAAGAACGCAAGTACGTGGAAGAATCTTACAACCGCTTACAATCAGAAAAAGTGTTTGAATGGGCTGAAAAGCAAATCAAGCCAACGCCCACACCCATCAGCGCTGACGATTTTACCAAAATGGTAAATGAACATCAGCACCAGCATCACTAACAGTAAATTATTTAATTAATAAAAGCAGCTTTCCCGGCTGCTTTTTTGTTATTTAAGAAAATTTGTTCCGGGCATGGTTCATTCAGGGTACACGGGGTGTTTCACATCGTGGTAAAATAAAAATTTCCAGCCTTCATCATGGCCCTGCTGCCACCATTTTTCTCTCAGCGCATCGGCTTTTTTACCATCGTAATCGTATTTTGCCGCAAAGCGGCGTCTCATTTGCTTTAATTGAGGCGCATCATCAGCGCCAAAAAATAAAGTTTGCCCGCTTTCTTTCAGCCAGATCACCTGGTGATATTTTGAATGGGCCGCTGTAATTTCATAAAAAATATAGCCGTCAATATTTCCGCTGTCGCCATCTACAAGCTGTAGCTGGTCACTATTTCTGAGCACTTCAATGCTGTCTGTTTCGTAGGAGGGTGCGCCTTGTTCAAACGCGTAATCCAGCTCTCTTTTATGTACATAATAAGTGGCCTGCTCAAAACTCAGTTGCCTGGTAAAAGGATTTACCAGTCCGCCAATATGGTCTTTGTGCAGGTGGCTCATCACCACTTTCGTCACATCATCCGGCTCAATGCCGTTTGCTTTCAGGTTTTTATAAATCTGGAACTGGTTGTTCTCGTCAAAAAGCCCCAGCCCTGCATCCAGCAGCACAATATCGTTTTGTGTAATAATTACAAATGGCTGAATTTCTACCAGCAGGCTGCCCCGGTTCCTTTCCTGCAATTCATCATTATTATTAAAAGGAACAAATTTTTTCGATGCATCTACGGTAAATGTTCCTTCAGAAAGAGGTATGGTTTTCATGTAATGATGTTTTTTGGATGGAAATGTAATTAATAATTAATAATTAACAATTGATAATTACAGCTTACAGCTTAAGCAAATTCGTAATTATTTGCACACTTACATTATTTACCGCAACTTTGATCGAAACAGAAACATTATGCCTACCATTCAGTTAACCACGCAGGGTTTTAAAGAAAAGATATTTGATTTTGATACAGAGAAAGAATGGAAATACCAGGGAAACCTGCCTGCCATTATTGATTTTTATGCCGACTGGTGCGGCCCCTGTAAAATGGTAGCACCCGTTCTTGAAGAACTTTCTGACGAATATGAAGGCAAGCTGCTGATCTATAAAATTGATACCGAAGCAGAGCAGCAGCTTTCGGCAGCTTTGGGCATCAGAAGCATTCCCACATTTATATTTATTCCTGCAGAGGGAGAACCCTCTATGCAGCCGGGCGCATTGCCCAAAAATGTTTTTAAGCAAATTATTGAAGAGCACCTGCTGCCGCAGCAAAATGTGGAAGAAGAAAAAGCTTAAAGTTTTTCGTACACATCTCTTACAAAGCCCTCCAGCGACGGATCTCTGGCGCCCATCATTAATAGTACGGTGCCGGGGCTAAGATGTGGGCGCAACGCAGTTAACAGCTCACTCCTGTCTTCAACAAACACGGCATTTTTACCTGTTGCTTTTATATCGCTGATCAGGTCATTGGCTGAAATATCTTTTGTGGCGGTGCCGCCGGCATAAAAGATCTCGCTCATCCAAATCTCATCCTGCGGGCGCAGCGCTTCCGAAATTTCTTTTACAAAATCTTTACGTAAAAACCGGGTGGGCGCATAGCCGTGGGGCTGCAGCCAGGCGATCACTTTTTCAGCCACCGGCTGCACCGAGCGGATGGCTGCACCACACTTTACAGGATTGTGTGCAAAATCATCTACCACCCACACACCGTTTTTATGCCCCAGCACCTGGCCGCGCCGGTAAATGCCTTCATAGTTTTTCAAAGCTTCTGCAGCCACTTTTAGCGGTACGCCTGCCAAAGCAGCGGTGGCGGCTGCCGCAGTTGCGTTTTCCATATTGTGGCGGCCCGATGCATTGAGTGCAAAGGGTTCGCCGTTTATTTTAAAAGAAATCTGGAAACCATTTTGAAAAAAATCAGTGGCGATGAAACCTGCATTATTTTCATTTCCTTCAGTTGCAAAATCGTTACCGGCATCAATGGAAAGGCCTTGGGAGTAAGCATTAGAGCGATTTACCACGAAGGTGTTGCTGTTTTGCTGAAATTGAGAAAATATGCTGATGAGCTCATCCATTTCCTTATGGTCTTTTTCAATGTTCAACAGCAAGCCAATTTCCGGGTGATACTGAACAATGGAGCCATCGCTTTCATCTGCTTCTATCAGCAGCCAGTTGCTGCTGCCTACATACGCGTTGCCGATCTTTCCTTTTTTAATAAGGCTAACAAGCCCTGCCCCGCTAATGATGGAAGGTGATAAGCCGGCATGCGTCATGATGTCAAACAACATGGCGGTTGTAGTGCTTTTGCCGCTGGTGCCGCCTACGGCAATTGTTTTTTTGTTAGCCGCTATCAGCGCCAGCAAGGCCGCACGCTTGATAATGGGAATGCCAAGCTCTTTTGCTTTTTTGATTTCTACCACGGTGTCTTCAATGGCGGTAGATGCTACAACAAGGTCTACATCAGGCGTAATACCGCTGCCGTCCTGCAAAAAACAGGCAATGCCATCTGCCTGAAGTTTTTCTTTTATATCGCCGGCCTTGCCTTCATTAAAAAACCGGTCGCTACCCGAAACCTGAAGCCCTGTGCCGCGCAGGTATTGCGCAATGGCGCTCATGCCTGCGCCTGCCACACCAATAAAAAACACATGTTGAAGATCATTCAGCCTGTCTGCCATGATTACTTATTTGTTGTGCCGCAAATGTCGTAAAGAAATGTTGTTGGTGATCAAACAGGAAGGGTTATTCCTTTTTTGCTTTATAAAACCTGATCATTTGGCCGTAATCCATTTTCTGTGCCAGCGATGTAATGGTTTGCGCCAGCCTTTTGGTTTTGGTGGTTTCTGTTTTGGCGCTGTCAATCCATTTGCTAAAATAATTGCGGTGGCTTTTGGCAAGGCTGTAAAAATGTTCACTGGCCGCGGGGTCGTCTTTCAGGCATTTGACAAGGTCTTTGTTCAGCGCATATTCAGTTTCATTTGCCTGCAGTAGCACAGTAACCATGGCGCCATGTGCTTTGCGGATGTTCTTTCGCATCACTGCATTTACGGCCATTATAAAGTTGCCATTGCCGGCGGGTATTACAGATACACCGGAAATTTTATAATCATCAAGCCGGCCCTTTACGCGGAAAGATTTTTTATTACCGGGCCTTAGCTGTTGCGCCAGTTCCTCAGGTATTTCAAAATACGTCCAGCCGGTTTTATCGCCATTGCTGCCAAACTTGTGCAGCGTGGCAGTAAAACAAATTTGTATGGATGGAGCAGCTTTCAAAAAATTGTTTTGTTCCTGCTTTCAAAATAATCAAATTTGCAACGTAACACCCATCACTTATGAAAGTTCTTCTAAAAATTTTTTCCGCGATTGTAACAGTATTGCTGCTTGCATCCTGCGCCAGGCAGCAAAAAGTATTTTTTGTAAAAGAAGTGCAGATACTGCCACGCAGCAATTGGAATGCCCTGCCTCCGAAAGCCTTTAAAAGCCATACGCCTGTGCGCATTACCATTCACCACGAAGGCACGCAGCTTGATATGGATGCCGATGCAGCAAAAAAGATCAGCGCGATACAACGCTGGGGCATGGGACCTGATAAGAACTGGGCAGACATTCCTTATCACTACCTGATTGCGCCGAATGGCACCATTTATGAAGGCCGCGATCCTTTAACGGTTGGAGAAACTTCTACAGAATATGACCCCACCGGCCACTTGCTTATATGCTGCCTGGGCAACCTGGAAGTACAACCCCTGCCTGATCAGCAATTACAATCGCTCATCAGGCTGACTGCTTATACTGCAGAGCGGTTTAAGATTTCTGCCGATTCCATTGCTTCTCACAAAGATTATTCAAAGCAAACCAATTGCCCGGGTAAAAACTTATACCCTTACATTCAAAATGGGTTTATAAAAAAGGAAGTAAAAAAGTTACTGGGTATATAATACGGTTCAAAAAAAATCAAAGCAGTTACTTGCGCTTAAAGTCGCCACGTTTCCACGAGTTGATAAATTCTGCCCAGGCGGCGGGATTGAAAATGTTCATAGGCGGCAATTGCCCCTGGTAGCGGGCGCGCTGGTACACCTGGTCTAACTGGCGGTTGGTCATTTCGCGGCCATCATAAGGCGTGCGGCGCATAACAGCCGCCTGCATTTCGCGTGTGTTGGCCTTGCGGAGAATTTCCATTTCATCCTCAGCTACCTGCACGTTTACAAAATCACGGGCAAATTGTTCTTTGGTAGGCCGGGGTCGAATGATGGCCACCGGCAGGTAAGTAGTATCCTGCACCATCAGTTGTACAATACTGTACTGGTTGCCGTCAAGGTCGCGGGGCACTTTGGTGATCTTGGTTTTATAACTTACGTGACTGAATTCAATTTCATCTCCTTTCAGCACGGCAATTGAAAAAACACCGTCCCTGTTAGATACCGTTCCACGCTTTGAGCCTTTTACCGTAATGCTCACCGCCGGTATGCCATCAAGGCTGTCAGCAGTCATTACCACACCAAAAAGCTGCACCACGCTGTCGCGGGCCCTTTCAAACTGCGCGTTTGCCTGGTAAGTAAAAAACAGTAACAATGTTGTAAAACAAAGAATGATCCTTTTCACAGCGCCAAATTTAATTACACATTTCTTAATAAGACAACAAAATGATGTAAAGAGTGTTTAAGTTTGTAGTTTATATTTGAATTTAACATAAGGTTTGCAAGTTATAAGTTACAGGGTATGAGTTTCTTTTAACAACAACGCAGCCGGTAAATTTTTACACCCGATTATATGACACAGGAACAGATTTTAAAAGCCCTTAGCACGGTAAAGGATCCCAACCTTCAAAAAGACCTTGTAACGCTGGAGATGGTCAAAGACCTGGTAATTGAAAAATATTACGTTTCTTTTAATATACAATTGCAAACACAGGACAATGCGTTAAAGGATAAAATAAAAAATGACTGCATCAATGCCATTAAAAATACGGTAAATAAAAATGCGGTGATAAAGGTGGGTTTTACTGGTAATGCCACCAGCGCAAGGCCTACAGCCAATACCAATACCGGGATCAATGCTGCCTTGCCCGGCGTAAAAAATATCATAACCATAGTAAGCGGCAAAGGTGGTGTGGGTAAAAGCACGGTTGCAGCCAACCTGGCGCTGGCATTGTCGCAAACCGGTGCTAAGGTGGGATTGATGGATGCCGATATTTACGGCCCAAGCGTACCAATTATGTTTGGCGTGCGCGGCGAAAGGCCCATGATGATTGATGTGGAAGGGAAGCCTCTCATACAACCGCTGGAGCGCTATGGTATCAAGCTGCTAAGCATCGGGCTGCTCGTTGACGAAAGCAAGGCTGTGGTATGGCGAGGGCCAATGGCCAGCAGCGCCATCAGGCAATTTATAACTGATGTTAACTGGGGCGACCTGGATTACCTGATCGTGGATATGCCGCCCGGCACAGGTGATATCCATCTTACCCTGATGCAATTGGTGCAGGTTACAGGCGTGGTAATTGTTACCACACCGCAGGATGTGGCGCTGGCCGACGCTAAAAAAGGTATTGCCATGTTTGGCCAGGCGCAGTTGAATGCTAAAATATTAGGCCTGGTTGAAAACATGAGCTACTTTATCCCGACATCTGTCGGGACCGAACTGCCCGGGCAGAAGTATTATATTTTTGGTAAGGAAGGCGGCAAAAGGCTGGCAGAAGAATACGAAATACCGTTACTGGGCCAAATACCGCTGGTGCAGGGCATTCGCGAAGGCGGCGATATAGGCGTGCCTATTATGATGAGCGATGACGAGATCACCAAAGATGCTTTTAAAGCCTTTGCAGGTGAAGTAGTAAGGGGTGTGGGTATGGTAAATGCGAAATACTGATTATTGATAAAAAATTATAACTTAGATAAAAAACTATTATGAATGATGCGCCTTTAAGCCCACCACTCAGTAACCTTCAGGCTGAATTATTGAAATTGTTTTCTATTCAGTTGCCAGAAGCACATCTTGCAGAGTTGAAAAAGATAATGGCGAAATACCTTCTTGAAAAAGCCAGGGATAAAGCTAATGCCATTTGGGATGAAAAAGGTTATAATGATGAAAAGCTTTTGGACTTGATTACATAACTCTGCTCTGGCCATGTTAAAAGTTGTAATTGATACAAATGCAATTTTACGCTGTATATCTACGAGGTCAGTATTTTCTATTGTTTTAGATGAGCTTTATAACGGCAACTTTGAACTTTATATTACCAACGATATTTTATTTGAGTATGAAGAAAAAATCACAGAGGTTTCTCAAAAGAAACATCAGAGCTGTTATTAGGATTCTTTACCCTTTTGCCAAATGTAATAAGAACTGATATTTTTTATCATTTGAATTTGATAACTGCTGATGAGGACGATAACAAATTTATTGATTGCGCATTTGCAGGAAACGTACATTTTATAGTTACAAACGATAAGCATTTTAATGTTCTGAAAACAATACCATTTCCTGTTTTGAAAACAACTTCATTGGAGGAATTTACTCAGCTTTTAAATAGTAAAAACTTCACATAGTCAGTTCTCCCCCCGGAAACAAGTTCTCTGCTGATCTCAAAATATAGGATCAAACCCCCAGCACTTCCTTCATGGTTAAAATGCCCTTTTTATCTTTAGCATATTCTGCAGCAAGTACTGCGCCCAGTGCAAAACCTTTGCGGCTGTGAGCTGTGTGGGTAATGGTAATATCGTCAATCTCTGATCTATAAAAAATAGTATGCGTGCCTGGCGCCGGGTCTTCTCTTTTACTGCTGATCAATAGCTGGCTATCGGTTGGGATTGTATCGTTTACCCATTCTTTCTTTTCAGTATACACTTCCATGATCTGCTCAGCAAGCGTGATGGCAGTTCCACTTGGGGCATCTGCCTTGGCTGTGTGATGAATTTCTTCAAGGCTTACTTTATAATCGCTGTGGGGGTGCATTAATGCCGCCAGTTTTTTATTTAGTTCAAAAAATAAATTTACACCAATGCTAAAATTGCTGGCGTATAGCAGTGTGCCGTTACCCGCAGCGCAGGCATTTTTAACCTCATCCCATTGATGCAGCCAGCCGGTGGAGCCGCTTACAACGGGTACGCCAAATTCAAGCAGCTTTATAACATTATTAAAAGCTGTATGCGGTCCTGTAAATTCAATAGCTGCATCAGCCGCCAGGAGGTTTTCTTTTGTAAACTCGTGCGCATTGTCCACGTCAATTTTTAAAACAATTTCGTGGCCACGTTCCAAAGCAATGGCTTCAATGGCTTTGCCCATTTTACCATATCCTATTAATGCTATTTTCATGTTTGTAACTGGTTTATAATTATGATCAGCAGACGCAATAATATTTTTGGTTCAAAAAAAAATACACGCTTACAGGGCTACCTGAATTTTAGCTGTAAACTCAGCCCGTTCGTTCGGGCCAGTTCGCTGTAGCCCGGCTGTATTTTAAAAGTAAGATCCGGGCTAATGTCAAATGTGCTCAAATGGGCGTCCACCGTGGCATCAACCACGTTCAATGCCCAGGCAATTACAAAATACACCGCTGAATAGTCTACACTACGCCTGAAATCATCCCTGTAAGCCTTTAGTTCGTTTTGCCAGTTGTTGTCAACAGCATTCTTTACTTCAAAAGTTTTTATTTTATCGTACCCCGTGCTGTCTCCGTGCGTTGCAATATTGTAAGCCACTTTAAAACCCTGCCTGAAATCTTTGTACCATTTCCTGTTATCTAAAAAATACCACGCCGTGCCGCCAAGCGCCGCGTATACAATGGGTACCTTCCATATTTTTTTATTGTACACCTGGCCCCAGCCGGGTAAAATGGCGGAGCGTAAGGCAGCTTTGCCGGGGTCGCGGTGCTTGGGATTTTTTAATTTGATGCTATCGGTTTCTTTTAGCGCTACGTTTTCTTCAGCGGGCCTTATAACGCTGTCCTTAGCATCCATAAGTTTTCTTGCAACAGTAGTGTCAGCAATTTGCGCATAGCCTGCTATAGAAGAGAAGGAAAGAAAAATGATTAGCGAAAAAAGTTTTTGAAGCAGGTTCATGCTGCAAATATGATTGTTATTAATCTACAGATAAGTTAAAGTTGCCCAGCAATTTGTTCAATTCTTCCACTGAGTAATAGTCAAAAGTGATCTGCCCGCTTCCGTTGCTGCTGTGCTTTAATTTAACGCGCGTTTCAAAGTGAGACGCGAGCTTATCTTCTATACGCTGAAAGGGAGCCGAAAGGCCGCCAGGCTTCGCTTTTTTTGTGCCGGCCTGTTTGTACAGGTTGCGTACCAATGCCTCGGTTTGCCTTACTGAAAGACCGCGGTCCCTGATCTCTTTAAAAATAAAAAGCTGTTTGTCTACCGTATCAATATTGATCAAAGCGCGCGCGTGCCCCATGCTTAGTTCTGCATTGCGAACAGCCAGTTGAATATCGGGTGGCAATTTTAAAAGGCGGATGAAATTGGAAATGGTACTGCGGTCTTTGCCCATTCTTTCGGCTACATGGTCCTGCGTATAATCCAATTCATCCATCATACGCTTGTAGCTTAGCGCCACCTCCATGGCGTTCAGGTCTTCGCGCTGGAGGTTTTCCAGCAGTGCAAGCTCCAGCAGTTCGGTATCATTGGCCTGGCGAATGTAAGCGGGAACGTCTTTCAGCCCGGCCATTTTGGAAGCGCGAAAACGGCGCTCGCCCGAAATGAGCCTGTAGCGGCCATTGGCCATGCGCGACACCGTGATGGGCTGAATGATGTCGTGCATTTTTATTGAATCAGCCAGCTCCTGCAAAGCCTGTTCGTCAAAATCGGTACGCGGCTGCTTAGGGTTGGTTTCAATCTCTGACAGGGGAATACGGGATATGCCGGTAGCATTTTCCACCACGGTTTTTTTCAGCTCGCCTGTACCGCTTTTCAGTTCGGCATCAATGCTGCCCAGCAGTGAACGTATGCCTTTTCCTAACGCGTCTTTACTTTGTTTACTTGTACTCATGTTGGTTACAGGTTTCTGGTTACAGGCTTGTGGTTACCGGTAACTTGTAGCGTTTATTTATTGTAAAATCTTTTCTTCGTTGGAGATTTTTGTCATGTTGTTCTTTTGCAAAATTTCTTTTGCCAGGTTCAGGTAATTGAGCGAGCCTTTGCTGTTGGCATCGTACAGCACCACCGGTTTGCCAAAGCTGGGCGCTTCGCTAAGTTTTGAATTACGATGAATGATGGTATCAAACACCTTGTCTTCAAAGTGGCGGCGCACTTCACTCACCACCTGGTTGCACAGGCGCAGGCGGCTGTCGTACATGGTCATCAAAATGCCTTCTATCACCAGTTGCTCATTAAGCCTGCTTTGTACAATTTTGATCGTGTTAAGTAATTTGCCCAACCCTTCAAGGGCAAAAAACTCGCACTGCACGGGCACTACCACCGAGTCGGCTGCCGTAAGCGCATTTACCGTGATGAGGCCGAGAGAAGGAGAGCAGTCTATCACGATAAAATCATAAGCGTCTTTTACCTCATTTAAAATATCTTTTAAAACCATTTCCCGGTTGGGATAGTTGATCATTTCAATTTCAGCGCCTACCAGGTCAATATGCGATGGAATGAGATCCAGGTTGGGAATTTCGGTTTTTAAGGTCACTTCCGTGGCGCGCGCCTGGTTGGCCATACAGTCATATAGGCTGTGCGTAATATTATGCAGGTCAAAGCCAACGCCTGTGGTGCTGTTGGCCTGGGGATCAGCATCTACCAGCAATGTTTTATACTCCAGCACAGCAAAACTGGCGGCAAGGTTGATGGCGGTGGTGGTTTTGCCCACACCGCCTTTTTGGTTGGCTACACCAATAATTTTTCCCATACAAATACTGATCTGTTATAGCTATAAACTCTAAAACGGTAAATGTAGCAAATGTAACGGTTTCTGTAAGTAAAACAGGGCCGGATTTTGGCTTGTGAATAAAAGTACGCGCCCGCGAAGGTTATCTTTTTACGATCTGTGCCACAAGGTCGGCCTCGGTGGCCACTTTGTTGCCTACATACACCGTTCCGCGCATTTCGCAAATGCCGCGGCGGATGGGCGCCACCAGTTCCATTTTAAGTATCATGGTATCGCCGGGCTTTACCATTTGTTTAAACTTACAGTTGTCTATTTTCAAAAAATAGGTATCGTACTGGCCCTCGCCAGCAAGGTTGATGGCCAAAATACCGCCGCACTGCGCCAGCGCTTCAATTTGTAAAACACCGGGCATGACAGGATTTTGAGGAAAATGCCCCTGAAAAAACCATTCGTTGAAGGTAACATTCTTAATGCCAACGATCTTTTTGTCTGACAGCTCAATGATCTTGTCAACCAGTAAAAAAGGGAAGCGATGGGGCAGGGTTTTTTCTATATACTCCTGGCCGTAAACCGGCGGTACGTTGGGGTCGTAATTGGGCACATCCTGCAAATGCTTGTTGGCTTTGATGTGCTTTTTAATAAGCCTGGCAAACTCCACATTGGTGCTGTGCCCCGGCCGGTTGGCAATCACACGGCCTTTTACAGGGTAACCGATCAGCGCCAGGTCGCCCACAATATCCAGCAGTTTGTGGCGGGCAGGTTCATTGGGAAAACGAAGCTCCAGGTTGTTGAGATAGCCTTCGCTTTTTACCTCAATATTATCTTTATTAAACACTTTTTTCAGGCGCTCCAGTTCCGAATCGTCAATTTGCCTGTCTACCACCACGATGGCGTTGTTGACATCGCCGCCTTTGATGAGGTTGTGCTCTAAAAGCATTTCCAGCTCATGAAGAAAACAAAATGTGCGGCAGGGAGCTATCTTACTTTTAAAGTTGCGCATGGTTTTCAGCTCGGCGTGCTGGGTGCCCAGCACAGGGGAGTTAAAATCAATCAACGTGGTGATCTGGTATTCCCTGGCCGGCATGATCACCATTTCCACGCGTTTTTCCTCATTGGTCAGGTAAAGGTTTTCATCAATCGAATACCAGAGTTTGGCAGCGTCCTGCTCTGCAACACCTACATCCTCAATAGCTTCAATAAAAGGCATGGAGCTTCCGTCCATAATCGGTACTTCGGGGCCGTTGATCTCTATCAGGCAATTGTCAACGCCCATACCCACCAGGGCCGCCAGTACGTGCTCCACGGTGCTCACTTTTGCGCCGTTGGCTTCCAGCGTGGTGCCGCGGCTGGTATCTGTAACAAGGTCACAATCAGCTTTGATGACGGGTTTATTTGGAAGGTCAACCCGTTGAAACTGAAAACCGAATCCTGCATTAGCGGGTTTTAAGGTAAGATCTGCCAGGATGCCCGTATGAAGGCCGGTTCCGCTGATACTTGTAGCTGCTTTAAGAGTATGTTGTTTATCGGGGTTGAAGTTGATATCTGTCATCCGTTTTGATTGATTCGGGCAAATATATTTGAATTTTGGTGGATAGCAATATCGTTTGGACGGAAAATGCTGTTGCCTGACTATTAGAAAGTATCAGTCCTTAAGCGCTTTAATCTGCTTTTCAAGCTCCTGTATTCTTTTTTCCAATGCCGGGAGTTTGCGGCTGAGCGCCTGGCTTTTTAATGCAGCTGTATAATCATAGGCTGGTGAGCCGGTAACGGCCTTGCCGGGTTCAATATCTTTACTTACGCCGCTTTGTGCATTTATTTTAGCTCCATCGCCTATGTGCAGGTGGCCCACAACGCCGGCCTGGCCCCCAATCATTACGCCTTTGCCAATTTTGGTACTGCCGCTAATACCAGCCTGCGCCGCCACTACCGAGCTATTGCCAATCTCTACGTTGTGCGCAATCTGTATCAGGTTATCAAGCTTAGCGCCTTTTTTTATAATGGTTGAACCGATGGTTGCCCGGTCAATGGTGGTGTTGGCGCCAATTTCCACATTATCTTCCACCACCACGTTGCCAATTTGCGGCACTTTTACAAATGAGCCGTCCGGCTGCGGTGCAAACCCGAAACCATCGCTGCCTATTACCGTTCCGGCATGAATGACTACGTTGCTGCCAATACTACAACCATGCATGATCTTTACGCCCGCGTGCAGCGTGGTATGATCTCCTATTTGCACGTTTTTTCCAATAAACACGCCGGGATATATTTTTGTATTGTTACCGACTTTCGCATTGTCAGACAGGTATGCAAAGGCGCCAACAAACACATTTTCTCCGTAAGTTGCCGATGCTGCAATATAGCTTGGCTGTTGTACACCTTTTAATTGCTGCTGCTTAAGCTCCTGGTATTTGGTAAGCAGGGTGGCAAAGGCCGAGTAGGCATCTTTTACCCGGATAAGCGTAGCGCTTACGGGTTGTTTCAGTTGATAGTCTTCATTAATGATAATAGCGCTTGCCCTGGTGGTGTACAGGTGCTCTTCATATTTAGGGTTTGCTAAAAAGCTTAATTGTCCTTCTTTAGCTTCTTCAATTTTACCAAAAGAGCTGACGGTGGCCTCTGCATTGCCATCAATTTTACCATTTATAAGCAGTGCAATTTGTGATGCGGAAAATACCATAAATAATTTTTAGAAACGCTGATAGTGTCAAAACCTCAGGCTGCAAAGGTAATATTTTTTCACCCGCATGCTTACCTGGGGCGCAATTAATGCGTTATCAACCTGTGAAATATCTTTCAACCGGCCATTTTTGTAAAGGATCCTGATGTTTTCATCGGCAGGATTGTACAGCGTGTTGCCAGCTTCTCCCCAAAAAACAAAATAAGCGGCTTCTTCCATAGTAATGCCTAACTGCGCTGCCATCTGGCTGCGCTGCTGCTGCAGGAAATGTTCGTCAAAAGGTTGTGACTGCAATTGAATGTGCATGATCTTTCTGTCAACTATTGCTTTTGAAAGCGTGGAGAGCACCCTGTCGCTGTGGCGGCACCAGTTTTTAATGGTGGCCATTACATCGTGGTCGTCAAGGCAGCAAAATTCATCCAGCAAATGTTCCATTTCCGGGCGGGTTACGGGTTGTTGTAAAAAGCGGTTAAGCGCCGGTGTGGCTGCCTGCACCACTACTCCTTCTTTAATTAATTGCCTCACCCTTTTAAAAATCATAATGAGCATTTTTTCTGCAGCCACCACTGTCTTGTGCAGGTACACCTGCCAGTACATCAGCCTGCGGCTCAATAAAAATTTTTCAATGGAGTAGATGGCTTTTTCTTCTACCACCAGGTCTTCATCTTTTACCGTCAGCATTTTTATGATGCGGTCATAGCCAATCACGCCTTCGGCCACGCCGGTAAAAAAGCTGTCGCGGTTCAGGTAATCCATCCTGTCCACATCCAACTGGCCCGATACTAACTGGTGCAGGAATTTCCGGGGATAATTTCCTGTAAAAATATCAATGGCTGTTTGCAATTGCCCGTTAAAATGCTGGTTGAGGCGCTGCATCAGCAGTAAAGAAATTTCTTCGTGGTGCGTGTCCTGTACCAGTTCATGCTCCAGCGCGTGCGAAAAAGGGCCGTGGCCAATATCATGCAGCAAGATGGCAATCTTAGCGCCCAGTTCTTCCTCTGCGCTGATCTCTATGCCTTTCGATTTTAGCTCCTGTATGGCTGTGCAGATAAGATGATAAGCGCCCAGCGAATGATGCAGCCTGCTGTGCACCGCGCCTGGGTATACCAGGTGGGCAAAAGCCATTTGATGAATATTGCGCAGCCGCTGGTAATAGGTGTGGGAAATAATATTCAGCAGCAACGGGTGATCAATGGTAATAAAACCATAAACAGGATCATTGATGATTTTGCGGGCAACAGCCATAGGTACAAAATAACGTAAATAGAATGTATAATGCCACGGATGCCCGAATGATTATCTTTTACTCTGCTGAACTTTGTTTTCTATGCCTGATTGCTTACTGCTTAGCTGGTAACCGGCAACTGATTTTTCAAAACGTTATCTTTGCCAGCAGAGGGGATTATTATGATAAAATATACACAAAGCACATTAGATAAGCTGGAAGACATTCCGGAAAAGAGCGGTTATATTTTAAGGTATGAGCGGGGTACGTTTCAAAGCGGCTACTGCATACTTGAAAATAAGAAAGTAGTGGTGCTGAATAAATTTTTGCAGCTCGAAGGCCGCATCAATACGCTGATTGAACTCATTCCGCAACTGCAAATTGCTACCGAATTGCTTGAGGAGCCCGCTAAAAAACTGTATGAGGAAGTGCTGAACAACGTGCCGCAAAACGAGCAGGATCATTAAGATGTGATTATTTTTTATTAATTTAATAAGCCTGGAACATCAATAGCCAGTCCACTTATCAACTTATCATTTCATTGCCTACATCTTTACAAATCACTTTTTTGGGAACCGGCACCAGCAGCGGCGTGCCGATGATCGGCTGCGATTGTGAAGTATGCACATCTGGCGACCCTAAAGACAACCGGCTGCGCTCAAGCATTTTAATAAAAAGCGCTACAACAACCATTGTAGTAGATTCAGGCCCTGACTTTCGCCAGCAAATGTTGCGTGAAAATGTAAGGCAGTTGGATGCTGTGCTTTTTACGCATTCGCATAAAGACCATATTGCCGGGCTTGACGATGTGCGCGCCTACAATTATTTTCAGCAAAAGCCAATGCAGGTATATGGCACAGCGTTTACTTTAAACAGGGTAAAAGAAGAATTTAACTATGCTTTCGCGGAGCAAAAGTACCCGGGCATTCCTTCCATTAAACTTAATACCATAACCGAAGAAGCTTTTACTATTGGAGATATTACCGTGCAGCCTATTCCTGTATGGCACCTGTTTATGCCCGTGATGGCTTTCCGCTTTGGCAATTTCACCTACATCACCGATGCCAACAGAATTGAAGAATCATCAAAACAAAAAATAAAAGGCAGTAAGGTAATGGTGGTAAATGCGCTTCGGCGGGAAAAACATATTTCACATTTTACGTTGGATGAAGCCTGCGCGCTGGCCGATGAACTGGAAATTCTGCAGGTTTATTTCACCCACATCTCTCATCAAATGGGGTTGAACGAACTGGTAAACAAACAATTACCTGCCACTCGCCAAACCGCTTTTGACGGGCTTGTTATAAATGTGTAAAACTTTTACGCTAACAATCGTTAGGAATGTATTCAATTACCATATATTTGCCTACCGACCTCTACGTTGCTTGTCGAATAAGTTTTAAAATTTAGTAAACCGCTTTGTTTGCAGAGCGGTTTTTTAATGTGATCTTGTAAAGGATCAAATTATTTTTTCGACCTTTATGCCCGTTAATTTTAAATATTGATACCATGAAAAGATTTTTACTTTTTATAACCGTCATGTGTGCATTGCATTTTTCCAATGCGCAGTCAGTAACCGGCACATGGAGTGGTGATTTATTTGTACAGGGTATGAAGCTGCCACTGGTATTACACCTGCATCAGCAAGGCGATTCGCTAACTGCTACTATGGACAGCCCTGCGCAGGGTGCAAACGGCATACCGGTAAGTAAGGTAATGTTTTCAGGTAATGAACTGCAGTTTGAGATCAAAGTGATACAGGCTGTATATAAAGGTACGCTTGCCGGCGACAGTATTGCGGGTATTTTTACTCAAATGGGTATGAGCCTGCCGCTGACATTTAAAAAGGGCGCTGCCAAACCAGCCAACCGGCCGCAAACACCAAAACCTCCCTTCAATTACCAGATTGAAGAGGTGGAGTTTACCAATCCTGCTGATATAAATACCCTGGCCGGAACATTAACCACGCCTAAGGATCAAAAACAGTTTCCCGTGGTGGTGCTCATTACGGGCAGCGGCGACCAGGACAGGGATGAAACCCTTTTTGAGCACAAGCCGTTTTGGGTAATTGCCGACCATCTTACAAAAAATGGTATCGGGGTGCTGCGCTTAGATGACCGCGGTGTGGGCGGTTCAACAAAAGGAAAAGAAGCTGGCACTACTGCCGGTTTTGCAACGGATATTGATGCGGCTGTGAATTTTTTAACAAAGCGTGGTTATAATAATATCGGTTTGATTGGCCATAGCGAGGGAGGCATGATAGCGCCGATGGTAGCTGCCGGTAATAAAAATGTGAAATTCATTATCTCGCTGGCCGGGCCGGGTATTGATATTTATGACTTAATGCTAAAGCAAACTTTTGATGTTACAAAATCCAGCGGCGGCAGTGACAGCGCAGCGCAGGCAGCAACAGCGCAAAACCAGAAGATCTTTGGATTTGTAAAAGACTACAAAGGCAGCAATTTTGCCCAGGACGTTAAAGCGTTTTTAAATACAATGCCTGAAACAGATGCGCTCAAAAGCCTGACGCCTGAGCAAAAGCAAACCGTTATTGACCAGCAGGTAAACATGATCGCAAGCCCGTGGTTCCAATACTTTTTAAAATTTAGCCCACAGGCATATATCACAAAATTAAAAATCCCGGTGCTGGCCCTTAATGGCAGTAAAGACATACAGGTTTCTGCAAAAGAAAACCTTGCCGGCTGGAAGTTGGGCCTTGAAAAAGCCGGAAATAAAAATTATAAGATTGTGGAACTGCCGAACCTGAACCACCTGTTTCAAAAAGCCGAAACAGGCTCGGTAGCTGAGTATGGCCAGATTGAAGAAACCATTTCGCCCGAAGTACTGGATATAATGACAAGCTGGATCTTAAAATTAAAATAACATGGTATTTAAAGCAAGCCTGGATCAACAGGCCAAATGGATCACCGCTGTTGTAATGCTGATCAATGCTATCGCGATAGGAACCTTATTATTTATAGATATCAGTCAGTTTGGATTAATCGTAGCCGCCGTGCTTTTAGTAGCCGCTTTTATTATTAGCTGGGGTTTCAGCACCACCCAATATATATTATCAGGCGATAGCATTGTCATAAAACGGCCTTTTGGTAACAAAAGCATACCTGTCAGCACCATCAGTAAAGCTGAAAAGATAGAACGCGCAGATCTTCGCTATTCGATAAGAACCTTGGGCAACGGCGGCTTTCTGGGTTATTATGGAAGTTATTACAATAAAAAACTTGGTAAAATGCAATGGTACGCAACCAACCTTAACAATGCCATTTTATTAACGACCAACACCTCAAAAAAAATGATCATCACGCCGGATGAACATCAAAAATTTTTGCATCAGATTGCGCCTCTCATGCCAAATACTTTATAAAAACCTCCCTGCTGCGTTCTTATCTTACATCAATCGGGGCATGGTTTTAGTAAACTATATTTGAGCAAAAATGGATATGAAAAAAATAGAATTTGGATTGATGTCATTTGCTGATATGGCGCCCGAAAGCGGCAACAAAGGCATTCACGCACAGGAACGAATTAAAAATTTATTGGAAGAAATAAAACTTTCTGACGAGCTTGGAATTGATGTGTACGGCGTAGGAGAACACCACCGGCCAGATTATGCCGTATCATCACCCACAACCATTTTAGCAGCGGCAGCAGCGGTTACAAAAAACATAAAGCTGTCAAGCGCGGTTACGGTATTAAGTTCAGAAGACCCCGTACGCGTGTACCAGCAGTTTGCCACGGTAGACCTTATCTCCGGCGGCAGGGCTGAAATTATGGCGGGTCGCGGTTCTTTTATCGAATCATTTCCTTTATTTGGCTACAACCTGCAGGATTATGACGAGCTTTTTGAAGAAAAGCTTAATCTGCTGCTTGAGATCAATCAGGCAGAAAAGGTTTCATGGAAAGGTAGGCACCGGGCTTCCATCAATAACCTGGGCGTGTACCCAAGAGCCGTGGAAGGAAGCATGCCTGTATGGCTGGCGGCAGGCGGCACACCGGCATCAGCTATTCGCGCAGCAAAATTAGAACTGCCCCTTATGCTGGCCATTATTGGCGGCATGCCCGAACAGTTTACACGCTTTATCAACCTGTATAAAAGCAGCGCCATGCAATTGGGTAAAAAAGAAGAAGACATACAGGTGGGCATAAACAACCACGTATTTATTGGTGATGACAGTAAGGCAACTGCCGATACATTTTTCCCGTATTATGCACAAATGATGGACCGCGTGGGGCGTGACCGTGGCTGGCAGCCCATGAGCAGGGATCAATACGAGTACATGCGCAGCCCTAAAGGATCGCTGATGGTGGGAAGTGTTGAAGAAGTAACAGAAAAGATCATTTACGAGCACCAGCTCTTTGGCTTTACAAGATTTTTTGCGCAGGCAAGCCTGGGCTTTGTACCTCACGAGCTTACCATGCGGTCAATTGAATTGTTTGGAACCAAAGTGGTACCAGAAGTTAAAAAGCGCCTGGGCGTAATATAAGTTTTACAGTGCGGGCAGCGTTAACCAATATTGTTAAAGTATACATTAATTTACATCTGCATGTATTTAAAACGAGTTGCCCTATTTTCCATATTCAGTCTGATTGGTGTAATGGCATTTGCACAGGCCGACAGTTTGCAAACAGATACCAGTTATTATGAAAGGTTCCGGCGCAAGCTTATCATAACACCCTTTATGGTAAAAAATGCATCGGCTTTTACGCTCACTACGCCGGAAGTTAAGGACCGTGTTCGCTATTATACTAATGCTCCCGTGGGTTTAGGGCTTCGCGTGGGTTTTGACTGGTTATCACTCTCAGCATCGTATGGTATTGGCCTCATAGACCCGGATTTTAATAAAGGCAAAGGCAAAACAAAAACGCTCAGCCTGAATACAACTTTTGCTGCTCGTAAATTTATCGCGGGTATTTATTTTCAATTGCATAAAGGCATGTATATGCGTGCAGACGCGGTTCCACCCTATACGCAGGAGCTTTTTTACGTGCGGCCCGATGTAGCCACAAGGCTGCTGGGCGCAAGTGGCCTGTGGATATTCAACAGCAAAAAATTTACTGCCCGCCCGCCATTTAAATATGATTCATGGCAAAAAAGATCAGCAGGCTCGCTGCTGGCAGGTGTTGAATTTTTTTCCGGATCCGCAAAAGGCGACAGCGCTTTGATACCATCTGCTTATCAAAATATTTACCCTCAGGCCCAGGTAAACAAAGTGAATTATTTTCTTTTTGGGCCCAGTGCAGGTTATGGCCACACTTTTGTTGCAGGCAAACATTTTTTTGTAACCGCAATCGGGGCGCTCAATGCTGATGTAGGCTATGTAAAAGAATACAATACTGCTACCGCTATGGAAACAGTTGATGAGCGCTGGCGGTTTGATCCTAATGTCAGTTTCAGAGGTGGCGTAGGTTACAATACACCGCGCTGGGAGCTGGCGTTCAGCTATTTTACCAAACGGCTTTTTCTTACCGGTAAAACCAACGATAACCGTTACCTCACCCATAATAACGATTACAGGCTTTCTTACACGCGCCGTATCAACGCCGGTAAAACCATTCCCAAAGTGGTAGATTGGGCCGGCGATATTATAGAAGACCTTGGTTTTGGCTTTTTGATAGGAAGGTAATACCGTACATCATAAATAATTTTGTTTTCTCATTCAGCATTTGTTTCTTTATCAAATAAATTCATGAAATAGCCAAAAGAATACTGCTTCCAAAACAGGGAATCGTATCTTGATGCATTACATGTAACAATTAAAACAGCCGCTTTGCGGCATACTAAAAAATAAGAGTACATGAAACATTTGTTATTTTGGTTTCTGCTGTTTTGCTCGTATAGCTTAGCAGCACAGGACACGCCCAGAGACACCATTCCGCCAAAACCCGGTGTGCCTGCACCCAAAAAAGATACCGTTGTTATAAACAGAACACGTGATACCAGCGGCACAGGCGCACGCCCTGCCGCAAAAAGGGATGAAATAAAACCTTACAGTGAAGTAATCACCAAAGAAGCCATTACACAAAAAGGACTTTTTTGGACACACAAAGTTGACAAAACCTGGTTTTTTGAAATTCACGACAGCCTGATGAATCGTGACATATTAATAGTTACACGCTACGTAAGTGTGCCCGGCGGCGCCAACCTGTATGGCGGCGAGCAGGCCAATAACCAGATGATCCGTTTTGAAAAAGGACCCGATAAAAACATTTTGCTGCGCCTGGTAGCTACCATTGCCGTGGCGGATTCTACTGACGAGATTTATAAAGCAGTAGAGCTTTCCAACGCCAATCCAATTATTGCCGCGTTTCCATTAAAAGCTGTGGGTAATAAAACTTCAGTGATTGATGTAACCAGTTACCTGGCTGGCGATAATGCAGCAGTAAGCCTTAACCCGAATTTAAAGCGGGCGCTCAACCTGTCCAACCTTATTCCTGACAGGTCGTTCATTCAAAAAGTAAGTGCTTATCCTATCAACGTAGAAGTGCGTACGGTAAAAACATTTGCCGCCAACCCACCGTCACCAATGCCTACACCCACTCCATCCAAAACAAGAAACTTTCCTGTGGCATCGGCAGCCGGGGCAGTTACCATTGAAATGAACAATTCCTTCTTATTATTACCAAAAACGCCAGCGGCGCGCAGGCTTTTCGATCCACGTGTAGGCTATTTTGCCAACAGATACACCAAATTTACCGATGACCAGCAACGTGCCCAGCAAAAAACCTTTATCGTTCGCTGGAAATTGGAACCCAAACCGCAGGATTACAATAAGTGGCGTAATGGACAACTGGTAGAACCTCAAAAGCCGATCGTATTTTATATTGACCCGGCTACGCCAAAAAAATGGGTTCCCTACCTGATGCAGGGCGTGAACGACTGGCAAAAAGCATTTGAAAAGGCCGGATTTAAAAATGCCATTTATGCAAAAGAATGGCCTAAGAACGATACCACCATGAGCCTTGAAGATGCGCGCTACTCGGTGATCCGCTATTTTGCTTCGGATATAGAAAACGCTTATGGTCCCAATGTGCACGATCCGCGCAGCGGCGAAATACTGGAAAGCCATATTGGCTGGTATCACAACGTGATGAAGTTGCTGCACAACTGGTACCTCATACAAGCAGGGCCTAACGATAAAAGGGCACAGCAAATGAAGTTTCCTGATGAGCTGATGGGACAACTCATCCGCTTTGTATCTTCTCACGAAGTGGGCCATACCATTGGCCTGCGCCACAATCATGGCAGTAGCAGTACCGTGCCGGTTGAAAAACTGAGGGATAAAAAATGGGTGGAAGCCAATGGCCATACCCCATCTATTATGGACTATGCCCGTTTTAACTATGTGGCACAGCCGGAAGATAATATTTCACCCAAAGGTTTGTTTCCGCGCATTGGAGAATATGATGAATGGGCTATTAAATGGGGTTATGGCTACTCGGGCGCAACTGATGTGGAAGAAGACAAAAAGATCACCAATAAATGGATCGTGGATGCTTTGAAGAAAAACCCGCGCCTGTGGTTTGGCACAGAAACCAATCCCTGGGATCCGCGCTCTCAATCAGAAGCCGTGGGCGATAATGCCATGCTGGCCAGTGAATATGGTTTAAGAAACCTGAAACGCGTGGTGGCTGGTATTCCGCAATGGACAAGGGAAGAAGCCGACCGCTACGAAAACCTGTCAGAGATTATGCAACAGGTTTTTGTGCAGTACAACCGCTACATGAACCACGTGCTGAAATATGTGGGCGGTGTGGAAGAAACTTTTAAAAGTGTGGAAGAGCCTGGTGCAGTTTATGTGCCAACTGATAAAAAACAGCAGCGCGAAGCTGTGGCATTCCTGCATAAGAATTTGTTTGAAACTCCCGATTGGATCTTAAACGCAGACATACTGGATAAAACCTCAAACCCCGCTGGTGAAGATTATTTTTCACGTGTACAATTAAACGTGCTGAACAGTCTACTTTCCGGAGACAGGCTGAATATGCTGGCTGTAAGTGAAAACCGCTTTGCCAGCGCAAGCCCTTATAAAATGGAAGAGATGCTGGCTGATGTGGAAGCGGGCATTTGGAAAGAATTGGAAACAGGCGCCGCCATACCGCAGTACCGCCGCAATTTGCAAAAGCAATATGTAACGGCACTTTCAAAACTCACGTCGCCGGTATCCGCAACTTCTAATGATGCAGCGGTGCCGCCGTTTGCCACAAGCACCAATTTTCTGAATACGGATGTACCATCGGTGGCAAGAGGATTTTTGCTGCGCCTGAAAACAAAGGTTGATGCGCGCGCCAGCAACGCTTCTGATATGCGCACACAAATGCACCTGCAGGATGTGTCGGACAGGATCAGGCAGGCGCTGGATTTGAAATAAAATTTAAAGAATAATAAAAAACAAGAGGCTGTCTCAGAAAAGGCAGCCTTTCTTAATTTATTGTAATACTCATATAAATCTGGCACCTGCATAACGTTTCGGCTATTGCCGAAGGTGGGGATTTTTAGCACTAAAGTTCAATCGAAGAACGAATGTTGAACCTTGCACAGATGCCCAATCGAAGCCGTTCAGCCCCGCTATTGCAAACCCGTCCTATGTTTACAATTCAATAAATTTACAAGGCAAGAGAAGAATTAAAATTTGAAAGAACAAAGGGCGG